>NZ_CP098039.1:0-1352981 GCF_023650955.1 Thermosynechococcus sp. HN-54 | reverse complement strand
CATCAGGCCAGAGGGGAGATCGCCACCGCACCATTAGATTTCAGAATGGACACAGAACTCCCTAAAATTTAACAAACCGTTTCAGTCAAGGGCAATGATTGCCTGAGCAGAGCGGCAAGCTAGGCATCCTGAGGGTTTCCCTAGGAGATGGCAGCCCTGTCTGAAATCTTGACTGCGAATCCCTGTCCTTGAGGACGAGACGGATGTCCATGGGCATCTCTGCCGCTCTGATGGTGCCTAGGAGGCTAAAGCCGTTTTAGCCACTGTCAGTGGCGTCGTGTTCTTGACGGTATCTAAGCGGGTTGAATTCCCCATGAGAGAAGCGGCAAAGAGCTGACGGTAGAGTTGCCCCATTTGCAGGGCGATCGCTTCCCAGTTGAAGAGGGCTTGCACCCGCTCACGGCCATTTGCCCCAAGGATACGTGCCCAGTCTGGATCTGCCAAAATCCGTTGAATCGCATTGGCCAAGGCAGTGGCATCCTGAGGCGGCACCAGTAGCCCTGTTTCTTCAGGAATCACCGTGAATTGCAGACCACCCACAGCGGAGGCAATCACCGGTGTGCCACAGGCCATCGCTTCAATGGCCACCAAGCCAAAGGGTTCATAGTAGCTGGGCACAACGCAGACATTGGCAGCACTGTAGTACACCGCCAAGCGCTCATGGTCAATTTGCCCCACAAAGGTCACGCGATCGCCCAAACGATACTCCTGCACTAATCCTTCAATGCGCCGCCGTTCGGCACCATCACTGCGCTGCGGATCACTTCCCCCCACAAGCAGTAACCGCCCTTGGGTCACCTGAGCCATCGCTGCCACCAGCGTTTCAATCCCTTTGCGGCGATCAAAGCGACCCACATAGAGCACAATCGGCTCATCGGTAGGCAAATTCAGTTGGGTACGGGCATCGGCCACGGGGTAAAAGAGATGCAAATTCGTGCCACAGGGAATCAGACGTGTTTGCCCTGCCTTAGACACCCAGCGCCGTAGATAGGCTTCCTCTTGGGGGCTAGTCACAATCACACAGTCGGCATTTTCAAGGATGGCTTTTTCCACCGTGAGGCGGGTTTCATCCCGTTGGGCTTGCTCAGAAGCCACTTGATATTTCACGACCCCCAAGGAATGGTAGGTATGCAGCCATTGGAAATTCAACTCCTGACGCAACTGCCAACCCGCCCAGCCGGAGAGCCAGTAGTTGGTGTGGATCAGGGGATAGCCATATTTGGCATGGTAAGCCTTGAACGCTTCGACAAACTTCGGTAATGTCTCAAAGAGTTTCTCACGCGGAATATAGGTCAGAGGGCCTGCCTCGAGGCGAATGGTGCGACAGTGGGGGCTGTGCTCAATCACATCGGGGTCATCGGGATGGATTTTGCGGGTAAACATATCCACGTGCCACCCGGCTGCCGCTAGGGCTTCCCCCAATTGCCGTACATAGATATTTTGACCACCGGCGGATTCATGGCCGACATCAGCGGCGGGATCCCCATGCACAGAAATCAAGGCAATGGGTTGACGAGCAGGTAATTGGAGTTGGGGCAGAGCAAAGGCTCGATGGAGTGTATTTTTTGCTGTACGGGTTGATAATGCTTGCATAAATACACCTTTCGAATAACGGCCAAAGAAACACAGTTACAAAGTATTCAGGGATACACCTAACTGGCCAGCAGTTCAAACGTCCCCCGACGATGTCCATTATGGACGAAGCTCTCGGCAAGAACGGTATCATAAACAGCTTCATACTCGCTCACCATCCGCTGAACGCTGAACCGCTGCCAAACATAATCTCGACAGGCCTTGCGATCCAGTTGCGGCACTTGGTCAACAGCCGCTACACATTCGTCAACAGAATGGCACAGAAAACCCGTTTTGCCGTGCTCAATCACTTCGGGCGCTGCTCCTTTGGCGATCGCCACCACTGGTGTACCGGCTGCCATGGATTCGATCATCACAAGACCAAAGGGTTCTTGCCACGTAATTGGAAAGAGCATGGCGATCGCCCCACCGAGGAGGGCATTCTTGGTTGGATGATCCGCTTCGCCGATGAACTGGATAAATTCACCATCAATGTGGGGTTCGATCAATTCCTTGAAGTAGTCGCGATCGACCCGATCCACTTTGCCGGCCATCCGCAGCGGAATGCCCACCCGCTTGGCGATTTCAATGGCATGGTGAGGGCCTTTTTCCGGGGAGAGCCGTCCTAGGAAGGCCAGATAGGGCGGATTGCTGGGCTGGGGATAGAAGTGATGGGTTTCCACAGCAATGGCGTTATAGACCGTGGCAATGTAGTTCAAGTCCCCTAGTTGCCGCTGGGAATGGGAAATACTGACGTAGTTTTGGTTGCGATATTGGCTGAAAATGCGCTCATTATCCGTCGTAAAGCGACCATGGAGCGTGTGAACAACGGGTGTTTTCACCAGACTGGCGTAGGGTAAAGCTGTATAGCCCACATGGGAATGGATGACATCAAATTCATTGGCGCGACTAAAGACCTCTCCTAGTTGCAGGGCTTCATAGACGGCATATTCTTGCACATTGGGATCGAGGCGAATGGCGTGGGGATAGGTAGACACTAATTTGGCTTGGGTAATGGAGTCGCCACTGGCAAACAGCGTGACCTCGTGCCCTCGCTTGACTAATTCTTCCGTGAGCAGACTCACCACCAACTCCACACCCCCATAGGCTGGCGGCGGTACCCGTTCCCACAGGGGGGCGATTTGAGCAATGCGCATACAAGCCTCCTCGAACAATACGGTTGGTCACCGATGCGTTGATGCTAATCGCGCGATTGACTCAGCAGCACGGCTGCCTCAACGGTACGCAATCTGAACAAAAAAAACCAAGGGGGTAAATCCCTACCTGAAACTTCGGGAATCCGTACTATTATTTGTTATTGTCGCTACATTTTGGCAGCGTGAATCAAGGTATAATTTTGATTTTGGCTTGAAGCTTTCGGGGGAACATTGACTTTTTCCAGTCAGAGAAAAAGCTCTCGTCTAAACACCCCACTGATCGCTATTCTATGAGCAGGTGCTGCCCCTTTCACGGTTTCTCAAATTTTAGTCGCAATCGTTCATGGATATTCAACTGATTCAACTTTTCGTTAATGGCTTGGCAGTGGGGAGTATTATTGCCCTCGCAGCGGTGGGTTTGACGCTCACATTTGGAATTTTGCGCCTGCCCAACTTTGCCCATGGTGACTTTATGACGGCGGGAGCCTACCTGACATTGGTGGCCAATGCAACGGGACTGGATATTTGGCTCTCAATGGCGATCGGGGGCTTGGGAACGGCGGGGTTGATGCTCCTGAGCGAGAAGCTCCTGTGGCAGCCGATGCGCGATCGCCGGGCAACTTCGACAACATTGATTATTATCTCCATTGGTCTTTCGTTTCTGCTGCGCAATGCCGTGATTCTCATCTGGGGCAGTGAAAACCAAACTTATCGGCTACCCGTGATGCCCGCCCTTGATTTTTGGGGGGTGAAAATTATTTACTCGAAGGTGATTGTAATGATTTTGGCGGTGGTGGCGATCGCTGCGGTTCATTTATTATTGCAACGCACCAAGGTGGGCAAAGCCATGCGAGCCGTAGCCGATGATCTTGACTTGGCGCGGGTTTCTGGCATTGATGTCGAGTGGGTGGTGCTGTCCACTTGGCTCTTGGCGGGGGTGCTCACAGGAGTGGCCGGGGGGCTTTATGGCCTGATTACCGCTGTGCGGCCAACGATGGGTTGGTTTTTGATCTTGCCCCTCTTTGCCAGTGTGATTCTCGGTGGCATTGGCAATCCCTACGGGGCGATCGCTGGCGCCCTGATTATTGGTGTTGCTCAGGAGATGAGTACACTGATGATTCCTTCTGAATACAAGCTGGCCGTTGCCCTAGTGATCATGATGGCAGTGCTTCTGGTGCGTCCCCAAGGGCTATTTCGTGGCACACTCAGTTAGTGTTCTTAGGAGAAGTCCCCTGAACCTTTACACCCTTGAAACCCTTGTGGCTGCCATCAATGCTGCACCCCAAGACTGGCGCCCTTTGGTATTTACCAATGGCTGTTTTGACCTGATCCATGCGGGTCATGTGCGCTATCTGGCGGCAGCCCGTGCCCTTGGCAAACGCTTGGTGGTGGGCTTGAATAGCGATCGCTCGGTGGCAGCCCTGAAGCCCAAACGGCCAATTATTCCCGAACAGCAGCGGGCAGAGGTGCTTGCTAGTTTACGATCAGTAGATGCGGTGGTGCTATTTAGCGATCGCACTGCCACGACCCTGATTGAGATTCTCCAGCCGGAGATCTACGTCAAGGGGGGCGATTACCAACTGGAGACCCTACCCGAGGCGGCGGCTGTTCAGCACTATGGCGGTCGCATTGAACTCATTCAAGTAGAGGTTCCCAGTTCGACAACGGCGATCGTCCAACGCATTTTAGAGTTGCATGGGGAGGAATCACAGGGCGCATGGTCACCGCAGAACCGACCTTAGCGGATTTACGGGAGCAGTTGTACAGCGGCAACGAAAAGTCCCAACTGGCCGCCATGACCACCCTGAGTACGGCAGGCAGTGAAGGCTATCACCTCTTACAGGAGTTCCTGAAAGACAGTGCCACCTTGTCCCCCCCACCCGCCCCTTGGATTCGCGGTCAGGCCTATCGTCTCCTTTACCATTGCCAAGAAGAGACCGTACAAGCGTTTTTACAACAGCACTATCCCCAAGGGGTCATTCCGCTGCGCTCCGATCGCGGGGTGGACTATCAAGAACTGGCTGAGTTACTGGTGGCCGAAAAATTTGAAGCGGCCGATCGCCTAACGACACAAAAGCTCTGTGAACTGGCAGGGCCGATGGCACAAAAACGCCGCTGGCTCTACTTTACCGAGGTGGAGCAATTCCCTATTGTGGATTTGCAGACGATTGATCAATTGTGGCTCGCCTTTTCCTTGGGTCGCTTTGGCTATTCGGTGCAGCGGCAACTGTGGCTGGGCTGTGGTCAAAACTGGGATCGGCTTTGGGAGAAAATTGGCTGGCGGCAGGGCAAGCGGTGGCCGCGCTATCCCAATGAATTTATCTGGGATTTGAGTGCCCCTCGTGGACATTTACCCCTGACTAATCAACTGCGGGGCGTACAGGTGATCAATGCCCTTCTCAATCATCCCGCTTGGACAGCCTAGAATAGGGGTAGCAAGCGTAGCAGCAGTGGTGAGGTGGCAGGGATGAAAAAGAATATTCAGCGATTAATGGTGGCGATCGCCCTTGTGGCGGGTATCAGTGGCACAACCATTCCACCTCAGGTGATTGCCCAAACCAGTGGCGGCCTCCTGACCGCTGAGCAAATGAAAAAACTCAATCTTAGTGTTGAGCAAAAACAGGCCGTACTGCGCCTGACACTCCGCACTAATGATCGCATTCTAAGAATTCTGGATCGCGACCAACAGCGCATTTTCCGCAATGCCATTAAGCAGGGAAAATCCACGGGTGAAGCCATGAACTTGGTCTCCCTGCGCCCCGATCAAAAAAATCAGCTCTCGAAGGTGATGCAGGATACCCGCGTGGAAATGCTGACCATTCTCACCCCCGAGCAGGTGAAGCAACTGCAAGGATCGCGCTAAGCTAAGCAGCTTTTAGCCGATGAGCCGAAGTTTAGGATTGGCTCAAAGTAGAAAATCCTCAGGTGGCTGGTGAGGGACTACAATCGGTAGGACGTGTTCGAGATTGCCAGCGGGACGGGCAATAATCTGATGCGAGATGACCTCGTGACCCTTGAGCGATCGCGCCGCTCGAACTGCTGCATTCACGTCCGCCACCTCTCCTCGGATCACCACTGTCCAATAGCCCGCACCAATGCCCTCACAACTGACAAGGGTGACCTGAGCCGCTTTCACCAATGTATCGGCCACAGCAAGGGCTGCCGGGTATCCCAAGACCTGCACCATGCCCACCGCTTCCGCTGCCATCACCATTACCCCTTCCACGTCTCCCATATTTTAGAAAAGGGCTGTGCTTAAGCTAAAGAAAGAGTGACCTAGTTTCCTAAAGGTGGAGTAGATTCGATGCAGACCACAGGGGCGATCGCGGAGCTAGAGGAGGTTGTGGCTAACAATGGCATTTCTGCCCAACAAGCCCAAACCCTTTTGGCAACCGCCCTTCCCGTAGCCAGAATCAGTGCTCCTCAAGAACCATTGCCCCCCCTCCTCAGGGCACTGCAAACTGCTAGCGATCGCCTGCGCCAGCAGCAAGTGGGAGACACCGTCACCTATGTGATTAACCGCAACATCAACTTTACGAATATCTGTGAGCAACACTGTGCTTTCTGTGCCTTTCGTCGGGATGCGACAGCAGCGGATGCCTACTGGTTAGAGATTGAGACTATTCTCAGCAAAGTGGCCGAAGCTGTTGGCCAAGGAGCAACGGAAATTTGTATGCAGGGGGGTCTCAATCCAGCAGCTAAAGAATGTGGGTCCAGTTTGCGCTATTACCAATTCCTCGTGCGGCAAATCAAAACCGCCTTTCCGCAACTCCATCTCCATGCCTTTTCGCCCCAAGAAATTCAATTCATTGCCCGTGAGGATGACCTCTCCTATGCCCAAGTGATTGATGTCCTGCATCAGACTGGGGTGGACTCCATGCCGGGTACCGCCGCTGAGGTGTTAGTGGATCGAGTGCGGGCAAAAATCTGTCCTCAGAAAATTAACACCACAACATGGCTAGAGATTGTTGAAACCGCCCATCGTTTGGGGGTGTGGACAACCAGCACAATGCTCTGCGGCCACATTGAAACACCAGCCGATCAGGTGGCTCACCTGCAACATCTGCAACAGCTTCAGCAGAAGGCGCTAGAGCAGGACTACCCAGCACGAATTACCGAGTTTATCCTCCTGCCTTATGTGGGGGAACTTGCCCCCAAGGCAATGCGACAATGGGTAGGACACCATCAACCACAGTTATTACCAACATTGGTTCTGACGGCAGTGGCACGGTTGTTTTTAGGGCGGTGGATTCCCAACCATCAGCCTAGTTGGGTCAAATTGGGTCTTGAGGGTGCAACAATGGCACTCAACTGGGGGTGTAATGATTTGGGGGGAACGTTGATGGAAGAACACATTACTTCCGTGGCCGGGGCAAAAGGGGGAACCGCTCTTAGGCCTAGGGAGTTAGTGGCAGCGATTCGCTCCCTTGGTCGCATCCCCCGTCAGCGGACAACCCTTTACGATGCCGTTGGAGAGATGCAATGACCACACAATCTCAGCCTTCTGTGCGCTCCCCCCGTCGGTTCCGCCCTTGGTTGGTGGGCGGGGTAGCCATTGTGATTCTAGGCGCGGGAACGGCAGCAGCGGTATTCCTATGGCAGCGCTTGAGCCAACGCCCGATCGCCCCCGGAATGGCGATCGCCCCCAAGAGCGCCCTCTTGACCCTCACCTTACCCACAGATCCCAAGCCTTGGGAAGCCCTTGCCAAAAGCGGCCTGTTACAAGCCCAACCGTGGTTGAACCCCAGCTATGATCCGCTCTCGCCAGAGGGGGTGAATCTGGCACAACTGGACTACCTCAAGGATGTCCGCCCCTTTATTGGTGACCAAGCCACAGTGGTGTTGTTGCCTATTACCCCAGAGTCCGTCAGAGAATCACCCGTACCGCCCCACGTTTGGATTGTGCCGACCCTAAATGTACCGATGGGGGAGCAACTCCTGCAAAGCGTCATTGGCGAACCGATCACAGAAATCAACGGCGTGAAAATCTTCAAGGCCAAGGGGATTCTCCCTGACCCCGACAGCGGCGCGAACACCTCCGGTGCGCAGGATGCGATCGCCCTCGTTACGCATGAGAATCAGGCCTACATCCTCTGGAGTCAGCACCAGAGCGCCCTGCAACAAGTCATTGCCACCGCCCAAGCCAACAACGGCATTGGCAGCCAGCCCACCTATCAACAAGCCGTGAAAGGGTTATCCGATCATCGTCCGCTGGTCGAACTCTATGTGAACCTACCCGCCTTTTTAGCCAGTCAGATGGCTGCCCCTGAGGGGAGTCTTCCTGAACCCCCGCGGGAACTCCAAGGGATTGTCCTAACAGCAGACATGACCTCTGAGCAAATTGAATTGGAGGCAGTGACATGGCGTTCGCAACAGGATCAAGCCCTTGTCAGTGAAGGTGAAAGCCGTGAACTCAGCCGTCTGGTGCCGGAGACCACCTTAGCCTTTTACAGTACGGGTTCCTTTAGGAATTTATGGCAGAATACCCCCGCTTCTGTCCAAGAAACAATTACTAATACGGTTAAAGAGCTCACAGGCCTTGATTGGCAACAGGCCTTTGTCCCTTGGATGGATGGCGAATTTGCTGCTGCCTTTGTGCCCGTTCCCGCCCTAGGCAATGCCCCTAGTTTACTCTTTCTCAGTCAGACCAGCGATCGCCCCCAAGCCAGTCAAACCTTGAGCCAACTCGATAGCCAAATTCGCGATCGCCTACGGTGGCAAGTACAACAAACAGCAACAGAACCGCAACCGATCACCACTTGGCGCATTCCGCCGGGGTTGCCAGTAGGGCAGCACGGTTGGCTGAATGACCAGACCCTCTTTTTGGGACTCGGCCCTTTGACGGATATGAGTACCCCCCCTGAGCGCTCCCTTGCCGACTCTCCCCTCTACCGTGCAGTGCTGCCCCAGCCCAAAGACACGCAGTTCTACCTGAATTTGAGTAACCTTGGGTCACTGCAAAATAACTTGCTCTTGCCCGAACTGGCACCTGAAGTCGCGCGATCGCTCCAGCCCTTTGCTGCCCTAGGCATTACCAGTCATGTGCGAGATAATCAGTTTACCCACTACATGGCTCGAATTCGCCTAAAACCCCTCTCACCACCGTAGGTTCAGCTACAACGGGGGGAATACTGGAATTAGGGGAATGAAATTTGCATTTGCGACGGAAGTGACTCAATTACTGTGGAAGCTGATGTTTTACTGAAACGATATAACGTGGGCGATCGCGACTTTGCGGGGGTACGCTTGCGCCGTGCTAACCTGAGTCGGTGTATTTTGACGGGCATTGATCTTTCCCGTGCCGATCTCACCGATGCGGCTTTGCAAAGTACCAACCTGCAAGGAGCCGATTTGCGGGGGGCGATTCTTACTGGCGTCAATCTCAGTCAGGCGGATTTGCGGGGGGCGGATCTCCGCGGCGTGATTTTAATTAGCGCCGATCTACGCTGGGTGTCGTTGCGCAAGGCCAACCTCACGGGGGCGGATCTCAGCCGTGCCAACCTGGCCAATGCGGATCTCAGTGAGGCCAACCTCACCGGTGCTCAACTTAGTGAGGCGATTTTGCGGGATGCCAATTTGACCCTCACAGATCTCACCCTTGCTGAGCTAGAGCGAGCCAACCTCACCCGTGCCAACCTGACGGAGGCCTATTTACGGGGCGCTGATTTGGCGGATGCGGTCTTGCGGGAAAGTCAACTCGTACAGGCGAATTTGCGCGGTGCCAACCTCAGTGCCACCAATTTGCAGCAGGCCAATTTAGAACGCGCCGTCCTGATTGGTGCGAATCTGCGTCGTGCCCGCCTTGAAGAAGCCAGTCTTCGCGAAGTCGCCTTCAAAGAAGCGAATTTACGCCATGCCTGTTTGGACAAAGCCAACCTTGTCGGTGCCGATTTGCGAGGGGTGAGCCTTGCCCAAGCGCTGCTGCGGGGAGCCAATCTCAGCTCTGCCATTCTCATTGGCGCCAACTTAATGGGGGCGAATCTCAGCGGTGCCGATCTGCGGGGAGCCAATCTCATCGAAGCGATTCTCACCGGTGCCAGCCTCAATGGCGTTGATCTGAGTGCCGTGGATATGAGCGAGGCGATTCTGCCGGATGGCTATCTCTCGGAATAGCGTCAAGGGAACACCACGGCTGGTGTACAGTAAAAGATCGGTGATTTTGAGACAGGCATGGCAACCACGTATCGCATTGCTGTTTTGGCTGGGGATGGCATCGGTCCAGAAATTACTGCCGTCGCCCTTGATGTGTTGCGAGCGATCGCTCCCCGCTTTGACTTGGCATTTGACTTTGTTCCTGCCCTTGTGGGGGGCTGTGCCATTGATGCCGTCGGTGAACCCCTACCCGCAGCAACGCTGGAAACCTGTCGCCAAAGTGATGCCGTGCTTTTAGCTGCCATTGGCGGAACCCAGTGGGATACCTTGCCGCGTCATCTGCGCCCGGAGACTGGGTTACTTGCCCTTCGGTCGGGTCTGGGTTTATTTGCTAACTTGCGCCCCGCCAAAATCTTTCCCCAACTGCTCCATGCCTCCTCCCTCAAGCCGGAAGTGATTGACGGCGTGGATCTCATGGTGGTGCGCGAACTGACAGGCGGCATTTACTTTGGTCAACCGCGGGGCATTTTCACCACGGAAACAGGCGAGCAGCGGGGCGTGAATACGATGGCCTATACCGCCACCGAAATTGATCGCATTGGCCGTGTGGCCTTTGAAACCGCTCGCAAACGACAGGGCAAGCTCTGCTCCGTGGATAAAGCCAATGTCCTTGAAGTCTCGCAATTGTGGCGCGATCGCCTAACGGCCCTCAGTGCTGAATACCCCGATGTCGAACTGACGCACCTCTACGTGGACAATGCCGCCATGCAACTGGTGCGTGCCCCAAAACAGTTTGACACAATTGTGACCGCTAACTTGTTCGGTGACATTCTTTCCGATATTGCCGCCATGCTCACGGGCAGTATTGGTATGCTCCCCTCTGCCAGCCTCGGGGAGTCGGGGCCGGGCTTGTTTGAACCCGTTCATGGTTCTGCTCCCGACATTGCCGGCCAAGATAAAGCCAACCCGCTCGCAATGGTACTGAGTGCGGCAATGATGCTGCGCTATGGCCTCAACCAGCCCGCGGCTGCCCAAGCAATTGAAGAGGCGATTACTCGCGTTTTGGATCAAGGGTACCGCACCGGCGACTTAATGTCTGAGGGCTGTACGCTGGTGGGCTGTCGCGAAATGGGCAACCTCTTGATTAAAGAATTATCCCAATAGGCTCCTACGCATCCGCTGGTAATCTTCAGCCAATACCCCCTAGCATTTGCCACATTATCTCCCTAAGGATGGGCGAGTGGCTCTGCTAGGATGTTAGGAGCTTTTGGTGCTCTTGGTAATGCGAAGATTGTCCCAACTGGAGAGGGTAGTTGAGCCGTTTCTCTGGTATTTCCGCCTTTTTGTCATTATTCCAGTTATTTTTAGCCTATTGAGTACGTTTGCTCTTTTCATTCTTGGCAGTCATGAAATTCTTCTGGGGCTAGGCATCCAATTTCGCAACTATGGGGATTCCACAATTTATATCAAAACGCTTGGCTACATCATCACGGGTATTGATTTGTATTTAATTGGCATTATTTTATTGCTGTTTGCCCTCGGTATCTATGAACTGTTTATTTCTAAAATTGATGCGGGTCTAGCTCGCGATCGCGCCACTGATGTTTCGCTAATGCAGGCTCAAAGCTTAGATCAGCTTAAGGATAAACTGCTGAAAACAATTGTCATGGCCTTAGTGGTTACCTTCTTTAAGCAACTGATTGCCTTCAGTGTCAAAACCCCCTTAGATTTGCTTTACTTGGCCGCTGCAATTCTAATTATTGCTATCAGCACCTACTTGATGTACCGCGTCAGTTCAGAAGCGCATCACTAGTCCGAAAGTCTGCTACCAATGTTTTTTATGCTGCATGGATTTGTGCGAGGAGGGCATTCACTTGCTCAATACTGAGGGGTTGTGAGAAATAATAGCCCTGAGCGTAGTCACAGCCTAGTTCCCGCAGTCGTGTCACCTGATAGGGATGCTCTACCCCTTCGGCAATCACTTCGAGTTCTAGACCCTTGGCGAGGCCGACAATGGCATCAATCACGAGGTGTTTTTGGTTGGTTTCGGTGATCAGCTTCACAAAGCTGCGATCCACTTTCAGGATGTCAATGGGAAGATTGGTCAAGTAGGCAAGAGAAGAATAGCCCGTACCAAAGTCATCGAGACTGAGTTTGATCCCTTGCGCCTTGAGTTTGAGCAATGTCTGCCGCACCTGATCGGGCTGATCAATCCCCACACTTTCGGTCATTTCGAGGTGCAGGCAATGGGGGGGGATTTGGGTTTGCTCCAAGGCAGCCAACACCTGTTCCGCGAGGGCAGGGTGCATCAGTTGCCGATTCGATAAATTGACATTCACAGACAACCGACACTGGGGAAATTGCTCGTGCCAGTGCTGGAGATCGCGACAGGCGCGCCAGATCACCCAATCGCCAATGGGCAAAATCAGGCCAGTCTCCTCGGCAAGGGGAATGAAGCGATCCGGGAGGAGTAATCCTTGGGTGGGATGCTGCCAGCGAATCAGGGCTTCAAAACCGTAGAGACGATTATCACTAAGGCGGTAAATGGGCTGATAAAAGAGGGTAAATTCATCTCGCTCAAGGGCTTGGCGCAACCCGACTTCGAGGGAGAGGCGATCGCGCGCCATCAAATGCATTTCTTCACTAAAGACTTGATAGCGATTGCCCCCCGCCAGCTTGGCACGATACATGGCAATATCGGCATTGCGCAAATAGTTTTCTGCCTTCTCAATATGGGGCGATCGGGTGGCCACGCCAATACTCACCCGCAGCGTAATCGGTTGGTCTTTGACAATAAAAGGTTTCTCCAGTTCACAGTGAATGCGATCGCAAACCCCCAAAGCATCGCTATTGTTGCTAATGTCATCCAGCAAAATCACAAACTCATCACCGCCAATACGAGCAACCGTATCATCGGGGCGGACAATGCGGGTGAGGCGATTGGCCAATTCAATCAAAATCAAGTCACCACAACTGTGGCCAAGGCTGTCATTAATGACCTTAAAGCGATCAATGTCAATGAACAAAATTGCAAACTTGTAGTCGGGACGACGCCGACCGTGGCGAGCCGCCTGTTCAATGCGATCAAAGAGCAGCGTGCGATTGGCCAACCCCGTCAGGGAGTCGTGGAGGGCATCATGGAGCAACTGTGCCTCGGCAAGGCGATGTTCGGTCAAATCCGTCAGGGAACCCGCAACCCGTGTAGCATTGCCATAGGCATCCCGCAGTACCAGCCCTCGTGCCAACGCCCAACGATAGGAACCATTGCAATGCTGAATGCGAAACTCCTGATGGAAATGGGGCGTTTGTCCCCGCACATGGAGCATTAAATTCAACTTCACCCGCTCGACATCTTGGGAGTGAATGCGCTTGAGCCAATCGTCAATGTGGTTGCCAATTTCGTGATCCTGATAGCCGAGAATGCTTTTCCAGCGGGAGGAATAAAAGGTCTCATTGGTCGTCAAGTTCCAGTCCCAGATGCCATCATTGATGCCACGGGTGAGTAGCGCGTAGCGATCGCTGGTTTCCAGCAACGCTGCTTGGGTCAACTTCATATCCGTAATGTTGTAGCCGCAGATCAAGCCTGCGCCATTGGGAAATCGCACAAAAGCCCAGATCATCTCTAGGACTTGGCCATCTGCACCATGGACAGGAATCTCCTGCCAACCGTTGGGGGGATGAATCATCCAATAACGCATCTGCTGCCGTGTCTCTGGATCGGGAAAGCAGTGGCTCAAAAAATCCCGCGAGAGCAAGTCCCCCGTATCCCAGCCCAACTGGGTCGTCACCTCTTGGTTAATGGAATGAATTTGCCCCTCATTGTCATAGAAAATAATCAACAGGGGTAAACGGGCACAAACACTCCGCAGCAGATCATAGGGATCCGTACTCACTGGAAAGTCAAATCCATAGCCCCCTTGACTACCCATGATTGGCCGACCAAATTGAGGAAATAAAAACGAGGGATCGTGCTCCATAATGTTATCCTAGCTTGGATATTGCGGAAATAACAGAGTGACTTGACCTAGACCAATGAAATTGCTAGAACCATTGGCGCCTCTCCTAGCATTTCGATTAGCAAGAGAAAAAATTTCTATCTGCTGCTGGCTAAGCAGTGACTGATTCTTGATCCATGGTTGGTGACGTGTATTTTAGTCCCAAGATCCAGAAAATTTGGCGAGTGATTGCCTCATATTGCTCAACAGAGAGAAGCAGAAGTGTTGAATTCTGCAACAAAACTTAACATCCTAAGTGACAAGTAGCTCTGGCTGCCAATCAAAGCTCCAATGCACTATCGAGCAGCGGCGACTCAGTTCCAGTTGCAAATATCGCAATTTGTCTAATAGCTTCCTGCCAAAGTATTCAGGTATCTCCATTAGCTCTAAAATTAAGTACCCAATCAAAACCATATAAATCTGATTTATCACCCCATTCAAACTCTTCGTAATCAGCTTGTCTAATGATAAATGCATCTTTAGAAACTTCCATAAGTTCTCAATCCCCCACCGATGCCGATACAGCTCACTCACTTCCTCATCACTTAGATGCATTAGATTCGTCGCAATACGAAACTCTGTTCCATGCTCATCAAAAAATTGAACCACTCGGTATCTCTCATGATTGAGCTTCATTCTCATGTTATTCTTGATACGCACAACAAATAAACACTTCCTCTCACTCAGCCGCTCTAAAAATCTCCAACTCGCAAACCCTCTATCCATGATGGCAACGGCATTCTCAGGGATCATTTCTAAAATCTCGTCTTGAAAGCTTAGGTCATGTCTCTCCCCAAAAGAGACTACTGCCTTACCCAGGATGTTCTCTGTTAAATCAAATCCTGTAATTAACTTCACTTGATGGTATTTGTAGAACCAAAAGAGCTTACTCGTCAGGGTAATGACGGTTGAATCAATAGGAAACAGCATCAGACTTGAACAACGATGTCTCTTGCGAGCTTGAGACATGAGATGAGTGTAAATCCTCTCAAATAAGGTGGTTGTTCGAGTTTTGTTCGCCTTGGAAAACGTGGACATATCCACTGTAATCCCCGAATGATTCAAGCGATAAAATAAGGCTCTCATGCTGGTTAATCCTTGGTCGAGAATGTAGGTCAACCAGATTTTGAAGAACAATTGAGAGTTGAGGACGGGGTAGTCGCAAGGGCTGAGCTGCTTGAGAATAGACTTGACAAGAACTGAAAAAGATGCCATAGTAAGCTGATTAATTTTTCTTCTTTTGAGGGAAGAATACGACATTTCTTCCCTTTTTTCTAGCCTCTTAAACTATCTTTCAACACTTCTGAGAGAGAAGGTCTTTTTTCTGATGTAAAAGAATTAACCGACTCAACTGTTCGGTTGCGGTCGCCAACTCCTCTGCATCAGGATAGAGACTCTCCAATACAGCACCAAGATCTGCCTCGGCATTTGCCACTAACCCTGCCCCTTCATGAATAACAGGCTTAAGAAATGGCTCATACTGCCGCAACAACCGCCGCAAATAATAAATCATTGAAATTGATAAACAGGGAACCATAGACTACTTCCTTACATCCAATTCAGGAACAGGCAAAATGTGAGTATTACTCATTGAGCAACTAGGTATTAAATCGTGAAAACAGCGTGAATGACTGTTATCTCGACTACAATTTCCATAGATAATCTCAATTTTGCTCTCCTAAGATTTAGATTAGGGCAGCGATATTTTGGTGTAAATTTGACAGATTATCAATGCTTATAGTCTAGGCAGCCGCCACAGTTTCTGTCAATTGAGTTTTAGTATTCCTGAATACTAAGTCGGCTTCTTTTTACGGGATTTAAGCTTTAATTAATTTTTATGTAGGTACCGTAATTGATATTCACTAATCATCTTTTTGCTCATAATACAATCGCTTAAATGATCAATTTTGATAAATTGAGTCTTACATTGAAACTGCAGATTTTTCATCACCTTTCCCCCAAATGGAACTTAATTTTCGACAACCATGTCACCGAGCAAAATCTCATCAAAAGAGAATTTTCGATAACAGACTATCTATCCAACATCTTAAGATTCAGACTACCAAAGATACAAAACTTTGTAATCTTTTTTGCTTTTTAATGACTCAAGCGTTGAATAGTTAAGACTTATTTGAGATTTTTATAATTTCTTAATAATTTCTCCCCCGCCAAAACCACTCCAGCAACGGATAGGTCTTATTCAGCAAAAGCTCGATACTCTACAATGCCAAGCCCCTGAGTTGGCCCTGATTTACAATTTATAATGCAAAAAGCAAATTTCTTAGCGGTTAATTCTGTTGTATTTATGCAACTTACGTTAATTTTCAGGCGGGGATACAGGCCTTTTAACGAGCATTAAACTTTCTGAGCCAAGGTGCAGTCACACCAGAGCATCACACTCCTGTCTTGTACGCGCCATTTTTGGCAAAAGGTTGTACTAATGGACAAAAAAGCCGACGATCACGAGAGGAATAAAGAGGCTCAGGGCAACAATGAGGAGTAAATTTTCTGGCTCGACATTAATGATGGTGGGTTGATTGCGTTTTTTGCGGGGGGTAGGGTCGGTCATCGCAGTACATTCAAGGGATACCCCTAGCCTAACAAACGCTGTCGCTGCCCTCGTCAATGTTAATGAGTCGAAAGAATCCGCTATGATACTCTACAGGTGCCTCAGTCAGTGGGATCCCTATGCAGTGTCCCTATTGCCACCATACCGATAGTCGTGTTCTTGAGTCTCGATCGGCAGAAGGGGGGCAAAGTATTCGACGGCGTCGAGAATGTTTGGAGTGCGGTCGTCGCTTTACCACCTATGAGCGGATTGAGTACGTTCCCATTACGGTCATTAAGCGCAATGGCGATCGCGAATCCTTTGATCGCTCGAAATTGTTGCGGGGAATCATGACTGCCTGTGGCAAAACCAACATTCCGCAGCAAAAGATTGAAGCTCTCGTGGATGATATTGAAGCGGACTTGCAGTTGCGATCGCGCCGTGAAGTGACTAGTGCAGAATTGGGGGAAGCGGCACTCCAGCGGCTGCGTCACCTGAGTGAAGTGGCCTATGTCCGTTTTGCCTCGGTCTATCGTCAGTTCCAAGGGATTAGTGACTTTGTTGCTGAACTGGCTCATCTCCAGGAGACCCCTGCCTCGCCAGAGTTAGTGACGGCCTCCCAGTCTTAGAGAGACTTCATGGGTAGATCGGCATTGATCGTGTCAATGAGCCGTTGCTCCTCGTCATTGATTTCGTCAATGTAGTGATCAAAAATTTGCGCTAACCGCGGTTCATAGAAGCGGTGCAGGCTGTAGTTGGGAGTGGCTGGAAAACCCCGCCGTTTTTTGTGGCGTCCGCCGGCACCGGGGTCAAAGCGCTGAATCCCGTTGGCGATCGCCCACTCAATGGGTTCGTAGTAACAGGCATTAAAGTGCAGGCAATCAATTTCGCGAGCACTGCCCCAATAGCGACCGTAGAGATTGGCTCCCTTAGTAATGCAAAAGGACATGGCAATGGGACGCTGGCCGCCATTCCTAGGATAGGCAGCAAAGAGTACCACGCGGTGGCGATAGCGATCGCTGAGGGCTTCAAAAAATTGCCGCGTCAGGTACTTGCTACCCCACCAACCAAATTTGTCACAGGTATCGGCATAGAAATCGTACATTTGGCGCAGCAGAGTGCGGCTGACCTCATCCCCCCGATGGACACGAAAGGTGAAATCCGCTTGAGCAACGGCCTTGCGTTCCCGCTTGATGTTGCGGCGTTGGTTGGCATTGAAGTCCGCCAGATAGTCGTCAAAGGTCTGATAGTTGCGATTTTGCCAAATGTAACTGTGGTGTAGCCATGGGCGATAACCATAGGCTTCGACAGCGGGCTGCCATTGGGGATCGACGTAGAGAAAGTGGCAACTGGAAAGGCGATGGCGCTGGCAGAGGCGATCAATTTCATGGAGCATCACCTTGGTCATCGTGACCTCATCCACCCCTTCAGCCATGAGAAAGCGATAGCCCACCGCCGGCGTAAAGGGCGCCATGCCCAGCAGTTTTGGATAATAGCGAATCCCGAGTCGTGTGGCCAGATCTGCCCATTGGTGATCAAAGACAAATTCCCCTTGACTGTGGCCTTTGAGATATAGGGGAGCCGCTGCAACCAGTTCCCGCTGACCCTGGCGATCGCGCCAAACCAATAGATGATGGGGTAGCCAACCCGTTTGCGGTGTCGCACTACCAGAGGCTTCAATTTGATGCAGCCATTCCCATTCAAAGAAGGGGGTTTCCAAGGGTAAAGCAAGAGCATCCCATTGATCTTGGGGAACGCTGGCGATCGCATTCACCCACTGAATCGTTAGCTCTGGTGCCAGTGCCGCTGCAAACTCTGCCATACTCTTTAGGGAAACTGCGCCTCTGTCGTACTATAGCAAGTGCCTTAGATAAACACACTGCCATCGGGCATCAGTGCCTCTGCCAAACAAGCCTCCAGCAACAGGGCACTACTGAGATCAGCACGCATCAGGTTGGCTTGACGTAAATTGGCGCCTTTGAGATTCGTCCGCGCTAGGTAGGCATCAATGAGACGAGCCTCCTGCAAATCTGCCCCCGTTAGATCCGTACGCCGCAGATCCGCCTTATTGAGAACTGCTTCCCGCAAGTTCACCCCTTGAGCTTGGGCATCATCGAGTCGCGCCTCTGAGAGAATCGCTTGACTCAAATCCGCTTGATTGAGCATCGCTCCCCGCAGGTCTGCTTGAGCCAGCCGCGACTGCCGTAAATTGCTCCCCCCAAGATTGGCCTCATAGAGGATGGCACGGGTGAGAATCGCTCCCTGTAGATTGGTATTTTCCAAATTGGCTTGGGCAAGGTTGGCGGCATTAAGGTTGGCCTCCTTGAGATTGGCTCCCTTGAGGTTAGCCCGTGATAGATCTGCCCCTGCTAAATTGGTACCTTGGAGATCGACTTGGCGGAGATCGGCACCCACCAGACTCGCCCCCTCTTGATAGTTCTCTTTGCGAAAGTTGGCACCCCGCAGACAGGAGCCAACCAAAACGGTATGACTGAGATTTACCTGTCGCAAATCACTACTGAGGAAGTTGCAATCGCGAAAAACCGCCAACGTGAGATCTGCTCCCTGTAAATTGGCGCGATCAAAAACACAGCCATGACACTGAGCATCACGAAAATGGCTATCGTTAAAAACTGCTTGGGTAAAGTTGCACCCCTCCAAGCATGCTCCCGTCAGCAGAGCATAACTAAAATCAGCACGACCAAAGTGACAAAATTGAAAGTGTACCCCCTGTAAACTAGCACCGCGCAAATCGATTCCTATTAAATCGGCGCCAACCAGACTGACTCCGGCCAGATTCACAGTTTGAAAATTGGTTTTGCCCTTGGCGTAGCGAGCTAGAAACTCTTCAGATTCCATCGTCAGTCTAAGGGAGGGATCAAGGTTTGAATGTGTCTGAATTTTTAAGAAAGCCTATGGTGAACACTGCCAGCCCCCATGCTGAAGTCCATAGTGTTGGAGAATCTCCTCACAGCGTGCTTGCATCTTTGGCGTGGTGGGCCAAGTCACAGCAATTCCTTCGATTTGACTCAGTTGGTAGTCAAATTGAGCACGGCTTTGGGGCAGCAGCCGCACAGAAACGCCATCGAGTAATTGCAAGTGGGCAGCCAACTCGCGATAGACCGCCAGCGGCATGCAAGGGTTGTAGTATACACGTTCACTCATGGAGCTGGGCAGGGGGGGTCGGTAATGCACAACAATTGACATCATTCAAGCAAACCTTACCCCACGCCAACGCCCACCGCACGAGTGCCACACGGTTCTCCGATTTGGTTTTCGTCAGGATATTGCTAATGTGGTTATCCACCGTGCGCTTACTGATGTCTAATTTGGCGGCAATATCTTGGTTGGTTAGCCCCGCCGCCACAAGCTCCAACACCTGTAGCTCACGCTCTGACAGCAGTGAATACTCCAACCGATCGTCTTGCGGTATAGACATCCCTAAATCCGTATAATTACTTAGACCCTTATATTAATTGTAGTTGACGATTTCTCTCCTTGCTGCTCTTTTAGCCCAAAACCACACGATTCCCTTACATACGCCCGGCCATCAACGGGGTCGAGGCATGGAGCCGCTGTTGCGTGCCCTTTGGGGAACCGCCCTAGCCCAAGATTTGAGTGAGTTGCCCGGCCTTGATAATTTGGCTCAGCCGACAGGGGTGCTGGCAGAGGCACAGGCAGCGGTAGCGGCGACGGCGGGGAGCGATCGCGCTTGGTTTTTGGTGAATGGTGCCACCACTGGGCTTTTGGCGGCACTTCTGGCCACCGTAGGTCCGGGCGATCGCGTCCTCATAGGTCGGAATGTCCACCGCTCAGTGATTGCGGGACTAGTGTTAACGGGGGCGAAGCCCGTCTACTTGGGAGTTGCGGTTGATCCCCAGTGGGGGCTGTCGTTGCCCGTCACGTCCGACATTGTTGCCGCTGGAGTGGCCGCCTATCCCGATGTCAAGGCAGTTGTGCTGGTGAGTCCCACCTATGAGGGTCTCTGCTCCCCCTTGGTAGAGATTGCCCAGTGTGTCCATGAGCACGGTTTGCCCCTCATTGTCGATGAAGCCCACGGCAGTCATTTTGCCTATCATCCCGCCTTTCCGGTGGCCGCTTTGGCCGCAGGTGCGGATGTGGTGGTGCAGTCGTGGCACAAAACCCTCGGAACGTTAACCCAAACGGCAGTGCTGCATCTTAAGGGGGAGCGGGTGTCTCCTGAGCGCCTGAGTCAAGCGTTGAACTGGGTACAAACCACGAGTCCCAGCTATTGGTTTCTCGCAGCTCTTGAGCGAGCGGGCTGGCAGATGGCTGAGCAGGGACAGGAGATCTACGGGAGGCTACTTGAGTGGGTCAAGCGCTATGCATGGCCCCTGCCCCGTTGGCAACCCCCAGAGGTGCCTCAGGATCCGCTGCGATTGACCCTTGGCACTTGGCCGATTGGACTCACGGGGTTTGAGCTGGATGAGCTGTTGCAACCGGAAATTATGGCAGAGTTTCCCAGCGGGCGATCGCTCACCTTTTGCCTTGGCCTCGGTACCAGCCAAACAATGCTTGAAATCTTGGCTGATCGCCTAAAAAGTGTTTACACCGAATACTGCCACCATGCGCCTCTGCCACCACTGGCCATCCCACCCATCCCTAACCTTGCAGAACCTACGCTCGCACCACGGGACGCCTACTTTTGCCCACAGGTCTCGGTTCCTCTCAAGGTGGCCTTGGATCACATTAGTGCTGAGACAATCTGTGCCTACCCACCCGGAATTCCTACTGTAATCGCTGGGGAACGGATCACTGCCTCAGTGCTTGCAACCTTGCAAACCCTTCAAGAATTGGGTGCGCAGATTGTGGGGGCGGCCGATCCTAGTTTGCAAACGCTGAGAATTTGTAGGGTCTAGTCTTCCCAGTCTTCCTCTTCAAGTAAATGGCTCACTAAATGTTGTTCCAAGAGGGGCTGTAGGTGCTGAAAATCTTGGGGAGAAAGCAGTTCGGGTTCTTGGCCGGGGACAAGACGGGCAACGTAGAGCGTCGGACTCAGGGGCGTATAAACGCTGTATTCTCGCGTACCACAAAAGAAGCTACTCCCAAGGGGCTGATACTCCTCAATTTCCTCATCAGCTTCCGCCTCCACCGTGAGAATATCCTCTTCATCAAGATCAGGGAGGTCGCCGGCAACGGTCAGGGTTAGGGCTGTGCGCTTGAGGGTGAGGTTTTGTTCCTCAAGGATGGCTCGCGCTGTATCAAAGACAGCATCAATTTCCTCCTCCTCTAGGGGAACCAAGGTTTCTTCCTCATCGTTTTCAGCCACGACCGCAAAAATTTCTACGGGGTAGTCCACAGGACGCAGCAGCGCATAGGTTTCCCCTTGCACGTTCAGGCGAAACTCGATGTAGCAGTCAAGGAAGCGACCTTCATCGTCGTAGAGGCGGAGTTGCTCCATCTCTTCCTCGAAGTCTTCCTCCTCCCAAGGCTGCTCGTTACTGTTTTGCTGGTTTTGATAGTTTGAACCCATGCTGCTTCGGTAAAGACAACTTAGGAAAGATTCCCTATGGCATTGGAGCATACCATGCAGTGGGTCTTCATGGGGTGTTCCCTGTGGCAGCCTTGGCGAATTTTTCTCTAAAAAACTTAAAACTAAGGGGTATCCAAGCCCGCAAATAGGGCTGCAACCACTTGGGCGGCCTTCTGATCCAGTTTGTGCCAGTCCACTTCACCGGCAGCGTCAAAGAGGCTCAGATCGGCTTGCACTTCCCCCACTTGAAAGTCATGAATACCACTGTAGTCGAGTTCAGGGGTGTACTGTTGAAAACAAATTTGGTAGCACAGCTCCCACAGGTTCACCCGCTGCTGGCGATCGCCCTGACGCAAATGCAGCCAATAGAGAATTTGTGGTTCGGCTTCACCACAGGGAATCTCGACAGTTTCATAGGTGCCCTGCCAAGGAGAACTTTCTAGCGATCGCCGCAGATGATCAAGGAGGCGAATCAATGCCGGTTGAATCAGTTGTGCCGCTGCATACCAAGGGTGATCAGTGTCTAGGGTCATAGCATCAGGCTAGGGGTTTTTTGACATTGTAGGCCTCGTGGGAGAGAACGCTGCGGGGTTCAATGCGATCGCCCGTGTCATAGCAGATGAGGCGATAGTCGTAACTGAGGGGAATACTAATAATTCGGCGATCGTGATGGAGACGCTTCCCCTTAAATTGGCGATAGTCAGCGCCTGCAAGGAGTTCTGCAATCACTTGGCGAGCTTTGAGGACAATCCACTTCGGCAATCCCTTTAGCTCCACCACGTCTGTTGCAAAGGAGGCCTCCCATTCCTGTCGTGCCAAGCGTGCTTGCTCCTCTGCCCGTCGTGCCTGTTCCTGTTGCAGGGCTTCTAGAGCTTTTGCTTGCTCTAACTGAACACAGTAGTGGCAAACCCGACCATAGCCTTGGTGGCCGCAGGGAAATTGTTTCCGACGACGTGGCATAGGGCTATTCTAAGCGAAAAAACCGGGCAGAGAGTTGTCCCCCCACCCTGAGCAGCTATTGATATCTTCCGCCTAAAGGAGTACGAGTGGCAACCTAGCTAAGAAGAGCATTGGCCTTGGCCACCACATTGTCCACGGTGAAGCCAAATTTCTCCATGAGCACGTTACCGGGAGCCGAGGCGCCAAAGCGTTCGATCGACACCGTTGCATCGGCATAGCGGCACCAACCAAAACTAGAAGCTGCCTCTACAGCAAGGCGTTTTACCCCCGCAGGGAGCACACTTGCTTTATATTCAGGAGACTGCTCCTCAAAGAGTTCCCAAGAGGGCATGGACACCACCCGCACCTTCTTGCCATTGGCGCTCAGAGCTTCGGCAGCCTTGACACAGAGGGAGACTTCTGAACCCGTCCCAATCAGAATCAAGTCGGGCGTCCCCTCGCAATCTACTAGCGTGTAGGCACCTTTGGCCACATTTGCCGCAGAGCTACCGGCCAAGTTGGGAACGTTTTGCCGCGTCAGCGCTAGGAGGGTGGGCTGCTTGCGCCGTTGTACCGCCACTCGATAGGCACCAGCGGTTTCATTGCCATCGGCAGGACGGATCACCAGTAGGTTGGGAATAGCACGCAAGGAGGCCAAGGTTTCCACGGGTTGGTGAGTAGGACCATCTTCCCCAAGGGCAATGGAGTCATGGGTCATCACGTAGATCACGCCCGCTTGCGAGAGCGCCGAGAGGCGCAGAGCCGGCCGTAGGTAATCCGCAAAGACCAAGAAGGTGGCGCAGTAGGGAATCAAGCTGGAATTATGGAGGGCAATGCCGTTACAGATGGCAGCCATGCCGTGTTCGCGCACGCCAAAGCGGATGTTGCGGTTTTGGTACTGGCCTTTTTGGAAGTCACCGGAGCACTTGAGTTCGGTGAGGTTGGAGTGGGTCAAGTCCGCAGAACCGCCAATGAGTTCCGGCAAGTTGGGGGCGATCGCGTTCAAGCAAATTTCTGAATGCTTGCGGGTGGCCACCGCCTTGTCTTCAGGAGTGTAACTGGGGAGATTGGCGTCCCAGTTGGCGGGCAACTCACCCCGCAGCAGTCGTTCAAATTCTGCAGCCTCCTCAGGATATTTCTGGCGATAGGTAGCAAGGGTTTGATTCCATTCCGCTTCATAGCTGGCACCGCGCTCAATGGCTTTGCGGAAGTGGCTGAGGACATCCTCGGGTACGACAAAGGGTTCATAGGGCCAACCCAAGTTTTCGCGGGTGAGCTTGACCTCCTCAGAACCGAGAGCAGTGCCGTGAACCCCCGCGGTGTTGGCTTTGTTGGGGGAACCGTAGCCAATCGTGGTGGTGACCTTAATCAGCGAAGGTTTATCGGTTACGGCTTTGGCGGCTTCAATAGCTTTGGCAATGCCCGCCAGATCTGTATTGCCATCGGGAACGTGCTGCACATGCCAACCGTAGGCCTCAAAACGCTTGCAGACATCCTCTGTAAAGGCAATGTCGGTGGAGCCGTCAATAGAGATGTGATTGTCATCGTAGAGGGCAATGAGTTTACCTAAGCCCCAGTGCCCTGCAAGAGAGCAGGCTTCACTGGAGACGCCCTCCATGTTGCAGCCATCGCCAAGGATGACGTAGGTGTAGTGATCAACGAGTTTGATATCGGGCTTATTGAAGCGCGCTGCCAGATGGGCTTCAGCCACGGCTAGACCTACCGCATTACAAATCCCTTGACCCAGAGGACCCGTCGTCACTTCCACACCCGGCGTTTCAAAGTTTTCTGGGTGACCAGGCGTGCGCGATCCCCATTGCCGAAATTGCTTGATGTCCTCGATGGTGACGCTGTCATAGCCGGTGAGATAGAGCAGGGCATACTGCAACATACAGCCATGACCCGCTGAGAGGACAAAGCGATCGCGATTGAACCACTGCGGATTTTTCGGGTTAAACCGCATGAACTGGTTCCACAGCACATAGGCCATGGGTGCCGCTCCCATGGGCAGACCGGGGTGGCCGGAGTTGGCCTTTTGCACCGCATCGATCGCTAGAAAACGAATCGCATTAATACAGAGTTCATCAAGGGATTGAGTAACCGCAGGCATTGCTTTCTCTCTCTAGATTGGGTTTGCAGCAGACAGTTAACGGTCGGGAGTAAATTTGCGGAAGGCCAACGTGACGTTGTGCCCACCAAAGCCAAAGGAGTTGGACAAAGCCACCGTCACCGGGCATGCCCGGCTCTGATGGGGAACATAGTCCAGATCGCAGGCGGGATCCGGTTGCTCCAAGTTAATTGTAGGGGGGATGCGATCGTGGGCTACGGCCATTACCGTGGCGATCGCTTCAATGCCACCCGACCCCCCCAGCAGGTGCCCCGTCATGGATTTTGTCGAACTCACAGGAACGCGACGGGCATTTTCCTCGCCAAGGGCACGTTTAATCGCGGCAGTTTCCGTACTGTCGTTGGCGGGGGTACTTGTACCGTGGGCATTGATATAGCTCACCTGATCGGGGGCAATCTCCCCATCCTTGAGGCAGGCTTCAATGGCACGGGCAGCCCCTTCTCCCCCCGGTGAGGGAGCGGTCATGTGGTAGGCATCACAGGTCAAGCCGTAGCCCACCATTTCCGCATAGATGCGTGCCCCCCGGGCAAGGGCAAATTCCAATTCTTCAAGGATCAAGATGCCTGCCCCTTCCCCAAGGACAAAGCCATCGCGGTTGAGGTCAAAGGGACGGCTGGCATGGTGGGGGTCATCATTGCGGGTGGAAAGGGCACGGGCTGCCGCAAAACCCGCCACCGATAGGGGGGTAATCGCCGCCTCAGTGCCGCCACAGATCATCGCCTTAGCATAACCGTGCTGCACCATGCGGAAGGCATCGCCAATAGCATTGGAACCGGCTGCACAGGCGGTCACGGAACAGGAATTGGGGCCTTTGGCACCGGTGTGAATGGCAGTGAGTCCGGCGGCCATATTGGCAATCATCATCGGAATCATAAAGGGACTACAGCGATCGGGACCCTTGGTGAGATAGACCTCCTGCTGATCCTCCATCACCTTTAGGCCACCCACACCCGTACCAATAATGATGCCAATGTCAGTGGCATTGCCCTCGTCAATCGTCAATTGGGCATCCGCAAGGGCTTGCTTACTGGCAGCCACGGCAAATTGGGCAAAGCGATCCATGCGCTTGGCGTCTTTGCGATCCATGTAGAGGGTGGGATCAAAGCCACGCACCTCACCCGCAATGCGGCAGTCATGACGACTGGCATCAAAAGCCGTGATGTAATCAATGCCGTTGCGACCGGCCATTAACCCTTCCCAATACTCCGCAAGGGTGTTGCCGAGGGGGGTAATCGCCCCCATCCCCGTGACAACGACCCGTTTTTGGTGCGCCTTTGCCATGGATCTATGCAGCTACCTTATTGTTGATAAAGTCAAGGACATCTTGGACGGTTTTCAGTTTTTCCGCCTCTTCGTCGGGAATTTCTACACCAAAGGCTTCCTCAAGTGCCATGATCAACTCCACAGAGTCAAGGGAGTCAGCATTGAGATCCTCGGCAAAACTTGCTTCGGGCACAACCTTCTCTGCATCAACACTGAGTTGATCGGCAACAATGGCTTTTACTTTTTCGAGAATTTCAGATTGATTCATAGATGCCTTAACTGGATGGACAACGATTGAGAACAGTAATTGATGCGGGCGATCGCCATTCCTCAAATCTAGGATGTTTCGTGCCCAGAATCAACGCGCCATAATTATAGGACAGATTGGGGATCCCCTAAGATACTCCTGCAACTGTGATAAGCTACAGTTTGGATACTTGACACCAACAACGCTACATCCACTGTTGCCCTCCCTTCACCGAGTTGCCGATGCATTTTACGATTGCCAGTCTGCTTGCCAACTTTAGCGAAGATAAATTTGTTGCCCCCAAAGTTCTCGAAAAAAAACTCGGCTGTGACGATCCTGAGAGCCAGCGAGAACTGGAAATTGTCCTTGATGCCCTAGAACGCATTGGCCTGCTCATCAAAGAACGGGGCAAGTATCGCCGTGCCAATGATGATGCATTGATTGAAGGGCGGCTGCGTTGCTCCAGCAAGGGCTTTTGCTTTGCCATTCAAGATACCGAGGGTGCCGAAGATATTTTTGTGCGCGAGCATCAACTCAGTACCGCTTGGAATGGCGATCGCGTGCTGGTGCGGGTCACCCGTGAAGGCCGCCGCAAGAAATCTCCAGAAGGGGAAGTGAAACTGATCCTTGAGCGGGGAAATCCCTCGGTGATTGCTCGAGTGAAACAGACCGAAGATGGTTTTCGGGCTACGCCCCTCGACGATCGCTTGCTCTTTGAAATTGCCCTTGAACCCAATGACCTCGTGCCCGATCTATCCACTGTGGTGGATCAACTGGTGCATGTGAACATTCGCCGCTATCCCTTGGGGGGGTACCTGCCGACGGGGGAAATTGGCCAGATCCTAGGGAGTGATGCCCAATCGGCGCCTGCTTTGGACTTGATTTGCTGCAAACACAACCTTGTCCGCCAATTTAGCCCAGCCCTGCGGACAGCAGCCGCCACCTTAAATGCCCAGTTGGAAACCTTAGACTTCAGCGATCGCCAAGACTTGCGGGAACTGGTCACCATTACCTTGGTGGCTCCCGGCCAAGAACCCCAAGTGGCCTTTTCCCTCGATGCCCTTGAGCAAAATCTCTGGCAGTTGGGGATTCACATCAGTGATGTGGGGGGATTGCTCCCCCGCGATGAATTGCTGGATCGCACTGCCCGCCGTCAGGGCATGACCCTTGCAACCCCTGAACTGAGTTTGCCCCTATTGCCGCAGGAATTGGAGAGGCTGCGCTTGCTGCCGGGGGGCGATCGCGCTGCCATTTCGCTGCTGATTGTGATCAACAACGCTGGTGAAGTTCAGTCCTACAGGATTTACCGCAGTTGTATCCGCGTCGATGCCTGTGTCACCAGTGAGCAGGTGGCGGCCACCCTTGCCCTAGGGGATAGTTCCGGTGATTGGTTGCGTGCCCTGATTCACCTTGCCAATGCCGTCAGTCAGCAGCGACAGGCACGGGGGAGCACTGAAGTTACCCCAGCAGATGCCCTGAGCCTTGCCTATGCCGATGAGGGTCTCGCCCCCGCCATTCCCCTACCGAGGGTCACCCCTTGGACAAGCTTAGTGATCCTTGCCAATGAACTCCTTGCCCGTCATTTGGCGAAGTTGGGAGTAGCGGCTCTCTACCGCACGCAGCCTGTGCCCGAACTCTATGCGGTGCAGGATTTTCTCAAGCTCTGCCAAAATCTCAACTTGCCCTTGAGCCTAGACAATCCCGCGCAGGTCACGCCCCGTGACTGTCAGCGCTTTATGGCGCAATTGGCCACCTCAGATCTGGCAGCCGTGTTGCAGGAACTCTTGCTCGATAAACTCAAACCCGCCAGCGATGCCGCCGTGGCACTGCCCCACTTTAGTTTGGCCACTGGCGAGGGCTATGGCCATTTCTGCTCGCCCCTCCAACGCTACACTGACATTGTTAATCAGCGCATTTTGCATATTCTTCTGACGGAAGGGCGCGATCGCCGAGGACCAAGGGCAAAAGAGCGCGTCAATCTTGGCGAGTCCAGTTGCTTGGAGCAGGTGAATTGGACCGTCTTCACTACTGATACCCAGCGGGAAGTGGACACTCTCGTTAATGAATTAGCCCCCCACCTCCAAGAGCGGGAGCGGCAAACCTACACAGCTTGGAAGGATTTGGTGGGGCTGCAACGGGTGCGCCAAGTCCAAGCCTGTATCGGCGAAGTGCGTCCCGGTATCATTACCGGCGTACAGTCCTATGGCTTCTTTGTCGAACTGATTGACTTTAATGTTGAGGGCTTAGTCCACGTCAGTTCCCTCAAGGATGACTGGTATGAATACCGTGCCCATGCCCAAACCTTGACGGGTCGGCGTAACCGCTTGCGCTACCGCTTGGGCGATTGCGTTGAAGTCCTGATTAAAAATGTGGATTCCTACCGCCAGCAGGTGGACTTGGCGGTCATTAGTGGTGGCTCCCAAGCGACGGAAGAAGATCTCAACGGCAGCAGTGACGGCGGCGAAGTCCTCACCCCTCCTGAAGATGACGCCCCTGAGAATCTCTAAACCAGCAGTTGACGTTGTGCAGGGAGTGCGTAGCGGTTGAGAATCATTTATTTTGGCACACCGGAGTTTGCCCTTGCGCCGCTACAACGGCTGCTGGAAACAGAGACCTATCAAGTGTTAGGGGTGGTCACCCAGCCTGATCGGCGTCGGGGACGGGGCAACCAATTATCGCCTTCTCCGGTCAAGGCCTTAGCCCTTCGCCACGGGTTACCGGTTTGGCAGCCGGAACGTCTGCGTCGGGATCCAGAGCTGCCTCAGGTTTTGCGATCGCTGGGAGCCGATGTCTTTGTGGTTGTTGCCTACGGTCAAATCCTGCCCCCGTCGATCCTTGAGAGTCCTCGTTACGGCTGCATCAATATCCACGGCTCACTCCTGCCCAAGTATCGCGGTGCCGCTCCGATCCAGTGGGCACTCTACCATGGCGAGCGGGAAACTGGGGTGACCACAATGCTCATGGATGCCGGCATGGACACTGGGCCGATGCTGCTGAAGCAGAAAGTTAGTATTCACCTAGGGGATACGGCTGCGGCCCTCAGTGCCACCCTCAGTCAAATCGGTGCCGACCTGCTGCTGGAAACATTGCAACAACTGCCGCAGTTGCAACCCGAACCCCAAAACGACGCTGAGGCCACCTATGCACCGCTCATTCAAAAAAGCAACTACGTCATTGATTGGGGGCGATCGGCATTGGCACTCCACAACCAAGTGCGCGCCTTTTATCCCTATGCCTATACCCAGTGGCAAGGGACGCCTTTGAAACTGCTGCAAACGTGGCCGTTGATCCCTGAAGTGGCCGCCGAATTACCCGAACCCTTACAGTCTTTTGTCTGCGAGCCTGAGGCGTCCGCCGCTGCCGGTACGGTAGTGGAGCTAATTAAGGGGTGGGGTCCCGTGGTACAGACGGGCAAGGGTCGCCTGCTGCTGAGTCAGGTGCAGTTGAGTGGTCGCAAAACCCAATCGGGCTGGGATTTTATCAATGGGGTACGGCTGGCGATCGCCACTCAATTCGGTATTGTGTCCTCAGCTCTGTAACTGAGTTTTAAGCACGCGAGGCTTAATGTAACTAAATGTTACGATTTTGCTGTTTTGACAGCATTTCACCTTGACACCCCTCGGATCGGCTCACTACACTGGCACACATACCTAGGTACGTCTCTAGCCCCTATGGAAGATAAGCAAAAGGTTACGTTGTATCTATCCCCCGATGTGCACCGCCAGCTAAAGATTGCCGCTGTGGTCGAGCAGGAAACGATGTCCGTCCTTGCTGAACGTGCCATTGAGTTTCTACTGGCTCACCCAGAAGTACTGGCGGAATATGCTGAGCAAAAGCATGGCAATGTGCATCGGGTTTACCACTGCCCAGAGTGTGCTAGTGCCCTTGTCCTGCGGGGGGATGAGCTAACGGCCTTGGTCAATCAGCCCACGGTGATTGATGACGACAGCCTCAGTGTTCCTTCGCTCTCCGTCGAGTTGGTGTCTGCCCGCTAGGCTAGTGGCGGGGGTGTTGGGTTAGCCTTGAAAGAAGGAGGTGATTGCTGTGCAAGAAGAATTGAGCATCCTAATCCAAGCGCAATATCCGTTGATCTACCTCCTGACCTCTGAAGAAGAGCGGGCTGAGCAGGCGATCGCCACCATTGCCCAAAGTCAAGTCGGGCCTCAAGGGCGGTCTCCCCGCAAGCTCTACATCTGGACAGTGACCCACGGCATAGTCGAGTATGGCCATCCCCGCAACAATAGTCACCACAACACCGTCTCACCAGAAGCCGCCATTCAATGGGTTGTTCACCAACGCGAACCAGGCATCTATGTCTTCAAGGATTTGCACCCCTTCATTGATTCGCCCCCTGTGACTCGTTCTTTACGGGACGCGATCGCCAGCTTCAAGAGCAGCCACAAAACCATTATTCTCATGTCCCCCGAAGCGGCGCAGCGGATTCCCGTCGAACTGGAAAAAGAAATCGTTGTCGTTGACTACCCCCTACCCAGTATCAACGAACTAGATGAGGTTCTCGGGGAGCAACTGGATCCCCGCAATCGTCGCCTCAGCCCCGAAGCACGGGAAAAACTCGTCAAAGCCACCCTTGGCCTGACACGGGATGAAGCCGAAAAAGTCTTTCGCAAAGCCAAAGTGACCGCTGGGCGCCTTACGGAAGCCGAAGTGGACATCATTCTCTCCGAGAAAAAGCAACTCATCCGCCGCAATGGCATTCTCGAGTATATGGAAGTGGATGAAACCATTGATTCAGTCGGCGGTCTAGAGGAACTTAAAGTCTGGTTACGCCAACGCGCCAACGCCTTCAGTGAAAAGGCTCGGGAATACGGCTTACCGCAACCGAAGGGGATGTTAATTTTAGGTGTCCCAGGCTGTGGGAAGTCCCTGATTGCCAAAACCACCTCTCGCCTTTGGGGCTTGCCGTTGCTGCGCCTTGATATGGGTCGAGTCTATGACGGTTCAATGGTGGGGCGATCGGAAGCCAATTTGCGCAATGCCCTGAAAACCGCTGAATCCATTTCCCCTGCCATTCTCTTCATTGATGAAATGGACAAGGCCTTTGCTGGCGGCGCAGGCTCCTCGGACTCCGATGGCGGTACCTCGAGTCGGATCTTTGGCTCCTTCCTCACTTGGATGCAGGAGAAAAAGTCTCCCGTCTTTGTCTTGGCGACAGCCAACCGCGTTGAACGGCTCCCCGGTGAATTTTTGCGCAAAGGTCGCTTTGATGAAATTTTCTTTGTGGATTTGCCCAATGCCGAGGAGCGCAAGGAAATCTTTCGCATTCACCTCACCAAGCGCCGTCGCGAGATCGATCGCTTTGACCTAGAGCAACTGGCCAATATCTGTGATGGCTTTTCGGGTGCCGAGATTGAACAGGCCATCATTGCAGCGATGTATGAAGCCTTTGCTCAAGGGCGCGAGTTTACTCAGTTAGACATTATTGCCGCTAGCCGTGCCACTCAACCGCTTTCCAAGACGATGCAAGAGCAGGTCACGGCACTTCGCGATTGGGCCCGCCAACGAGCGCGTCCAGCGGCTGCTTCAGTGGCTGAATACCAGCGACTGGAGTTCTGACAAGCTTCCTTCTGTCTGCCTTGCGCAGATGGGAGAAAGACCCGACCACAAGGGTTTGGTTCGCCATAAATTGTGGTTCATTCAGTCCAATGTTTCTGTCTCAATCTGGAGGAAATCCACATGTCTCACTTCAGCACCCTGCGTACGAAAATTACCGATGCTGAAATCTTGAAAGCGTCCCTGCGGGATCTGGGCATTACGGTGAAAACCAATGCCGATGTGCGTGGCTACAATGGCCAACGTGTTCGCTCTGACATCGTCGCTGTCCTCGATGGCGAGTATGATCTGGGCTGGTCTCGCAATGCTGATGGCACCTTTGATCTGATTGCTGACCTCTGGGGTGTGGCCAAAAAACACAACCAGACCGAGCTGATCAACTCGATCAACCAAAAATATGCCATCAACAAAACCTTGGCTGAGGTGAAGCGTCCTGGCCTTCAGAACGCCAACGTCAAGCTCGTGGTGCATAGCTAATCCTGTTGCCAATTGCTTTGTACTGTCTAGCGCGCGTTCCCAAGTAATTCGCTGGCTGACTCCCTAGGGGTCGGCCTCTTTTTTTATCTCAGGATTATGAATATGGTATTTTGGCGGTACAGGGAAGGATGGCTTGTATTTATTGAGTTCTGGCCAGCACATTCAAGAGCGCTTTTCTCCAGAGGCTAAGCTAGTCATTGCCAGTGGAGATGTTTGTGAGGTAATTCGTCAGGTGCCGGATGAGGCCATGACGCTCATCTTCACGTCGCCACCCTACAACCTCGGCAAGGCCTATGAAACGCCGATGGCGATCGAGGACTATCTCCAGAGCCAAAGCCAAGTGATTGCCGAGCTATATCGAGTGCTTCGGCCAGAGGGAAGTTTGTGCTGGCAAGTGGGGAATTTTGTTCAAGGGGGAGAGGTTTATCCCTTAGATATTTTGTTTTATCCCCTGTTCAAGCGGTTGGGTTTGAAGCTGCGCAATCGCATCATTTGGAAATTTGGCCACGGTCTCCATGCCACAAAGCGCTTTTCTGGCCGCTATGAAACGATTCTTTGGTTCACGAAGTCCGATCACTATATCTTTCATTTGGATGCGGTGCGTATTCCAGCCAAATATCCGGGGAAACGCCATTTCAAAGGCCCCAATAAGGGCAAACCCTCGGGCAATCCCTTGGGCAAAAATCCATCAGATGTCTGGGAAATAGTTGTTCAGGATTGGCAAGAACTGGTGTGGGATATTCCCAATGTCAAGTCCAATCATCCTGAAAAAACACTGCATCCCTGCCAGTTTCCCATTGAGTTGGTGGAGCGGTGCGTCCTTGCCCTCAGCCATGCAGGGGATTGGGTCTTTGACCCCTATATGGGGGTGGGATCATCCCTCTTGGCTGCCCTAATGCACAATCGGCGGGCGATGGGCTGTGAAAAGGAACCCGCTTATGTCAACATTGCTCGCCAACGAATTCAGGCCTATGAAAATGGCACCCTGCCCTACCGCCCCCTCGGCAGACCGGTGTACACCCCCACAGGACATGAGAAAATAGCACAAATTCCTGAAGAGTGGCAACAGTGAATTGGCGATCGCTCAACGAACTGGTACGCATTCAATCGAAGTGGGTTACGTTAATTGCCGAGCAATGGTTAACCGAGAAGGGTGAAACTTTAGAGTACTGGCGGGTGGAAAAGGCGGACTCGGTGATTATCCTGACGCTGCAAGGCGACTACTTAATCTGCCTGCCCCCAACCTTTCGAGTAGGAATTCGGCGAGCCACTGTTGATTTTCCCGGTGGGAGAGTGCTTCCCGATCAAACCCCTATGGCAATGGTGCCCCAAATTTTAGCGCGAGAATTGGGGACTGACACCGATAGCATTCAAGCAATCGCCTCCTTAAATGAGCAACCGTGGCTTATCAATAGCGCCTTCTCTAATCAACGATTGTGGGGTTTTATTGCGGAACTAGCACCAACAGCACCCGTGCCACGAGGAGGGAGCAAGTTTCGGCTGGAGAGTCCAGACATCCCGCAGCTACTGGCTCAGTTGGAGTGCTTACAATGTCGGGCGGTTCTCTTGGAATGGCTTTCTCAGCGCCGACAAGCTTAGGCGATCGCCAGCGCTCGCTGCAGATGATTTTGCAGGGTTTTAGTGGGCAGACCACTCTGGAGATGCTGCCACGGTAAAATGGTATCTTCTGGCCAATGTTCAGTGACATAGGCCTCAAAATCGGGCAACTGTCCCCGCAGTTCCTTAAACGCCCGCCGATAACTGCCTAAAGAGGTGCCATAGCGGCGCACCTGCTCGAGGAGGGGGGCAAGCCGGCGATCGCCCCGCGAAATTAAAGCTTGAATCAGCGAGTCATGATAGGATTCAGGACGAAACTCAACCCCCAATTTGGCCAATTCTTTTTTCAGGAATTTGAGGCGTTTTTCAGCCACGGGTTGCACCCCCCACCACTGAAAGGGCGTATGGGCTTTGGGCACAAAGGTACTACAGCCAAGGGTGAGCCGCAGGCGCAGCGCTGTTTTTTTCAATTGGCGAAAGAGATCGACCGTGGCTTCGACATCGGCATCCGTTTCCGTAGGCAGTCCCACCATGCCATAGAACTTTAGCCCCTTGAGACCGCCGGCTTGGGCATGGCTCGCGGCCGCGAGGATCTCCTCCGTTTCCAATTTTTTATTGATTACTTGGCGTAGGCGGGCAGACCCCGTTTCAATGGCGATCGTCAGCGACTGACTGCCCCGTTGACTCAAGAGTTGGGCAAGGGATTCGGTCACCGTATTGGTGCGCACTGAGGCCAAACTGACCCGCACATGGGCAAATTGCGGCTGACGCAAATGTTCCATCAACGCAGGAAACTCAGGGTGTTGGGTAATGGAGGCACCCAAAAGCCCTAGGCGATCGGTGACCGCTAGCCCCCGCTCAATGGCAGGAATTAAGGTTTCCAAGCTAGGTGTGCGAAAAGGCAACGTCAAATAGCTGGCCAAACAAAAGCGACACAACTCAGGACAACTGCGCACCACCTCCACCATGTAAATCTTTTCCCAAGCGGCGCGGGGAGTAACCACCGTTGAGGCAGCAAGGGTATTGCCGCGATGCACTTGTTTGGTGACCGTTGCAGGAACATTGGCCTTGACGGGTGCAATCTTTTCAATCCGACCGCTAGTCCCGTTGTAGCTGACTTGGTAAAGACTGGGAATATAAATGCCCGGCACTTGGGCAAGGGCGTCTAGTTGTTGCGATCGCGGGGCAGAGCGCACCTGTGCCATGGTTGTTAGAAACGGATCGAGCAGGGGTTCGGCGTCCCCCAGTAAAATCACATCAAAAAAGTCGGCAAAGGGTTCAGGATTCGCCGTTAGCACCGGGCCACCGCCAAAGACCAAGGGATGGCAATTGTCGCGATCGCGCTGCCAAATGGGAATGCCCAACTGCTCCAGCAGAGCCAGCAGATTGCCGTAGTCCAACTCCCACGAGAAGGAAAATCCAACCAACTCCGGATCCCGAGGCAGTGATTCCTGCACATCGGTAAAGAGGCGGCCCACTGCCACATCAGGACGGCTAGCCAGCTGTGCCCACACCAGTTGATACCCCAAGCTAGTGATCCCGACACTGTAGGTATTGGGAAAGCCATAGAGGACCCGCAGGGCCTCTGGCCGTGGGCGCGATCGCTCAAAGAGGAGGGTTTCAGCAGTAAAGGGGGAATTCACCTAGGTTTCCGTTGACTGACGACGGCGGGTTTTTGTGGTCTTTGTGGCCACTTTGGCTGTGGCCTTCTTCGTGGTTGGTTTTGTTTTTGGGGCAGTGGCCGTTGAAGTGCGGCGGGTTTTCTTCGGCGCTTTTTCAGCCAAGAGGGGGAGGGCTTGTTCTAGGGTCATGGTCTCTGGACTCATCCCTTCTGGCAGTGAGGCATTCACCTTGCCATGGTTGACATAGGGACCATAGGGACCATCCAAGATCTGCACCGGCTCCCCATCCTCTGGGTGAGTCCCCAACACCGCGAGCACCTGTTTTTTGGCACGACCGCGACTCGATTTCGGGGTTGCCAGTAACTCTAGGGCACGCTCTAGGGTAATCGTATAGACATCATCTTCCCCCTTGAGGGAACGATAGTCCTTCTCGCCTTCGGGGTCATGGACAATGTAGGGGCCAAAGCGACCTTGATTTGCCTGAATGAGCTTACCCGTTTGCGGATGAACGCCCAGTGTTCGCGGCAGTGACAACAATGTAATCGCCAAGTCTAAGGTCACTTCATCGGGACTGACCCCCTTGGGCAACGAGGCTCGTTTGGGTTTTGGATTGGCCTCTGTGGCTTCCCCCAACTGCACATAGGGACCAAACCGCCCGGTTAGCAAAAAGATGGGTTCCCCAGTCTCTGGATGAATGCCAAGCTTGTCAGGCCCCTCCAGTTTTTGGCGGATTAATTGCTCCACCTGTTCACGGGTGAGGCTACCGGGGGTGGCGTCTTGGGGCAAAGAAGCCTTAATGGGTTCGCTGCCATTGCCATTTTGATAGACGACAAAAGGACCAAAGCGACCCACTACCACTTCAGCGTTCAGTTCTGGCAGCAAAATTGCCCGTGCTTCAGTGGCCTCAATTGTCCGTTCCCGCTCCTTGACCTGCTGCTCAAGGCCATTTTCACCAAGGTAAAAGGATGCAAGGTAGGGCTGCCACTGCACTTCACCGATGGAAATATCGTCAAGGGTTTGCTCCATGCGGGCGGTGAAGTTAATATCCACCAAGTCAGGGAAATACTTCTCTAGCAGTGCGGTGACAGCAAACGCAGTAAAGGTCGGTTCAAGGGCATTGCCGCGGCGAATGGCATACTCGCGCTCTTGGATCGTGCTGATGATCGTGGCGTAGGTGCTGGGGCGCCCAATACCGGCTTGCTCGAGGGCTTTGACAAGGCTGGCTTCGGTGTAGCGTGGCGGCGGCTGGGTTTCGTGACCCACACTTTCAAGGGCGCGACAGCGGAGAATATCCCCCACCTGCATCAGGGGCAGCATCACCTCTTGGCTTTCGAGGGCGGCATCAGGATCATCCGATCCTTCGACATAGGCACGGAAAAAGCCGGGAAAATCAATGCGTTTGCCGTGGGCACGGAAGAGGGCATCCCCCGCCGTAATCGAGACCGTCAGCAGGGTGACACGGGCATCGGCCATCTGCGAAGCCACCGTGCGTTTCCAGATCAGGTCATACAGTTCCAGTTCGCGATCCTTAAGACCAGTTTCTTGGGGGGTACGAAACTGGCTACCGGCAGGACGAATCGCTTCGTGGGCTTCTTGGGCACCCTTGGTTTTGGTGGTGTATTGGCGCGGCTGAGGGGACAAAAAGGCTTTGCCATACATGGCTTCAACACAATTGCGGGCGGCGGCGATCGCTTGCTCCGACAGATGCACCGAGTCCGTGCGCATATACGTGATATAGCCCTCTTCGTAAAGCTTCTGGGCAATACGCATCGTCTCCTGTGCTGATAGGTGCAGTTTGCGGTTGGCTTCCTGTTGCAGCGTCGAGGTGGTAAAGGGGGGAGCCGGTTTGCGGGTTTGTTGGCGCTCCTCCTGTTCGCTGACCGTCCATGTTTCCGTCAGCAGGCGATCGCGCAGGGCATTGGCAGCCGCCTCATCCAAGAGCAAGACCGCCTCAGGGTTGCGCACCTGTCCTGTGGCCGGATCAAAATCATTGCTCGTGGCCAAGCGTTGACCGCCAACACTCACCAAACGGGCTGGAAAGAGGGTTCCCCGTTGATCCAATGTGGCCTTGAGATCCCAAAATTGACCCTTGCGGAAGGCCAGCCGTTCCCGCTCCCGTTGCACCAATAGGCGCACTGCCACCGACTGCACCCGCCCCGCCGACAGATGGGGAGCAATTTTTCGCCAGAGGAGGGGCGACAGGGTATAGCCCACCAAGCGGTCTAAAATTCGCCGCGTTTCTTGGGCACGCACCAGTTGCTGGTTGACCTCGCGGCAATTGCGCAAGGCTTCTTGAATTGCTTCCTCAGTAATTTCATGGAAGACCATGCGCCGCACAGGCACCTTTGGCTCCAACAGTTGCAGCAAGTGCCAACTAATACTTTCCCCTTCGCGGTCTTCATCGGTGGCGAGGAGGAGTTCGTCGGCTGTTTTCAGTGCGGTTTTCAGGTCTTTGACAACTTTTTGCTTGTCCTTGGGCACAATGTAGAGAGGTTCAAAGCCAGCAGCAACATTGACGCCTAGAGTTGCCCACTCTTCCCCCTTGAGTTCGGGGGGGACATCGGCAGCGCTGCGGGGCAGATCACGGACATGACCCATCGAGGCTTCAACGCGATAGTCCGGTGGCAGAAATTTGCGAATAGTACGGGCTTTTGTTGGGGATTCAACAATGACAAGGGTGGACATAGCAGATGCTGCGGGATGGGTTTTTCGGCACTCTCAAGTTTAACGATCAATCATAGAATTGTGTTCTCCCACCGTATCATGGGGAGCAAGGAGAAACACTAGACCTTTGTTCATACCCTAACGTAACCCGTGGGGAACGGTGATCTAGCCAGTATAAGGATTTTTAGGTAAGGAGATTGTAGGTCAAGAGACATGAACAACCTTGGGGCAGCCCCGGAAATTGTCATCCAAACATGCCACCTCAATAAGTATTTTGGCGATCGCCATGTCCTTAAGGACATTAACTTCACCGTTGCCAAACAAGAAGTGGTCGCCCTCATTGGCCCCAGTGGTTCTGGCAAAAGCACCTTGCTCCGCTGCTTGAATGGGTTAGAAACGTACCAATCGGGGGAGATTCTCATTCTCGGCCATTCCCTGCCCCCAGTGCCGACGCCACAACAACTGCGGCTGATTCGCCGGGATGTGGGTATGGTCTTTCAGAACTTTAACCTCTTTCCCCATATGACGGTGCTGCAAAACATCATCGAAGCGCCGATCCTTGTGCACAAACTCCCCCGCCGCGTGGCTATTGAAATGGCTGACAGTTTATTAGCCAAAGTGGGATTGCTGGACAAACGGGATGCCTATCCTCGGCAACTCTCCGGGGGACAACAACAACGGGTGGCGATCGCCCGCGCTCTTGCGATGCAACCGGAGATTCTTCTGTTTGACGAACCCACCTCTGCCCTTGACCCGGAACTGGTGGGGGATGTGCTCGCCGTCATGCGACAATTGGCCGAAGAAGCCATGACCATGGTGGTGGTCACCCACGAAATGCAATTTGCCCGTGAAGTCTCCTGCCGCGTGGTCTTTCTTGCCGATGGCCAAATTATTGAGGAAGGCTCGCCCCAAGAACTGTTTCGTCGTCCGCAAAAGGAGCGAACCCGCCTCTTTTTAGAGCGTGTGCTGGTTAGGCACTAGCCTTTGTAGGCCTTAATGCATTTTTCAACAAGGGGCTGCACCGCATCCACATCCTGCCAGCCAAGAATTTCCGTCACTTTCTTTTGCAGATTCTTGTAGGTGCGGAAGAACTCAGCAATTTCTTCGAGGCGGTGGGGCGCAATGTCCTTGAGGGATTTCACCTCGGCATAGCGAGGATCATCAACAGGCACGCAGAGAATTTTCTCGTCGCGATCGCCACTGTCAATCATCTCCAGCATGCCAATGGGACGGGCAGCAATCACGCAGCCCGGAAACGTCGGCTCATCCATCATGACTAAACCATCGAGGGGATCGCCATCATCCGCCAGTGTATTGGGAATGAACCCATAGTCATAGGGGTAGTGCACGGCCGAGTAGAGCACGCGATCGAGGGCAAAGACGTTCATTTCCTTGTCAAACTCATATTTATTACGACTGCCCCCAGCAATTTCCACCAACACATTGACAACACCCGGCTGGGGTTGGGCAGGAATACGGCTTAGATCAATACCCATAGAATTGATGTTCACGCAACAAGTCTCCATCATAAATGCCGCAAGGGTATTGCCGCTATAGCCTAGGGAGACAGAGCACTTCCCCGAGAAGCATGTTGCGTGAAGAGCTGTGGCCACAGTCCCCAAAGGGCAAAGAAAAGGAACATCAGGCCGTGGCGATGATACAGAAAACTAAAGTCTAACTGGTTGTTGAGAATACTCATGAGAATCACACCGCACACCATCGGGAGGGCTTGCACCACTGCACAGTGGATCATGAACGAAGGGAGTAAATTGGGTGTGGGAACTTTAAGTAGTTGACATGACAGTAAGACAGAGGTCAGTAATGTCACAAGGATAATCAGAGTGCTGATGAATGGTATCGAAGCATTGAGTTCACTCAGCTTGTTTCCCGCAAAAAAAGGCGGAAATGAATCTGGTAAAACGAGGTAAAACGGCATCACAATCGATATCAGCGTCAGTACGGAGAGAGATAAGTCAGTTAAGGCTGATCTTAGGCCAGCAGAGCGCTAAAAAAGAATTAGCATTAAGGGAAGCAAGGTCAGGAAATTACTCCGAGAAGCTAGAGCAATTCCTGTGAAAAGACTAGTAGCAATCTTTGCAATCATTGAGTTAGAGAATAAGGCTTTTGTTTGTAGAAAGATTACTACTAGAACATAAATGCTATTCGCAATTAGATCACCACCTGAAATATACTCGTATTGAAATGCAGGCGATAAAATTGATAGAAACATAAACATTAAGATAGCTGATACGAAACTCTCTAAATAGATCGATTTTAAAAGGAGGAATATTCCTAGCCAAAATAGGTTTCGATAGGCACTATTACCTAATAGGATAAATGGTGAGGCGATTAGAATACTACCCAGCAGTGGTGTTATCTTTCCTCCGAGGTGAGTGGTTGCAAAGTAGGGGTATCGCCCCTGTATGAATTCCCAAAAAGCAATATTCAATGCTTCATCGCGATCGCTACCACGTCCTAGAAAACCTGACGTTTCGAGTGGATACAGAATCCAAAAAACAGTGATACCAAAAACAATAACAACAGTAAGGATAGCAAAATAAAATCTGGCAACAAAAGAGAAAATTTTAGTCTTAAATTTTAGGAGAAGTGACAATGCCAGCGTAACAATCACAATATAGCTCAAAACACCAATTAAACCGACGTATCTTTGAATCAGTGGCGTTGATAGCAATGAAAAAAAACAATACAAACGTGCCTAGCAAGTATATTTTGGAATAATTAACACTCATTATATTGAACTTAAACTAATAAACTTAACTATTTAGTATTTTATACAGTTCCTAACAATGTCTCTGTACGATGGATAGCAAGTTAATCAGGTAGAGCCAGCTCTTTTCCCAATGATGAGGCTGGGGTCAGTAAAACCGAGTATTTTGAGATAGAGCGCTGCGAGGTCACGAGTCGTGCAGCAGATCATCACCAGACCATTGCATTGATCCCTTGGGTCGCTTTCCGCTAAGGTTTTGGGGAGTCCCTTGTCAGCTTTGCCCTATGTCTCTCAAGCGGTTGGTGCTTGCAGCCCTCAGTATTGTGGTCGCTGCTCTAATTACAGTATCGTTGCTCGGCAGTTACTTAGAACCCCAAACCCAAGGACAAATCAACCTGTTTCAAACGAATTTGTCACTGCAAGCCCGAGAATGGCAGGGGCTGGGAGATGCCACAACCCGCGATCGCTTGGTGGGGAATTTAGAAGCTGCCATCCAAGCCTACGAAGAGGTGCTGGTAACCCCCACACTGCAAAATCAACCTCTGCGTCTCCAGTTAGGATTGCTCTATGCTGAAACTGGGCAGCGCGATCGCGCCCTGACAACGTGGCAACTCCTGATCAACGAGGCTGAAGGGGCAACCCGTAGTACCGCAGAAGTGCTGATGGGCTTGTGGGCGGAGCCGCCCCAACTGCTGCCAGATACGGAAATGTTGATTAAAAACACGCTTCAAGGTTGGTTTCGCGATCGCGCCCTCGAGCGCCTCTATGAACTGCAACAGCGACCCGATGCCCTCATGGCCTTGGCCACCGCAGAACAACACCGAGCCGAAGCGGCCTTCTATCGCCTTGCCCTGATTGGCACGACTCCTTTGATAGGAAGTTTGATCGGGATTGTTCTTTGGATTGTCTGGATCTATCAACACCTGCGACGACGCCGACAGGCCAATCTGCTCCCGGTGCTGACCCCCGTGACATGGAGCTGGGAAACCCTGTGGGAAGGCATGGTGATCTGGTTCACTCTTTTCTTTGCCATTAGTTTGGTGCTCATGCCCTTGGTGCGCTCCCTGATTGGCATGGGACTGCCGCTGCGCTCTGCCATGGCCCAAACGCTGTATGCCTTAGTAAGCTACGGGATGATGATGGTTGCTGGCTTGTGCTGGCTGTGGTACTTTCTGCGTCCCTTTGGCAAGCGCCCTTGGGATTGGTTACGTTGGCAGGGGGGGTTGGGGGGTGCCCTGCGTTGGGGTATTGGCGGCTATTTGGCGGCGCTGCCGCTGGTGCTGGCCAGTTCCCTCATCAGTCAAGCCCTTCTCAAAAATCAAGGGGGCGGCAACCCCCTCTTGGAGATTATTTTGCAAAGCCGCGATTACACCACCTTTGCCCTGCTCTATGTCATGGTGGCGGTGATGGCGCCCTTCTTTGAGGAGATTCTCTTTCGGGGGTTCTTCTTTCGGTCGGTGCAATCCTATCTGCCCCTAGGAACCGCCATGGGGCTGACCGGGCTCCTCTTTGCCATTGCCCACCTGAATTTAGCTGATCTGTTGCCCTTAACGGTCTTGGGAACGGTGCTGAGTTACATCTACTGGCGATCGCAAAATATCGGTGCAGCAATGATTCTCCACGGCATCTGGAATAGTGGTTCCTTTTTAGGCTTGCTCCTACTGAGCGGGGGGACGGAAGCGGGGTTCTAACTGCTGTACCAACCACTGGCGGGGCACCAACCGACCGGCAAGGGCAAGGAAGCGATTGGCGGGCTGACCGGGAATGACGGTGGCCACATCGGTTTGCAAAGCGGCAAGGGTTTCGGCCACCACCTGTTCCGGTGTATCCTGCTGGGCAATCAGAGCCGGGTTGCGGGTCATATCAGCGCGCTCAAAGAAGTTGGTGGCAGTGGGTCCGGGACAGACGGCCAATACCCGAATACCCAAGGGTTTGACTTCTGCCCAGAGGGCTTCGCTGAAGTGGCGAACAAAGGCTTTGCTAGCAGCATAGACAGCGAGGTAGGGCAGGGGCTGAAAGGCTGCAATGGAGCTAACGTTAATGATCGTTCCTTGACGGCGGGGGCGCATTTCTTGCAGCACGAGATGGGTGAGTTCCACCAGCGCTGTGATGTTGACTTGGAGCATGGCCGTCAATTTCTGGCGATCGCGATCGCCAAAAGCTCCATAATCGCCAAAGCCAGCATTATTGACTAGGACATCCACCGTTAATCCTAGGGATTGAATCTGCTGATAGAGGCAGCGAGCTGCACCGGGTTCGCTGAGGTCTTGGGGGACACACACAACCTTTACCCGTTTGCTGAGGCGCGTCTTTAGCTCTTCGAGAGTCTCGAGGGAGCGACCCGTGAGGATCAGGTGATGCTGGCGATCGGCCAAAGCTTGGGCAAAAGCCTGCCCCAACCCTCCCGTTGCCCCTGTAATCAGTGCCGTTGTCATAATTGTTACGAAACGTAAAGATCGCTATCTTAAAAGGTAATACACTTTGCAGGAAGGGATTGGGCAGAATGACCTCTACGCTCCCACCAACAACAGCATTTCCCACCGCAGACTGGCACTGGCGGGGTCATCGCATTCGCTACGGAGTTGACGGCAGTGGTGCGCCAGTGGTTTTAGTCCATGGCTTTGGTGCCTCCATTGGTCACTGGCGCAAAAATATCCCTGCGCTCGCAGCAGCTGGCTACCGTGTCTATGCCCTTGATTTACTGGGTTTTGGTGCCTCAGCAAAGCCGGATTTAACCTACAGCTTGGACTTGTGGGCAGAGTTACTAGCCGATTTTTGGCAGGCTCATATTGGTGAACCGGTAGTTTGGGTGGGCAACTCGATTGGTGGTCTGCTGTGTTTGATGATGGCGGCTCGCTACGGTCATACCTGTCGCGCTGTCAGTGTCCTCAATTGCGCCGGGGGACTGAACCACCGTCCCAATGAATTGAACTGGACGCAGAGTCTCTTTACAGCCATTTTTCGTGCCTTGGTGGCGTCCCCCATCATTGGTCACCTGATTTTCAATCAGATTCGGCAGCCAGAGCGCATCCGCAAAACGCTGACCCAAGTCTATGCTAATCCCGATGCCATTACCGATGAGTTGGTGGAGCTGTTGCACCGGCCAGCAATGGATGTGGGTGCCAAGGAGGTCTTTGCCCGTGTGATTTCGGCACCGCCGGGACCGAAAATTGTGGATTTGCTGCCACAGATTCAAGTGCCGATTCTCGTGCTGTGGGGCGAGGTGGATCCGTGGACACCCGTCTCCGGGGCGAAGCACTTTGAAGCCCACCAAGATCGCCTGCCGATTCGCATTGAGCGGCTTCCCCATACCGGCCACTGTCCCCATGACGATCGCCCGGAGCTAGTGAACCCCATTTTAATTGAGTGGTTGCAGCAGTTGGGTCAAATCTAGCTAAGAGCTAAGTTGCCTTGATCAGACAAGCAAGGGCATCAAGGCTTTCGGATAGTTGCGGCAGGAGAATGCGATCGCCCACCATTGCCGCACACAGCAACATCATGTAAAGAATCGAGAACTTAAAGAGGCGGCGTGCCTGTTCCTTGTCCTCGGGGGTTTGGGTCAACTGCCACGCGCGGTAAATAAACCAGCCGCCAAGGGCGATCGCCACCCCACCATAGCCCCACCCCACGACACCACAGGGATAGACCAACAGCAGACTGGTGGGCACCAATGCCAACGTGTAGAGGAAAATTTGCTGTGCCGTCACGCGATCGCCATCCACCACCGGCAGCATTGGCACCCGCACACGGGCATAGTCCTCTTGGATCAGCATTGCCAACGGCCAAAAATGGGGTGGTGTCCAGATAAAAATGATGGCAAAGAGCACCCAAGCTGCCCAACTCAGCTCTCCCGTCACTGCTGCCCAGCCCACCAAGGGAGGAATTGCCCCAGCGGCACCGCCAATGACGATATTTTGCGGCGAAGAGCGTTTGAGCCAGTGGGTATAAACCCCCACATAAACCGCAATTCCGGCCATGGCAAGGCAGGCACTGAGGAGATTGGCAAAGACCGCCAAAAGGCTAAAGGCCGTTATTGCCAACAGCACCGCCAGACACACCGCTTCCCAAGGGGCAACCCGACCGGCGGGCAGAGGACGATAGCGCGTCCGCTCCATGATGGCATCAATATCGCGGTCATAGAGACAGTTAATCGTATTGGCCGCCGCCGCCGCACAGGCACCGCTGACAAGGGTAATCAGGAGCAGTTGAGGGGCTACCCGACCTTGACTCGCCACTTCCATGGCTGCTGCCGTGGTAATCAAAAAAAGCAGGATTAAGCGGGGTTTCGTGAGCTGGACATAGTCCACTAATTTTGTCGAGAGATCCCCCGTCGAGGAGGAAAGTCTGGCTAGGAATGTCATGTAAGCCTCAAGATCATTCAAAACTCATGCTTCAGGGAACCAAGTTGGCGATCGCGCCACGCCAATGTGGAAATCGCAACCAATAGTCCCAAGAGGGTGGCGCCAATCGTTTGATGGGCAACCGTGAGTGCCGGAACCTGTAGCTTTAGTTGTAGGGTGCTCCACCCCAAGGCCACTTGCAGAGCCACCACCGGCAGAAGCGAGACACTCAGTTGTCGCAAAAGGGGCGTCAAGGCTGGGCTGCGCCACGCCACAATCACCACCCCCAAGACGCTCAAGGTAGCTGGGACAACGCCAATCAGATGGCTACTGAGCACTGCACACAGGCGATCGCCATAGAGACACTGATGCACCGCCCACTGCGAAGACACCAAGCCCCCTAACAAACTTTGGCCATAGACACATAAAGCGGCGATCGGTGCTGCAATCCGCAACCAACGGGCACTACCCGTGCCCCTAAAGGGAGCCAAGCCAAGGGTAATTGCCACCAACAGGCAAAAGAAAAGCAGTCCTGTACCGAGGTGAGCGGTAACAATTTCAAAACGCAGCAATTCAGTCACCGTCAGCCCCCCCAAAATCCCCTGCACAATCACGAGGCACAGTGCCGCCGCAGCGGCGGAGGGGACCCAAGGCGGCAGGGCTGGCCGCCAAGCCACGCTCAATGCGGCAAAGGCGATCGCCATCAGCCCTAAACTGGTGGCCAAGAGGCGGTGAAACCACTCTAGAAAGATTTGCAAATCCATTTGCGGCACCAGCGTGCCAAAGCACAGCGGCCAATCGGGACAAGCGAGACCGGCATCCATTACCCGTGTGGCACTGCCCACCGCCATCAAAAAGAGCGTAAAGACCGCCATCAGTAGGACGAGGCGAAACATCCACTGGCGACGAGCACTGGGATCACTGCCTAGCGTTAGGGGTCGAACATCAAAGGGACCCAGCACGGATTTTTCCTCGACAGCAACAACTTCATTTATGGTAAAGAAGCTAAGGGGGGGATCACGGCTGGCATGAAAATCTATAGCTTTTCTTTAAGTTGTTGCCAGAGTATAAATTTTTCTTGCGTTTTTTTGCCTAAAATGAGGGTTCGCCGGCACTGGGTTGTTGTTGCAAAAAATGGAGAAAATCCAATAGTTCCTCATCGGTGAGTTGCTGGCGCGATCGCTTGCCATAGCGTTGCAACAAACAAGCTCGTCCTTGAGCCTCTGTCCACCCCAAGCGTTTCATTTCCACCGTGGTTTGGGCAATTTCATCGGCGAGATCCACCGGTTCCCGCTTCGTGGGGGGCTTCTCGCTAGCCGGTTTCACCGCTGGTTTGCTGCGGCGGGGCGTGGGCGGGGTGGTGGGTTCGAGGAGTAGCTCTGTATTGTTGGTTTCTGACCACGAAGCTGCCTCTAGAGCTGCTGGTGGCCGAGGAATCAGTTCCGCTTCGGTTTGCAAGGGTAGATGAATACTGAGAAGTTGCAAGGCACGCTGGCGGGCACTATCTTCCGCCTGCTCCAGTGTCGGTGCAGCAGCCATCCCTGTGGCTAAAATCGTATCCCCCACAAGAAGGGTGGTTTTGACAATAAAGAGACCGTCATGAATTTGCAACAAATCACTGACAATGCTGCCGGTGGGATAGCGGCGATGGAATTCGCTCATGGCATTGCAGCCGCAAAACGACGCATCGGATTCATCTTAGCCTATCCTTGCGGGCAGGCTGGCCTAGAGGAGATTCAGCACTGCCTTGTGAACGGCGGCAGACTGAAGATAGGCTTGATAGCTCGGCGCGGGTGCTGAGAACGTATCTTGCCATTGGCGAATCAAGGCACGGGGGTCGGCCGGCAAAGCCTTGAGTTCAACCCCAGCCATCCCCGTATCGGCCATTAAGTAACTTACCTTGGGATCATAACTGAGGGCAAAACAGCGACAACCCCCACTAGCTGCCATAATCAGGGCATGGAGGCGCATGGCGATCGCTCCCGCCGTTGTTGTGAAAATTCCCTTCATCTGCCGCGGATCCTCACAGGAGAGAAGTTGGGTTTGCTCAGGAATCAAGGTGGCGTAGAGGTCTTGTGCAAGGGGCAAATCCTGTTGGGGTTGAAAGGGCAAGAGCAGTAGATCAACTCCAGTGTCTTCCTGCCATTGGCGCAGGGCGGTTTTGAGCAATTGCCAGCGCTCGCCCGTCAGGTGCCGATGGGGACGCAAGCACACAGCAATGGGCGCCTTATTCTTGGGGGGCAACACAGGACGCGCCGACATCAGCCACACCGGATCTGCCCCCTGTTGATAGGAAATACCCCACTGCCTTAGGAGAGCTGCTGACCCAGAATCTCGCACTGTGACTGCAAGACAACGCCGCAGAAGTGCTCGTGTCCACCAACGATAGAGGGGCGATTGCAGCGGTCCAATGCCCTGTGCCCAAGCAAGGGTGCAACAGCCCAACTGTTGTGCAAGCGTCATCAGGCCAAGGTAATAGAGGGGACTGCGCCAACTCGTCACATCCTGAATCAGGCTGCCACCCCCCCAAATAAAGGCTTGACTCTGGCGGAGAGTGCGGAGGACCTGACCCCAATCGCGGCGATCGCAGGTGGCAACACCATAGAGGGCAGATGTGACCGCAGGATTACCGCTGAGCACCACAGGGGAGACATGACGCGGGAGCTGTTCTAGGAGCGTGGCCAAGAGCGCTTCATCACCCGCGTTGCCATAGCCGTAGTAACCACAGAGAAAGACCTGAGTCATGCCACACGCTCCACTACCGCTGCCGCCTTCAGAATCTGTTGGATCACATTGATGAAAGAAGCGGTAGGCTGAATTGCTGATAGAAGCGATAACCGGTGTTGGGGGTACTGAGCTTGCAGGGGGGGCACTTGGGCATGGAGCTGAGCGAGTATTCTACCTCCAAAGAGAAAATAGCTATAGATTCGACTACTGGTGTAGCCCTGAGCAATTCGCATTTCAATAGCACGCCCTAAACTCCCCTCTTGGGCCAACAGAGCTGGGAGGACACCACAAGCCTGAGACAGTTCTTCAAACCAAGGAAGCACCTCGGGACGGCGGCTACCATGGCCAAGGAGAATATGGGCAGATCCCTCGGCGATCGCCTGCTGTAACCATGCTTGAAACAAGGGTTGCCCCCCTAGGAAGGTCAACAGTTCTAAGGGTAGACCCGATTCAGTACTCGCGATCGCCTGCGGCAAATCCACAACCACATGGTTGCCCGGTAGTAAAAACAGGGGTAAAATCACTATCCGGTCAACCCCTTGGCGTTGCGCTTGGCCACTGAAGGCCTGAATCTTCTTGGGTAGCGGTTCTCCCTCAAGGGTGCCCCATCCCACAATTCCTAGACTGATTAATTGCTGACACAAAAACGCCATTGCCGCCTGTGGCTCAGGGGCAGAACTGCCGTGGCTAATCAGAAAATAGGCCATCATGATGGGGCAGAGAATCGAGAGCGCCAAGTTTCACTCAAGAGTTCCTGTTGCGGTACCAAAACCTGCTCCCCAGAGGCTAACCACTTCACTTGAACCGTGCGATCGGCCGCTTCACTCTCGCCAATCACCAGACACACCGTGGCACCAACGCGATCGGCGCGTTTCACCTGCTTACCAAAGGCACTGCCGCTAAGATCCACCTCGACGGTGTAACCTTGATGCCGCAATTGCTGTGCCAAGATCAGCCCCTGCCGTTCGGCAGCCTCGCCCCGCGTCACCATGTAGAGATAGGGTTCATCCCGTGGGGGTAGGGGGTGATCCCGTAGAAGCAAAATCAGTCGCTCCAGGCCCATCGCCCAACCAATGGCCGGGGTTGGCGGGCCGCCGAGTTCTTCAACCAAGTGATCGTAGCGCCCCCCCCCACAGACGGTTCCCTCGTTGCCCAAACTCAAATCCTGAAATTCAAAGGCGGTGTGGGTATAGTAGTCGAGGCCGCGCACAAGGGCAGGATTAATCTGGTAGCGGATGCCCAGAGCCTGCAAGAGGGATTGCACCTGCTCAAAATGGTCGCGCGATCGCGGGCTGAGGTAATCCAATAGCCGAGGCGCTTCCTTGACAATCGCTTGGGTGCGAGGGTCTTTGCTATCGAGAATCCGTAGGGGATTGCGGTGCAGGCGTTCTTGGGAATCGGGGTCTAAATCGGCTTTGTAGGGGGTGAGGTAATCCACCAAGGCTTGACGGTAGGCACTGCGATCCTCGCGATCGCCGACGGAGTTGAGCATCAGGGTTAACTCCTTCAGTCCTAGGGCCTGCAAAATATCTAAGGCCACGGCAATCACTTCAGCATCGGCACGGGGATCGGCACTCCCTAAAACTTCCACTCCCAACTGGTGAAACTGGCGATAGCGACCGGACTGTGGCCGCTCGTAGCGAAACATGGGCCCTAGGTACCACAGACGTTGCACGCCCCCTTGGCTGTGCAGACCATGCTCAATATAGGCACGTACTACCCCAGCCGTGCCCTCTGGCCGTAGGGTCAGCGAGCGTTGAGCGCGATCGCTAAAGGTGTACATTTCCTTGCTGACAATATCGGTAGCTTCGCCAATGCCCCGCTCAAAGAGATTTGTTTGCTCAAAGATAGGGGTGCAGATTTCACGGTAAGCAGCTCGATCAAGGATTTGGCGAGCAAGGGTTTCTAAATACTGCCAATAGGCCCGTTCGGCGGGCAAAATATCGCGAGTTCCGCGGGGTGCTTGCAAACCCATGCTGACAGCAAACGCACAATAGAACAGAGGTATTATAACTGCCTAGCTCCCCAAGCGCTTCTCCACTCGCTCTAGCACTTCACGAATTTGTTTTAACTCTTCCAAAACTTGCCTTAACAGATCCTCGGTGGGGTTCGGGGGTGTGGTTTTCAATTCCACTTGCAGGGTAGTAATGCCCATTACGTCACGGGCAAAGCGAGCCACTTCATTGGGGTGAAACAGCAACGGTTCGCGGCGGCTCTTGCGGTGCTCTGGATTGAGGCGTTGGGGATCAAAGGGGGGATTAATGGTTTCATGATTGGTGTTGACATAGCGATAAATAGACGCACGGGAGCGGCGGAGAGTTTGCTGCACTTGATCAATGGTCATTAACTCATCCCCCCCCGCAGGATAAGAAGAACGCTGCATCGAGAACGGCCAAACGGTAATGTTGCTGTCAAACTTGTTTTACTGTAAGAGTATTCCCGTAAGCTCATCAAGTTTTCATGGTTATTTCTGCGGAGGGGGGAGGAGAGGGTCGCTGCTGCTGCGCCAAAAGACCACTGGCAAATGAGAGTGCCATTGCCGAGCGATCGCCCCCCGCTAAATCTGCTAATGCCTGCACCCGTGCCTCCTCGGTTAAGTATTGCACACGAATTACCGTTGTGGCAGTACTGGGGTCAATGTCCTTTTGCACCAAATAGTGGTGATCCGCCGCTGCCGCAATCAAGGATTGATGGGTAACGCACAACACCTGATGGGTTTGCCCCAATCGGCTTAAACTCTCGGCGATCGCCCCCGCGACGCGGCCGGAGACCCCGACATCAATTTCATCAAAAATCAACGTTTTCGGCGTTTGCTGTGTCGTCAAGCAGGTCTCCAACGCCAGTAAAAATCGGCTCATTTCACCGCCAGAGGCAATCTCCCCAAGGGGTTGTAGGGGTTGGCCGGGATTGGCACTCCAAAGAAATCTAATCTCGTCACTGCCACTACTACTAGCTTCTGTACTCGTTAGCTGCACGGTAAAACGGGCTTGGGGAAGTCCGAGGGGCCGAAGATGGGTCAGCAGGTCTTCTTCTAGGCGTTTTGCTGCCGCTAGTCGTAATTCATGAAGTTCAGCACTGGCTTGCTCAAGGGCTTGCCGCAGTTGGGTAACTTCTGCCTCTAGGTGCTCTTGGCTGGTGGATTCCTGACTGAGGGCTGCTAACTCTGCTTGGATGCGATCGCGATAGGCAATGACATTGCCCAAGTCAGGCCCATACTTGCGGCATAGGCGTTGTAGTTGGTGGATGCGATCACCAAGGGCATCGAGGGTCGCGGGATCGGTGTCTAGGCGATCGCTATAACTGCACAGTTGGCGTGCGGCTTCCTCCGTGTGGGCGATTGCCCCCTCTAACAATTCGCTAATCGGCTGCAGCGCTGGATCCCAGTCGGCAATGGCTTGCAGTGCTCCTTGGACTTGCGCCAATAAGATCATCACACTCGGTTCCCCTTCATAGAGGAGATAGTACGCTTGTTGGCTTTGGGTTTGCAGCTCCTGTACATGGCTGAGGCGTTGATAGTCCCGTTGCAACTGGGTCAGTTCTTCAGGGTCATCTAGAGCCGCCGGCAGCAGTTCTTGGAGTTGAAAGTGGAGTAAGTCGAGTCGTTGGAGGCGTTGCTGTTCCTTGCTGGCAAAGTCCTGCAATTCTCGCTGCCGAGTCTGCCATGCACGGTAGGCGTCTGCCACCCGCTGCCGCTGAGTGATTAAGGCCGCTCCACCATAGCGATCGAGCCAATCCCGCTGTTGAGACGCACTTGCCAGTTGCACCGCCTGTCCTTGAGCTGTGAGACGCACAAGGTGTTGCCGCAGTTCCTGAAGCTGCTGGCGATTGACCAGCACGCCGTTGACTCGGCTGCGACTGCGGAACGTTTCCCCTTTGAGGCTAAACTCACGGGTGCAGATCACCTCATCCCCTTCAGCATCAATTTCTAGGGTGGCCAGCCAGTCTCTCACTGGGGGTGTCAGGGTGAAAATGGCTTCAATGCAGCCCTGCTCCGTCCCCGATCGCAACTGCCGTGCTGAGAGCTTTCCCCCCAAGAGGGCATCAATGGCATCGAGGAGGATCGACTTGCCTGCGCCTGTTTCACCCGTGAGCACATTCAACCCCGGCTGAAAGGTGACCTCTAGCTCCGCAACCAAGGCAAAGTTTTGAATCCGCAGCGTTTGTAGCATTCTGGCTCGACTCGAGCAACGATTCTAGGGCAATTATTTTCGTCAGCTTTCTATCAACAGTTTGCCACCCTCAAGAGGTGACCCACTTTTGGGATCGTGCGACTTGATTTTGTACCGCTGATTAGCCTACATAGTATGAAGGTAACATTTTGCAACAATGTGAGGAGCGACCGCGCGGATGATCACGGAGGCAGCGATCCCGGCCACGGTTCCCAAAGAATTTTTAGGTCCACCAGAGGGCTTTAATCCCACCTTGGTCATGTTTTTTGCCGCATTTGCGATCGCCATTCTCTCGACGTGGGGCTATTTTCAAGGTCACTGGCCGGGCTGGATCTCCTTTGTGGCGAACATGTTGGCCTTACACCTCATGGGCACTGTGATCCACGATGCCTCCCACAATGTTGCCCACAGCAATCGCATCATGAATGCCATCATGGGGCATGGCAGCGCCTTGATGTTGGGGTTTGTCTTCCCCGTCTTTACCCGCGTGCATATGCAGCACCATGCCCATGTGAATGATCCCGAAAATGATCCCGACCATTACGTTTCCAAAGGGGGGCCGCTGTGGCTGATTGCACCCCGCTTTTTCTACCATGAGGTTTTCTTTTTTAAGCGGCGGCTTTGGCGCAACTATGAACTTCTGGAGTGGTTTCTCAGCCGCTTGACGCTGGTGGGGCTTGTGACCTTTGCTGCCCTCAATGGCTATTTAGACTACGTTTTGAATTATTGGTTTCTGCCCGCCGGGGTGGTGGGTCTGATGCTGGGGCTATTTTTTGATTATTTTCCGCATCGTCCCCATATAGAGCGCGATCGCTGGCACAATGCGCGGGTCTATCCCAGTCGCATCCTTAACCTGCTTATTTTTGGCCAAAACTATCACCTCATCCATCACCTCTGGCCGAATATCCCGTGGTACAAGGTGCAACCCGCCTACTACGCCGTCAAACCCCTCCTCGATGCCCATGGCTGCAAACAAACCCTTGGTATATTGGAACCAGGAAATTTCTTGCCCTTTCTCTATGATGCCTTGGTGGGTTTGCACTTCCATCGCCCTCGTTCTTCCTGAGGTAACCCCCCGCTATGGTGACTAACGCTGCGGGCGATCGCCCCCTTGTCGTGGCCGTCGAAAACTTACAAAAGTCGTACCGTAGCGGTTTCTGGCTGCGGACGGTGCTCACGCCCCTTAAATCGGTGTCGCTGCAAGTGCACCAAGGGGAAACCTTTGGCCTCCTAGGCCCCAATGGCGCGGGTAAAACCACACTCCTGAAAACCCTCCTAGGTCTGGTGCGGCCCAGCGCCGGTCACGGCACGCTTCTGGGGCATCCCTTGGGCGATCGCGCTGTGCGGCAGCGGATTGGCTACCTGCCGGAAAACCCTTACTTTTACGACTATTTAACCGCTTGGGAGTTCCTTGAATTTACCGCAGGTTTGTTTGGCCTCAGTGCCGCCACCCGCAAAGAACGCATTCCCCTGTTGTTGGAAATGGTCGGCCTCAACCTCAAGGATGCCCGCAAAAAGCAAATGCGCCGCTATTCCAAGGGGATGGTGCAGCGGGTGGGATTGGCGCAAGCCCTGATTAACGATCCCGAAGTGGTGTTTTTAGATGAACCGATGTCGGGTCTTGACCCCTTGGGCCGCTATCAAATTCGCGAGATCATTCTTTCCTTAAAACAGCAGGGCAAAACGATTTTCTTCAATAGCCATGTGCTGGCGGATGTTGAGGCCATCTGCGATCGCATTGGCATTTTGGCGCAAGGGGAACTGATTTGCGCGGGCGGTGTCGATGAACTCCTTGGCAGTAGCGAAGCCTACCATGTCGTGGGCAAAGGGGGTCATGTGGATGGCCTCCAAGAATGGCTCTATTCCCTAGAGATTCAGGGCGATCGCTGGCAAGGGGTGATCAAAATTCCCCTCCAACGGTTTCTCACGCTTGTGGAAGAAATGGGCGGGACAATTCTGCAACTGCGCCTTGCGCGTCCCACCCTTGAGGAATTTTTTGTTGCTCAACTGCGCCAACGGGGCATTCAAGTGACCCACTAGGGAGCTTGGGGCTGGCTCGCGCCGTCTGAGATGAGGAGTGAAAGTAACGAAAAGGATGCTGAATGCTGAACTGGCGCCGTTTTCTTTGGCTAAGTTGCCTTACGGCTTTGCTCATCGTTGCCTGTGGCACCTCTTTTTCTTCGGTGGCCACCGATGCCCTCAGTCAGCAGATTGAGCAACTGCGACAGGCGCCTGTAACAGTGATAGTGCAAGATACCCAAGGTCGCGCCATTGCCAATGCCCGTATTCAACTAGTGCAGCAAAGCCATGCCTTTCCCTTTGGGGTTGCCCTCGATACGGAGATGTTTCGCCCCTCCCCACCCCCTGCGGCTGACTGGTACAAGCGGACGGCTCAGGCAAACTTCAATGCGGCGGTTCATGAAAATGCCCTCAAGTGGTATCAATTGGAGCCAGAGCAGGGCAAGCTCGACTTTACTATGGCTGACACTATCCTCAACTGGGTGCAGGCGCAGGGCTGGCCGATGCGGGGACATACCCTCTTTTGGGAAGTGGAGCAGTTTAATCCCCCTTGGCTGAAGGCGCTACCGCCGGAGCAATTGCGCGCAGCGGTGAAAAACCATGCCATTACCGTCTGTCGCCACTATCGCGGTCGCATCAATGAATTTGATGTCAACAATGAAATGCTCCATGGCAATTTTTTCCGCAGCCGCCTTGGTGCGGGCATTGTCAAGGAGATGTTTGAATGGTGCCGTGAGGGCAATCCCGATGCGATTCTTTACGTTAACGACTACGGCATCATTGAGGGCGATCGCCTGAATGATTATGTCGAGCAGATTCGCAATCTCTTGGCTCAAGGGGTGCCCATTGGCGGGATCGGCATTCAAGCCCATCTGGAATATCCCTTGGATGAGGCGAAAATGCAGCGTGCCCTCGATACCCTTGCCCAGTTCAATCTGCCGTTGAAAATTACCGAAGTGAGTGTGAGTTTGGCCGATGAACAACAGCAGGCGCAGACGCTGCGTCAGATTTACCGCATTGGCTTTGCCCACCCCGCTGTGCAGGAGATTTTGCTCTGGGGCTTTTGGGCGGGGAACCATTGGCGTCCCCAAGCGGGACTCTATCGCCAAGACTTTTCCGCCAAGCCAGCGGCGATCGCCTACCGCAAACTCCTCTTTGAGGAGTGGTGGACAAGGGTGACTGGCCAAACGAACGCCGAAGGCCAATGGCAGGGACGCGGCTACCTCGGTCGCTATCGCTTGACAGTGACCGCCCAAGGCCAAACCCGTACCCGTGAGTTTGAACTCCCCCAAGGGGGCACGAGCGTTACCGTTCGATTTTGAGCCTAGCCCCGCAGTGCCGCTGTCAAGAGGGAGAGCCAAGCCAAGGGATTACCCGTTGTGTAAATGTCCATCACCGCCCGCGCCAGTTGGGGTAGGGTGCGATGCCCATAAAACCAAGGCGGTGTCACAGGTAACTGGAAGGGCACACGAATCACGGCTTTTTCGGGATAGTCAAACAGAAAGCTGTTGTGAACTACGCCCACGCCAGAACCAATGGCCGCTGGTGTATGTCCGGGAAAGGCGCCCCAAGGGGTACAGCCTAACCCGTTGGCTAGGGAGACCCACGCATTGATGGCAATGGAGCCATAGCGCAGTTGGGCGATCGCTCGCTCTAGGGCTTCTGAATAGGTGGCCTCAGTCCGTGGATCCACAATCAGACTACAGCCAAGGGTTCCCCAGAGCCGCTCATGGACAAAGGGCACCGCCGTGGCCAAAAAGTCTGCGGCATCATGCACGGGCAATTGCACCTCTGCCAAAAGACCACAAAAGACCTCCTCTTGGAAGATACGCGGATTCGCCGCAGGCGTCAGGCCTTCAATCAGTGTCCAAGGAATCGTGCCTTCCAGCGGAGAACTGAGCACCGTCGCTTGGGGATAATCCGCTAGAAATGACTCATAGCGGGCGATCGCCCCCGGATAGTAGGCAGGACGGGGGGGAATTTCTTGGAGTTGTGCCTTGAGAGCCGTTAGGAATGCCTCTCGCTGCGGCCAGCCGGCAGCGGTGACGACAATCTGCGCTGCAATGCAGTTAAAGCTGGCGTTATGGACAAGGGCACTGGCCACTTGGCGGGCTTGGTACGCCAGTTCAGCCTCCGTCCATTCACCGGGGACAATCAGCAAGGGCGTCACATTGCCCAATTCCGCCGTTACAGGTTTGGTCAGCTTGCGGTGTTGGCGGGCTTTGCGAATGGCCTGTTCCGCAGCAGTGTCTCCCCAGACCAGACGATTGTAGGTGTGGTGGGAACCCGTAATGTGAATGTGCTGTGTCAAGGGATGGTGGCAAAGGGCTTCTCCGAGGGTTGCATCCCCCTCCATAATCTCAAGGAAACCCGCCTCAATCAGGGGGGCACACACCTTACGAAAACAATCCGTTAGGGGCGCTAAGAGGGGATTCATTTTCAGCAGCGCCACGCGATTGGCCACCACCAATTGGTAGAGGGCATCCGCCAAGCACAAAGAGGTGATATTGCCCGCACCCAGCACCACAGCAACACCGGCTGGGGGAGGGTTACGGTAGGCACTGCCTTGGGTCGGGGGTTGACCCGGTTGCAGCCAGACTTCTGCCTTGACCCCAAACCAGAGCAGGCGCTCTTGCCAATTGCGGGGGAGAATTTCAGCGATCGCCTGACCACTGGGGGCAGTTCGCCAGCGGGGCACGGGGGGCGTTGCCTCATGACGCAGGGCATGGAGATAGTGATCGAGCTTGAGAATGAGTCCCAAAGGACCAGTGGTCCATTCTTCTCCTGCCCAAACGCCCTGGGGGTCAATGCCTTTGATTTGACAGGCCAAGCTGACCCACTCTGGGGCATGGCGACGGGCAAGGGTCTTCATGGCTTGGAGATAGGGAATGCGCTGCCGTGGGGAGAGGCGCTGCCATTCGTTCGCCTGTTGATGGAGTCGTTCAAGTTCGGGAATCGTCGCTGTGGAAAGTGTCATAGAAGTTGGGGTGTTGGCTCCTATGGGAACTGTGGTCAGTCGTGCGGGGTCTGGGTATGCTGTTTTCCTCAATCCTCCTCTGCCAAGAAACTCAATCGCGATCGCCAGCCCGCTGCGCTACATTAAAAAATTATGAACGATGCAAGGGAGGTAAGGCGTGATTCGTCCCGACAGCGAAGTCATTTTAGAGGTGCGTGATCTCACCGCCAGTGTGGAGGACACTCCCATTCTCAAAGGCCTGAACCTGACGATTCGCGCTGGGGAAATTCACGCCATCATGGGTCCCAATGGCTCCGGCAAAAGTACCTTCTCGAAAATCCTCGCGGGGCATCCCGACTACACGGTGACGGGCGGTGAAGTGCTCTACAAAGGCAAGAATCTCTTGGAGTTGCCCCCAGAGGAACGTGCCCGCGAAGGCGTCTTTTTGGCCTTTCAATACCCCCTTGAAATTCCGGGGGTGAGCAATCTTGACTTTCTGCGGGTAGCCTACAATGCCAAGCGCAAGCACCAAGGCCTCGAGGAACTGGATGCCTTTGATTTTGATGATTTGGTGCGGCAGAAAATTGAACTGGTGAAATTGGATGAAGCCTTTCTCAATCGCGGGGTGAATGAGGGCTTCTCTGGCGGTGAGAAAAAGCGTAACGAAATTCTGCAAATGGCTCTCTTGGAGCCAACCCTTGCTATCCTCGATGAAACCGACTCTGGCCTCGATATTGATGCGCTGCGCATTGTCGCCAACGGTGTCAATCAACTGACTCGCCCCGATAACTGCATTCTCCTGATTACGCACTATCAGCGGCTGCTCGACTACATCGTGCCCGACTATGTCCATGTGATGGAAGGCGGGCGAATTATCCTCACAGGGCCGAAGGAACTGGCGCTGGAACTCGAAGCACGCGGCTATGACTGGGTACGCGAAGAGGAGGGTGCTCTTTCATGACAATTACGGTCAACGCCAATTCTGATCAGGCGGATTTACCCACCGGCCGTCGCGCCAATGATCTCAGTGATTTGCTGGCCTTGGCACCCCCTTTACGCCATGCTGAGTTAGAACCCCTGCGGCAGGCCGCCCGCGATCGCCTGCATGAGCAAACCTTGCCTACCCCCCGTGATGAGGAGTGGCGCTTTACGGATTTATCGGCGTTACGCACGCGATCGTTCCAAGCACCCATTGCCCCCCTTGCCCCAGAACTTGTAGCAGAAGTACGGCATTTACTCTGCGAGCGCAGTTTTCCAACCGTTGCCCAAATTGTTCTGATTGATGGCTATTTTTGCGGGGAACTCTCCCGTCTGAATGCTGCTGGGGTTGAACGATTGCCCCCTTCCCGGCCAGCGATCGCTCCCCCAGAGGTCTTTAGTGATCTCAATGCCGCCATGCTGGCGGAGCAGATTTGTTTGCGGCTATCGGGGTCTCTCCCTGAACCGGTAGAGGTGTTCTTTGTCAGTAGTCGGCAGCAGCAGAGCGTGGTGTCGCCCCGCCTCACAGTTGAAGTGGCTGCCCAAAGCCAAGCCACCCTAATTGAGCGCTTTTTGTCCCTAACGGGTGACCAACAATTTACCAACAGTGTGACGGAAATTTCCCTCGGTACCGCTGCTCGCCTGCACCATGTGCGGATTCAACACCAATCGCCGACAGCGATTCACATTGGGGCGACGGCTGTTTGCCAAGAGCGGGAGAGTCACTATGCGGGTCATGCCATTGATCTGGGGGGATGCTTGAGCCGTCACAATTGGCAGGTGCAGATCCAGGGCAGTGGCAGTCAAACGCTCCTCAAGGGGCTGGCGATCGCCATGGACGAGCAGATCATGGACACCCACTCGGCAGTGTTCTTTAATGCTCCCCATAGCGGCAGTGAACAGATTCACAAGTGCATTCTTGGCGATCGCGCCCATGGTATTTTTAATGGCCGCGTTGTCGTGCCCCAAGTGGCGCAACTCACGGATGCGAGCCAGCTCAATCGCACGCTACTCCTCTCCGATAAAGCCCGTGTGGATACCAAGCCGCAACTGGAAATTGTTGCCGACAATGTCAAATGCTCCCACGGTGCTACCGTCAGTCAACTGGCGGCTGAGGATCTCTTTTACCTGCGCAGTCGCGGCCTCGATGAGCGCCAAGCACGGGATTTACTGGTGAAGGCCTTTGCCCTTGAGCAGCTGGTTGATATTGAGCCAGATCCTCTCCGACAGGAGCTAGAAGAAGCCCTCTTGGCTAAATTACACTAGCTTCTCTTGGGTGTGTTTAGAGTTTTCCAAACACGAGATCAAATGGGGAAATCGCCGTGGCTCAGGGTTGAAAGGCTCTCAGGTTGTATATTCAGCGTTGATTTTCACGTAATCGTAGCTGAGATCGCAGCCCCAAGCCACCCCTCGACCACTACCGTGACCAATACTCACCTCAATGACAACGGGATGGTCAATGGATTGCTGACCACTCGCATCCGTACTGGCGGCGGCTTGGTTGACCAGATAGGCATTGGCGGCAGCGCGATCGAAGGGTAAGGGTTGACCGTGGCGCATCATCGGAATTCCGCCAAGGGAAATAGCTAGCTTGCTGGCATCAAAGGGTACCCCGGCACGACCAGCCGCAGCAGCAATGCGTCCCCAATTGGGATCGCGGCCATAAATCGCTGACTTAACAAGCATGGAACCGGCAATGGTTCTTGCCACTTGACGAGCCGCAGCATCATCACTGGCACCGCTCACCTGAACTTCAATCAGGCAAGTTGCTCCTTCCCCATCGCGGGCGATCGCCTTCGCTAAATGAACACAGACTGTCGCCAGCATGTCTTCAAGGCGGGTGGCTGCTGCTCCCGGCTCCGTAATGGCGGGGGTGCGCGATTGTCCATTGGCCAAGGCAATCACACTGTCATTGGTACTGGTGTCGCCATCAACAGTAATTTGATTGAAGGAGCGATCGCAGGCACGTTGCAGCATCTCCTGCCACAAATGGGGCGACACAGCAGCATCGCAGGTAATAAAGGCCAGCATCGTTGCCATATTGGGATGAATCATCCCTGACCCCTTGGCCATGCCGCCAATGCGAATGGGCTGCCCCTCCCAGACAGCCTCAAGGGCAATTTGCTTGGGCACTAAGTCTGTGGTCATAATGGCACGGGCAGCAGCATCGCCACCGCCATCACTCAAGTTCGCTGTCAGTGTCGGTAGGGCTTGGCGCATCTTTTCAAGGGGAATGGGTTGACCAATGACCCCGGTTGAGGCCACCAACACCATCTCGGAACTGATGCCCAAGGCCGTCGCCACCATATCTGCTTGAGCTAAAACCGCCCGCCACCCCTGTTCTCCTGTAGCCGCATTGGCCTGACCCGAATTACACAAAATCGCTTGAGCGGTTCCCTTTGTCTGTAACCGTTGACGACAGTAGGTAACAGGTGCGGCACACATGTGGTTCGTCGTAAATACCCCAGCCGCGATCGCCGGCACATCGGAAACAATCAATGCCAAATCCGCTGCCCCTGAAGCCTTCAATCCTGCCGCAATTCCCGCAGCTCGATACCCCTTGGCGGCAGTCACACCACCTGCAATTTGTTGCCAATGGCTCATAGCGTCGTCAACCAGAGAGTCGTTGCGATTATATCAAGGGTCAGAAGTGTTGAAAGATAGTTTAAGAGGCTAGAAAAAAGGGAAGAAATGTCGTATTCTTCCCTCAAAAGAAGAAAAATTAATCAGCTTACTATGGCATCTTTTTCAGTTCTTGTCAAGTCTATTCTCAAGCAGCTCAGCCCTTGCGACTACCCCGTCCTCAACTCTCAATTGTTCTTCAAAATCTGGTTGACCTACATTCTCGACCAAGGATTAACCAGCATGAGAGCCTTATTTTATCGCTTGAATCATTCGGGGATTACAGTGGATATGTCCACGTTTTCCAAGGCGAACAAAACTCGAACAACCACCTTATTTGAGAGGATTTACACTCATCTCATGTCTCAAGCTCGCAAGAGACATCGTTGTTCAAGTCTGATGCTGTTTCCTATTGATTCAACCGTCATTACCCTGACGAGTAAGCTCTTTTGGTTCTACAAATACCATCAAGTGAAGTTAATTACAGGATTTGATTTAACAGAGAACATCCTGGGTAAGGCAGTAGTCTCTTTTGGGGAGAGACATGACCTAAGCTTTCAAGACGAGATTTTAGAAATGATCCCTGAGAATGCCGTTGCCATCATGGATAGAGGGTTTGCGAGTTGGAGATTTTTAGAGCGGCTGAGTGAGAGGAAGTGTTTATTTGTTGTGCGTATCAAGAATAACATGAGAATGAAGCTCAATCATGAGAGATACCGAGTGGTTCAATTTTTTGATGAGCATGGAACAGAGTTTCGTATTGCGACGAATCTAATGCATCTAAGTGATGAGGAAGTGAGTGAGCTGTATCGGCATCGGTGGGGGATTGAGAACTTATGGAAGTTTCTAAAGATGCATTTATCATTAGACAAGCTGATTACGAAGAGTTTGAATGGGGTGATAAATCAGATTTATATGGTTTTGATTGGGTACTTAATTTTAGAGCTAATGGAGATACCTGAATACTTTGGCAGGAAGCTATTAGACAAATTGCGATATTTGCAACTGGAACTGAGTCGCCGCTGCTCGATAGTGCATTGGAGCTTTGATTGGCAGCCAGAGCTACTTGTCACTTAGGATGTTAAGTTTTGTTGCAGAATTCAACACTTCTGATCAAGGGTCTTTCCCAAAACAGCCACTATTAACGGTTGTTGCAGAAGTCTAGGGAAAGATGCGACTCAAGGGGAGCGGTTCTTCAGTAATCGGCAGGGCGATCGCTCCCGTCGCGGGCACAATCCGCCGATTCAAGTACCCAAAGGTTGTCGGTGTAATTTGCGCCGGTTCACTGTAGGCTTCGAGAGTGCGATCCACCAAGTTAAAAAGCCAGTAGTGGGGAATCTGTGCCTCGGCATAGAGCATCAATTTCACAGTGCGATCGTACTCTAGGGAAGAGTCCGCCACCTCAATGAGCAATTGCACTGCTGCTGCTGTCGGATGCGCCGTGGCGTAATCATCCTCACGATTGTCAACAAGGGTTATATCTGGCTCAGGTTCACTGTGATCTGCAATTACAATCGGTGATTGACAGCGTAGGGTTGCCCGATCACCAACCATTGGCATTAAGACCCGCAGGAGTCGGGTGATACAGGTTTCGTGGGCTGTCCCCTTAGCCGCCATCTTAATCAGTTCCCCCCGCACTAATTCAATGGGGTCATCTTCGCCCAAAAAGCCGAGTTCAGCTAAACGGTGATAGTCCTTAATGCGGAAGTGCAGCGGGGATGGCGTTAATGTGCGGGTCGCCGGGTTCATGATTCCCCCTCTCGGTTGTTTAGCCCGTATTGCGCATACCTGCCGCCACACCGTTGATCGTCAAGAGTGCCCCCCGCAGCAACTCACCCCGACCATAACGGGAGCGCAAAATTGCCCCAGCGGTGGTTTGGCTGTTGTGCTGACGCAGCCGCTTCAGAAGTGACACTTGCAGAAACCCCAAGGGAACAATGGTGCGATTGCGCAGTTGTACCGATCGCTGGAGGGCAGGATCGCCATCGAGCAGCCGCTGATGTCCAGTGATCGTGAGCACCAATTCTGTGGTTAGGCGATATTCCTGAGCAATCTGTTCATAGAGGCGGAAGAAGGCTTCCCGGTTTTGGGGTTGGCTCAGTTCTTGGACGTAGTAGCGGGCAATTTCCAAATCCACCTTGGCAAGGGTCATCTCAACTTTGGAGATCACCATGCGGAAAAAGGGCCACTTGTAATAGAAGTAGCGCAGGAGGGAGAGATGCTCGGCTGGCTTTTCCTCAAGGAATTCCTGCAAAGCAGTGCCCACACCATACCAGGCCGGCAGCAAGAAGCGGGTTTGCGTCCAACTAAAGACCCAAGGAATAGCCCGCAAGCTCTCAAAGGTTTTCTTGCCACCGCGCCGGGTTGGCCGCGAGCTAATTTGCAGTTGGCTAATTTCCTGAATCGGGGTGACTTCGTTAAAGAACTCAATAAACTCCGGCTGTTCGTAAATGAGATGACGATAGCAGCGGCGCGATCGCGTGGCCAGCTCCTCCATAATCTCGTGCCAAGGTTCAATCTCATCAATGCTGCTGCGCAGCAAACTCGCCTGAATCACTGCCGTTGCCACGGTTTCGAGGTTAAAGAGCGCCAATTCCGGCAACGAGTATTTTGAGGCCAGCACCTCCCCCTGCTCCGTAATCTTGATCCGTCCCTTAATCGTTTGCTCTGGCTGCGCCAAAATGGCTGCATAGGCAGGTCCACCGCCTCGTCCCACAGAGCCACCTCGACCGTGGAAAATCCGCAGTTGGAAGCCAAAGTTTTCAGCAATTTTCTGGAGCCGTTGCTGGGCTTTATAGATTTCCCAGTTGCTGCTGAGGAAGCCAGAATCTTTGTTGCTGTCGGAATAACCCAGCATCACTTCCTGTAAAAAGGGAGTGCTATGACTTCCTAGATAGCTACGGCAAAAGGGTAGAGAAAAGAGTTGCGTTAACACTGCTGGGGCGTGCTTCAAATCCTCGACGGTCTCAAAGAGGGGAATTGCCTGAAGGGTACTGGTTCCAGTTGCTGGGTCAAATAGCCCCGCCTCCTTGGCAAAGAGGAGCACCTCCAACAGATCGCTGACCTCGTGGCTCATGCTGATGATGTAGGTATTGCACAAATCCGTGCCAAACTCCTGTTGGAGTTGCCGCACCATGCGGAACGTTTCAATAATTTCATTCGTGCGATCGCTAAAGGGGAGTTCCCCCGGAATCAAAGGGCGACGGGTCGAGAGTTCACTGAGGAGCCAGCGCGTGCGCTCCGTTTCAGAGAGTTCCGTATAAGGACAGGGGAGAATGCCCAAATAGGCCGTAATTTCATTGAGCGCCTCAGCGTGACAGGTGCTTTCTTGGCGAATATCCAAGGCGGCCAAATTAAAGCCAAAAACCTCCACTTGGCAAATCAAATCATCCAACTCACGGCAGGCGAGTCCCGTTTCCTTGAGGTTGCGCTGAATCAGCAGCAGCTCTGCCAAGAATTCTTGACCGTGGCGGTAAAACTGTCCATTATTTAACTCTTCCGCCTCATTGCGGCGAATGCAGTAGGTTTGCAGCGCCCGGTTGCGATCGCGGGTATTTTGCAGCCGTTTGAGCACATAGGTAAGTTTCAGACGATAGGGTTCCTGCCGATAGCGCACGGCATACTGGTCGTAGACGCTAGGGAGTTGACGTTGATCCTGCTCAAGGGAATCCAGCAAATCCGGCAGTACATCGCACCAGTGCAGCGACAGGCTCAGCAAATTGATTAAGCGCTCAACGGATTTAATATATTCCTCAAGGACTAGGTTGCGCTGATAGCAGGCGGTTTGCCACGTTACTTCTGGTTTGACGTAGGGATTGCCATCGCGATCGCCCCCTACCCAAGAGCCAAAACGACAGAAATTGTGCCGAGGGGGCTGCAAATAGGGAAATGTTTCATGGAGCGATTGCTCAAGGCGGCGATAGAGCTTGGGAATGACGGCAAAAATGACCTCTTTGAAATAGTGGAGGGTGTATTCCACCTCATCGAGCACTTCAGGCTTAAATTGGTGCAGCTCATCGGTACGCCACCAGAGGCGAATTTCCTCCATCAGTTGTGCCCGCAGGGTTTGGGCGTTCCAGTCCGTTAGGTGCGGAGAAGCCCCCTCTAGCACATCCAGTTGCTCTAGTAAGCGGGCAACGCGCCGTTGCTTATCACGGATTGTCTGCCGCACAATCTCCGTCGGGTGAGCAGTGAACACTAGCTTAATGTCCAGTTGATCCAGCAACTGCTGAATATGACGGGGCGGTACATTCAACGCATGCAGCCGCGGAAAGAGCCACGCAAAGGAACCATATTGCTGGGTCGCTGGAATTGCTTCGTAGAGACTATGCTCTAGGCGTTCACTCGGCCCACTGCGCACGTCCGTTGCATTCGCAGCATTATGGGGCAGGGGAAAGCCTTCACCGCTGACACCAGAAATCGGTTCACTCATGACACTGCGGCGCCGCAGACCTTCTTGAGCGGCTCGTTCGCGATTGTATTGTTGCTCGTAGTGCTGCTCGACAATGTTGATAATTTGAAAGTACAGGTTAAAGGCACGCGCCGCTCTGATGGCTTGATTGAGTTCTAAGGATTCAATGACCTTGAGAAGTTCTCCCTCTGGGGCATGGAGGGCATGGCCTTCCGGCGAAGAAAGAGCACCCAAGCGCCGCAATAAATCAACTAATTCTTGACCGGATTCTGCCGCCAAGACATCCACTAAGACCTCTTCTACCAGTCGCAAACGTTCCTGTAGGGTGCGGGCTGCTAAACTTTCACTTTCAATCAAGCGATCGCGATTGGTCACATCGAGGACTGATGTCATATTTACCCCAGTCTGCAAACATAATACTCCCTACTTTACCCAATCCTGAGCCAGGGCGGTACAACAATTGATAACAGGCGCATTAAGGATTTGTTAACAGTTCTAATCTTTTTTGCTGTTCAAAATCAGTTCTAGGTGTTGCAGGCGATCGCGAACGCCATAATTCACCAAGGTAATGCTTTGCAGACGTTCCAGCCAGCCGGCACTGATGCCATTGAGATACTGAAGTAACGGCCAACGCTGGCTCAAGGGGGCAAATAGCTCTGGCCAACGGGCATAGACCAGCCCACGAATCCCTTGCCGCTGTCGCAGGAGGTTCTCTGGCAGCCAAGACACTTTTTTATTCTGGCTAGGGGACAGTACCGATAGGGAGGATGCCAGAATCAGGCGATCGCCCCGCTGCTCATAGGCGGCGGCGACATCAGAGACCAAGCCTTCACTGGTCTGCGGATCAAGAATTAATTTCACCCAAGCAGTGATGGGCTCTTTATTCAAGACCAAGCGATTCACCTCATAGCCATTGGTCCGGGCAAGATCATCCAGTTGTTGCAGCACAGTTGCCGCCTCTGGGGTATTGCGTGTCTGCCACCACCATTGCCACTGTTCATCGGCTTGGTGCCAAAGGGCAAGGCTAAAGCGATCGCTGGCCAAGGGAAAAATCTGCCTCGTGACGTCCAGCGGTATCTCTACCGTTAAATCCCGCAGCAGTTGGCTGGCAATCTCATCCCCTTGGGGAGTTTTGCCAAAGCGGTAGTCTGCCAAAGCCTCAGTGAGTTGGCTATAGCCCTCTGGCAAGTGGGAACCTGCAACCACCACCGTCGGAAGCGGTTCTTGAGAACGGAGGAACTCTAGGTCAAGGGGGTCAGAACGCAGGGTTGGATCACTGGTGCGGTGTAGAACGGTGTCCAGACGAAGCTCATTATTTTGGGCGTTCACTGCTAGGAGCAGACGATTGTAGGTGGGTGCCAGTTCGCGATGATCACGACTCAGGGATTGCAGGTTGGCATAGTACAAGGCGGTGGGCTGAGCCGCCAGTTGCGGCCGAGCAGATTGGTAAAAGCCCAAACCCGCAAGATTACCATCTGCGGTTACTGCCGACCCTAAGCTAGCAGTCATGGTCTCCACATCCGAAGCCACCAGCAGGCGATCGCCCACCTGTGCCGTCACCAAGTTCTTGCCCACTTGGAGGGGGATATTTTGATAGACTTGCGCCTCAAAGGGATGGCTCTGCCAGTAGGCTTCCAAAAAAGCCGTTGCTGCCTCTGGGCGTTTCAGGGGCAGAATCCACAACTGCCGAGGGGATGGACACGCTTCAGGGCAGGGGAACTGAGCAACCGTCACCCCCTCTCCCACCCAAGCACTGACCTCAGACCACGACCAGCCCCAATGAGCCAGTTGGGATGTCCAAAAACGCTCCCAAAAAGAACGTAGGGGATCGCTACTGGGACGTTGATTCAGCTTGAGGACACTCTGGGCTTGACGGGGGACAAAGATCAAGTCATCGCTATCGGCAGCAAAGGCCGGCTGGCCACACGTTAGAACCAACCAGCAGAGGATAAAGACCCAAAACAATGACCATAGCGATCGCTGGTGCTGTTGCATTAGTGCCCTCAACGTGGCAGGCCAAACTAGCGGTTGGTGACAGTGGCCACATCCCGCGAGGTCAAGCGCTCATAGGTGGCACGCATCTTCAGCCCCGTTAGCACTTGAAACATCCCCGAACCATTGTCCGAACCCGGATAGTCACGGTGCCGCAGGAGTAATTCTGTCATTTCCCCATAGTGCTTGGTGGAAGTATTACTCAGGTGGCTCTCAATGTAAATCAGTTCATCAAGTTTCTCAAAGCGACCGTCCACTTCTAGCACGGAAACGGGGTGACCATAGTATTCATCAGGTCCGTAGCTGAGGCGAATGCCTGGATAAGAGCAGGTGAGCTTACGACCGCAGGGAATCCAAGTAATTGTCGAGCCTTCATCAAAGAGATAGACTGGCTCAAAGCCGGGGATGCCTTCCCGTTGCAGCATCCGTACCCGCAGAATATTGCCCACTTTTTCCTCTTTGACCAATTGGGTCGGCAGAATTTGCAAGACCACATCAGCGTACTGCTTTTGGGGATCGATATAGGCCATGAAGTCGGGACGACGGGCATTGATGGAAGCAATCACGTCTTCATAGCTGTGACCCCGTTCGGCCATGTCCCGCTTGATTTTCCAAGCAATTTTTACATCGTCGCTGATGTCGAGATACACACTAAAGTCAATCAGCGATCGCACCCGTTCATCGTAGAGGGGATGCAGCCCTTCAATCACAATCACGTGGTTGGGATCAACCTTCTCTGGCGGATCAATCGTCCCCGTTTCGTGGTTGTAGATGGGTTTCATGATTGATTCGCCATTTTTGAGAGCCTTGATCTGCTCATACATCAGATCAAAGTTGTTGGCGCGGGGATCAAGAGCCGTAATCCCCGTTTCCTTCCGCTGCTTGCGATCCAGACTGTGATAGTCATCCAAGCAAATCACAGTCATAAACTCTTCGCCAAACAGATCGGCCAGTCGGCGCAAAAACGTTGATTTACCACAGCCGGAGTCTCCAGCAACGCCGATGAGAACCACACGGTCTGGCTTACTGCTCATAGCTGACGATTCCCTTTGCTCGTAGAAGTGGACATCCCCTGATGGGGTGGTTCAGTATTCCCTTACTGATATTACAAGGGTGGTGTCCCTCTGTGATAGTTTTTTGTGCAAAAAGAGGAACATTGCCGTCCCTAGGGGGGATCGGTGGTTGCCCTAGGGAAGCGTTTGGGATACACTAGTAGATTGCGAAAGTTAGTCCTAGGGATCATCATGGCCTGCCCCAAGAAGAAAACCTCGAAGTCCAAGCGCAGTATGCGCCGTGCGGTCTGGAAGCGTCAAGCTGCTCTCCAAGCTCAACGCGCCCTCTCAATTGGCAAATCGATTTTGACCGAGCGCGCCCAAGGCTTCTACTTCCCTGAAGCTGAAGAAGAAACCGAAGACGAGCAGGAGTAATCCATGGCCACCCCCACGGAGCCAAGCCGCACGCCAAAATTAGAAACCCCCAAATACGGCTTTAATACCTTTGCTGAGCGGATCAATGGTCGTGCTGCCATGATCGGCCTTGTGGCTCTTTTGTTATGGGAATATTGGACAGGAGAGGGCTTGCTCCACTGGTTGGGCTGGGTCTAGGAGGAGTGTTTAGCACTTTCTAGCATGATTCCCTACAACCTCAGTGACCCCCACCTCTTTGGCATTATGGTTGGGGTCATGTTTTTAATGGTGGTCAGCCGCCTTGTGCTGGTGGCCGGCTTTTTTTCCCTTGTATTTGCGGTGGCTCCCTGGACACCCCTCAAGAAACGGCGGGTGAATTTGCGCCCCTACCAGCGGGGACAGTTTTGGCGGGAGTTTGGCTGGTCGTTGGTGACAGCGGCTATTTTTGCCTTCGCGGGGGCGATCGCCGCAGTGATGTGGCAGCGGGGCTGGACAGCAGTTTATCTAGAGTTAAATTCCCTTTGGGACTACGTTTACTTCCCCCTGAGTATTGGCCTTGTGCTGCTGCTCCACGAAACCTATTACTATTGGCTCCATCGCTGGATGCACCAACCGAAAATTTATCGCCGTGTCCATCGGGTGCATCACCATAGCATTGTTGCGTCTCCTTGGACCGCCTTTTCATTTCACCCGTGGGAAGCACTCCTACAGGCAATTTTCCTGCCGCTGATTATTATGCTTGTGCCCCTGCATCCCTACGCAATTGTCATTCAATTAAGCCTAATGACCGTCTCTAGTGTCATTAATCATCTGAATTTAGAAATCTATCCCCGCGGCTTTGCCGAGCATTGGTTGGGACAGTGGTTAATCGGGGCAACGCACCACAGTTTGCACCATAGTCAGCTTCGCTGTAATTACGGCCTCTATTTCACCTTTTGGGATCGCTGGCTGGGGACGGAGAGCCGCGATTATCTGCCGCTGTTTCGTGATCGCACCCAAGGCTGACCCGACGATGAATTCTGCATAGGCCACTTGGCCAAGACGTAGGACAGTTTGTCTGGTTCAGTGGCAGTGAGATGGTCAAGGCACTTTCCTTTCCGATAATGGCGGAGCGGCAACATCCTCTAATTCAGCCGCTACTCACTTGGTCTGATGAAGCACTGATCAAGGCTTTTCAGGATGAGCGCGATCGCGGCTGCTACTTTGTTGCCCTTTATTGTCGCTATGCCGCCCTTGTCTATAGTGTGCTGCAACACCACGGGCGATCGCCCGTCCAGGTAGACTATCTTTTTGCCAAGGTGTGGCATGGGTTATTTTTTAGCTTTGATCTTGTGGAGTTTACCCCTGAGGGAGTGAAAGTCGGTGATGAGGAAGCTCGCTCCCTACGCAATTGGATTGTCAACCGCACCGCCACCCTGATTCAAGAGGAACTCCCCGGTGTTGAGCACATTAGCTATGTCCTGCAGGATGCACCACCGCCTCTTTGGTGCTATTTGGAAGCCAGTCTTGCCTACCTCAATCCCCTCAGCCGCTTGGTGCTCGTGACAACCCAGACCTTCCACTGGGGCCTTGAGCGTGTGCGTGCGTACCTAGAAGTTCAAGGGGAAACCTACAGCCTTGAGGAACTCAACCAGCATTTAGAAGAGGGGCTAGCACGCATCGTGGAGTATCTGCCGCCGGATATTCGCCAAATTTATTTGATGTCCGATCTGATGTCAGAAGAAACCCCCGCTGCCCAACCCACTCTCAAAGAACTCTTTCCCAATAGCGTTGAGGAAGTGGGCACCCACCTTGATAATGCCCCGATGGCAAGCGTGATCAGCAGTGATGTGAGTAGCACAACGGACGCTAGTATCGACAACCTACTGGCAGAGTGGGAGCGGATTCTCTCCGGCTAAAATTATTCTCCCTCGGATGAATCTCACAACGATCTAGGATGATTCCAAGACCGTTCCGTATATGCTAAACTCAATTTATTGAGAAAAATTATTAACAAGGTCTGCACTCCATGGGTCTTGGTGTTATTGATTTGCCAGCATTTTGCTTTGAGGGCACAGTCGAAGAGGTCTTTTACAAGAAGGGGCTACCCAAAGTTGTGATTCTAAAAACCACCACGGGAACCGTTTGGGTTAAGCTGGAAAAGTCATTGCGCCGTGAACTAGAGCAAGTTCCCCAGGTGGGCGATCGCCTGCGGCTCGAAGGAACCATCAGCAATAAGTACGATGGTTGGGTGAAGCAATACAAGGCAAGCCATTTAGCATTTTTGGCAACGGCTCAACCCCCAGCAGTAAAGAGTTCTCAGCCCTGTAAGGTGCTCATTTGTCAAAAATCCTCCTGCTGTCGGCGGGGCGCCAAGGAACTGTGGCAAGAATTAGAGGCACAACAGCTCCCCATTGCCCTGAAGGCGACGGGCTGTATGGGGGAATGCAAACGAGGGCCTGCAGTGGTTGTCCTGCCCCACAAGAAACGGCTGACCCGCGCCAATGCTCAACAGATTCGAGAGCTGGTTTGCTCAACGGCGTCCAAGGCTTAGGGAATTGAGGACAACGGCAATCGAACTCATAGCCATACAAGCAGCAGCCATTCCCGGCGTGAGACTGAGTCCCCACAGGGGTAAGGCAGCCCCCGCTGCAAGGGGTAAGCCCACGATATTGTAGGCCACCGCCCAGAGGAGGTTTTGCTGAATTTTGCGGAAGGTGGCGCGGCTTAGCTCTAGCACGGCGAGCAGATCGCCCAGCTGATTGCGGGTGAGGATAATATCGGCTGCTTCAATGGCGACCTCTGTGCCCGTCCCAAGGCTAATGCCCACCTGAGCTGCCGTCAGAGCGGGAGCATCATTCATCCCATCCCCCACCATGGCGACTGTTTTGCCCTCAGCTTGCCACTCCTCAATGAGCGCCAGCTTTTGCTGCGGCTGGAGGTCTGTGTGGAGATGCCTTGGCGGTAGGCCGAGAGGTTCTAGGAGATGCTGTGCAGCCTTTGCAGTGTCCCCCGTCAGGACATGGATCTCATAGCCTTGGGCTTGCAGGGCTTGAATAGTGCTGACTGCCTCTGGGCGCAGGCGATCGCGAAAAGTCACCACAGCAATGAGCTGGCGATCGCAGGCCAAGGCCACATGGGTTTCCACTTCTAGAGAAGGGCAGTCAACCCCCTGCTCACGCAGCCAACTGAGGCGTCCTGCACGATAGAGATGCCCTTCAATCCAGCCACTGATCCCCAGTCCGAGGGCAGTTTCAACCTCGGTTACCGTTGCCAGCTCTCTTGTCTGGTTTGTAGCAGCCCACGCCTTCTGAATCGCCACTGCAAGGGGATGGCGACTCTTGTGCTCTAGGCTGGCAAGTAGATACAGCACTTCCTCTGAAGATTGATCGCCATAGAGGTTGATCTCGGCCACCGCCAGTTCACCGGTCGTCAGTGTGCCCGTCTTATCAAACACAATCGTGTCCAACTGCTGACTGCGCTCAAGCACATCGCCGCCGCGAATAATTAAGCCTTTGGCAGCGGCATGACTGGTTCCCACAAGGAGCGCAATAGGAGTAGCGAGGCCAAGGGCACAGGGACAGGCAATCACCAGAACACTCAAGGCAAGCTTTAGGGGCAATAGGGGTGTACTGCTGGTGAGAGCTGGAAAGAAATGGGGGGCGATCGCGCTCCAAAAGAGCGCCGTTACTGCCGCCAACGCCAGCACCCCATAGCCAAAATAGCCGGCTACCACATCCGCCATCTGCTGCACCGGGGCTTTGCGGTTTTGTGCTTGCACCACGAGGTCTAAAATCTGTCCCAAAAATGAGGCGCGACCACAGCGTTCTACCCGTAGGGTCACAGCAGCACCAACATTGCGACTGCCGCCAAGAACAGAGGCTCCTACCCCCTTAGGCACTGGCAGAGATTCTCCTGTCAGCATGGATTCATCTACCAAGGTCTCTCCCGCCACAATCGTGCCATCCGCAGGAAAGGGTTCCCCAGTGTCCACCCACAACCAGTCCCCCACTTGGATACGACTAATGGGAATGGGCCAGCGATCGGTAGCGGTCAAACTGGGTTGCCATAGCGCCTGTTGCGGTTGCAGGGCAAGGAGCGATCGCAAGTCCCGTTGTGCCTGTTGACGTACCCGTTGCTCCAGCGATCGCCCCAGCAAAATAAAGCCAAGGATCATCACCGGTTCATCAAAGAAACACTCCCACCCCAAGGCCGGCCACAGCCACGCCACCGTACTGGTGAGGTAAGCCCCCAAGGCACCCAGCGCCACCAGCGTATTCATATTCGGGCGATGTTGGATCAGGCCTATCATTCCTTCCCGCAGAATCTCCCACCCCGGCAGGACAAGGGCAATGGTTGCTAGACCCCAGTGCCAGATCATCGCTTCTAACATTGGCCAGTGCCCCGGCAGGAGATCAATGCCGTGTCCGACGCTGGAGAGAATAAGGAGCACAAGGGCGATCGCCAACCTTGGCAAAGAGGTTTCCTCAGAGGCCGTGGGCAGTTCCAAAAGGGCATTGGCTTCTGCAAGGGTGGCCTGAAACCGACCTTGGTTGATGTGCTCCACAATGGCTGTCGGTGTTGTCTCTGTGGGGGAATAGGTGACCACGGCGGTTCCTGTCACCAGATTCACTGCCGCTGCATCCACACCGGGCTGCTCCTTGAGCTGGGTTTCTAGGGATCGCACACAGCCAGCACAGCGCAAACCGCTCACCCGCAGGATGGCTACCTCAGGGGCTTGGGAATCAACACTTGAACTTAGGGACACGTCGCACCCTCTCCAAAAACCACTACGTTAAATCTCCTAACTGCGTCCCCACCGCCTATTGTGGCACGTTGGCCTTGGGATGTCAGGGAAACGGCGGGCTATCCTAAAGGAGTGAGGTTTTCACGAGAGATGCAGACAATGGTGACGGCCAAAGAGACGGGCGATCGCTACTTCACACCCGAAGAATACTTTGCGTGGGAAGAGCAGCAGTTAGAAAAGCATGAACTGATTGAGGGTTACGTGTATGCGATGGCGGGTGGTACAAGAAACCACAGCGATATTGTTGGTAACTTTTTGTTAATTATCAAATCTCACTTACGGGGTAAAGGCTGCAAAACCTGTACTTCTGATTGTCGCGTGAATATTTTTGGGACATCGAATTTTACTTATCCTGATTTGAGTGTCACCTGTGATGATCGCGATCGCCAAAGTCCTTTTTTCATCACTTACCCCTGTCTCATTGTTGAAGTGCTCTCACCCGCCACCGAAGCCTACGATCGCGGCAAAAAGTTCGATCTCGACCGTCGTAATCCCAACCTCGTAGATGTATGTGCTCGCTAGCTCAGAGGAAATGGCGATTGATATTGACCAGAAAAATCAAGTGGGGGATTGGCTGCTGCGTTGTTACCGTGCGGGCGATCGCGTCGAGTTGAGAAGCATTGACCTCTCTGCCCCCGCCGTAGATACCACTGCTCCGTGAAACAGCGAGCGGCTCTCCCTATGGACGCTGAGGCTATCGAAAAAGCAAAATTGGGTATTCTTTGAGAGGAGGGTAAATTCAAGGGGTACCAGACATGTTGCCGTTAACGGTGAGTCGCCTCTGGACAATTAGCCGTAATGTTTTCAATGAAACCCTGCGGGAGCGGGTTCTCTACGTCACTGCTGTATTTGCCATTGGCCTTGCCTTAGCGATCGTGATTTTGGGACAGGTGTCAGCAGGAACCCAAGACAAAATTAGCCTTGATGTGGGGATGGCGGGTATTTCCCTTTTTGGCTTGCTGATTGCGGCCTTCGTTGGCGGCGGTCTTCTCAACAAAGAGATAGAAAAGCGCACCATCCTAGTCATGCTAGCGAAACCCATCAGCCGGGCGGAATTTATTATTGGCAAACATTTGGGCTTATCAGCAGTTTTGCTGGTGCTGGTGGCACTGATGACGCTGATTCTGTTTCTTCTCATGAGCTTGAACCAGTTTGCCTATCCCGCCGGCCCTTTGATAGTTACCTCTCTGTACATTGCACTGCAACTGGCACTGTTGACAGCAGCCGCTTTGCTTTTTGGCAGTTTCACCAGTTCCTTGATTGCCACGCTGCTAACGGTGGCACTGTACTTTATGGGGCACTTTAGCCAAAACTTGGTGATCCTCAGCCAAAAGATGGAGAGTGATGCCGTACGGCAACTGATGCAATTTCTCTATCTGATCTTTCCCGATTTATCCCGCTTGGATTTTAAGAATACAGCGGTCTATGGCATGCTGCCCTCTGTACCGGCACTCGTGGCCAATGCTTTTTATGGCGTGATTTATACGGTAGCACTGCTGGCGATCGCCACTTGGATTTTCTCCCGTCGGAACTTTTAAGAAAAACCCACTGCCCCGTTGTGCAATTGTTCCCCCAATGGGCTATGATAAAGCTCTGGGAATTTTTGCCCGTGTAGCTCAGTGGTAGAGCACACCCTTGGTAAGGGTGAGGTCACGAGTTCAATCCTCGTCACGGGCTTTGTTTGGCAAATCTCACGGAATTTTCCATCTGCGGTGGGGTGGTTTATCCCTATCGCAACCAGTAAATGATCGCTAGCACAATGGCCAAAAGAACCACGGTACGGCGCAAGAGCCTAGGGCTGACTGCACGGGCAAATTTACCCCCCAAAAGCCCGCCTACAATGGTGGCGATCGCCATCCCCAGAGCAGCAGGCCACACCACCTCCCCCGACACCACAAAAAACGCTGCAGCAGCGACATTGATCCCAAAGGCCAAAATTTGCTTCAAACCATTGAGGCGGGTCAGACTCTCCCCTAAGACAATGCCCAGCACCGCCAGCAAAATTACACTTAGCCCGGCACCAAAGTAGCCGCCATAGATCGCTGCCAAAAACACCAAGGGCATTGCTCCCACCTCGGATACAACAGGGGAACTGATTCGCCGCAGTAACCAAGCCCGCACCTGTTCCTGAACCCCCAAGAGAACAGCGGCCAAGAAAAGCAAATAGGGAATCAAGGCATTAAACAGTGCCTCGTTGGTGTGCAGGAGTAACATTGCCCCCGTGATGCCCCCTGCCACAGCACTGGGGAATAGCCGACCAAGGCGCTGTTGCTGACCCTTTAACTCCTGTCGTTGCGCCACCGTTGCTCCCAAGTAACCGGGCACCAAAGCCACCGTGCTAGTGAGATTGGCAACTACTGGCGGCAAGCCGATCGCCACCAAGGCCGGGAAACTAATCAGCGTTCCCCCACCGGCAATGGCATTGACAAAGCCCGCCGCCAGACCGGCAAGTGTGAGTAGCCCAATCTCACCTATCATGCCACTTGCGGCTTAGAGCCTAGGCAAGGTAGCGTTGGATGGTTTCGCGGTATTGGCTCTTGGGTTTCATGCCCACCATCACCTCTAGAAGTTCTTTATTTTTGAAGAGTTGAATCGTGGGTGTACTAGTGACGCCGGCTTGCTCAGCGATCGCGCTATCTTCAGTGATGTCAATTTCAATGAGCTGCACCTTGCCGTCAAATTCCTCAACTAGGCGATCCAAAATCGGCTTGAGCGTATGGCAGGGGCCACAGGTGGGGGAGACATATTTCACCAACAGCAGGCGATCGCTCTCGTGGAAGAGCTTGCGCAGCGCATAGCTACCTCGATGCTTAATGGCATTGGGATCAAACGCCTGTTCTGGGGATGTCGTAGGTTTCGTTGTTTCTGCGGGTTTGGTCTCGGTTTCCGTTTGATGAAACTCCTGAATTAGACCCCGCGCCGAGAGCCAACGTTCTGCATCAAGGGCAGCCATACAGCCACTGCCGGCCGCTGTCACCGCTTGACGGTAGTCATGATCTTGGACATCCCCCGCAGCAAAGACGCCCTCCACATTGGTATGGGTACCGTGACGGGTAATAATGTAGCCGACGCTATCCAATTCCAGAAAATCTTTGAAGAGTTGGGTATTGGGGGTGTGACCAATGGCGTAGAATAGGCCGCGCACCGGCAGCACAGATTCTTCCCCCGTGGCTTTGTTGATAATCCGCAGACCCGTCATTAAATTGCCATCCCCAAGGATCTCCCGCGCCTCCGTTTGCCAGTGAACCGTAATTTTGGGATTGGCAAAGACCCGATCCTGCATTGCCTTACTGGCGCGCATTTTGTCACTGCGGACAAGGAGATGCACATGGGAGCCATATTTTGTCAAATACACTGCTTCTTCCGCTGCACTATCGCCGCCCCCAATCACTGCCAACTCCACATCCTTAAAAATCGGCGTTGCCCCATCACAAATGGCACAGGCGGAGACTCCCTTTGTCCAATACTGCTCTTCCCCTGGTAGATGCAGGCGTTTGGCCGTGGCACCGGTACAGATAATCACACTGTGGGCATAGACCTGCCGCTCGGCTGAGCTAATGAGAAAGGGGCGTTGATTAAAATCCACTTGAATCACATCTTCAGTCACCATCTCCGTGCCCCAGCGCTGCGCTTGCGCCTTCATCCGTGCCATCAGTTGTGGCCCTTGAATACCTTCGGGAAAGCCGGGAAAGTTTTCCACTTCGGTGGTGGTCATGAGTTGGCCGCCGGGCAGACCCCCAATTTGATACCCTTCAAACATGAAGGGCTTGAGGTTGGCGCGAGCGCCATAGATGGCTGCCGTGTAGCCCGCAGGGCCAGAACCAATAATGACAACGTTTTCAATCCGTGGCGGTGTCATGGCTAAAGCAAACTCGAAACGACTATGAGTTATTTGATTTTAGCTTGATTTTCCGTGGCAAACAAGGGGAGCATCTTTGGGCATAATGAAACGGTTAGGTACGCTCCTTAGTTGTGTACATTAAGCAGTTAGAACTCACGAACTTTAAGTCCTTTGGCGGCACGACAGTGATTCCGCTGCTGCCGGGGTTTACGGTCATTTCAGGCCCCAATGGCTCAGGAAAATCCAACCTGTTGGATGCGTTGCTGTTTGCCCTTGGCCTTGCAGGCTCCAAAGGAATGCGGGCAGAACGGCTCCCAGATTTGGTGAACCATAGCCAAACGCGGCGTGGCCATAGTGTTGTCGAAACGCGAGTCACGGTGACCTTTGCACTGGATGCCGATACGGAATGGTGGGTGACACGGCGACTGCGGGTAACCAAGCAGGGCACCTATACCTCGACCTACGCAGTGAACGATCAACCCTGTACCCTCAATGAACTTTACGAGCAGTTGCAGGCATTTTGTATCTATCCCCAAGGCTATAACGTGGTCTTGCAAGGAGATGTCACTAACATTATTTCGATGAATGCCAAGGCGCGGCGGGAAATTATTGACGAACTAGCGGGAGTGGCAGATTTTGACCGCAAGATTGCCCAAGCTCGCGAAAAGTTAGATACGGTCAAGGAGCGCGAAGAACGCTTTCGCATTGTCGAGCAGGAATTGATTCAACGGCGCGATCGCCTGCAACGGGACCGCCTGCAAGCGGAAAAATATCAAGCCCTACGATCAGAGCTGCAGGAGCGAGAGCAATGGCTGCGGGTACGCCAATGGCAAGCCCACGAGCAGCAAAAAGTGCACCTACAAGCACAGATTCAGACGCTCCAACAGGAGCAAGCCCAACGCCAAGCCCAACTGCAACAAAAGGCACGGGAGATTGAAGCGGCAGCCGTTACGCTAGAACAACTCAATCAACAAGTGAAAGCCCTTGGCGAAGAAGCGTACCTCCGCCTACAAGCAGCGTTGGCGGATCTCCACGCCCAACAGCGGCAGTGTCAACGCCAGCAAACGGCCTACCAACAGCAGCAGGAACAGTTGGCAGAACAACTCCAGCAACGGCAAGCCCAGTACCACAGTCAACGCTTGCAGCAACAGCAACTTGCTCAAGAGTTAAAACAGCAACAGGGCGATCGCCCCCCCTTGGTTACCGCCATTGCCACCAGCCAGGCCACCCTCGACGCCCTACGACAGCAGGCTCAGGAGTTGAGTACAGCCGCCCAAGCATGGTTTCAAGAACACAGCCAGCGACGCCAGCGGATTGAGGCCCTAATCCACGAATTGGAACCCAGTCGCAGTGAACTCTCGCGCCTTCAGGAGCGATCGCAACAATTGCGGCAGCGGCAGGGGGAATTGTCTCAAGCCGCTACGACCCTAGAAGCACAACAATTGGAATTGCAAGACGCGCTCACAAAAGCCGCAGCAGCAGTCCAACAAGAGGCGCAACAACTGCAAACCCTAGCCCAACAACTGGCCACAGCACAGCAACAATTGAGCCTAACAGAAGAAACCTACCAACGCCTTGAGCGAGAACAGCGCCAAAAGCAGCGGGAACTGGATCAACTGGAAGCGCGGCAACAGGCAGTTCAGGAAAGCCAAGGGAGTTTTGCAGCGCGGCTCATTTTAAGTGCTGATCTCCCCGGCGTGTTTGGGCTGGTGGCACAACTGGGACAAGTGGAACCCCGCTACCAACTGGCCTTGGAAATTGCAGCCGGGGCACGCCTAGGCAATATCGTTGTGGCGGATGACAGTGTGGCGGCGGCAGCGATCGCCCTCCTCAAACGGGAACGGGTCGGCAGAGCCACATTTTTGCCTCTGAATAAGATGGCACGCCCCAAGACCCTCCCGCCAATTTCCTTGACGGGCTGTATTGACTACGCTGTAAATCTCGTTACCTTTGAGCCACACTATGCGCCCATTTTTGCCTACGTGTTTGGCAGCACCCTCGTCTTTGAGACGCTGGAGGCAGCGCGACGATATCTAGGACAATATCGGATGGTGACGCTGGAGGGGGAGTTACTGGAACCCTCAGGGGCAATGACAGGGGGTAGCCATCATCGCAGCAACACGCTCCATTTTGGTCAGGGCGTCACCCCCCAAGAGTCGGCAGGGATCCAGCAGGTGCGCGATCGCCTTGGGGAATTAGAACGCCTGTTAGATCGCCTTCTGCAAGAGCGCACTCAGAAACAGGGGGTAGTGAGTGATCTGAGCCAAGCCCTGAGTGAAGCCCGCCAAAGCCATCGCGATCGCCAGTGGCAATGGGAGCAACTTCAGCAGCAACAGCAGCACCTCAAGCGCCAACAAGCGGACTTAGCGCGCCAACAGCAGTACCTTAGCCAAGAGTTAACCGCAGCAGAAACTGAACTCACTCACCTAGAGGCTCGCCTTCCTGAACTCGAAGCAGCACTCGCCGCCGAACGCCTTGCCCTCAATGCCCTTGAAGCCAATCCTAGCCATCAGCAGTGGCAGCACCTTCAGGAACAGCTTCAGGCACAGGAAAAAATCCACGCTGATCATGTGGCTGCCCTGCAAGCAGTGGATCAAGCTTTGGGCGATCGCCACCGTCAACTTGAGCGCCTTGGACAGGATCTACAACAAACAGAGCGGGAGATTCAGCGACTGCGCCAAGCCCAACAGGAGACGCTCTGGCAGCAGCAAGCCCTCGAGCAAACCCTTGGGGACTTAGCGACGCAAATTCAAAGGACGCAAGCGGCTCTCAGTGAGTTGGAAGCTCACCTTGGTCACCTCAAGGGCGATCGCGATCGCCAAGATTACCAACTGCGGCAGCAGCAAAAGGACTATCAACAACTGGAATGGCAATATCAAAAAGCCGGCGACACCCTCACCACGCTGCACGCACAACTTCAGGAATTAAGCACCATCGAGGCACCCCCTTTACCGCAGCCATGGCCTGAAGTGCCTGCTGACCTTTCCCTCAGCGACATTCAACAGCAGTGCCAAGCCCTCGAAAAACGGTTGCGCGCCATGGAACCCGTCAATATGTTGGCAATTCAGGAATTTGAGGAGACACAAGGGCGGCTTAATGAGCTACAGGAGAAGCTCGCCGTTCTGGAAGCCGAGCGCACAGAGATACTACTGCGGATTGAGAACTTCACCACCCTGCGTCACCAGTCCTTCCGTGAAGCCTTTGAGGCCGTCAATGCCAACTTCCAAACTATTTTTGCCACCCTCTCCGATGGCGATGGCTATCTGCAACTGGAAAGTCCTGAAGATCCCTTTGCCGGTGGCCTGAATCTGGTGGCGCATCCCAAGGGCAAACCCGTACAACGCTTGGCCTCAATGTCGGGGGGTGAAAAATCCCTAACGGCCCTCAGTTTTATCTTTGCCCTACAACGCTATCGCCCCTCCCCCTTCTATGCCTTTGATGAGGTGGATATGTTTCTCGATGGTGCCAATGTTGAGCGCCTTGCCAAAATGATTCAGCAGCAAAGCCAAGAGGCGCAGTTTATTGTTGTCAGTCTGCGGCGACCAATGATTGAAGCAGCTCAGCGCACGATTGGCGTCACCCAAGCGCGGGGTCAACATACCCAAGTGATTGGCCTCGATTTAACCGCTCACCATTGATGCCTGATAGTATCTGAAAAATCATTTCTAGAATTTTGATAGTTCATCAGCGTGGATCGTAGTGGAACAGTAGAATCCATTTAACTGTCAAAACCTCCAAGTTCTGCTGAGGAGTGTCCCTATGAAATACTGGCAAAAATTTGGCCTGAGCCTATTGACGGTGGCCTGTTTGGGAACAATTGCCCCTCGGCCTGCCCAAGCCAATATGTTTACACAAACGGAAGTGGATCAAAGCCGCTATGTGGTGATGGCTGTGCCCCTTGCACGCGGTGGGTATCGCCTCTTGGTGGTGGAGCAAATTAAGGATACTCGTCCCTGCTGGAGTGAGTCGGGCAGTAACCCTGTGGTGATTGACCCCCTATTGACCACGTTTGACTTTACGGGCATTTGTGGTCGGGCTACGGATAGCAATGGCTACTCGATTCGGGTTGCTCAAGAGGATTTGGGTTTACAGTACAATCTACGCATTGAACAGGGGGATGGCGAGTTGCTCCTTGTTGGCAGCAGCAATCGCGGTGGTCCGCGTATGGTCATTGGCCGCACCCACGGTATGCAGGAAGGGCAATTTCTCAAGTTTCAACTGGAACCCACTTGGCGGTTAACGCGGCGCACCTATGAAGGCCGCGTGCTTGGTCATGTTTATTTCACCAATGACTCTTGGCAAGCAGCAACGGGGGGTGGTGCCCCTCAGACATCGGCGGTGAGTGCGGAAATGAATATTATACCGGTGCCCTCCCGACGCCCTGATTTGCCACTGCCACCGCCCTAAGGTGCCCCTATAGCGATTCCGCTACTTGGCAGAGAAAGGGTCAAGGGGTTAACGTTGTTTGAGGGCGCGTTCCATTTCGCGTTTATCTTGGCGCTGCTTGAGGTCCTGGCGTTTGTCGTGGAGCTTCTTACCACGGGCTAGCCCTATGGAGACCTTGACGCGGCCATTTTTGAGGTAAAGCTTTAGGGGCACGAGGGTCAGTCCTTTTTGTTCAACTTTGCCCACTAGCTTGCGGATTTCCTGCTTGTGGAGAAGGAGCTTGCGATCGCGCAGCGGATCATGGTTATAGGACTGGTTGGTACTTTCGTGGGGGGAAATGTGGATATTCATCAACCACGCTTCACCATTGCGGATGCGGGCAAAGCCATCCCGTAGATTCACCTTCCCAGCGCGAATGGACTTGACCTCAGTGCCGAGCAACACGAGGCCACACTCATAGGTTTCCAAAATTTCGTATTGGAAGCGCGCTTGGCGATTTTCACTCAGGACTTTGATGCTATCGCCCATCAAAAACTCCGTAAGAGTATTGTCAATATACCGTAGTTTAGGGGTAGGGGAAGTTTTCATCTTATCACTGCCCTCCCATCCCCTTGCTGAATGGTTGTGACGCCATGCCCAAGCCGCAGCAGTTAGAGTTTCTGCCAAGCCTGCCCTTGATTGCAGTGGTGCGTGCTGCTGATCCTAGTGAAGCGATCGCCCGCGCTCAAATGTATATTCAAGCGGGCTTCACCTGCCTAGAGGTGACGTGGACAACCCCCAATGCTGCTGGCGTCTTGCAACAACTCCGTCAAGACGCTCCCCACTGCACCATTGGAGCAGCGAGCCTCCAAAACCCCCAAATGGTCAAAGGGGCGATCGCTGCCGGCGCACAATTTTTAGTGACCCCCCATACAGCCATAGAGGTGGTGCCCCTTGCAAAGGATGCCAATTGTCCTCTGATTTTGGGGGCATTGACACCAACGGAAATTCTCCATGCGTGGCACGCTGGGGCAACAGCGGTCAAAGTTTTTCCAGTGATGGCGGTGGGGGGTGCGAGCTATCTGCGGGCTTTGCGACCCTTGTTTGCCGAAATTCCCCTCATTCCCTGTGGAGGTATTGGCTGGGAGGAGGTGGTGCCCCTCTGGAGAGCGGGGGCGATCGCCATCGGCATGGGCAGTCAACTCGGCACAGATGTAGCACGCCTCAAGCAGCAGGTGGCTCAGGCTCGTCAGGCGTATCAAACATTGGCGCAGGGGTAAGGGTGCGCACCCGCTCAGCATGGAAGCGTTTGCGTCGCCAGCGTTTGCCCAAGTCTAGGCCAATGGTTTTGTGGAAATCATCCTGCACCTTTGCCGTGAGGCGGTAGGACACTTGGCGGACAATTTGAGCCAAAACGCGATTGCCTGTCCCTTGAATCAGGCCATGGGGCAGACGGTAGATAAATCGCGGAAAGTACATTTCCACTCGCAAGTCGAGTTCCCAATTCACTCGTGTGTAGTCAATCACATTCAGCGCTAACAGGTCACTATCCGTTTCAGGATTGGCTTGCATCGGCACCAAGGCCATTGCCGCTTGAAAATTGACCTCGTAGTTCAGAAAGGGCTGCTCTGGCACAGGAATTGTTTCAATGCGATAGACTCCTTGCTCTTGAGGCAGGAGATGCAGTCCTATTTTGGGTTCCACTTCGTAGCCATGGGAGCCATAGCGACCAAGAGTGAGAATGTAGCCATGCTTGCCCACCGGTTCTGCCTTCATGGGATGGGCACAGCGGTGAAACCATTCTTGGTGATTATTGAGGTAGGTTTCGTAGCGTTGCACTGGGGCATACACGTCCATCCAGCCTTGGAATTGGTTGTGAAAAATAAAGGGAGGTCGCTCAGTCCCATCTTGGGAGTCGGTCATAGCATTAGATTGGCATTTGGCGATATTCATCCTGACATACTGCTGGGGGCGATCGCTACTGTGGGAAACCCGAATAGTGAGGTTTCTGTCTAACGCTTAGTTTACATTTCGTTACATTACTTTAGTATCAGAGGTTAACACCGCTATAGATCGTGCATGGGCACGGATAGCGATCGCTCTAGAACGAAGCTCTCTTCAACCTTTAATTGAGGCTCCGCCGATGCCCACCATCATTCCTTGGCTTGCAATTGAAGACCTAGACCCACCGTGGATTTTTTGGCCATTGCTCTTGATCGGAGTTCTTAGCAGTGTTGTTTTGCGCTGGGGGAAGGTGCAGCAACAGTGGGCACGGGTCATTGTCGTCGCCAGTTTAATCGCCCTGATGATTCATTACCTGCTGTGGCGATCGCTAGCCACCCTCAATCTACGCACCCCCATCGAGGCAGCCCTGAGTATTCTCCTATTGGCTATCGAGGTTTTCATGATGGCAGGCTATAGCCTGCAACTCTACCTCCTGCTGCGCATCAAAAATCGTCGCCCCGAAGCCGACGCTGCTGCCCTCGCGGTCAAAAGTGGCTACTATCAGCCCTGGGTGGATATTTTCATTCCCACCTACAACGAACCTCTAACGATTTTGCGGCGCACAATTGTTGGCTGCCAAGCCCTCGACTATCCCCACAAACGCATCTATGTCCTCGATGATACCCGTCGCCCTGCGCTACGGGAATTGGCCTGCGAACTCGGCTGTGAATACCTTAGTCGTCCTGACAATCGCCATGCCAAAGCAGGTAACCTCAACCATGCCCTCGCCTGCACGCAGGGTGAACTGATTGCGGTTTTTGATGCGGACTTTGTGCCCACGCGCAACTTTCTCACCCGCACGGTTGGCTTTTTTCAGACCGCTGATATCGGCCTTGTGCAAACGTACCAGAGCTTTTACAATCCCGATCCCATTGCCCGTAACCTTGGCCTAGAGGAGCATCTGCCCCAAGAGGTGGAAATCTTTTCCCGTCACTATCAAGTCCTGCGGGATAGTATTGAAACGGCGCTGTGCTACGGTAGTTCATTTGTGGTGCGGCGATCTGCCCTAGAGGCCATTGGCGGCTTTGTCACTGAATCCCTCAGTGAAGACTACTACACAGGAATTGAACTAGCGGCGGCGGGTTATCGGCTGATTTACTTGAATGAAAGTCTCAGTGCCGGTCTGTGTGCGGAGGACATGACGGCTCACATTCGTCAACGCCAACGCTGGGCACGGGGCACTCTCCAAGGGTTATTCATTGCGTCCAGTCCACTGCGGGTACCGAATCTCAGTTGGCTCCAGCGCCTTGCCCACTTAGAGGGGATCACCCAATGGTTCCACAGTCCCCTGCGTTTGTTCCTACTGCTGTTGCCGTTAATTGCCGCCTTTTGGGGGCTGGTTCCCCTTGAAACCACCCTGCGGCAGTGGCTCTACTATTTTGTGCCCTACTACTGGCTGCTGTTGAGTACGTTCCGCTGGCTCAATGGCCACAGTCGTTCCGCCTTGGTATCGGATATCTATGCAGTTGTCCAATGTGTGCCGTTGACATTGACAGTGATTGACACCTTGTTGCGTCCCTTTGGTCGCGGTTTTTGGGTCACCCCCAAGGGGAGTTATCGCGATCGCTACCACTTTCAGTGGCACCTAGCGGCACCGCTATTCGTGCTTTTTGTGCTCTCAGTTGCCGCTGCTGTCCTCAATTGGCAAGCATTACATAGCAGGGGGCTACTACTGGCATGGGTCTGGAACCTTTACAATCTTGTGATTCTTGCACTAGCTCTCTACTGTCTTACCGAACGCCCCCGTCCCGATCCCTATGATTGGCTCAATGTGCAGCAAACCGTTGAACTCCATCTTGCTTGGGATCAAACCACTGCCCTGTGGGGCAGGACGATGCGTCTTTCTGAAGGTGGGGCGATCGTTCATCTGCACCAAGCCCTCCCCCCCTCGGCGATGGGTGTGCCCCTCACTTGTCGGCTATTGGAGGCCGGCATTGACCTCAGCGGCCAAATTGTGCACATGCCGAATCAGACAACCCTAGAGATTTACTTTGATCCGCTCACTCCAGATCAATACCGCCAATTGATCACGCTGCTTTTCTGTGAACCCAACCGCTGGCAATGGCAGAAAGCACCCAGTGAATTGCAAACCCTGTGGCTCCTGCTGCGCACGCTCGTCTTGCCTCCTTTGATCCGTCACTGGAACCCACTGACACCCAACCTTCAGGCCACAGGATGGCACCGAGCCTATAGTTATCCCCAAAAAAGTGAAAGGTGACTCAGTACAATAGAGCCATAACTAAGATTCCAATATGATTAAATAGTTATCGCGATGAACAGCGAGGCTAGCAATTCAGCGAGGCAATGAGCATTCCGGATTCGCCACTCCCCCCTCTCACAGAAGCCACGTTGTGGCAAATTCTCAACGAGGAATTGGATGATGCCACAGTCAATCAGTTCCTGTGGCACTGCTTGGGCTATCGCTATGATCCCGATACTCAAAGTTGGCAGAGCGATCGCGTGCCCCCAGAATGGCGACAAGACTATCCTCAACCTCCCGACTTCATTGGCAGCCGCCCCGCCATCGTTAAGCTCACCCGCTCCATTCCCCCTACCCACAAACAACTCCTCAAGGAACAGTTGGGCTTTCCGGGCTATGAGATTAAGGAACTCAATCCTCGCCGTACCCGCCGTGCCACTGCTGTCAATTGGCTCCTGAGTTATATGGCCACTCAAGCAGAGACTGCGGTGAAGTAACCTTCGGCTACCTCGATCGCCACTTGGCGGATGGCTTGATAGACCGTGGCTAATTCCGCATCAGTAATACAGTAGGGGGGCAAGATATAGAGCGTATTCCCCAGAGGCCGTAGGAGAACACCCAACTCAATAAAGCGGCGGCGCAGTTGGGGGACAAGGGCACTAAAGTAGGAGGCCTCGGTTTCTAATTCCATGGCCGCGATCGTGCCACAGGTGCGAAATTGCTTGAGATTGCTGACATCGGTAAGATACTGCTGTTGACACTGCCAATGGCGCGCCTCTAGGCCTTGGTAAGCTTCAGGTTCCGCAAGCAGCAATTGAAAGGAAGCCACACTCACCGCACAGGCCAAGGGATTCCCTGTATAGGAATGGCTATGGAAGAAGGCACGGGCGGGGTCATCGGCATAAAAGGCTTGATAAATTTCCTCAGTGGCCAATGTGACGGCAATGGGCAAGCAGCCTCCCGATAACCCTTTTGATAAACACAGCAGATCCGGTTGTGTCCCTGCTTTCTCACAGGCAAAGAGGGCACCGGTGCGGCCAAAGCCTGTCATCACCTCGTCATAAACCACCAAAACGCCATAGGCCTTGGCAATCTCAGAAACCGCTCGCAAAAACTGCGGACGACACATGCGCATTCCCCCTGCCCCCTGTACGAGTGGTTCAATGAAGAGAGCCGCATAAGCGTCGGGGTCTGTCTTGAGGGTGGCCTCCAGTTGCGCGATCGCCAGCGCCTCCTTGGTTTCTACTTCTGGATCCCCCAGATACGTCGCGGGGTAGGGCAGGATTGTTAAAGGGGGGAGCAGCGGCTGAAAGGGTTGCCACCAAGGGGAACTTTGGCCGACAGTCATTGCCCCAAGGGTATCGCCATGGTACCCCCCGGCAAAGCCAATGAAGCGCGATCGCTGGGGTTGATCGCGCCGCTGCCAGTACTGGTAGGCCATTTTCAGAGCGACTTCCACAGCGGTTGAGCCATTGTCGGAAAAAAAGATCCGTTGTAACCCCGCCGGGGTGTGAGCACACAGTAATTGAGCCAACTGCTCCGCTGGCTCATGGGTAAAGCCAGCAAAAATGACGTGCTCAAGGGTTTGCGCCTGCTCATAGAGCGCTTTAGCCAACACAGGATGGCTATGGCCATGGAGCGTCACCCACCAACTGGAAATGGCATCAATTATCTGCCGACCATCGCTCAGTTCGAGACGAGCACCCTGGGCACGCACCACCTTCAGGGGCGGATCTGCCGTTTTCATTTGTGTAAAGGGCTGCCAAATGGGGGAGTTAGTCATGGTTGCGATGGGCATCTAAGCGAGCAGCAAGGGTCGTAAAAATATCCTTGGGAATTGGACAGCGGAGCGATCGCGCCAAGCGTTTTTTCTGTTTAGCCACCTTGAGACACTCAGCAGTGCGACACAAATAGGCCGATCGCCCCATTCCCTGATCCAATTGCACCTTTTGATCGGGCCAGCAGCGCACGATTCGCCAAAACTCCGAGCGATCGGCCAACCGGCCACAGGCGACACAGCGGCGTTGCAGGACAGCCATCATCCCTAACTGGCAACTTGTTCCTCAAGGGCGGTCATGGCCAAGCGATCCTCCTCTTCGTAGTTGTATTGAGAACTATCGCGCACCTCAATTTTCCAGCCCGTCAGACGGGTGGCCAAGCGCACATTTTGGCCTTCTTTACCAATGGCTTGGGAGACTTTATCCGGTGCCACGAGGACATGGGCAATGCGGGCTTCGGGGTTAATCAGTCGCACCTCCTCCACCGGCGCCGGACTCAGGGAATTGGCAATATAGGTGGCTGGATCTGGCGACCAGCGGATCACATCAATTTTTTCCCCCCGCAGTTCATTCACCACCGCTTGAATGCGGGATCCCCGAGCGCCAATGCAGGCACCCACCGGATCGACATCCCGCTCTAAGGTATCCACGGCAATTTTGGTGCGGGGACCCACTTTATGGTTCGGGGGATTGGCCTCGCGGGCAATGGCAACAATCCGCACCACTTCGTCCTCAATTTCTGGCACCTCATTGGCAAAGAGATAGACCACCAGTCCAGCATCGGCACGGGAGACCTCCAATTGGGGGCCGCGCTGAGGTCCCTCTTTGACACGCTTGAGATACACCTTGAATGTGGAGTTGGCGCGGTAGTTGTCGTTGGGAAGTTGTTCCCGTTTCGGCAATTCGGCCTCCACTTCCGGTTGGCTAGCATCGCTGCGCACCGCCATAATCACCGATCGCCGCTCAAAACGGAGAACGCGCCCCATGAGTACGGTGCCCTCGAGGTCTTTGAATTCCTCTTGGACGAGGCGACGCTGTTGATCTCGCAATTTCTGCGCCAGTACTTGCTTGGTTTGCATGGCGGCCATGCGGCCAAATTCCTGATGGTCAGGGGTCACATCCAACAGCACCGTATCGCCGACACGGGCATCCTGCACCACCTCAATGACATCAGCAAGGGCAATCTCACGATCCGGGTTTTCTACAGTTTCTGTAATGGCTTTGGTGGCTAAAATGCGGAAGCCTTCCTGTTCAGTGTCTAGTTCCACTTCAAAGTTGGCAAAGTGATCCTCCTCAAAGTGGCCATGATCGGGGCGCAGACTGCGGCGATAGCGTTCGTACCCCTTGAGTAACGCTTCCTTGAGGGCTTGGTGCACTGCGTGCTTGGGCAAATTCCGCTCTTGGCTGATTTCATTAATCATGGCCCGTAGGCCAGGTAAGCGATAGATGGTCATCGTCCGTTACAACCTCATTAACTGAATGAAATACATCGGTGCTAAGGTTCACTGCTGGGGGTGTATAGTTGGACACTGGCAATGAGGGAGCGGGGAATTGCCAGGGATCGCCCCCGTTGATTGAGATAGACATTTACCTCGTCGCGACGAATCAGGGTTCCTTCCCAGAGAGTTTTGCCGCGATGGGGCGCTGTGGTTGTGACCTGCACTGGAAAGCCGCGAAAGGCATCAAAGTCGCGATCGCTACTTAGGTAATCCGATAGACCCGGACTGGACACCTCTAAAACGTAAGCAAACTCCAACTCTGGCAGGGCATCCAAGGCTACCTCCAGTGCCCGACTCAGCCGTTCACAATCCTCCAAACTGGTGTCATCCTCAGGATGGCGCACCTCCACCCGCAAAATGGGTGGCGATTGATGGGTGAGCCACTGCACACTCACTAGATCAAGGTGTTCTTGGTCGGCAACCTGTTGGGCCAAGGTTTGCACCACAGGCAAAAGCGTCTGTATCTGCATAGGAAATAAAAAAGGCGGGACATTGCCCACCACACCCAAATAGTCTCGAAAGATGACATTCCCACTTCCCTAGGGGAAGGAAATTTCTGAACCGTTCACCGTGGAAGGCTCATGGGTGTTGCCAATACACCCCTCTTCATTAAGTTTAGTATAGCAGCTCACACTGAGCGATCGCCACCCCCGCAACCTTCCTTATGGATACCCCTAGCGATCGCCCACATCGCCGTTGGTCAGCTCATCCCCGTCGAAGTCCTCCTCCTCCCGTTCTAGATCCTCCAGGACTGGATTCAAGAGCACCGCCATCTCAGCCTCATGGTGGGTGAGCCACTGTCCTTGGGTACGGAACCAGCGGGGCGGGTTAATGTAGCGAGCATAGTACCACGGGGGAGCAGTGGGCTGGCTAATTTCCGCCTGTACTCGAATTTTCTCACCCGGATAGTAGGCATCTTCGGGTTCCACTTCCAACCACACTTTTTGGCCGATGATTTCTTGGGGGAGCATCATAAGGGCAATTCCTCGGGGAACCTCACCATATCTCAATTTTATTCAGTTCTAACCCACAGGGGAAAATGTTGCACTTATTCACTCTCTCCCACAGCCAAGGGTGGGTAGGGGTGCGATCGCTTGGGATCCTCTAGCTTTAGGGAAATGAGGCCCGCACAGAGGACAAACACCATCGAGACCCACAGACAGCCGACAATCCCCCAAATTTGATAGATCAGACCCGATAGCACGGTTCCCGCTAGACGCCCGCCGGAATTGGCCATGTAGTAGAAGCCCACATTCAAGGCCACTTTTTCATCATCGGTGTAGGCCAGCACAAGGTAAGAGTGCACTGCCGAGTTCATGGCAAAAATCAAGCCAAAGAGGAGCAAACCGCCGATAATCACGGCATTGGGATTCCAGTGGCTCATCAAGCCCAAGGCAATGACGGCCGGCACAATCGTCAGCGTAAACGTCCAAAACTGAATAGTGGCTGCTTGGGGAGGCCGACCGCGATTGAGGTATTTCAGCAGAAAGGGCGCTGAGGACTGGACACCGCCATAGCCAATCACCCACAGGGCGAGAAAGCCCCCCACTTCATAAAATGACCAGTTGAGGACACTTTGCAAATAGACAGGCAACCCCACCACAAACCAGACATCCCGGGCCCCAAAGAGGAAAAAGCGGGCGGCTGAGAGGATATTGATCTCCTTGCTCTTGGAAAACAATTGACGGAACTGGATTTTCTTCTTGATCTGCCCCATGCCCCGTGGCAATAGTAAACCGGTGAATAGGATCAAGATGAGGGCGATCGCCATGATCCACAGGGACGCCCTAAAGCCTGCCAACGTCAGCAGCACACTACCAACAAAGAACCCCACCCCCTTGAGGGCATTTTTAGAACCTGTGAGAATCGCCACCCACTTAAAGAGCCGTGACTCTGCTTCTTGGGGCACCACTAGGCGAATGGCACTCTTGGAACTCATTTTGGTGAGATCCTTGGCCACCCCCGACATTGCTTGTGCCGCCATCACATAGGGCACCGCAAACCACAGCGGCCAGTCCTGCGTTAAGGGCGTGAGCATGAGGAGCGAGATCACCTGTAAACCAATGCCCGCGTAGAGGGTGACATTCAGCCCTAAACGGGAACCAATCCAGCCACCGAGAAAGTTGGTGACAATGCCAAAAATTTCATAGAAGAGAAAGAGGAAAGCAATTTGCAGCGGTGTGTAGCCAATCTGGTCAAAGTAGAGCAGCACTAACATCCGCAGTGCGCCATCGGTTATTGTGAACCCCCAGTAGGCGAGGGTAACAATCATATAGTTGCGGACACTGGTGGACACAGCCATAACAGACTCCCTAGGGCAAAGTAGTGGCGACGCGGCGAGCTAATTCGGCCATGCGATTGCTGTAGCCCCATTCGTTGTCGTACCAGGCGAGAATTTTCACCTGCGTTTCATCCACGACCATTGTGGAGAGGGCATCGACAATACTTGAACGGGGGTCGTTGCAATAGTCAATGGAAACAAGAGGACGCTCCTCATAACCGAGAATTCCCTTAAGTTCCGCGGCTGCGGCCGCTTTAAGAGCTACATTCACTTCAGCCACACTGGTGGGGCGGCTAACTTCAAAAACGCAGTCGGTGAGCGACGCATTCAACAGGGGCACCCGTACCGCCAAGCCATTGAGTTTGCCTTGGAGTTCGGGATAAATCAGCCCAATAGCAGTGGCTGAACCGGTGGTTGTCGGCACGAGAGACATGAGACTAGAGCGGGCACGGCGCAAGTCCTTGTGGGGGGCATCCACCACTGTTTGCGTATTCGTGACATCGTGGATCGTGGTGATCAAGCCGTGGCGAATCCCTAGGGTTTCGTGAATCACTTTGACCACTGGGGCAAGGCAGTTTGTGGTACAGGAGGCAGCTGTGAGCAGGTGGTGTTCTTGGGGGTTGTAGAGGTGATCATTCACCCCCATAACAATGTTCAAGGCTTGTTCTTTGACGGGGGCAGCAACAATCACTTTTTTTACCCCAGCTTCAAAGTAGGCCGCCAGTTGCTCAGCGGTACGGAATTTACCGGAGCATTCCAGAACAATCTCGACGCCGCGCTCTTGCCAAGGCACCTCTGCCGGGGTTTTTGCTTCCGAAAAAGTGACCATCCGATCGTTGATGGCGATCGCCCCCTCCTTGGCTTGGATGGCTTGGGGCCAACGACCATGAACCGAGTCAAACTCTAGCAAATGGGCGGCAGCGGTCGTGCCTCCCTTAATCTCGTTAATGTGGCGAAAATCCAGTTCGGGCCAACTCCAAGCAGCACGCAAAACCAAGCGACCAATGCGGCCAAAGCCATTGATGCCGATACCAACGCCCATCGTTGCTGCTCCAGCGGGACATCCCTACGTTATTTCAAATAATCTTGAATTGTCAATCAGCAAAAGAGCCTTCTCAGGGAGTACTGCTAAACGTAGGGGCAGGGGGTCTGACTCGGATCGTCCCAACACTGGGGAATAGTTGGCTCGGGAATGGGCTGGGCGGGGGTACCAAAGATCATTTCGCAACTGTAGTCATTAAAGTTGGGGGTCATTGTCAGAGGAATGCCCAATCGCTGCCGAAAGAATTGTTCTGTGGGCTTTTTGCACAGGTTCATGCACAGGGCAACGCATTGAGATTCAGCTAGGTAGCGGCATTCTTGGATGTGCACGCCACTCTGTTGCCATTGGCGGGGCTGACCGGGAGGAGTGACCTCAACCCAGTAGCGATCGCTCGCCCCCACTAACCAACCCGTGAGGCGGGTGGCAAACCACGCATTCCACTCACAGACCCAACGGGTCGGGCGAAAGAGTGTACGTACCAAGGTGCTGATGACTGGGGGGACTAACCGATCAAAGACGGTGGCCACAATGGCCTGCTGCTGCGCGGGCGATCGCCCCTGCTTTACTTGCCGTGTGATTTCAATAAAGCCACCATAGTCCAACCGCTGTGGCTCAACCCCAATGACATTGGCGATCGCTCGAATCAGCCGAGCCAAGCACCATCGCTCCAGCCAGTTGAGGGACTCAGGCGGCATCGTCAAGGTGATCGAGCACCTCAAGGGCAGCACGGCGAACAATTGCATCCGTTTCCTGTCCCAGTAGCAGATACAGAGCCTCCTGCACTTGGCGGCGATCGGCACCCTTAGGGACGCGAGCTAATTGGCGAATGGCCACTAACCGATGCAGGGGTTGAGGATGGGTGAGGTCAGCAAACCACTGGGACACCTGTTGGATGTGTTGCTGCTGTTGCAGTTGGCCAATGATTGTGGCAAGGAGAGCAATGATGCCCACTAACAGAATGCCAAGGATGACAAGAGCCACCACCAACCACGGATCCGTTGTGTGTTGACCGATATGCAGAAGGGTGTAGGTACCCAAACAGGCAATGACACCGCCCACCACTGTAAAAGCAAAGGGATGGTGGAGCCACTGATGAACTTGTTGGCGAAGGTCTTGCCATAGCGTCAAAAGTCGGCGTTGCCAGCGACTGAGGAGAAAAATCGTACCCACACCACTCAAGGTTGCTACCATCAAGGGGCCATCGGTTTGCCACAGCAGAAGGCCTGCCCCCAGTCCGCTGATAACTAGCAAGAGACGCTCAGACAGCAAATTAAAAACAAAAGATTTCCAGTGCAACCGTTGCGATCGCGTAGCCTGCCCTTTGGGCAATCGCCTTTGGTGCAACGAAGCTGAGCGCCGTTGAGGTCGCGGCAATGACCATTTCGCCCAAGAGCTAACCATAGGTGGGGTGCGTACTGCCAATTGATGCTTTATTCTACAGTAATTCTACGGTACAGCCTTTGAGCTGCTCCATTATCCTTTCCATCGCAAAATAATCACCTCTTCTCGCAGTTGTTCTTTGGTAGCACTGGCAAAGCGTGTTCGGAAGAGATCGGTGCGTACAAACTCATAGCCAAGGGCTTCGGCAATGTCAACCAATAACTGCCCCGTGCGAATCATCACTCGCAGATAGGACGCCTGGTCACCGACCACATAAGCCAGTTGGGCATTAGGACGCAAGACAGAGCGCAGGGCAGCCAAGTGACGTGCCATGCCGCCAAAATAGAGCTTGGTGACTCTGCCATAGAGCTTCTCAAATCCAGAGGTCTTGCCGAGTTCAATTCTGCGTCGCTCAATTTCATCAGCGATGCTTTGAATTGCTGGGTAATCTTGAATCCACTGGTCATCATTATCTGCCTTATACACATTGCGGCTATTAGACCGTATCAGTCCCCTCTTGAGGGCTTGTAAATCCGCCTTGGTTTTGATGAAGCCTAGTACCACGGATTCGAGGCGGGTCGTTCTGGTGTAGTCCTTTTCATTGGGATAGGGGGGTGACGTGATCACCGCATCCACAGACTGTGGGGGTAATATTGTGTCAAGGCATCTTGCATCTGCCAGATGGACGTGGGCAGGGGCATCATCTTGATTTCTTACCTGCTGCAAATCCGCCACCATTTCACCCATCTTGGCGAGCCAAGCACTAATCACTGGTGTATCAACTTTGGGTTTACCGACACCCACTTCGGGACCAAAGCGCAAATTACTCACGGCAAAAACAAGAATGTGGGCGATCGCTAGTAATTGATGCCGATAGACCTGTTCTATTTTGTATTTCTCTAAGCACTCAAGCAGCACCAATACCTTGTGTAAGGGAATCGGACTAATAGACCCCGACAGAATGAGTTGATGTTGCTCTAAAGAGAGTTGGCGTAACGGTAGGTCAGCAATCTCCCCCTCAAAAGGAGCGGAGTCCTCTATTCCTTGCTGCCGCAGAATACCGAGAGCAAGTTCTGCTATGTCACAGGAGTGACGGTAGAGCAAATCCGGATCAACATTCCAATCCGTCTTGACTGATGTTGCAAAATGGGCGAATGGATTGGCTTCGGTACCCAATGAGCGGATTCCTTGGAGCTTCGACTCAACGAGCGTTGTGCCTGTACCACAAAAGGGGTCGAGGAGGACAGCTTGTTCATTAAGGCTAAAGTCCTCTATGTAGTGCCTCACGAGGTGCGGCGGATAAGACAGCACAAACCGATACCAGTCATGAAAGGCACGATCTCGTAGGTCGATCTTGTTGACATTGCCATTCTCTCTAGGTTCTTTTTTATCCTTGCCGTTTTTCAGCAACCCAGCTCCTGCGACTCTGCTGCCCTAAATCCTCAAGTCTATAGAAAATCTAGCTCTTTGAGAGGGTTGACGAGCAGACCCCCAGAAAAATTAGAGTCTTTAAATGTTTTCGGAGAATCCCTTATCCGCCTAAGCGGTGACATTGTTTATAAAATACTTGAGGAAATCGCATCTCCTTGTGGGTAGGGAAGTTTACGGGAGGCGTTGAATTTCAGCACGGAAGCCATTGACCTCCATAAAGGTACGCATTTCGATAGCATTGGCCTCGTTCTGGAAACTGCCCACTTGGAGGGCACGGCGCTGACCCAAGGTAATGGGTAGGACTTCAGGGACGAGCGATCGCAGGCGCTCTTGGTCGGCCAGATCATCCTCCCGCAAGTCTAAAACAATCACCCGAAACCGCGTTCTTGGGGCCAAGGGAGCCAGTGTTGCCAGCTCTGTATCAGAGACATCGGGGGGCGGTGGTAGTTGGTTCATGGCTCGATCACTGCCAACAAAGCCCATGGGAATGGGGGCACTGGGCACTGGCAGTCGCTCTAGGGTATTGTCCAGCCGTTGGGGAATTGGCGCGGTACTCACCTCCGGGGCAGGCACGGGAATCGGGATGACCGTATTGACTTCTGGCGGAGGCACGGGGATGGGAATTGGTTCTGCGGCCCATACAGGAGTCCCCCAACCCATTAGGATCAGAAATAAGTGACTCAAGCACGGCTGGGAGTGAATGCTCAAACGTTTTATCAACGACTTCATGGCTCTGCCCACAATACCGATGAACAGCGATCAGAACTGTGTTGATTCTTTTCTGTGGGGAGCGGACGCGCTATGCAGAATTTAGCTCCCGGATCGGAGGGGCAACGCATCCGGCGGATTCTCGATGCCAACCTTGATCGTGCCCGTGAAGGCCTGCGGGTGATTGAGGAATGGTGCCGCTTTGGCTGTGAAGATGCTGCCCTCAGTGCAGAATGTAAAGATTTGCGCCAAACCTTGGGTCGCTACCACACAGCGGAGTTGCGGGCGGCACGGCAGACAGATCAGGATCCGGGGACGGGCTTGAGTCATCCGCAGGAACGCGATCGCCAGACCCTCAGTGAGGTGCTCACTGCCAACTTTGCCCGTGTCCAAGAAGCGCTACGGGTGATTGAAGAGTATGCGAAATTGACGGATGCTGAGCTGAGTGACACTGCCAAAAGCCTGCGCTACCGTGTGTATATTCTGGAGCAAGTCCTGATCCTCAACCCGCGCCACCCTCGACTGCGACGCCTGCAAGCGGCTAAGCTCTATCTCGTTACTTCCCCTAGCGATCGCCTGCTAGACATTGTCGAAGCAGCACTTAAGGGGGGACTGCCCCTTGTCCAATATCGCGATAAAACCAGCGATGATCACACCCGCCTGACGACGGCTCGCCAGTTGCAAGCGCTTTGCCACCGCTACGGTGCTCTATTTTTGGTCAACGATCGCGTGGATATTGCTGTGGGTGCCAATGCCGATGGGGTGCACCTTGGGCAGACGGATATTCCCATGGAACTGGCTCGGCAAATTTTAGGGCGCGATCGCCTGGTGGGACGCTCGACCACCAATCCCCAAGAACTGGAGCGCGCCATTGCTGAAGGTGCTGATTACGTGGGTGTGGGGCCGATTTTTGCCACCCCGACCAAACCCGGTAAGGCGGCGGTGGGTTTTGACTATCTCCAGTACGCGCGCAAGCACGCTCCCATGCCACAGTTTGCCATTGGTGGGATTGATCTGACCAACATTGATGCAGTGGTTCAGGCAGGGGCAACCCAAGTGGCCGTTGTTCGCGCCATTATGGAGGCAGCTGACCCAGAGGCAACCACCCGAGAATTATTACGGCGCTTATCTCAAGGGAGTCACCATGACCTCGGCGGCTGAGATTACCGCTGCTGTGCGGCAACTGTACAACACCTACCCTTTTCCCCCGGAACCGCTCCTTGATGAACCCCCACCGGGCTACAACTGGCGCTGGTCGTGGCCGGCGGCCTATAGCTTTTGCACAGGGCGTTATCCCTCGCAACTGGACATTGCCATTCTCGATGCGGGCTGTGGTACGGGTGTGGGTACCGAATACTTAGCCCATTTAAATCCGCAGGCGCAGATTACAGCTTTGGATCTCAGTGAGGGAGCTTTAGAGATTGCGCGGGAACGTTGCCGCCGATCGGGCGCTACTAATGTGCAATTTCACCACCTGAGTCTGGAGGACGTGGCTCAACTAGGGCAAACGTTCCAGATGATTAATTGTGTCGGCGTGCTGCACCATCTGCCGGATCCGCAGCGGGGGATCCAAGCCCTTGCCAATGTTCTTGCCCCCGGCGGCATTTTTCACATTTTCGTCTATGGCGAACGCGGTCGCTGGGAAATTAAGCTGATGCAGCAGGCCATTGCCCTCCTTCTAGGGAGCGATCGCCACAATTATCGGGAAGGGGTGGCTATTGGCCGGGAACTCTTTGCCGCATTACCGGCGAATAATCGTCTGAAAAAGCGGGAGCAAGAACGCTGGAGCCTTGAAAATCAGCGGGATGAATGCTTTGCCGATATGTATGTGCATCCCCAAGAAATTGACTACACAATCGCCAGCCTCTTTGACCTCATTGCTGCCTCTGGTCTAGAATTCGTTGGCTTTTCCAATCCCCAAGTTTGGCAGTTGGAGCGGCTATTGGGCACCCAGCCAGCACTTTTGCAGCGGGCACAGCAATTAGATCCCATCCAGCAATATCAACTCATTGAATGCCTCGACCCTGAGGCGATGACCCACTTTGAGTTCTTCTTGGCCAAGCCACCCTTGCTGCGTCACGATTGGTCAGAGGATGCGGCTCTCTTGGCAGCGATTCCGTGGCGACACCCCTGCTTAGACGGTTGGCCCGGTGCCTGTGTCTTTAACTGCCACTATGACGTGATTCAGCTCAATCAGGCTGAGCAGCAATTCCTGACGGCTGCGACGGGTCAAAAAACCGTGGCTGAGTTATTAGCTGAGCAACCGGACTTCAATCTTGTGGGGGTGCGATCGCTCCTTGAGCGGGACTTACTTCTTTTGGGAGTAAAAGAATGACGGATCTACTGGAAACAGTCTCTACCAGTGGTGCAGTCTATGATTGTAGTCATTGGGGGCGGCTGCGGCTCACGGGGGGCGATCGCCTGAAGTTTTTGCACAATCAAAGCTCGAATAATTGCCTCCTTCTCCAGCCGGGTCAAGGCGCCGATACCGTTTTTCTAACCTCAACCGCCCGCACCCTTGATTTAGCTACCCTGTTTGTCCATTCTGACTGGGTGGAGCTACTGATCTCGCCTCAGCGCCGCGAGTTTCTCTTGAAATGGCTCGATAAGTACATCTTCTTTGGCGATGATGTGCAGGTGAGCGATCGCACCCCTGACAGTTACTGCTACCGAGTTTTCGGTGCCGTTGCAGATCAGATGAGTGCCCAATTTGATCTTGAACCGTTTGCTCAGCCCTACGCTCATGTGACTGTTACTTACGAAAATACTCCCTTAACCATTGCTGCCACCAGTGGCCTAGCGATTCTAGGTTTAACCCTTTGGAGCGATCGCCCCCTCAGCGATTTACTTCATCCCTATCCCCAACTGAGTGATGCCGACTGGGAACACCTACGCATCCGCCAAGGCCGACCCGCTGCCGATGCGGAACTCACCGAAGACTACAACCCCCTCGAAGCACGGCTAGGGCATACCATTTCTTTTAATAAAGGTTGTTATATTGGCCAAGAGACGATCGCTCGCCTCAACACCTACCAAGGGGTCAAACAACATCTCTGGGGGCTGGAATTAAGTGCCGCAGTGACACCCCCCACCCCCTTATTCCTAGACGGTGAAAAAGTGGGTCTGCTCACCAGTTGTACTCCCCTAAATAGGGGGGCCTTTGGCCTCGGCTATGTGCGCACAAAAGTTGGCGGTACTGGGTTAACGTTGCACACCCCAGAGGGCATCATTGCTCAAGTGGTTGAGGTGCCATTTTTAAGTACGGTAGGCTAGCGGAGTGTTAGCCGATGAATTTAGGTAGCTCAGCCGTCCAGAGAATAACCTGATTAGGTGGCAACTATGTCAACTCAACAAATTGAACAGTCCTATGCGCTTAACTATGAGTTTCACTCCTTTACTAAGTCTATAGTGATACATGCTGATTGTTTTGGATGGATGAGCAAGGTCTCAAGCGACAGTATTCACGCCATTGTCACAGATCCCCCCTATGGTGTGAAGGAATACGAGCCTGAACAACTGGAAAAACGATTAAATGGTAATGGAGGCGTTTGGCGGATCCCACCATCTTTTGACGGCCATCTTAGATCGCCTTTGCCAAGATTTACAGCTCTGACCGTAAAAGAAAGAGAACGGATTCACGAGTACTTTTACGAGTGGAGCAAGCTAGCCTTACGAGTTCTGCGCCCAGGCGCCCATGTTTTTGTGGCATCAAATGTTCTCTTATCTCAAATCGTATTTTCTGCAATCGCTGATGCTGGCTTGGAATTTCGGGGTCAGGTTGTGCGGTTAGTTAGAACCCTTCGCGGTGGTGACAGACCAAAGAATGCCGAGGATGAATTTCCCGGTGTTTGCTCAATGCCACGTGGTTGTTATGAACCATGGGGTATCTTCCGAAAACCCATTCCTGAAGGAATGACAGTCAGTGAATGTCTCAGGTCTTTCCAAACGGGTGGCTTGCGCCGCAAACCGAATGGTAATCCTTTCGAGGATGTTATTGAAAGTGAACGGACTCCTCAAAAGGAACGTGATATCGGGAATCATCCTAGTTTAAAACCACAGTCCTTTCTTCGCCAAGTTGTGTATGCTTCTTTGCCTCTTGGTGAAGGGATTGTGCTTGATCCTTTTATGGGTTCTGGCTCTACTATTGCTGCGGCTGAAGCGCTTGGATATTGTGCCATCGGTATTGAGAAATATCAAGAGTATTATGCAATGAGCTTACAAGCCATTCCTGCGCTATCTTCAGTCAATGTCCCAACAACACAATTATCTTTCAAGCTAGCTTAAATCACTGTATATCCAATTTTTCTTCATTTTTTTCAAACCGCTACTCTTAACACTAGCGGTAATTGTTCGGCGACTTGTCGGTGAACGACCAGAAAAAGCCCAGTCATCTTTATCCAGTTTGGCTGCATACACCCCCCTAAAACAGAAGGGTTTAAGTTCTACCCCTTTTTTCCTGTCGTTAGGAGTATGACTATCAAAATAAAATACCATGAGCCATATAGACTCTGGGTTGTGTCCTTGCCAACCACTGGCATGTCTTGAGCCTTTTACTTCAATTCCCTCTGGTGCATACTGTACTGGGTCTTCAGGAAACTTGCCTTGTGGAATGAGATCAGGATGTCCGTTGGTGTATTGATTCTTTGCCAAGGAGAAGCAGTGTTCGGGAATTCTAGTACTGATAAACTCGCCAACAATACTGCTGAAAGTAGCAGGCATCAACAAGCATTCAAGTCTCGGAATTCCTTTTGACTGAAGTTGCTGATTGATAAGTCCTAGGAAATTTACAAAGTCTTCCATAGCTTGATGCACATGATCCGCCGCTAAATCATAGGGAAGATGATAGTCTTTATTAAAACAATCATTCTTTACAGGTACAGGCATGCAAGCCATAGACTCTCACGCAATTTGTCAACTTATGGTACTCTTTCATGGCCAACAATCAGCAAGACTCCTAGTGCCTTGATGCAGCAAGGAATGCTGTACACCCACTACTCAAACGGTTGAGGTGCCATTCTTAAGAACTGTTGCCTGAAAATACTCTCATTAGAGAATGTTATAATCCAATCGGTTCGTGCAGACGTTTACTGACCGAAGGAAGGAAGCCTATGGCCACGGCACAGGTATTAGCGTTCATGCAAAAGACCGCTGAGGATGCCAAACTGCGGGATGAATTGGAAAACCTTCTGGGGGTAGGTGATGGCAACATTAGTGTGGCTGCCGAACTCGATGCCGAGGAACTGGCTGCGCTGCGGGGAGAAATGGCGCCGAAAGTGGTGGATTTTGCCAGTCAGCATGGTTTTGAGTTTTCCATCGATGAACTGGTGCAGGTGGTGGATTCCTTTGCCCAACATCAGGCTGGGGAAATCAGTGATGACGAATTTTCAGGCATTTTAGGCGTTCCTGTGAACAGTGACCACGCTGAACACAAAACCCAAGTGACCAATCCGCTCCAGCGCCTCGCCCGCTACCTTGGTAAAACCTATTTGGGTATTGGTGCGGATGAGGAGAGCGAATAAGGCTCAACAACTCTCAGCAAGACTGCGTCCAGCACGTCGTAAAATCCGTCTGTGGTCTCAGTGGCTGCTCCCTGGGCTACTGGTGAAGCGATGGCTCCTGATTAGTGCGGTTGGCGTTTTGCTTGCTAGTCTGGGCTTTGCCATTAGCATCAACCTCACCCCCATTTTTTACTTCCTGCAATTCCTAGAGCAGTTTGTTCAAAGTATTGCCCGTTTTGTACCCAGTTACATCAGTGGCCCTTTACTGCTGCTTGGGGGGTTGGCACTGATTGCTTGGGGCTATGCCCGTACCCTTGGTTCCATTACGGAAGTCCTACTGCCAGAGGACGATAAGGCACTCGTAGAGCGACTCCTCACCCATCGGCGCTTGGGGCGAGGCCCGAAAATTGTGGCCATTGGGGGCGGTACAGGGCTGTCAACGCTCTTGCGCGGACTCAAGCTCTATAGTTCCAATATCACTGCCATTGTGACGATGGCCGATGATGGCGGCTCATCCGGACGACTGCGGCGAGAAATTGGGGTGCTGCCACCGGGGGATATTCGCAACTGCTTGGCGGCTCTAGCGGATGAGGAGAAAATCGTCACCGAACTCTTTCAATACCGCTTTGAAGCGGGCGATGGCTTGGCGGGGCACAGTTTTGGCAATTTGTTTCTGACGGCGATGACAAATATCACGGGGGATCTGGAGCGGGCGATCGCCACCAGTTCAGCGGTCTTGGCCATTCGCGGTCAAGTGTTGCCAGCCACCCTAACAGATATGACCCTTTGGGCACGCCTTGCCGATGGTCGCCTCATTCATGGGGAGTCCAACATTACAGCCGCCCGCGGCAAAATTGTCGAAATCGGCTGCTCGCCCCCAGCCCCCAAAGCCCTGCCCCGCGCCATTCAAGCCCTCCATGAGGCCGATTACATTATTCTTGGCCCCGGCAGTCTCTATACAAGTATTATTCCGAATCTCTTGGTGCCTGAGATTGCCCAAGCCCTAGCAGAGCGGCAGTGCCCCTGTGTTTATGTCTGCAACATTATGACGCAACCGGGGGAAACCGATGGCTATGCTGTGAGTGATCATGTGCGTGCCCTTGATGAGGTGACGGGCGATCGCCTGTTTGACGCAGTGCTGGTGCAAAAATATCCCCCCAGTGCCGCTCACCTTGAACGCTATGCCCAGCAGGGCAGTACCGCTGTGGCCATTGATCGCGAAGAACTTGCCCGCCAAAACTGTCGGCTGATCCTCGCGGATGTGATGGACGAATCCACACCAACCGTGCGCCATGATTCACAAAAGCTAGCGGCAATTTTGATGCGTTGGTATGAGCGGGTGCGATCGCTCTAGCCTTGTGCCCTAGGAAGGCGATCCCTAATAATAGAACCGTTGCACTTGGGTCTGTGGCCTGCCATGTCCTTGGAACTTCTGCGATCGCTCGTGTGGATGGACTACCGCCTTGCGGTGCTCTTTACTGTGGTTATCCCCTTGATCCTGTTGCTGTGGTCAACAGTTAAAAACGTGCCAGCGATTACCCAACTGCTGATTATCTATTGGCGGGTGGCCAGTCTATTGGCGATTACGGTGTACCTGATGATGCCGCAGTGGCCAGTGGCCTACGTCACCGGATTTATGGCCTTGGTGCTGATTCCCATTAGCCTCTGGTTTTGGGTGGATCTCAATGAAGAAATTAGCGATCGCCAGGACCTGATTGGTCAAGTCTTTAGTAGCTGGCGGTGGGCAGTAACCCTCTACTGTGGTCTGGCTGCCCTTGGGCAGGCCTTTTATCTGCGCTGTGCCTTTGTCGCTGGCGCCGTTCAAACCCCCAGTTGCCAAGTCTGGCTAGAGCCGCCCCTGATGTTCAAAGACATTTTCCATGCCCAAGCCCGCGCAGGTACCCTCGGCTTTTTTGCTGCCGTTGCCCTCGTCATCTATATGGTCTACCTGAGCTACTTTGTCTTTGTGCGCCTCCCCAAGCAGGGGCGATCGGCCACGGGGTTATAACCTATGCCGCTGCAACGCATTCTTGAACCGGAGGTGATGGAGACAGCGGAAACAGCTGCCGCCTACGATGCCATGGATTTTACGGCAGTCAACACCAGCTTTTGTGAGGACTTGGCAGCAGTTTTACCTAGGGTCGAGGCAGCGTTAGAGGTTCTAGATGTGGGCAGCGGGACAGGGCGTATTCTCCAAATCCTGCATCAACGCTATCCCCACTGGCAGCTGACGGGGATTGATCTGAGTCCTGCCATGCTGGCGATCGCCCGCCGCCACAGTCCGCACCTAAACTTTGTGCACGGGGATGCCAAAGCTTTGCCCTTTGCCACAGCGAGCTTTGATGTGGTCATCAGCAACAGCCTTGTCCATCACTTAGCCGATCCTCAGCCTGCCCTAGGGGAAATGCTGCGGGTGCTCCGTCCCCAAGGAATCTTGTTTATCCGTGATCTCTGTCGTCCGCAAACGCGGGCAGAACTGCAAGCTTTGGTTGACCAATATGCTGGCCAAGACACACCGGAACAGCGGCAACTTTTTGCTGACTCCCTCCATGCGGCACTGACCTTGATGGAAATGAGCGATCTCTTAAGAACATTGCCGCAGCCGCCGCAGCATTGGCAAGCTACCCTCACCTCCGATCGCCATTGGACTATTGTGGCGCAGCGCTAATGAACCGGCGGCATTATTTTATGGCTTTGTTGCCCAATGCTGACATTCAGGCTGAAGTCACCCGCCTTAAGCAGTATTGTTGCGATTGCTATCAGAGCCAAGCGGCGTTGCGCTCTCCCCCCCACGTCACCCTCTATCCTCCCTTTTGGTGGCCAGATGCAGCGGTCGCAGATCTGGAGCAAGCCCTAGACACCTTTTGCCACCAAGCTGCTCCAGTGGAGTTGATCCTCGATGGTTTTGCCGCCTTTGTGCCGCGAGTCATTTATATTCACGTAGCACCCACTCCAGCCCTAAAGACACTACAAGCACAGCTTGTCAAAGACGTAGCGAAGCCCCTGAACCTCCCCCCTACGCAACGCCATCCCTTTACTCCCCACATGACGATCGCCTTTCGCGATTTAACCAAGGAAAACTTTCGCCACGCTTGGGGAGACTTTCAAGAACAATCCTTTGCGGCTCGCTGTTGGATATCCCACCTAACACTGTTGGTGCACAATGGCCGACGCTGGCAGATCTATCGTGAATTTTTGTTAAGAAATCTTGCCCCTGATGACCCTTGAAATCAATTTGCAACAAGTCAATGACTTGATTTTTGCTGACTGCGGAATTATGATGCAAGGAACACTTTTCTCTCAAACTTCCTAAAATCAGAAGTAAAGCCCTTTTCACAAGGATGGCACACGCTTAAAATCGTGAAAGCCGATACGGGAGAGGATTGTTTCTTCTTTATCTATCCCATATTTCAGAAAAGGGCTGCAAGACAATATTGTAGTCTTGGTAGCGATAAATACTTAGTGACTTTCATGCGCTATATGAGGCCAGAGGAAAGTGCTGACATTAAGGGGGGAGTATTTGTGTTTCCTATCTTTTGGAGCAACAGAGTTGAATCCAGACCCTTCCACGATTTGAGGAATTTTGGGGAGTCAATGTATCAGCAGTAGCCCATTGCTGAGGATAAGGTTATGAAACTGGAAGATATCTACACCTTTTTCCGCCAGCCACCGCCCGTTTACCTGAGCAAGGAAGTTGCGGTGTGCTATGTGCTCTATACCCTTGTGGAAAAGGGGGACTCCTATGGCACGGCGCTGATTCAAGCCATTGAAAATGAATATCCCCTTTACCGTCTTTCCGATACGGTTCTTTACAGCGCCCTCAAATTCCTCGAGGATGAGGGGATTATTGATGGTTATTGGAAGAAGGTGGAAGGTCGCGGTCGGCCGCGGCGGATGTACCACATTGTTGGCGAAAAGGAGCAACAGGCGCGGGAACTTTCGGAGCTTTGGCTACGCTATTTGCAGGAACATCCCCACCGTCAGGAATAATCTAAGAATCCAGTTGGCGCAGGCGATCGCGCACGGCTTGCATGTCCTGCCACGTTAACCACTTGGGACTGCCGGGCGCCCGCGAGCTATTCCGCAACAGATAGGCAGGATGAAAAATCGGCATACACCAGCGTCCCTGCCATTCAATCCACTGGCCACGAATTTTAGTAATCCCGCGATTATCTTTCAGCAATCCGGATACAGCCGTTGCCCCCGCCAGCAGAATAATGCGGGGATTGACCAAGCGAATCTGCTCTAAAAGGTAGGGCAAACAGGCCGCTGCTTCCACTGGTGTTGGCACACGGTTGCCAGGGGGGCGACACTTCACAATGTTGCAAATATAGGCATCCCGCTCACTGTCGAGATTGACCGAAGCAAGAATTTTATCGAGGAGTTGCCCCGCCTTACCAACAAAGGGACGGCCACTTTCATCCTCTGCTTGACCCGGTCCTTCACCAATAATCATCAGCTTGGCAGCGGGATTACCACGGCTGACCACCACATGGGTACGCGTGGCCGCTAAGCCACAGCGTTGACACTGCTGACAATGCTGCGCTAAGGCTTCCAAGTCACGGTAAGTGCCGGCAGGAATGGGCACCTCAGCCCGCAGCGGAATTTGATCATAGGTGGCAGCATCAAGGGGCGTCGCTGGTGCAGGTTCGGCCTCGGTGGGGGCGTCAAATAAGCTGAATTGCAGCGGCTCACTCATGCAGATCGTAACTTCCTGAGAACAATGTTAAAGAAACTTCACGAAACTTAGGAAAAACTTAGGACAAATGGCACCTATTTTATGGCGATCGCTAGAACCTTAATTTATCTCACAAAAGTATTTTACAAATTAATAACTACGGCGAAACAGGTTTCCCACCGCATTGTATAAGAAATACCTGAAGGGTTTAACAACACGGCTGTTGTTTCCCTAGCCCCTTTGCGGAACAAGCCATCAGTGAGTGTTAGACCTTTCCGGCACGCCCAAGAGCGTTGCACGTTTCTTAAAAAACACACCAAGGATCAGCTTGGTCGCTCTAAGGTTGCTTGGCACAGCCTTTAGGGAGTTGCTGATCAGCCCCCTAAGAATCCTGCGTTATCTCTGTGGGCAGGAATGTCAAGAAGGTCTCACTTCTTTAACAACCTTTAAGGAGAATTGATCCATGCTAGATGCATTTGCCAAAGTTGTCGCTCAGGCCGATGCCCGGGGTGAATTCCTCACCAACGCCCAGTTCGATGCCCTGTCCAACTTGGTGAAAGAAGGCAACAAGCGTCTGGATGCCGTCAACCGCATCACCAGCAATGCCTCCACGATCGTTGCTAACGCTGCTCGTGCCCTCTTTGCAGAGCAACCCCAACTGATCCAACCCGGTGGGAATGCTTACACCAACCGTCGTATGGCTGCTTGCCTGCGCGACATGGAAATCATCTTGCGCTATGTGACCTACGCCATTTTGGCTGGTGACTCCAGCGTGCTCGATGATCGCTGCTTGAACGGTCTGCGGGAAACCTACCAAGCCCTTGGTACCCCCGGCTCCTCCGTGGCTGTGGCCATCCAAAAAATGAAAGATGCCGCGATCGCGATCGCCAATGATCCCAATGGCATCACCCCTGGCGATTGCAGCGCCCTGATGTCCGAAATCGCTGGCTACTTTGATCGTGCTGCTGCCGCTGTTGCCTAAGGTACCTTTGACGTTCTCTAACTTTGACCGTTCTGAACACACACATTTTTTAGGGAGATATTTTATCCATGAAAACGCCGATTACTGAAGCCATTGCCGCCGCCGATACCCAAGGTCGTTTCCTCAGCAACACCGAACTGCAAGCGGTTGACGGTCGCTTCAAGCGCGCTGTGGCCAGCATGGAAGCTGCTCGCGCCCTGACCAACAATGCTCAGAGCCTGATTGACGGCGCAGCCCAAGCAGTGTATCAAAAATTCCCCTACACCACCACCATGCAAGGCTCTCAGTATGCCTCAACCCCCGAAGGGAAAGCCAAGTGCGCCCGTGACATCGGCTACTACCTGCGGATGGTGACCTACTGCCTCGTTGCGGGTGGCACCGGTCCAATGGATGAGTACCTCATTGCCGGCTTGTCTGAAATCAACAGCACGTTTGACCTGTCGCCAAGCTGGTACATCGAAGCTCTGAAATATATCAAAGCCAACCATGGCTTGACGGGCCAAGCTGCGGTGGAAGCCAACGCCTACATCGACTACGCCATTAACGCCCTCAGCTAATAGGCGTTTCCCTTCGTTGCCCGGTGAGGTAAGCAGATGTTGTCGGCGTTGGGCTGACCCTTTGTTTACAACACCGGGCTTGTTTGTACCCTCGATATTTAGGAGTTTGTACCGTGGCTATTACTGCTGCTGCTTCGCGCTTGGGTACCTCCGCCTTCAGTGATGCTCCGCGGGTGGAGCTGCGTGCCAACTGGAGCGAGGAAGATCTAGAGACTGTCATCCGTGCCGTTTACCGTCAAGTCTTGGGCAATGACTACGTCATGGCATCGGAGCGTTTGGTGAGTGCGGAGTCACTGTTGCGCAACGGCAAAATTACCGTGCGGGAGTTCGTGCGCGCAGTGGCCAAGTCGGAACTATACAAAGAGAAGTTTCTCTACGGCAATTTTCAAACCCGTGTCATTGAACTGAACTATAAGCATTTGCTAGGGCGAGCACCCTACGATGAGTCGGAAGTGATCTTCCACTTGGATCTCTACGAAAATGAGGGCTTTGATGCCGACATTGACTCCTACATTGATTCCCCCGAATACACCGACAGCTTTGGGGATTGGGTGGTGCCCTACTATCGCGGCTTTAATACGCAGCCGGGTCAAAAAACCGTCGGCTTTAACCGCATGTTTCGCCTTTATCGCGGTTATGCCAATAGCGATCGCGCCCAAGCAGAAGGCAGCATGTCCCGTTTAGCGCGGGATCTGGCCACCAACAGTCCCAATACGGTGGTGCCGCCTTCGAGTAGCGATACGGCCTTTGCCTACTACACCCCCAGTGCCGATGTTCCCCCACGGGCTTGCTTGGGCGGTTCCTTTGGTGAAAGTGGCCGTGTCTATCGCATTGAAGTGGCGGGCATTCGCCAACCGGGCTATCCGGGAGTACGCCGCAGCAGTACCGCCTTTTTGGTGCCCTATGAGCAACTGTCGAGCAAAATGCAGCAGCTTCAGCGCACGGGTGCTCGCATTGTCAGTGTCAATCCTGCCTAGGAATCTTTGTTTAGCGTCCTTTTGAGATTGGGAGTCAGGTGTCATGTTTGGTCAAACTGCGTCTGGAAGTGCTGCCCTTAGCCCCTCCGGCGCTCGCGTTTTCCGCTACGAGGTTGTGGGTCTGCGTCAAAACGAAGAAACCGACAAAATGGGGTTTCCGATTCGGCGCAGCGGTAGCACCTTTATTATGGTGCCCTACAACCGCATGAATGAAGAGATGCAGCGCATTACCCGCATGGGGGGCAAAATCATTTCCATTACCCCAGTGGTCGCCTCCTAAGTGGCTGATGTCAGGAGAGGGAATGACGGCGGTCTCTGAACCGGTACAGCTTACGGTTCCCCAAATGCTGGCGCAGCTTCAGGGGACGGATACTAGTCTCCGCTACTATGCGGCGTGGTGGCTGGGCAAGTTTGGTCTAGAAACAGCAACGGTGGCAGAGCGGCAGGCCATTGTCGTCGCTTTGATTGCTGCTTTGGCGGATGAGACCGATCGCACGGAACTGGGGGGCTATCCCCTGCGGCGGAATGCGGCGCGGGCGTTGGGGAAATTGGGCGATCGCCAAGCGGTGCCTGCCCTCATCGAGTGCTTGCGCTGCGAGGATTTTTATGTGCGGGAGGCAGCTGCCATTGCCCTCGGTCAATTGGGAGATCCTCAGGCGATCGCTCCCCTACAAGCGCTCTTGGAAGGGGGTGTGGCGATGGCGCGGCTAGTCCCCGGTCGTCCCCATCTTGTGCAACCAGTGGAGGCCGTCATTGAAAGCCTTGGTCAACTGGGTGCCACAGAGGCGATTGCCCTGATTGAGCCATTCTTGACCCATGAAATGCCGCGGGTACAGTTTGCCGCTGCGCGGGCACTCTTTCAGCTCACGGGTGCGGCGGTGTATGGCGATCGCCTGCTAGCCGCCCTCAACAGTGAGGATGTGCAGCTGCGGCGCACCGCACTGCTCGATTTAGGAGCAATGGGGTATTTACCAGCAGCAGAGGCGATTTTACAGGCGGGTGTTGAGGCTAGCTTCAAGCTCATTGCCCTCCACGGCATCCTAAGCAAGCAACTGCGTCAGGCAGTTCCCCTAGACCAGACCCTCTCCCTCTTTCAAGGATTGGATCAACTGCTGTGAGTGATCTCCTTCCCTATATCCAAGCTGTTGAGACGGCCACCTCCGCTGCGGCATTGCAGGAGGCAGTAACTCAGCTAGCTCAGCAAAAAGATACTGCTGCTATTCCGACGCTGATTGCGGTGTTGGGGTACAACAATCCTGCGGCTGCTCAGGCTGCCGTAGTCGGTCTCATCGCCCTTGGGGATGCAGTGGTGGAGCCACTTTTGGCACAGTTGGATGAGTACAACTATGGTGCCCGCGCCTATGAAGTGCGCATCTTGGGTACCATTGGTCATCCAGCAGCTCTGCACGTTCTCCTTGCTGCTGCCCAGTCCGATTTTGCCCCCAGTGTCCGCCGGGCTGCCACAAAAGCGTTGGGAACCCTCCGTTGGCAGTTAATCCCGCAGGAGACTGAAAGAGAGGCTCAACTCAGGGAAGCACTGGCGGTTCTCCAGCGCAATAGTGAAGCAGCAGATTGGGCGGTTCGCTATGCCGTTGGCGTTGCCCTTGATCATCTGCATCAGCAGGCGGCTGCCCGCTCCATTAGGGACGCTGTGCGTTTACTCCTCAATCATTTGAGCGATCACGACCCCGACATTGTTGTGCGTTCCCGTTGTCAACTTACCCTCCAGAGGGACTCTCTGTCCATGCACACCTAAAAGGATTGGAAAGTTATGTCGTTACCCTTGCTGGCTGTGAAGCCCAGAACCCTTAACCAGCGGGTGGTCAGTTATGAAGTCCCCGCCGAGGATGATCCCGTCATCTACCGCCTCACCGATGCCACCGATGCTGCAGACGTGGATGCCCTGATTTGGGCAGCCTATCGCCAAATTTTCAGTGAGCACCTGATTTTGGCCTCCTACCGTCAGCCCTTCCTAGAATCCCAACTGCGCAATCGTGCCATTTCCGTACAGGATTTTATCCGTGGCTTGGGTAAGTCCGAGGTCTATCGCGAGCAAGTGGCAGCCGTTAACTCCAATTACCGCCTCGTGGATGTCTCCTTCAAGCGATTCCTTGGTCGCCCCACCTATGGTCAGCAGGAGCAAATTGCTTGGTCAATTATTCTAGCTACCCGTGGCCTAGAAGGATTTATTGATGCCTTAGTGGACAGCGACGAGTACCAGCAAAACTTTGGTGCCGATATTGTCCCCTACCAACGGCGGCGGCGCATGGCGCGTCCTTTTAACCTCGTTAATCCCCGCTACAGCGACTACTGGCGCAACAAGGAAATGTCCCTCAGTGGTCGTTCTTACTATCAAGTGCGCTACTACACCGCAGGGCCACTGGACAAACAAATTGTCCGCGGTGCGATCCCAGCCAACTTCCTCTCTATGGCGCGTTCAATTGTGGTGCCCACCCTCGATACTCAACGCCATGTAGCACGGGCTACCTCCAGTTTGGTTACGGTTCCCGACACCGCCCAAGAGCGCGATCTACCGCCAACACCAGTCAAACCGGTGCCCGTTGCCTTGCCCTACCGTTATTTGCCCTCTCAACCAAAGGTGTAAGCCATGACAATTCCCTTGCTGAGCTATGCCCCTAGTTCCCAAAATCAGCGGGTACCGGGCTATGAAGTGCCCAATGAAGACACCCCTTGGCGCTATTCCCTTGAGGATGCAGTGGATCAGTCGGATATTGATGAACTGATTTGGGTCGCCTATCGCCAAGTGTTTAGCGAGCACGTTGTCCTCAAGAGTACCCGCCAGCCCCATCTAGAGTCCCAACTGGCCAATCGTGCCATTTCGGTACGGGATTTTATTCGTGGCTTGGCCAAATCCGAGACATTCCGTCGCTTGGTGGTGGAGACGAACTCCAACTATCGCTTGGTGGAAATTGCTCTGAAGCGGCTCCTTGGGCGTGCCCCCTACAACAAGGATGAAGAACTGGCGTGGTCCATTCGCATTGCCACCGATGGTTGGCAAAAATTTGTGGATACCCTTGTGGACAGTGACGAATATACGCAAAACTTTGGTGATAATACGGTGCCCTACCAGCGTCGTCGCTATAAAGATCGCCCCTTTAATCTGGTTACCCCTCGCTATGGTGACTACTGGCGCGATAAGTTAGAGAACAGTCGCTACAAGTGGGGCGACATTCGCAATTTCTTGGAGATGGCACGATCGGTCAAGGTGACGCCTGTGCAATTTAAGCCGGTCTCCACGGCCAATGTGCAAATCCCCGATACCACGCGGCGCGATCGCCCGAATGTACCGGCGTCGATCAACCCGACGGCGGCTTTTCCGCTGCGCTAGCTGTTGTTTCACTCTTTGACTTGGGAGAGATCCATGGACTTACCTCTACTCGCCTACAAGCCGACGACTCAAAACCACCGCGTCGCTAGTTTTGGCATTGCCGATCAAAACGAAGACACCCCCTATATCTATCGCCTTGAGGATGCAGCCTCCTATTCCGAAATCCGCGAGGTAATCTGGGCCTGCTATCGGCAGGTGTTTAGTGAGCATGCCACCTTGGCCTTTAACCGTCAAATCACCTTGGAATCCCAATTAGTGAACCGAGTGATTACGGTGCGGGACTTCATTCGTGGTCTGGCCAAATCAGAGCGCTTCTACAATACGGTGGTGGCTGTAAACGACAACTACCGCTTGGTGGATGTTTGCCTGCGGCGGTTCTTGGGGCGCAGTGCTTACAACGAAGAGGAAAAAATTGCTTGGTCAATTAAAATCGGCACCCTTGGCTGCTATGGCTTTGTCGATGCCCTCCTCGACAGCGAGGAATATACCAATGCCTTTGGTGACTTTACGGTGCCCTACCAGCGCAAACGCATGGAGGGACGTCCCTTTAACCTCGTGACCCCGCGCTATGGCTTTGAATACCGCGACAAAGTCGGTACTACCAAGACTGACTGGCGGTTTACTTTGGACAAATTCTACGATCGCAAGTTCCAAGAGCGGCGGCTACCGGAGGGCGACCCCCGCAAATACCGCGATTTGGCAGCAGCGATCGCGCCCAAAGCCCGCTATGCCCAGCAGCTGCGTGCCGCTGATATTGACTACTTGGCCAAAGTGCCCCGCCGTCGTTAAATCACGCTCAAGGATGCTTTAATGATCTAGCCGTCGGTCAACTTACTGGCGGCTTTTTCTCGTTCGTTCCTGCTGGGAACCCTATTGAATTTTTGCGTGTCCAACCTAAAGGCTTAGTATTTCTTGCAGCAATGCGCGATCGCCTTCTCCCGTGGCTAGTACCCGCCATTATCACTGCCACCGTTCTGCCCGCCAGTAGTCAAGTGACGATTCCGCTGATGGTCACCGTCAGTCCCGATCGCGCTGTTTTGGGAGATACGCTGGCCATTGTGGTCAACGCTTCAGAACAGCCCACAGTCGAGGTTGCGGGCAAAGCCCTGCCGGTTTTCTCCATTGGCCCCCAGCAATGGCGTGCGTTTGTGGCAACAACACCACTACAGACACCCGGCCGCCGTTCATTGGTGGTTCGGGCAGGAAATGAAACCCGCAACATGTTGCTGTGGGTGGGCGATCGCTCCTTTCCTGTGCAAAGTATTTGGCTCCCACCGGGCAAAGACTCCTCAGGAACGGATTTAGAATTTGATCGCGTGGATGCCTTTAAGGCACTGGTCACCCCCGAAAGACTCTGGCAAGGTGCCTTTCGCCGCCCCAATAGTGGTCCTGTGACCACACCCTACGGCGTGCGGCGGTATTACAACGGGGTTTTTGCCAAGGACTACTTCCATCGCGGTTTGGACTATGCAGGCCCCAAGGGATCACCCGTAGTAGCGGCGCAGCGGGGGCGAGTGGCCTTAGTGGGGCGAGAATCCCAAGGGTTTCTGATCCATGGCAACACAATTGGTATTGATCATGGGCAGGGGGTGCTGACGATTTACCTTCACCTCGATCAAATTCGCGTTCAAGAGGGACAAATGGTTGAAGCGGGGCAAGTCATTGGTACTGTTGGCAATACGGGTGCTGCCACAGGGCCGCATTTACATTGGGGACTCTACGTTAATGGCGAGTGCGTTGATCCGCGATCGTGGCTGGCTCAGGGCTGGCAATAGTTGCGATATGAACTCGCTGCTGAGCCTAGTTTAGGGTCAAGAAATGGGCGATAATGCTAGTTCAGAGGTAGCTGCTTCGCTACCATTGCCGCTGATAAAATTTGGGAGTTAGCAACAATGACGATTCTCTTTCAACTGGCTCTTGCTGCCCTTGTCATTCTGTCCTTTGTGATGGTGGTGGGTGTGCCAGTGGCCTACGCCTCTCCCCAAGATTGGGATCGCTCAAAGCAGTTAATTTTCCTTGGCTCCGGGGTATGGATTGCCCTAGTGTTGGTGGTGGGCGTTCTCAACTTCTTTGTGGTTTAGTCCAGCGAGCGTTGGCGATAAACTTCGTACAAGAGCACTGCCGTGGCGATCGCCACATTCAGGGATTCGACATTTGGCTCCTGAGGAATCCGGAGGGCAGTAAAGCTGCTGTCGTGGTAGGCCGGGGGGAGTCCTTGGCCTTCATTGCCCATCACCAACAGGGTGGGTCGGCGAAAGTCCGCCTGCCAATAAACGCAGGGGGCAGTCGGTAGTGTCACCACAATTTGCCATCCTTGAGCTTGGTAGGCTTTGAGGGTTTCTAGGCCATTAGTAATGGTTTGCATCGGTAGGCGAAACCACTGACCCGCACTGGCACGCAATACCTTGGGATGGGTCATGTCCACGCAATCGGGGGTCAGCAATAGCCCCTCAACACCCACAGCAGCAGCGGTGCGAATAATCGTTCCCAAATTGCCCGGATCCTGAAGCGTAACTAAGCACAGACCTAAACGCTGGAGTGGCAAGGTAGGAAGGGGTGTATAGTCAGCAACAGCAACGACACCATCGGGAGTGGTTGTTGTACAGAGGGCAGTCAGTACCTCTTCAGTGACTTCAACGGTGCGATCGCTCCTGTGAACAACCTGCTGCCAAAAGGTTGGCGATTGCTTGGCTTGCCAAGCGCTGGTATAGCAAACCACAGAGAGGTGATAGCCCCCAGCCACAGCCTCTTGGAGAAGATGAGTTCCCTCTAATAGCAAGTGCCCTTGGCGATATTTGCGGTGGTGCAGCTTGCGAATTGAGCGCACCAAGGGATTCTGTCGACTGGTAATGATCACGACTGAATCCAGCGCTCAAGTAAACGTTCCAGATAGGGGGTCAAGAGTGCTGTTTGTGCCGCTTGAGCTTGAATCTCTGGTGCCGATTGAATATAAGGGCCAAGTACCAGTTCGTGCTGGCAATGCTGAATCAACTCCCCAAGGCTCGCCGGCGTCACTTCTAGGTGAAACTGAAGGCCCATAACGCGATCGCGCCACAGAAAACCCTGCTGTGGACAGGCAGCACTTTTGGCCAAATGGAGCGCCTGCGGGGGTAAGCTAAACATCTCGCCGTGCCAATGGAGTACCGTCAGTTGAGGTGGCCAATCTTGAAACCAAGGATGGGCTTGGGCAGCAGCGGTCAATTCAATGGGAAACCAACCAATTTCCTTCATGGGTGCTGTGGTGACCTCCGCCCCGAGGACTTGCGCCAATAGTTGAGCACCCAGACAAATGCCTAGAACTGGTAAGCCACGGGCGATCGCTTGGCGCAAAAAGGCCTTTTCAGCCCCTAACCACGGATAAACAGCCTCATCGTGTACCCCCATGGGGCCGCCCATAACGATCAGCGCATCCACCTCCGTCAATGCGGGTAGCGACTCGCCCGCATAAAGATGACTGCCTTGCCAATCAAAACCACGGGCGATCGCCCACTGCGCAATGTGGGCGGGGGTCTCAAAGGGCACGTGCTGGAGGTAGTGCAGCCGCATGAATTCCCTTAGGAAGAACTGCCGCCTTCATTGCCAAGGATACGGGATTTATACTCGTTCACCTTCTGGCCAAATTCACGGCGACCGGATTCAAAGAGGACATAGCGATAGAGAAACCAACAAGTGTAGCCAAAGCCGACCAGTTCGCAGGTGGGGCCTAGGAGAGGAATGGCATTCACGACCTCTAAAATAGCCACCGCAAGTGCCACAAAGGGAACTGTTGCCAGAATGATCAGAAGGGTGCGGAGGGGCTGCTGATACTCACCAAGAAACGTACTAACCTGATCGGGGAAGACCGTGAGGAGCCAATAAAGTTTTTCGCGAGCCTGTTGCCACTGTTCATCTGTGAGGCCACCCACCTTGGGGGATGCCGGCTGGGATTCTAATTCTGCAAGGGGCGCTGGCGCAGGGGTCGGCTCAAAGATAGGCTTTTCTGTATGGGTGGTTTCTGTGGTTGGGGATGTCTCAAATTCATTCATGCGCTTAAGTTCCTTCAGTACCTCAGCAAATTTAGGCTAGGTTCACCGATCAGTGTTGGCTAATAATTGTTTAACATAGGTGGTGCCTTACCGCTACCGTCAGTGCTGCCTTTTTCATCCTGATGGTGTACTAGAGCACGGGTTGATACTCCCCTGTTTATGAGCAATGCCATAGGCTAACGATAGGCAAAAGCAGCCCTATTCGTTCAATACCCAAGTATCCTTACTGCCGCCCCCTTGGGATGAATTGACCACCAAGGAACCCCGTTTCATCGCTACTCGCGTCAGTCCACCGGGGTGCACGTAGATGTCTTTGCCATAGAGAATATAGGGGCGTAAGTCCACATGGCAGCCAACAATTTCATCACCGAGAAGGGTGGGCACCCGCGATAGGGACAGGGTGGGCTGGGCAATGTAGTTGCGGGGATTGGCTTTGATGCGTTCTGCAAATTCTGCTCGCTGCTCAGCAGTGGCTTGACAGCCAATGAGCATGCCATAGCCGCCGGACTCGTTGGCGGATTTCACCACGAGGGAATCGAGGTTCTTGAGCACATGATCCAATTGTTTCGGCTCCCAGCAGAGGTAGGTGGGCACATTGGGAAGGAGGGGTTCCTCGCCAAGATAGTAGCGAATCATTTGCGGCACATAGGCATAAATCACCTTGTCATCGGCCACACCCGTGCCGAGGGCATTGGCGATCGCCACCCGCCCTTGGCGATACACTTCCATCAAGCCTCTGACCCCCAGCAGCGAATCAGGACGAAATACGGCGGGGTCAATAAAGTCATCATCAATGCGGCGATAGACCACATCCACCCGCTTGAGGCCTTTGGTGGTGCGCATTTGTAAGTAACCATCGGCAACCACGAGATCCCGCCCTTCCACGAGCGTCACCCCCATTTGTTGAGCCAAGAAGGAATGCTCAAAATAGGCCGAATTGTACATTCCCGGCGTCAGCACGACCACAGTGGCATCTGGCAGGCCGAGGGGCGCAAGGTTCAACAGGGTTTCGAGGAGATGGCTGGGGTACTCGTCCACGGGTTGAATTTGCAGTTCTTTGAAGACTAGGGGAAACGTGCTTTTCATCACACGCCGGTTTTCCAGCACGTAGGAGACCCCTGAGGGACAGCGCAGGTTATCCTCTAGCACATAGAATGTGCCGTCGCGATCGCGCACGAGGTCAGTTCCCGTGATGTGGCACCAGATACCGCCCGGTGGTTTCAGCTCGTGGCAGGGACGCAGATAGCCCTTGGCCGACTCAATCAACTCTCGCGGAATGACACCATTTTTAAGGATTTTTTGATCGCCATAGACATCGGCAATAAATGTATTCAGCGCTGCCGTCCGTTGTTTGAGACCCCGTTCAAGGCCTTGCCACTCTTGGGCTGGAATAACACGCGGTAAAATGTCAAAGGGCATAATGCGTTCGGTGCCCTCCGCAGCGCCATAAACCGTAAAGGTGGCACCAATGTTAAACATCACCTGTTGAGCCGTTTTTTGGCGTTGTTGTAGCTCTCCGGGGGGAAGCGATCGCACCCGCTGTAAAAGCGGTTGAATGAAGGGTCGCGGCTGCCCCTTGGCCAAAAACCACTCGTCGTAAAAGTCTCCTGGATCGTAGTTATCAAATTCCAGCATTGATATTTCCTTGTGGCGATCAGTTGCGCTCCCTTAGGTATCTTGCTCCAAAGGAGTGGGCAAATCGGACACCGCCACTAAATGAAATCCCATTTGACAGCGAAAGTGTTGGCATCCCGCTTCCGCACTACTCCACAGCGGCGCTCCACAACGGAGTTGACCCTCTTGCCAGCGGGGTTGACCTTGGCGATCGGCAAACAAGCAGGATTGACACACAGATTGTGACGGTAAAATCTGATTTTGGGTGAGGATCACAAGCATAGGACACCTCCCGCCGATCAGAGCCTTGAATCCTCAGTTTCCTATAGAAAATTTAGAAAAAAGGCTCTAACCCTAATGCTTCTATCTTATCGTGAAAGCCTAGCGGATACGGTTGACTACCACTGCTAAGTTTGCTACAAATTAGAACTCCTCGACAACAATCTTCCCATTCCCCCCTTTTCCCTCAGACCGCGGCAGTGAGGTAGCAAAGACGGTAGAAGGGAGACAGTTTGCTAGGATAGATACTCTAAGGTTCATAGAATCATTGTCATCCCTTAAGCTGTAGTATCCATGTTTGACGCCCTTGCCGAACGCCTTGAATCTGCGTGGAAAACCCTACGGGGTCAAGACAAAATTACGGAAAACAATATCCAAGAGGCTCTCAGGGAAGTGCGCCGTGCCCTATTGGAGGCCGACGTCAACCTACAGGTTGCCAAAGATTTTATTGAAAATGTGCGTCAGCGGGCGATCGGTGCCGAGGTGATTGCTGGGGTTCGTCCTGACCAGCAATTTATCAAAATTGTTTACGATGCCCTTGTGGAGGTCATGGGGGAATCCCATAGCCCCCTTGCCCACGTGCAGCCACCCCCCACGATTATTCTCATGGCAGGTTTACAGGGAACGGGGAAAACCACCGCCACAGCAAAGCTTGCCTTGCACCTGCGCAAAGAACACCGCAGCAGCCTCTTAGTGGCCACCGATGTCTATCGTCCCGCTGCCATTGAGCAGTTAATAACCCTTGGCAAACAAATTGACGTGCCGGTGTTTGAAATGGGCACCGAGGTAAGCCCTGTGGAAATTGCCCGCCAAGGGGTGGCCAAGGCCAAGGAACTCGGTGTCGATACCGTGATTATTGACACAGCGGGGCGCCTCCAAATTGATGCCGACATGATGGCGGAACTGGCGGCCATTAAGGACGCGGTACAACCCCACGAAACCCTCTTAGTAGTGGATGCAATGACAGGGCAAGAGGCGGCCAATCTTACCCGTGCCTTCCATGAGCAGGTGGGGATTACGGGAGCCATTCTCACCAAACTGGATGGCGATACACGCGGCGGTGCAGCTCTCTCGGTGCGTCAGGTCTCAGGACAGCCGATTAAGTTTATTGGTGTGGGTGAAAAAGTTGAGGCTCTCCAGCCCTTTTATCCCGATCGCTTGGCCTCTCGCATCTTGGGGATGGGGGATGTCCTTACCCTAGTGGAAAAAGCCCAAGAGGAAGTGGACCTAGCCGATGCCGAAAAAATGTCCCGCAAAATCCTCGAAGCCCAGTTTGACTTTGATGACTTCCTCAAGCAGCTGCGCCTACTAAAAAATATGGGTTCCCTTGCGGGAATTATGAAGCTCATCCCCGGCATGAATAAAATTTCAACAGAGCAACTCCAGCAGGGGGAAGTGCAACTCAAACGGGCGGAGGCCATGATTAACTCCATGACCCGCGAAGAGCGCCACAATCCTGAACTTTTGGCTAGCTCCCCCAGTCGGCGTGAACGGGTCGCCAAAGGCTCGGGCTATCAGGTGGCCGATGTCACAAAGCTCGTGAGTGATTTCCAGCGCATGCGATCGCTGATGCAGCAGATGGGTCAAGGGGGCTTTCCGAGCATGGGTAGGCCAAGCATGAACCCAATGGGTCGAGGGGGACGTGCTCAAGCTCCCAAAAAGCCCAAGAAACAAAAGAAACGCAAAGGCTTTGGCGTGCTTTAGGCGCCGGCCTGACTACAACGGGCGATAGACCCGATAGTTAATGTGGGGAAAGATATTATCAATGGCTTCCACCTTTTCTAACCAACCCGCATCAATTTTTTGTGCCTTGATGTCATCGTAGAGCTTGTGGAAGCGCATCAGGTGGCTACGGGTGCGGCGAACTGCATAGGGCACCATGGTTCCTGTGCGCATGATAAAGGCCCAGTCTGAGGATTGAGCCAAGAGCAATTCCCGTGCCGCTTGGTTGAGGGCACGCCAACTCAGTTCATCCCACGGCTCCCCCTTGGCCAGTTCAATCATCCGTTCAGCGGCCTTATGGAGGTGGGGGTAAATCCAAGCATTGGTGTCATTGAGCCAGTATTCATGGAAGCCCTTGTAGCCCCAACTCGACTGGGAGGGACGGCACACCTGCTGGGTGGGATGGGCACGTAGATAGTCTGCCAAGTGGGTCATGGCAAAGGTGTCTTGGTCAAACCAAACTTTGCGGAAAAGAAAGTCCAAAAACCAAGGCCCTTCGTACCACCAGTGACCATAGAGTTCGGCATCGTAGGGAGAGACCACAATCGGCGGGCGCTGCATCAAGTGGTAGAGGTAGCGAATTTGGTTCTCGCGGTTAAACATGAAGTTGGCCGCGTGTTCGGCGGCTTTTTCCCGTGCCCAGTAGGGGTCATAGAGCTGCTTATCTCCTAAGCCAAGGCCACGACCGGTAATTTTGTGGTACTTAATCCCCGTATTTTTGCGTTGGCCATTGGGCATGATGTAGGGCTTGATGTATTCGTAGTCTGCTTCCCAACCCAAGTCTTTGTAGAATTCGCGGTATTCAGGGGCACCCGGATAACCCACCTCCGACGACCACACCTGCTGCGAGGATTCGTGATCACGGCCAAAGGCAGCGACCCCCGTTTCGGTAAAAATGGGCGCATAGGTGCCAAAACGTGGCCGGGGACGAGCATAGAGAATACCGTGGCCATCGGTAATGAAATAGCGCAACCCAGCATCGGCTAGCATTCGCTCCAGCCCTTCGTAGTAGGCGCACTCTGGCAGCCAGATGCCCTTGGGTGGCCGGCCAAAGGTTTGCTCATAGTGCTCACAGGCCACTTGCAGTTGTGCCCACACCGCTTGGGGATACATTTTCATCAGGGGCAGGTAGCCGTGGGTAGCACCACAGGTAATGATTTCAAGGTTATTGGTGTCTTGAAACTGCTTGAAGGCCTTGACGAGGTCGCGATCGTAGTTTTCCCACGTTTGCCGCACGTTGTTGAATTCTTGGGCATAGTGCTCAGCAAGGTAGCGGATGTGGCCGTTGTAGGTATTGCGCTCTACCTCTAGCTCCGCCAGTTCCTCCAGTTTTGCCAAGTGCTGATCGTAGCGTTCCTGAAGTAGCGGATCTCGCAGCATTGAGATTAACGGCGGCGTCATACTCATCGTGATTTTGAAGTCCACGCCGTCACGCTTCAGCCCCTCAAACATTCGGATCAGGGGCACGTAGGTTTCAGTAATGGCCTCAAAGAGCCACTCTTCCTCTAGGACGTAGTCGCTCTCAGGGTGGCGGACGAAGGGGAGGTGAGCATGCAAAACCAGCGCTAAATAACCAATTGCCATAGGAAATTTGCCTATTGATGTATTTGGGACAACGGCAGGGGATCAATGAGATCATTTGAGTTTCCCCCATCTTAGGCGAAATAGCCAAATCTGCAACGGGTAATTTTTATCTTTTCTTCAGATTTATTGTTTGGATGATGGGATAGTGCTTCGGGCCCTTTTCTGAAATTAGGTAGAGGAAAGCAAATCCTTTCCTGCACTGGCTTTCACGGCTTTGAGCGTGTGCGATCTTTGTGAAAAGGGCGGTAGGGTTGCCAACCCACGCCTTGAAATTTCGGTTCTTGGGGCGGGTGGAGAATCTCGACGAGAATTTCAAGGGAATCCACTAAGCGCGGGCCGGGGCGGTTGAAATAGGCATTGCCATCAACAATATACAGTTGACCTGTTTGCAGGGCACGCAGTTGCTGCCACTGGGGATAGGTTTGCACGGCTTGATTAAGTTCTTGACGGGTGCGTTCGAGTTGACATCCTCCTCGGCCTAAAGGCGCGAGGATTCCCAGTCTGCCAGCATTAAGCTGACTCCTGACGGGTAGGCGGACAAGCAACTGCCTCCACGGAGGTCTTACACTGCTTAGCGTCCGCCCATTCAGGTCGGCATAGTCCTGCCGCCTCAATATTTTTGCTAGCATTCTCATCTCTATCGTGTTCAGCCCCACAGTTTAGGCAAACTACAGACCGAATCGAGAGGTCTAACTTACCCCATCGATACCCACAACAAGAGCAGACCTGAGAAGTTGGCTCCCATCGGTTGATGGTTCTCACTTCCCGCCCTGCAATCATCTTGCCCTTGGCCTCACACATCGTTCTGATTTGCCGCCAGCCCGCTCGATGAATCGCTCTTGCCAGCCGCCGATTTTTCATCATGCCAGAGACATTTAAGTCTTCCAGCACTACCACGCTGTTGTCTCGAACTAAACGAGTTGCCAGCTTTTGGTTGAAGTCCTTGCGTATATGACGCTGTTTGGACTCAATACGAGCAATCGCAATCCGCAACCGTTCGTACCGCTTTGAGCTTTTTACTGCTCTGGCAAGTTTGCGCTTCCCTTTACGGAGTTTGCGGTCTAACGCACTGGTGTCGGGCGCTTTCACCTTTTCACCCGTGCTCAATGTGGCGAGCGTTTCCAATCCCAAATCCACGCCGACCCCTTGGTTCTTAGGTTCGATGTGAACAGGTTCAACCTCAACCACAAAGCTGAGAAAATATCGTCCAGCGCAGTCTTTGATGACTGTCACAGAACTCGGTTCAGCGGGCAGCGGTCTAGACCACTTGATTTTGACTTCACCCATCTTGGCGAGGTAAACCTTCTTCCCCTTGATTGCAAAACCGCCTCTCGTGAACCGCGCGGACTGCTCGTTGGTTTTCTTCTTGAAGCGAGGGAATCCAACCTGCCTCCCTTTCCGAGACTCAAAGAAGTTCTTCAAGGCGGCTGCTAGGTCTCGGATCGACTGCTGCAAGGGAATGTTGCTAACTTCTGACAGCCATTTCCGCCCCTCCAGCTTCTTGGCCTGAGTGATACAGAGCTTCTGCAATTCAGTATTGCTTGGCCACTTCTCGCCCTTTGGGATTGATTTGATTAACGCCAGTGCATCATTCCAGACGACACGACAACAACCGAACAGCCGGGCAAGTTTGGCCTGTTGCCCTAGAGTTGGGTAGATTCTGTACTGGTATCGGACTTTCACTGGGGTTGGTAGAATTGGTCTGTGCTCATATTATACTTGGCCTAGCATCTATGACAATAAGTTTTAGGCGGGAAAGGCACAGCGTTACAGACTTAAGGGCTCACTTGGTCTGTGTAACCAAGGATGGAAAACATGTGTTTTCTGCTGAAGAGCTTGTGCTCATAGAAGAAGTCTTCCGGCACGTTGCAAAGCAGATGAATTTCGAGATCTTGGAAATCAGCGGGGAGTCTGATCACATCCACGCCTTGATTGAGTATCCACCAAAGTTGTCTATATCAAAAATCGTGAATGCCCTAAAAGGGGTTTCCAGTAGACGGTATGGACAGGCTGGATACAAAAAGCCTCACGGCAAAGCTGCCCTATGGAGTCCCAGTTACTTTGCCGTGTCGGTTGGCGGTGCCCCTATCAAGGTGCTGATTGAGTACATGAGAAATCAAAAAAAGCCGTCCTTGTAGACCGTTAGGTCGTGCGTAGCAGGACGGGGCTTGCATCCCAATGTTTTTGGTCAAAGCCGCAGGGCATGACAATGATTACCTCTGAGTCGATCGCCAGCAGTGTTGACCACTCAATGTAGGGGGAATGTTTTCCTGCTGTACCGAGGACATTTTCACCCCCCGCGAGGGCAATCAATTCCGGTACCCAATTGCCACTGGCCATGAGGGGGTCAATCCATTCAATGGTTACGACTTGCCGCCGCGGGCGATCGCTCACCCATGCTTGACAGGCATGAATTCTGGTGTGTAGCGAATTCAGTAGGGGGTCGGGAGAGACACCGAGGGCAAGACCCACCCGCCGAATATCCTGCCAGACATCCTCAAGGCAATGGGGTTGGAGGGAAATTAACTGCGGTGGTGGCTCAAAGAGTCTGGCGATCGCCCGCTGGACTTCTGCAAAGGTTACCGCACAAACATCGCACTGATCTTGGGTAATGATGTGGGTGGGTTTTAGTGTTTGCAAAGTGCCCAGTTCCAAGTCATAAATGCCCAATGCGGATCGCAGGAGGCCTTGAACCGCCCGATCAATCGCTAAGCTCGACTGCTGTGCATCTAACCTTGGCCGTGTACAAACAGGTAATGCCTTGACCTCTGGCGGATAGTCGCATTCATGGCTGCGCCCCACAAGAAACGGTGTCAATCCTAGGGCAGCAATAATTTCTGTGGCACTCGGTAGGAGCGAAACAAGGCGCCCTTTGGGGCCGATGCCAGGAGCCAGAATTGAACTGGCGACACGAGGATTTTCAGTCCTCTGCTCTACCAACTGAGCTATCCCGGCCTGAAAGTGCTTCATAATTCTAGCAAGCGTCTAGGGGCTATGACAAGTCTCTTAGACGATCATCTTGACGAGGAGTAGCGTCATTCATGGGTTTGACTGTGACTAAGGATTGTTGAGAGGGGATTGACCGGATTGACAAAAACACAAGCCCTCAAAACTACGGTAATCTTATAGAGAAACTAGAGTATTGCTGGCAGTGCTATGGGCATCACCATTGAAAATGTTTCTAAGTCCTTTGGCTCCTTTCAAGCGGTCAGGCAGGTGGATTTGGATATTGCCAGTGGCTCTTTGGTGGCGCTGTTGGGGCCTTCAGGGTCTGGTAAATCCACACTGCTGCGGCTGATTGCGGGTCTAGAGATGCCCGATACTGGCCGGATTCTGCTCACGGGCAAGGATGCCACGTATCAAAGTGTGCAGGAGCGCAATATCGGTTTTGTCTTTCAGCACTATGCCCTCTTTAAGCACATGACGGTGCGCCAAAATATCGCCTTTGGTCTAGAGTTGCGCAAGGTGCCCCGCGCCAAGATTAAAGCCCGTGTTGAGGAATTGCTAGAGTTGGTGCAGCTATCGGGTTTGGGCGATCGCTATCCCTCCCAGTTATCGGGGGGACAACGTCAGCGAGTAGCCCTTGCCCGTGCCCTTGCCGTCGAACCGAAGGTGCTGTTACTGGATGAACCCTTTGGTGCCCTCGATGCCAAGGTGCGCAAGGAACTGCGAGCATGGCTGCGCCACCTCCACGATGATGTCCATGTGACAACGGTCTTCGTGACCCACGACCAAGAGGAAGCCATGGAAGTGGCGGATCAAATTGTCGTCATGAACAAAGGCCAAGTGGAGCAGGTGGGTACCCCCGCGGAAATTTACGACCATCCCGCCAGCCCCTTCGTCATGAGCTTTATTGGTCCTGTGAACGTCTTGCGCTCCCGCGTCTTTCAGCCAACCGAAGACAATGCCCCCCACTGCGATATTTTTCTACGCCCCCGCGACATCATTATTGAAACCAGTCCTAATGGCAATACGGTCTCAGCTCGCATCCACCGTATTATTCACCTCGGCTGGGAAATTCAGGTGGAACTGCGCCTCGATGATGGGCAGGAATTGATGGCTCACCTATCGCGGGAGCGATTTGATGAACTGCGCCTTGAACCCCAACAACAGGTCTTTATTAAGCCAAGGGAGGCAAAGTCTTTTCCCCTCTACTACAGCATTTAGGCAGGAAAAAAATCCGCTTATCCCTTGAACAAAGCAAGCCAAACTTGCTATGCTAACAAAGCGATGCAATGGGGTGTCGCCAAGCGGTAAGGCAGCGGGTTTTGGTCCCGCCATTCGGGGGTTCGAATCCTCCCGCCCCAGTTCGTTTTTTGTGAATTATGGGACAACTTCTTCCTCGCCTTCTGGCCTTAGATTTTGATGGCGTGCTCTGCAATGGCCTACGGGAATATTTCCAAACCAGTTGGCGGGTCTATCAGCAGGTGTGGCCTGACCAGACGATTGCGCTTTCCCTTGAAACCCTCGAGCATCAATTTGGCCAACTGCGGCCTGTGATTACGGTGGGTTGGGAGATGCCACTGCTGCTGCGGGCAATTGTTGAAGGTACCCCTACTCCAGAGATTCTCCAAGACTGGCCAACGGTGCGCGATCGCCTACTTGCCAAATATCATCTCACTGCTGCGGATTTGGGACAGCGGGTGGATAGCCTACGCGATCGCTGGATTCAAACCGATTGGCCAAGCTGGTTAGCGCTCCATGACTTTTATGACGGTGTCATAGCTGCTCTGCAACGCTGGCAGGCTCAGGGGCAACCCCTAGCGATTGTCACCACCAAGGAACAGCGTTTTGTCACCTATTTGCTGGAGCAAGCGGGCGTTTCCTTTCCCCCTGAGGCCATTTATGGCAAAGAGCAGCAGCAGCCCAAGCCCGTGATTCTTCAAGCCCTCCAGTCCACCTATGGCGCCCCTCTGTGGTTTGTCGAAGATCGCCTTGGAGCGCTTTTACAGGTCGCAGCCACACCAGCGCTAGGGGCAACAGAACTCTTCTTGGCCACATGGGGCTATACCACTGCGGGCGATCGCGCCCAAGCCGAGGCAGATCCACGCATCCATCTCCTCAACCTAAAACAATTTTGTGAATTTCCCCACTGGCTTTCCCCCTAACCCCTTGTCTTTGCAGGGGGTTTTCTCTATACTGAAAAAGCTGCGAAACAGCGCGGGTCGCTAGCTCAGCGGTAGAGCACTCGGCTTTTAACCGATTGGTCTTGGGTTCGAATCCCAGGCGACCCATTCAGGTTAACTATCCAGTAGGCGGCGGAGTTCTGCCATATCGTCATCAATAGATTTACTCTGAGGCGACGAACTGGTGCGTGGCGTGTCCTGCACTTCTGGCGTAGAAACGTTGATGTTGATATTCAACTGACTGGTGCTAGGGGAACTCTGGGGGAGCGTCCCCGCAGAGGGGGCATCGGGCAACAAACCCATCTGCCGCTTCATTTCCAGCAGTTCAAATTCCACATCCTGTTTGCTGGCACTGCTTTGGAGCGCTTGGAATTTACTTTCGAGCGTATCGCCACTCAGCTCAGCGATCGCTTGTGAGCGGGCTTCCATTTGCAAAACTTTATCTTCCATGCGTTCAAATGCGGCCATCGCATTGGAGGTGCCCACCTTGCTGACGGCCTGATGAATTTGCTCAGAGGCCTTGGCTGCCCGGGCACGTGCCTTGAGCATTTCCTTCTTCGTTTTCGCCTCCGAAATTTTGCTTTCAAGAGCCGTCAAGTTGTCCTTGAGGGTTTTCACCTGCACCGCCATTTGATCCACTTGGGCTTTAAGGGCAGCGGCGGTATCTGCTGCTGTTTTCTTGCGATTTAGGGCTTCGAGAGCAAGCGCTTCATCCCCCTTATTGAGGGCAAGCCGTGCCCGCTCTTCCCACTGCTGGGCATCCTTAAGATTTTGGGTGTACTGTTGTTCGAGTCGTTTTTGGGCGGCAATGGCCTGAGCAACCGCTTGGCGTAACTTCACCAAGTCGGCATTCATATCAATAATCGTTTGCTCAAGAATTTTTTCTGGATCTTCGGCAGCACTGACTAGGGCATTGAGGTTAGAGCGAATCACCATGCCCACACGATCAAGTAAACCCATGCTTTGCCTCGTCAATAACTCGCTAACTCTACTCTAGCGCATGCCTTTTACATCCCCATGATGCAGTAGCCGGAGTCAACATAAAGAATTTGCCCCGTAATCCCACTGGCAAGATCACTGGCCAGAAAGGCTGCTGCAGTGCCCACCTCCGTTTGCGTGACAGTACGCCGTAGGGGGGCTGTGGCTTCCACATGGTGAATCATATCGAGAATCCCCCCCACCGCCGAAGAGGCCAACGTACGAATCGGACCTGCGGAGATACCATTGACACGAATATTCTGAGGCCCTAGTTCTGCCGCTAGGTAGCGCACATTCATTTCTAGGGCTGCCTTGGCAATGCCCATGACATTGTAGTTCGGCACAACCCGCACACCCCCCAAATAGGTGAGGGTAATGATTGACCCGCCGTTGGTCATCAATGGTTTAGCGGCACGGCTAAGGGAAATGAGGGAGTAGGCACTGATGTCGAGAGCGAGATTAAATCCTTCAAGGGAAACGGCTGAAAAGTCACCACTGAGATCTTCTTTTTGGGCAAAGGCCAAGCAGTGAATCAAAATATCTAGGCCACCCCATGTGGATTGAATCGCCGCAAAGGCCTCGTCAATTAGTTGAGGTTGCTGCACCTCAAGGGGCAAGAGAAGTTTGGGGGTCAGGGGTGCAGTGAGTTCCTCGACCTTTTGCTTCAGCTTCCCCCGCTCGTCGGGAAGGTACGTCACTGCTAGTTCGGCACCCGCTGCATGGAGCTGTTGGGCAATCCCCCAAGCAATCGAGCGGTTATTAGCAATACCTGTGACAAGGGCGCGTTTTCCCGATAGGTCTAGGAGCATAGGTACAGAGGGTGTGAAAGATCTAACCCTCTGATCGTACCAGAGGGGCTGCTGCCTTTAGCGCCAGCGCAGGACTTGGGTTTTCAGGGGGTTGACAAATGCTCGTCCCTCTTGGGTGGCTTTCTCATACTCGCGCTTGAGCTGGTAGTACCATTTGGCTTGGTTATCTGCCTCTTTAATGAGCGTCAAGGGTGGCTTGTACTTTAGGCCTTCGCTTTGCTTGGCAATAATGCGTAAATCTTGGTTGAGAAACTCGCGAGCGAGGGGAGCGAGAAACGGCTTGAGGGGCGCTAGCCACGGAAACGTCCAGTAATAGGTGGCGGTGAGTTCGGTTTCCCGATCATTAATCGGGGTGAGGGTAATCAGAAAGCAAAAGGTGTGGCGATCGCTATAGTTGGTTTCGATGCGAATTCCCGGCAGCCGATAGATAATTTCCACCTCTGGATGGCCGCCTAGAATATGGTGTGCCCACGACTTGCGCAGTAGGGGATGCCGCCGCATTGTAAAGCCATAGGGCGACGGATCAAAGGTTTTTGCCTTCTCAAAGAGCTTGCCCCGCTTGCGCCACCACCACGCCCCATGGACAAAGGGCGCATGGGAGGGATCCATAAAGTTAATAAACACCTGATCTAGATGTCCCGGAAAGATGAACCTTTGCACTGCTTGCGGTTGTGTGTCAGCACTGAATCCGGGAACTAGCGGCACCTCTATGGTCGGTTCACTCGTGTCACGCTCGTTGGCCGGGAAAAAAATCCAGAGATTGCCCTGCACCTCGCGCACAGGATAGCTGAACACGCCAAAGTGCTTCAAATCCACATCACTATCACTGGTGAGGGAGGGAATCAGGGTACAGTGGCCATGGGCATTGAAGCGCCAACCATGGTAGGGACACTCTACCTCTTCCCCATCAAAACGACCGTAATGCAGGGGAATGCCACGGTGGGGGCAGAGATTGCGCAGAGCAAAGGGCTTGCCCGCGGTGGTACGACAAAATAGGATGGGTTCCCCTAGGAGAACCTTCGCTTGACACTGACCCGGTTTGAGGTCAGCGGATGGTAGGCCGTAGTACCAGATGTTGCGCAGAAAGTTACTGCCCTCATGGAGCGAAAATACCGTGCTACTGGAAGTCATGGCGCAATCCTACCAGATGCTGGGCAGAAAATGAAAAGGAAACAAAGGGGACATTTATCGCCGGATCTAGCGATCGCCCCCGAATCAGGTTTCAATATACCTTTTCTTGACTTTAGGTAGCGGCAGTTAAATCAGTAACATACCGCAGCAAGATTCCCTTCTGACCAATGATGAACCCTTGATCGGGGCTAAAGAAGAGAATTTTATAAAAGTTCGAGGGAACGTTTTTCACGTCCACATCCTGCTGCCACGTTTGCCCGCCATCTTGGCTACACAGCAGTACGCCAGCACCTCCTGCCAGCCACACTTCATTGGGGGTTCGATAGGCCAGATCGAGGAAGCCAACACTATTGCGGCGTAAAGGACTGCGCAGTTCTCCCCAGTTCTCAGAGTTCTCTGGATCAGAGAAGGCGATTTTGCCGCCATTGACAATCATCCAGAGGCGACCATCAGGAGTAAACCCCATATTGTGGACACGGCGCGAGGTCGTGCGGTTGTGGGGTTGCCAAGCAGTTTGTCCCGGCTGCCACGTGGAATAAAAGCTTCCCCGCGAGGAGACAGCCACATACTCCCCATAGGCGGAACGGTTAAGGTTGCGCATGACCCCAATGGCTTCTTGAACTAACGCCTGCCAGTTTCTGCCACCATCTTGGGTACGATAAATGGCTCCCACATCGGTCATCATTTCCGCAGAGCCGCTGCCAAGTGCTTTCACAAAGCGAGGCGCACCCGGTAGTTTGGGATCGAGGGGAATTTGGTTCCAAGATTGGCCACCATCGGTCGTGTGAAGTAGAATTGGCGGCTCACCAACAATCCAACCCTCATTGCCCTGGAAGCTAATGCTGTTAAAGCGATAGTCAGGATTATCTAAAACCAGCGTACGTGGCTCCCACGTTTGACCACCATCGCGAGTTTCCATCAACGTAGCGTTGGCACCCACCAACCAACCATGATTGCGATCAATAAAGCTGATGTCGAGAATCGTTGAGGTTGTTGGCAGTTGGATGGCTTCCCAAGGGTTGTAATCTAGCGCTGGAATGGCGAGGGCAGAGAAGCTAATGCCCACCCAGAGGATAGCCATAACCAGTAGCCAGTGGAGGAACTTGAATCCTTTCATTTTTTGCCGAAAACTATCAATTTGTTTAGCGAACATTATAGAAACTCAGTAGAAAAAGAACGGCAAGGGCAAGACCACCAAAAATGAGGATGTTCTTTTGGCCGGGGGTGAGGCGATTCACACCGAAACCATAGTTGAGATTTTCCTTAAAGCCGGAGGGAGATCCCACCGGTCCAATGTTGCTAAATTGCTTTTTGGGGGCACTGCACACCGGACACCGCCAGTTCAGGGGAAGATCAGCAAAAGCAGTTCCCGGCGGAATCGAGCGATTTTCGTCTCCCTTTGCGGGTTCGTAGATGTAGCCGCAGGCACGGCACTCAAACCGATCTAAGGGCGCAACATCAGGGGTTTCGGCGGTCATACCTCAGAAATTTTTAAGATTTGCGACATACATCTTAATACTACGGGATTTAGGGGCGTTTCTTGTGACGAAGACGGGGGAGTTTTCAGGACAATACTGCGAAACTCTAAGACATGTAACGAAAGATCAGACCTTTGCAACATAAATATAAAGAAAAGATTAGGGAAGCCGCCCCTGCCAAGAAGTGATGCCATGATAGGGGTATTCAATTGAGGTCAGCCCATATAGACCTTAACCTTAAATCTCCTTTAATATTCTGTAGAATGCTGGCTTCCTTTCTCTACTACTAAGGGGAGCTGGCATTTTACTTTTAGAGGTAGAATAGGGCACTGCGCTTTCTATACGTTGCCTGTGACCGCACCATTCTGTTGGCGCTATCCACCCCTGCAGCAGGGAATTCTCTGTCGCCGCTATCAGCGATTTTTTGCAGATATTGAGTTGGTCTCTGGCGATCGCATCACGGCTCACTGCCCGAATACGGGACCCATGACAGGAATTTGCCAAGTGGGTGCCCCTGTCCAAGTCTCCTACCATGCTGACCCTAAACGCAAGCTGGCCTATACGTGGGAGATGATTTTTGTTGATGGCACGTGGGTAGGGGTAAATACGAGTCTGCCGAATCGGGTGATTGCTTCGGCATTGGCAGCAGGCATCCTACCGGAACTGACTGGGTACGGCACTCAGCAGCGAGAGGTGGCCTATGGTCAAGAGCGCAGCCGCATTGACTTTTACTTGACAGATCATCCCCAACAGCCCCCTGCCTATGTTGAGGTGAAAAATACCACTTGGGCGCAAGGGGGCTTAGCTCTGTTTCCTGATACGGTGACCACGCGAGGCCAAAAGCATCTGCGGGAACTGCAATGGCTGCGGCAAACCCAGCCAGACACTCGTGTGTGTATGCTCTATTTCATCAATCGCGGCGATTGCGATCGCTTTGCGCCGGGGGACAGTGCCGATCCCACCTATGGACAGCTCTTACGCGCCGCCTACAACCAAGGAGTAGAAATTTTGCCCTATCGTTTTGCCATTGAGCCAACAGGCATTCAGTTTTTGGGAACGGCCAAGCTGGTGCTCTAGGACACTTGACTGAGTTCAATCAGGTTGCCATCGGGATCCGCGACAAAGATTGCGGCTCGTCCTGAGGCACTGCGCTGCAAGGGAATTTGGGCTGCGGCTAGGCGTTGCTCGACACTAGCTAAATCAGTTACGCCAAGGGCAAAGTGGGGATTACGTCCCCACCGCTGATCTTGACAGGGATCGACCACCTGCTCCGCTGGGATAAGATGAATTTGCACCGTGCCGATTTGATACCAGCGGCCGGGAAATTTCAGGGGACGGTCAACAGGGGTAAGGCCGAGCAACCCTTCATAGAAGGCCGCAGCTCGCTCTAGATCCGTGACGTTAATGGCAACATGGAGAAAGACCATCAGGAATTGGCGGGTTGCGTCACTCCTAAGCGAATTTCTGAGCAGAAGGAGGCCATACTAAAGCCACCAAAGCGCTTGAGAATACTGGTGCGCAGGCGTAGATTGGGGCTGGCAAACCAAAGGCGCTCTTCGGAGTACATGGTTTCGTATTCGGTAATCAAGGTCAGGGCACCATCACTCCCCATACTGAAGCGACCGGCAACCGGTGCTTTTTCAGCATAGCCCATCTCCCGCAGGAGCTTGCCTTCCATCCGCGATCCCTGATCTATGATCGGCACTAGTACCGTTGAGCCTTCGTGCTTCTCGCTGTCCCATTCCATCGTCCCGTCCCAGCTAACGCGGGCACCGCAGACTGCCCAAGCGGGATCTACGTCGTATTGCTGACACAGGGCAATAACCGCAGGATCATCCACAGACAGTAATTCAATGGTTAACTGAGACTTGCCTGACTCAGTTTGCTTAAAGGCCAAGTGATGACTGGTACGTTGGGAAAACCAGCGGCCAGCACTTTGGGCAAAAAAATCGCGGATGTCCATACCTGCGCACACTGTGTAATGGGGACAAGATCGGTATTTTTGAGTCTTTTTTTAGGGTACACCGTCTCTTCGATTCCTTCCAAACGATCGCGCTGAGGAAACAGGGCAAACGCATACTCAGGGAGTAGCAAAGAGGCAAGCGAGGCAGGCATCGTCCTATCCCGCTCAATCATCTGCTGGGCAATCTGCTCTGGTATGGGTTTGCCCTAGCTCAGTTGCACGTTCCAGAGGCGGGAGGTTTCGAGGCGATCCAGCCACGTTTCGTAGAATGCCTGATTGGCGGCTTGCTCTTGGGGGGCAGTGGTCGTCCAAGGATAGGGGGCAAGGGCGGTGATTGCCGCTGTGGTGACGCAAAACATTGATTTTTGGAAGGTTTGGCAAATTTTCACGCGCAGATCGTCTTCACCTCGGCCTTGGCGACGATAGAACTCTAAAAGATAGGGAGGGAGATAGTGGCGCATATCCTGCATGAGCAGCGTGGGAGGAATGCCGGCAGCACCCGTGGGAATGGGATCGGCAAAGAGAGCACCATAGCCAAACTCCGCTTGATCGCGGGAAATTTGCTGGGCTTGGGCATTAAAGGAAATGAGGCCAAAGAAGGGTGTACCCCGCACAAACACAGCTTCAACATAGGGAATGGCTGTGTCCGCTAAAAAGGTGAGACCCGCGCTAGGAGGGAGAATATCGTAGGTTTGGCCGTCAATTGTGACGCTATAGGTAATCGGGCGATCGGCAGCGGCAATCAAACCCGCCCGAATGTGATCCACAACATCGGGAATGCTATGAATTTCACCCGCATCGTAGCGATCGCTCAAGGTGAGAAAGATGGGATACATCACCGTCCAAAACTGCCCCAAGCCACTGTAGTAGCAGAGCATCCGCACCGTTTCGAGCAAGAACTCTGGAAACAGATAGTTCAGAAGTTGCATGAAGGGATTGCCCCGTAGCTTGGCGGCGATCGCCTTGCCCGCCAGTTGGCGAAATTCTGCCGAATCAAGGAAGGCATCAAGACCACCACCCCCATGCCACATCATGGCTCGCATACAGTATTCGGCATATTCGTAGTTAATGCGGTCGTGCCACCAGTGGCGCAGCAGCTTGGGAATGGTAATCTCGCCGTTGAAGTATTTGAAAAAGGGAAAGAGAACAAGAAACTGCCGCTCACTAATATCGCAGAGATTTTCCGCATAGGCCTTGAGCACCACCCCATAGCTTTTGAGGATGCCCACCACTTCCATCACATGGGTTGGTGTATCCGGTAACAGGGCTTGACCGTGGAGCAACCGCTCTAGGATGGCGGTACGCAGTTCTTGATGCAGGGAGGTTGGAGCAGCAGTAATCAGGGTCATGGTACGGGCAGCGTAGCAACAGCAGTGGTAAGAAGGCTAACAGTGGTTTCACTCCAATGGATCAGCCAGTTGGGAACAATCCCTAAGATTAAGATTAGCGTGGCCAAGAGCAGGCTCGGCAGGCGATCGCCCCAAGCAACGGGCGGCAGATCCGTCAATTCATTGGGCAGACGACCAAAAAAGACGCGGTTCACCAGCAAGAGAAAATACACTGCCGTTAAGCCCGTCCCCACCATACACAGAAGTGTTTGCACTGGGAATGTGAGGAAACTACTGCGAAAGATCAGGAACTCCGCCACAAAGCCGACCATGCCGGGAATCCCACCGCTGGCCATGACACCGACAATCATCAGACTGCCAATCAGGGGCAACCCCCGCTCAGGGTTCAGCAAGCCCCTTAGCACCTCAATGTTGCGACTGCCGGTTTTTTCATAGACAACCCCCACTAGCAAAAAGAGGAGGGCGGAAATTAACCCGTGGCTCATCATTTGGGCAATGGCGGCCAGAATGCTCAAGGGGGTAGCAGTGGCGGTGGCCAAGAGAACAAACCCCATGTGCCCAATGGAACTGTAGGCCACCATTTTTTTCATATCAGTTTGGGCGATCGCCATCAGGGAACCATAGAGCACACTGACCACCGCCCAAGTGGCTAGCCCCGGTGCCAAAACTTGCCATGCCTGCGGGAATAACTGCACCCCAAAGCGTACTAGCCCATAGGTACCCAGTTTCAGGAGTACCCCCGCTAGCAGCACAGAAATCGGCGTTGAGGCTTCGACGTGGGCATCGGGTAGCCAAGTATGGAAGGGCACGAGGGGAATTTTGATGCCAAACCCCACCAAAATCAGCCCTAGCAAAACAAGTTGTGAACTCAGGGGCAAGAGGGTGGATAACTGGGGGTCAAAGTCAAAGGAGGGAGCATGGGCAAACCACACTAGGCCTAGGAAGCCAGCGAGGAGCAGCACACCGGAAATGGCCGTGTAAATTAAAAACTTGGTGGCCGCATAACTGCGCCGTGCCCCACCCCAAATAGCAATCAAAAGATAGAGGGGAATCAGCTCCAACTCATAGAAGAGGAAAAAGAGCAGCAAATTATCGGCCAAAAAGGCGCCACTGACACCCGCATTCAACAGCAGTACCAGCGGGTAATACAACCGAGGACGGGGCAGATTGACAGAAGTGGCCAACAGGGCAATCAGCGTCAGGAAGTTATTTAAGACCAATAGCGGCAGCGATAGGCCATCCACACTCAGGCGATAGCTCAAGCCCAATGGCTCTAGCCAAGGAATCACCTCGGTTAATTGCGGTGCTGCATTGCCGGGGTCAAATAGACGGGCGATCGCAAGACTGACCACAAGGGCGATCGCCATCACCACAGCGGCTAAACTGCGGTAGGTGCGCCCCAAACTCTCAGCGGGCAACAGGCTGAGGGCAAGGGCACCCAGCAAGGGCACCCAGAGGAGAAAACTCAACAGCGGCATTACAGTAGTAGCCATGCGATCGCCCCCCCAAGAATCGCCACACCAATAAACACCAGCAGCAAATAGGCTTGGGACTGACCGCTGGCACTATACTTGAGCAATTCACCCCCCACAAGGGACGCCACACCCGTTGTATTTACAATCCGATCCACAATGTGGCGATCCACCCAAGCGCTCAACTGCGAGAGCGATCGCACCGCCCAGACTACGGTATAGCGATACAGTTCCTCAATGTAGAGATCGTAGGCTAAGAAATCTTGGACAAAGCGCAAGGGCACCTTGATCGGACGAGTCCACTGGCGCTTGAGGGTGACAAAGCCACCAAGGAGAATGCCCACCACTCCCGACACCACAAGGAGCGCCACAATTGTCCAATCGATGGTCTCTGGTAACAACTGCACCCGCTGCAAGATAAAGGGCACCAGCACATTCAAAATACTCAAGGTCACCATCGGTACTGCTAGCGGCCAAGGCACTTCAGGGGCACGACGGGTCTTGGGTTGGGCAGAGCCTAGGAAGACCAAGCGAAAGACACGGGTCAGGTTAACCGCTGTCAGGACATTGACCACCAAAATCAGACCCACCAGCCAAGGCATCGCTTGCCAGTAGTAGTCAATGCCGCGATAAAACGACCAAAAGGCACCTAGGGGAAGACAGCCAATCAGGGATAGACCACCGATGACAAAGGCTGAACTTGTGGCCGGCATCCGTCCACCTAACCCCCCCAATTCCGTCAAATCTTGACAGTTGGTAGTCATAATCACACTGCCAATACTCATGAACAGCAGTGCCTTGGCGATCGCGTGGGTCAGTAATACAAACAGGGCAAAATCCGTCCAGTTCGTGCCGACGCCAATAAACACCAGCCCTAGATAAACACTGGTCGAGTGGGACAATGCCCGCTTAATGTCAATTTGAGCAATAGATACAAGGGATTCACTGATGGCTGTGACTGCTCCAATCAGGATCAAGGCAATGTTGGCTCCCGGGCAGGCCACCAGAATCGGCTGTAGCTTGATGAGGATATAGGCACCCGCAGCCACCACCACCGAGTTGCGCATAATCGAAGCGGGGTTGGGGCCTTCCATGGCTTCATCGAGCCAGAGGTGCAAAGGCACTTGGGCACATTTCCCAGTCGGTCCTGCAATTAAGGCCAGTCCTAGCAAAAAGCCCCACCCTTGGGGTAAGTGGGCTTCCTCAGCCCAGGCATACAGATCTGGAAAATCGTAGCTGCCAGCAAGGCTACCCACCGCCACCACACCCATCAGGAGTAAAATGTCACCTACCCGTTTGGTGAGAAAGGCATCCCGTGCCGCTTTGACCACTAGGGGCTGAGCATACCAAAAGCCAATCAGCAAATAGGTGGAGAGGGTGAGCATCTCCAATAGCCCATAGCTTAGGAGCAGGGAGTTACTAATGGCAATGCCACTGAGAGCCGCCTCAAAAAAGCCCATCAAGGCAAAGAATCGCGCCATGCCCCAGTCCTTTTCGAGATAACCAAGGGCAAAAATCTGCGCCAAGATACTCAGACCAGTCACCAACTCCATGGCACCCGTGGTGACACTATTGATCAACAGTGAAAACGAGAGATCAAGTCCCGGTGCTTGCAGCCAATGCCAAACAATCGTTGCGGTGGCGCCACTGCGAGTTTGTTGCAATAGAAAAAAGCCATGAACAAAAGCAACAACTGTCATCAAGAGGTTGAAATAGGCTGCGGGTCGAGGCCCCGTGCGCCGCACATAACCGGTGGCCCAAGGCAACGTTAGGGCTGCACCCACTAAGCCGTAACAGGGCACCCACCAACTAGTTTCTAAGAGTGAATTTGGCATGGTAAAAGCTGGCTCTTGGCGTTTTAGAAATTTGCAATAAAGCTCTCTTGGTGTATTTTACAGGTTGGCGTTCCGCAGCAGTTTTGAGCCAAATCAATCATGGGGCAAGGGTTTACTCTAGGGAAAGTTGATCAACGGCGGAGATCGCGCCTCCTCGGCGTTGTCCTCACGGTGACGCTTTTTCCCACCCTACCCACCCAAGGACAAACCATTGGCCAGCGGGGGATGGTAACGGCAGCTCAACCCGCAGCAGCACAAGTCGGAAGAGACATCCTCAAGGGAGGGGGGAATGCTGTGGATGCAGCCGTGGCAACCGCATTCATGATCTCGGTGGTCGAACCCTATGCCGCTGGGATTGGGGGCGGGGGCTTTGCCCTTGTGTATCACGCCCCATCCCAAACCATGCGTGCCCTTGATTTTCGGGAGCGGGCACCCCTACAAGCGACACCAACGATGTATCTCAATGAGAAGGGGGAGGTGATTCCCCGCGCCAGTTTGGATGGCGTTTTGGCCGCAGGCACCCCCGGCACCGTTGCTGGCTTAGCTGCTTTGCACAAACGCTATGGTCAACTCCCTTGGTCTCAGGTGGTGACACGCGCGATTCAGGCGGCTCAGCAGGGATTTGCCGTTACCCGCCGTTATCAGCAGTGGGCAACAATGCGCCAATCCGTTCTTCAGCAGGATGCTACCGCCGCACGCATTTTCCTCAGGGATGGTCAAGTTCCCCCCTTAGGCACGGTGATTCAACAGCCGGCGTTGGCAAAAACCCTAGGGGCGATCGCCCGTGATCCCAGAAGTTTTTATGAGGGTTGGATTGCCAGAGCGATCGCCGACTTTATGGCGCAGCAAGGGGGCAAAATCACCCAAGAGGATTTACAAAGCTATACTCCCCTTTGGCGGGAGCCAATCTGTGGCACCTACCGTGTGTTTCAGGTTTGTTCAATGCCGCCTCCGTCGTCTGGTGGCGTGGCCCTTGTGCAAATGCTCAATCTCTGGCAACTGCTCCCCCCTGCGCCTACGCCGATGGATCGCGGTCACTATCTAGCCAGCGTGATGCAAATTGCCTATGCCGATCGCGCCCGTTACCTAGGGGATAGTGACTTTGTACCTGTGCCTGTGGCTGCACTCACCAGTCGTCGTTATGCCCAACAGCGGGTAAGGGAAATTCTCCCCCGGCGTGCGCGTCCCCAAAGCGCTGTGAGTGCTGCAACCCCGATCCAGCTTGCCGAGGCTGACAATACCAGTCACCTGAATGTGGTGGATGCCCAAGGAAATGCTGTTAGCCTGACATTTACGATCAATGGCCCCTTTGGTGCGGGTGTGGTTGTGCCGCAAACAGGGATTCTCCTGAACAATGAGATGGATGATTTTGCCATTGCCCCCAATCAACCCAACCTCTTTGGTGTCGTCGGTATTCCAGCGGACAACGCCCCCTTAGCCAATGGCATTGAACCCGGCAAGCGTCCCCTTTCCAGCATGAGTCCGACCATTGTCCTAAAGGATAATCGCCTCAGTATGGTTTTAGGCTCCCCCGGCGGCAGTCGAATTATTACCACCGTACTGCAACTATTTTTGAACGTCGTTGATTTAGGGCAGGATGCCGCCACCGCCGTTGCCCGTCCCCGCATTCATCAGCAGTGGGCACCGGATATCCTCTTTGTCGAACCAACGGTTCCCAGTTCTTGGATCAACACATGGCAGCAGTGGGGCTATCGGGTAGAACAAACCCGCCCTTGGGGAAATGCCAGCCTCATTCGCGTTTTGGATCATGGACAATTGGAAGGAGCCGCCGATCCTCGCGGGGAAGGTGCAGCCATGGGTTGGTAGAGGGGGAGTATGGCACAGGTGAGTATGGCCGCTTTAGTGGCTGCAGTGCGCACGGGCAATTGGTTGATTAGTTTTCCCACCGATACGGTTCCCGCCTTGGCCAGTCGTTGCGATCGCGGGGAATTGATCTACACTGCCAAGGAGCGCCAACCCGATAAACCGTTGATCCTCATGGGTGCTCATCCTGAGCAACTCTGGCCGTTTGTGCGCGGTAGTGCCGCTGAATGGGAGCAGTGGTCTGCAATGGCGGCTCAGTATTGGCCGGGCGCTGTCACCTTTGTTTTACCTGCTGCCGAATTGCCCCCCGGCTTGAATCCCCTCGGCACAGGCACGATTGGCCTACGGGTTCCTGACTGGCTGCCTGCGCAAGCTCTTCTCGAGCAAACAGGACCGTTGGCCACCACCAGTATTAACCGTTCGGGTCAGCCGCCGCTAATTGAATTGGGGGCGATCGCCCGCGAGTTTCCCCAAGTGCTGACGCTCCACCCGTGGCAGTTACCCCCTAGCCCACCGCAACCCTCAACCGTAGTCCAATGGCAAGCAGGGAGTTGGCAAGTGCTACGCCAAGGACGGGTACACATTCTCTAATACTGAGAATCAATTTCTCCAGAGGCAACTCGCTCTAGAATCTCTTGGAGAATTTTTTCTTCTTCTTCAGAAATTTGGCCATCGGAAAGCACTGCGTCAATAATTTGGCCATGTTCCTCGAGAGTGAGAATTTTATCTTCTAGGGCTTTTTCCACTAGAGCTTTAAGCTGGGCTGTATCCATCGTGGGGACTCCTATGGCATTAATTGCTAATCTAGCCGCTAAAGACCTTTAACGTCACTAGCAACCTAGGCGCCTAGAAGCGAGCACCGATACCAATCCGTGCTAGGGGGTAACCTGCGCTAGAAAAACTAGCTCCTGCATCAATAATGACAGGCCCAACTTGATGCGCCATTGCAACTCCTGCTGCACTGTACCCGCCATAGGTAGCAAACCCAACATTGAAAGTTGTTTGACCAGAGCGAGCAGGCACGATTGGCATTAAGGCAGCAGCTGAGGCAATTCCAGCAAAAGCTTCTCCCCGTAGTTGATTGATTTGAGCATCAGTGTAAGCATTTGCTGCTCCAAGAGCAATGGCTCCCATACCATCAACATAGGCTTTGTTCACTGCATCTGTTGGATTGATTGGGGCAGCTACATTTGTAATCCGCCGTTCTGCTCCGGGGGCGCCCACAGAAACAGTGTTGGGAGCAGTTGTTACAGAGCCAGCGCCAATTGCCACACTGTTGGGATGTATTGCACTTGCGCTTGAACCGATGGCGATCGCATTGGCGTTACTGGCGCTTGCAGCATTACCAAGGGCAATTGCATTATTACCATTAGTACTAGAATTATTACCAAGGGCGATCGCGTTGGAACCAACAGGGTTTGCAGCCAGAAGTGTTGAAAGATAGTTTAAGAGGCTAGAAAAAAGGGAAGAAATGTCGTATTCTTCCCTCAAAAGAAGAAAAATTAATCAGCTTACTATGGCATCTTTTTCAGTTCTTGTCAAGTCTATTCTCAAGCAGCTCAGCCCTTGCGACTACCCCGTCCTCAACTCTCAATTGTTCTTCAAAATCTGGTTGACCTACATTCTCGACCAAGGATTAACCAGCATGAGAGCCTTATTTTATCGCTTGAATCATTCGGGGATTACAGTGGATATGTCCACGTTTTCCAAGGCGAACAAAACTCGAACAACCACCTTATTTGAGAGGATTTACACTCATCTCATGTCTCAAGCTCGCAAGAGACATCGTTGTTCAAGTCTGATGCTGTTTCCTATTGATTCAACCGTCATTACCCTGACGAGTAAGCTCTTTTGGTTCTACAAATACCATCAAGTGAAGTTAATTACAGGATTTGATTTAACAGAGAACATCCTGGGTAAGGCAGTAGTCTCTTTTGGGGAGAGACATGACCTAAGCTTTCAAGACGAGATTTTAGAAATGATCCCTGAGAATGCCGTTGCCATCATGGATAGAGGGTTTGCGAGTTGGAGATTTTTAGAGCGGCTGAGTGAGAGGAAGTGTTTATTTGTTGTGCGTATCAAGAATAACATGAGAATGAAGCTCAATCATGAGAGATACCGAGTGGTTCAATTTTTTGATGAGCATGGAACAGAGTTTCGTATTGCGACGAATCTAATGCATCTAAGTGATGAGGAAGTGAGTGAGCTGTATCGGCATCGGTGGGGGATTGAGAACTTATGGAAGTTTCTAAAGATGCATTTATCATTAGACAAGCTGATTACGAAGAGTTTGAATGGGGTGATAAATCAGATTTATATGGTTTTGATTGGGTACTTAATTTTAGAGCTAATGGAGATACCTGAATACTTTGGCAGGAAGCTATTAGACAAATTGCGATATTTGCAACTGGAACTGAGTCGCCGCTGCTCGATAGTGCATTGGAGCTTTGATTGGCAGCCAGAGCTACTTGTCACTTAGGATGTTAAGTTTTGTTGCAGAATTCAACACTTCTGGGTTTGCAGCATTACCAAGGGCAATGTTACCGCAAGTCACAGTCGAACCCGTAATAGAGCAAATTCCTGTCGCAAACAATTGATTAATAAGTGCAGAAAGCTGACTACCATTGATTGCATCCGTACTCGTTGGAGAAATAATTCCATCAGCAACGTTAACAACTTTGCGCTCTTGTCCTGGTGCTCCTACAGATACGGTATTTGGCTGATTTGCTAGTGAATTGGCACCAATTGCAACACTATTGCTAGCAGTCACTCCAGCCCCTTGACCAATGGCAATGCCGTTTGCAGCTCCAGCAGTGACGGTGGCAGATGACCCAAGGGCAATGCTGTCATCGGGGGTCGCAATACTGTTGTTGCCAATGGCGGTGCTCCTTGCCCCTTGGGCTTGGCTACCTGACCCCATGGCGGTGCTATTCACACCATTCGCCTGCGTGTTCCGACCAATGGCAATGCCGTTTGCAGCTCCAGCAGCGACGGTGGCAGATGACCCAAGGGCAATGCTGTCATCGGGGGTCGCAATACTGTTGTTGCCAATGGCGGTGCTCCTTGTCCCTTGAGCTTGGCTACCTGACCCCATGGCGGTGCTACTCACACCATTCGCCTGTGTGTTCCGACCAATAGCAATGCCGTTTGCAGCTCCAGCAGCGACGGTGGCAGATGACCCAAGGGCAATGCTGTCATCGGGGGTCGCAATACTGTTGTTGCCAATGGCGGTGCTCCTTGCCCCTTGGGCTTGGCTACCTGACCCCATGGCGGTGCTACTCACACCATTCGCCTGCGTGTTCCGACCAATGGCAATGCCGTTTGCAGCTCCAGCAGCGACGGTGGCAGATGACCCAAGGGCAATGCTGTCATCGGGGGTCGCAATACTGTTGTTGCCAATGGCGGTGCTCCTTGCCCCTTGGGCTTGGCTACCTGACCCCATGGCGGTGCTACTCACACCATTCGCCTGCGTGTTCCGACCAATGGCAATGCCGTTTGCAGCTCCAGCAGTGACGGTGGCAGATGACCCAAGGGCAATGCTGTCATCGGGGGTCGCAATACTGTTGTTGCCAATGGCGGTGCTCCTTGCCCCTTGGGCTTGGCTACCTGACCCCATGGCGGTGCTATTCACACCATTCGCCTGCGTGTTCCGACCAATGGCAATGCCGTTTGCAGCTCCAGCCGTGACGGCGGCAGATGACCCAAGGGCAATGCTGTCATCGGGGGTCGCAATACTGTTGTTGCCAATGGCGGTGCTCCTTGCCCCTTGGGCTTGGCTACCTGATCCCATGGCGGTGCTATTCACACCATTCGCCTGCGTGTTCCGACCAATGGCAATGCCGTTTGCAGCTCCAGCAGCGACGGTGGCAGATGACCCAAGGGCAATGCTGTCATCGGGAGTCGCAATACTGTTGTTGCCAATGGCGGTGCTCCTTGCCCCTTGGGCTTGGCTACCTGACCCCATGGCGGTGCTATTCACACCATTCGCCTGCGTGTTCCGACCAATGGCAATGCCGTTTGCAGCTCCAGCAGTGACGGTGGCAGATGACCCAAGGGCAATGCTGTCATCGGGGGTCGCAATACTGTTGTTGCCAATGGCGGTGCTCCTTGCCCCTTGGGCTTGGCTACCTGATCCCATGGCGGTGCTATTCACACCATTCGCCTGCGTGTTCCGACCAATAGCAATGCCGTTTGCAGCTCCAGCAGTGACGGTGGCAGATGACCCAAGGGCAATGCTGTCATCGGGGGTCGCAATACTGTTGTTGCCAATGGCGGTGCTCCTTGCCCCTTGGGCTTGGCTACCTGATCCCATGGCGGTGCTACTCACACCATTCGCCTGTGTGTTCCGACCAATAGCAATGCCGTTTGCAGCTCCAGCAGCGACGGTGGCAGATGACCCAAGGGCAATGCTGTCATCGGGGGTCGCAATACTGTTGTTGCCAATGGCGGTGCTCCTTGCCCCTTGGGCTTGGCTACCTGACCCCATGGCGGTGCTATTCACACCATTCGCCTGCGTGTTCCGACCAATGGCAATGCCGTTTGCAGCTCCAGCAGCGACGGTGGCAGATGACCCAAGGGCAATGCTGTCATCGGGGGTCGCAATACTGTTGTTGCCAATGGCGGTGCTCCTTGCCCCTTGAGCTTGGCTACCTGACCCCATGGCGGTGCTACTCACACCATTCGCCTGTGTGTTCCGACCAATAGCAATGCCGTTTGCAGCTCCAGCAGCGACGGTGGCAGATGACCCAAGGGCAATGCTGTCATCGGGGGTCGCAATACTGTTGTTGCCAATGGCGGTGCTCCTTGCCCCTTGGGCTTGGCTACCTGATCCCATGGCGGTGCTATTCACACCATTCGCCTGTGTGTTCCGACCAATGGCAATGCCGTTTGCAGCTCCAGCAGTGACGGTGGCAGATGACCCAAGGGCAATGCTGTCATCGGGGGTCGCAATACTGTTGTTGCCAATGGCGGTGCTCCTTGCCCCTTGGGCTTGGCTACCTGATCCCATGGCGGTGCTATTCACACCATTCGCCTGCGTGTTCCGACCAATGGCAATGCCGTTTGCAGCTCCAGCAGCGACGGTGGCAGATGACCCAAGGGCAATGCTGTCATCGGGGGTCGCAATACTGTTGTTGCCAATGGCGGTGCTCCTTGCCCCTTGGGCTTGGCTACCTGATCCCATGGCGGTGCTACTCACACCATTCGCCTGTGTGTTCCGACCAATGGCAATGCCGTTTGCAGCTCCAGCAGTGACGGTGGCAGATGACCCAAGGGCAATGCTGTCATCGGGGGTCGCAATACTGTTGTTGCCAATGGCGGTGCTCCTTGCCCCTTGGGCTTGGCTACCTGACCCCATGGCGGTGCTATTCACACCATTCGCCTGCGTGTTCCGACCAATGGCAATGCCGTTTGCAGCTCCAGCAGCGACGGTGGCAGATGACCCAAGGGCAATGCTGTCATCGGGGGTCGCAATACTGTTGTTGCCAATGGCGGTGCTCCTTGTCCCTTGAGCTTGGCTACCTGACCCCATGGCGGTGCTACTCACACCATTCGCCTGTGTGTTCCGACCAATAGCAATGCCGTTTGCAGCTCCAGCAGCGACGGTGGCAGATGACCCAAGGGCAATGCTGTCATCGGGGGTCGCAATACTGTTGTTGCCAATGGCGGTGCTCCTTGCCCCTTGGGCTTGGCTACCTGACCCCATGGCGGTGCTATTCACACCATTCGCCTGCGTGTTCCGACCAATGGCAATGCCGTTTGCAGCTCCAGCCGTGACGGCGGCAGATGACCCAAGGGCAATGCTGTCATCGGGGGTCGCAATACTGTTGTTGCCAATGGCGGTGCTCCTTGCCCCTTGGGCTTGGCTACCTGACCCCATGGCGGTGCTACTCACACCATTCGCCTGCGTGTTCCGACCAATGGCAATGCCGTTTGCAGCTCCAGCAGCGACGGTGGCAGATGACCCAAGGGCAATGCTGTCATCGGGGGTCGCAATACTGTTGTTGCCAATGGCGGTGCTCCTTGCCCCTTGGGCTTGGCTACCTGACCCCATGGCGGTGCTACTCACACCATTCGCCTGCGTGTTCCGACCAATGGCAATGCCGTTTGCAGCTCCAGCAGCGACGGTGGCAGATGACCCAAGGGCAATGCTGTCATCGGGGGTCGCAATACTGTTGTTGCCAATGGCGGTGCTCCTTGCCCCTTGGGCTTGGCTACCTGACCCCATGGCGGTGCTGTCATCACCTAATGCTCGGTTTTGGAAACCGACAGCAGTGCTGCGCTGACCTGGAGTAAGGTAGCTTCCGTCATAGTTATTTTGCATGCCAAGAGCAGTAGCATTGTCCGAATTCGCTGAATTTTGCATGCCTACCGTCGTACTGTTTGCCCCTTGAGCTTGGTTGGCAAACCCCATGGCGGTGCTGTTATCGCCCTGTGCAGTATTTACAAAGCCGACGGCCGTACTATTTGCCCCTTGAGCTTGGTTGGCAAACCCCAGGGCAGCGCTGTTATCGCCCTGTGCCGTATTCGCAAAACCGACGGCCGTACTATTTATCCTTTGAGCTTGGTTGACAAACCCCAGGGCAGTGCTGTTATCGCCCTGTGCAACGTTTACGAAGCCGACGGCGGTACTATTTACCCCTTGAGCTTGGTTGGCAAACCCCACGGCAGTGCTGTTATCGCCCTGTACAGTATTGACAAACCCCATAGCAGTGCTGTTAGTAGCCTGAGCCTGGTTCTGCATGCCCACCGCTGTACTGTTATCAGCCTGAGCCCGGTTCTGCATGCCTATGGCTGTGCTGTTAACATTTCGAGCTTGGTTTTGCATACCTATGGCAGTATTGTTTTCACCTTCTGCTCGGTTTTGCATGCCTACAGCCGTGTTGTTGCTGCCAGTACTGACAGCAGTTCCATCAGCGACATTATTGAAACCCACAGCAGTGTTGTTATTTCTAGCAGCGTTAGGAAAAGCACCAATCCCTGAGGGTACGCCAGTTGTGCCAACTGTATTCTGTGCGCCTAAAGCAGTGTTATTGTTCCCTCGGTCTTGAGCGGTACTAGGGTCTGGATCGGAACCTCCAAGACCAATTGTGTTGTTAGAACCAAAAGCATGATTTTGGGCGTTAACCCCGTTAATTGTGTTGTTATCACCAACAGCGGTGTTTTGAGTATTCATGTTTTGAATCTCATTATCACTGCCAATTGCATGGTTCGCAGGAGGATTAAGAGTAGCAGGAGTATTTACTGTGTTTCTAATACCAATAGCAATAGATCGCTCGAGTGTGACAAGAAGGCTATTTTGTGAGCCACAAATTAAGTTGTCATTAGCTGTACCGACGGTAGAGTTGAAAAAGCTAGAGCCGGGATTCCCACAATCGTTTGTAGTTTGCGACAGCGCTGGTAAACTGTTCAAAATGATTTGCACTAACGTGCTCGCCAAAAGCGCTAAAAGGGGGTGTAATCGTTTAGAGAACATCACACTACCTACCTGAATCTATTAAGCAAGAAAGTTCGGTTTTTCCTACAGTCGCAGTTACTCTACCCAAGAAGAAATGCTCTCCCCTTGTTTCCCAAGTTAACTGGGAACTACAACCAAGGAAATGCTAATCTTCTTCGGATCCCCCTATAATTTCCTAGGCGAGAATAGCTTGGATTTTTTTGAATGTCAATAGGCCTATTGCCAGAAGTGTTGAATTCTGCAACAAAACTTAACATCCTAAGTGACAAGTAGCTCTGGCTGCCAATCAAAGCTCCAATGCACTATCGAGCAGCGGCGACTCAGTTCCAGTTGCAAATATCGCAATTTGTCTAATAGCTTCCTGCCAAAGTATTCAGGTATCTCCATTAGCTCTAAAATTAAGTACCCAATCAAAACCATATAAATCTGATTTATCACCCCATTCAAACTCTTCGTAATCAGCTTGTCTAATGATAAATGCATCTTTAGAAACTTCCATAAGTTCTCAATCCCCCACCGATGCCGATACAGCTCACTCACTTCCTCATCACTTAGATGCATTAGATTCGTCGCAATACGAAACTCTGTTCCATGCTCATCAAAAAATTGAACCACTCGGTATCTCTCATGATTGAGCTTCATTCTCATGTTATTCTTGATACGCACAACAAATAAACACTTCCTCTCACTCAGCCGCTCTAAAAATCTCCAACTCGCAAACCCTCTATCCATGATGGCAACGGCATTCTCAGGGATCATTTCTAAAATCTCGTCTTGAAAGCTTAGGTCATGTCTCTCCCCAAAAGAGACTACTGCCTTACCCAGGATGTTCTCTGTTAAATCAAATCCTGTAATTAACTTCACTTGATGGTATTTGTAGAACCAAAAGAGCTTACTCGTCAGGGTAATGACGGTTGAATCAATAGGAAACAGCATCAGACTTGAACAACGATGTCTCTTGCGAGCTTGAGACATGAGATGAGTGTAAATCCTCTCAAATAAGGTGGTTGTTCGAGTTTTGTTCGCCTTGGAAAACGTGGACATATCCACTGTAATCCCCGAATGATTCAAGCGATAAAATAAGGCTCTCATGCTGGTTAATCCTTGGTCGAGAATGTAGGTCAACCAGATTTTGAAGAACAATTGAGAGTTGAGGACGGGGTAGTCGCAAGGGCTGAGCTGCTTGAGAATAGACTTGACAAGAACTGAAAAAGATGCCATAGTAAGCTGATTAATTTTTCTTCTTTTGAGGGAAGAATACGACATTTCTTCCCTTTTTTCTAGCCTCTTAAACTATCTTTCAACACTTCTGGCCTATTGCTGAGTCATGGTCTTTGATGGTGAACTATTCAATGACATGCAAATCTCTAGGAAATTCTGAACCCAGCAGTTGCTCCGGAGTATAGGGACAAGTTGGGGGGAGATCCTTATAGTCCAAGGGCGTTTCCAAGCATACTAAGTCTAGCCCTGCCAAGTAGGCTTTGGCGATCGCCTTCGTTAGATAAGACTGAAGGCTAGGATTTTCTTCCAATAAATCCTTAATCTCACGTCGTTGCATCTGAATCGTGACTCGCCAACTTTTACTGCGTCTTTCTGGCTGATACTCCCACTTCAGCAAATGCCCAATCAAAACACCGAGGCGGTTTTTCAGTTCTTGCCGCTCCTGCCGTCCCAAGGCTTCGATTTCCTCTACTAAGTGGGCAATATCAAGGTGGCTAAAGTCTCCTGTCTTGAGCAAGTTCGCCTGCTCTAGGATCCAAGCATAAAAGTCGCTTTCATAAAGATTGCTGTGCATGATTTTTGATGAGCTGATCCCCTCAAGCTGCATTTTAGATAATGTACGCCGCAAAAAATTGCCCCAAGTGAGGACTAGCACTCACCAGTGTATGAAAGATACGACTCCCGGCTTCATGCCCCGGCTGAATGGGAAACATTCTCTGCCACGGTTCTGGCGGGTCTAACCATTGCCAGTGGGCACCAGCAGCATGGACAATTGGCCAAGCGGGGGCAACATCCCAAATGCGAGGTGTGCGCTCCACAGCACCGAGGGTATAACCCGCAGCAACGGTCAGCAAGTTGTAACTGGCGGATCCCAACATACGAATTTTGCAAGGAAAGGAACGCTTGAGCACATCAGTACTACGAGCACAAAGACTAAAAAAGGTCTGCAAAGTTGGCTCACTGACCTTAACGCGAATGGGTTTCTCATTTAAATAGGCACCGTTAGCATGGTCAGGGGCTTGATAGAAGCCATGGAAGGTTTGCTGCAAGCCGGGAACGTGGACATAGCCAAATACAGGTGTGCCTTGGTATAGCAAACTGAGGGCAATACACCAAATGGGCAACCCATGAGCATAGTTGGTGGTGCCATCAATGGGATCAATAATCCAACACCACGGTTCACCACCGTAGGTATGGTTTCCCTCTTCACTCAGGCAGCCGTGGTGGGGAAAGCGTTCCTGAAGCATCTCGGTGATTTTCCGATCCGCCCAAAGGTCGGCACGGGTGACAAGGCTGCCATCGGCCTTGCGATCGCTCGGGGATTGCCCCGCCCACTCCAACAAACGGGGGGCGACCACCTGTTGAATCTGTTGACAGGTTTCTAGCACCTCAGACCAAAACCCTGAGTTCATTCACTGTCTCCCACCGCGATAAAATGAGCACGTCGCCCCTCATCCTAATACTGCTGCTGCAGGTTCGTCTCACTTGCCATGGCACAAACACTGGTCGTGAAAATTGGCACATCAAGCCTGACGGGGGGTAAGGAAGGGCATCTTGCCTTAGCAACCATTGCCCAACTGGTGGAGGTGCTGTGTCACTGTCAACGGCGGGGGGATCGCGTGGTTCTCGTCTCCTCTGGTGCTGTGGGTGTAGGTGCCGTCCGTCTAGGCTTGAGAGAGCGTCCCCAACAGTTAGCCCACAAACAGGCAGTGGCTGCGGTGGGTCAGGGACACCTAATGCGCATGTACGATGATCTCTTTTCTGTGCTGCGCCAGCCCATTGCCCAAATCCTCGTGACGCGGCAAAATTTTGTCGATCGCCAGAGCTACCTCAATATCTACAACACGTTCCAAGCGCTGTTTGAACTGGGCGTCATTCCCATTGTCAATGAGAACGACACGGTGGCAGTGGATGAACTCAAGTTTGGCGACAATGATACCCTCTCAGCCCTTGTGGCGAGCCTTGTGGAAGCCGATTGGTTATTTTTGCTCACGGATGTCGATCGCCTCTACTCAGCGGATCCGCGCATTGATAAAACAGCCGTTCCCATTGAGCGGGTGGTCTCCTTAGCCGAGTTAACACAAACCATTCAAATTGGTGCTGCTGGCTCCGCTTGGGGCACCGGGGGCATGACCACCAAAATTCGGGCTGCCGAGATTGCCACCGAAGCTGGCGTCCGCACCGTGATTACCGATGGGCGATCGCCCACCAACATTCTGAAAATTCTAGAGGGAGAACCGTTAGGCACCCAATTTGAACCCCGTCCCAAAGCCATCAATGCCCGTAAACGCTGGATCGCCCGTGCCCTAATTCCCAAAGGTGAGTTGTGGCTGGATGACGGTGCTGTTAAAGCAATTACCATTGGGGGCAAGTCTCTCTTGGCAGCAGGCATTACCCGCGTCGAAGGGGAGTTCCAAGCCCAAGATGCCGTCAGGCTCTGTGATCCTACAGGAACTGAAGTTGCCCGCGGCCTAGTCAACTACAACAGTGAGGAAATCCGCCGTGTGCAGGGGCAACAGTCCAGTGAACTAGCCAACATCCTCGGCTATGCCGGTGCCGATACAATTGTCCACCGCGATAACTTGGTGGTGACCCTGTAAGAGTGCTCTATCGCCATCAAAAGAACGATCGGTAGCAAGTGCGGTAAAATTACTCACTAACTGTGACGGTTTATGCAGCGATTGGGGGTAGGTTTTGCATCTGGCATAGCCACACCAAGGAGGGCGTATCCCTCTAGGACAGTACCTGATGGGCGAAAGGAAACCTATGGTTCAATTCCACATCCAACCAGACAGCGAAATTCCTGCTTCAACTCAGCTCTTTAATCAAATTAGTTTTGCGATCGCTGCACGGCAATTTCCACCAGGCTATCGTTTGCCCAGTACGCGGCAGCTGGCCATGCAAACCGGACTGCACCGCAACACGATTAGCAAAGTTTACGAACGCCTTGAAGCCGCTGGTTTAGTTGTCCCCCAAGTGGGGTCTGGCATCTATGTGCGTGCCCTTGGCCAAGAGGAAACCCGACCGCGGCAACGGCGACCTGCTGTTGTGCCTGTACATCGCATTGTCCAAGAAAGCGTTGATACCCTCCTCGAGATGGGCTATTCCCTAAGTCAAATTCGCGAGCTATTCCTTGCCGAGATCGACGCCCGCCAAAAAGCCGGGGTGCGGGTTTTGGTGACAGTGCCCCGCCACGATCAAGGGGCTGGCGAACTGATTGTTCAGGAATTGCAACAATTGCTGCCAATTCCCGTAGAACTCGTCTTTCTCGAAGACTTGGAAGCGGTTCTCGATGGCGATACCTCTGCAACGGTTGTTACGGTGCGCTATTTTGCCAGCATGACGGAAGCCATTACCCGCGATAAGGATGTGCGGGTCTTCTTTATTGACATCTACAACTACCAGCGCGAACTGGAAGTGGTGCGGCAATTGCCAAAAGGCTCCTGCTTGGGCTTGGTGAGTCTTAGTTCTGGTACCCTCGGCGTGGCAGAGGTCATGATCCACAGTTTGCGAGGGGATGAGCTACTCTTGGTTACCGCTCAAGCCAACGATAGCTATAAGCTCAATGCCCTAGTGCACCGTGCCCACACAATCATTAGCGATCGCGCCAGTGGGGAACGAGTCAAAGCAGCCATTGCAGCGGCTCGCCATGAGTTAATTCGCATCCCCCGTCTCATTTGCTGTGAAAGCTACATTGATCCGCGGTCGGTAGAACTCCTGAAACGGGAAATCGGCCTCACTGATGATCTGCCCCTTGAAGCCAAAGCCTCTTGACTCAGGGATTGATCTCATTCAACATCTGGGACAATTGCACAGTGATAGCCTGATTTTTGGCTTGATTGTGCATTATGTCCAATTGTAGATTCGTAAGATATCCTAGACCGGCCGCAAGACCACAGTACAGAATGCCGACAGCACTTAGTTTTGGCCAATGCAAGCTCATAAAACGCCACATCAGTCAACTCCTCATCGCCACAACATAGATCACGAGGCCAAGCCCCCTGCTAGCAACCAAACACAATGAACCCCTAGGAGCATTCTTCGGAACCTCCTCATCAAGGGAAAATGGTTTGCCAGTAGGGGTCACACCTAAAAAATTAATTCCAATTTTAATGATTTCCCTGAGAAGCACACCTCAAAACGTTACACTTGTTAAATTTATGAAATGTGTGGGAAAGTCCTGAATTACTCAGGGGTTGAGGTGATTGGTAAAAGTCTTCTAAAATCATCTAGAAAATCTTAATTATCTCTTCATTTTGACTGATCAAATCAGGGTGGATACCATCGCTTCGCTGCGCATTGTTCTTGTGGAACCCCAAGGGGAAATCAATGTCGGTAGCATTGCCCGTGTGATGAAAAATATGGGGTTACAGCAGTTGTGGATTGTCAGTCCCCGCTGTGATCCCAAGGGAGAGCTAGCGCAGCGCTGGGCTGTTCATGGCGAGGATGTACTCCAGCACGCTAGGGTGACGGATTCCCTCCAGACGGCGCTGGCGAATTGTCAGCGGGTCTTTGCCACAGTGGGGCGGGAGGTGGCGGATTTAGCGCTACCGCTTTGGACACCGCGTCAAGCGGCTCCTCAACTGTTGGCTGTGCCGCAGTCAGCACTGGTTTTTGGTCGTGAGGATCGGGGGCTGACGAATGCTGAATTGGAGCTTGCCCATGGCTTGGTGCAAATTCCTACGGCCAATGCCTATCCATCTTTGAATCTGGCGCAAGCTGTTGCCGTATGCTGCTATGAGTTGTGGTTGAGTGCCAGCGACAGCAGGGGAACTTTTCCCCAAGGGGCTGCCGTCCCCTTTGAGCAGTTGCAGGGGTTTTATGACCATTTAGAGCAGGTGTTGCTCCAGATTGGTTTTTTGTATCCCCATACTGCTGCGAGTCGTATGGCCAAGGTGCGATCGCTCCTCGGGCGCGCCTACCCCACGGCTGCTGAAGTAGCGCTGTTGCGGGGTATGGTTCGTCAGGTGGAGTGGGCGATTCAGCATGCAGCCACTACCGCTTCAGACACCTTCCCTCTAAAGTAAATGGCATGGTTGCTCGGTTTCGGTCAATGGTTCCGTCCTCTAGTTTTTCCTCACTGCCTCGTCCGGCGTCACCACCGATTCCTAACACGACGCCGCCCCGTCCCAATTTGTTCTTAATTAGTTTGCGTTTTGGCGTCAGTGGGGTGGCGCTTGCCACGATAGTAGGCACTCTCCTGTCGGTGCTACAGCCTCAGGAACTTGCCTTAGAGACGACTGCCAGTCAGGCGATCGCCCCTGAAACACCAACCCCCAACTTGCCCCCAGAACGTCCCCTCCCCACCCTGCAACAGCAAATTCAACAACTGGTTAGCCGTCAACCCAATCTGACGGCGGGGCTGTACTTTTTTAACCTCGACTCCGGAGCGTCTTTGAATGTGGGCGGGGACGAGGTCTTTCCGGCGGCTTCTACGATTAAGTTTCCGATCTTGGTTGCTTTTTTCAAGGCGGTGGATGAGGGACGAGTCACACTCCACGAACGCCTGACGATGCGCCCCGATCTCATTGCGCCTGAGGCCGGTACGTTACAGTATCAAAAGCCCAATTCCCAGTACCCCGCCCTTGAGGTGGCAGATTTAATGATTACGATTAGCGATAACACGGCCACCAATATGATCATTGATCGCCTCGGGGGTGCAGCCGTGCTGAACCAACAGTTTCAGGAATGGGGGTTAGAAAACACGGTGATCAACAATCTGCTACCGGATATGAAGGGCACCAACACCACTAGCCCCCGCGACTTGGCAACGCTGATGCTGAAAATTGGTCAGGGGGAAATTGTCTCCCCCCGTAGTCGCGATCGCCTGCTGGACATTATGCGGCGAACGGTAACTAATACGCTCTTACCGGCTGGCCTCGGCAAAGGAGCGACGATTGCCCACAAAACCGGGGATATTGGTATTGTGGTGGGGGATGCTGGCATGGTGGATATGCCCAATGGCCAACGCTATGTGGCCGCCATGATGGTGAAACGCCCCTACAACGATCCCCGAGGTAGTGAACTGATCCGCCAAGTCTCGCGCATGGCCTACCAAGCCTTTGAGAAACTTCCCCCTCCTCAGCCTTAGATGTCACAGCCCCTCCTTACCCTCCATCAGGTGTGCCGCTACTTCGGCGGCCTCAAGGCGGTTGACCGCGTGTCCTTTAGCGTGGCAACGGGGGAGATTTTTGGCATTATTGGCCCCAATGGCGCCGGTAAAACCACCCTCTTTAATTTGCTCACGGGATTAATTCCTGTTACCGCCGGCAACATTCAGTTTCAGCAGCGGTCCCTTCACCGCCTCAAACCTCACCAGATTGCTGCTTTGGGTATTGCTCGCACATTTCAAAATATCCGCCTTTTTCCAGAAATGAGTGTTTGGGAGAATGTGCGGATGGGACAGCATCTCCATGCCCCCTCGAACTTCTGGGCAAACCTATGGGGCGCACCACCAGTGCGCCATGCTCAGGAGCGCTTGGAGAATCGGGCCAAGGAACTCCTCTACTGGGTGGATCTCTACGAGCGGCGCCACGAGCGAGCAGGAAACTTGCCCTATGGCGAACAACGCCGCCTTGAACTGGCGCGTGCCTTGGCGCTGCAACCCAGACTGCTATTACTGGATGAGCCGGCCGCCGGCATGAATCCCAAGGAAAAGCAAGACCTTTGTGAGTTGATTCGTCGCCTTAAGGAAACATTCGACCTGACGGTGATTCTCATTGAGCACCATGTGCCCCTTGTGATGAGTTTGTGCGATCGCTTGGCCGTATTGGACTTTGGTCAACTCATTGCTTTAGGGGATCCTCTGACGGTTAAAAATGATCCCAAGGTAATTGAGGCATACCTCGGCGGCGATGTTTAAGGCAACGGATTCTTACTTTCAAGGACGAACAGCGATTCTGGCTACGAAGCACGGCAAAGAACAGGTGATTGCCCCCGCGCTTGCCCCCCTAGGGGTAACAGTCGTGGTCGCAAACGACTTTGATAGCGATCGCTTTGGCACCTTTAGTCGGGAAATTCCCCGCTGCGGTACCCAAGAGGAGGCAGCGCTGGCGAAGGCCGAAGCAGTTCTCGCGCAAACGGAGGCAGAGTTAGTCCTTGCCAGTGAGGGGAGCTTTGGTCCCCATCCCCAGTTTCCGATGCTCCCGAGCGATCGCGAACTTGTTCTCCTCCTTGATCGCCGCCACAATTTGACGCTGTGGGGCGAAGTCATCTCCCTAGAAACCAACTTTAACCATGCGACGGTGGGGAATCTGGAAGAGGCTCTAGCCTTTGCAGCACGGGTGGGTTTTCCAGATCATGCTTTGATTGCCATGGTAAGTGCAGAGCCACCGGCCAACACCCCTATCTTCAAGGGGTTGCAAACCGAGGAACAACTAGCGCAGGCGATCGCCACCTTGCAAACCTATCGCCCCACGATTCACCTCGAAACGGATATGCGAGCCCACATGAACCCGACGCGCATGCGGGTCATTGCTGAAGCGGCTGCGCAACTCGTGCAAGCCATGACTCAAGGCTGTCCCCAGTGTGGTTGGCCGGGGTTTGTGGCTCGTGAGAAACTACCGGGGCTACCCTGTGAACTGTGTGGCGCCCCCACTAGTGCCATCAAAGCCAGCCGCTACCGCTGTCAACGCTGTTTGCACCAACTGACTCTACCCGTCCCTGAAACCGTTGCCGATGCCAGTCAATGCTACTTCTGCAACCCCTAGGTAAAGACTTGGTATAATTTCTTGCATTCAAACGCTCATTCCGGTGGTTAGGTTAGACACTTGTTGAGGCATTGTTTCGTCTAAACTCATACATAGCGCAAATTTTTGAGGAGTGACCCATGGCACCTCGCTACTTGGCTGGTTTTACCCTTGCTGTACTCAGTTTCAGTCTAGGGAACGTCGCTCTCGCTCAAACCGCAGGCGCCAATAACCCCATGGAGGGCTGGCAGCAAAACGGCACTGCCAACGATCTGGGAAGTATTCTCAATCCCCAGAATGGCAACTTTTCCGTGCCGGGACTGATGAATCGGCTGCGCCTCATGGATGGCCGCGATCCCAACGAAGTGGTGACCGATCAAATGGAAAATCTTAATGCTCAAGCGGAGGCCTTTCGCCAACGGCAGCAGCAGCAATTCCAAAATTTGACAGTTACGCCCTAGGACAGGGGTGCCATGTCCCCAAGGGTATTGATTTTGGGCTTAGGGCATTGGGGACAGACACTAGCCTACCTATTCCAGCAACAGGGGTGCACGGTCTCTTCTTGGGGGCGATCCCAGGGGGCACTCTCGGCTGCTCTTTTCCAAGACATTCATTTACTGGTTTCGGCTCTCCCCATCAAAGCGGTACGGGAAGTGGCTGCCCAAGTCGCTGCCCTTCAACCCCCCTTAGGAATGATCCTTGTCAGTGCCACGAAGGGTCTAGAATCGGAAACCTTTGCCACAGCGGCGGATATTTGGCAAAATTACTGCCCGCATCACGATCTTGTGGTGCTTTCAGGACCCAACCTAGCCAGCGAAATTCAGCAGGGACTACCGGCAGCCGCAGTGGTGGGGGGAAAGCCAGCAGCCACCAAGCAAGTGCAGCACTGTTTGGGCAGTACCACGTTTCGCCTCTATAGCAATGAGGATCGGCGGGGTGTTGAAATGGGGGGCATCTTCAAAAATGTGATTGCGATCGCCTGTGGGGTCAATGATGGTCTAGGTCTTGGCGTCAATGCCCGCTCTGCCCTGATTACTCGAGGACTCGTAGAAATGGTGCGGGTGGGTACCCACTGGGGCGGACAAGTGGAAACCTTCTACGGCCTTTCAGGGTTAGGGGATCTCCTCGCCACCTGTACCAGCGCCCTCAGTCGCAACTATCAAGTGGGGTGGCATCTTGCCCACGGTAAGTCCCTCTCCCAAGCCCTAGCACTGACAAAGGGGACGGCTGAAGGGGTGAACACCGCTTGGGTGCTCTGCACCTATGCCCAGCAGCACCAGTTAGATATTCCGATTACTACCATGGTCAATGCTGTTCTCGGTGGCCATCTCACTCCCCAAGCTGCCCTCAACTGTCTTTTGGAGCGTCCCTTCAAGCCGGAGATGATTCCTAGTCAGTAGCTTCAGTCCTTGGCTGTGAACTTGCACGGGGCGCCGGCAGCGCCGCAGGAGCCGTTTCACTCACAGGAATAGCCACAGGCGGACGATCAAGACTGAGCATCAAACCGACTGCCGTTGGCTCAATCGGTAGAGGAGATACCTCTGGCTCAATGCCGGCAGGACTTGTGATAGCCACAGGCAGACTGGGGAAGGGATTGGGAATTAGACCCGTCAGCATTGCCACGAAGGATGCCGCTAGGGTCGCCCCCGCACTCCCTAAGACCCAAATACGACGGGGGCGATTGGCCTTAGCAATGACTTGCGCGGCTAAATGATCGGCTGAACAGGGGGTCAACGGCACGGGCAGCTCCTGCATTTGCTGCTTGAGGATGAGCAGCCGTTGATAGAGGCGTTGGCCTTCGGGGTCAGTGGCCAGCCATGCTTCCACCTGTTGCCGCTCCGCCGCCGTCACTTCACCATCGAGATAGGCGCTCAGGAGTTCAAAGGTATCGCGTTTGCAGTGATCCAGTTCGTCCATCATAGGGGTCTGTCCTTGCAGGAAAAGGGTAGGGGTGATTCGCATTAGGTTGAAGGAAGATCGAGGTGAGGTTGGAGTTCTAGTTGGAGTCGCTGTCGGGCACGGGCGATTCGTGATTTCACGGTTCCGAGGGAAACCCCGGTGATTTGGGCAATTTCTTCGTAGGAGAGGCCTTCAATTTCCCGCAGGACAATCGTTGTCCGAAAGGTTTCTGGCAAGTTGGCGATCGCCCGCCGCAATTGGTCATAAAACTCATCCGTGTGCAGTAAGTCATCAGGACTGGCGTTATTGGCAGCAAGTTCCCAATTCATTTCCCCCTCTTGGGTTTTCAGGGGTGCATCCAGTGACAGGGGCGGTTGATGGCGTTTGCGTTTGCGCAATTCATCGTAAAACAGATTGGTGGCAATGCGGCTGAGCCAACCGCGAAACTTGCTGGCATCCTGCAATTTGTGAATGTTGCGATACACCCGAATCCAGACTTCTTGAACAAGGTCAGCGCGATCGTCCCAGTCGGGCGCGAGGTGATAGATAATTCGCTCCACATGGGGTTGATAGCGGCGCAACAGCTCTGTAAAGGCAGCGCGATCTGGGGTTTTGCCAGCCTGACAGCGGACAACCAACTCTTGGGGTGTAAGTTTTGTCAGCGGCAGCGTCACCCGAGCACTGGTCTCCTCAACACACGTCCAAGCAAGGGGAAGACTGGATGTCATGGATACAATCGACCTCAGACCAATCGCTTTTCATGACGCCCTTGCCCCCATGATGTTCCCTGATCCGTTATAGCTTGCCAAGGACATTGCCATGCATCCTGTTTTGGATGCGAGTCTGTTAATGTTCCCTTAACGTTGGTGAATTTAGATTAAACTTTTTATTGTAGCGGCGATCGTTCTTTCTTTGGACGCGCTACGCAAACACTCAACGCGCGGCTCAATGTAACCCCTTATCACCGCCCCTCACCACCATGCTCTGGATCCGCATTGCCAGTGGACTTGTCGCGATCGCTCTCGCGCTGCTGATGACCTTTCTAGGTGGTTGGTATTTTTGTCTGGGCATTGGAGCACTGATTTATCTGGGTCAACTAGAATACTTTGAACTGGCGCGTGCCAAAGGGAGTGCACCAGCCGCTAAAACTACCCTCGTGGTCAGTCAAGTGCTCCTCATCACCTCACTGCTGCGTCCAGACCTTGCGGATGCTGTCTTTCCCGTGGCGGGTACCTTCATTTGCTTCTACTTGCTATTTCAACCCAAGCTGGCCTCGATCGCCGATATTTCCACCTCAATCATGGGGCTGTTTTATGGCGGCTATTTGCCAAGCTATTGGGTGCGCCTGCGGGGACTAGAGCAGCAAGCAACATTACCTTTGGGGGGATTTTGGCCAGAGCAGTTTCAACTCACCGCTTTGCCCTTGGGGTTACAGGTGACGCTCTTGGCCTTTGTCTGTATTTGGGCGGCAGATATTGGTGCCTATGCTGTTGGTAAGCTCTTTGGCCGGACGCGGCTTTCCCACATCAGCCCCAAGAAAACCGTAGAAGGGGCAGTGTTTGGCGTTCTAGGGAGTTTAGGTGTCGCTCTTTGGGGAGCACATTCCCTTGGCTGGCCACTCCCTTGGCTTTTGGGTGCAATGTTTGGCCTCATGATTGGCATTGCCAGTCTATTGGGGGACTTAACGGAGTCAATGATGAAACGGGATGCTGGGGTCAAAGATTCTGGCCAGTTGATTCCGGGGCATGGCGGCATTTTGGATCGCGCCGATAGCTATGTTTTTACGGCACCCCTTGTGTTTTACTTTGTGACGTTGCTGTTGCCCCTGTGTCAATAAAAGAAACAGCGTCCCTTCCCGTGTGATTAAACGCACCAAAAAAAGACTCATAGGTTTCAATATTTCCATGTTTTCACTCAATCTACTTAGTTTCCATTCAATCTACTGAGAACAGGTCTCAGCATCCCTGACGCAAATTGAGCGCACCTTTGGCAAGGAAAGTTTCCATTCAATCTACTGAGAACAGGTCTCAGCATATCCTAGGTAGAGCTAGGTCAACCTCAGTAGGCTTCGTTTCCATTCAATCTACTGAGAACAGGTCTCAGCATTCGAAGCTAGCTACCCTTTGCGATGCCGCTATCTGTTTCCATTCAATCTACTGAGAACAGGTCTCAGCATAACCGGAATCCGGGTTTTTCTTTGGTTGACAAAGAAGTTTCCATTCAATCTACTGAGAACAGGTCTCAGCATATTCTATTCCTAGTGAAACCTGCTCCCAAACCGCTTGTTTCCATTCAATCTACTGAGAACAGGTCTCAGCATTTACCTCTAAAAACTTAGGCACAAATATAATTTTACGTTTCCATTCAATCTACTGAGAACAGGTCTCAGCATTTGCTGTTTTTGAGCCAAAAGGGAATCGCAATTTCGGTTTCCATTCAATCTACTGAGAACAGGTCTCAGCATGGGCTTCGGCTGAGAGAGACTGATGGAGGTCTGTTGTTTCCATTCAATCTACTGAGAACAGGTCTCAGCATGTTTACTTTTACTTAAGCAGCGCTACACTCGTAAAGTTTCCATTCAATCTACTGAGAACAGGTCTCAGCATGGTTTCCCAGTAACCAAACCCCAAGATTTTGAATGTTTCCATTCAATCTACTGAGAACAGGTCTCAGCATCTGGCGGGTGGACGCAAGTTCGAAACCGGCCAGTTTCCATTCAATCTACTGAGAACAGGTCTCAGCATTCTATCTATCGACGAAGACCTCCCCTTTTAGTTAAGTTTCCATTCAATCTACTGAGAACAGGTCTCAGCATCTGTACCATCTACGCGTGACCGCCTCTACCGAAAGTTTCCATTCAATCTACTGAGAACAGGTCTCAGCATACCGGCTGATAGTTGGCGCTAGTTTGAATTTTCGTGTTTCCATTCAATCTACTGAGAACAGGTCTCAGCATCTTGCTGAAATTAACCCAAATACTTTTGTTAGCGTGTTTCCATTCAATCTACTGAGAACAGGTCTCAGCATAAGCGACGAAATCTTAGATTTCGCGAATTTGACAAGTTTCCATTCAATCTACTGAGAACAGGTCTCAGCATTTCTTGTAAATGTGAGCCAATCTGCGGCCGAGCCGTTTCCATTCAATCTACTGAGAACAGGTCTCAGCATAAATTTTAATTCCTAAAACTCTCCCACCCCCCAGGTTTCCATTCAATCTACTGAGAACAGGTCTCAGCATAGCGGAGTTGTCGAGATTTCTTGAATCCCGTTTGACGGTTTCCATTCAATCTACTGAGAACAGGTCTCAGCATCCCTATCAGTCTCTCTCACCCAAAGTCCCCTGGGGCCCGTTTCCATTCAATCTACTGAGAACAGGTCTCAGCATCCTCCAATTTGGGGCCAAAGGTAAGTAAGCGATAACGTTTCCATTCAATCTACTGAGAACAGGTCTCAGCATGGGAGGGACGTTTTGAGGATTATTACAATTCGAAGTTTCCATTCAATCTACTGAGAACAGGTCTCAGCATGGTATGGTATTAGCGAAGCCAGGCAGCATAACTCGTTTCCATTCAATCTACTGAGAACAGGTCTCAGCATACCGCCCCCCTAGGAAGCTGTCCCTGACTACTATAGCACAGATCATTTTCAAGCACCTACTGAGTTTGATTTATTTGTTGCGGTAAAATTTTTGGATCTCTGATTGGTGGAGATGCCAAATGCCCTCCAGAGGCGACTTTCAGGAAAATTCAAGCACCTCCAAATCTGTTAGAAATTCCTCAAAACCTCACTGCATCTGGCTTTGGCAAAATTGCTGAGATGGGAGGATATTTTTGTCCAGAGGTGCTTGATCCTCCGCCTAAAGATCGGGAAAGACAACCCGGACATCGGGATGGACTAAATAGTGCTGCTTGACCACTAGACCTTTGGCAAGGGCAGGGGAAAGTTCGAGAGCGCGATCGCCATGATCGGCGAGGCAGAGAATATAGGGCAAGGTACTGTTCGTTAGGGCTTGGGTTGCTGTCCAAGGCACGGCTCCCGGCATATTGGGAACGCCATAGTGCACGACGCCAAAAACCGTGTAGGTGGGGTTGGAATGGGTAGTGGGTCGCAGGGTTTCCACACAGCCCCCTTGATCCACAGCCACATCAATAATCACGGCTCCGGGGCGCATCCTTTGCACCAGCGACTTGGGCACAAGACAAGGAGGACGTTGACCCGGCACAAGAACAGCACCAATCACCAAATCGGCTTGGGGCAGTAGCTCGGCAATGAGATGAGAACTGCTGTAGAGGTACTCCACCCGTGCACCAAAGAGGGTTTCAAGGTACTTTAGACGCTCCAAATTAATGTCAAGAATGCTCACCTGTGCCCCCAAGCCAACAGCCATGCGTGCTGCCTCTGTCCCCACAACACCGCCACCCAGAATGACAACCCGCCCTGGCCGCACCCCCGGCAGGCCACTGAGGAGCACCCCCCGCCCCCCTTGAGTATGCTCTAGAAAGCGGGCACCAAACTGCACTGCCAAGCGACCAGCAATCATGCTCATGGGGGTCAGCAGCGGGAAACTGCGTTGATGATGGTGGGTTTCTTCGACACTTTCGTAGGCGATCGCGGTCGTGCCCGATTGCAGAAGCGCCACCGTCAGCTCTCGACTAGCGGCGAGATGGAGGTAGGTAAAGAGGATTTGGCCAGAACGCAGGTAACGATATTCTGAGGGCAAAGGTTCCTTGACTTTGATGACCAGTTCAGCATCCCACGCCGCTTGGGCCGTAGCCACAATTTGCGCCCCTGCTGCCACATAGGCCTCATCGAGGAAGCCCGAACCAACCCCGGCGCCACTTTCAATGATGACCTCATGACCCCGCTCCCGCAGACTCTGGACTCCCGCTGGGGTGAGACCGACGCGAAATTCTTGATCCTTGATTTCCTTGGGGACACCAATGCGCATGACCAACCTATTCTCCGAGGTCGAGGAATCGATAACTACCAAACACTTTCAGCACATCTGTGGTCTCCTTGAGCGCCAACAGACAATCTACAACTACCTTAGGCCGATGATTCACCTCTAGATCCACAAAAAATAAATAGTCTCCTAGGGCACGTTTGCTGGGACGCGATTCAATGCGACTGAGGTTAATCTGGCGATCGCTAAACAGTTGCAGCACTTTCAGCAGCGCACCGGGGGCATTGGCCTTGAGACTAAAGGCAATCGAGGTGTGGGTATCTCCCGCTTGCGGCCAGCCTTCCCCCTGTTGGCGACTCACCACCCAAAAACGGGTGCAATTGTCCGGAATATCCTGAATCTCCGTGGCCACAATGGGCAATTGATGCAACTGCGCCGCCCGAATGGAGGCGATTGCCCCCGCTTGATCCGATTGAGCCGCATATTGCAAGCCCTCGGCGGTTGAAGCCACTGGACACTGGCGAGCATGGGGGAGAAATTGTTGTAGCCAACGCTGGCACTGCCCAAGGGCTTGGGGATGGGAATAGACAGCTTGAATTTGGGCTAGATCCCTTGTCTGAGCAATAAAAGCGTGGACAATGGGGCGAATAAAGGCGTGCTGAATGTGGAGGGTATCTAGTCGCCACAGAGAATCCAAGGTGATGTTAACACTGCCCTCAACGGAGTTTTCACTGGGCACTAGGGCTAAATCTAACTCTCCCGCCGCCAAGGCCTCCAGACAGCTGGCGATCGTGACCATAGGAATCAAGCGAAGGCAGGCTCCCTGTTGTTGCTGCCATTGGGCGTAGCTTTGGGCGGCTTCTTCGCTGTAGGTGCCCACTGGGCCAAGGTAACCCAGCCTCACCATAGACGAGCTTCAGTACACAGGCGGCAAAGGGTCAAGGGCACGTTACTCACACGTCACTTCTAAAAATCATAAAAAAAATGAATGAGTTAGACGTAAGCCGGGTTCTGTTCAAAGGGTGGTTATCTCTCTGGGACACTTGTTACCAAGTGCCTCTAGCGGCTCTGGCTAGCAAAGAACTGGGGAAAAGACCAACCTTGGTTCCTTAGCGCTAGCACGCCTTGCTTCCAGCCGGGGTTTACCGAGCCAACACCTCTCGATGTTGCTGGTGCGCTCTTACCGCACCGTTGCACCCTTGCCTGTGAGGTTGCCCTCCATCGGCGGTTTATTTCTGTGGCACTTTCCTCGCGGTCACCCGCACTGGGCGTTACCCAGCAAGCTTGGTCTTTCGGAAGCCCGGACTTTCCTCAGGAGCAGTTCACTCCCGCAACCACCGCGCTAACTCATTCAGTTTTATTGTACTAGGGGCGCTTGGGCAAGACCATCGAGACCAACAGCCGAGAGCACCGCTACCCATTCACGACGAGCCATCTCCCGTGTGGTTTGATCCCGCTGTAGCTCCGCCAAAATCGCCAAGGTTTCATACCAAAGACCGGCATCAACCGCAGCGCCAAGGCGATCGCCAACACTCTTGCCCTGAAGTTTTTTGGCCAAATCTGTGCTTGGCTGCACCCGCGAAACAACCCCACTGACAGAGATAAAGGCGGACGGATCATCGGCATCGGCACCGCACAGCAACGTGAATGTCCAGCGGTAGTCTTGACCGGGTTGAAGCTGCACCTTGGGCTTCAGCGCCATAACTCCCAGTTCAGCGGGCAAATCCACCACCATTGTTGCCAATGGCTGATCCTGAGCATCTGTGATGACCAGTTCCCCTTGGCGAGCCTTGCTGGGAGGAACAAAAACAAAGAGAGTCGGCGCCGCCAAGGTCGTTTGACCCACGTTAGTCGAGGGCACAAGAGCCGTTAACCGCTGATTACCTGTGACACAAGCGCCGCGAGTGGCACCCCCAAAACGACTGCCGGGAACGCCGCGCTCGGGCAGGTTAGCGCGCAGGCGGGCGGCAAAACTCGTGCTTTGGGCAAGCACTGCTGCTCCCCCTTGAGCCAGACTCAAATGGGCGATGCCAACGGAGCACAGACAAAGAGTGACGGTGGGCACAAGGGCAACAAGGCGACGCATGGCCAAACTCCTAAAAATGCTGGCTCCACCATAGTCCGATGGGGCAGTCTTGAACAGTGAACTAGCTTACGACTGAGCTGTGATCGCGATCGCCCCCTCCCTATGAGGCAGCAGCATTGGCCAACTGCCGCAGAATTTTGAGCGCTTCGTCCACGTGGGCTTTGAAATTGAGCATGGAGTCAAAGACGTAGCGTACCACCCCCGCTTTATCAATGACATAGGTGACCCGTCCGGGGAAGAGGCCAAACAGGGTAGCTGCCCCGTACTGCTGGCGCACTTTATTGCCGGGATCACTGAGGATGAGAAAGGGGAGTTGGTGATTTTTTTGGAAGCCCTGCTGTCGCTCCACGGGGTCACCACTAATGCCAATGACTTCGGCACCAAGTTCTTGGAAGATGCTGTAGGCATCACGAAAGGCACAGGCTTGAATGGTGCAGCCGGGGGTTTCTGAAGCGGGGTAAAAGTAGAGAACCACGTTCTTTTTCCCCTGAAAATCAGAGAGCTTGACCCTGCGGCCATCGGCGGCGGTCAGTTCAAAATCAGGGGCGCGATCGCCCACTTGAATGGCGGTGCCCATACGCTTTCTAATTGCCTCCCAACCACTTTTGGCCATTCAGGCGCTGCATCACGCCAAAGACCAGCAGATCCAGCGTCACTTTGCGCTCATCCCCCAAAAATGGCTCAATGGTACTCGGCACAATACCGCCGCTACTACAGACAAAGGCCTTCGGCCCTTGGATATCCCCCTCTAGGAAGTAGAGGCGAAACTGATACATTCCCTTGCCCCACTCACCAATCACGGTATTCTCCTCTAGGCGCAGACTCACATCCCCCACTTTGGCGCTGAGGGCGTTCTGGAGAGCAGGTAAAAAAGCCTCGTTGATAAACTCAGCAAAGGGTTTATCCTCAATGGCCGGGGGTTTTTCTTTTTTGGGGGCTTGGGTGGGCGTCTCTTCTGCCATAGCACTGCTACACGGTACCATTTCCTCTGCATGATAGCACTCTCCCTTGCAGGCAACGGCCATGGGGCAATTAGAATTACGACGCCTAACGATTAAGGATCTAGATAGCATCGTTCAACTGGATCAGGTGTGTCTGGGGGGCTTTTGGTCACACCAAAGCTATGCCCGTGAGTTGGAGAATCCGCACCACACCCTCTTGGTGGTGGCCACACCGGATCAGATTTGCGGTTGTGGTGTCAGCTGGGGGATTGCTGATGAATTGCACCTTGTGCTGTTGATGGTGCATCCGCAGTACCGGCGGCAGGGCTTGGCGGGGGTGCTCCTGTGTCGGCTCTTGCAACTGGGGCATCAGAGGGGCGATCGCCAGTGGGCAACGTTGGAAGTACGGGCCAGCAACGAAGCCGCGCAACGGCTCTATCAGCACTTTGGCTTTGAACTGGTGGGACGGCGTTCCCACTACTACGAGAACCCCCCCGAAGACGCGCTGATCCTTTGGCGCAATCACCTGAATACGCCGGCAACGGGTCGGGAGCTACAGCAACAATGGCAGCACTGGCGATCGCGGGTCGAGGCTCAGGGGTGGTCAGTGACGGATCGCACCTAGAGACTGGGCTTTGATATTGCGCTTTGTTACGCTGCTTTCCCCGGGCGAACGATAATGAAAGGGACACGTTTGGGAGACCTGTCTCATGAACTTGCTGGAACAGTTGCGACAAATGACAGTCGTGGTCGCCGATACGGGAGACATCCTCGCCATCAAAAAATTTACCCCCCGTGATGCCACCACCAATCCCTCGTTGATTACGGCTGCCGCCCAAATGAAAGAGTACCAGCCCATTGTGGATGAAACCCTGCTCAAGGCCAAAGCTGATTTGGGGTCTGGTGCGACTTCGCGTGAGATTGTCTCCCTCGCTGTGGATCGCTTGGCGGTGGCCTTTGGCCTGAAAATTTTGCAGATTATTCCCGGTCGGGTCTCAACGGAAGTGGATGCACGGCTGTCCTACGATACGGCAGCCACAGTCCAAAAGGCGCGGGATTTGATTGCCCAGTACGAAGCCGCTGGCGTGGGGCGCGATCGCGTGCTCATTAAAATTGCCTCGACATGGGAGGGGATTCGCGCTGCTGAAATTCTTGAAAAAGAGGGCATTCACTGTAATCTCACGCTGCTGTTTGGCCTGCATCAGGCGATCGCCTGCGCTGAGGCGGGTGTGACCCTGATTTCTCCCTTTGTGGGTCGTATCCTTGACTGGTACAAGAAAAAAACCGGTCGTGCCGAGTATCCGGGGTCTGAGGATCCGGGGGTGATTTCCGTCACCAAAATCTATAACTACTACAAGAAATTTGGCTATCCCACCGAAGTGATGGGCGCCAGCTTCCGCAATATTGGCGAAATCATTGAACTCGCAGGCTGCGATCTGCTCACCATTTCGCCGGCACTGCTGCAAGAGCTACAAAATACGACGGGCGAACTAAAACGCAAACTGGATCCGGCGATCGCTGCCACCCTTGACATTGAAAAAATCCCGATGGATGAGGCCACCTTCCGCAAGATGCACGCGGCTGATGAGATGGCCAGTGAAAAACTGGATGAGGGCATTAAGGGCTTCACCAAGGCACTGGAGACCCTTGAGGATCTCTTGACGCAGCGACTGGCGCGCCTTGAAGGGGCAGAAACCCTCACCCATGCAGCGGAAGAACTCTTCCATGTCTATGACCTCGATGGCGATGGCATTATCACCCGCGAAGAGTGGCTGGGAACCGATGCGGTCTTTGATGCCCTTGACGCCAACCACGATGGTAAAGTCACGCCAGAGGATATGGGCGCGGGTTTGGGAGTTGTCCTGCACTTGGCTAAGGCGAAATAGAGAGCCATCTTGGCAGGCTTGCATCGGCATCCCCTGTGCGTCACAGTGGAAGAAGCGTTCATAGCTGATGCACCAACCATGTCCGATACCTCTCCCTCCTTTCAGCAATTTCTCAAAGATTGTGAGCAATTGGGGCTACTGCGCCTTGTCGTCACCAACGATGTTGCAGTTTTGGAGGTGCGATCGCCCCTCGCCAAGGTCTTCTATGCTGAACTGCCCAAGGGGCGCTATGCCAACATGCACACGGAGGACTTTGAGTTTCACCTGAATATGGATCAGGTGGCCAAAATTCGCTTCGAGGAGGGGCAAGCCAAGCGGGGCAACTTCCCCACCTATGCCATTCGCTTTCTTGATGACAACGAAAAATCTGTCCTCAGTGCTTTTTTGCAGTGGGGCAAACCCGGTGAATATGCAGAGGGTCAGGTGGCTGCTTGGCAAGCCCTACGGGAGCGCTACGGTACAGAGTGGCAACCCCTTGTCGAATCCCTTGAGGCTGCAACGTCCAGTGTATCCCATTGATCCCCACCTATGAGAGTCGTTGTTAGCGGTGCCACAGGATTTGTTGGCCAACACGTGGTCAAAGCCCTCAGCGATCGCGGTGATCACGTGGTTGCCTTGGTACGCTCCCCTGCGAAAGCGGCCAAACAATTCGCTGGCATTCCCCAGGTTGAATGGGTGGGCTACACCCCCAAAGCCGCTGGGGACTGGTTTGCTGCCCTTGAGGGGGCGGATGCCGTGATTAACCTAGCGGGTGAACCCCTAGCCAATGGCCGTTGGACGGCTCAGCGCAAGCAAGAGATTTACGATAGTCGCGTGGTGGGGACACAGCAGTTGGTGCAGGCGATCGCCCAATGTCAACAGCGACCGCAGGTGTTAGTCTCCACCTCTGCCATTGGTTACTACGGCACCAGTGATACAGAAACATTTGTCGAAACCCATGCAGCGGGAAATGATTTTCTCGCCAAGGTCTGTGTGGACTGGGAAGCGGCTGCCCAAGGGGTGACAGACTTGGGGGTGCGGTTAGTGATTCTCCGTTTTGGCATTGTCCTCGGCGAGCAGGGGGCACTGGCCAAGCTCCTACTGCCCTTTCAGTTATATCTAGGGGGTCCCCTTGGATCGGGTCAGCAGTGGTTTTCGTGGATCCATCAGCAGGACTTAGTGCGCCTGATTCTGGCCGCAGTGGATCAAGCGGGAATGCAGGGGGTTTACAATGCCACCGCCCCGGAGCCACTGACGATGGCGGACTTTTGCCGTGTATTAGGAGAGGTGATGCAACGCCCCTCGTGGTTGCCTGTGCCGGCTCCCGTCCTCCAACTCCTGCTTGGGGAGGGCGCCGATGTCGTTCTCAAGGGTCAGCGAGTGTTGCCGGAGCGGACGCTGGCTACGGGCTTTCAATTTGACTATGCCAACGCCAAGGCGGCTCTAACTAAGCTCCTCAAACCACGATATACTAATGGTTCCCGTTAGTTTTGTGCAAAATGGTGGAATTGACCCCCGCAGCCATTCAAGAGTTGGAACGTCTCCAAGCCCACGGCGTCAGTCGAGGCCAAGCAACCATTCTGCGGATTCAGGTGCAACCCAGTGATTGCAGTGACTGGCGCTATGATCTTGCCCTTGTGGCTGAACCTGAGCCGACGGATGTGCTCACTCAGTCCCAAGGCTGGACGATCGCGATCGCCGCTGAAGCAGCTGATCTTTTGCGGGGCTTGCGGGTGGATTACATCGAGGATTTGATGGGGGGTGCCTTTCGCTTCCACAACCCCAATGCCAGTCAAACCTGTGGCTGTGGCATGGCCTTTCGGGTGAGCGGATCGTAGGTTTCAGGAATCGTTATGGGCAATACGTTTGGGCATCTGTTTCGTGTCACCACCTTTGGGGAGTCCCACGGGGGCGGTGTGGGGGTGGTTGTGGATGGATGCCCTCCCCGTCTGGAGCTATCGGAAGCCGATATTCAAAAGGAACTGGATCGCCGCCGCCCCGGCCAAAGTCGTTTAACCACACCTCGCCAAGAGAGCGATCGCTGTGAAATTCTCTCCGGGGTCTTTGAGGGCAAAACTCTCGGTACGCCCATTGCCATTCTGGTGCGCAACAAGGATACCCGTCCTGAAGATTATGCCGAAATGGCACAGGTCTATCGTCCCTCCCATGCGGATGCCACGTATGAGGGCAAATATGGAATTCGTAACTGGCAAGGGGGTGGGCGTTCCTCGGCACGGGAAACGATTGGGCGGGTTGCAGCGGGGGCGATCGCCCGCAAAATTCTGACTCAGGTAGCGGGTACTGAAATCATTGCCTACGTCAAGCGGGTCAAGGACATTGAAGCCGTAGTTGATCCCGACACCGTAGAAGCGGCTGCGGTGGAAGCCAACATCATGCGCTGTCCTGACGCCACCACTGCCGAAAAGATGATTGCCCTTGTGGATGAGATTCGGCGGCAGGCCAACTCCATTGGTGGCGTCATTGAGTGCGTGGTTCGCAATGTGCCTGTGGGCTTGGGGTCACCCGTTTTTGACAAACTGGAAGCCGATCTCGCCAAGGGCGTGATGTCGCTGCCCGCCAGTAAGGGCTTTGAAATTGGCTCTGGGTTTGCCGGTACCCTGCTCACTGGCAAAGAGCACAACGATGAGTTTTATACCGATGCACAGGGGCGAATTCGTACCCGTACCAACCGCTCTGGCGGTGTTCAGGGGGGGATTTCCAATGGTGAAAACATTATCCTGCGGGTCGCCTTTAAGCCGACCGCAACCCTTGGTCAACCGCAAAAAACCGTTAATCAAGCTGGCGAGGAAACCATCCTTGCAGCCAAAGGGCGGCATGATCCCTGTGTGCTACCACGGGCAGTGCCGATGGTCGAAGCAATGGTGGCTCTAGTTCTCTGCGACCACCTCTTACGGGATCATGCCCAATGTCACCTGCTGTTTTAGCGACTGCGATTGAGAGCAATGAGCAACCGCAGGATAAAGATGAATAGGTTGATGTAGGTGAGGTACATCGAAAGGGCAGCAGCGAGATACTGATCATCGCGGTATGTCCGCGGCAGGACAAAGAAGTCCACCACCGCAGCCCCCACAAAGAGCACGACACCGATGCCAGAAATCGCAATTTCCAGAAACGTGGGTGTAAAGACACCAAAGAAGCTGAAGACTAACTGGAGAACCAGCACCACCAGCAGGGCAATAATCCCTAGTTGTACCGTCTTGGCAAGGGCAAAGCCGTCGCGCTCCGAGAGATTAGAGCCAATCGGACTGGCGGCCATAAATGTGATGCCACAACCAGCAGCGGCAATGATAATTCCCATAATGCCCACCTTACTGAGGGCGAGGGCAATCAACCCGGAGAGCGTGTAGCCCGACAGCAAACTGTAGGTGGCCAACAGGGGCAGTGCCAGCCCATTATTCCCTTTGTTAGCCGCTCCCTGAGCCACGAAAAAGAGCACCAGCTCCGCAATAATCGCCACGATAAACGTGGGCATGAACAGCTGAGGCGCAGCGCTGATTATCCCAAGACCACCCCAGCTACCGATGGCAGTGAGGATGAGTCCCCCCCCGACAAAGGGCAAGGCATTGCGAATCACATTGCCGCCGACAATCGCACTACTGCGCGCCTCACGAATCGCCTCTTGAAAATTACTGGTACTACTCACGGGAATCCTCCAAGGGTGGTGAATAGACAACACAGCCAGATAGCATACTTCTGGCATAGTTCCATTGTGCCAAAATTCCCAAGAGCACCTAGCTGGCAACAACAATCGGCACTTCTGGATGGGGGGCGGTTATCTCTAATGGCGGATAGAACTGGGTCAAGAGGCTCAAGGGGAGATGCTCCACTGTTGGATAGTATCCCAGCCACTGGCTCGCTAATTGGGCAAATTGTTCGGGTATGCCGCTGACATAAAATTGCACTTGGCCTTGGGGGCAGGGAGTCGCTAAATTCATGGCCTCTAGTTTGCGCACTGTTGCACGGGCAACGGCATGGGCAGGATCAAGGTGATGAACCGTTGCGGGCAAATACTGTTCAATCACATGGCGCAGGTGGGGGTAATGGGTGCAACCATAAATGAGGGTATCGGGGTCAAAGTCAACTAGAGGTTTTAGGGTCTGACGAACAATGCGATGGACACGATCGCCCTCTAAGCAGTTACTTTCCACAAGGGGGACAAACTCAGGGCAAGCCACTTGGGCGATCGCCACTGTGGGTGAGAGTTCCTGAAGTGCCCGTGCATAGGCACCGCTTTTAACCGTTGCGGGGGTAGCAATGACACCAATGCGCTCTCCTAGAGTGACCGCCATCTTGGCAGCGGGGACAATCAAGCCAAGGATCGGAAAGGGAAACTCACTACGCACCTGTGCCAGGGCAAGGGCTGAACTGGTGTTGCAGGCCATCACCGCCATCTTGACGCCTTGGGAATGCATCCACGTTAGAATCTCCCGCACATATTGGAGAATTTCACTGCGGCGGCGAGTTCCATAGGGCAACCGTGCCGTATCACCAAAGTAGAGAAACGATTCTTGGGGTAAAAGGCTTTGGAGTGCCTGTAAAACCGTTAAGCCCCCCACCCCACTGTCAAACACGCCAATCGCTCCCAGAGGATTTAGCCCTAGGGATGTCTTGTGCCAGTTGTCCACTCGAACCTCGACCTCACACCAACAAAAATGACATTGCCCCGTTCAGACAGAGGGCAACCACAGCCAATCTACCGCCCTTTTTACGGAGATGGAACACGCTCAAAAACCGTGAGAGCCACAAGGCATCCCCTTGATAGGCCCTAGGTCTTAGAAAAGAGCTGTAGTGCCACTCTAGCAGGTTTTGCTAAGAACCGAATGATTGACGCTAAGACTGAACATAGAGTGCTATACATTGAATCACAGACCGTCAGTGGCTGTAGGGTTGGTCACCCCCTACTAGGGAATTATGGTGTGAGGATAGGAAAAACAATGCTCAGTCAGGAACAGCTCACCAGTTCCCATGAGTGTGAGCGCGCGTGGATCGAAATTGATTTGGCCGCCTTGGCAGCCAACACCCAACATCTCCGCCAGTGGCTGGCACCGACAACGGAACTCTTAGCCGTGGTGAAAGCAGATGCCTATGGTCATGGCGCGGTCACGGTAGCACAGACGGTTTTAGCCCATGGAGCCACTTGGTTGGGGGTAGCCACCATTCCCGAAGGGATTGCTCTACGGCAGGCGGGGATGACAGCACCAATTTTGGTCTTGGGATCGGTCAACTTGCCCGTGCAGGTACAGATGATGGCCGAGTGGCAACTCCAGCCTACCCTCTCAACCCCTAAGCAGGCACTCATTTTCTCCGACTACGCCGATCATCTGCGGGAACCCCTTGATGTGCATTTGATGATTGATACGGGCATGTCTCGCTTGGGCTGTCCGTGGCAGGATGCGGTGGGTTTTGTGCAATTTGTGCAGCGGTTACCCCACCTGCGCATCCAAGGCATTTACTCCCACTTTGCCAGTGCCGATGACCCTGACTCCACTTTGATGCGGCAGCAGCAGGCCTATTTTGAGCAGGTGTGGGAACAAATTTCAGCCCTAGGTTTAGGCGCTGTGCGCCGTCACATGGCCAATTCAGCAGCCACCTTGGCCAATCGCAGTAGCCACTATGACATGGTGCGGATTGGTTTGAGTCTCTACGGCGTGTATCCTGCCCCCCATTTACGAGATGTGGTGCCGCTGCGACCAGTCATGCAGGTGCGATCGCGCATTACCCTTTTGAAGGAGATTCCCGCCCATACGGGCATTAGCTATGGCCACCAATTCATTGCCCCGAAACCGATGAAAATTGCCGTTGTTGGCATTGGTTACGCCGATGGGGTGCCGCGCCTTCTTTCCAACAAGCTCGAAGTCCTAGTCCAGGGAAAACGGGTGCGCCAAGTGGGGGCAATTACGATGGATCAACTGATGATTGATGTGAGTGACATTGATGGCTTGCAAGAGGGGGATGTCGTCACGCTCCTAGGCGAAGATGGCGAGGACTGCCTAACCGTGGAGACTTGGGCGGACGCCCTAGGCACAATTACTTGGGAAATTCTCTGCGGCTTCAAGAACCGCTTGCCGCGTATTCCCGTGTCCTAAATTTTGCTACTCTCCTTCAGGGGCAAGTTCACCGATGTCCTCAAACCAGAGCTGGGGATGCTGCGCAATAAAGTCCTGCATCAACTGCTGGCATCGCTGCAAATTCAAGTCAATGACTTCAACCCCGTGGGCTTCCATAAACTCCCGCGCGCCGGCAAAGGTCTGGGATTCACCAGCAATCACTTTTTTGATGCCAAACTGTACCACCGCACCGGCACAGAGATAACAGGGCATCAGGGTTGAGTACAGCACCGTATCATCATAGCAACCGATGCGACCCGCATTAGCCAGACAGTCAATCTCCGCATGCAGAATCGGACTGCCCCGCTGCACCCGCTGGTTGTGACCACGACCAATGATTTGACCATTGCGCACCAAGACTGAGCCAATGGGAATGCCACCTTCTCTGAGTCCTTGCTCTGCTTCGGCGATCGCCGCTGCCATAAATTCATCCATGGTTGTCTGCCTGAGCAAATGTTCATTCCTAGTAAACATCTTTTTTTTGAACGGGTGTCTAGTTTTAATATGATTCAAGCAGGGCAAACGCATACTCAGGCAGTAGCAAGGAGGCGAGCAAGGCAGTCATCCTCCCCAAAAGCCACATTCAGCACCCAATGCCCTTGGTTTTCAATCCCCCAACGCACCACCTGCGCAAACCGCTCTACCCCACCGTCAAGACTCAGCAGAGAGTAGCGTCGCTCGATAGTTGGTGCGTGTCCAGAACACCGACGTGCTGACTGGCCGAAGCACTGACCCTGTGAATTGCTCCTCGTTTTCCGCCTTGCTCGTAAGAGTGCCGCAGGGTCTTGCTATCGATGGCAATGACTTCTCCTTCTCGCAGTTGAGCCACGGCTTGCCCCCAAAGTCTCTGCACCACAGAGGATGGTACAGATGGTTAGAGCAATGATGTCAAGGAGTTGATGGTCGAGCAGGCGGGCAGAGGCATGGTGGCATTCCCACCAACGATTGGCTTACTTTTCCAGTATGCGTTTGCCTTGGCCGAGGAAAGATGCAGTCAAAGATTAAAAATGTAACGATATGTAAACGAGTTTAAGATTTAAGATAGAAGTAGGTCGCCCTCATTAACCCCTATGCTGCACTCAAATTTACCTGAACCTCAACTGCTTAAGGTCTTGCTGGAACCGCTACTCGAAGATTTTCAGTACTGGTTCACGCGATCGCGATCGCTCTTGCAGACAGAAGTGATTCCCTTCTTGAGCGTGGTGGAACAGCGAGCCCTCCTTGAACGGGTGGAGACTGCCCTCAACGATGTCGTTGCCACCCAAAGCCTGTTTCGGGCAACGGATGGCCAAGTGGGCGTTGATACACAGGTGTTGATGCAGTGGCATACGCTGTTGATGGAGTGCTGGCAGGTTGCCCACCACTATCGCCTATCTAAATCTTGTGACGCTTAAACCATTCTCGGCGCTTGGCTCGGAGGTGCTCTCTTCATGTTGCAGTTGATCTATATTGTTGCTTTTACGGTCTTGGCACTATTGGCGATGGCCAATCTCATTCGCAGTTTGTTGACCCTTGGTATCGAATCGCAACGGCAATTTTCGCCGCAACGGGTGACCCATCCGGAACTGCTAGACAGCGAGGGTCACGTCATTGATGAACCCCTGTTGGTGATGCGTTCCCTCAGTGTGGAGGATGCCCGTGCCCAACTGGATGCAATCTACCGCGAATCCCCCAGCTACGGCGACGACTACCGTGGAGATACCCAAGCCTAGGTTTTTCGGCTCCTATGGGCAGTTCCTCAGCCGCTGGTTTCAGGTGGATACAACGGCGTTGGCGGAGGTCTTGGCTAGGGCACGGCAGGAGTTACCGGCAACGGAGGTCTTGCTGATTGGCAAACCCCAATCGGGGAAAAGTTCGGTTGTGCGGGCAATGACGGGTGCCGATGCCAGTATTGTCGGGGCGGGGTTTCGTCCCCATACGCGGCAAACCCAGCGCTATGACTATCCCACTGCCGAACTACCGATGCTCATGTTTACAGATACAGTCGGCCTAGGGGAAACGCCAGCGCAAACAGCTGAGGTGGTGGCGGAATTGGATCACCTGTTGCAGCAAAGTCAACGGGCACGGGTGATTATTTTGACGGTCAAGGTAACGGATTTTGCGGGCGATCGCCTGCATCAAGTGGCAAAGGCACTGAAGAAAGCTCATCCAGCGATTCCCTTTATTTTGGCCATTACCTGTCTGCACGAGCTGTATCCCCCCAACCAAGAGAATCATCCTCCCTACCCGCCAGACATTCCAGAGGTCAACTTGGCGATCGCGAGCCATAAGGAGCGCTTTGCTGACATTAGCGATCGCGTCATTCCCCTTGACTTTACATTGGAGGAAGACGGCTACACCCCTGTTTTCTATGGATTTGATGCCCTTGCGGAAACCCTAGAGGCGGTGCTGCCCAAAGCTGAAGCCCAACTGCTCCGCGAGCTAATCGCACAATCGAACCTCAGTGATCAACTGGCTCCTCTCTATCGCCAAGTGGGACGACGCTACATTGCCCCCTTTGCAGTGATGGCGGGAACCTTGGCAGCAGTACCGTTGCCCTTTGCCACAATGCCGCTCCTAGTCGCTGTGCAGGTGGTGATGGTGGTACTGTTGGGACAGTTGTATGGTCAAACCCTGTCGCCTTCCCAAGCCGGGGGCATCTTGACCACAATTGGCGGTGGATTTGTGGCGCGCCTGGTGGGGCAACAGTTGATTAAATTTATTCCGGGTTTAGGGTCGGTGCTTTCTGCTTCTTGGGCGGCAGCCTATACTTGGGCCTTGGGGGAAGCCGCCTGTGTCTATTTTGGCGACTTGATGGGGGGCAAAACCCCCGATCCGCAGCGCATCCAGCAGGTGCTACAGGAAACATTGGTAACAGCGCACTTGCGATTGCGACAAAGTGAGTCCTAAATCAAGCTATCGTTTTGAGGGGCATTGGCCTTCAGGGAGCCATCGGCCTGCCAGCGCACTTCACCCACTTCCCCGACCACAAAATAGGGAATTTGCTGTTGCTTCAGATAGCGAGCGATCGCTGGATCAAGGGTGTGGCGACTCAGAATGACGCTGCGCGGCTTGACAATCTCAAACAGGCGGGGGGTTAACTTTCTTCCCCACCACCAGAGCACCTGCGGCGGCTCCACGGGCGTCACGGCCAACCAATCCGTTTGAGCAGCATCGCGACTTGGATCACTGACAAAGAGCCAGCGACCGCTGCCCATCTGCAATTCCAAAATTGCTGGATCCGCGCGCAACACCCTAATTTTCACTTGACCCAGTTGAACAGGCTGTTGCAGAGGTAGCGATTGATGGGGCACCTTGAGGGTGGTCAGCATTTCACGGTAGGCAGGGTCACTCTTGGCCGTCGGCACATCTGTCAATTGGCGAATGGGTGTCATCCCGTGAATCTCAGGCCAGCCCTGTTGTTGAGGGTACTGGCGATCGCTGGCCACCGCCCAATCAATGCGGTTAATGCCCTCTTGAGCCAAGAAAGCCGTTAGCCCTTGGGAATCCCCCCCATTGATCACCACCGTACCTGCGGGTTGCTGAATCACCAGTGTGGGAACCTGGGTATTGGCGAGAACGGTGGCTTGAAACAGCGTGTTTTGGCGCAGAATAAAGGGCACAAGGACAAGAGTGACACCAAAGGTAAAGAGCAAAAACCAGCGCCGCCGCCAGCGAGGACTTAGCCACACAAGGACAATCAGGCTATAGAGAACGACGACTTGAAGCCAGCCCAAACTCCCAAGGGAGATCGTGGCTCCCGGCCACTGACCGATGGTTTGAATCAGCCACAGGAGGAAGGCCGTGGAATAGTAGAGGAGCCAAGCAAGAGCGGATCCCACAGGGGGAATGAGGAGACCGACCATTGCACTGATGAAGCCGCCAACCGTCAACAGAACAAGGGGCAGATTGGCAACAACATTGGCGAATAGACCATACACGGGAAAAATGCCAAAGATCGCCAAGGAGAGGGGAAGAACCCAGAGGGTGGCCGCCAAGGGTACAGCGACGGGGTTGCGCAGGGGCGTCGGCAGCCAATCGAGGCGATCGCTTATCGGTTGGGCACTGACAATTAGACCCAATGTGGCTAAGAAGCTTAACTGAAAGCCAATGTCCTCAATCCACAGGGGGTTGTAAATCAGCATGGCAGTGGCGATCGCCAGCAGGATCCCAAGAGGTTGACCCTTTTGGCCATGCACTAAAGCCACTAACCCCGCCAAGCCCATCAGCACAGCGCGAATCGCTGAGGGCGCAAACCCACTTAAACAGGCAAAGAGCACCAAGACGCCAGCCCCCAAACCATAGCGCCACTGCTGCGGCAAGGGACGTGTCAGCGTCAGAACAACGGCCAAAAGAATGGCTGTGTGGAACCCTGAGGCCGCCAAGGCATGGGATAGCCCGACCCGCCGAAAGCTATCGCGCACCTCAAAGGGAATGGCCACCGCACGGTTGCCCAACACCATTGCCGAGACGACAGCACCATAGCGATCGCCCAAACCTTGGGCATGAACTTGGACAATCCGCTGCCGCAGTGCCCACAACCCCCAAGGCGACCCTTGATCCAAAACCGTGATCTTATTGGCTGCCAAACCTGCAAAGGTGTGCTGCAACTGCAACTGCCGCCGAAAGTTAAAGGCACGAAAAAATTCACTGCCTCCAGCGCGGGGAAGATAGAGCCGTCCCGCAATCCGAACCCGTTGACTAGGATGCAGCTTTGCCCCTTCCTCTGCCGGCAGTGTCACATAGAGGCGGCCACTTGCTCTCCCCTGCAGAACCCCACTTTGGGCAGGTACCTGACTGAGATTTTGATAGCGCTCCACCCCTAGGAAAAAGCGGAGTCGTCCTGTGCGGTTGGGCAGGGGGGTGGTTTCAACTCGGCCTTCGACAAGGACGGTGGACGGTAGGTTCAAAGCCTGAAGCCGCGGCACTAAACTGCTGATGTCATTCACCTCCGGCTGAGGCGTGCGCAGCCACACATAGGCGATTGCCAAGAGGGCAACCACGGTGGCGATCGCGAAACTTTGACTCGCAGGCAGTCGCAGCCAAACCTTACCGCCCCAGCGCCGCCCCCCGTAGAGCATCCCTCCGAGAGCCAAGACCCCCAGCCAGCCCCACTGAAAGAGACTGAAAATACACCCCGTAATAAAGGCGATCGCCCAGAGAATTACCTCCGCCTTGGTAATGGTGCTGAACATAGCCTTGGGGGGTGGTCGCCTTGGGGAGCCGCTTAGGAAAAAACTGAAGGCCGCGTCGCCCTCAAAGAGAGAGTTTTAGAGCCAATTTTCGGGTGACTATGTCGTGCCTACACTAAGGGGCACCCGCGTCTTTTTTTCAGCCTCAATGGTGACCTGTTCAGGACGGCAGCGCATGACCGTCACTTCCAAGTCCTCTGCCCCTTCAGCCTTAAGGTCGTCAATGTAGCCCTGCTTCTCCTTCTCCGCTTCAGCTTGCGTCAGAAAAGGACCAAAATAGTAGGTGCAGGCGGGCGTTTTCGTCTCGATCTTCACCCACCACGCGAGACCCATGCCATTGACGAGATCCGCCAGCCAGCTTGTAAAACTTGTATTGTTATCGCTAAACATTGACCATATTCCTCCGAGACTTGCCAACTTGCCCCAACCAATCCATGCATCTCTTGGTTTGCTCTCTATTTGTGTATAACTGATCCCCCCCTAAATGTGTATGGCGAAAATTCCAAACCATCAATTGTCATATTTATTTACATCAAGACTCCCCATGAGGACAAGTCAGACGCCGCTGATGATCTCTAGATCTCTCTAGATCAGTGGTTCAGGCCCGACGCTGCACATAAAGACAGTGCCGCTGGGCATGGCTCAAGGGGGTCGTGAATGCTTGAATCTCCAGTAGTTGACTGTGGTATCGCGGGAGGAGCATTTCTAAAGTCTGCGCATCCTCTTCGTTCCACTGGCCTCGATACAGGACTAAAATGCCCCCCGACCGTAATAGCGGTAAACCATAGGCACAGCAACGACGAATATCTCCCACAGCTCGAATGAGAGCCAAATCATAGCGGCGTCCATGGGCTTCCGCCCGTCCCCATTCAGGGTGAATGTTCCTTAAATCAAGTACTTGAGGGAGGGATTGCAAAAACTTGACTTTCTTTTGGGTCGCCTCAAGAAGCGTTACTGACCAATCCGCGCGGGCGATCGCCACCGGTACCCCCGGAAAGCCACCCCCACTGCCAATATCAATCACCTGCTGAATCTTTGTCCCCCAAGGTGTTCCTTCAGTAGGTTGAAGCCATGGCAGAATTCCCCTCAGGGAATCCCAAAGGTGCTTCTCCCAAAAGTCATCAACCTCAGTAATACGGGTCAGATTAACGCGGCGGTTGGCTTCCAGAATAGCTTCATAGAAGCGTTGCAACTGTCGGTGTTGCTGGGGGGTAGGCTGCCAATTGAGGGTGGGGTGCCAAGGGAAGGGTTCCAATGTCAACGGGCTAGGATTCGCCATCACCACCGCTGGGCAGTTCTTTCTTCGCCGTTAGCACCTCCCACGCCGCCTTGAGTCGCTCCTCAAAATCCTTGACATGGCTAGAGACCGTATCGGCATTCGACTTTAGCTCTGCGATCGCTGTTTCAAGAGCCTTTTGCACATCCGCTGGCAGCGCTTTGATTTGAGCGGCGGCAAACCGTTGCAGAGCAGCAAGAAGAGCTTTTGCTGCTTCGGTCACTTCTTCAGGACTGACGGTTTCCGTTTCAGGTTCAGAAGTCGGGGACTCTGGTGTCGGAACTGGTTCTTCGGACATGGTTGTGGGGGTTTGTTCTTCAGACATAGACGCATGTTCCCAATTCAATGGTTAAGGACTTCAACAAGCGGTCGTGACTCTCGCAACTCAGAGAGCTACCCCTACCTTAGCAGATGCCGTTTTTGATGTTCAGCACCCCCGAAAGTAACAAGAACCCCCACCCCTTTGGGCAGGGGGTAGGTTAGCTAGAATTGCCCAGCGGCAACTAAAAGCTAAAAGTTGTCCGCACCACCCCTAAGACGATAGGGGCATTGTTACTATTGCTGTTGGGGTTGACCAAAGCAATGACCCCTGGTGTGATCGAGATATTTGGCGAAATGGGAATGCGGTATAACCCCTCGATGTGGTAGGAGTTAAACGTTGCAGCCGGGGCACCGGCCACATTACGAACACGAATGGTTTGTGGGGGTTGGCCGACAATCAAGCCAAGAACATCGCCCTTGCGCCAAATATCCGGTACCGCAAAGGTGGCTGCCCAGTTCAAGACCTCTGCTTCTGCCCGAGGTCCAGTGAACCCTTGTACTTGATAGACATTGGAGTAGCCCACCCAGCCAGCAATATTGAACTTCTGAATGGGGCGATAGGTAAACTGAAACCCCACGTTATCGGCTGCTGCATTGGCATTATTACCAATGGGAGTAGCGGCAGAGCCAATAAAACCACTGCTGCCTGTGCCGCCAGCAACACCAGTCCCAAAGGAGCGTACATAGGTCAATCCTAGGGCTAAGTTTTTCACAGGACGCCAATCCAATTGAGCAAGGGCTGCATAGGCTCCCCCAATCAAACCATTGGTATTCGGGGTATTGCGGTTGGGATTGTTGGCATTGGGCGCTTGATAGCCAAGATTGAGGACGAGGCTCGTGCCCTGCTCTCTATTTTCGAGGAGTGTGTAACGGAGGGTCAGACCGGCACTGTTACCGCCACCGAAGCGATAGAGGGGGTTAAAGCGACCAAACCGGCTAATGGCTCCCGTTTCATCGGACTGCAAGAGGGGGTTAAAGGTGAAGACATTCTTATCAAAGTTCCCTGCTGCGGCGTCAAAGGCAAGGAACAGGCGGTTGGTCAAGGGGGTGCGATAGTAGAGGTCATCAATGGCAAATTGGCCACCGGTATTGGTGTCGTAGCTGAGGCGTGCCATATTGGTGCCTGTAACGTTCCCGTAGTTGGGCATATTGGCGGCCTGAATGCGCACCCGCAGGACATCTCTGCCATAGAAGCTGGTGTCAAAGTTCAGCCGAGCGCGGTAGGTGGCAACTGGATTGTCCTCAATAGTTGACCCGCGACCGGGAGCAGGAGCAGCTTCGGTGCCCGTGAGGACATCGGACACACTAAAAATTGCTGAAGCCCGTAGTTTAGTGGTGGTGGCAAATTGGGTGGCTTCGAGGTTGGCAACGCGGCCTTCTAGATTCGTCACCCGTCCCTTGATCACGGCTAATTCGCTACTAAACTCCTCCGCTAGCCGCTGAAGCGTGGCCAGATCTTCCTTGCTGGCAAAGCGATCGCTGATCACATCCAAGCAAGCGTTCAACGCCGCAGCCATCTCAAAGCGTGTGGCAGCACGGTTGCCGCGAAAGGTGCCATCGGGATAGCCGGCAATACAGCCATATTTCTCCACCAGTGACGCCAAGGCTTGATAGGCCCAATCGGTGGGGCGCACATCCGAGAGTTGATTCACCGAGGTCACTTGGGGCAGTGTCCGCTGCATTCCCAAAGACTGCTCGGGGGCAGGGAGTCGGGGAACTGCTGCCTCTAAGTCCGCCACTGCTGGCATTTGTGCCACTTGAAAGGGTAATTTTACTGAATGAGTCATTTGTTGCAACTCAGAATCAAGAAATCTAGAGGCATCTAAATCACTTGCATGGGATGTATCTTGCGATTGATTCGCAGCTAGTGCCGCTGACATTCCCCAAGCAGGAGCCAAAGCTAGCCCCAGCCAGACCGCGATCGATCTCGCCATTATTCACTCCTCAATAATGATCAAAGTACCTGCAAGCCTCGATTTATAGAGTCTTCAAGGGCAATCGGGCGATCGCCCCCACCGATTCTGAACAGGCAATCATCACCTGCTCTCTAGAAAAAGTCAGGAGTAGATTCGCAATAAGTTCATTGAGGCTGAACAGAGGAAAACGGTTTCTTTGCTTTCTTTAGCTTGAACTAATTGCAAATAAAAGTCAACTGATTCTTGCGAATTCTCTGAGTCAGCCTCAATGCTGTTGTGAGGAAACCTTGGTATGCTTTTTAGCAACTCCGTTGATCGCTGCTGTCATGTCCTACTCGCTCCGTGTTGCTGATCTGCCCGTGGGCGATCGCCCCCGTGAAAAGTTGCTCAGCCAAGGCGCCCGCTACCTGAGTTCGGCAGAACTGTTGGCGATTTTACTGGGAACAGGTCAAGGGGCCGGTAAACTCTCAGCCGTGGGCTTAGGACAATTCATCCTCAAACAGTTGGGGGAGCGCAGTGGTGACAGTACCGATGCCGTGAGCGTTTTACGCGACATTACCCCAGAGGAATTGATGGCCATCCCCGGTGTTGGCCCTGCCAAAGCCACCACGATTCTAGCTGCGGTGGAACTGGGGAAGCGGGTGTTTCAGTCGCGGCCGGGGGAGCAAACGATCATTGACAATCCTGCCCTTGCCGCCGCTGTCCTCAGTGCCGATCTCATGTGGCAACCGACGGAACGCTTTGCGGTTCTATTGCTGGATGTGCGCCATCGCCTGCTGGGGTCTCATGTGATCACGGTGGGAACCGCTACAGAAACCCTTGCCCATCCCCGCGAAATTTTCCGTGAAGCGGTGCGCCGCAATGCTAGCCGCCTGATCATTGCCCACAACCACCCTTCAGGCAATCTCTCTCCCAGTCAAGCGGATCTGGACTTGACAAAACAAATTCTGCAAGCAGGACAGCTCATGGGGATTCCGGTACTTGACCATTTGATTCTCGGCAATGGGGATTACCAAAGTCTGCGGGAGATCACCCCCCTCTGGCAAGACGTGCCCCAAGGAGATGTCAGTGCCTAATCCTCATCCGGTTCATTTTCCAGCAGCGCTTTTGCCTCTAGGAGTTGCTGCTTGTGGGCTTCACTGACAATCGGATAGTGCAGGTTCAAACTCGCCAATTTTTGATAAATGAAGTGAGCCACCATGAGGCGGGCAAACCACTTGTGATTGGCGGGAATAATGTGCCACGGTGCCCATTCGGTACTGGTGTGGCGAAAGACATCGGCATAGGCTTCTCGATAGTCGTCCCAGTGGGCGCGATCGCGTACGTCATCAATCGAAAATTTCCAGTTTTTTTCTGGGCGACTAATGCGCTCTAGAAAACGTTTCTTTTGTTCAGCTTTGGAAATATTCAAGAAAAACTTGAGGATGAGAATGCCATTGCGGGTTAGGTAACGTTCGTAATTGTTAATATCCTCAAAGCGCTCGCGCCAGATGTGCTTGGTCTTAGTTTCGGGGGGCAGTTGCTGGCGATTGAGCAACTCTGGGTGTACCCGCACCACTAGGACTTCCTCGTAATAGGAGCGATTAAAAATACCAATGCAGCCCCGCTCTGGCAATGCCCGGTTGGCTCGCCACAAAAAGTCATGATCCAACTCCTCCGCACTGGGTGCCTTAAAGCTATACACCTGACAGCCTTGGGGGTTAATGCCACTCATGACGTGTTTGATGGTACTGTCTTTGCCCGCTGCATCCATGGCTTGGAAAATAATCAGCAGCGCATAGATATTCTGGGCATAGAGAACATCTTGATAGGCGGCTAGCTTCTTAATGCCAGCGGCAAGGAGTTCTTGAGCTTCGACCTTGCTTTTGAGACCAGCGGTATCATCGGGATCGTAGTGCTTCCAGTGAAATTTCTCCCCCACAGGGACAATGTAGCGATCGGGGTTAATTTGGTCGAGAAAATCTTGAGGAATCATGCTTAGCGAGTTTGCGGCAGAACTGTATCCTAGCCTACATTCTTCCAGTGGATAAAAATCGAAATATGCAGCTTTCCCGTCTCTCTTTAACAAATTGTATAAGTCGCGGGCAAAACAGAATTCTGTTTGTATGCTGTATCAGTAGGCGGGCGATCGCCCTCAATCGAATCATTTCCTGTCGTTTGCCTTTTGGACAGCCACCGTGGCTCCGATTAAACCTCACAAACTGGATCTCGATGCAAGTTACCCCTGCCCCTGTCGTCGCCAAGGGGAGTTGATGCCGATCGCCCTTACGGAAGCTTTTGGGTGTCGGCGCTGTCAACAAATTTTTGTCGTCCGTCCGGATGGCTATTCGATTGAGCAATTGGCCACCACCTATCCCTACAAACGAGCGTGGTATTGGACGGGATTGCAGTGGAGTCAGTTGCAGCGGGGCTTCTCAGACGGCTATTGGTATTTTGCCATTGGCCTCAGCTTCTTTTTGTTGATGCCAATTCTCCTGTGGCTGCCCTTGCTTCTACAATTGTCCTTAAAACCTGAAGGGTTGCTATGGATTATTGCCTCCCTGCTGATTGCACTGACGCCCGCATTTTTAGTGTGGATTGCCCTCTCCCGCCGTTGAGCCACGCTCCGCTATGTTGCCCGATCCGTTGAGGGGGGCGCGGGTCGCCAGTACACACCTTAGCCAAGCCAGCTATGCCCTGCGTCAGGAAGCTCTAGGGCGATTGATTGCCGAGTTAGAGGCAGCAGAACCTCTCCTGTTGGAGCAAAATACTCTTGACCTTGAATCCAGTCGCGATTTGGCTGTTTCTCAGATTGTTTTGGGCTGGCTGCGGCTAACCCATGAGCGCCTCCACCGCATTCGGCAGTGGCTAGAGCACCTTTATCAGGCGGCAGATCCGTGGCAGCAGCCGTTGCCAACGCGGCCAGAGAGGTTCCAGTATGCCGTTCCCTTGGGAGTCGTGGCCTTGGTCTATGAAGGGCTACCGACGTTGAGTCTGATGTTGGCGGGCATGGCTCTGAAAACAGGAAACGCACTCGTGCTCTGGAGCAGTGAAAGTAGTCGCTATACCGCTAGGGCGATCGCCAGCCTGATCGAGGCTGCTTTGAGTAAAACCAGCTTGCCGAAAACCGCCATTCAAACCCTCTCCTTAACGCCCGCCAGTTGGCTTGCGGATGCCACCGCTGTTGATTTAGCCCTTGTCTATGGCCGCTCTCGTTTTGTGGCCGAGCAACGCGCTGCTGCTCGCTGCCCCTTGGTGTCTCTCTCCCTTGGTAATACCTACTTGGTTTGGGATGGTTCTGTCTCCCCAGAGAGCGTCCTCCACTGTATTCAGCACAGCCACCAAGCCAATCCGGATCGCGCCCTTGCCATTGAAAAGGTCATTGTCCTCAGTAATGTCAATCCCTCCCATCTCACGTTTGTGATCAATGAGTTGACTCAAGCCGGCTACAAACAGGGGGTGGATGAGCACTTACACCGCAACTATGGGCAACTTCCCCTTGTGGATGCCAGTGAGTGGCCACTTCCTTATCTAGATCGACGTTTGGCGTGGCACTACGAAGAGGATTTAGCTGCAGCTTTGAATTGGATTCACCAGTACGGCAGCGCCGCCAGTGGGATTGTTGCCAGCAGCTACGAAGACTGCCGGATTTTTTATCAGCAGGCGCAAACCCCCCTTGTCTTTGTCAATCGCCCCCCGCAGCTAGAACGCTGGGATGCCTTGGCCATTGGTGTTGCTGCTAGGGGTTTCCAGCGAGGACTCTTTGGCCTTGCTCAGTTACTGAGCACCAAGCAAGTTTACCTCTAAGGGATCAACTTCGCAAACGCTTAGGTCGAACTCGCGGAAAGAGGGACGAGCCAATCACCGCTGCCCTTGGTTTCCACTTCGGTGAGCCAGCGTTGATAATCGGCGACAAGATGCTGACTGAGACGCTGTTTAATTGTTAAGAGGACGCTCTTGAGCAAGCCATTGCCGGTGGCTTCGAGAATCGGGCGCGGTGTCAGATCCAAGGGGGGCGGAATATCTACCCCCACTTGCAAGTCAGCTAGCCCCATCAAATCCGTACCGTTCGCCGTTGCTTGAGGAGACAAGTAACCTTCGAGGGCGAGGTGAAAGCGGCGATTGATGTAGTCCACCCCGCGAATTTCACAGCCAAGGGAGCGCAACTGCACACAGCCCTCACTATTGGCATGGACGGCAAGGTCAACGGTGGGTTGTAGGCTCACCATCAGAAAATTCAGAGGACGCATCTTCAGGCGAAAGCGATCGCTCCCCAAAAATGCCACCCGTGTTGGATCGGTTAGGGCATAGACAAGCCGCTGGGGCTGGCGCAGGTAGTGCTGCAAGAGAGCTGTGGGCGTTTCAATGCTAAGGCGGACAGATTGGCTAGCCTTAAACTCTAAGTACATGGCACACCTAGCGAACATTGTTTCTAATGTAACGAATTATTAAGAAAAGGGTAAACGGTAAACCGAACCCCCTAGTCAGCCCAGCGGGTTTGCCGTCCCAGCCAAATGACAGGAATGAGACCCACCACCACCAAGGCCAAAGCACTTAAGGCGGCTTCGGGAAGTCGCTCATCAGAGGCAAAGCGGTAAACCTGTATTGCTAGGGTATCAAAGTTAAAGGGGCGAATGACCAATGTGGCGGGCAGTTCCTTCATCACATCCACAAAGATCATCAGGGCAGCAGTAAAAAGGCCGGGTACCATCAAAGGCAGGTGAACGGTGCGCAGAATATTCCAGGGCGATCGCCCCAAGGTACGCGCCGCCTCATCGAGGGAAGGACGAATTTTGACCAGACTGGCTTCAACACTGCCCAAGGAAACCGCCAAAAAACGTACCAAATAGGCATAGATCAGGGCGGTGATCGTGCCACTGAGAATCAAGCCCACTTCCACCTCCCACAGCCGCTCACTGACATCATTAATGACGTTGTCTAGCCACCCCAAGGGCATGAGAATCCCCACCGCAATGACTGTACCGGGAATGGCGTAGCCCATCGCCGCCACCTGTGTTCCCCAGCGCATCCAAGCCGTCGGCAGCAGACGACGCCCGTAAGCCAGCAGTAGAGCAATGCCAACAGCAAGGATTGCAGATAGGGTAGCCAAAATCAGGCTGTGGCTGGCGTGCTCTAGAAACTCCTGACTGAGCTGAAGCTGTTGATAGCTAATGGCCAAGTAAAGCAGCAGTCCTCCAGGGAGCAGGAGACCAAAGAACACCGGTAGGGCACAGACCAGCCAAGCCAAAGCCGCTCGCCAGCCCTTGAGTACATAGGGAATGGGGCGATCGCCCCCGCGATTGTAGTAGCGCGCCTTGCCGCGAGACCACTTTTCCAACAGCAGTAGGGCAAAGACAATGACCACCAGCACTGCGGCCAGCTGTGCCGCTGCCACGCGATCGCCCATGCCAAACCAAGTGCGGTAAATCCCGACGGTGAAGGTATCGACACCAAAGTACTGCACAGTACCAAAATCATTGAGGGTTTCCATGAGCGCAAGACTGGTACCCGCAGCGATCGCTGGCCGAGCAAGGGGCAACGCCACCGTCCAAAAACTGCGCCAAGGTCCACAGCCAAGGGAACGACTGGCCTCTAAGCTACAGGTGGCCTGCTCCAAAAATGCCACTCGCACCAAGAGAAAGACATAGGGATAGAGAACGAGGGTGAGCATAGCGATCGCCCCCCCCAAGGAGCGGATATTAGGAAACCAGTAGTCACCGTAACCCCAACCCGTTAGTTCCCGCAGCCATCCCTGAATCGGTCCTTCAAAAGCCAAAAATTCCGTATAGGTATAGGCCAACACATAGGCAGGGGCTGCCAAGGGGGTTAAGAGTAGCCATTGCCACCAGCGCACGCCCCAAAATTGACAGTTGGTCACCAGCCATGCCGTACTCACACCAATGACCACAACGCCTATCCCTACGCCCAACATTAACCAGAGGGAGTTCAGCAAGTAGTCGGGCAAAACCGTTGTGGCGAGATGCTGCCAAGTGTCCCCCGTATTCACAAAGACTTGACTGAGAATGACAAGAATGGGCACGGCAATCACGAGGGCAATCAGCCCCACCAGCAACTCCCAAGGTTTGAGCCGAACTCGCCGCGGAATACTGATGGATTTTGACACGGGGCAACCTCCGAAAATAGGCACTCAACTTCTGACAGCCGACTCAAAGAATCGTCAAACTAAAATCTAGCCACGGCGATCGCGTGATCATTGCACTGGTGGAAATGTAGTCCACCCCCGTCAAGGCCACCGCTCGTAAGGTTTCTAGGGTGATGTTGCCAGAGGCCTCAATTTTAATCTGGGGAGCTTCAGCCCGGATCAAGGCCACGGCTTTGGTCATCTCCGCAATCGGCATGTTGTCGAGCATAATCACATCCACCCCTAGGGAAACCGCTTCACGGACTTGTTCAAGGGTCTCGGTTTCCACTTCAATGGCCAAGGGAAAGGGACTGGCTTGGCGCACTTTCTCAACCGCAGCTGTGATTCCCCCCGCTGCCACAATGTGGTTGTCCTTAATCAGGATCGCATCGTCAAGACCAAAGCGATGGTTGACACCGCCCCCCACCGCCACTGCATATTTTTCTAACAGGCGCAGTCCGGGCGTTGTTTTGCGGGTATCGACGAGTTGCGTTGGCAAGTCAGCAATTTGCTGGGCATAGGCATGGGTGAGGGTAGCAATGCCACTGAGGCGCATCAAGCAATTGAGAGCCAGCCGTTCACCCAAGAGTAAGGTTTCTAGGGGAGCCTCAATTTGAGCAACAATTGTCGGCGCCTCACAAAGGGTGCCCTCGGCCTGTTCGTAGGTAAACACTACTGCTGCTGTCAGGCGTTGGAACACCCGCTCCACAATGGGCAGACCGGCAATCACTCCCTGACTTTTGAGACGGATGTGGGCTTTTCCTTGGCGATCTTGGAGATGCAGGGCTTGGGTGGTGCGATCGCCCCGACCAATGTCCTCCTGTAACCATTGATCCAGCAACGGATCCAAGACACACCACGGCGGCAAATAGGCAGACACCCTAGGACTCATTGGAAAGCGTCACCAATGCCTGTAACTTGTCCCATGCGGCGCCACTGGCCAGAATTGCCTTTGCGCGATCCACCCCTTCCCACCAATCCTGCACTGCTGCTGCCACATAAAGAGCCAATGCTGCATTGAGGGCCACCACCTCCTGCTGGGCAGTCGTGCCCTTTCCCTGAAGCACTTGGGTGAGAATTTCAGCATTGGTTTGGACATCACCACCAGCGAGGGCACTGAGGGGGGCACTGGCTAGTCCCAAGGCTTGGGGATCGAGAACTTCTTGGCGCAGCGACTCCGCCGGACTGCTAAACATCACTAGATCAGTCATATTACCAAGGGTGGCTTCATCCACCCCTTCACGACCATAGAGGACAATTCCCCGTTGGCGTCCAAGGCGTTGGAGGGCACCGGCCATGGCTTCAAGATAGCGATCGCTAAAAACACCAATCACCTGCCCCGTGGAATGAAGCGGATTCACCAAAGGACCAAGGAGATTAAAGACCGTGCGAATTTTCAGGGTACGGCGCAGGGGAGCGACGGCTTTCATGGCGGGATGCCAACCGGGGGCAAAGAGAAATGTAATCCCCACTTCCTTGAGTAGAAATGCAGGATCACTGTGGCTAAGGTTGACCCCAAGGCGCTCAAGGACATCCGCTGAACCGACACGGCTAGAGACTGAACGATTGCCATGCTTGGCCACCTTGACCCCCGCTGCTGCCACAACAAAGGCCACTGCCGTGGAGATATTAAATGTACCTGCGCGATCGCCCCCCGTACCACAGGTATCAATGAGGGGTTCGGCCAAATCCAGCGGCGCACCTGCGGACTGAGCCAACAATACATTGGCCATCCCCGTGAGTTCCTCAACCGTCAGCCCTTTGAACTGAAGTGCCGTCAGAATGGCACCGGAGAGGGCATCGGGAATGTCTCCTGCCAGCCATCCCTGCATTAACTGGGTGGCCTGCTCTTGGGTCAGGGCTTGGCGATCGAGGAGTTGTTGGAGCAGGTCAGACCACATTGAACCTTGGAGGCAGAGACTCGAGACTTAATTGAGTTGTTGCTGCCGCTGACGTGCCTGCCAATAGTGCATCGGTAAGCAAAGCAGCGAAGAAGTGGTGAGTAAAAAGGCCAAGAGTGCGGTGATTTTGCACATTTGACCTAAATCTGTGCCTTCTAATGGTACAGCGATTTGCAGACCCCGCGCACCACAATAGACAAGCCAATAGACGAAGATCATGCGCCAGAGGGTTTCACCATAGGCCTCTTGGGGGGAATGCTCCCGCAGGGGAAATTGTTTTTCCTCTTGATAATCCGTGTACAAGAGCCAGCTTAAGCCACTCAGGGCGGCGATCGCCGAGACAATTAGTATTCCCACTGACCAAGAAGCAGCCACTGTCATTGTCCTTTTGCACTCCCTATCATCAGCACATCGTTCCTCAGTCTAGGGGAGTCATTTGCCAGCCATGACAATTGCTAACAATTTGAAATTTTTACATCAACATAATTTACAAATGCCCTCTAGGTTCAGATGAGCCATGACGCTTGCTGTGAGTTGATCCAGTGCGACAGCTCGTTGCTGGGCATAGTGAGGAATGGCTGTGGGTAGGGGCGGCAACTGCCGGCGCGATCGCAACACATTGAGCCAATGGCGACGCCAACTCCCGTTTTCCAGCAATCCGTGCAGATAGGTGCCCCAGAGGGTCGCCGCCTCGTTCACAATTCCTAGGGCTGCATCGGCAAACAGGGGCTGCCAACCCTTGAGGTCAGGGTCATAGTTACTTTGGCCTTGGTGAATTTCATAGCCTAGGATAGGCTCCGGACAGGAAAAGTACACGGATTGGGTTTGTCGCTGCTGGGTGCACTTTGTTGTTGCCAATTCAGTATGCAAGGGCATGAGTCCCAGTCCTGTGTGGGTGCCTCGGTATCCCTCTAAGCCCAAGGAATCGCTGATGGTCGTCCCCAAAATCTGCCACCCACCGCAAATGCCGAGAATCGTCCCCCCTTGGGCAGCGTAAGCTTGGAGTTGATCTGCCATCCCCGTTTCTCGTAGGACATGGAGATCGGCAATCGTGGTTTTCGTGCCGGGCAAGATCACAGCATCGGGTTGACCCAAGGGGCGATGGGGCAGCAGAAACTCAAGGGAGACACTGGGTTCTGCTAGGAGGGGATCCACATCCGTGAAATTGGCAATGCGCGGCAGTCGAATGACAGTGATTTTTAAGTCGGCGCCTTGGCGTTGCGGACGCGGATCCCATAGATCAAGGGAATCTTCAGCAGCGTAGTGATCCTCTAGCCATGGAATCACCCCTAAAACTGGTACTCCCGTGGTCTCCTCTAGCCATTGCAAACCACTCTCAAGGAGCGATCGCTGGCCGCGAAACTTGTTAATCACAATCCCCTGAATCAAGGCCTGCTCAGCGGGGTCAAGAAGCATCAATGTCCCGACAATATGGGCAAACACCCCCCCCCGATCAATATCCGCCACAAGGATCGTCGGTGCCCCAAGAGACGTCGCCACCCGCATATTCGTCAGGTCGCGGTGCTTGAGATTGATTTCCGCCGGTGACCCTGCCCCTTCACAGACAATCCAGTCAAACCGTTGCCGCAGATCCGCCAAGGCCTCTGTAATTGCCTGCCAGCCGCGTTCAAAATAATCCCGATAGTAGTCTGCCGCTTGGGTGACCCCCGCCACCTGCCCCTTGAGAATCACTTGGGAGGTCATGTTGCCTTGGGGCTTGAGAAGAATGGGATTCATGGCCACCTCAGGTTCAATACCTGCCGCCCAGGCCTGCATTGCTTGGGCATAGCCAATTTCCCCACCATCACGGGTGACGTAGGCATTGAGAGCCATGTTTTGTCCCTTAAAGGGCGTGACGCGATAACCCTGTTGAGCTAGCCAGCGACAGATGACTGCTGTGAGCAGAGATTTACCGGCATGGGAGGTGGTGCCCACCACCATTAAGGCTTTAGCAGTCATCGAGATCAATCCCTCCTAGCGATCGCGACGGGTGACTGTCTGCTCCTCCAAAGCAGTCTGGCTCAAGGATTGGAGTAAACTGAGGCCATAGGTGGGGGCACTTAACGCCATCGCTCCTGAGGGGGTTAGCCACTGCCGCGCCTGTTCGTCCCCTAGGAGGTGCAAGCGCAAAAAGGCCAAGCTTAATCCTCGCAGATAGGCGCGCGATCGCGGTGGGGTGGCACCAACAAGTGACTGGGGCACAGGCAGTACTGGTTCATTTTGACCCGCCTCACCAATGGTTGAGAAATGGGTTGCGTCGTCGATCAACACAAGGTAGCGATCGGGCGTCGTCAGCCATGTAAAAGGATAAATTTGCTCCTCGACCGCTGGGGTGATCGTATCGTCACTGGCAGCCACAAACATAACGGGAATTTTCAACTGACTCAAGGATTCAGGACTAAAGACAGCACTGGTAATCGGGTTAACAGCAATTACCGCTTGTACACGGGGATCCTGTAGGGAATAGACCTTTGGTGGTAATGCTTGCGCTTGGCACTGGAGCAGCAGCGACACATTAAACGAGTGTAGAACACTTTTAAGGCAGTAACGCCGCAATTGTTCAAAATCCAAGGGGACTCCTGCGAGGACGAGCGCCGTATATCCCCCAAAGGACTGACCAATGACTGCCACCCGCTCCAAGTTCAGCTGCCCTGCCCAAGGATAGAGCTGCTCCGGAAAGGTTCCTAAACGATTCAGGACAAAGGTAACATCGAGGGGGCGATCCAGAAATTCTTGAGCCGCCATCATTGGACTGACATAGGCCATGGGAAACGACAGCAACTGGCGGGTCGAACTACCCACGTGCTCAAGGGCAATCACCGCAAACCCATGGGAGGCCAAATGTTGACAGAGATAGCGATAGCTGTAGCGATTTGCCCCCAGTCCATGGGAAATAATGACCACTGGAACCCGCTGCCCCGCAGGCACAATGGGTAGGTAGAGATCCGCTTCAATGGGGCGGGCATGACCGGTCAACTGCAAGCGGCGAGGCGATTCATCCACCGCTGCCCAAGGCATTTCTAGCCATCGCCATGGTCCTGGTTGCAGCAGGGATTGAACCCCTGTGGGTATCGATCCGGTCTGATTTTCTAGCGCCTGTTGACGGACAACGCTGAGGATGGTTTCCGTTTCACGGATCGTGTGCTGGAAGTTCTTGAGAATCGCCAATCCTTCTTTAAGATCAAAGCGGATACTGCGAGAGGGATAGTGGCGCATCACACTCAAGGCCGTGAGGCCAGCGGGATCAGTGGCAGCGAGAATCAAAGCCGATCGCAGGGCACGGGCATTTTCTTGGCGGCTTTGGGTTTCGAGAATTCGCCCCGCTTGCACCATCAATTCTTGACCAAGGGGGGAGTACAGGAGTTGAGCAACGGCCACCGGCGAGAGGCGCAGACGTTCTTGCAAGGCCAATCGCAATTGTTGCTGTCGGGTAGGGGGTAAGAATCGTAAATAGCTAGCGAGTGCTGCTGAGGCTTGGCCAGTGGTGGCAAATATTTCTAAATCTCGAATGGGAAGCGATCGCTCGAAGAGGCCATAGCGAAAAATAATGCGTTCTGCGGCGGTTGCTGATAGCCCCCTAGAACCCACGAAAAAGATAGCTAGCCCTGCCACGACACTGAGAGGGAGCCACAGACGCCACTTAAGCGAGAGATGGTTCACAGCGAGGAGTCACGCGATACCACTAAATCAAAAAACTGAGAAAAGGAGCGGGAACGTTGCTCGGCCAAAAACGCCACAGATACCTCTCAGTATAGAGAGCCGCTGCTGAAATCATGGGAATGGGAGTGCTGCCTTGGAACCGCTCGCTGAGTGTTCTCGTCCTGAAGACTACTTAGGGTGTGAGCCAGCGCAATACCGATCCGTGACGAACATCATGACAATGTGGTTGAGGCTATCACGCCGCCGCCAAGCCCAAACGCCTATGGTAGTAGTGTGGCAGGTAGGGAAATGACCGACAATTCACCATCAGACACCCTGACACTCCCCACTACCGCTTTTCATGAAGGATGCAGACCTATGAAACGCCCTATTTTCACGTCACTGCGATATTTCGTTCCTTGGAGCTTGGCCGTACTCATCCTCAATGCGGGTCTGAGTTGGGCGGGATTTACTCCCCCCAAAAACCTATCCCGGCCGGGGAATCGGGAGGGGGCGGCCACACGCGGCATCTGTAGAGTGCAAACAGGGACGAACGAACCTGATTTAACCACGCTGGTGCCAGCCAGTAATATTGGTTTAACGGTGGCAAATCGCCCCACATTTTATTGGTATTTGCCTGCTAACAATTACCAAGCGCTAGAGTTTGCCCTGTTTCAAACCCTTGCCGATGGGACGCAAGTGCAAATTTACAAGCAGCAGTTTCCAATGGTCAATCGCCGGCGCCTAGACAGTATTACGTTGGCGGGTGACGTGCCGCCGCTACAGGAGGGTGTGGATTACCGCTGGACGGTGAGTCTCATTTGCAACCCCAATGACTCCGATCCCTCGCAGATTCGCTTTGTGGAAGGCTGGGTACAGCGGGTAACCCTCCCAGAGTCCCTGAACAAGCAACTTCGCCAAGCGAGTCCGCTGCAACGCTATGGCCTGCTGGCAAGCAATGGTCTGTGGTACGACGCCCTCGATACGCTGGTCAAGCTGCGGCAGGAGCAGCCAACTGACCCCAAAGTCAATGCCCTGTGGACAGAGCTCATGACCGCCGAGGAGGTCGGCCTCAATCGCCTGAGCAATTTGGCGATCGCCCAACGCAGCCAACGCAATTTACGGTAACTCAGACAGAGCTGTGGGTGGCGGTAACTGTACCTTGGAGGCAAGCCCCAGTCCTTGGAGTATGCGAATCACCCACCAAGTGGGATCCACTTCCCACCAGTACCAGCCGGCCTTGGCCACGTGGGGATAGGCATGGTGGTTATTGTGCCAACCTTCACCATAAGTGAGGAGGGCTGCCCACCAAAGATTCCGAGAGTTATCATCGGTCTCAAAGCGACGATAGCCCCACTTGTGGGTGGCAGAGTTAATCAACCAAGTGCTATGCCAAAGAAAGACCGCCCGCATAAACATCCCCCACAGCAGCCACGACCAACCCCCAAGGCCATAGAGGAGCAGGGCAAGGGGAAGTTGCAGGAGTAAAAAGTAGCGATCCAGCCAGCGGTAAAAGGGATGCCGCATCAAGTCGGGGGCAAAGCGGGCATACTCCTCCGCCTCAAAAAATTGGCGCTGCGGATAGACGAGCCACAGCATATGGCTCCACCAAAAGCCCCGCCGGGCTGAGTAGGGATCTTTGACTTCATCTTCGGTGTGGGCATGGTGCAAGCGGTGCCCTGCCACCCAAAAAATCGGGCCTCCCTGCATGGCCAAGGCGCCCAAAACGGCAATGACGTACTCCAACCACTGGGGGACTTGGAAACTGCGGTGACTCAAAAGGCGATGGTATCCCAAGCAAATGCCGATACTGCCAAAGAGCCAGTGCAGAAGGATCGTGACGGCTAACGCCGACCAAGAGAAAAAGAAGAGGGCAAACCCTGCGAACAGATGCATCGCCGCGAGAAAGAGGACAAAGCCCCAGTTGAGGCGGGCAGTCTGCGGTTGCAATTCCAAGGATGATGACATAGGCACTCCTCAACACCGTTTACAGGTCTAGACGCGAGTTGAGATCTGGCGATCTGAACCCCCAAAAGAATCCTAAAGGTAATCCTCGACTAAATAGCCTTAGAAAATGTCCTACCAGATTTTTGTTGCAAGTAGGCATCAAAGACGGCAGCGATATTGCGAATCAGGAGCCGACCTGTAGGTGTGACTTCCCAGCGATCGCGCCCCAAATGAATCAGGCCATCGGCAGCCAAGTCCCGCAGCGCAGCTAACTCGGAGGCAAAGTGGGTATCAAAATCGAGATTGAACTGGCGAGCGATCGCCCCTTTGTCTAAGGTAAATTGGCACATCAGCTCCATGATAATTGTGCGGCGCAGCAGATCCTCAGGGTGCAGTTGAATGCCGCGTTCGGTGGCCAGTTGACCGGCCGCAACGTCACTAAAGTAGGTGGCTAGGTGTTTCTGATTTTGGGCATAGGCCTCCTGCAACATACTAATTGAGGTGAGACCAAAGCCAATCAGATCTGCCGCTGGTAGCGTTGTATAGCCCTGAAAGTTGCGCTTAAGGGTTCCTGCCGCTTGGGCGATCGCCAGCTCATCGGTGGGCTTGGCAAAGTGATCCATGCCAATGTACTGATAACCTTGGCTAGTCAGCGTTTCAATCACCCGCTGCAGAATGGTTAATTTGGTGGTGCCATCGGGTAGGGTAGCGGGATCAATTCGCTTTTGGATGGGTTTGAGATTGGGCAGATAGGCAAAGTTAAAGACAGCAATGCGATCGGGGTCAAGGCGCAGCGTTTTCGCAATCGTGGTTTCAAAGGATTGCACCGTTTGAAAAGGCAGGCCGTAGATGAGGTCAATATTGACACTCTCAAACTCAGCAGCGCGAATCCACTCCATCACTTGAAACAGCCATGCCTCCGGTTGCACTCGATTGACGGCAAGCTGCACTTGAGGGTCAAAGTCTTGCAGGCCAAAGCTAATGCGATTGAAGCCTAGATCTCGCAAACGAAAGAGGTACTCGCGGTTGATATAGCGGGGATTGACCTCAATGGAAATTTCGGCATCGTTGGCAAATTCAAAGTGGTGGGTGAGCGTCCGCCACAGGGATTCCACTTGGTCAATGGTGAGATAGTTGGGGGTACCGCCGCCCCAATGCATTTGAATCACCGGACGAGTGCGATCCAGCCGAGCAGCCACTTGGGCAATTTCCTCTGCCAAGGCATCCAAGTAGGTTTTGGCAATAGTTTGGCTTTGGGTGACGATGACGTTGCAGCCGCAAAAATAACAGGCGGTCTGGCAAAAGGGAATATGTACGTATAGGGAGAGGGGCAGGTGCCCTTCATTACTCCGCAGTAGCTCCCGCTGGAAACAATGGCTATCAAAATCGGCAGTAAATTCGGCAGCCGTGGGATAGCTGGTATAACGGGGCAAGGGGCGATCGTATTTTTGCAGCAATGCCCCATCAAATTGAATTGGCTGAACCACACTCATGGGTTTTTGCAAGCTCCTAACAGGTCAAGAGTAGGCTTTAGACGGCAACGGCTTCGGGACGGGGTTGCTCCCGCCGACTCGGTTGGTTCTCAATCACCACGGACTGCCACACCTGATCGCCAACGGTGGCTTTTAACTCGGGTTCAAGGGCGTGCATGAGGTTGCAGTTGAGGGCAAAGGCAAAGTTGGCTTCCTGAACAATGCGGGCGATCGCGACCTCATCGAGGCCAAGACTATCCAAGGTTTCCCGATAGCGCTGCTTGAATGCTTTTTTGTCTTCTGGGGTTGGCAGGGCTGGAAACTCGTAAAAGGCAGTGCCTTTGCCGTCGGGGAGGCTCAACTGCGAACGCACAATTTTGCTGAGGGCTTGCCCCCCAGAGAGATCGCCCATATAGCGAGTATAGGAATGGGCAATGAGCAACAGAGGATCACTGTTGGCCACGTCATGAATGCGACTGAGGTAAACGCGGGTGGCCGTGCGGGGAGTAATCTGATTCCGCCAATCCTCGCCATAGTAGAAGGCCAAGTCTTCTGCCAGCTGGCCACTGCGGTTGAGTTCGGGGAAGTAAATCGCCCGCAGGCGATCGCTCGCGGCACTGGCTAAGGCGGCTTCGAGAGCGGTGTACACAAAGTACAGATTGGCCAAAAACTGGCGGAAGAGGCTAGGGGTAATGAATCCACGTACAAAACATTTCATGAAGGCGGTGTGTTCGGCCAAGGTGTGAGCCTCGGCAGTTCCTTCACGCAGCGCAAGGGAGAGCACTGTCATACCTCTGACTCCTGACATCAATTTTTAACAATCCTTTTTGAAATAAAGTCACTCTACCAACGGGGCATGTCCGTGGGCTGAATGGTGGCAGAACGACAAACTAAGGGTGAGTATTACTTTTTAACCATATGGGTGTCAAGCGAAACTTCAAAAAACATTACAAAACTGCCTACTTTTGCAACATCGTCAAGGTGATTATTGACCATCCTGAGGAATATAGTATAGTAAAACGGTATGACCTGCATAGGTTTAGTTCTATAGGAGTGAACAGCTTATGGTGGCGATCGCCCCCAATCCCGATTCCAGCCAGAGCGTTAAAACCATTCGTGAAAACCTTTTAACCCCCCGCTTTTACACAACAGATTTTGAACAGGCAGCAAAACTTGACCTTAGCCGGCAGCAGCAACAGTTAGAGGCAATGCTGGCGGAAATGCGGGCAGACTACAACCGCCATCACTTTGTCCGCGATGAGTCGTTCCAAGGTACATGGGACACATTGGATGCAGACACCCGCAAGGCCTTTATTGACTACCTCGAACGCTCCTGTGTCTCTGAGTTTTCTGGGTTTTTGCTCTTCAAGGAACTCTCGCGTAAGCTGAAGAATCGCAACCCTCTCTTGGCAGAAATCTTTCACCTGATGGCGCGGGATGAAGCGCGGCACGCAGGGTTTCTCAACAAAGCCATGATGGACTTTGGCCATCCCATGGACTTGGGCTACCTTTCCAAGGCGCGCACGTACACCTTTTTCCCTCTGCCATGGGTGCTTTACACCGTCTATCTATCGGAGAAAATTGGCTATTGGCGCTATATCATCATCTATCGCCATTTGGAAAAACACCCCGAACATTCCTTCTATCCCCTCTTTAACTACTTTGAAAGCTGGTGTCAGGACGAAAACCGCCACGGCGACATTTTCAAGGCCTTGATCCACTCCCAACCCCAATTGATTCAAGGCTGGGGCGCCAAACTATGGATGCGCTTCTTCCTGCTGACGGTGTTTGCGACCCATACGTTGACGGTGCATGAGCGGGGCAAATTCTATGAAGCCTTAGGTCTTGATCCGACGGCCTTCGATCGCGAGGTCATTGCCAAAACCAATGAAACGGCGGCTCGCACCTTCTCTGTGGTGCTCAATGTCGATCACCCCGACTTTTATCCGCGGCTACAACGTTGTGTCGAAATCCATAAAAAACTCCAAGCCCTTGAAGCCAGCAATCAACCCAAGTGGCTAAAAGCACTACGGAAAATTCCCCATCAGTTGGCGATCGCCGGCCATCTGCTGCGCCTCTATCTCTTGCCGCCGGTCAATGCTCAACAGGCATGGGGCACCGTCCACTAAAGCTAAAACTCCTCTTGGCGAAAACGGTTGAGCAGTTCTACCAGCAACGCTTGGTTGGCTTTGGGAATCAGGCGATCGAGGGAAAGAGACTGCTGACCCCCGCCAAGGGGAACTGAAACCTCTTGCAAGACACTCGTGACTTGAGCCGAATTCACCTCCCCCTGCTCCAAGAGGGGCAAAAAGGCTTCGGCAAGGGGGGTTGCCAGCTTGGCATCAGCAAGATAAAGATGCCATTTGGCCACATCAATATAGATATCACGACCGATTTCAGCGGCAAGGCGTTCAACTATAGGGGTACGACTCATCGAAGGTTACCGATTTTTCACTCACTCTATTTGTATCAGCCAAGGGGGGCGATCGCTAGAACAGGCCAAGGATGACCCTGTTTATGGAAAGCTGGTAAAGACCCGTGGACAAGGCGTCAGTCTCCTCCCCTTGAGGGCTAGTCCAGAGAGAGTTGGTCATTAAATTTTGTTAAGACGCAAAATCCCAACAGGCTTTTCCGCCAAGTCCTGAATGCGCTCAAAGCAGCCAAGATCAATGTTTACAGGGAGCATTTACCCTTTTTTTAGGAAAAGGCTGTACTGTAGAGTGCCAACACTTTTTATTTTTTATGCTATTGTAACTGCTAACTGCTCATTCCATGGCCACGGTTACTCCCGAAGACGTTAAGCCTAGTCAGACTCTGATGGAAGATTTGTGTCGGGATGTCATTCATACTCTGAAGCAGGCCGTTGAGATTGTTAGGCACCACAACGCTCTCAATCAGCACACTGACAGTGGCCAACCTTCTGAAAAGACAGAATTTTCGGCTGCACGCTTAATTGAGCAAGCCCTAGTTATGTTGAGGAAATGGCCCTTTGCATGGCCGTGGTCGCCCCGATCAAAGCAGGCAAATCCACGATTATCAATGCAATTGTCGGTCAGCCGCTTCTACCAGCCCGCAATACTGCCATGACCGCTATCGCAACAGAAATTATTCTAGATATCAACATTCACCTTGAGGATGGGGTGCCTTGGAATCGCTATGAGTTTCCTAACTTAACGATCATTGAAATTCGACCGCAAGCACTGCTCAATACCTCAAATACTCTTTTGTTCGGAAGTCTAGAGAGCTTGCTCGATTTTCGGGGCGATCGCATTGCCGCCCTGCAAGCTTAGGGATATGCCGATGCCAAGGCAGCGATTGAGCCGATTTTCACCCTTGCGCAGAACCTGAGAACCCTTCGCCAAACCGATGAAGAGTTAAAGGCCTCTACGGCAGCACGGCTCAATCGCCACGAATTGAAGCACTCCACAGCTGCCTTGCTCAATCACAAATTGCTCTAAAAACAATACCCCCCATGGTTGATCCACAGGGGGTCACCAAGAGATAGTTCAGCACCGACCTATGGATCGTAGGGCTTCTTGCCGGTGAACTTCAGTTGGGAGGGATTGGGATTTTGGCCAATGGAGCGGGGCACAGAGTTAACCGCTTCGCGTCCTTGGTTCACTTTCTCAGGGAAAACGCCATCCTTGGGATGGATCAACACCGTTTCACCATCGGGGAAAATGCGGTAGATTTTGTAGTCATTGATTTTGCGGGGACGCAGTTGTTGGGCAGCGAGGGCAAGGCACTGCTCCTTACGGGCAAGGTAAACGAGATTTTCACCTTCACGCATAACAGCAGCCCCAGCCGTCGGCATTTCAAAAACTTGCTCTTTGGGGCTTGTCCAAGTGATGGCGTATTTCTCTTCGGTATCCGCTGCGCTGAGGAGGCCGCCGGTGCTGCCACCATAGAGCGGAGGTTGCCCAGTGAGTGTTGTCATGCGTTCGATCCTCAATCTCTCACGTTTTCATCCTTAAGATTGGCTAGATACAACCCTTTTCTTGGATATGGGATACATCAAGGGGATGCAATCCTCTCCTATAGGGGCCTTCGCAGTTTTGAGCGTTTGCCATCCTTGCGAAAAGGGCTGTAGCCAGATTCAACGGCATCGTAGCACTGAAATCGCTGGGTTGATGCGAGTTGTGAGAAACTGTAACAGTTCTGTCAAGATGAGCGCTCGTCATAAGGTTTTTCCATAGAAATCCTCAGCTCTCCTCAATTGTGGGTGGTCTTAGACCCCTGCCTGCAGGGCAGATTTGTTAAGATTGTTGACAAAGTGCAACAAAAATATGTCCACTCCTCACAAGGAAGTGTTGAGCAATGCAATATCTCTACCTCCATGGATTTGCCTCATCCCCCCGCTCTGCTAAGGCTCAGTATTTTCGCGATCGCTTTGAAGAACTCGGTCAACCGCTACTCATTCCTGATCTCAATCAAGGGGATTTTTTTCATTTGACCCTAAGTCGCCAAATTGAACAGGTAGAGGCACTGCTCCCTGCGGATGAACCCGTGACTTTGATTGGTTCGAGTTTTGGTGGCTTGACCGCTGCTTGGGTAGCCGAAAAGCATCCTCAAGTGGTGCAACTGTTTCTCCTCGCGCCTGCCTTTGAGTTCGCGATCCATTGGCTGCCGCGTTTGGGCGATCAATATCGCCGCTGGCAAGAAACAGGGGTGTTGGAGGTTTATCACTACACTGAAGAGCGCCTGCTCCCCCTCAGCTATGGTTTTGCCAAGGATTTACTGGAGTATGACGATCGCCAGCTCCAGCGCCCTGTACCCACCCTGATTTTCCATGGCATTCAAGATGAAGTGATTCCCATTGACGCTACTCGTCGCTACTGTGAAGGTCGCCTTTGGGTGAGTCGGGTGGAATTAGACAGTGATCACGCCCTCAAGGAGGTACAGCCGGCGATTTGGGGCATGATGTACCCGATCATCTATCAGCAGTCGGCTTGAGAGACACCGCAGGAATTTCCGCCCGCACGGCTCGAAACATACCAAAGCGGCACAGTCCCATGCCAAAGGCAATCCGCATCAGCAGCAAGGTCGGCACTTCCCGCAACGATTTCACTAGCCCTGGTAAACCAAAGCGAATTAACCCCTCTGGCCGCACGATTCCCTGCCAAATCGAATCCAACCATGAGGGCAGTGTTTCTTGAGTCCAGTCGGCGGTGATGACTTCTCCTGCCACTAAACCGGTGGCCGCAAGCGCTTCGGCAAAGCCTTCAATGCTGGCAAAGGCGGGGTGTGCCCATTGATCCAACAGTTGCCGCATGATCAGTCGCTCCCAGAAGTTCAAGGGGTGCTGGCGATCGTCCCGCTGGTTCCAATCGGCCACGACAAGAATGCCCCCTGGTTTAAGAACCCGCAGCAACTCCTTGGCAAACTGCTGCTTATCGGGCATGTGGGGGCCGGCTTCGATCGACCAGACTACGTCGAAGCTAGCGTCGGGAAGGGAGAGGGCAAGGGCGTCATCCACTTGAAACTGCACATTAAGGTCAGGGGGGGTGAGTTCACGGGCACGGCGCACCTGTTCAGGGCTAATCGTAATTCCCGTGACCTGAAAGCCATAGTCACGGGCAAGCATGCGAGCACTGCCACCAATGCCACAGCCCACATCCAAAACGGTGGTTCGCGGCGGCAAGCGATCGAGACCGGCCCAACGCACCATTTCATGGACAAAATCTGCTTTGGCTTGGCGAAAGTCTTTGCGCCGAGGGGGCGAGCCGTAGTGACCAAGGTGAATATGCTCACCCCAGTAAAACTCAAGAATGCCATCATTGGTCCAAGTGTCGTAGGAATCAGCAACGGAGCGGGCAGACTCGTACTTGCGCGGAAACAGCAGGTAAAGCACCACCCCCAAGAGGGCGATCGCCACCAAAGCCACAACCAGTATGAGAAACAGATTCAACATGCCAAGGATTTGCGGGCGAAACTTTTCACTATGATGACGAGATTTTCAGCGTTTTCACAAGGGTAAAGAATTGCCGAGGCGTTTCCTCACAAGAGAGCAGTGGCTCGATATTGCCACTAAAAACTGGTGTGATATGTTGGCCAATGCCGCCAGTACCCAATCCTTGTGAAAAAGGCGGTAACTTAGTAATCAGAAGCCTTAATAGTTCTACAAATGACTGACTTGGCGGATGTGCCTGTGTTTGACTCGATTGAATCTGCGTTAGATGCCCTGCGGCGGGGTGAAGTCATTGTCGTCGTAGATGATGAGAATCGTGAGAATGAGGGGGATCTCATTGGTGCCGCCGAACGAGTAACCCCAGCCATGATTAATTTTATGGCGGTTCATGCCCGAGGCCTGATTTGCCTTGCCATGGAGGGGGATCGCTTGGATGAACTGGATCTACCCTTGATGGTAACAACAAACACCGATAGCAACCAAACCGCTTTTACGGTCAGTGTGGATGCCGGCCCGCGTTGGGGGGTAACCACAGGGATTTCTGCCGAAGACCGCGCCCGCACCATTCAAGCCTTGATTGATCCAACCACTCAACCTCAAGATTTGCGTCGTCCCGGCCATGTGTTTCCCCTGCGATCGCGCCCTGGGGGGGTTCTTAAGCGCGCCGGCCACACCGAGGCCGCAGTGGATCTCACCCGATTGGCAGGGTTGTATCCAGCGGGGGTGATTTGCGAAATTCAAAATCCCGATGGCACTATGTCGCGGCTGCCCCAACTCATGGAGTATGCCCGCACCCACCAGCTCAAAATCATTAGCATTGCTGACCTCATTAGCTATCGTCTCCAGCATGAGCGGTTTGTGCGCCGTGAGGCCGTGGCCAAGCTACCGACGGAGTTCGGTGAATTTCAAATCTATGGCTATCGCAATTCCCTCGATCAATCGGAGCACGTTGCCATTGTCAAAGGGGCTCCTGCCACCTTTAGCGAGCAACCCGTGCTGGTGCGCGTGCACTCTGAATGTTTGACGGGTGATGCCCTTGGTTCACTGCGCTGCGATTGTCGCATGCAACTGCAAGCGGCGCTGAAAATGATTAACGCCGCCGGGCGGGGGGTCGTGGTTTACCTGCGCCAAGAGGGTCGAGGCATTGGCTTAGTCAACAAGCTACGCGCCTATTCCCTGCAAGATTTAGGGATGGATACGGTAGAGGCGAATGAGCACCTTGGCTTCCCGGCAGATTTGCGTAACTATGGCGTTGGCGCCCAAATTCTCAATGACTTGGGGGTAAAGCAGATTCGCCTGATTACCAACAACCCCCGCAAAATTGCTGGCCTCAAGGGCTATGGCCTCGAAGTCGTGGATCGGGTACCGCTGTTGATTGAAGCAACCCCCTACAACACCCCCTATCTAACGACCAAGGCTGAGAAACTGGGGCATTTGCTGCTACAGACTTATCTGATGACCGTGGCCTTTCGCTGGCGGGAGTCGGAGTTGAACCCCAGCGATCGCTATGAACGGCTAGAAAAACTGCGTCATCTGGCCGCAGGTGTCCATTTGCTGGTGCGCGAGGAAGCCCGCCCTGTGGCTCAAGCGGTCTTTAGTCATCCGGATCTCATTGTTCACTTTGGCTTTGATCAACCGGATTTGGCCGATCGCCAGTGGTATCAGCAGCCGGAACATCCCTACGTCCTTGCGGTGCAAACCCTGCTACGCCAATTTTGCCAATGGCCGAATCTCAGGGGATTTGAGTTTCTGGTTGCCACGGGTACCGATCCAATGCTGAACCTACCCATGCACCTCGATCGCCAAGCCTATAACCAAGAGTCTCCCAGTGAATGGCAACCCCATCTCATTTATTCATGGTCAGCAGTAGCAGGTTAGAGGATTAATGAAAATCTTGGAACACTTGCAGCAGGTTCGCGATCGCTTGCGGCAAGGAGAATTTACCTCAGAGGCAATGGTGTCTCAAGGGATTCTCTTACCGGCACTTCAGGCGTTGGGCTGGCCAGTGTTTGATACTCAAGTTGTGATCCCTGAGTATTCCGTTGCCGGTCATCTTGTTAGTTTTGCCCTTTGCCATCCGGCTAAACGTCCCAGTATTTTTATTGAAGTCAAACTAAATAGCTTTGGGACAATTGATTATCAGCTGCTTGAAAATACTTTGTATCATGGCGTGCCGATGGTGATTTTCACTGATGGAAGTCAGTGCAGCCTCTACGTGCTCAATGAGCAGAGCCGTTATGAAGAATGCTGCTTTTGCAAGTTCAATTTATTAGAGTCCGATCTTAAGACAGTGGTTGAGCATTTTATTCGCTATCTCCAATATGAGCGTGTGTCCTCTGGAGAGGCCTTAAAGGCAGCTCGTAGTGATTATCAACATGTTGCCCGCGATCGCCAGATTCTTGGAACATTACCCCAAGCTTGGGAGGCACTGCTAGCTGAACCCGATGAACTACTGGTTGAGCTACTTGCAGACAAAACAAAGAGTCTTTGTGGCCATCGTCCAGATCTAGGTACTTGCCAGAAATTCATCAGAAAAATGTGCAATTCATCTGAGCGACCACAACCTGTAATTACGCCCCCATCTACTCATCGCCAAATACACAATGGAGAATTCTGGGTTAAGTCTCAAGGTCAAGTTTATCCTGCAAAACATGGACGAGAAGTTATGCTCAGAGTCTTCCAACTACTGGCGACGCATGACCCTGAATTCTTGGAACGATTCGCTGCTCAAGAGCATGGCCGTAAGCGTCGGTACGTTGCCCGGAACAAAACAGACCTCTACCCAGGGCGTCCAGATTTAATAAAGGGAAATTGTGAGCAAATTATCCCCGGCTGGTGGTTAGGTACGAACTGTAATCATCAATCAATGAACAAAATTATTCAAATGGCATTGGAAGTTACTACGTCTCCTCTTAAAAAAACGCTTCAATGGCGAATTGGCGAATATGGAGCTTGATTAACAATGACCGCGCAGAGCTAAAGTCTGCTGATGTTGCGACGGATTTGTACTCAGGCGCCAAAAGCGCTCCACAGGTTGGTGACGTTGGTGTAGTCCTCTAGAACTGCTTTTACAGCATTGTTATGAGCATTTACACCGCTGTTATAGCTAAGTTTCTGCGTTGCAGCACGGTCAATTAGACTTCACACTCAGAAATCCCTAATTCTAAGAGCCTTACTTGTGAGCAGGGTTTACCCTTCGAGGCGCTCCTTGGTAAAGCAGTCTCATGGGAATCATTATTAAGATTTTTTAGAAGGAAATTCATTTTTGCAGGCAACATCTGAGAAAATTGCATTAAAACACACAGGACTAGGAACACATGCATTGGCAAGTGGCTTGGAAAAATGGCATTCGCTATCTTTTGCTGGTACTGCTCGCTAGTACATTCTGGATCACCCCCGTCTGGGCAACCAGTGCGATCGACATCCCATTTCCAGGCAGTGAGGTTGGTGTCATTGATGAGGGCAATGTTCTCAGCGCCGTGACCCAAGGCAGTGTCCGGCGATCGCTCCAAGAGGTGGCTGAGGCAACGGGCATCAATGTTCATTTTGTAACCCTGCACCGCCTTGACTATGGCGAAACGCCCCAGAGCTTTGTTGATGATCTCTTTAACCAGTGGTTTCCCGATCCGCAGTCGCAAGCAAATCAGGTGATCATTGCCCTCGATACTGTTACCAACGGTACAGCGATTCGTTATGGGGAGGCCGTGGCCGAACGCTTGAATCCTGAAACTGCCGAAAGTATTGTCCAAGAAACAATGCGGGTGCCTCTGCGGGAAGGGAACTACAATCAGTCCATTTTCGATACTACCGATCGCCTCGCTAAAGTCCTCAAAGGTGAGCCTGATCCGGGACCACCGGTGATTCGGGAAGCCGTTGTCGAAAAAACCTACAAGAGCAAAGAGGAGACAGACGATCGCTCCGCCACGATTATCGTGGTTGCCCTGCTGATCGCCGCTACAGTGATCCCAATGGTGACATACTTTATGTATCAAGGATCATCGTAGCCAAGCTCCCCTTTCATTTATGAAAATCTATACCTACCACACACCAGAGCGTGTACCAGCCGACTGGCAACCTGACTGCGCCATTGCGGTTGATGTCTTGCGGGCAACCACCACGATCGCCACTGCCCTTGCTGCTGGCGCAGAAGCCGTTCAAGTCTTTAGTGATCTAGCAGAACTCGAACAAGTGAGTCAGCAGTGGCCGGCAGCCAAGCGGATTCGCGTCGGTGAACGGGGGGGCAAGAAAGTTGCAGGCTTCGACATGGGCAATTCCCCTGCTGAGTGCTTACCGGAGCGGGTCAAAGGATGCCGCTTATTTATGAGCACCACCAATGGCACCCGTTCCCTTGAGCGGATTCAAGCGAGTCCCCTCGTTCTCGCCGCCGCCCTTGTCAATCGTGCTGCTGTTGCCGAGTTTGTCCAAAAACATCAACCGGAAACCATCTGGATTGTTGGTTCAGGCTGGGAAGGCAGCTATTCCCTCGAAGATACCGTCTGTGCTGGAGCACTGATTCATCACCTCTGGGGTCAGCAGGATGCCCCCCTCGAAACCCTTGCGGGTAATGACGAAACGATTGCTGCCACTGCTCTGTACCGCTACTATCAAGACGATCTATTGACCCTCTTTCACCATTCCAGCCACGGGCAGCGCCTGCTCAACCTTGGCAATGAAGCTGATCTCAAATATTGTGCCCAAGTGGATATTCTGGCCATTGTGCCGTGGCAGGTTTCCCCCAAGCTCTTGACTAAGGCCTAGGGCACCACATCCCCACCCAGAGCAAAAAGCCCAACCAGACATTTTCATTGAAGTAACGACCATAGGCCTGAATGGGGAGTGTTGTTGTTTGGGTATCACGGCGTTCATGGGTATAGATTTGTAGGGATTGGCGCAGCCAAAAGTAGGTGGTCACGGTCAAAGCCAGCCAAAATCGCCAAGTGAGTCCCGCACTCCAGCCAACAATGATCAGGAACACCACCGTCAGCGCATAAAACAGGGCGATCGCCAAGGGCGCATCGGCACCGAAAAACAAGGCACTGGAATTTACCCCCAGTCGGCGATCGTCAGGGCGATCGGGCATGGCATACACCGTATCAAAGGCCAATGTCCACATCACTACTGCCGCCCACAACCACGCGGTGGTCAAAGTTAAGCGTCCCTGTACCGCTGCCCAAGGAATGAGTACCGCAAACCCCCAAGCTACTGCCAAGACCAGTTGCGGAATCGGAAACACTCGCTTTGCCAAGGGATAGAGGAGAATGACCGGCACTGCGGCCACCGCTAGCCAATACCCCAAGGGGGTGAGGTAAAACGTCAATCCCCAAGCACAGAGCAAGGCAATCACCATCAAGCCCAAGGCGACACCGAGGGAAAGGCGGCGACTGGCTAGGGGGCGGTTTTGAGTCCGCTGCACATGGCGGTCAATGTTGCGATCCCAACAGTCATTGACAATGCAGCCCGCGGCACTGGTGGCGATCGCCCCCACCGTAATAATTAGGAGCAACTTCAACGACGGCAAGCCCTCACTGGCCAAGGTTACCGACCACAGTGCAGGAATGAGGAGAATCAAGCGACCCGCAGGCTTATGCCACCGCAACAGTTGGGCGATCGCCATCCAAGTTGGCACTGAGGTTCTCGAGACTTGAGAATTCACCACACCGCTCCCACCGTGAATGCCACTACACTTAAAAATCTTAACTTTTGAGGCGATTTTGGGACGTTGCCGCCCCATTTACCCTAGGTTTCTAGTAGCCCGTTTGCACGCTGTGTATATCTCCCCTTTATGGCCAGAAAACCCTTTCACTTTTTCCGGAGTGCCGCCCCGCCAAACCCCACACCCCCTGCCGAGGAAGAAGATAACTATCTCGAAGATTACTTTTTTGATCAACCCGGCGCCATGCCCGGTACCCTCAGCATCGAGGCTGATGCGCCACCACCGACCATCATTCTCATTGACTATCAGCCGGATCAGGCCAGCCGTCGCATTTTAGAAACGCCGGAAGAATGTGGACCCTACCTCAGCAGTCCCTCCATCAGTTGGATAGATGTTCAAGGGATTGGCGATGAAGACGTGATGCGGCGACTTGGCCAAGTTTTTCACCTGCACCCCATTGTCCTTGAAGACATTGTCAACGTTCCGCAGCGTCCCAAAGTTGAAGACCATGACGATTACATGGTGCTGATTACCCGCATGGTCACTCCCAAAGAAAATGAACACGGCTTTTATACCGAGCAGGTGAGCTTCGTCTTGGGGCAACATTTTTTACTCACTGTCCAAGAAGAACCCGAACGGGACTGTTTTGACATGGTGCGGCAGCGGATTCGGACGAGTCGTGGCATTATTCGCCGCTACGGCCCCGATTATCTAGCCTATGCCCTCCTTGATGCGATTATTGATGGCTTCTATCCTGTCTTGGAGAACTATGGCGAACGCATTCAAGAGCTAGAGGATGCTGTGGTCACCCGTCCCAGTCGCGCCATTCTCGAAGAAGTCCACCAAGTGCGCCGCGAATTACTGGCGCTGCGCCGTGCCATTTGGCCGCAACGGGATGCCATCAATGCCATGATTCGAGATCCTAGTCCCCTTCTCTCCGAGGAAGTGCGCATCTACCTACGCGATTGCTATGACCATGCCATTCAGGTACTAGATATGGTGGAAACCTACCGTGAACTGGCAGCCAGTTTGATGGATGTGTATCTTTCTTCTGTCGGCAATAAAATGAACGAAATTATGAAAATTCTGACGATCATTTCGACGATTTTCATACCACTAACTTTTATTGTCGGTATCTATGGCATGAACTTTGATCCGGACGCCTCCCCTTGGAATATGCCGGAACTCGAGTGGTATTGGGGCTATCCGGCCTGCTGGGCGGTCATGCTAACAGTAGCGGGTAGTTTATTTTTCTTCTTCTGGCGCAAGGGCTGGTTCAAAAGCACCACCAGCTTAGACTCCCTAGAGACTGAACGCTAGTTCCCAAAAGGGTATAGAAACTTGCCCCTTGTCCATTGCGTCAAATTGGCTTACGGTGGGAAAGCAAAGGGAGTACTTCATATGTAAAAATACTCACTTGCTAAGTGCATAAGTTTCGGTGTGAGTTAGGTACTACATTGCGATCGCCCCCCCTCTCCACAAGTGAAGGATGGGATTCGGAGAGTTGACTTAACTGCAATAAAGCATGAATTAGGAGACGGTATGAAAAAATTGGCACACTTGGGTGTTTTGGCTGGGTTAGTGAGTAGCCTGTGGCTAGCACCCGCCATCAGCCGCTATGACACTGCCACCGCCTTGCCGGAAGAACAAGTGCTGCGCATTCTCAACAATGTGCCCGTTTTTATGATCACCAACGACAAGGGGGAGCCATTAACGTTTGAAATTCCCAATCCTCAAGACCAAAACAAGAAGATTCAAGTCTTTACCTTTTTTATCAATCAGCAGGATGCCCAAACGGCGCTTAACACCATTAAAACGCAACAGCCGGATGTGGGTCGCGTGGCTCGGGTCTCCGCAGCCGCCCTCAGTGGGGCGGTGAAAATTGCCCTCGAAAGCCAAAAAAATCCTGCCATTGGTGTGGACATTATCCCCTCCAGACCGCAACTGGAAGCAGCGGTGAATCTGCTCAAACAAAGTGGCGATCTAGTCGAGCGCGATGGCAAAATTCTCACCAAGGATGGTAGGCCGTTTATGGGCGGTACCCCCCTCTTTTTCCTAGCAGATAGCAAAACAGGCAACCCCATCGCCGTAGAAGCCCAAATGCGCGAAAACGGTCAGACCCGCACCCAGCGGTTTATTCCCTTTTACTTTGATAAAACGCAACTGCAACGAGAAGTGGATCAAGCCCGCCAGCAGCGTCCTGAACTGGCCAAGGATACGGGGATTCGCGTCGTCATGCTGGATAATTTGGTAGCAACCATGTTGAGCACCAACGATCCCGTGGCTGGTCAAATTCAACTGGTGCAAACCCCCGAAGCCATTCAATTTGCCGTGCAACAGAGTGGTAGTGCCCAACGTCCGAATCCAGCCAATCAACCCGTTGCTCCCCAACGCTCCAATCAACAGGGGGGTGGTCAAGGCACAAACCGCAACCGCTAAGACACACCCATGCCTTGGCGACGCCTCTTGACAGGAATTCTGCTCCTCGGCTTTCTATGGGGATGTGCTCTTCCTCAAGTGCGAGCAGAGGAGCGCTTGTTTCTGAATGTCGGGGTGGAATTTCGTGGCGAAGTCCAATTACCCGCCGGCAGCCAGTGGCAAAATACCGAGGTGGGAGGGCTGTCGGGTTTGACGTACGATCCGCGTCAACAACAGTTCTATGCCATTAGCGACGATCGCCAGCAACCTCGGTTTTATACCCTAGAGATTACGCCTGACACCATTGCCCCCAAGGGGGTGACCTTTCTCCAGCAGCCTAATGGTGAGGTGTATCCGCTCAACACTGCCGACACTGAGGGAATTGCGCTGACGGCTGAGGGGCAGCTTGTAATTAGCAGTGAGGGGGTAACGGCGACGGCTAGCCCCCCTTGGATCAAAGAGTTTGAGCGCGAGAATGGACAAACCATTGCAGCTCTACCTATTCCCAAGTACTATCTCCCCAATGCTCAGCAGGGCATTCGCAATAATCTCGGTTTTGAGGCACTGACACTTTCTCCGACGGGCGATCGCCTGTTTGTTGGGGTTGAATCTGCCCTTGCCCAAGATGTCCGCCCCAATGTCCCCCTTTACTGCCGCCTCCTCCACTACCTGCGGGGGGATGTAGCGCCGGTGTTGTTGGCGGAGCACCTGTATCCACTGGATCCCTCAGAGGCTGTGTTTAATGGCCTCGTGGAGCTACTCGCCCTTGACAACGGCGGCCATTTCCTCAGCTTGGAGCGCACCTATAGTCCGGATATGGGGCATGGCATCAAGCTTTTTGAGGTCTCCCTAGCAGGGGCGACAGATACCCTTGGCATGGCCACGTTACCAGCTGATCTGCGCCCAATCCGCCCTGTGCAAAAACGTTTAATTTTGGATTTCAAGACGCTGGGGATTCCCCTCACCAATTTGGAGGGGATGAGCTTTGGCCCACCCTTGGCCGATGGGGCGCGATCGCTCTACATCATTGGCGATAACAACTTTGATGGCAAAACGCCGACCCAAGTACTGATTTTTGCCTTGACCGCTAAACCTTAGGCCTCAACCGTCAAGAGTCCCAACTGAGCCAGCAGGCGATCGCCCTCTACATACTCCTGCATCATCTGCTCGACGCACTTCACCTTGGCGACTTCATGGAGGCGCACTTGACCAAAGGCACGATCCACAATTTCCACTGCCGTCAGCGTATCCAGATCCACCGAGAGGATGGGAATTTCCAACTCTTCGGCACGGGCAAGAATGGCCGGGGAAGGCGGCAAATGTCCCGTGAGGATCAAACAGTGGGTGGAGGTCTCCAAGGCCGCCCATTGAATATCGGTGCGATCGCCGCCGGTAATCACGGCCATGTTGTTCGCTTTACGGAAATACTTCAGGGCGGCACTGACATTCATCGCCCCAATCGTGAGTTCCTCCACTAGTAAATCCAAGCGATCCGGACGGCACAGGACTTCAGCATTTAACTGGCGGACCAATTCCTTGACACTGACACTGCGCAGCAACTGACTGCGGGGCAACATCCCAAAAACAGGAATCTGGTGTGCTTCCAGATAGTGGCGAATTGCCGCTAACGGTTGCGTTTCTGGTTGAGGAATATCATTGAGAATCACCCCCAGCAGGCGATCGCCCAATTCCGACTTAGCTAGGAGAAGCGATTCCACCACCAAGGGCGACTCATAGCGCACCACCAGTAAAATCGGTGCATCCAGCACTGCCGCCATTTGGGCTAACCCCAAGTCAAACAACTGCCCCTCCGCTAAGGTAGCGGGGCCTTCGAGGAGCACCAAATCCTCGCTGTCCATGGTGTGGTAGGCGGCTAGGGCTTGGCGATAATCTTGCTGATCTGTGCCTGTGAGCCGTGCTTTGATGGCATCGGGTGTCAGCGTGAGCAATGTGGGTCGCACATTCTCTAGGTTGAGGGTTTTCTGTAAAAAACTAACATCCGCTTCAATTTCTTCGCTGTCGGTTGCAGGTTGGTACGTGCCCAAGGGTTTACCGTAGGCAATGCGCAGATGGCGATCGCGGCAGAGCTTGGCCAAGCCTAAAACCGTTGCTGACTTGCCACTATAGGGCACAATTGAACCAATCAATAAATGCTTTGCCACCGTTCAGTTACTCCTCCCGCAACCCCAACCCGAAACACCCTATACTTTATTCGAGCGTTATTCAAGCCGTAACAGCTTACGATAAAACGCTTTGGAGAAATCAGCAATATGATGTTTTTTATAATTAATGATGACGTCAATGAGATGATCCACCAGTTCAAACGTGGTGATGGAAATTTCGTACTGGAGATCAGGAGAGTTGTCAAACGTCACTGTGCAGCGGGATAGATCTGCGGGCAGGTTGGCGATCGTCCATGTGGCAACAAAATCAACATTGTTACCGCCTTCAATCCCCCGTTGTCCCTCCAACTTCCCCAGACGGTAGAGTGCGATGCCCAAGGGCAGGAGCGGACGCTTCTCAGCACGCATATAGGGGGCAAAGATATTGACTTCCCGAGGGTTAGCAGGCTGAAGCTGATCGAGGGCGGTCATGCAAGAATCCTTAGTGTATTCAGTCTCACCGAATGCTGAAGTCTATTCTACAGTTAGAGCACGTAGCACAGTCACCTTAGCTGCATCTCCTCCTAGGAGTGCATTTCGTTTTGGTAACATAATAGTTAACATAACCAACGAGCAATGCCTATGGTTTTTGATCCTGGAAACGCTAATTTCTACCAGTCTTCTACGGAGGATGGGCAGCCCAATCTGCTGCTGAAGTACCTGCAAAGCCAATCGCCAGAGGTGTTGACCCGTATTGCCCGTTCCGTGAGTCCAGAAATTCGCCAAATTATCAGCCAAAATGTCCAAGGTCTGGTGGGTGGCCTTCCCTCCGAGGAGTTTAATGTCCAAATTGCCACCGATCGCGACAACCTTGCGGGGTTATTGGCCTCAGCCATGATGACGGGGTATTTTCTGCGCCAGATGGAGCAGCGCATGGAACTGGAAATGAGCCTCGGCGATCTGCCCACGCTCTAGGTTCTGCCAACATACTTGATATGAGTGTTGCTTGTGTCCGATCCTTGGCAACAGTTTAAGGCACTGCCTTGGCGATCGCTAGTGCCGACGGGTGTTCTTGTCGCCCTGATGGCAGCGCTATTTGACACGGGGATTTACTATATTGCCAGTACGGTTGCCGCGGTGCGGGAGGTGCTGATCATTTTGCTTCAGCCGCCTTTAGCGCTATTGATCCGCCTTGGCCTCAGTATGGGCCTTGGCATGGTGGCAGTCCTCTCCCTTGAGGCATGGTTTAATCCGGCACCGATCTACAGCGGCACCCTTTGGGCATTGTTTTTGTGTGTCCTAGTGGCCAGTGGGGTCTTGAGTTTTTTTAGCGCAGCCCTAGGACTGCGGGCAGTCTTTTTCCCCCTCACAGACGTGTTCCTCATTGGGTCAGCCATTGGGATTTTTTGGCAAGGCCGGCGCTACTGGCGGTATTAAGTTGATTTTTCAGGTGTAGGGGAGGAAAGCTTCGGCACCACTGCACTAATTTGCGGATTAAAGGTGGCATCAAAGGCATCGGCCCCCTGAAACAAATACCACACGGCTTCAATCACACAGGCAACGCGGGCAATGCTGCCAAGGGAACCGTGGGGGACGTTTGAAAAGAGTAGCCCTAGCAGCAGGTAAACGCCGCCCCACCAAGGCTGGCGCAAATAAAACTTATGAAGTCCAGGGACACAGATGCCTGCCAATGCCAAGAGAATGGCGATCGCGCGATTACGATAACCCACCATCTAAAACCACGAATGACCGTACAATGCTATATGACCTACACTTCGCTGCAAGCGACGAAGATTCTCCAATATATTACTGTTTTGCATCTCTAGTTCAGCCTCGGATAGTTTACCTGTCGAGCCTTCTCACCCAGAATTCGCTATATCCCGAGTGCAACGTGGGTCTGTCGGTTAGAGAGCTAGGTTTTTATCTAGGTTGAATATATTGCCTGCGTCCATCTGCCCTTAAATATTAAGGTAGCCCCGAAGGGCAAGACTTTAGACCCAGCTTTTGGGGTACTCTTTAGCAAATGCAACCTTGAGGAGTTCGGTTTGCCACAGCCCCTATCCGTTGCTGTCTTTATTTGCCTTGAATGGCAACCTACTGCGGGCGGACATGTCAAATGTTGGGAACGCTTTGCTGAAGCTGCCAGCCACTACCCAGACCGCGTTGACCTGACCCTTTACTTCCTTGGTGCAAACCAGCAAACCCTAGAGGTAGCAGGCAATGTTCGCTACCAGCTGCTCCCGCCTCAATTCAGCACGCACTCACTGGAAATTATGCGCCAAGGGGCAGGCATGACCGATGTGGCTCCCTTTCACTGGGCATTGCGCCGTTATTTACCTCAACATCAGGTGTTTCACATTACGGATACCTTTAGCTTTGCTCAAACGGTGCGCCGCTTTTGTCGCCAGTACCATCGTCCGCTCCTCAGTTCGATTCACACGGATTTGCCGTTATTGACCCGCACCTATTCGCGGGAAATTATTTGGCGCATGAGTGGCCGCAGTTGGGGGCGGGAGTTTTGGCGCTGGCTATGGCTGGAGAAATTGCAAGTGGATCAGTGGTTTGGTGACCGAGCCGAACGTAAATTAGCGAGCTTTATGCGTGCTAGCGATCGCGTCTTGGTCTCGCGGCAGCAGGATGCCGATTGGCTGCTCACGTTTTTGCCCCCTGAGCGGGTGGCGTGGTTTCAGCGGGGCATTGATCGCGATCGCTTTCATCCACGCTTTCGCAATCCCCAATGGCTACGGGAGGAGTATCACCTACCAGAGGTGCCGATCGTGCTTTTTGTCGGTCGGGTGGATGCCAGTAAAAATGTGCTCCTGTTGGCACAGGCGGCTCAAGTGTTAGCCAATCAAGGAAAGGCGTTCCATGTCTTGATAGTAGGGGAAGGGGCACAGGCTAGCCTTGTCAAAGATCTTTTGGGCGATCGCGTCACCCTCACAGGCAAGGTACCCCAAGAAAAATTAGGGGCGATTTATGCCAGCAGTGATCTATTTGTCTTTCCCTCAGAGTCGGAAACAGGCCCCAATGTGGTGGTGGAAGCACGGGCAGCGGGATTACCCGTCGTTATTTCTGGTTTTGATGGCGGACGCAAATATGTCCAAACCTCAGGGGCGGATGGGGTAGTGGTTTACAGTCGCAACCCCCAAGATTGGGCAGCCGCCATCACCCCACTGTTAGACGATGCCCACTATCGCCAGCGGATGGGGACACAGGCACACCGGATCACCCAAGGGACGTGCCCCACGTGGCAGGACGCCTTTGAGCAGAGCATTTTATGCCAATGGGAAGCGGTTGCCCAAGCCTACGGCTGGCCTCAAAAAGCCTGATCCTCTAGGAGAGCCTCTAAAATCAAGGCCATATGAGTCCAGTGGGTTCCCCCCTGACAAAAGACAATATAGGGTGGACGCAAAGGGCCATCGGCAGACAGTTCCGACGTGCTGCCATCAATAAACGTGCCCCCAGCCATCACCAGATCATCGGCATAGCCAGGCATTGGTGCTGGCACCGGATCCAAGTAGGAACCCACGGGGGAATAACGTTGCAACGTGCGGCAAAAGGCAATCAGCTTCTCAGGGCTGCCCAATTGAATCGCTTGAATGACATCACGACGGGGGGCAAGGGGGGCGGGGTTGACGGGATAGCCCAATTGATCAAAAACATAGGCCAGTAGATGGGCACACTTGAGGGCTTCGCCGACCATTTGCGGTGCTAGAAACAGCCCCTGAAAGAGGAGGCGATGTTGATCAAATGTGGCACCCCCTTCGTGGCCAATCCCCGGTGCCGTCAGGCGATAACTGGCCTGCTCAATGAGATCAGCACGTCCCGCTAAGTAGCCTCCCGCTGTGGCGATCGTGCCGCCGGGATTTTTAATCAGGGAACCCGCAATCAAATCAGCGCCGACATGGGGCGGTTCTTGGGTCTCGACAAATTCGCCGTAGCAGTTATCCACAAAACACACCACAGCGGGATTCTGTGCCTTGAGCAGGTGGATCATCTTGCCAATGTCCGCAAGGCTGAGGCTAGGGCGCCACGTATAGCCACAGGAGCGTTGAATCAGCACCATGCGGGTTTGGGGTTGGACACAGGTGGCGATCGCCCCCCAATCGGGTTCACCCATGGGGAGCAGGGGAATCTCGCGATAGTGAATGCCGAAGTCCTTGAGGGAGCCTTGTCCTTGACCCCGCAGGCCAATCACCTCTTCTAGGGTGTCGTAGGGAGCACCCGCAAGGGAAATTAGTTCATCACCGGGGCGGAGCACACCAAATAGTGCAGTGGCGATCGCGTGGGTACCAGAGACAAATTGCACCCGCACTAAAGCCGCCTCAGCCCCCATCACCTGCGCAAACACCCGATCCAGTACCTCGCGCCCTAGATCGCCGTGGCCATAGCCCGTCATGCTACTGAAGTGATGCACTCCCAACCGCTGTTGACGAAAGGCACCCAAAATCCGCTGCAAGTTGGCCTTGACACGGCCATCAATTTCGGCAAACGTTGAGGCAAGTGCTTCTTGGGCAGTAGTCAAGAGTGATGTTTTCACGTTGAGACCAGTAATCGAGCCAGCGCTGCTAATAGAGAATACCAACCCAATCCTAAACTAGGAACCCTGAGCGGGTGCACCGTAAGTTCGTCCCCGCCACTGCTTGGGGCGTCGCCAAGAGGAAAGGGTAATCCGCAGTGCGGCTAGGGGATCCGCAAGGGGAGACAGCCAAAAGAGCCAGCGCCCTTGACCCACTTGCCAATCGTACACGGGGGCGATCGCCAGTGTCATGCCCCAGCGGATCAGCACCAGCACACCATTGAGCAATGTCGCCATCTCTAGGGGTAGGGTGGGAGTAGTCACTGCCAGTGCCATCAAGCCCAAAACCAACAGGGGCAACGGTAATCCCTGTACTGCCCAGAGGAAATAGGCATCGCCCCACACCTGGGCTACTGGAGTTGCATCCTTGAGGTCGAGCGATCGCCCCCATTCTCGCCATGTTTCCGCCATGCCCTCATACATGCGCACCTTCAGCACCTTTGAGCCATCCCGAAAGGTCACCCGTGCCCCCGCAGCCGCTATGGCTCGCACCAATGTCACATCATCACAAAAGGAAGAAGCGGCAACTTGGTAGCCGCCAATCGCCTCGAGGCGCGATCGCCGAATCAGCAGGCACTGACCATTGGCCAGAATCCGTTCGGGCTGACTTTCCACGGCACGCGCTGCGCCAAAGCGGTAGATTAGCGTCAAGAGCAACGCTGGTTGCAGCCACCATTCACCCCCCGTCTTGAGAACAAAGCGAGGTGAGAGGGAAATCAGATCCAATTGCTCCCGCTCCGCTGTTTCCAAAAGGCTAGCCACAAGGCCGGGCTGCGGTTGTGTATCGGCATCAATCCCTAAAATCCATTCACTCTCAGGATGGGCACGACAAAAGCCCGTATGTAATGCCCAAGGCCGACCGACCCAACCCGGCGGCAGCGGTGGATCAAATTCAAGGCGGAGGCGCGGATCGCGGTGTTGCGCTGCCCGCACGATCTCAGCCGTGCCATCTTGGGAATGGCTATCCACAATCAGAATTTCCCGCACCTCGTAGCCTTGGCGCATTAGCCCCTCTAAACAGGGTTGTAACCGCTGGGCTTCATTGAGGGTGGGCACGACAATTGACACCTTGGCCAAGTTTTCTGGGCGTGAAGGCTGGGGGATTAGGAGAGATGGTCGTTTCCAACCCGACCCTAAGCGTGCGATTAAAATGGCAACCCAAGGTGCCTGTATCACGATCACGCCGCTGGCGATCGCTGCTAGCCCAACTGCAAGGGTACTCAACGTTCTTCTGCCTCGTCCTCTGATGGGGAATTCTCGGGGGGGGGAAGCTCCTCTGGAGACAGTTTCAGCCGTTTAATCGGTAAATTGGCAATCAACGCCGTTGTCCGCTGATCCGACTCTAGGGAAACCGCTAGCCCCTCCGTTTCTAGCTCGACATAGCGGGAAACCACTTCTAAAATATCGCGCCGCAGATTGTCCAAAATTTGGGGTGTCAGGGCGGTGCGATCGTGGGCCAACACCAACTTCAGGCGTTCTTTAGCGGTGGTGCGACTGGGGGGAGTGCGCGTAAACAACCGCTCTAGCAGTTCACTGATCATCCCTTTGCCCCAAACAAGCGTCGAATGCGACCAAATAATCCCCCGCTTGCTGCCTCTAAATCGAGAAACTCAACCGTTTCCCCCTCCAAACGACGGGCAATGTTCATAAATGCCTGCCCAGCCAGTGACGGCGATTCTGCCAAGACCAAAGGCTCCCCTTTGTTGGTGGAAACAATTACCTTTTCATCCTCCGGCACAATGCCAATCAGGGGAATGGAAAGAATTTCTTGGACATCTTCGACGGACATCATGTCGTTGGCTGCCACCATTGCGGGGCGTAACCGATTCAAAATGAGATGGCTATTACGAATGCGGTAGGCCTCCAGCAGGCCAATCACGCGATCGGCATCCCGCACTGCGGCAATTTCTGGGGTGGTCACCACCAAGGCTTCCTGAGCGGGGGCAATGGCATTGCGAAATCCCGCCTCGATCCCCGCTGGACAATCAATGAGCACGTAATCATAGTGCTTGCTCAGGGCTGAGGCCAACTGTCGCATTTGCTCTGGGGTAATGGCATCCTTATTACGGCTTTGGGCGGCGGGCAGCAATACCAATTTATTGAGGCGCTTATCGCGCACAAGGGCTTGATCCAAGCGACATTGCCCGGTCAGCACATCAATGGCGGTGTAAACGACCCGATTTTCCAAGCCGAGTAGTAGGTCGAGGTTGCGTAAGCCAAAGTCTGCATCAATGAGCACCACCGATCGCCCCAATTTAGCCAAAGCAACACCAATATTGGCACTGGCCGTAGTTTTACCCACGCCCCCTTTCCCCGAGGTAATGACAATCGTGCGCCCCATTGAACTCCCTAGGAATTGGCTTACTAGAATAGATTATCTCAAGGCGCCTCGGATACAGCGAAAGATCGTCCCCAAGTATAGGCGGGGGCAATCTGAATGCCTTGGCTCGTGGCGTAGGCAACCTCTGGATAGGGGGGATTTGGGGGATCGGGGGTACGTGCCAACAGATCAGCAATCCGCAACTGGGTGGCTGCCATTTCAAGGGTCATAATCCGTGCCCCCCGATTGCCCGTAGCACCAGCGTGAGCGACACCGCGTAAGCGCCCCCAGACGATAATATCCCCGGCAGCAATGATACTGGCTCCCGCATTGACATCGCCAACAATCACCACACTGGCCTCGTGGTGAATTTCCATGCCCGATCGCAGAGTTGTTTTCAAGTAGAGGGGGTTGGCCGTCGATTCTGGGTTGTTATCCGTGTCCTTGGCAATTAAAGGCGGCACTTCTCCCTGCTGGACGCTGTAGCCAAGGGTAGCGGCGGCGATCGCCGTCTGGCGTCGTTCGGTAATAATTTTATCGAGCCGCAACTGATGTTCACTGAGTGCTTCTGCCAACTGTTGCAGTTGGGATTGATCTAAGAGCCGCTGTCCACAGGCACAATCTACGGATAAGGTCTCTGACCAGAGGTGTTCTTGACCGACAAGGTAGAGTTGCAACTGTGGCCACAGATCAATCCAGTCCAAATCAGGGGGCAACGTGAGTCGGTAACGCCCTTCACAGTGTTCTAAAGCAAGGCCGCTGACAATTAGTGTGCTTTGCTCAACCTCAAGAGTCACCTCAGAGCTTTCAGTACCTTCCGAGGCAGGTTCCTCTACAGGGGCTGACTCCGCCTCACTCATGGTTTTTCCACCCGTAGTCGCTGTGTAATCAAGACCATGCCTGTATCCCGAATTAAGGCCACAGAGACCCAACGGTTACCAGGTTCTTTGGGGGCACGTCCCACCTTAAAAATGCCACCCGCAGAGAGAAGTTCCAATTTCACGGGGCTGGGATTGGCGTAGGTTTGGGCATTGATGGGCTGATCGCTGGCGGCACCGAGGAGAATGGCATTGCCGATGGGTTCTTGAACAATGGCATCAAGGCTAAACTCTTCACCCGTACGCACCGTTTGGGGGAGCGAAAATTGAACTGTGGGTGGTGTTGCACCAATGGTGATCGTGGTTTTCTCGTTGGTAATATCTTGGCGGACGATTTTGCCGTTGCGGATGACTTGGGTGGCTTGCAGGTTGCCACGAATGTTTTGCGGGCGATCGCTGGTGCCGCCCGTGCCTTCAATAGTGGTGCTAATGTCTAAAAGCCACTCATCGCCCTGCTGTTGCCAACGGTTGACGGTTGTACGGTAGCGGATATCGCGATAGGGTTGCCAAAATGTCGGCAGTTGTTTGCGTAATATCTCAAGGGTGAGGCCATCCCCTGTTTTGAACTCAGGGGCATAGAACGCTAAGACGGCGTCTAAATTCTTTTGACTAGCGGCTGTATCCAAGCCATTGACCACTGCTTGCACCGATTGCGGCAAGACAGCCGGAGTACCTTGCGCTAGGGGAGCCGCCCAAGTCTGTCCCGGCACATCTCCACAAATGGCTGCCAAGCCAAGGACTGAAACCAGAAAATAGCGACGCATTGTGAACCGCCTTTGCTCCTAGGGTCTATTCATCATCAAAATTGGCGGAGTTATCCTGCTCGTCAGTGGGGGGACGATCCAAGGGTTGATAGGGGACATATTCACTGCTATCCGCTGTTCCTTCCGGACGGGGGCGAGGAGGTCGCCGTCGAACCGGGCGATCGCTCACCTCTGCGGTTTCCGTCATGGGCGGCGGGGGTCGGCGGGTGGGCCGGCGAGTGGTTGGTGTTGGCGGACGATAGGGTTCATCCACAATCTCATCTGCCGGTGGTGGGGTCGGTCGCGGACGCCTTGAAGGGGGACGACGTACACTGGGACGGCTAGGGGGTTCAGGACGGGGTGGGCTACTGCGCCGCGAGGGTAAACGTCCTACCGGGGGGGTATCCTCTACATCCTCGTCTTCATAGCGCGATCGCGACACATCACGGCTACCGCGAATTCGCCGCAGCGGGGGGTAATCCTCCTCCTCTTCCTCTTCCTCCTCGTAGGGTTCGAGTTCCTCTATTTCTGCACGGTAGGTGTAGCTACGGCTTACGGGTCGCTCTTCATCCACAATCGGGGTATTTCGCCGTGCCTGCTCGGTGGCCACCCGTCGCAGCCGAATACTCTCGTAGGCAAAAAAGGCAGCGGTGCCCGTCAGCAAAAACTGGCCAAACAGGAGGATTGGATCAAGGCGCCACCCTTGGAAAAAGAGAATCCCACCGCAGAGCAGCGCCACTGCCGCAAAGAAGATATCGTGATCTCGGGCTAATTCTGGCTGAATCGAGCGCAGAAAATAGAGGAGCGCTCCAGCAACCGCTAGGCCAATTCCCAAGATGCCCGCAGGCCCAAGCCCGACATTAACAATTTGACCAAGGAGAGGGGAGAAAAAAAGATAAGTCATTTAACCCATTGACTGAAGGGGCAAAATAAAAGCCAGAGTCACAGCTCTATGGCCATGACCCTATTCTAGCGACAATGCGCAACTGCACCCGTTGGTCTAACGCCTAGGAAGAACGCTGCACTTTGTCAATTTGACTAATGGTGATCAAGGCAGCAAAGGTTAAACCCAAAACCACTGCGCCAGACAATAGCCCAATAAAGAACCCTTTGAGGGAAGGGGTAATCGTCAACAGTAGAGGGTACGCAGAGTGAATCATGGCTGTTGCTTGCAGGTCAAAGTGAACACTAGGATTTTAACAAAATCTGGCTTCCCTTCTCAGGAATTAGACCCAGTGCCGCCAAGCCCGCAATCGCGTCAGTAGCCGCTGCTGAATCCGCTCCCAAAACGCAAAGGAAAGGGCACCTCGGGTTTGTTCTCGTGGGACTAAGCCGATATTGGCGCCAACAGGTCTGAGCGATCGCCCCATGGCCATCGCCGCTTCGCGAGCCTCTTCCTCCGGATTGACCCACGTGAGCGTGGGAGCGGGGAGCCAACGAGCCAGTTCACAGTAGCGATCGCGGGGATGATTTTTGACTTGTCCCTGCACCACCAATGTTGCTGATTCGCCACCATCCACCGCCGTTGCATCAGTTACACCCTGCTCCAGTAAAAACGCCTGAAGCTGGGGAAAGGAGACCCCCGGCGAACCGCCATTGCCCCGCCCATCGCTGACGACGAAAATATATTCATTGCCCCGTCTGCCGAGAATCGCCTTTGGCGACGTGCGATCGCTCCCATCGACGGGTAGCTTCCTGCCGCCTTCTAAAAGTTGCTGCGAGCCACTGACCACATTAAAGGGCTGCTCTGGCAACCTACCGTGATAAAACTCAATCCCTCCTTGGGCAGGAAAATGCACCACTCCTGAATAGCCCCCCTCATAGGGACGCACCACCTGACCATTCACGATGTAGGCTCCGAGAACCCCCGCTGGAATACTGCCTCGACCGCTCAAGCATGTTTGCCGCAGTGCTCGGTAACTAATGCCCTCAGGATGGGACTCCCCCATGATCCATTTTTGATAATCCTGAAAAGAGGGCAGGGATTGAGCATGCAACCAGCGGAAAAAATTGGTATTCATCGCTGCCACAGCTCCCGTCCGCCGCGCAAAAGCTGCTGTCGTTTCTAAATAGGTATCTTGGCCATTGGGTGCCGGTTCTGTCATGACGACCCGATAGTCCGCCATCGGCGCAGCCACCATGTATACCTGCGTTTGATCCACTCTATGGGTCGAGTACTGGACAGTGGCTAATGAGACGCTAACCCAAGGCAGCACACTCAGCATCTATTTTCCTCCGGCACAGCCTTCAGTTTCAGTGGGCTATCTCTAACTTAGGACGCAAAAACAGTTGATTCTATCCCCAAGCTGCTTTAAGGATAGTGAATAAATCAACATAAATCTTTAGATTCTTTTAACCCACATCCTCAGGGAATCTGCCTAGGATCAGGGTGGGATTTTCTGGACGCTTTGGCACCATGGAACAAATACCCGCTTCAATTTGGACACTCACCGCTGGCGTTGTTGTCACCCTGATTAGCTTTTGGGTTGGACATCACCATGGCCTGCTGCCGGAACAGGCCTCTGAGCAGGCTCCCTTGGTGGATAACTTCTTTGACATTATGCTCACAATTGGTACTGCCCTCTTTCTGGTGGTACAGGGTGCGATCATCCTCTTTGTCATTCGCTATCGCCGCCGTGCCGGTGAGGAAGGGGATGGCCTACCCGTAGAGGGCAACTTACCCCTAGAGGCCTTCTGGACAGCAATTCCTGCCCTGATTGTGATCTTCCTTGGTATCTACAGCGTGGATATTTTCCAGCGCATGGGGGGACTGAATCCAGGGGATCATGCCATGCACTCAATGCATACGCCCAAACCAGCGGTGGCGGTTGTGGCCGAGGCTCCCTCGAAAACCACGAGCGATGCAACTGCCCTCTTAGCAGCAGCGCAAACCCCTGAAATTGGCATTGGTGCCAGTCCTGATGTTCAAGGCAAAGCCCCAGATGTAGTGGTGGACGTGGCGGGCATGCAGTATGCGTGGATTTTCACCTACCCCGACAGTGGCATTGTCTCCGGCGAATTGCATATCCCAGTGGGCAAGGATGTTCAATTAAATATCTCCGCGCGGGATGTGATCCATTCCTTTTGGGTGCCCCAGTTTCGCTTGAAGCAGGATGCGATTCCGGGTGTGCCTACTGAACTGCGCTTTAAGGCCACTAAAGTGGGGACATACCCCGTCGTCTGTGCTGAACTCTGTGGTGGCTACCACGGTGCCATGCGCACGCAGGTGATCGTGCATACTCCAGATGATTTTGAAACGTGGCGCAGTCAAAACCAAGCGATCGCAACGGCTCCAGTGGTCCCCTCCCTGAGCGATCGCCACGTTGAGGAGATGGGGGTAACCCCCCAATTGGTGGCACAGGTGCAAGCAATGACCCACCACCCGTCTCCGGCAAAGTTTTAGTTTTCTTCCTACTGTTGCATTCTTGAGAGAGTTATGGCGCAAGCACAACTGCCGCTAGTAGATACCCCCTTGTCGCTCCCTGAGCATCCCAAGGTGTGGAAGTGGTACGACTATTTCACCTTCAATGTTGATCACAAGGTGATTGGCATTCAATACTTGGTCACTGCCTTTATTTTTTACTTGATTGGCGGCCTGATGGCAGTGGCCATGCGCACGGAGCTAGCAACGGCAAACTCTGATTTTCTTGACCCGAATCTTTACAACGCCTTCCTCACCAACCACGGCACGATCATGATTTTCCTGTGGGTGGTGCCCGCCGCCATTGGTGGCTTTGGCAACTACTTGGTGCCCTTGATGATCGGGGCGCGGGATATGGCCTTTCCCCGCTTGAATGCCCTAGCCTTTTGGCTGAACCCGCCGGCGGGAGCCTTACTCTTGGCCAGTTTTCTGTTTGGGGGTGCCCAAGCGGGTTGGACTTCCTATCCCCCCTTGAGTACGATCACGGCCACCACTGCTCAGAGTATGTGGATTCTGGCGATCGTCCTTGTGGGCACCTCCTCGATTATGGGATCGGTGAATTTCATTGTCACCATCTGGAAAATGAAAGTGCCCAGTATGCGCTGGAATCAATTGCCCCTATTCTGTTGGGCGATGCTAGCGACCTCCCTGCTGGCGCTAGTGTCAACTCCCGTGCTGGCGGCGGGGCTGATTTTGCTGCTATTTGATATTAACTTTGGCACCTCGTTTTACAAACCGGATGCCGGTGGGAACGTTGTTATTTACCAGCACCTGTTCTGGTTTTACTCTCACCCGGCGGTGTACCTGATGATTTTGCCGATCTTTGGCATTATGTCTGAGGTGATTCCGGTTCATGCCCGTAAGCCCATCTTTGGCTATCAGGCGATCGCCTACTCCAGTTTGGCCATCTGCTGCGTGGGTCTCTTTGTCTGGGTACACCACATGTTCACCAGCGGTACGCCCCCTTGGATGCGGATGTTCTTCACGATCTCGACGCTGATTGTGGCCGTGCCGACGGGCGTGAAAATCTTTAGCTGGGTCGCCACCCTCTGGGGCGGCAAAATTCGCCTCAACAGTGCCATGCTCTTTGCCATTGGTCTACTGTCAATGTTTGTCCTCGGTGGCCTCAGTGGCGTGACCTTGGGGACTGCTCCTGTGGATATTCACGTCCACGATACCTACTATGTGGTGGCACACTTCCACTATGTGCTCTTTGGCGGTTCGGTGTTTGGTCTTTATGCGGGGATTTACCACTGGTTCCCCAAAATGACGGGACGGCTCCTCGATGAGCGGCTGGGGATTCTCCACTTTGTACTGACGTTCATTGGCACGAACCTGACCTTTTTGCCGATGCATGAGTTGGGCCTCAAAGGGATGCCCCGCCGGGTAGCGATGTATGACCCCCAGTTTGAGCCAATTAATCTGATCTGCACGATTGGTGCTTTTGTCTTGGCCTTCTCAATCATTCCTTTCCTGATTAACATCATCTGGAGTTGGAACAAGGGCAAAATTGCCGGTGATAACCCTTGGGGCGGTCTGAGCTTAGAGTGGACGACCAGTTCACCGCCGCTGATTGAAAACTGGGAAGTGCTCCCCGTAGTCACCAAAGGTCCCTACGACTACGGCATTGAGCAGCGCAAGGAAAGCACCGATGAGGATGAGGATGAGGAAGAGTAGGACACTTTAGGAGCAAGCCATGCAAGGTACCGTTGACTCTCAAGGGACGGCTATCACCGTCGAGAATGTCCATGAGCACCCTGATTTTCGGGTCTTGGGGTTACTGGTCTTTTTGATTTCTGAATCCCTGATGTTTGGGGGTCTCTTTGCCGCCTATCTCCTCCTGCGGGGGATGCATGAGCAATGGCCACCGGAAGGCACTGAGGTGGAACTTCTTGTGCCCACCATTAACACGATCATCCTCATCTCCAGTAGCTTTGTCATCCACTACGGTGATGTCGCCATCAAAAAGAATGACGTGCGGGGCATGCGCAAGTGGTACTGGATCACGGCGGCGATGGGAGCGGTGTTCTTGGGTGGTCAAATCTATGAGTACCTCACCCTTGGCTATGGCCTACGCACGAATGTCTTTGCCAACTGTTTCTATGTGATGACGGGCTTCCATGGCCTCCATGTCTTTGTGGGGATTTTGCTGATTTTGGGGGTGATCTGGCGATCGCGCCGCCCCGGACATTACAACGCCCACAAGCATACGGGGGTGGCCATGGCTGAGATCTACTGGCACTTTGTCGATGTGATTTGGATTATCCTCTTCACACTGCTGTACATCCTCACGCGCTTTTAGTTAAGGGCAGGTCTTGAACTGGGGCGATCGCGGATCAAAGTTGCACTGATAGACCACGGGTGCTTGCCAACTCAAGGGAATTTCCAAGAGGTCACGGGTACCCGTAATCCCCTGCAATAAAAAGAGAACCAAAGCAAGGGAATTCAAGCCAATGTGAATTCGCCGCCACGTGAGCGATCGATCTTGGTAAATCTCTCGCACAATGGCCACAGAAAAAATCATCAGCATCACAGCCGCCAAGCCAAAGTAAAAGTGGGACACCCACCACTCATCATCACGGCGAAAGACCCCCGGCTGAAAGGCCAGAATGATCACCCCCATCCCTGAGAGCGTGGCAAAAACAGCACGCCATAGCTTCGATTGAGCGCGATACAGAAGCACCGTTGCAGCAATGGTGACAATAAACATCAACGCCACGAGAACAACAGAGAGTGGTTGCAGTCTCTGATTCTCCGCCTGCATCAAGAAGCCCTGAAATCCAAACACCACTGAATAGGCCAAGGCAACCAATGTGATACCAATGACGGCAGCGGCTAAGAGATTGCCCAATTTCACGTGCAAACTGCCGACTGTGGCAGGAATTGAGGTGGTGTCTTTGAGGCGACGCTGCCGCGTTTGCAGGGCAAAGAACGTCGTGATACCAATTACGGGGAAGACAAATGTGCAAGCCAAGATGGGATGCAACAGCAAAATGATGTCTTTGAGGTTGAGAAACATACTGGCTAAGAACGATAAGGCCAGCTTTAAGGTAACGAATCTAGGGGCGAGGCAAATCAAAAAACAGCACTTTTGTCAGTAATCCAACCGTGGCCACCAACAGAGTCACTAGGAATCCCCATAGCCGTGCATCCGTGCCCGCTTGTCGCTTAGAAATGTCCTGCAATGTGGACTCTACCGTATCAATCCGCTGCCCTAACTGTACCTCTATGGAATTGATACGCTGCTCAAGTTTGGCCTCCACAGCATTCATCTGTTGTTCCAGCTTGGCTTCGACAGCATTGATGCGCTGCTCAAGTTTGGCTTCAACGGCGTTGATACGCTGTTCAAGTTTGGCCTCGACGGTATCAATTTTGTCCTCAAGCCTTTGGAATTTCTCGTTACTAGTGGCGATGTGAATATCCAGCTTTTTGTCTATAGCTTGAATGGCAGCCTGCATTGACTGCAAATTCCCTTGCATTCCTTGGATAGCATCCAAGACTTGGCTCAATTCGGAACGGGTAACGGGTTCAGTCATGATGCTGATGCTTGATTAACGGACGTGGAGGGATTCGAACCCCCGACCCTCAGAACCGGAATCTGATGCTCTATCCACTGAGCCACACGTCCAACCCTCTAATCATAGCATTAACCGAGGTAGGCTTGCTGAACCCGTGGATCATGCAGGAGATCTGCTGCACTACCGCTGAGGGTCACTTGACCCGCTTCAAGGACATAACCGCGATCGGCCAATTGCAAGGCTAGGTGAGCGTTTTGCTCGACCAGTAACATTGTCATCCCCTGTTCCCGCAGTTCAGCCAAGATGGCAAAAATTTCCCGCACTAAATTGGGTGCTAAGCCTAAACTGGGTTCATCAAGGAGCAGTAAGCGAGGACGACTCATCAGGGCACGGGCGATCGCCAGCATTTGCTGTTCACCGCCACTCAGGGTGCCTGCGAGTTGGTGTTGCCGCTCCCGTAGTCTGGGAAAGCGCGTGAGTTGTTCTTCTAGGTCTTTGTAAATTTCGGCCTCATCTCGACGGCAGTAGGCACCAAGGAGGAGATTATCCCGCACAGTTTGGCGAGCGAGTACCTGACGCCCCTCTGGACAGTGGGCAATGCCCAACTGCACTAATTCATGGGGCGATCGCCCTGCAATGGATTGGCCGGCGAAGCGAATAATGCCTTTACTGGGAACCAGTTTAGAGATGGCTCGCAGGAGGGTAGTTTTGCCAGCACCATTGGCACCCACAAGGGTAATGCACTCCCCGGCTTCAATGGCCAGACTCACCTCGCGCAGAGCACAAATGCCACCGTAGTGGACACTCAGGGACTCAATTTCCAAAATGCGCGCTTGAGAACTCATCCCCTAGGCCGTGGTCTGTGATTCCTCCGGTTCGGGGGAGCCACCCCTCGCCTCTTCCCATTCAGCAATGGCGGCATTTTCGGTTTGGGCAGCAGCACTGGTGACGAGGGCAGTAATTTCCCGAGGAGAGAACCCTTCTTCGAGTAGCTCCATATAGATAGGATAGAGATTGCGTTGCAGTTCTTTGAAGATGGCGCGGGCGCGATCGGTATAGCGAAAGTTTTGGTCAAATAAGCTGGCCATCTGAGAAATCCAAGAGCACTGCCACTATCCTAAATCCTATACGCACACCCATGGCCAGTGGTGGCGCAGACTTTTGTTTTCTTTCCTTCCTGCAGGGCAGGTAGAAAAGATCTACTCTGCCTCTTCGTCGAGATGATAACGACGATAGAGAAAGTCAAGGGCATCGTTGCGCAGTTGGTAGTAGGTGGGATCTTCGAGGATGCGCTCGCGATCGCGCGGACGTGGGAAGGGAATGGTCATGATTTCACCAATTTTGGCAGCAGGGCCATTGGTCATCATCACCAAGCGATCGGCCAAAAACAGCGCCTCATCAATGTCGTGGGTAATCATCAGCACGGTGCAGCGGTGTTCCTGCCAAATGTTGAGCAATTCCTCTTGCAGTTCCTCCTTGGTGATGGCATCGAGGGCACCAAAGGGTTCATCCAGAATGAGGATCTCGGGTCGAATCGCAAGGGCACGGGCGATCGCCACCCGCTGTTTCATCCCCCCTGACAACTGCGCCGGATATTTATTGGCCGCTTCCGCCAAGCCCACCATTGCCAAGTGCTCACGGACGATCGCCATCTTTTGCGGACGAGACTTCTGCGGCCAGACAGCATCCACTGCCAGATAGATATTTTCAGCGGCCGTTAACCACGGCAAGAGGGCATAGTTCTGAAATACCACCATGCGATCAGGCCCCGGCTCCTTGATAGGTTGTCCCTTGAGGCGTACTTCCCCGGTGGTGGGACGCACAAAGCCCGAGACCATATTGAGTAAGGTGGTTTTGCCACAGCCAGAGTGACCAATGACGCAGATAAACTCCCCCGCTTGAATATCGAGAGTAATATCCGTCAGCACGGTAAAAGGCCCCTTCTGGGTGGGATAGACTTTGCTCACCTGCTCTAGGCGCAAAAAGGATTCAGGGGAGACTACGGCAACGGGGGTAGTCATGGCTCGGTTTCCTTGGCTAATCATGGGTAACTCCAATCGTCTGACATATTGGGCTTAGGCGGCGCGTGGCAGGGGCAAATTCAAGGGAATTTCTGCCATATACACCTCGTGCTTGATCTCTAGGCTATTGAGATAGCTAATGGGGTCATCGGCATTAAATGTGGTGCCATCAAAGAGTTGGATCGGCCCAGTGCGATACTTAATATCCAAGAGTCCCAACTCCCGCGCCGCTGTACTAAAGACACTCACTCGACACACCCGCTCGAGAATTTCCACCCAGTTGCGTGGGAAGGGAATCGTGCCCCAACGGGCAATCTGGGTCATCATCCACAGGTGCTCAGTGCGGCTAGGACGATTCACACCGTCGCCAAAGAACAGATGATGCACAGGCCCACCATTTTGATCCACCCCCAGTTCTAAATACTCAGGGTTGGTGGCCACATAGGCCTTGCGGCTGAGGATTTGCTTAATCTCCTCACTGTGGGCAGGGTCGGCACAGTAACGACAGGCATCCAGTAGGGCTTTGACCAAGGCAATGTGGGTATTGGGATAGGCCATCCCCCAATCTTCGCGCACGCCTAGGACTTTCCCCGGATGTCCTGCCCAAATGTCAATGTCGCTGGCAATCGTAAAGCCCACCCCCTCTTTAGCCGCCCGCAGATTCCAAGGATCACCGACGCAATAGCCATCAATACTGCCAGAGCGCAGATCCGCCACCATTTGTGCCGGTGGAATCGTCTGGAGGTGGACATCATGATCGGGGTGAATACCCCCTGCCGCTAGCCAGTAGCGCAATAGGAGATTATGCATGGAGGAGGGATGCACCATCCCCAAACGGTGGGGGCGATCGCGCGTTTGCAGCAAGTAGCGGTGAAAGTCATTGAGCGTCCGAATCCCCTGCTCAGCAAATTCCTTTTTCAGGGTGATGCCATTGCCATTGCGGCTGAGGGTGAGGGCACTGACCACAGGCAGCGGCTGCTCTTCATGACCGCCACAGGTAAACCACACCGGCATCCCCGCCGGCATTTGCGCGGCATCGAGGTAGCCTGCGGCAATCCCATCCACAATTCCCCGCCAACTGCTCTCCCGCACAAGCGAGACTTCCTCAAGGCCATGGTGGGCAAAGAACCCCTTTTCGTAGGCAATGGCAATGGGAGCGCAGGCGGTCAAGGGCACAAAGCCAATTTCCAAGTTCGTTTTTTCGAGACCATGGCGGGCAATGGCCGGTTTGCGCCGCGCCTGCAACTGTTTCACCCGTTTTTGCTGGTTGAGGAAATAGATGATTTCACTGCGCAGACTGTAGTAACTGGGGTGTTCGACAACGGCCATTCGCTGCCGCGGCCGGGGAATATCCACCTCGAGAATGCCGCCAATTTTGGAGCCGGGACCATTGGTGAGCATGACAATCCGATCCGAGAGCAGCACCGCCTCGTCCACATCGTGGGTGACCATCACCGCCGTCACCTGCTGGGCTTCACAGATCTTCATCAGTTGTTCTTGCAAATTGCCCCGTGTGAGGGCATCCAAGGCACCAAAGGGTTCATCCAACAGCAGTAGCTTCGGCTGGATCGCGAGGGCGCGGGCGATCGCCACCCGTTGCTTTTGGCCGCCAGAGAGCATTGTCGGTGGCTTGTGAGCATGGGGACGCAGCCCCACCAAATCAATATGGGACTCGACAATTTGCCGCCGCTCAGCAGGGGTGAGATGATCCAAAACCTCATCTACAGCAAGGGCAATATTGTCCCGCACCGACAACCACGGCAGTAGGGAATAGTTTTGAAACACCACCATGCGATCGGGGCCTGGTTGGCGCACCCGCTGTCCCTCCAACGTCACCACCCCTGAGGTGGGCAGGTCTAAACCGGCAATCATATTTAGTAACGTGGACTTGCCACAGCCGGAGTGACCAATCAGCGAGATAAACTCCCCCTTTTGAATCGTCAGATCAATCCCTTTGAGGGCAAGATACTGCCCCCCATTGGCGAGGTCAAAGACCTTCTCCACCTGATCCACAGCCACAAAAACGCCCATGATGTCCTCCTAGCGATTTGCCGGTGCAATTTTGCTTTGTAGAAAGCCCACCAAGCGATCCAACATCAGGCCAATGGCGCCGATATAGACCACTGCCACAATAATTTCGGTGACGTAGTTTTGCTGGTAGGCATCCCAGATAAAGAAGCCAATGCCCGCCACCCCCGACATCACAATTTCCGCCGCAATAATCGCCAGCCATGCCAAGCCAATGGCAATCCGCAAGCCCGTGAAAATGTAGGGCAGTGCCGAGGGGAGAAGAATTTTCAAAAAGAAGGTCTTCTTCGAGAGCCGCAGTACCCGCGACACATTTTTGTAGTCTTGGGGAATTTCCCGTACCCCCACAGCGGTGTTAATGAGAATTGGCCAGATGGAGGTAATAAAGATCACAAAGATGGCGGCGGGTTCATTTTGGCGCAGAGCTGCAAGGGAGATGGGAACCCACGCCAAGGGTGCTACCATGCGCAGAAATTGAAAGATGGGGTCGAGGGACTTATTCAGCACTTTACTCGTGCCCACCAAAATGCCAAGGGTAATTCCGACAACGGCAGCCAACCCATAGCCTTGGGCAACGCGAGTCAAACTAATCAGCGTCTGCCGTGCCAACCCTTGATCAAGGGGGCTGTTGTAGTAAAAGGGATGAAAGATCAGATAGCGACTACGCTCATCGGCAAACACCTGAATCGGGCCAGGGAGCGACAGGATTTTTGTTGACGACAGAATCTGCCAAACCACGAGAAATCCGATCACGCCCATAATTGGTAGGTAAAAATCCGCACCCCGCTGGCGCAGAAACTTTATCAGCGGATTGACATTGCCATTACGGCGCACAGATGCAACAGCCATGGAAGTCTCCTAATTTAGATCACAATAACAATGGCTAGAGCTTGACCTTGATTTTGAGGCTGTCGAGATAGGCTTGGGGGTTATCGGGATCAAACTTGATGCCATCAAAGAAGGTCTCTACACCCCGTGAGTCGGTGGTGGGAATTTCAGCCGCCGGTACCCCCAATTCTTTGGCAGCCTCTTGCCAGAGATCGCTGCGGTTGACGCGACCAATCATTTGTTTGATGTTGTCGAAATCCTTGAGTTTGTCGGCATTGAAGCCCCAGCGCAGGTTTTCAGTCAAGAACCAGAGATCATGACTCTTGTAGGGATAGGAGATGCTATTGCCATTGGGATCTCGCCAATAGAGCGGGCCAACGTTAAAGTCGTTGAAGTTCGGCTGGCCATCGCCCATGGTGTAGGTGCCTTCGTAGGGAGGAGTGAGGATATTGCCTGGAATGTTGAAATACTCGCGGCGGCCACAAATTTGAATGAGTTCAGGGCGGTTGGCTTTGTCATCGCACCACTGCTGAGCTTCCATCACTGCTTTGAGGAGGGCTTTGGTTGCCTTGGGATGCTGATCTACCCAGTCAGCGCGCACCGCTAGGTACTCTTCGGGGTGATAGGGCCACATCTGTGCCGTTAGGGTGGCCATAAAGCCAATATCATCACTGACAATGCGGAAGGGCCAAGGATCACCGGTACTGAAGGCATCCATTGTCCCATTGCGCATGCCGGCAACCGTTTCAGCGGGAGGAACGGCTAGGAGTTCGATGTCGCGATCGGGGTCAATGCCATTGGCGGCAAACCAGTAGCGAATCCACAGGTCTTGGTTGGCATTGGGGAAGGTGTAGGCGGCTTTGAACTTGCGGCCATTGTTGGCAGCAAACCCTTTAATGTAGTCGGGATCGGCGATTTTCAGGTGTAGCCCCTTGCCCTTGTTGGCACCAGAAATAGCAATGCCGTTCCCTTGGGTATTTAACTGTGCCAAAACGTACATCGGCACTTTCTGGTTGTTGAGGGTGATAATGCCTTCGCTGATCAGGTAGGGCATGGGCATCTGCCACTGACCCCCATCAATGCCGCCGGCGGCAGAACCAATCACCACGTTGTCCCGCGCACTAGCCCAGTTGGCTTGCTTCGAGAGTTCAGCATTGGTGAGGCCATGCTTGGCAAAGAAGCCTTTTTCTTTAGCAATAATCAGGGGGGCTGATTCAACAATCGGAATAAACCCTAATTTAATCGTGTCGGTTTCTACTTCACCGGTCGTACCCCCGCCCTGTTGCTGTCCTTGGGGATTTTGAGCAGGCGCACATCCTTTGAGGGCGATCGCCCCCATGGCGGTAGCAGTGGCAGTCATTAAAAAGCGACGACGCGACAATTGAGACATAGCGGAACCTATATCGAGAAGAACTAATTCATTAACAAAAGAACCTGTACCCCCAACACCGAGTCTGGGGGCAATGTTTCCAATTCACGGTGATGAAAGACCGAAACTTGGATTAAGAGAACTCTATCACTCAAGTAGCCAGAAAAGATATGGCTCTATACTATAAACGCAGATAATTTTTTTTATTCAATAAATAAGTCCAGCTAATTTTATTCAAACCTTACCTGACTAGAAAGATTGTCCTTGATTGGGGGAACGCCCAAGGAAAGTAGCCTAATTCAGTAACTTCTCCGTACGTTCATTAATTGATTGATGGTCAGCGTCTGCGTTGATTCCTTAATTTTTTGCAACTAAGGTTTTAGGGGATATGCTCCTGTAGATAAACCTCAGCTTTTTCAGGAGGCAATGGGGGGGCAAAAAGATACCCTTGACCATAGTTACAGCGGAGGGATCGCAACAGTTGCAGTTGAGTGGTGTTTTCAATGCCCTCGGCAATGCAGTCGAGGTGGAGGTTGCGAGCCAGAACCAAAATGGCATGTACTACCTCTAGGTCTTCTTGGCTGCGATCCATCTGGGAAATGAAGGAACGGTCAATTTTAATGCCATCGAGGGGAAGATTGCGCAAATAGCTCAGGGAGGAGTAGCCCGTGCCGAAGTCATCAATGTCAATGCGCACGCCCATGGGTTTGAGTTCGGCGAGAATTTCGCGGGCAGAATCCAAGTGCTGCATCAACGTACTTTCAGTAATTTCTATCTTTAGAAAGTGCCCTGCTAAATGGTAATGCTCAAGGGTTTGTTGAATCTCAGCCACAAGGGTGGGCAAAGAAAATTGATTGGCTGAAAGATTGATGCTCATTGTAAACGCCGCCGACTGGAGCTTGGCATAGCGCTGTTGCCACCGCTGTAACTGTTCGCAGGCATGGTGCAAAACCCAGCGGGAGAGTTCAAAAATCAGACCCGTTTCCTCAGCAATCGGGATAAAGACTCCAGGGGAAATGAGGGTGTCCCCTTTTTGCCAGCGGAGGAGTGCCTCAAAACCTTTGAGAGATTGGCTACGGAGCTTGACGATGGGCTGATAGTGGAGGGCAAAGTCGCCCCGTTCAATTGCTTGTCGCAGTTCCACTTCTAAATGCAGGCGATCGCGCACCTGTTGCAGCATCAGGGGGTGAAAAACATCAATGCGATTGTGCCCCTTGGTTTTAGCGTGGTACATGGCCATGTCGGCATCCCGCAGCAGTTCCTCGCTACTGGTGTAATGGGGAACACCCATCACAAGACCGATACTCACCGTGCTGTAGAGGGTGTAGTGATCAATTTCAAAGGGATGGTTGAGGCGATCGCGCAGCCTTTGGGCAATGGCTTGGGCGTGTTCTATCCCCTGAATATCGCTGAGCAAGACCGCAAATTCATCGCCACCAAGGCGAGCCACTACATCCTGGGGACTCACACACCGACTCAGCCGCTGGGCAAAGGCTTGCAGGAACAAATCACCCGTGGAGTGCCCGAGACTATCATTGAGGGTCTTGAAGCGATCTAAATCCAAACAGAGAACGGCGTAGTGGTAGTTGGGATGCTCGGCTGCATAATTGAGGGTGAGGCGCAACTTCTCCTCAAACAGCCAGCGATTGGGTAAATGGGTGAGGCGGTCATGGCGAGCTTGGTAAAGGAGTTGAGCTTCCATTTCTTTGCGCTCTTGAATTTCCGCTTGCGCCTTTTGATAGAGTTCTGCCTGGAGGATGGCGATCGCCAACTGGGTAGAAATTTGCTTGATCAGTTCAATTTCACTATCTTGCCAGTCGCGGGGATGGCTACATTGGTGGCAAATGAGCAACCCCCAGAGTCGCCCTTCGACAACAATCGGTACCACTAGATTGGCCTTGACCTGATAATGCGCCAGCAAATCCCGATAGCAGGGAACGAGAGAGGCGGTGTCTAAATTGTTGACCACATGGATGCGACCGCGCTTGTAGGCCTCGACATAGCGTTCCGTAAAGCAGGAATCCCCCACGACATCACCAAGAACTGACAACCAAGGCGGCACCACGGCTTCAACGTCCATAATGCCGCGCCAGTCATCGAGGAAGCGATAAATGAGCACGCGATCGCACCCCAAGAGTTCTCGCACATCCTTGACGGCATTTTCGAGAATTGTGGCCAGATCAAGGGATTGGTGAATGTGCTGCGTGATCTGCACCAGCAGGCGATCGTACTGGGCTTGGCGCAAAAGTTGTTGTTCCACCTGATGGCGATCGATGGCATGGCGAAAACTGCGCGCCAGCAAATTGGGACTGAGTTCACCCAAAGTCAGATAGTCCTGAGCACCACTGTGGAGCACTTGCGTCCCTAGTTCAGGGCGATCGCTCGTGTCAATCACGACTAGGGGCAACTGGGGATAACGCTGTTGGAGAGTCTGGACAGTGTTGAGCAGGCCATCCCCTTGAGCCATCAAAACCAAGAGATGCGGTTTAGCCTGAGCAACCACACCGGGGGTTAAGTGAGAATAACGACAGGTGTGAACTTGATAGTAAACGTGATCAATCTCTGCAAGGTAGGGATATAAAATTTCACCTGATTGGGTGATGTTTTCAATCACTAATAAATTTATGGAGGGCAATGCACACTTTTTTTGAGAATTTTTTTTCAAAGAATCCTCCGCCCCTGCTTCAACAATGGCCAGCGATTGCTGAGGGGAGTCATCAACAGTGGATAATACAAGGAGTTTTTCGATCATTGGCAAAGCATTGTTAGACACATTAAAAGTAAGAATTCTACAAAAATTTATAAATGAATATTATCTACTCCTTCTTTCTAAATCCATGATACAGCCCTTTTCTAAGATATTGGGAGTGCTGCGTCATTGGATGATCCCCTAGAGCGATTTTGAGGTTTTCTAGCGGCAATTCATCGCTATGAAACAGGTTGAAACCCCTGACGGGGATCGCTACGGGATCGTGATTTAGAACACGTCTCGGCCTTGATGAAAGTTGCTAGCTTAGAATCAGCATTCCCCAAAGGAAGGGGGGTATCCTTGTGTTCACCCAACAACTTCGAGGCTGGCTGCTAGTTTCTCTATCTCCATTGACGGTCGCGATCGCCCTTTTTGTTTCCCCCTCCCCAAGTCTAGCCCAGCGGGATTTGATCCCCATTGATGGCTCCGATGAGGATATTCAGCTACTGTTTGACTTGGTCTATTATCCCCGCCGCGATCCTGCGCGTTTTCGGCTGCAAAACAGTGCTGAGGTAGAAGCCTATCAGTTGATTCGCACCATTTTGGGCACGGGCACGACCCTCTATATCCGTCAACGCCAAGATGATAACTACGGTTCCTACAGTTTTAGTCGCGATCGCTTGATCTTGCGCCCCCGCGCCCTTGCCCATTGGCCGATTTTTATCGAAACCCTGCGCCATGAGGGCTGGCATGTTGTTCAAGCCTGCTTTGCCGCCAAACAAGATCTAGATTCCTTGGTACCCGTGGGCATTCGCGTCAGTCCCAGTCTAGTGGCCGATCTCTACCGCAAGAGTGGCTATGACCCCAATGACATTCCTATTGAAGCTGAAGCCTTTGCCGCTGAGCGGGTACCGAATATGACGTTACAGGGATTACAGCGGGAGTGTGCGGACTGGCTCAACCGCCCCAGCAAGGACTAAGCTTTGGAGTTGGAGTGGACTAGGGCACCACAGTGGCGACAATAGGGTAGGTGGCGATAGGTGGGCTGCTGACAATTGGGACAGGGCAGCCACTGTAAATAACCGCAGTGAGGACAGTACTGATCCAACTCCCGCAGCCGCTTGGCACACTGAACACAGCGTTGTTTTTGAATGCGCCCTGCCGCCTGTCGCTGCGGATTGAGGAAAAGGGCTTGGCCGACCTTGATAATGCCAAACCCGACGGCTGGGATCAGCAGGATATAAACATAACTCACTAAAAAGAGCAAGCCACCAAAGAGGGCAAGAATCCAATTGGAGAGCCACTTAAAGAGTGCCCCCACCTGCAACAGCTCAAAGATCTTCAGCACCAAGGGAATGAAGAAGATCACCAATAGGTGCCAACTCATGAGGGCGAGGAGGCCATAGCGCCGGCGATCGGCAAAACGATACACCCACAGGGCAATCCCAATTAGGGGGAGTAAAAAGAGGGCTTGTAGGATAAATTGCAGGCTGGGATACCAAAATTGAGAGTGCCGATATTCGCCTTCAAGCTGGGCAAATTTCGTGGTGTCCTCTAGAAAGTTGAGGAAGGCTTGGCTATCGGGTTCTTGGAGAATCGCTTGTTCAAGGGTAGCAATTTCATTTTTCAGAGCGGCAATCTGGCGATCGTTGGCCTCAAGGGTAGCTTTCGCCTTAGCGGCTTCCACCAAGTTGATGGATTGATCCGGGGGTTGCCCCGCCAGCTGCTCCAACAGCGTCGAGTCATACTCTTGGCGAATGCGGGCATTGGTGGCCTCTAGCGTTTGAATTTGCGCCTGTTTCTGCTGCCGTTGCTGGAGTCGCTGCTGATTGGTGGGGCGATTGACGGCATCTTGGTACTCTGCATAGGTGAAGCAAAGGGATGAGATGGTTCCCAGCTTTCCTTTAGCACTCTCCTCTAAGCGTTCTACGTAACTCTGGGGCGATTGCTCCAAAGTCATCTGTTGCTCTAGAAACCGCATCGCGCGATCGCTCCCTTTATCTTGGCGATAGGCGTACCAAGGGGCATAGCAGGGCTGAGCTTGACTGGGACTTAAGGGCCAATTGCTAATTTCGCTGAGGCCACTAAAAACATTAATGAGGATAAAAATGTCCACCAAAATAATGACAATTAGACTCACCCGATTCAGGGGTTCCTTATTGACAAGGCGCGATCGCCGCCAAAATGCCCGCCAGAAATGTCCCAGCCGTCTTGTCACATTCATGGGAGGGTAAACCCAAAGGCGAGTTTCACCCGCTCTAATGTTGCATTGGCCACACTCGTTGCCTGCTCTTTCCCTTTTTTCAGCAAATCCTTGAGATAGCTTGGATCCGCCATGATCTCGTTGTAGCGCTGTTGAATCGGTTCTAAGGTGGCAATCACCGCATCTGTCAGTAGGGGCTTAAACTGTCCCCAACCCATATCGGCACATTCTGCTGCCACCGCCTCTTTGGTTTTTCCCGTTAGCACTTGATAGAGGCTGAGTAAGTTGTTGGCTTCAGGACGGTTGGGGTCATCAAAGGTCAGGCCGCGGATGGCATCGGTCTTGCAACGCTTGATTTTTTTGCGAATCTCATCGGGGGAGTCCAAAAGATTAATACGACTCAGTTCCGATGGATCCGACTTCGACATTTTCTTCGTGCCGTCGGTAAGACTCATCACCCGTGCCCCTGCCTTGGCAATTAAGGGTTCCGGCAGCTTCAAAATCGGCGGCTGATTGCGAGCAAAGAGGTAGTTTACACGGGCAGCAATATCGCGGGTCAGTTCCAAATGCTGTTTTTGATCTTCCCCGACAGGGACAAGATCTGCATCGTAGAGCAAAATATCCGCTGCCATGAGAACAGGATAGTCCAGTAGTCCTGCCGCTACGTTTTCCCCCTGCTTGACGGCTTTTTCCTTGAATTGAATCATGTCCTCCAGCCAGTTGAGGGGGGTAATGCAGTTGAGCAACCAAGTGAGTTCGGCATGGGCGCTGACGTGGGATTGCACAAAAATGGTGGCGTGGGCCGGGTCAATACCACAGGCCAAGTAGAGCGCAGCAACCGTATAGGTATTGGCAGCCAGTTCTGCTGGATCGTGGGGCACCGTAATCGCGTGTAAATCCACGACGCAAAAGTAGTTTTCATACTCTGCTTGACCGGCCACCCAGTTGCGAATCGCGCCGAGGTAATTTCCCAAATGCAAGCTACCTGTGGGCTGTACTCCCGAAAGCACCCGTTTTTTGGTCACCCAAACCTCCTCTGATCCTGTTCCTATCTATGCTACAGCCCTTTTCCTGTGGATGGAACATACTCAAAACTGTGCAAACCCTCCCCTATCTGTCCCCAATTATGAACATTTACATGACCCTGTGTCGAAATATCACAGAGGGCGGGAGCAGGGCAGTGACGCTGGGATCAATCAGCTAGAGTGGAACAGAAGACCCTGAACCAAGGCAATACGGCGGAATCACTATATCCATCCCTCACTTTCTCCACTGCAACACCCCGTTACGCGGGGACTCTTGGTTACACTCTTGTTGGCAGCGTTTGCGAATCCCCTGCCGGCCTTTGCCAATCGCAGGCGTGGCGGCTCCTTTAATGGCGAGCGGAGCTTCAGTAATCGCGTCAACCGGACTCAGATCAACCGCGACAACATTAATCGCAACAACCGACCCAACACCATTCGCAACATTGATCGCGGCAATCTCAGTAACATTAACCGTCCTAACCGCGAACAAAATATTCATCGTGGCGATATCCGCAATGCCAACATCAACCGCCCCAATTGGAACAACGCCAACATTGACCGCCGTAACCGTAACTGGAATAACGTGAATAACCGCGGCTGGCAAAATAATCGCTGGAATAACAACAACATCATTGTGAATCCGCGCTGGCGGCCAAGGTGGAACACTTGGTGGTGGAATGGCAGTCGTCCATGGTATCCAACACCCAATTATTGGGGTGGGGGCTTCTGGGGCAATTTGGCGATTGGGTTAACTTCTGCGGCGGTAGCCGGTGCAATTGCGGGTAGTATTGCCAATAACAATTCTCCCCAAGTTGTGGTCGTCAGTAATAGCCCCGGCGGCCAACTCCTCAGTAGCTATGAACTGGTACAGGTGCCTTGCAGCAATACTTCTAATCTAGTGGTCATTCTTGGTCCGGCAGACAGTGTGATCTGTGCGCGACCGACGGCTTTGGTGCCCGCAGGGGTCTATACGATCGATATGGCTAACTTGGCGCTGATTCCTGATTGGTCGCTTTAGTACGTGCCTCCAACTCTTCAAGGCGACTTTTCAGGGTTTGATTTTCTTTTTTCAGGTCGCTAAGGGTGGTTTCGAGGGTCTTGAGGCGGTCATCGCTGCCAATGGCTTTCTGAACTTTGGCGATTCCTTCATCAACGAGTCGCTTGATACGGCCATCGGTGGTGCGATCGCCCACCTGTTGCAAAATCCCCAGAACTTGAGGGTGATCTATCTGACTCAGGGCTTGGACAACGGCCATCTGGGTAAAGAAAAAGGTCTCGTGGCTCAGTTGCTCTAGGCGCTCCAAAATTTGTTTTAGTTGGGGATGGTGGCGATCGCCAATGGTGCCAAGGGTACGAATGGCTGCCAAGCGCAGGGGTTGCGGGACAGCCGCCGCCGTATAGTCGAGAACTAAATTCACGGCTTCAGGCAGATCCTTGAGTTCCCCCACACCAGCGACCGCCCCACAGCGTACCACTTCATTCCAACCTTGTCGTCTTTCCAAAGCTTTGCGCAGCCGTTTCAGTACTTTTTCGGGCTTGGGTTTTGGCTGCGGTTTGGCAGCGGCAATGACACCAATTCCCTTAAGGGCGGCCGCTTCAACGCTATAGCTGGGATCGCCGTGCTTGGCAATAGGCTTGAGGAGTTCGTAGGCTGGGGTGGACTTAAATCCAGCAATGGCCTCCACGGCTGCTGCGCGAACATGGGGATGGTGGTCTGCAAGGGCAAGCTTTAGGGCCTCTAAGCTTTGATCCAGTTGAATTGTGCCGAGCACTTTGGCAATTTCACGCCGCACTCCCCAGAAGGGTTCCCGTTGCAGCGCCGCCGCCAAGGTTTGGACGACCTCTAAGTTTCCTTTTTTGCCGAGGGCAATGGCGGCTTGAATCCGACCGAGAACATCGGGGTCGTACTGAAGCTGCGCTTTTAGCTCCGGCAGGGGGTACTCCAGCGTTACCGTTTTTAGCGTATGGTTGCCGGCATCAAAACTAACAAAGCTGGGCTGCTGTGGCAGGGGGAGATAGAAGGTGTGCTCTGGCTCATGAATGTGCAGCGGGATGGTTTTTAGCGATACCTGTCCTTGATCATCCACCGTACCGATGCCAACAGGAATGCGCAGATCAAAAAGGTTGCGCTCTAGGGGGGTGACGCCCTCGGTCACCTGTTGTTGCTTGACGGTGAGCACGGCCAAGTGATCGGCAGCCTCCCAGCGATAGCTGACCTGGAAGTCAGGATGCCCACCGCGAAAAACGTATTGATCAAAGAGGGGAAGTAAGTTGCGGCCAGTGGCGGTTTCAATGGCGCGCAGCAGATCCACTGTTTCCACGGTTTGGTGGGCGTAGGTTTGGACAAAGGTTTGAATGGCTTTCCAGAATAGCTCTTCGCCCAGTTCTTGGCGGATCATGTGATAGACGCAGGCACCTTTTTCGTAGAGGTGGCGATCGTAGAGTTCAATGGCTTCGCGATAGATGTGGGTGACAATGGGGCGGCGGTAGCGATCGCTATCCTCACTGAGGTAGTTGCGCAATTCGCCAAGGCGATAGTAGGCGGCAAAATCAGCGCCATATTCCTCTTCAAACCAGAGCACCTCGGCATAGGAGGCCATGCCCTCCTTGATCCAAGCGTGAGACCAGTGCTTGATGACTACTAAATCGCCAAACCACTGGTGTGCCAACTCATGCGCCACTAAACTTTCGCTGCGAAAGTCTTCGGCAGCTGCCCGCTCATCCAACAGACAGCGATCGGTGAGCAGCGTCGTCGAGGTATTTTCCATGCCGCCAAAGATAAAATCAGCGACACAGACTTGGGCATACTTCGGGTAGGGATAGGGATAGCCATAGATACGGCTAAAAAAGTCAATCATCTTTGGCGTTTTGCCTAGGGTGCGGCGGGCGTCGGCAGCACGATCTTTGGCGACATAGTAGGTGACGGGCTTGCCCTGCCACTCATCATCGAAAACAGCAAAATCCCCCACCGCTAGGGTCATCAGGTAGGTGGGATGAACTTGGGGCTGATACCAATGAAAGACTTGCCAGTCCCCTTCGCTGTAGCAGGCGCGCAATTCACCATTGGAAATGGCCTGTAGGGGTTGGCGCACCCGCGCTCGTACCTCAGAAGTAGCGAGTTGGCCGGGATAGTCAAAGCAGGGAAACCAATAGCGAGAGTCCTCATCTTCCCCTTGGGTCCACGCTTGGGGCGGGTGGGTGGGGATAAAGTACAGCCCGCGTTGGGGTTTTTCGAGGCGATAATCAATGGTAATCAGCAACACCTGATCGGGGCTAATCCCTAGGTGCTCAGCGAGGGGAATATCGAGGAATTCACCATCGTAGTGGAAGGCTTGGGGGTGGTGCTGCACCGTCACCCCCTTGATCTGTTGCCCCACGGCATTGAGGCGCAGCTGGCGCACTTGGGCGTGCAGAGGACGCAAGTGAATATGGCACTGTCCCCAACAGGTTTGCGCCTCTAGATCAAGTGTTAAATCGAGGAAAATATGTTCCACTCGTCCGGGGCGATCGGGACTGTAGTGGGGACGTGCACCACTGAGGACAAAGGATTTTGCCGAGGTGACATCAAGAGTCATAAGTTATGGTTGGGCAGCACTTGCTACTAGTCTAGAGGCCATCAATCGAGGAGTTCAACCACTTTGTGGCGACGAGTATGACCCTTAATCAACAGCCCAACCTTCGATGTTGACATCTACCCGATCGCCCTCGTGGGACAGGGGTGCAATGTTCAAGTAATACAGCGGCTGATCAGGGGATAAATTTCGCAGCCAATGCAGACATTGGGCATCCACATGGACATAGGAGCCGGTTTCCACGGGGGTACGAGTCAACGCAGTTGCAGCCACAGAATTGGCAGGCGGGGTCATCGGGCAGGTAATCAGTTCACCGACACCCGACACAATCAGGAAAATATCATCGCCGCGATGGTGATAGTGGGGGTAGTTGGCTTGTCCTGGGTCAATGCGGTAAAGGCTAGAGGCTAGCTCAGGGTTGTGGTGATCCAATGGACAAACGGCATAGCCGGGTCGTTTGGGTGTCCAAGTTTGACAGCGCTCAACCAACTCAGGAAAAGAGAAAACCAACATTGTACTTTCAGGACAAATCTTGACCACGGAGTTATTGTATCGCTAAGCGATCGCGCTATCCTAGCCAATGGCCTATGTCGGAGTTTTGAATGAGTACACCCATCCCGGTCATTGTTGTCGGTGCTCTCGGTAAAATGGGGCGCGAAGTCGTTAAAGCTGTACACCAAGCTCCCGACACAGCTCTCTATGCCGCCGTCGATCGCAAGCAGGTGGGGGAAGATATTGGTGAAGTCTTAGGCCTAGGGACATTAGAGATTCCCATTAGCGGCAGCTTGCAGGAGGTCTGCGTGGCCGCTGCCCAGGAAAAAGAGCCGGTGGTCATGGTGGACTTTACCCACCCGCAAGCGGTGTATGAGAACGTGCGCATGGCGATCGCCTACGGGGTGTATCCGGTGGTGGGAACCACAGGCCTGAGTCCAGAGCAAATTGAAGATCTCGCCGAGTTTGCCGACAAGGCCGATATGGGGGTGGTCATTGCGCCGAATTTCTCAATTGGCATGGTGCTGCTCCAAGAAGCGGCCATTCGGGCGAGCCAGTACTTTGACCACGTGGAGATCATTGAATTGCACCACAACCAAAAAGCCGATGCCCCCAGTGGTACTGCCATTCAAACCGCGCAACGCCTAGCAGAATTGGGCAAAACCTTTAACCCACCGCAAGTGCAGGAGTCGGAACATCTCAAGGGTGCCCGCGGGGCATGTACGGAGGGGGAGATTCGCATCCACAGTGTCCGCCTCCCCGGACTCATTGCCCATCAGGAGGTCATTTTTGGCGCACCGGGGCAGATTTACACCCTCCGCCATGACACCAGCGATCGCCAGTGCTATATGCCGGGGGTACTGCTAGCGATTCGCAAAGTGCGGCAGCTCAAGCGCTTGATCTATGGCTTGGAGAAGCTGCTTTAACTTCGCTTTAACTTTAGACCTCGGGTGTTTGCTGCAACAGCCAAAAGCCTTGCAGAGCCTCTTGGTCTGGTCTTTCCTTCACGGCAATGAAATGTAGGCCTTGGCTTTCGGTGCAGGCGTCTCTAAAGGCGGCCAGTTCTTTCTGAATTTGGGGATTGCGGCCACTGATGAGCACCCAGCGATCGCTCGCCCCCGTTTCCAACACCAGCAACGGCTGGGGTTCCTCCTCAAAACTCAAATAGGCCGGCTCTAATCCCGATAGCCAACCCGCCAAGGGCAGTGCCCGCTGCGAATAGATGATGAGTCCCGGCAGCAGCGTCTCGTCGCTTAAGGACAAAAAGGGCAGAGGCGGTACCTCACCAAAGGGCAGTTCCCATTCAGCAGCCGTTTTCATCTCCCCCAGCGGCAGGGCGCTAAATTGCCAGCGATCGCCCCGCAGAGCCGAGGGCAGGGGTTGGGGTGCAGGGGGAATCAATTGGGGTGGCTTTGCTAAATCCGCTTGGTAGTTGGGCAAAGTGGGGTAGAGGTTCGTGGCGCGATCGCGCAACCAATTATAGAGCGCAAACGTGCGCCGACTCGGCACCATAACTAAGCCGGCGGCTTCTCCTCCCCGCGTGATAATACTGGTCATAGCGCGGCGAAAAAAACGCACCCGCTCTGGTTGCACCCCTGCTGCGAGACCGAGTTGTTGCCGCCACTGATCCATTGCCTCCTTGAGGGCGGCCTCTAACCAGCGGGCATTGGCTTCAGCTCCAGCACAAGTTTTGCTGAACTGAAATTGTTGCTGGCGATCGCAAATCAGCAACTCCCAGATTTTTTTGTTGTTCTCATCCACGAGGGGACGGGAATAAAAATCCAACTCCCAGATTGTATCCATTCACACCTAGAGGAACGTCAGCAGCAAACCCGCTACTATTTGCCCTTCCTAGGATAGGCGGTTTTGGTCGCCAAGGTAAATGTATAACCTGATACAGATTTTCGCCTGTGAGAACTGGTGGAATCAGAAGTTAATTGTGGGTCAATGCTTTGCTTAGCCCCAACCCAGCAAGATCTAGATTGCGCTCCGGTACTAGGGTGCCGCAACTGCGATGTCTCCTCCGCCCAACCCATGTGCAATTTTACTTTTAACCATTGAGAATGAAAGCGATGTCCAAGTTAAAACTGAAACGTGCTAGACGGCAAAAGCGCCCGTTACTTAACCTCGACTGGCAGCCCAATTTCCGCTGGAAGTCCCCAGCAGTCGTCGCTTGTATTCCCTTAGCGCTAATTATTGTTGCTGTCTGGGGAGTTGCTGCCCAAGCACAGGATCAACCCCTCACCCCTGAAGCTGTCCAAGGGGTGCTCAACACCATTTGGGTGTTAGTTGCAGCAATTCTGGTGATTTTCATGAATGCCGGCTTCGGGATGTTGGAAACCGGTTTCTGCCGCCAGAAAAACGCTGTCAACATTCTTTCTAAGAACCTGATTGTCTTTGCCTTGGCTACCCTTGCCTATTGGGCGATCGGTTTCTCCTTTATGTTTGGTGCCGAGGGCAATGCCTTTATCGGTCTAGGGGGCTTTTTCCTCAGCAGTGAAAACCCAGAAACCTATGGCTTGAAGCCTTTCCCGGAAGGATTGGCAATTCCCGTAATGTTTCTCTTCCAAGCTGCCTTTGCAGGGACAGCAGCTACGATCGTCTCTGGTGCAGTGGCAGAGCGGATTAAGTTCATTGACTTTTTGATTTTCAGCTTGCTGCTGACCGGGATTTCCTATCCCATCACTGGCCACTGGGTATGGGGCGGTGGCCTTCTCAGCAATATTGGTTTCCTTGGGGAAGGCGTGGCCTTCAAGGATTTTGCGGGTTCAACAGTCGTCCACGCGGTCGGTGGTTGGGCGGCTCTAATGGGTGCTGCCTTCTTAGGTCCACGAATTGGCAAATATGCGGCTGACGGTACTCCTCAAGCCCTCCCCGGTCACAACATGGGCTTTGCCATGCTGGGGTGTCTCATCCTCTGGATTGGCTGGTTTGGCTTTAATCCCGGCTCACAACTGGCGGCTGATGAGGCAGTACCCTACATTGCTGTTACAACAAACTTGGCAGCGGCGGCCGGTGGAATTGCAGCAACAATTACCGCTTGGATTGCGATCGGCAAACCTGACCTCTCAATGATCATTAACGGCATTCTGGCGGGCTTGGTGTCCATTACGGCCCCCTGTGCCACAGTTTCCTACTGGTTTGCGGTTATCATTGGCGCCATTGGTGGTGTGATTGTGGTCTATTCTGTTCTCTTCTTTGATCGCATTAAAATTGACGATCCAGTGGGCGCCATTTCTGTGCACCTCGTTTGCGGGACTTGGGGAACCTTCGCCCTCGGGCTGTTTGATAAAGATCTCGGCCTGCTCACAGGGCATGGGGTGACTCAGTTGATTGCCCAGATCATTGGTATTTTGACGGTGGGCGGCTTCACTGTCTTGCTGAGCAGTATCTTTTGGCTGGCGTTGAAGCAAACCCTTGGCATTCGTGTTTCTGAAGAAGAAGAACTCAAAGGTTTGGACATTGGCGAGCATGGCATGGAAGCCTACAGCGGTTTCCTGAAGGAGTAATTCGCCTGTCAACAAGTTTGGGGTCGTACCACGCCGCTGGACGATCCCATTGCCCTAGGTGGTTTTTGCTGTCCTCAGCCTTTGAGGGCAGTTTTTTTCGTATCTTCGCTCTTGGCGATCAACAGGTGGAAAAGTAAAGAACAACCTACTCTGGTGGAAGTGCCGTGGAGCCTGCGAGAAGACCACCGTCAATATTGATTTCTGCTCCAGTGATGTAACTGGACTCGTCAGCAGCGAGCATGACAGCGACCGCAGCAACCTCCTCAGGCATGCCAAACCGTCTTAAGGGCGTATCCTGAACGAACATGGCCATGTTGGACTCTCGTTCTGAGCCAGTGCCAAGGATCGGTTCCCACATGGGGGTAAGGATTGCTGCTGGGTGAATGGAATTACAACGCACTTTCATCCCTTGCTGAGCGCAATACAAGGCAACGGTTTTAGTGTGATTACGAACGGCAGCTTTACTTGACGCATAGGCAGCGGCTGCCGGTATGCCAACAAGACCTGAGCGTGAGGAGATGTTAATGATCGAGCCAGTACCAGAGCCACGCATTGCGCGAATCGCATATTTGCACCCTAGAAACACGCCATCAAGGTTGGTTTCATGAACTGCGCGCCAAGCCTTAAGCGAGGCATGCTCCGGATCGTGTGGGACATTGCCCTCTTCCAAGCCCGTAATCCCAGCATTGTTGACAAGGATGTCCAGTTTCCCATGCTTCTGGATAATTGCTTCAGTTGTTTCTTGCCAGGCCATTTCGCTGCGCACGTCGAGGAGCACAAATGAGGCGGCATGACCAAGGGACTGGGCAACCGCATAGCCATTGTCTTGATCAATATCCGAGACATAGACAAAAGCCCCTTCAGCAACGAAAGCTCTAGCGATCGCTTCGCCAATTCCGCGGGCAGCACCCGTGACGAGAGCAACTTTACCTTGCAAACGCATTCAATGAACTTCAGATGCAGTGGGTTGAACTTAGTATAAGCTACGCTATGGCAGGAGTACCTTTTGGAGTATTGGATGAGCGATCGCGCCATGACAGTACGGGTGCGACAACACGTTAACCCTCTCAGTCACAAATTCCAGCAGGACATTACGGTTCCCGATTGGTCAACGATTTATGAGCAGCCCTCACAGCCTTTACATCTGGATATTGGCTGTGCCAAGGGGACGTTCTTGCTAGAAATGGCAGCACTTTACCCAGAGCAAAACTTTCTAGGTCTAGAAATTCGCTATCCGCTGGTGGTAACGGCCAATGAGCGGCGCGATCGCCAGCAGCTCCGCAACCTGCACTACCTCTGGGGCAATGCCAATGTGCACCTGAGCAAAATTTTAGAGGGACTCCCCCTGCACACCGTGACGATTCAATTTCCGGATCCGTGGTTCAAGCGCCGCCACCATAAACGCCGCGTTGTTACCCCCGAACTTGTGGCTACCCTTGCAGAGCTATTGCGGCCAAAGGGGCGCGTTGTCCTTCAATCCGATGTTTTTGAGGTGGCCGAGGCGATGGTGCAGCAGTTTCGTGCCCATGCGGCTTTTATCTCAACTTGCGACACTTGGCTACCGCAGAGTCCTTGGCCGGTGGCGACAGAACGGGAAAAATGTGTCCTCAATAAAGGATTACCTGTTTACCGCTGGCAATTTGAGCGGTGTGCCCTCTAACTGACCTTCAAATACTGCTGCCAATTAGCGACAATTGCTGGGGATCCGTACCAAGGGGCATCGGGGCGATCGCGCAAGCGGCTACGAGGCGCGTGGAGCACATCTTCATAGACCAGATTCTCTGCCCCCTCGAGGTGGGCTGCTGCCACCGGTGTCACCCCATCCCCCCAACAGGCACCCTCACCACAGGTGAGTTTATAGCTCTGATAGGTAAACCAATTGGCCAAGGATCCACCAAGTGTGCCATAGATTGCCTTTCCCGCCAGACAGACATAGCGAATTTTGGGGTAATAGGCGCCGGGGTAGGTGGTGTTAACAAAGTCGAGATTGCGGCGCGTCCAACGCTCCTGACTCCGATGCGGTGTGCCCAAGGTGATCAGGGTGTGCACCCATTGGTGTCCTGCCCAAACTTGGCCATCATAGGGGTGATCTCCTAGGTAAATGCGGCTAATCCAGCCCCCCGCTGAGTGGCCAATCAGATGCACAGAGGATGCCCCTGTCTCATTTAAAACGTTCTGAATGGTGGTATCCAAGGCCTGTAAAATTGGCGCCACCGATCGCCCCCCCAAGGTCGGCAACCAAGAGCGTACCTTTAGGGGCACCACTTCTGCGATAAATCCCAAATCCCGTAGGTGATCCCGCAGAGGATAGTAATCGACAGCCGCGGCCAAATAGCCCGGCAAAATAACGACAGGTAACACGGCTTCTAGCTTGCTTGGGCAGTCGCTGGAAAGTGTATCACATTTGGATAAACAGAAATGGTGAGTCCTTCCCGTGCCAACAGCGTCTGCGGAAATTGTGAGCGCGCCAACTCGCCAATGCGATCCAGACAGTCATCGTCATGACTGGGATCATGATGAAACAAAATCAGCTGCTTCACTTGGGCGGCTTGGGCGAGCTTGACTGCCTCTTGCCACGTGGAGTGACCCCAGCCTACCTTGCTGTGCTGCGGGTGGTAGTACTCCTCATCCGTATAGGTGGCATCGTAAATGATGACATCAGCGCGATCGGCCAAGGCAAACGCCCCCGGATGCAACCGATCAGGCAAATGCTCTGTGTCTGTGATGTAAGCCACATGAATGCCCTGCCAACTGACGCGATAGCCCACCCCCCCACCCGGATGATTGAGAGCCTCATTACTCACTACCACACCGCCGCCGAGGTGTACCCGCTCGCCTACTTCCAAGTCATAGAAGCGCAAATCCCCCCCCATAATCTGCAAAGGGACTGGAAAGTTGGGGTGGAGCATTTGATCATTCAGCCGCCGTTCAATGCCCTGACCATTTTTCCCTGGCACGGCGTAGATATGGAACTGATTCCCCGGTACAAAGGCGGGTTGAAAGAAAGGAAAGCCCTGAATGTGATCCCAGTGGGTGTGGGTAAAAAATAGATGTGCCGCCACTGGCTGTTGGCTCATCAAATGTTGCCCCAGAACCCGTAGGCCAGTGCCGCCGTCAAAAATAATCCGTTGGCCATTGGCTTGAATTTCCACGCAGGGTGTGTTGCCGCCGTAGCGAACGGTGTGGGAACCTGGACAGGGAATACTGCCACGCACCCCCCAAAACCGAATGGTGAGTGGGTTAAACATGGGCATATCGCAAATCTTGATTGTAGTGTGCCACAGAACACACCACTTCCCTGTGATGTAGATCATGCTTCCCCTGTGACGCTAGGAGTTGCTAGAGTGGTTGCAAGCCATCATCCAAGTTTCATAAAAAAATTTTTCTAGAATTGGCAGAACGAGTGCATATTTCCCCCAACGGCATTGGATAAATCATTGGCGGGTTGTGTCAGGAGGATGTATGCGGATAGCCAGTGAATAACACAGGCGCTCAAGCTTCCCCGTACGATTGTCCTTTGAGATTGGATGAGAGATTGATGACACTCCAACCGTGCTATAAACTCGTTGCTTTTCTCCAATTGGACACTGGCGATCGCCGGCGCTGGTTGTGCGATCGCAGACTAGAGAAATATCTCACGAATGCGGGGTACGAGTTAGGAGAACCCCACACAACCGCTATCCAGCTCTTCCAAAACTTGCAGAATCAACCCCATAATCCCGCTGCTCCCTACTGGCGGCAGGCACTGTTTTGCTACCTCCAAGAGACGAGTTGGTCCGTAGCGATGAAACTGCGGGACAAAGTTGCACGGGAACATCAGCTCGCTGACTGTTTTCAGCAGGCCTGCTATCTCACCAGCGATCCCCTCAAGTTATTGCGGGGATTTAATCCCCAGCGCGGTACGCGGCTGTCCACCTATGCCTATCGCCGTATCTATGACCGTGTTTATGATGCCTTGGTAGGGACACGGCAATCGGATTGGGGGTTGCTCAAACAGGCAGGCCGCCGTCGTCTTGCCTCAGCGCTGCAATTACAGGGATACCCAGAACATCACGTCCGCCAAATTGAACGCCTTGTTTACCTCTGGCAGAACTTGGTGGCTGAGCCTGCGCCTCCGGATCAGGGGCTTCTGGGTCAACTCGCCCAAACCTACAGCCAGTGCTGCCGTGATTTGCCCCCGTTGGCTCCTAGCCAAGTTGAAACACTACTGCGAAAGGCGATCGCCGCCTTGCGTGCCTCGCAGGTGGTGCATACTGCTGAGCAAAGGTTTTGGGACACCCTAGAACTAGAAGGAGAAGCAAATAGCCCTTGGGAAGCAATCCTGAAACAGGAAGAACAGGAAACCCTCAAACGGGTCTTTGAAATGCTGAAAAATGCGGTTGAAGCACTGGATGACGCCAGTCGTCAGGTGTTTTGTCTGTACTATTGCGAGCAGGTCAGTCAAGAACAAATTGCCCGGCAACTGGGGTTTGAAAAACAGTATCAAGTGTCTCGCGAACTGGAGCGGATTCGTGGTCATTTGGCGAAAGAAGTGCTCCTCGCCTTTAATCAACCCGCGAATACTCAACACCTCAAGGAGGTAACAGCGGTCGTAAATCTATGGCTAGAGGAGGGCTATAAAGAGCCAGCAGTGTCTTGTCAGCGGTGTGGTCGGGTGAGTAACATAACGCGCTCGTTATGCGGCTAGGGGCTTGAATCTTGCCTTCATTGAAAACGCTATGAACTTGAGAACTTGTTGTATTGGGTAAGGAACCATGATATCCCCATCACTTTCGTTTCTAACCACCATAGATGCGCCCTCGATAGCGCCCATAGAAGACATAGAACATGTTCACCTTGATTTAGCCGATTGTGGCGATCGCCAGTGGATTGAGCAGATCACCGCAGCTGCCCGTGCCTATCGTCGCGGTAGCGTTCAGATGAATGCCATGGCCTATGCAGCTGTGCGGCACTGGTTTGCGGAGATGGGCATGAGTGCCGACCCCTTCCTGCCGACTGTTGAGCTGCCGCTCTTTTGGGAGTTTGTCAACGGCACCCTGCTGAAGACACCCATAGGAAATGTCCTAAGTGTGCCCGATACCGCAATAGATCTTGATGAGTGCCGCATTCCTCTGGAATGGCTGAACATTCCCGCATGGAAACCCGACTACATTCTCGGCGTGCAAGTATTGGCTGAAGCGGCTCAAGTCAGGCTCTGGGGCTACGCCCCTAGCAGCAGTGTGAATCGTGCTACTGTGGACACCTTCAGTCGCACCTATAGCCTAGAGCGGGAGGACATGATCGAAGATGTGCCCCTCCTTGCTGCCTTGCCGGCATGCCATCACATCCCTGTTCGATCACCTGCGGCAACTGCCATTCCCACAGCCACCTTTCAGCAAATCGTCAGTGGTGAAATTCTCCTACCCCGTTTAACCTTGCCCCTAGAGGAATGGTTACAAATCATTGGTTCACCTCGCCATCGCCTTGATCTCTTTTTGGCCTGTCATCCGCAGCGGTTGAGTCTATGGCTTTACGCCAAGACCATGGGGATACGGAACCTAGTGGATCAAGGGTGGCAAGAGGTGCAGGAGCTGCTTGCGGAGGGGGCGATGCTCAATCCCTACATCAGTTGGAAACTAGGGTGGACTGCTCCAGAGTGGGCATTGCGCTCCAACGACACATTACAGGCAATGCAAGCTCAAGCGCAATTACGCCAAGCCTTAGAAACCGAAGATTGCCGCCAAGCGGTTGCCCTCCTCAAAGATCTGATTGCCACCACTGCTGATGACGGCTTGCGTTCAGCCCTTGCGACTACCCCGTCCTCAACTCTCAATTGTTCTTCAAAATCTGGTTGACCTACATTCTCGACCAAGGATTAACCAGCATGAGAGCCTTATTTTATCGCTTGAATCATTCGGGGATTACAGTGGATATGTCCACGTTTTCCAAGGCGAACAAAACTCGAACAACCACCTTATTTGAGAGGATTTACACTCATCTCATGTCTCAAGCTCGCAAGAGACATCGTTGTTCAAGTCTGATGCTGTTTCCTATTGATTCAACCGTCATTACCCTGACGAGTAAGCTCTTTTGGTTCTACAAATACCATCAAGTGAAGTTAATTACAGGATTTGATTTAACAGAGAACATCCTGGGTAAGGCAGTAGTCTCTTTTGGGGAGAGACATGACCTAAGCTTTCAAGACGAGATTTTAGAAATGATCCCTGAGAATGCCGTTGCCATCATGGATAGAGGGTTTGCGAGTTGGAGATTTTTAGAGCGGCTGAGTGAGAGGAAGTGTTTATTTGTTGTGCGTATCAAGAATAACATGAGAATGAAGCTCAATCATGAGAGATACCGAGTGGTTCAATTTTTTGATGAGCATGGAACAGAGTTTCGTATTGCGACGAATCTAATGCATCTAAGTGATGAGGAAGTGAGTGAGCTGTATCGGCATCGGTGGGGGATTGAGAACTTATGGAAGTTTCTAAAGATGCATTTATCATTAGACAAGCTGATTACGAAGAGTTTGAATGGGGTGATAAATCAGATTTATATGGTTTTGATTGGGTACTTAATTTATCCAAGGCGAACAAAACTCGAACAACCACCTTATTTGAGAGGATTTACACTCATCTCATGTCTCAAGCTCGCAAGAGACATCGTTGTTCAAGTCTGATGCTGTTTCCTATTGATTCAACCGTCATTACCCTGACGAGTAAGCTCTTTTGGTTCTACAAATACCATCAAGTGAAGTTAATTACAGGATTTGATTTAACAGAGAACATCCTGGGTAAGGCAGTAGTCTCTTTTGGGGAGAGACATGACCTAAGCTTTCAAGACGAGATTTTAGAAATGATCCCTGAGAATGCCGTTGCCATCATGGATAGAGGGTTTGCGAGTTGGAGATTTTTAGAGCGGCTGAGTGAGAGGAAGTGTTTATTTGTTGTGCGTATCAAGAATAACATGAGAATGAAGCTCAATCATGAGAGATACCGAGTGGTTCAATTTTTTGATGAGCATGGAACAGAGTTTCGTATTGCGACGAATCTAATGCATCTAAGTGATGAGGAAGTGAGTGAGCTGTATCGGCATCGGTGGGGGATTGAGAACTTATGGAAGTTTCTAAAGATGCATTTATCATTAGACAAGCTGATTACGAAGAGTTTGAATGGGGTGATAAATCAGATTTATATGGTTTTGATTGGGTACTTAATTTTAGAGCTAATGGAGATACCTGAATACTTTGGCAGGAAGCTATTAGACAAATTGCGATATTTGCAACTGATTAAGTTTTGTTGCAGAATTCAACACTTCTGTATGGGGTGTATTCTGTGGAGTTTCCGGCAATGCCCCACCTCCCTCAGGAATATCAGCAGTGGCGAGGCAGCTATCATGGCTATGTGCGCAATGCGCGTCTGGGGGCTAGCGGTAACCAAATTACGAATATTGGCACTCAGCAACCCCATCTGCTGTATGAGCTGTCGCAAAAGTACACTGCCCTAGTGACCACCCTTGGCACTTGGCTGAACAATACCCGCATCGGTTTTCCCCAAGCGGAGAGTAACTCATTTTTTGGCCTAGGTAACTTTATCTTGCCGCCGATGAGCGAGGTACATCGCATTTTTGTTCAGACAGATTTTGTTAAACTATGGCACTATCCATGGCACGATTGGTTACCGATTCGCCAACACACCAATGTAGATGTCGTCTTTTCGCCGATGGTGTATCGCTCCCTGAAGTCCCCTGCATGTGGCGAGAGTCTTGGGACATTCTTTTCTATGCGGGGCACAGTCAGGGCAATGGCCTTCATCTCAACGATGAGCAAAAACAATTAGAGATCCAGCAGCTTTATCGCACGTTTCAACATGCGGTGGATCAGGGGTTGCAACTGGCCATCTTTAACTCTTGCGACAGTATTCCTCTTGGGCGGTTCTTGATTCAGCTGGGATTACCCCATGCCATTGTCATGCGCGAAGTGGTTCCCAATATTGCTGCTGAGTTGTTTTTGAAATACTTTTTGCAGAGTTTCCATGCGGGTGCCGATCTCTACGCTGCGGTGGCGCAAGGGCGATCGCAATTGCGAGAACTGAGTCGCTGTGATGAGTATTTGCCAGGAACATCGGCGCTGCCCCTAATTTGTCGTCACCCCCAAGCGCGCTGCCCCCACTGGCACCATCTACGCCGATCAGCAGCACATCCTGTTACGGTTGATGTGTCTAGGGGCGATCGCCCTTCTTCAACAGTCTCTGAATTCCCCAACTTCCTCTACTGGTGTCGCTGGCAACTAGAACTGGCACAACTGAGACCCCAAGCGCTGCAAGATGATCCAGAGTGTCTGGCAAAGTACCACCGGGGGACGCTTGCAGCAATTTTTACAGCGGTTGCTCCAGCATCCCCAACAGCCCCATCGCCTAAAACTCACAGCTGCCGCTGTTTTGATCACTGCGCAGGGACACTGGGCAGTTGAAGCCACGAATGCTACCTTGGAGATTTTTCGTCACTCCTCCTACCTTGAGGATGTGATTCTTGCCAGTCGGTGTTTACACCTTGCAGGGGTTCGTCAGTGGGAGGTCATTGCCCGGCTAGAACGTTATTTAGGTTTGGCAACAGTGCAGTCCCATCAGATTGCCCTCGCCTGCGCCCTTGGCATCGTCAGTCTTGGCCATGATCAAGCCCTGAAGACCCTTAGGTTAATTATTCAGCAGCAGGCCTACGATCTAGATACACTAATGGCCGCTGTGCGTGCCCTCCACCACATTGCCCCTGAAGATCCGCTTGTGTTGGAAACCCTGCGATCGCTAGTGGTGAAGGCTCAAGACACCCAAGATATTCTCGGCTTGTACTATGGCTTAGCAGCTCTCGATGAATTGCAACAGCCCCTAACCCCCTACATCTCAACCACAGTCATCCCGTGGGTTTGCCAGAAAATTGCAGTTTTCAAGGCGCAAGAAGAACCCTACCTGATGCCACCCTATACCGTGCTGTGGTACTGTAGCCGCCATATTCCCTACCAAGAATTTGCAAATCTTTGGCAATAGTTAGCTTCCCCTAAGGGGCGTGGGATCGAGCACTTTCTAAAGATCAACCGTAGCGACCAAAGAAAAAATGGGGTCGTCGCAATGACTGACCCCGCCTGCCGATTCCTCAGAGAGGAGAACACTAAAACTTAGCCTAAATCAGATGAGAAAAAATGTCAATAAGCTCGAAGAAAAAGTTTGTCCAAGATGCCGAGCACCCTCTTGCCCTCTCTCCCTCAGATTCCCCGCTGTGGGCTTTCGCCCTAACCGGTGAGAAAAGTTGCCATTGCTGAGGGGGGCTAAAAGTTAAAGATTTGCTCAGCCGTCAACACCAATTGCGGGAGTAGCGTTGATCGAATTAGGGATTGTCCTGCCAATTCGGTGAGCTGATAAGATTGACCGACGAAAAGGCAAAGCACCACCTTTTGTTCTTCAGGGTCAACGATCTAATATTCAGGATCTAATTCAATGCGATGATCTGCCGCATCATAGTCAAGGAACTCTGCAAAAGTAATCTTTCTAACGGGAGTTTGAGTCATGGCTGAATCTCACAAATTCAAACGAGTGCCTAACTCCAGCCTAGCCTATCGGACTTGAGTCAAAGCTTAACTTCAGGCTAGGAGAGCAATTTCAGTTGCTGAATCACGGGTTCGGGCGATCGCGGGATCTCTAGAATGTCCTGACTCTCTTCTTCAGGAGAACCATCAAGGGTTTGGAGCGCCGCTAGCAGATCCTGCCGCAGGGGTTCAAGGTCAGGGTGATGATCCAGATACAGTTGCAGGGCATGGCGGGGGTCAAGGCACTGTTCGAGAGCAACTTCTGGCAGGCGGGCAATGGGCTGGCTATTGACGAGTTGGGGCAGGAGGCTGACGCTGTGGGCGCTTTCAAGAGCCTTTTGCAGTTCATGGAGGTTAATCAGGGGAATTTGATCGGGGCGCAGTTGATACATGACCCGCACCACAGCTCCGGTGATCTCCCGGCTGGCGATCGCCCCCAACAGTGCAGCTTGAGGGTCTGTTTCCACTGCGGTTAAATCAATGCGAATGGTGCGGAAGGGGCGGGTGGGCAGGGGGCAAAACTGAAATTCCGTTTTTCCCTTAGCGAGGTTTACTAAGACATAGCCCTTTTCTTCCCCTTCTTCACCAAAATCAACGCGCTCAATGCTGCCGGGATAGACAACGGGTGGATCCTGACCTAGGACTTGATGACGATGAACATGGCCGAGGGCAACATAGTCAAAACAGGGGCGTGCCAAGAGGCTGAGGGGAATGGTAAAGCCTTTGCCAGCACTCAAATAGCGCTCAGAGCCGTACTGCGCTGTATCCACCATGGCGTGAGCGAGTAGGACAGTGGGTAGCTCCGGATCGAGTTGGCGAATTTCCCCCTCAAGGGCAAGGTGTAGCCGCTCTAGCAATAGTTGATGCACCTCCGCAAGGGAGAGGCCACTGGTTTCTGGACGGGTGAGGAGGGTGGATCGGGTTAACCAAGGGAGGGTAATCACTTGAGCTGTACCTTGGCGGGTGTCAATGCGATGGGTGGCCAAGCGATCGCCCACAATAAAACCGGGCACCCCAAGGGTGCGATAGAGACTGAGGCTGGCGCCCCCTTGTCCTTGGGCATGCTGATCGTGGTTGCCCACCAGCAAGACGGTAGGAATGCCGGCATCCGCCAAGCGGCGAAATTGCTGGGCAAAGGCTTCGTGGACGAGGGGGGGTGGGGTGGCATCGGGAAAGGCATCACCGCCAAAGAGCACCAGATCAACGGGTTCCCTAAGGGCGCGGTCAATACAGGTGGCTAGGGCAGCAATAAAATCCTCAAGGCGGGTATTTAAGCCCGTCGCCGGGTTAATGTGACCATGGCTGAGGCCACTGCCAAGGTGAATATCAGATAAATGCAGAATTTTCATTGGTGATCAGGTGATCACGGTGGGGCGATCGCGCCCCGTTAAGCCTTGGATATTTGCCACTTCATTGGCCACTTGAATTAAATCGGCGAGTGCCACTTGGGCATCGAGGTGCTGCTGGGCCGGATTAGGTTCAAACCGCTCCAAATAGACCCGCAGGGTTGCCCCTTGGGTTCCTGTGCCCGACAGGCGATAGACAATGCGACTGCCATCCTCAAAAATCAGCCGAATCCCTTGATTGTGGCTAACGCTGTGATCCACTGGATCGGTGTAGCTGAAGTTATCGGCAACGGAGACGGTATAAGTCCCAAAGGTTTGACCCACCAAGCGGGGGAGTTTTTGCTCCAGTTGGCTCATGAGCGTGTGGGCGCGATCGCCCTCGATGCCTTCGTAGTCATGGCGCGAGTAGTAGTTACGGCCATAGGTTTGCCAGTGGACTTTGACAATCTCAGCCACAGAGGTTTGGCGGACAGCCAAGATATTCAACCAAAAGAGCACAGCCCAGAGGCCATCTTTTTCGCGCACGTGGTTGGAGCCAGTACCAAAACTTTCCTCACCGCAGAGAGTGGCTTTACCGGCATCGAGGAGGTTGCCAAAAAACTTCCAGCCCGTTGGGGTTTCATAACAGTCAATACCCAGCTTGGCCGCAACGCGATCGGCCGCTTGACTGGTGGGCATCGAACGGGCAATCCCTGCTAATCCGTCTTTGTAGCCGGGCACGAGTTGGGCATTGGCGGCCAGAATGGCCAAGCTGTCACTGGGGGTGACAAAACAGTTTGCCCCCAAAATCATGTTGCGATCGCCATCGCCATCGGAGGCGGCGCCAAAATCCGGGGGATGCTCGCCAAAGAGTTGCTGCACCAGATCATGGGCATAGACCAAGTTGGGATCCGGATGCCCTCCGCCAAAGTCTGGTAGCGGCACACCATTTTGAACCGTGCCTTGGGGTGCTCCTAGGCGTTTTTCAATGATCTGATGGGCATAAGGTCCCGTAACTGCGTGCATGGCATCAAAGACAAGGCGCAGCTTCCCGGTACGAATCACCTCGGCAATGCGATCAAAGTCAAAAAGAGTCTCCAGCAGCGCTTGATAATCAGCGACGGGGTCAATGACTTCAACAATCATTTCACCCAAGGGAAACTCCCCAAGGGTGTGCAGATTCACATCGGGGGCGGTGTAGATGTTGTAGCTGGTGAGGGCGAGGCTCCGCTCATAGATGGCATTGGTAACTTTTTCAGGCGCAGGCCCGCCATTGGCAATGTTGAACTTAACGCCAAAATCTCCCTGTGGCCCAGCGGGGTTATGACTGGCTGAGAGAATAATGCCACCGATCGCCCCATACTTGCGGATCACACAGGAGGCTGCCGGCGTTGAGAGAATGCCATTTTGCCCCACCTTGACCCGTGCAAAGCCATTGGCTGCGGCCATCTTGAGAATGACTTGAATCGCCTCAGCATTGAAGTAACGGCCATCCCCCCCTAGGACAAGGGTTTGCCCCTGCGGTGCCTCAATGGTGTCAAAAATGGCTTGAATAAAGTTTTCTAGATAATGGGGCTGCTGGAAAACAAGTACCGCCTTACGCAACCCAGAGGTGCCGGGTTTTTGATCCTTGAAGGGAGTGGTGGCAATAACTTGAATACCCATCATAAACCTCGCAAGGGTACTGCCACTATAGCGTAGCTTAGTTAGTGACATGTGGAATTGCGGTCAAGCTGCGTTATCCTAAACAGATAGAAGATCAGCACAGTGGCGGTAATATGCAGTCGTTATCTCCTATGGGGTTGGACGTTACCGGTTCCGCGACATCACTTATGATTTCAGGTTAACCCTCCACCGCAGAGGCGATCGTCTCCCCAGTCGTTCGGGATTTCTCCCCAGTTCCCCAATGCCCTTGGGTGCCGTTGTTCCACTCAATGCCTAGCATTTCTAAACCCCACTTCAGGATTAGCCACAAGCGGCTGTGCTACTTTTGTCAAGATGAGAGTCGCTTGCCTGAGTATGCGTTTGCCCTGTGATAGGTGCGCTTGTAGTTGCCCATGGCTGAAATTTCTGATAAGTTGGGGTGTTATTAAAAATTAACATTCCCATTTTTGGGTGTCATGTTTGGGAAATGTCTTCCCTTGAGAATGAGGTTGTAGGATCTGATGCTACGCGCGGGAATTGTCGGCCTACCGAATGTGGGCAAATCAACGCTATTTAATGCCCTTGTGGCCAATGCTAAGGCTGAGGCAGCCAATTTCCCTTTCTGCACAATTGAACCCAATGTCGGTGTGGTAGCCGTCCCCGATGAACGGCTAGAGGTACTAGCAAAAATTTCCCAATCAGCGCAGATTGTGCCGACGCGGGTGGAGTTTGTGGATATTGCGGGTTTGGTGAAGGGAGCCAGCAAAGGGGAAGGATTGGGCAACCAGTTCTTGGCAAATATTCGCGAGGTGGATGCCATTGTTCATGTGGTGCGCTGCTTTGAAGATGAGGATATTGTCCACGTGGCAGGTCGCGTCAATCCTGTCGAGGATATTGCGGTCATTAACTTAGAGTTGGCACTGGCGGACTTAGCGCAAATCGAAAAGCGCATTGAACGTACCCGTAAGGCAGCGCGATCGCAAAAAGAGGCTCAGATTGAACTCACGGCTCTTGAAAAGCTCCTTGGCGTACTGAATGAGGGACAGCCGGCCCGTCTTTGCCCGCTCACGGAGGAGGAAGAAGCTGCCATTCGCTTTCTTGGCTTGCTCACCCGTAAGCCGGTGATCTATGCCGCCAATGTGGCTGAGCAGGATTTGGCCACTGGGAATCAATGGACAGCGGCTGTGCAGGAGATAGCGAAGCAGGAGGGGGCGGAGGTGGTGATTGTCTCAGCTCAGGTAGAGGCAGAATTAGTGGATTTGCCAGAGGGCGATCGCGCTGAATATCTCGCCAGTTTGGGCGTCAGTGAAGGAGGTTTGCGATCACTGATTCGCTCAACCTATAAACTTCTTGGCCTGCAAACCTTCTTTACCACAGGACCAAAGGAAACCCGAGCGTGGACAATTCCAGCAGGTGCCAAGGCACCCCAAGCGGCAGGCGTCATTCACAGTGACTTTGAGCGGGGCTTTATTCGCGCTGAGACGGTGAGCTACGCAGACTTAGTGGCTTGTCAGTCCATGACAGTAGCTAAGGAAAAAGGCCTAGTACGCAGTGAAGGCAAAGATTATGTTGTGCAGGAGGGAGATGTGATGCTCTTCCGCTTCAACGTTTAGCGGCTCCCCCTGACAATTTATAACAACGTCCCGACAATCGGGTAAACTAAGGGAGGCACAATTAAGGCTATCGCTACCCCTACGGCTGCCATTGCACTCAGCAGCACGGCGCCAGCCGCACAATCTTTGGCAATACGAGCAAGTTCATGGTATTCCTTGCCAACAGTGAGATCGACCACTGCTTCAAGGGCGGTATTGAGTAACTCCAACCCCATGACAATACCAATCGTGAGCAAAATCACTGCCACCTCAACGGGGGGAAGTTTGAGCAGACCACTGAGGGCGATCGCGCTAAGACCAACTGCGGTGTGAATCCGAAAATTGCGCTGAGTCTGAAAGGCATAGACCACCCCTGCCCATGCATAGCAGAAACTATTCAGTAGAGAGGAGGCCACCCGATAGGAGCGCTGTCGCAGCACAGTTGTCCCTGATGCTTTGTCAGTATAGGACGCAAGAACTTTTTGTGTCATAACGGTACCCATCACACCAAACATTAAACTTAAGTAATAACCTTGGATTTCATACACCTCTAGAAAAAAATTTCAAAAAATTTGGTTGTTAACGCTCCCCATTTAAGCACATCTCTTGCGATATCGTTCGTATCCAACGGATCATTTGAGGACAACGGGGGGTATGAGACCCACTGCTTCGAGGCACTGAGCTTGCTGAGCCAGCATGCGTGCCAATTGCGCGTCATCGGGATGATCCCAGCCTAGGAGGTGGAGGAGGCCATGGCAGGCAAGCCACGTCACCTCTAGCGATAGAGCATGCCCGCCTTCTATGGCTTGCCGACGAGCAGTATCGCCAGAAATAATGATGTCCCCAAGATATTCAGGTTCCCCTAGGGGCAGCGGGAGGGCGTCATCGCGGGTGGCAAAGGCGAGTACATCTGTGGGGGTATCGCGATCGCGATACTGACAATTAAGAACTTGAATTTCGGCATCGGTTGTCAAACGCAATGTCAGCTCATATTCTTTCGCCTGATTCGGTTCAACCATGGCAATCCACGTACTAAACCACGTTTGCCAAGGGAGCGCTGCGACCTCAGCTGGAAGCGCCGGATCGTGGAGTTCTAGATAGACGGTAACCCTCATGAGGCTTTCGAGGTTTGCCTAACGGGTAAGATAGGACACACCCACCAACAGGGCCAGCAAGCCAATACTCGTGAGGGCAAAATGGGTGAGGGATTTGCGTCCCTTGCGCACCATGTTCCGCATGGCCAATTTGACATAACTGGGCTGCTCGGCAGGGGAGGACACGGGTTCTGGGGACTTGTTCATAGGATTTCACTGCTATTGGCAATCTTCATGAATTTTAACAAAGGGTGTTTGACTTCAGTAGCGCGATCGCGGGCGATGGTTAGCCACCGATTGCACCAAGCCCAAACCAATATAGGTTGCCAAAAGGGCAGAACGGCCATAGCTGAGGAAGGGCAAAGGAATGCCTGTCACAGGAAATAGGTTCATGGTCATGCCGATATTGACCACCGCTTGGAACATCAGCATGGAAAAGAGACCAATGGCAAGGAGCGAGCCAAAATCATCACGGGCACTATTGGCAATTTGCAATAACCGCAGGCCAATCAACCAAAATAGTCCTAAAACGAGTAAGCCGCCTAAAAAGCCTAATTCTTCGCCAATGGCTGAAAAAATAAAATCAGTGTGTTGTTCGGGAATAAACCCCAGCTGTGTCTGGGTACCGTGCAATAGACCCCGCCCCCACAGTCCACCTGCGCCAATGGCAATGCGGGATTGGATCAGGTGATAGCCTGCCCCCAAGGGATCCTTATCGGGGTCTAAAAACATTAAGAGGCGGTCTTTTTGATAGTCCTTGAGCACGCTCCACAGCAATTGCCCCAACCCTGCCCCCGAAAGATTCAGAACAATGCCGCCGATCGCCCCAATCCACCCCAAGGGAAGGCTTTGCCATGCCACAACTCCCATCCCTAATGTCCATAGGAACCACAGCACCAGATTCAGTTCATAGGGCAGTGGTAGGGCAAAGAGAATCGCCGCCACCAAAGGGGAGAGCATCAGCACAATCCAGCCCAAACGGGCATTGGCCCAATAGAGCATGCCCAAGGTGATGGCGCCAAACACAAGGGAAGTCCCCAGATCAGGTTCCGATAAAATCAACCCTAGGGGCAAGACCGTTGCCGCAAACACCCGTAGAATGCCGCTGAGGCCGTTGGCGGGCACCCGCTGGAGTAGGGCAGCTTGGGTGAGGATGATCGAGATTTTGGCAAATTCTGAAGGCTGGAGGTTAAAGCCAGCAATAGGCAGCCAACTTTGGGCACCGTTAGCTTCAACACCAAATAAGCTCACAGCCAGTAGGAGGGCACAACTGAGGCCATAGACCCACCAATGGAATGAGATAAAGACCGATGTCGGCACCCGTGCCAGTAGGAAAAGCAAAATCGTCCCCACGCCCGCGATCGCCAGATGTTGGAAGCCATCCTTTTCGCCAATGTGCAACTCGGCACTGTGAATAGCCACTGCCCCCAACAGCGTAATCAGCCATACTGCAATTAAAAGGAGCCAATCCATCCCCCACCAAGGGTGGAGCCAAGCAGACCAGCGGCGTTGCCATAGCCGAGTTGTCCAAAACATCGCCAAGTATCCTTCGTTCGCACTAGGCTGGAACAGTGGTGGTTTGATCAAGATTCCCATTCTATCCTGAGTGGATTCCATGCTTGGGTGGCGACAGCGTTGGTCAAGGCTTTTGTGGTCCATTTCGGGGCGGCTGCTGCTCGTGATGCTGCTAATTTCCCTATTACCGATGGGGATGGTGGTGCTCTACAACCAAACTGAAAGCGCTGAGATGATGAAGCGCTTAGAAATTAATGCCCTGCAACTGCTAGCGATCGGCAAAGCCCGTTCCCTTGATCACCTTTTTCAGGATGCCCTCAATGATGCTCTCTTGGTAGCCAATGACAGTGACGTACGGTATTTCCTCAGGAGTGGTAGCCATAGCGCCATCGAGCAAGCGACGATGACCAACTTTCTCGAGGATGTCAGGAACCTGAACCCAGCCTATTATCAGGTGATTCTCCTCAACCGTGATGGCCAAGCGATCGCAGGAACCCGAGGCACTCGTCTAGGCCTAGACTACAAGAACACCCCCCTCTGGCAGCAGTCGGCAACAGCAAATTACTTTATTTCTCGGGTCAAAATCAATAGTGCGATCGCCCAGCGCCCCCTCTTTATTGTCTTCCAAACAATTGTTGATAGCAATAATGAACGATTAGGGGCGGTTCTATTGCCTCTACAAGCGACCGCAGTCAAAGACATCGTGACCTACCTAGTGCCCGATATTCACGGTGAATCTTTTCTGATTGATGATCACGGTCTGATTCTCAGCACGACGAATCCCCACCTGAATCTTCATAGCATTGATCCACTCCCCCCCAAGATTCGCGACCATTATTTTCTCTTGACACTGCCTCAACCCATTTCCCCAGTGGCAGAGGTTCACTATACCCTGCGCAATGTCTTTCTCAAGGCCAAATCAAAACAGGTCGGTGCTCTCCTCACCAGTCCTTCTTCCCAAGGGGACGCCGACTATATCTATGCCTATGCGCCCCTGACCCGCCATCAGGGCGTTGTTGTGGTCAGTGTACGGTTGCGCCAGTTTCTAGCGCCCTTAGAGCGGTTGGCTACCCAAGGTTTCTTCAGTCTTCTCTTGGTTGGTGTTGGGGTCATTCTCATTTCCCTGATTGTGGCTCGTTCAATTACTAAGCCGATTCGTGCCCTTGTCAGTGCTGTCCACGCCCTCAAGCATGACCAGTTTGACCAGTTTGATCCCAGAGTTCTCAGGCAATATGCCCAAGGGAGTGATGACATGGCAGAACTGGCTCAAGTCTTTTTGGAGATGGCACAGGCGGTAGAGCAGCGCCAAGATCAACTGGAGGAGGAACTGAGTGAGCTAAAAATCGAAATTGACCAAGAAAAACGAAAAAAATCCGTTGCCGAAATTACCAGCACTGACTACTTCCAAGAACTGCGTCAACGGGCACAACAACTGCGCCAACGGGCCCACACCAAATCCCCCCCTACTGCTACACATCCACAGATACGGCATACTGAGGATGACGAACGTGAAAATGATCCACATGATCCACCACTGCCGACATGAGCCTTCCTGCGCCGACTTTGGCTGAATTGCCCTTCCATCCCTACATTGATGGTTCAGGGCGGGTGGCACCTGATCTCAAGGGGGCGATCGGTCTCTATGCCATTTTTGATGCCACTGGCAGCGTGCAGTACATTGGCTATTCGCGGGATGTGCGACTGAGTTTGCTCCAACACCTTGTGCGCTGTCCCCAGCAGTGTCGTGGCTATAAGGCGATCGCCATTGAACGCCCCGATCGCCCGTGGCTAGAAGCCGTAAAACAACAGTGGCTAGCGGAATTGGGAACTGTACCCCTCGGCAACGATCGCGATCGCCCCCAGTGGGAAACTGCCATTGATGTCAAAGAGCGCATGACGGCAGCAGAACGCACTGCATGGCTCAGTGCTGATCCATTGACCCAACCAAAACTGCTAAAACAGGTGGCACGGCGGGTTGAGGCCGAGATTCTGGAGCACCTACGGCAGCGATCGCTACAGGAGCCGCTGGTTTTTAACGCCAAACTAAAGGAAAGTGGACGGCTGGACCTCAAATGACGACTTCTCCCCCCCTGACTTCTAGCCAAATCTGGCAGATCAATCAACTCCTGCGCCAAGCGGGGCAGCGGGCACGGCAACTCGCACAGCAACCCTTTGAGGTGATTGAAAAGGGACGCCAAGACTTTGCCACCAGTATTGATCGCTTCTTGGATCGGCTGCTAAGTCAGAAATTTCGCGCTTGGTTTCCTGAGGATGGCATCATCAGCGAGGAAAATGCTGACTCCCAAGCGGTCTTTCAAGAACCGAAAAATCGCTACTGGCTGATTGATCCCCTCGATGGCACTGACGATCTGATTCACCATCGCCAAGGCTACGCTCTCATGGTGGGTCTGCTGGAGCACTACAGTCCGGTGGCGGGTTGGATCTATGCCCCCAATCTGGATCATCTCTACTACGGCGGTAAAGATTGGGGACTCTTTCAGATGAGCAGTGGTGGGCCCCCTGTTCCCCTCTTACCCGTTTGCCCGCCTTCCCCTAGTGAAGACCATTGCCCGATCATGATTGGCTATCGCGACTACCGCACCTACGGCGATGCAATTCATCGGGTCTTGCCCCAAGTCCAATTTCGCTTTTTGGGCAGTTTTGGCCTCAAGGTGATTGAAGTGATTTTGGGGCGGGCAGGACTGTACCTCTACTTGAACCAACGGGTCAAGCTCTGGGACACCACAGCCCCCTTGGCTTTAGCAACAGCAGCAGGTTTGGTGTGCACCGACTTGCAGGGAAATCCCTTGCGCTTTGATGCCGCAGGCTTACAGGGACAGACCCTTGCCCATCAGCAACCGATCCTCATTGGCTGGCCAGAGTATATCGCTGCCTTGCGATCGCCCTTGGTGGAGGCGATTACGGCGGTTCAACTGTCCCTTGGCTCTGCCTAGAATTCCCTAGAAATAGGCTATCGTGGGGCTAGAGTCTGCCTTGGAGGCATCCCTATGGGGCGCTGGCACAGTTGGCCGTTAGTGGGAATGGCGATCGCCACCGTCCACATTGTTCAATCCCTCCCTAGCCCAGCGGTAACCGTCACAGAAGTGGCCCGCATTGCCAAAACTATCACCGTCCTCATTGAAGGTGGCAGCAGCCACGGCTCTGGTATTCTGCTACAGCGCAATGGCAACACCTATACCATCCTCACTGCCTACCATGTGGTGGAAAAAGCAGGCCAATACACTGTGAAAACCGTTGATGGTCAGCGCTATGCCATTCGCCCTAACTCAGTTCGTCGCTTACCCGGTGTTGATTTGGCAACGCTGGAAATTGAAAGTAGCCGAGAGTATACCCTTGCCAGACTGGGAAACTCTGTAGAAGCGGTGGAGGGCATGCCCGTTTTTGTGGCGGGTTTTCCTGCTCAGGAGGCCTCAGTTTTGGGTGGCATTTATCAATTTACTGAGGGACGGCTGACGGCCAATGCCTCGCGTCCGATTCAAGATGGCTATGCCTTGGTCTATAGCAATCCCACACTGCCGGGAATGAGTGGCGGCCCTGTCCTCGATGAACAAGGGCGTTTGATTGGGGTGCATGGCAGTGCCGATATTGCCTCCACCCTTGTGCAGGAAGGCGGTGGCTCCAGTACCGTCTTTGTGAAACGCGGTTTTAATCTCGGCATTCCCATCAATACCTACTTGAGTTTGGCCACACCGTCGCGGGAAACCACGGCTCTGCCTGCCCGGACTCCCTTGAAGGCAGCCGACTATTTCCTTGCCGCTGAGGAGTACTTCCAACGCAAAAATTTTACCGCCGCCATTGATAACTATACGCGGGCGATCGCCCTCAATCCCAACTACAGTGAAGCCTATCTCGGACGCGCCGTGGCGCAAATGTTTGCCCGTGTGCCGAACCAAGACTTTAATCAGCTCGGCGAAGAACTGGGCACCAAGTACTTGAGTCGTCTCACCCAGGGCAACCCCATTCTCAAGGATGCCTTTCCCCCCAACCCACCCACCCCACTGCTGGATACGTTTGTCCGCAATATGGCTGAACGCCCCGGCACGATTCAGCAAGACATTGCCAGAGCGATCACCCTCAATCCCCAGTACACCGAAGCCTATGGCATCAGTAGCTTTTTGAATTTGCTCCTCGGCAACTTTGGTACTGCTGTTGCGGATAGCGATCGCGCCCTTGCCCTCAGTCCCAACAACAGGAATTTACAGATGATTCAGGCATTGGCGCTCTTTCTCAGTGGTGATTTTCGCCGCAGTATCCCTGTGTTTGACCGTCTCATTGCTGCCAATCCCAAGAGTACCGACTATCATTTGCTACGGGGAGTTGCTGCCTTCATGATGGGAGACTATGCCCTGAGTCGCCCCAGTTGGACTGCCTTGACCCAACTCATCCCGAAAGATCCGATGCCCTTTGCCTTGCGAGGAGTGACATATCTTTTAGAAGAGAATTTGAAAGGCAGCCTCCCCGATCTGCGGCAAGCGGCTGAACTCTACCGCCAACAGGGGAACATGCAGTCCTACAACCAAATGATGGAGGCAATTCGCCAGATTGAGAACCGTTAGAAGTGCCGCCAGCGCTGCCACTGCTGCAAGAGCCAACGACCTAGGCGAATCAGATGTTCCTCAATCCACAAAAACAGGCGATCGCACCACAGCAGCAACCGTTCAAACCAATGGAGTTCATAGCCAATGAGGGCAGCATCCACATCGAGAATCAACTGCTCTGGATTCGGATGGACACTGGTGGCCGCAGTTTCTGATGGGGACGAATGAGCTAAGGGCGCCGCCGCACTCCCTAAACTGAGCAGGGTGTCCACGGGGGAAAAGACCGGTAAAGGATCCATGGCCGCCAATAGCGGTGAATTCACGGCTGCCACCGCAGCGGGTTGGAATCCCCCTAGCCAGTAGGAGAGTTGACTCAGCCAGTCTCGGGAGGGCAGCTTGCAGGGGTTGAGATGGCGTTCGATCCAAGCCAGCACCTGAGCCTGTTGAGCAGGACTGAGGGTGTAAAGAATCGTATTATCGCTGCCAATGAGCACCATCTGCTGGGTTTCTAGGAGGGTGGCAATCCCCTGTACCCGCACTTGGGAAAGCGTGTTTTTGCCACCGAAGGGAAGGCGCGATCGCAACCACCGGAGGGCAGTGGCTAGGGGAGACACTGAAGGTAAGGCTAAATCCCCTTCCCTTGTTCCGGTTAACTGAAGTTGCCCTAAGAATGTCCCTACCAAACAGGACTGCGGTTTTACGCCTGCTTTGAAGAATCGCTCCTGCCAACCCCAGAACCAGTGATGCCGTCGCCGATACCACTGCCGAACGTGCTGATAGTACACTGCCAAGGCATAGGCAATGCGTTGCTCAATTTGCTGCTGTTCTGCGGTAGTGAAAACTTTCAAGGGATGAGCCGCTTCATCTACGATCAAGAGGGATTTTGCGGTGCGATCGCAAGCAAGGTAAAAGGGTTGTCGCTGTGCCAAAGGTGCGTTCTGTGGCGGTAACGTCTTGGACTGGGGTTGAAACCAGCGTTGCACAGTAGTAATCCAGCGCTGCCACCAAGGAAGTGGACGGGCAATGGGGGCGATCGCCACCGCCAAAGATTTATCCTCTCCTGCTGTCAGGGAGAGGGCAGACATCACACTTAACAAGGCCTCATCCGCAGGGGGTGCCACTGTGGGTTTCGGCAGGAGGCGTTGACGCATTTGGGAGACCGTGCCCATGAGTTGGGAGAGTCCCCGCTGCCAAAACTGTGCCAGAATCGCGCCAATGACCTGAAGTGTGCCACTGAGGGTGCTTTCAACCTGCCATTTTTGGCGTTGCCACTGTTGCTGCCACCGGTGCCATTGCTGTCGCCAAAAGCTAAAAAAGCGACTCTGATAGGAAACTGCCATCGCGGCTTTCTGGGTAGGGGAATATAAAACTAGATTACCGTTCTAACTGTTCCAGTGGTGTTACTCACTATATTTCTTATTTCTAGTATTGATCCCGTTTACCCCGCAACCGTGTAAAGGTCTGGAGGGGTGTGGTCGCCCCCACTGCCGCCTGAATGGTGCTGACCTCACAGCGCAAAAAAGGATTTGTTGCCTTCTCAAGGCCAATCGTACTAGGAATCGTGCTTTTCCCTTGGGCGCGATCGCGACAGACTTGAGCATAGCGCTCTTGCAGCGCAGGATTATTGGCTTCCACTGTCAGGGCAAAGCTGAGGTTCTTTTGCGTATATTCGTGAGCGCACCAAACTCGTGTCTGCTCCGGTAGTTGCCGCAGTTGATTCAAAGAGTCCAGCATCTGGGCTGGTGTGCCTTCAAAGAGACGTCCACAGCCACCGCCAAAGAGGGTATCACCGCAAAATAGGTCGCCCATTTCTGGCGCATAATAGGCAATGTGACCGCGGGTATGGCCGGGGATAAAGAGCACGTCAAAATAAGCTTGGCCAAAGGGAACGCGATCGCCTGCACTGAGAAAAACCGTTTGCTCTGGAATGCGGCCTTGATCTTCGCGGCTGCCATAGACTTCGATGTCGGGGAAGCGCGATCGCAGGGCACGATTGGCACCCACATGATCCCAGTGGTGGTGGGTATTGAAAATCGCTGTCAGCGTTGCTCCCAATGCCGCTAATTTGGCAAGAACAGGTTCTGGCTCTGCCGGATCCACCACTGCCGCTGTCCCTGTTTGCGGATCATGGAGCAAAAAAATGTAGTTATCCGTAAGGGCATTGAGGCGATAAATGATCATGACCGTTGTTCCTGTACCCAGCGTCGCCAATTTTTCTCTGCCTCTACCTCATCCATTTTGGCCTCTGCTAGGAAGTGATACAGACACTCCTTGGTTACCCAAGGAAATAGGAGCGAGCGATCACACCCTTGATAGCATCCGTCCCGCAACCGGAAAATTTGCCATTCCTCACCATTGTACCGCCATAGCTTTGGTACCCCCAAGGCCGCATACAGGCGGTTTTTATCAATATCGGTAGGAGTCATCTCCACCTCAATGACTAAATCAGGCGGTGGATCAACCCTCAGATCAATCCTGCAGCCAGCCACCTGTGGTTGATGGTGGATGTAATAGGCATTATCCAGTTCTGCCCCTCGCTCTAAATCCGGGCGCCACAGGGTTGTTGAGCGCAGCGATCGCAGTCGTAGTCCTGTTTCCACGACCAGAATGCGCAAAAATAGGCCGATCAGCCCACTGGCAAACTCATGCTCTTCGAGGGGCATGGTAATTTCAAGGGTTCCGCGATCGAATATCAAGTGGGCAGCACGGGTTTATGGCAGGGCATTGAGAATGTCTGGGTACTGCTGCCAAGTGAGGCCGTGGAGGGTGACCCGCTGCTCGCCAGTGGTAGGTGTTGGGGTTGTCATTTTGCTAGAGCAAAACCCATGTACTCAATCTGAAATCTCCTAGGACTGGGGCAAAAGTTTCCTGCCCGTCGCACACAAATCAATGAGTTCGCAGCCTTCGCACTGGGGTTGGCGCGCTTGGCAAACTGCCCGCCCATGGTAAATCAAGCGAACTGACCAGTTTTCCCAATCGGGTTGGGGAATCAGGCGCATTAAATCCCGCTCAATCTTCACTGGATCCGTCTCTGCGGTCAGACCTAGCCGCCGACTCAGACGCTTCACATGGGTATCCACGGTGACTCCCCCCAAAATGCCGTAGCCGTGAGCCAGAACCACATTGGCTGTCTTCCGAGCAACTCCCGGTAGGGACAGCAGATCCTCCATCACCTTGGGCACTTGACCCCCATAGACTTCGACAATGCGGCGGCAGGCGCCTTGGATATGGCGAGCTTTGTTGCGATAAAACCCCGTGGACTTAATGTATTGTTCTAACTCTGCTAAGTCCGCCCTAGCAAAGTCCTCGGCATCACGATAGCGAGCAAACAGCGCTGGTGTGACTTGATTCACCCGCTCATCCGTACACTGGGCAGAGAGAATCGTGGCCACTAACAGCTGCAATGGGTTGGCAAAGTTGAGGCTACAGGTGGCATTGGGATAGAGGCGTTTAAGGCGGGTGAGAATTTCCAGTGCCCGTTGTTGCTTGGCGGAGAGGCGACGGGTAATAGCCATAGGTGAACTTAAAAGAGTTGCTGCACCCAGCCCAAGCCCGTGAGGTTCACGGTGTCCCGAACAATCAGGAACATCCCCAGTCCGAGGAGCAACACCAGCCCCGTTTGCATGACGCCCTCTTGGATGCGATTAGGTAAGGGACGACCCCGCAGGGCTTCCACGAGTAAGAAGAGCAGTTGACCGCCGTCAAGGGCTGGAAAGGGCAGAATGTTAATAATCGCAAGGTTAATACTGATCAAAGCGGTAAAGGTAAAGAGCTGTTCAGCATTGGAGCGGGCAATATCCGCGCCCATCGCCACGATCGCCACCGGGCCAGAGACCTGTTGAGCCGCTTGATCAAAATGCTGGAAGAGTTCGCGAAACCCGTCTAACGTTAGCACAATGACTCGCTGAAACTCCGCCGCTGCTGCCATGACCAATTTAATCGGGTTGAGGGTGTGTTCGCGGTGAATGTCGGCATGGGGTGCTAGTTGAACGCCAATCCGCGCTTGGCCATCCTCACTCACCTCTGGCGTGACGGTAATCTCTTGGATGGCTCCTTCGCGCTGAATCGTCAGGGTTAGGGGTTGTTGCGGATGTTGTTGAATCGCTCGCATCAAGTTGGGCAGGCTATTGGCATCGGCGCCTAGGGGTTGACCATCCACGGCTAAAACCAAGTCCCCCGGCTGAATGCCCGCTTTGGTGGCTACAAGGCTACTTTCGGGGACAAGCGCTGGAATGAGCACCCCCTCATAGTAGGTGGCCTGACTAATTCCCATAACGCCCACTTGCACCAGCAGTAGCAAATAGGCAAAGACCAAATTAGCAATCACCCCCGCGCTGATGACAATGGCGCGATCCAAAATCGGCCGGTTGCTCAGGAGATTGGGATCGTTGGCGGGAACGCTGCTATTGGGGTCATCGTCTGGGAATCCCACATAGCCCCCTAGGGGAATCAAGCGCAGAGCATACTCGGTGTCTTTGCCTTGAAATTTCCAGAGGATGGGGCCAAAACCAATGGAAAAGCGGTTGACATGGATGCCTTGGCTGCGGGCAGCGATAAAGTGCCCCCATTCATGGACAAAAATCAAAATTCCCAAGATGGCGATCGCCACCACGACTGCAACCATGGACATAAATTCAACCTAGTGCTACGCTGCGAACTGTCAACTTCTCTCTTATTGTGACATCGAACCTCCCCCTTGGGTCGGTGCTTTCCCCCTAGCTCCTTGCATAATTTCTCCAACCTGTGCGATATATTGCAAAAATGCAACAAAGTGGGATGATAAGTAATTATTCTTAGTGGCTACTCCTTGGAGAGACCCATACAAACGCGCTATTTGAGAACTCAACGTTAAAGGGAATTTTCTACAATGTCTTTATTTGATTGGTTTGCAAATCGCCGCAAAGAAACCTCCCTGACGCCCATGCAGCCAGAGCGCGAAATCGCCGATGGTCTCTGGACAAAGTGCGAAGCCTGTGGCGTCATGATCTACAGCAAGGATCTGCACAGTCATCAACTGGTGTGCCCAGAGTGTGGCCATCACCACCGTGTCAGCAGCAGTGAGCGCATCCAACAGCTGATTGACCCACAGACGTGGCGTCCCCTCGATGAAAATCTGGTTAGTTGTGACCCCTTGCAATTCAAAGATCGCAAGCCCTATAGCGATCGCCTGCGGGAGTATCAAGAAAAAACCGGTCTTAAAGACGCCGTGCAAACTGGCTTAGGTCAGCTGGAGGGCTTGCCAATTGCCTTGGGGGTGATGGACTTTGCCTTCATGGGCGGCAGCATGGGCAGCGTCGTCGGTGAGAAAATCACCCGCCTCATTGAACGTGCCACGTGGGAGCAGATTCCCCTTGTCATTGTCTGTGCCTCCGGTGGTGCTCGCATGCAGGAAGGGATGCTCAGCTTGGTGCAAATGGCGAAAACTGCCGCCGCCCTTGAGCGTCATCGCAGTGCTGGCCTGCTCTATATTCCCGTTTTGACCCATCCCACTGCTGGGGGCGTGACAGCTAGCTTTGCCATGTTGGGAGATATTATTATTGCCGAGCCAAAAGCAACAATTGCCTTTGCAGGGCGGCGGGTTATTGAACAAACGCTGCGGGAAAAACTGCCTGAGGACTTCCAAACCGCGGAATTTGTCCAGAAATGCGGCTTTGTCGATGTGATTGTGCCGCGGACTCAACTGAAGTCAACCTTGGCACAGTTAATTCGCTTGCACCAACCTGTGGCGCGTCATGTTTCTTCGACCTTGCTGCCTAAATCATTTCCTGTGATGGCAATGGCTGAGGAATAGGGATACAAAAACAGCAGTAACGCATAGAAACGGGCTGTACTGGGGCGATCGCTATACAATAGGGGATACCCCTCCCATACCGTAACAGTGGGGTTGTTGCTGTGCTGTCTTTGCTGGCTGACCTGCTCTAATGCCGACCACTCAAACCAATCAAAACCTCAAACTTTGGTGGGGCGTCCTCTATCCTGCCTATACCGATCACCCCATTTTGGCTGTCCCCCACCGCAACTCTGAGGGAACTGTGTTTGAGCAGGACACCAATCCTCCCAATGCCGCCGCCTTTTTTGACCCACAGCACCGCTACCAACGCTGGGATCATCGTTATGCCTGTGATTTGCCGCAACTAGTGCAGGATCTACAGCCTGAGGAACCAACCCTATTAGAAGCCCTCCGTGAAACCGCTCAGGAGTGGGCACAGGGGCTAAACATTCTCGACCCCAGTGTGGTCATTCCTCATTTGCAATCGCAATACCCTGATCTCAGTGCGGTGGCGATCGCCTACCTCGCCTTGCACCTTGTTTATCCGGAAACCATTCCGGCGATTCACGATGCATGGTTAGATACGGTTTCCACAAGCAACCTGCCCGCCAACTACTGCCACGGCATTATCCTTGACTACAATCACGCCACTCGCCCTCTCAGGGATGTTTGGGCAGACGACAACATTGCCGATGAGCAAATTTTTCAGTATCTAGAGGACATGATTGAACTCTGGAAAGTCTTGGAGCCGTGGCACTGTCACTATTCATTGCTGACCATCAGGAACTTGGCCGTCAACCCTGACGACCAATTGCGGCTGCATCAACTGGACTTTACCTTGCCTTTGGTAGAAACCTTCGAGCACCCTACAGCGCCTCCTAGTCTCACCAGTGTCTGGCAAGAATTATTTGCCCATGCCTCTAATCGCCGTCAATCTGTTTTCATGCCGCTCTTGGTGTCCTTGAGCACAGCTCCCCTTGAGAAAATCTCAGAAATCCAACTGTTGCTCGACTCCCTTGCCTCCACCCTGCGCAGTGCACCTCTGCCAGACCTTGGGGCCGAAGAAGGTGAAAGTACGGGCAATCTGATTGATGAATTGCCAGAGATCACACTCACAGCGGCGGAGGATCACACCGCTATTGAAGATGCACCGACTGCTCTCTTACCACGCCAACTGGTACAGGTGGATGTTGCTGCGCAGACCGATACCGGGCGCGATCGCCACCACAACGAGGATTTTTACCTCATCAACCATCGGCAACAGGTGCGTCTCACCCCCCAAGGGCAGCAACTGGATGTTCAGGGACTATACGTGCTCTGTGATGGCATGGGCGGCCATGCTGAAGGAGAAGTCGCTAGCTCCCTTGCAACGAAAACCGTCTATGAGTACTTTGAACAGACGTGGCCATGGCAGGGAGAACTCCCTAGCGCCGAAGAGGTACGCAAGGCCATTTACCGAGCCAATGAAGTCATTTTTGCCACCAATGATCAAAAAGCCAAAATGGGTAGTGGTCGCATGGGAACCACTCTCGTCATGGCTCTACTGCATAACTACCACCTCCGCTTTGGACATGTCGGCGATAGTCGCGTTTACCGCTTTACGAAACGTCAAGGACTCCAACAACTCACCATTGATCACGAAGTCGGTCAACGCCTGATTCAGCAGGGGGTAGAACCTGAAATTGCCTACAGTCGCCCCGATGCCTATCAACTCACCCAAGCCCTTGGACCCCGCAATAATGAGGCCATTGCACCTGAGGTCATAGACTTGGACATTGAAGAAGACACGCTGATTCTACTGTGCTCAGATGGCCTTTCGGACAACCGCTGCCTCGAAACCCACATTATCAGTCATTTAGTGCCAATGCTGGATTTTAGTATCCCCCTCCATCAGTCCCTGCATAAACTCATTGATATCGGCAATCAAGTCAACGGTCACGATAACCTGACGGCGATCGCCCTCCGCTTCAAATTACGCTCAGTTCTCAGCACCCTATTTTAAGCAGCACCCAGAACAGACACTCGACTAAGTGGCACATAGACTTGACCATGCTGAAAAGAGTCCTTGAGGATAAAACTATCTTCAGGATCAAACTCTTTTTACAAAAATTTATATGGCCTCTCAGTTCTTACCGAGTGTGTTTTCCCGTACTTTAGTTAGCTTGACCGGCCTCGTCTCTCTTCTTGCGCCACCGCTACTGGCTCAAATCACCCCCGCTCCCAATACCACCGGCACCACCGTAGAAACCGTCAACAATCAGTTCAACATTGGTGGTGGACAGTTTTCGGGGAATGGCCAAAACCTCTTTCACCTGTTCCACGACTTCAACGTCCAGCAGGGACAAACTGCCAACTTTCTTTCTACGCCACACATTCAAAACATTCTCGCTGGCGTCAATGGCGGTCGTGCCAGCTATATCAATGGCTTACTACAAGTAACAGGGGGCAACAGTAATCTTTATCTCCTGAATCCTGCGGGTATTGTCTTTGGTTCGAATGCGCAGTTGAATCTACCAGCGGCGTTCCATGCCTCGACAGCCCAGCGCGTTCACTTTGGCAATGGCCTCTTTGATCTCAATGGTTCAAACACCTACAGCCAACTTAATGGCTCGCCGATTGGCTTTGAATTTGCCAGTAAAGGCCTCCTGATTAATGAAGGCAATCTTAGGGTCAATGCTGGTCAATCCCTGACCCTGATGGCACATCAGGTGATCAATACAGGTACCCTAGCGGCAGGCGGGGGAACAGTTAATGTTGTCGCTGTCCCCGAATCAGGACTTGTGCGTGTTGCCCAAGAGGGGATGCTCCTCAGCCTTGAAATTCCCCAAGAGCGATTACCCGCTGAAGGCACCATCCCAGCCACGGATTTACCGACTTTACTCACGGGAGGAAATGGCTATCCAAGTGTCAATAGTGTCATCCGCAACCCTGATGGCACCATTCGTTTGGTGCACGACAGTACCAAGATTCCCCTGACCAGCAACACAGCTGTCATTGGTGGCACCATTGATGTGAGCAGTGCCACAGGCGCCGGTGGGAAAATCACCATTGCTGGCTACGGCAGTAATATCGCCCTCCTCAATACTCAACTCACTGCTGCGGGCGCTACAGGGGGCGGCACGATTCTTGTTGGGGGTGATTATTTAGGAGGAACAACAGGAACCAATCGCTTGGATTCTAGCTTCAACGCAGAAAATCTTTTCGTGAATGCTGGGACTGTCTTGAATGCCAATGCCCTCAACCACGGCAATGGCGGTACGATTATCAACTGGGCAGACAACAGCACCCGTTTCTATGGTCAAATGAGCGCGCGCGGAGGCGCTCTCAGCGGAGACGGTGGCTTTGTCGAAGTTTCTGGCAAGCAGTTGCTTGATTTTCAAGGCACAGTTGATACCACTGCCCCCCATGGCAATACAGGAACCCTATTACTTGATCCGACAGACATCTATATCATTGATAGCATAAATAACTTCAACATTACCTCTTCTCCACCCTTTGAAGCAGCATCAGGTTTTTATCCATTGTCTCAGTTGACTATAGGAACACTATTATCAGCACTCAATTCTACAAACGTGATTATAACAACAGCCAGTACTGCAAATAGCACTGGCAATATTTATGTCGAAACCCCAATTTCTAGCAGCTCGACAAACTCGCTCACGCTACAGGCTGATAATAATATCATCATTGGCTACCCCATCTCTCTTCAGGGGAGCTTGGTATTGCAAGCACAGGGGGTGATTCGGAATCACCCATCTTTCGATAATCCAATTCATATCAGTGCAACAAATATTAGTGCGAATGCTCCCATCCAAACTAATAGCGCAAATATCACCCTCCAAGCGAGTGGTAATATCCTTCTGCCCTCTAGTGGCACTGTTCTCTCTACATTAGGGGGAAGTATTAACTTACAGAGTAGTGGAGGAACAATTTCGCTTGGAGGTTTAGTTAGTGCGTTTTCAGGCAGTATTCAATTCAGTGGTAATACAACTCTACTGAACTCAACCAGCTTTTCAGGCGGAAATGTTACATTCAATGGTAATATTAATGGTAACCATTCCTTAACGATTAACTCAACAGGCCAAACTAAAGTTTCAGGAACAATTAACACTGCGAGTCTAACCATCAATGCTTTTGGGAATATTCAACTGAACAATGTAATTACGAGTTCAGGTATTAGTCTAGACTCCGCATTTAACATTACTGCTGGTAACTTACAAGTAAGTCAGAGTAGTAGTATCATTCGTGTGGTTGCTCCTAATGATATTACTCTCGGCAATCTGCTCAGTGCAGGGGGAGCGATCGCTGTCTTTTCCCGTGGTGCAAGCATTTCAACTGGCAATATCGACAGCAATGGTGGTTTTGTTTACCTTGACTCGATCACGGGTATTACCACAGGAAATATTACAACTGGAGGTGGTAACTTCGATGCTGTGTCCTATAGTGGGCAATTGACTACTGGAAGCATTAATACTGCTGGCAGTGGGGGTAGTGCCAGTCTCTTTGCCCCAAATATCACCACGGGTAATATTTTTACAAATGGTGGTAGCTTCTTGGCACAAACGGGTAACTTTACTGTTCAAACATTTGAATATACGATTGATTCAATTCTCAATGGCAGCTTAACGCTGCGGGGGCTATTAACTAATCGTGCTATACCTAGCGGCAATCTAACCTTGGACAGCTTAGCCACCAATGGTGGAAATGTTAACTTGAGTGGCGGTAATATTGTTTTTGATTGGATAAACGCTGGCACCGGCAGGATTGACATTAATGCTGCGAATTCATTGCGTGGTTTAGGAACCTTTGATCGCAATGGGGTTCCCACTAGTATATTTGGCCGCTCGGTCAATATCTTCATCAATAATGAGACGCCATTCCTAGTGGGAAGTCCTGCTCTCAATGGAACAGCAGGGGCTATTCAGTCTGAGAATTCCACTATTGCGCCGCCTAGAACTTTGTCAGGGCTTGTTGAAGTAGGGAATATTCGTTTTGAGAATACTGGTCAAAATATTGCCACGATTCCTGAGCAGGAAACAAATACACTTTTGCAAGTGCCCTCTCCTGTTCCCTATGTACCTCCAACGGTACCCACTGAGTCAACGTCCATTCTTTTAACAACAGAGATTGAAATTGCACTAGCGAGTAATGATCTCGGCCGTGCCCTTGCCCTGTTAGACCAGCGAGGCTGTGAAGAGGTCACAAGTTACTTTGGTCGTCCCTGTGGTAAGGAGGAATTATCCATTGAAGCTCTCCAAGCCGCACTGAATGAAATTGCTAAGCAAACAGGGAAGAAACCAGCAGTCCTCTACACTTTGGCACGACCAGATCAACTGGATTTGATGATGGTGACGCCAGAGGGTGAGCCAATTCACGTACCTGTGCGGGGAGTGGGGCGTGAGCAACTCCTAAAAACGGTGGATCGATTTACAAATAGCGTCCGTGACCCACGCTTAGTCAATACCCGTGCCTACCTGCCTGCCTCACAGCAACTCTACCAATGGCTGATTGCGCCCTTGCGTCCGCAGCTAGATGCCCAAGGGATAGAGACGTTGGTCTTTGTCCTAGACAGTGGCATGCGGGGAATTCCCGTGGCAGCGCTCCATGATGACAAGGGCTTCTTGATTGAGCGCTTTAGCATGGCCTTGGTGCCCAGTATGAGCCTCATGGATACCCGTTACCGCAATATCCAACAGGGACGGATTCTGGCGATGGGGGCATCGGAGTTCAAAGATCAGTCTCCCTTACCCGCTGTGCCTGTTGAGCTAGCCCAAATTACCCAGGATTTAGGAGGCGGCACTCAGTTTCTCAATGCGGACTTTACAATTCCCAACTTGGAGCGACAGCATCGGCAGGGAACTTATCAAATCATCCACTTAGCCACTCATGGCGAGTTTCAGCCGGGCTCTCCTGAAAACTCCTACATTGCCTTTACTGATGGGCGGTTGAATTTATTGCAGTTGCGGAATTTACGCCTGTACCGCCCGGAAACGGAGTTACTGACATTGAGTGCCTGCCGCACAGCGGTGGGTGATTTGGATGCCGAGCTGGGGTTTGCAGGTCTATCTGCGCAGTCTGGGGTGAAGTCGGTGCTGGCCAGTTTGTGGTACGTCAGCGATGAGGGAACATTGGCTTTAATGACAGGTTTTTACAATCAGTTGAATAGGGTACCCATCAAGGCGGAGGCGCTACGCCAAGCCCAGTTGGCGATGCTTCGCGGAGATATTCAGGTGAAGGGTAATGAACTGCGAACCCTGCGTGGGGGGATTCCCTTGCCGCCAGAAGTTGCTGTGGGCGATCGCTCCCTCAGTCATCCCTATTTCTGGGCAGCCTTTACAATAGTTGGCAACCCATGGTAGCAGCAGATTAGTGTTCAGGGCGCGCGGTGGCAAAAATTTCCTCTAGGATTTCTGAAGCACCCTGTTCGCGCAGTTTCAAAGCTAAGCGTGTCCCCAGTTCTTCTGCGCTGGCAGGTTCTCCTGTGAGACTGTCTTTGACAAGGCGCTGGCCATCGAGACTAGCGACCAAGCCTGTGAGGGTGAGTTGGCCACTTTCAATGACGGTATGAACGCCAATGGGCACTTGACAGCCCCCTTCCAGTTGCCTTAGGAAAGCTCGCTCTGCTAAGCAACGCGCCGCTGTCTCTGGATGTTCAAGGGTTTTCACCAAGGCTAGAATATCTGCATCCTCAGCACGGCATTCGATGCCCAAGGCTCCCTGACCAACTGCATAGAGGGAGACTGTTGCTGGCAGGACTTGACTAATGCGATCGCCAAAACCCAGCCGTCGCAGGCCGGCCACTGCCAAAATTAAGGCATCGTATTCCCCGGCATCCAATTTTGCGAGGCGGGTATTCAGGTTGCCGCGCACATCCTTGAACGTCAGATGGGGATAGTAGTGGCGCAATTGTGCCAAGCGTCGCAGTGACGAGGTGCCAATCACCGTGCCTTCAGGTAGGGTATCAATGGTGTGTCCTGTCCATTTCGCGCCTAAAACGAGGGCATCCGCCGGGTCTTCCCGCTCAGTAATCGCGCCTAAAACTAAACCATCGGGCAACTTGGTGGGTAAGTCCTTGAGGGAGTGAACAGCTAAATCCGTTTCGCCCCGCAGCATCGAGAGTTCTAGCTCTTTGGTAAAGAGTCCCTTATCGCCAATTTTTGCGAGAGCGACATCGAGGATGTTATCCCCTTGGGTGGTCATTGTCACCACCTCAAAGGCGCGATCGCGATGGTGGGTTTGCAGCTGCGCCTGTACCCATTCCGTTTGCACGAGAGCCAGTTGACTTTTGCGGGAACCAATGCGAACCGGACGGGACGAGGTGGCAATCATAGCGTTGAGTGTGCAGCGGACAGCATCCAGCCATTATAGGTCGCGTGGATCCCAAGGGGCAAGAGCGCTGCCATCTCGGTATTCTAAGGGGCGGTACACGCAGCAATAATCCCCGCGGCTCCGCCAGAGACCACTTGAATAGGCACCCCTAGCGCCGCCTCGACAGTGGCTAAAGGCACATCATCGAGAAAAACGGGTTCATCGTGCTTGAGCATCAGATTGGGTAGGAGCAGGCGATCGCCCAACGGCTTGCCCTTGAGGTGATAAATCAAATCATGGCCTGTCAACAACCCCGTGACAGACATCTGCTGTCCCCAATAGTCACTGGCCAAGGCATAGAGGTCAAGGCGCAAGTTCTCAATTTGATTGAAGCGCGCCACCAAAGGTGCAAAAGCCTGTTCCACCGCATTGCCCACCACCCAACTGAGATGGCGTGGCTTTGGGAGGCGTTGGGGTAGCTGCGGCGCGTGAACATCAAACTCTTCTAAAAACAGGCGAATGGTTCCCACACCATTACTGAGCTGCGGATAATCCTGATAGTGGGCTGCGGGCGGTAAGGGCCATCCAGCAATCAAGAACCACTCATCCGCTAGCCAAGCAAAGGGGGTTTGCCACTGCTGTTCAAACTGCTGCTGCAAGGCCTGTACCCGTTGAATCACCTCTTGGGCATGGGCGGGGGTGACGGGAGTAAGTTCATCCTCAGCAGGACGAAAGCGGGTGAGACCCACGGGTACCACGGCCACTGAGAGCACCGTTGGCCAATCAGGATCATAAAACATCGCTAAGTCCCGCACCGTTTGCTCAAGACACTCCCCATCATTGATACCCGGACACACCACCACTTGGACATGGAGCTGGAGCCGGTGCTCTTGAAACCAGCGAATTTGTTGCAGAATCTCCCCTGCCCGTGGATTTTTGAGGAGGCGTTGGCGAACGCTAGGCACGGTGGCATGGACAGAGACATAGAGAGGAGAAAGGCGCAGTTGGGCAATCCGTTGCCACTCTGAGGGGAGCAAGTTGGTGAGGGTAATATAACTGCCATAAAGAAAGCTGAGGCGGTAGTCGTCGTCTTTAATGTAGAGGCTCTGCCGTTTGCCGGGGGGCTGCTGATCAATAAAACAAAAGGGGCAGCGATTGTTGCACTGCATCAACCCATCAAAAAGAGCCGTGGTAAACTCCAGCCCTAAATCCTCATCAATGTCTTTTTCAATTTCCAGAATGTAGGTTTGGCCGTCTTTGCCCAGTACTTCGAGGGTGAGGTATTCCTCGGCACAGAGAAACCGATAGTCAATCAAATCGCGGGGGCGATCGCCATTAATCGCCACTACAGCATCGCCGGGTTCAAATCCCAACTCAGCAGCAATGGAACCGGGTGCCACAGCAGCCACTACAGCCGGTCGAAGGGCGCGATCGCTCATAGGTCAGTGGTTCAAAACCAACAAGAAATCATCTGTTAAGGAGGCGGCAAACACCTCACTTTTTACTGTACTCTAGGCCGCCTAGCCTCTGAGGATTCTCAAAGCAGCCGTGGGGTTGATATAGTGGTGTTCTAAACATTTCTCAATGTTGACGAGGAACATGATGGGGTCATTGGCAATTAGCTTTACCGTCGGTGCCGGTAATTTCGTTCCCTTCTATGGGGTGCTCCTGCTGGGCTTAATCGCTGCCGTGAGCATTGGCCTCATCGCCTGGTACAACTCCAAGCGCCCTCCCGGCTGGGAAAATGCCGATCGCCCCAGTTTTATTCCCAACTTGAATCTCGAAGAGTCCGAGTCCACCCCCACCTCTGATGAGACCACAGATTCGTGAAGCTGTTTCGGATTCTCCTACAGGCGGCTTGGCCGACGATTGTTGCGGCAGCGATCGCTGGCCTTCTTAATGGCGGTAGCACAGCGGCGCTCATTGCTCTGATTAATGCCGCCCTGCAGAAAACCCCTGCCCTCCAGCGCCTATTACCTTGGGGGTTTATTCTCCTTGGGACACTCCTCCTACTGACCCACTTTAGCTCCCAAGTCCTGCTGGTGCGGGCTGCCCAACAGGCCGTCTATGAAATGCGTCTCCTCCTCAGCCGCCAAATTCTCGCCTCACCCCTACGCCAGTTAGAGGCCATTGGCAATCCCCAACTCCTTGCGACGCTGACAGAGGATGTGGAGGCGGTCTCCCGTTCCTTTTCCGTCCTGCCCAACCTGTTCAATGCCATTGCCATTGTTATTGGCTGTCTGATTTACATGGGGTGGCTGTCCCCGCCCCTCTTTTTTGCCCTTGTGGCCTTGATTGGCATTGGTACTGGCAGCTACCTATTTCTAGCGGGTAGAGCACGGCAATTCCTAGAGCGGGCACGGCAGCAACAGGATCAGCTCTTTCAGCACTTTCGGACACTCACCGAGGGCAACAAAGAACTCAAGCTCCATCGGCAGCGGCGGCTCGCCTTCTTCTATCGGGAATTGGCACCCACAGCTCAAAAAACACGGCAGCAAAACGAGCTGGGGTACATGGTCTTTGCCATTGCTGCCAGTTGGGGGCAGTTGCTGCTGTTTGTGACGATTGGCTTTTTTCTCTTTACGCTACCCCATCTACTGGGGGCGACACCAACCGTACTCTCCGGCTATGTCCTGACAATTATTTACCTGATGCTCCCAATGCAACAGGTCATTGATGCCATTCCGGTCTTTAGCCGTGCCAGTGTTGCCCTGAAAAAAGTGGAATCCCTGCAACTCAGCCTTGGGGATCCGCGCCAAGACATTAGCAGTCGGGGGGATCTCCCTCCCTTGGGCTGGAAAACCCTTTCTCTACGGCAGATCCGCCATCAGTACCACGGTAGCCGTGAGGATGAACCTGCCACCTTCACCCTAGGGCCATTGAGTTTAACGGTTGAGGCTGGGGAACTCCTCTTTATTGTTGGTGGCAACGGCAGTGGCAAATCCACCTTGGCGAAAATTATTACGGGACTCTACATTCCCGATCAGGGGGAAATTTGGGTGGATGATCACTGTTTGCAACCTGAAGACTACGAATGGTATCGCCAACACTTTGCCACCGTTTTTAGTGACTTTTACCTCTTTGATTCGCTGCTCGGAATTGAATCTCCAGAACGCTTAGCAGCAGTCCCAGAGTACCTTGAAAAACTGCGCCTCAGCCACAAAGTTCGCCTAGAAGGTAACCGCTTTTCCACTACCTCCCTCTCCCAAGGAGAGCGCAAGCGTTTGGGGCTATTGATGGCCTATCTCGACGATCGCCCCGCCTATCTCTTTGATGAATGGGCAGCAGATCAAGATCCTGTGTTTCGGGAGATTTTCTACCGTCAACTGCTGCCGGAGCTAAAGGCGCAGGGCAAAACGGTGTTTGTCATTAGTCATGACGATCGCTATTTTGACGTGGCCGATCGCCTGATCAAACTCGACTATGGCCAACTCGTGACCTAGGTAAACTGTTGGCTAAGCATCAAGGGGTTATGCACCGTGATTTTCTTTTTGTGAATTGAGATCATTTTTTGATCGCGAAGTTCCCCCAATAGGCGAGTCACGGTTACCCGTGTCGAACCAATGGCCTCGGCGATCGCCTGATGGGAAAGCTTCAAATCCACCGTGACGCCGGCACTGGTGGGAATGCCAAAATCACGGCAAAGAATCAGCAAAAAGCTGACCAAGCGGGATCCCATATCGCGGTGGGCAAGGGTCTCGATCATCATCTCCGTTTGCAGGATCCGCGATGACAGCCCCTGAATCATAAACATGGGCAAATCGGGGTCCTCGTGCATCGCCTTTTCCACCTGTTCGATGGGAACCGCCAATAACTCCACGTTCGTAAACGCCACCGCGTGGTAAAAGCGATCGGAGCGGGTGCCCGTAATCAGGGACAGCACCCCAAATACCGTATTTTCCCGCAGCAGCGCCACCGTAATTTCTTCACCTGCTTCATACACCCGTGAGAGCTTCACTGCCCCCTTGAGGAGAAAATAGACCTTTTCCGCTGGATCCCCCGGAAAGAAAATGGTTTTGCCGCGCTCATAGGTTTCAGTCGTGGATGGAAACAGGCCACTGGCCATGTGGCGAAAGACGGGTGCTAAGGGTTGATCTTTGTTCATGAGTCGTGTGTCAATCCAAGGTGGTTCAATGGGTGGTGTAGCGATCGCATAGCGTGCTGTCGGCATTGATATCCCCCCAACAATGCAACTCTCTCAACGCCAGCAAATCCTGCTCTGGGTGAAGAGTTCAGCATTGACAGATTAGTAAAACCAATTCAGGGGCATTTTTTTGTATCATGCCACACTTTTTTTCGAGAGAATTAACGGTGGACGCAAAAGTAAGTAACCCAATACCCCCACTAGAGGGACAAGGCTCCACCACCGCCACTGCGACTGTTCTACTCCTCGTCGTTGCCAGTCATCAACCAAGAGAACCGGCAAGAGCAGCGACAGCAAGCAAAAGTCAAGGGTCATCACATGGATAAAGCGGCTCGTCCGCCACTGCTGCCAAAAATCGATCCAGTCCCCTGCAATCCAGCCATAGCCAAGAAAGCCTACCGCCAATAGACAAATCCCAAGAGCCGTGATCCGCGATTCCCAAAGACGTACGCCTTTATTGAGTTCCCCTGTGAAGCTGGGTGCAGGCTGGCGCAGAATGAAATAGGGTAAGAGGGCAAACGCACCCACGGCAAAACTAAAAGCTGCAAATGGCCATGCGGGAAACCGCTGTCCTTGACCATCCACGACGAGGAATACCGTATAGATTAGTGGCCACACCCCCATGAGGTTAAAGAGACTGACAATCAGTGGATTGATGCCCTGCCAGTCTCCCGTGGCGAGTCGTTGAATTAGCGTTAGAGTTTCAGGGTGATCGGGGGGAGCAAAGCCAAAGCTGTAGACCATCAGTCCCACCCAGAGAACCGCAAAGAATATCCGCAGTCCTCGATATGAGTTGGCAAAGATGCTGTCAGCTGCCGTTTCTTTGACCGTCATGGAACGTTAGTGGTTAAGCTCGTTTCGGGTATCCCGGCTTTTTGCAGCTGCTTCGTAAATTGGGGAAGTACCCGTTGACACTGGCGAATAAAAGCCGTTAACCAGTTTTGCAAATGCTCTAGTTGTTCCTTGCTCAGGTACACGTCACGGGTGGATTGGTACGACTGACAAACTACGCGACCCTCATTGGTCACACTAAAGTCAGCAAACCAACTGCTGTAGGGACGGGTGCCCCGCCAATAGTTGGCCACAATCATTTTGCCAAGGTATTTCTGGGCAATCTCGCCAATTTTGTTAAAGTGTTCAAGCACTTCCGCCAAGGTGAGGAGTTTAGCTGCTGGCTCTTTTGTCTCCTCCAGCTGAGGTAGGGTGATCTCGGTGAGGTCTTCTCGGGGTTGTCCCCCTAGCCCCATCAGCGCAAAGAGTTTTTGTTCCAGATTGGCAAGATAGCTATTATAGGTTTGGCCGTTGCGACTGAGGGTTTGGTGCATCCGCACAATCAGGTCAATTTCTGCCAACTTGGTTGCGGCCAAGGATTCCAAACGCGCCAGTTGATCGGCAAAGGCTTGACTGTCACTTTCGGTCTCACTCACGGTCAGCCCAAGGGATTCAGCACGCTCTGCAAGCAGACGGCGGATGTAGTAGCGAGTCATGGGTGTGAGCGACATAGTCCTAAACCTCAAACGCAGCCAAAGTGGAACACAGGCGGAATGTGAACTTTTGTAAATCAGCTTAACATGTCTCCTAGCTTTGTTGCAAAATATGGAGGCCGTATTTACTGGAGAAGCTTCCAGCAGCAGTAGAAGTTAGCTTCAGGCAAAAGTGGAGTCATTCCTTCTATCTCTCTATCAATGTAGGGGATAGGGGGTGCTACTTGCTCAGTGATTTCACTGAAATTTACTCGTACGTTGACAAATTTAATATAACCTAAAACAGCTAGGATTACTGAGGTTTGGGGTTTTGGTGGGGGCGTCCAAGTCTTGATATCAAGAAAGGGGGCGATCGCCCCCAACGACAACATTTGACTTTACTTTTCTTTCCTCTTGGTGTTAACCAAACCCTAACTAGCGGTCACCAATTCTGCCAGCCGTTTCGAGGCCACGGCCAAATGACCGTTCTCCAGTATTTCATCGGCATCAAGGACGTTGAGCGCCATGATCATCCGTGCGATCAGACCCGTCCAGCCCGTTTGATGACTCGCACCTAGCCCCGCGCCATTGTCGCCATGGAAGTACTCATAAAACAGGATCAGATCTCGCCAGTGGGGATCACTTTGGAATTTTTCGGTGGCACCATAGAGGGGTCGCCGTCCTGATTCATCCTTGAGGAAAATACTGGCCAAGCGGCGGGAAATTTCTGCCGAGACCTCCCAGAGGTTGAGCCAGCGTCCTGAACCCGTTGGGCATTCCACCGTAAACTCATTGCCGTAATAGCCATACATTTTGCGGAGGGCTTGCACCAAGAGTGCGTTGACGGGCATCCAAATGGGGCCACGCCAGTTGGAGTTACCGCCAAAGAGGCCAGTGGTGGATTCGCCGGGTTCGTAGCTGACGCGATAGGCCTCGCGACCGACTTGGAAAATATAGGGGTGATCGTAGTGGTGGCGAGAGAGGGCACGGATGCCATAGTCACTGAGAAATTCGGTCTCATCTAACAGGCGGGTGAGAATACGCCGTAGCTTGACCTCGTTGACGGGCGAGAGCAACCGCCGCTGTTTCACACCGGGGCGATCGATAGCGTTAATGTTGACCAAAAGCTCAGGATGGCGGGCATTAAAAGCGGCAATACGCTCCTGAAAACTCGGCAGCGAGTCTAGCAATTCCTCAGAGAAAACAGCAGTGGCACACAGGGGCAACAATCCCACCATCGAGCGCACTTTCAGGCGCTGAGCACGACCATCGGGCAGGCGCAGCAGATCATAGTAAAAGCCATCCTTTTCATCCCAGAGTTCATCTTTCTGGATGCCAACGCGATCCATCGCCCCGGCAATATAGACAAAGTGCTCGTAGAATTTGCAGGCCATGTCCTCATAAACGGGATTGTGCTGAGCTAGCTCCAACGCCATGGAGAGCATATCAAGGGCAAACATCGCCACCCATGCGGTACCATCGGCCTGCTCAAGAACACCACCGGTGGGGAGAGGGGCACTGCGGTCAAAGACGCCGATGTTGTCTAAACCAAGGAAGCCACCTTCCATGACATTGTTGCCGAGGGAGTCCTTGCGGTTGACCCACCAAGTAAAGTTGAGCATCAACTTGTGGAACACGCTCTCAAGGAAGGCCAAGTCGCCTGTGCCTTTGTTCATGGCTTTGTCCAAGAGATAGATTTGCCATGTGGCAATTCCATGGACGGGGGGATTCACATCGCCAAAGTTCCATTCATAGGCGGGAATCTGACCGTTGGGGTGCAGGTAGAGTTCATTCACCATCAGCTTGAGTTGCTCTTTGGCAAAGTCCATATCCATGAGCGCTAGGGGTGCACAGTGGAAGGCCAAGTCCCAAGCGGCAAACCAAGGATATTCCCACTTGTCGGGCATGGAGATAATGTCGGCGCTTTCAAGGTGAAACCAAGATTTGTTGCGGGTAACAATGCGCTCCTCAACATCGGGGGGCAAGGTTTTGTCTTCCAGCCACTGCTTGACGGGGTAGTAGTAGTATTGCTTTGTCCACATCATGCCGGCAAAGGCTTGACGAACCACATTGCGCTGGTCAGCGGTGCAGTCACTGGGGATGAGGTGATCAAAGAAGAGATCCGCTTCGGTGCGGGCTTGGTTGAGGCGATCGCTAAACGCATTGCCGAAGCTGAGGGGGCTACTTTTGGCAGGTGCGAGGCGTAGTTGAATGATCTCAACCCCTTGGGCAGGAACGGTGACCTGATAGTGGGCGGCCACCTTGGTGCCGACTTTACCGGGGTTGACGGCGTTTTGCTCGCCATTAATCAGGTAGCGGTGAAAGGCATCCTTGACGTAGGGTGAAGCATTGGGCTGGCCAAAGAGCCGCTCAAAGTTGGTTTCGTTCTCGGTGAAAAGAAATGGCACCGGGCGATCGCTAGCAAACTCATACTCCCCTAGTTCCCCATAGCGTGCCCGCACCAGTGTCGCATCCATTTGCTTGAGTTCAGGTTTGGCGGGAATGTGCCCCGGTGTCCAACTCCACGTATTGCGGTACCACAGGGTGGGCAGAACGTGCAAATGGGCAGCTTCGTTGCCGCGATTGTGAATACTGATTTGGATCAAAATATCATTGGGAGCAGCTTTGGCATATTCAATAAAGACATCGAAGTAGCGATCGCCCTCAAAGACACCTGTATCCAAGAGTTCATACTCCGCTTCAAAGCGGCTGCGGTGGCGATTGGTTGTCACCAAATCCAAATAGGGATAAGCCGCCTGCGGGTACTTGTAGAGGTACTTCATATAGGAGTGGGTGGGCGTGCTGTCAAGGTAAAAGTAATACTCCTTAACGTCCTCGCCATGATTCCCTTCATTGTTGGTCAAGCCAAAAAGCCGTTCCTTGAGAATCGGATCGTTACCATTCCAGAGGGCAAGAGCAAAACAAAGCCGCTGCTGGGCATCACAAATGCCACCGAGGCCATCTTCACCCCAGCGGTAGGCGCGCGATCGCGCCTGATCATGGGAAAAATACTCCCAAGCATTGCCGTCGGCGGAATAGTCTTCCCGCACTGTGCCCCACTGCCGCTCGCTCAAGTAAGGCCCCCAAGATTTCCAAGGGTTGGCTTGGCCATGCACTGCATGGAGTCGTTCCAGTTCGGGATTAGCACGGGAGACCATCTTTAACCTCGCGGGTGATCGGAAAAAACTATAAACACTTATAAAATTAAATCAAAGCTATTATAAAAGAAGCTTATAGGTTAAAGATAAGCAAAATATCGTCAATCCCCAAGAAAGGAAACATTAAGGTTGGGCAACCTGTTAGGGCGGATACCGCCCTTTTCTGAACTAGGGATACCATCCCCTGCAATAGGGACTTTTGCAGTGTTGAGCGTGTTCTATCCTTGTAAAAAGCGAAGTATCCGATACCAAACTTAGCTTGACGTTCTCTCCAATCTCCGCGATGATGGAAAAAGAGGTTGATTGTCTTGCTGGTTCAACGTAGGCTATTTGGAAAAGAATTTCTCCTAACGTCTAGTCTAGTTAAGAAAGCATTCGCAACCGTCTCTGCCCCAAGGGAGTGGCCTAACTGGCTCAACTCTAGCTGGGGCTTGTTAATGTGTTTGAGAGTTTTATGACATCTGTTTCGTCGTTGCCTTCGCGCCCCCTGCGTCCCAACTGGGGGGTGATTTTTTTTATGGGCGTTGTCCATTTGGGAGCGTTGCTGGCCTTTGTGCCGGGGCTGTTTTCATGGTCGGCAGTGCTCCTCTGTTTTGTCCTCTACTGGGTGTCCGGTGGCCTAGGGATTACCTTGGGCTGGCATCGCCTTGTCACCCATCGCAGTTTCCAGTGTCCAAAATGGCTGGAATACTTTTTTGTCTTTTGCGGTAGCTTGGCCTGTGAGGGTGGAATCATTGAATGGGTCGGCCTCCACCGCAATCATCACCTCCACTCCGATCAAGAACTGGATCAGCACAATTCCCAAAAAGGGTTTTGGTGGTCGCATATGGGCTGGATGCTCCAAGAAGTACCCGCCAAGGCAGAGGTGGAACGCCTCACCAAGGACATTAACACTGACCCCGTCTATCGCTTTTTGAATCAGTACTTTGTGCCCATTCAAGTGGTTCTAGGGGTCTTACTGTATTTGTGGGGTGGGCTGCCCTTTGTAGTTTGGGGCATTTTTGTCCGCCTTGTACTGGTGTATCACCTCACTTGGTTTGTGAATAGTGCCACCCACAAGTTTGGCTACCGCACGTTTGAATCGGGCGATCGCTCCACGAATTGCTGGTGGGTTGCCCTCTTGACCTTTGGCGAAGGCTGGCACAACAATCACCACACCTACCCCCATTCGGCACGTCACGGTCTGCAATGGTGGGAATTTGATATTACGTGGATCACGATTCGGGCACTGCAAGCCATGGGTCTGGCCCAAAAGGTGCGGCTGGTGGAAGCGCCTACGAATCACTAAAAGCGCTTAAAAGGGGTTCCGTGGTTCGGCCTCTTGCCAAACGCGGATGAGTTCCCTTGCTTCTGGGTAGAGGGGATGGTTGGGTGGGATGAGTTCGGCGGTGGCGATCGCCTGCTGGTTGTCCCGCCCCACCCAATAGCGCGCCTGCTCCAAAATGTTGTTGCCCCATTGCACAATCAACTGGTTGGCGATGGCATAGACACTGGAGTCGGGGGAAATTTCCTGAGCAATGGCAATGGCAGCGGCAAAGTCGCGATCGCGCCCTCCTCGGGCACGACGTTGGGCTTCGTTCAGGCGAGCTGTGTCCAAATCCGGCTGCCAATGTACGGCTTCAGTTGCAACGGGGGGAAAGAGTTCTTTGAGGCGATTTTGGGCGGTTTCATAGAGGGCGCGCTGGGGGCGGATTTGCTCAAGGAGTTGGCGGGCTTGCAGCAAGGCTTCTGGCGTTCCTTGGCGGGCAAGGGCATTGGCTCGGTCAATCAGGGGTTGATCCTCAGCAATCTCAATTTGACGTTGCCACAGCCGTCGCTGATCGCGAATTTGAGCTTGGCGGTAGGGACTGGCTTCCGCCAGAGGAAGGTTGAGGCGGTTGAGGGCAAGGCGGAGGCGATCAATGTTGCCGCTACGGGCAATGGCTTGGGCTTCCGCTAGGGTTTGTAAGACCTGCCAATCTGTTTGCCAGCGCTGAATGGCCTGCTGAGCTTCAAAGTAGAGGGGGCGATCGGCGGTAATCGTCCGGGCTTGGGCGATCGCCCGGTCAATATCCTGTCCCATCCCTGCTTGGGCAAACTCTTCCGCTGCTGCCAACTTCACCACATCCTCAGCACTACGGGCACTCCTGACATCTCGTGGAATCAAACGAGCAATTCGCCGTGCCTCTAGCGGGTCATAGCGATTTAAGGCGGCGATCGCCAATTCCAACAATCGCTCACCCAACTGATTGAGCAGGCGACGGGCGCCCGGATAAATATCACTTGTGGGGGGAATTTGCCGCACAATTTCAATGGCAGCGGCCAACTGATCGGCATCCCCGCTTGCCATGAGAGCACGGGCTTCATCCAATTGCCGATCTTCCCGTTGGGCACGGATAATCCGCTCATTAAAGGCGCCAAACTGATCCTGTGCCCAGTAACGACAGTCAACAAATTGCAATTGGAGCGAGATTTGAAAGGCTTCTCGCCATTCAAGGTTTTTCAAGGCGGCTTCGGCGCGGCGGTAAATTTCCTCTCCCTCTTGCCAGATCTGCTGCCAGCGCTGGATGCGTTCTTCCACCTTGGTGTAGGCTTCGACATCCCGAGGAATCCGCCGTGCAAAGGCGATCGCTCGATGCAATTGCCCCTCATGGAACGCCGCTTCTGCCAAAGCCAGCACCTGATCTGACCACGCCTCGAGGCGACGATTAATCTCAGGAGCAAGGGGATGATCGCGAGGTAAGTCATCAATGAGATCAATGGCCTGGAGCAAATCCTCAAGGGTGTGGCGTTCTGCTGCCTGTTGAGCACAGTAGAGGCGAAAGGAGGCCGATGCCAAGGGCCAAAGAACAAAATCACAATTACCGGGCGTGGTGGGTTGCCGCAGCAGCAGCCACAGGGATAGCCCCGAAATCCCCACAGAAGTCAGGAGGGAGAAACCAGCCACCAGTTGCCAGTGTTGCAACCAAGGGAGGCAGGAGCGCCACTGTTGTTGCACAAGGGTCACTAAACCATTGAGTTGGCGCGATCGCCCCCTGAGTTGTTTGAGCACTCCAACCCCTGCGGTTGACTTGGTTTGATTGGCCACTGTGTCCTCACTCCTCAACGCTATCAGTTCCCTCTTTGAGCAAAAAGGCCCCGTCCTTCAGGGAATGGTTAAGCGTCTTAAAATGACCCTAATTAATCCTAATTAACTTAAACTTAAAACTCGCGTTAGAGCGGACTAACCATTCGGTGTTTCTATCGTCGCTGCCGCAGTGGCCTTGCCGCGGTTAAGAGCTGCCTGCAACTTGGCCTCATCCTCTTTCGAGAGCGAGGTGTGCAGCACTTTACCCCCAAAGGGAGCGATTTCTTCAAGCACTTTATCGGGAGTGGCTTTGCGAATCAACGTAAAGATAGCGGAGCTACCGGGAGAAATCGTTTGACCCAACTCCTTGATGAAGTTATCGTCAATGCCAATATCGGTAAATTTGCCGGAAATCGCCCCCGCTAGGAAACCAGCCGCCCAGCCCAACAGCGGATTAAAAAACAATAGACCAATTAACAACCCCCAAAAGCCACCCCCAAGGGCACCCTCTAGGGTCAAATCTTGGGTTTGGTTGATTTTCAGCTTGCCCTCCTTGGTGCGCACGACAACGGCAGCATCTTCGAGGTCAATCAGATGTTCGCGCTGGAGCTTTAATAATTGGATCAATACTTCATTGGCTTTGTACTCGTCATCAAACGCGACAACCACTAACGTACTCATAACTTCTAGGTCTCCCGACAAACGTGGGTCATCAAACCGTCCCTACCCTAGCATTATCGTTAAGGGTTTGGGATTACGGTATCGTAACTAAGGGGCAACTCTCCTCATTTCACCAAAGTTTTAGTATGGCAATTTCAAGGCTGTTTGACTGCGAGATAACAAGACCATGAGCACGCCACAAACCTACTCTGTCACCATTCACGTGCGCCCCCTCAAGCCGGGGGATCCCCCCACGCGGACGTACACCATCAACGTTCCTAGCGATCGCTATATCCTGCAATACGCTGAGAGCCAAGGCCTTGAACTGCCCTTTTCCTGCCGTAACGGTGCCTGTACCACTTGTGCCGTGCGCATTCTCTCTGGCCATGTCTATCAACCCGAAGCCATGGGACTCTCGCCAGCACTGCAAGCCCAAGGGTATGCCCTCTTGTGTGTCAGCTATGCCCGCTCTGACCTTGAGGTGGAAACCCAAGATGAGGACGAGGTCTATGAGCTGCAATTTGGCCGTTACTTTGGCAAGGGACGGGTACAGTTGGGGCTGCCCCTCGATGAGGATTAATCACCCATGTCAGAAGTGAAGTGTCCTCTACCGGAGAATGAGCGGCAGCGCTACTTGGAAATTGCCACGGAGGCAGCTTTGGCCGGCGGCGCGGTGCTTCAGCACTACTGGGGCAAACTGAGTGAGATTGAGGAAAAAGGACGTTCGGGTGACCTCGTTACGGTGGCCGATCGCCAGTCGGAAGCAGCAGTGCTGGATGTCATTCGTCGCCACTGTCCCGACCATGCGGTGCTCGCGGAGGAATCGGGTCTTTCGGGACTCAAGAACAATCCATTTCTGTGGGCAATTGATCCGCTGGATGGCACGACCAACTATGCCCATCAATACCCCTTTAGTGCAGTATCTGTGGCACTTCTGGTGGAGGGGGAACCCCACATCGGTGTCGTCTATGATCCCTTTCATCGCGAACTCTTTCGGGCAGCCACGGGCCTCGGTGCCACCCGCGATCGCCAGCCCATTCGCGTTTCCACCACCACAGAATTAAGTCATAGCCTTTTGGTCACGGGCTTTGCCTACGATCGCCGTGAAACCGAGGACAACAACTACGCTGAATTTTGCTACCTCACCCATCTCACCCAAGGCGTGCGTCGCGGCGGCGCCGCTGCTATTGACTTGGCCTACATTGCCTGTGGTCGTCTTGATGGTTATTGGGAACGGGGTCTTTCCCCTTGGGATTTGGCCGCCGGGGTTGTGCTTGTCCGCGAAGCGGGAGGGGTGGTCACTGCCTACGATCAATCCCCCTTTGACCTCACATCGGGGCGCATTTTAGCCACCAATGGCCACCTCCACGCTGCTCTGAGTGAGGCTCTATTGCGGGTAAAGCCCTTAGGATTTTCGTTTTTACCAGAGGGACGCTAGCTTAGGCCTCAAGGGGAATCGCTTGCGGCAGAGAAGTTCGCACCTGTAGGGGTTGATAAAAATCTGCTTGCTGCAGATCCACCTTGGACTGGGCAGCGAGGAATAGCAGCGCCCAAAAGACGCCCACGGGATCGGGTTTGCGCCGCAGTAGCTCTTGGAAGTCTAGCCATGTACCTTCGGGAGCAATCTCTGCCAGCAGTGTTTCCACTTCACTGGCCATCTCCGTGAGATTTTCTTGGTGAGCCAGTTGGGTGATCGCCTTGAGGGTTGTCGGCCGGCGACGACGGCGGGGTTGATGAGACCGCAACATCTGGGCGCGATCGCTCTGAACCGCCATTGTTTTCAGGTGAGCAATCAGCTCCTCAAGGGTGACGCGGCGACGCTGCTGCGGGGGAGCCACCGGACGACGACGTAAATGCTGCTCTAGGGCAGTCGGCCAAACACCTATGGAGGGGTTCTCAGGAATCTCTGGGGATTCTGCAACCGTTTCCACCTCTGGCGCTGGTTCAGCAACAGTCATCAGGCGATCGCTCTTCAGGAGTACCAGCATGGCTGCATACAAAAAAGCCTGTCCTGACTCACTCAAACTCGGTTCCCCCCGACGCGCCAACTCCGCCAAACAGCGATCAAAGACATCAATCACTTGAATATCCCACGGGTCAATTTCGCCCCGCTCGGCCAAGTCAATCAAAATGTCAATGGCGGTATCGGCAAAGGATGGTGCCACGGTTGCTACCTATCATTGGTGTCTATGTTAAGGGGATTCGTGCCTGAGGAGATTCCTATCCAGAAAAAGGCTCAGCAATGGGAATCGTAAAGTGGAATTCACTACCGCGATCGCGCCCCGCCGACTCTGCCCAAATTTGTCCCCCCAGATTGGTAATGATCTGGCGACAGATGGCTAAACCCAAGCCTGTGCCACCCGTCGAGCGCCGCAGTGCCCCCTCTTCTTGATAAAAGCGATCAAAAATTGTTTCCAGACGATCCGGTTCAATCCCCCGCCCAGTATCAGCCACCGTCACTTCCAGCAAACCATCAGGACGGGGTTTTGCCGCAATGGAAACTTGACCCGACTGTTCCGTAAACTTACAGGCATTATCGAGTAGCTTCGAGAGCACCTCCACTAGCCATTCCCCATCGGCTCGGATCAAGGGCAATTCCTTGGGCAACGCCATCCGAATCGTCGGCAGTTGATCCTTAGGGGTGCGTAAGCTACTTAGCGCCAAATCCACCAGTTCCTGCAACGGCAGTGGTTCCGGTCGCCATTGGACACGACCACTTTCCAACTGCGAGAGCGTGAGAAAGTCCTGAATGAGTTTCCGCATCCGCTCCGCATCGGCCAACGCAGTACTCAGCATCACCTGCCGCAGTTCTGGATCCATATCGGGTTCGCTGGCTAGGCTTTCGAGGCAGACTTGAATGGTCGAAAGGGGCGTGCGCAGTTCGTGACCGGTAATGGCAATCAGATTGCTGCGGGTGCGATCCAAGGCCTCCAGTTGGGCATTCAGTTCCTCTAGATCCGCATAGGCCTCTGCCTGAATCAGGGCAACCCCCACTTGGGTGGCGATCGCCTCCACCAATTCTGCGTCCATATCGTGCCAAGGCAACGGTTCGCCGCGGTGCAGTTCGACAATCCCAAGGAGCCGCCCTTGATAGAGCACTGGCGCCAGCAGGAGTGCCTTGACCCCAGCAGCATCGAGGGGCTTAAAGCGCAGGGCATCGTAGTGGGGATCAGCCGCCACATCATCCACTTGAATCACCTGCTGATGATCCAGTGCCCGTTGTGTGTAGGGGTGCTCGCTGACCGGCCAATACTGGTACTGCAACGGCGGTAGGGTTCCGCTTGTGTACTCGTGCTCAATGCGCACGCGGGTATCGGTACTGCGGCAACGGTAGATGAGACAGCGATCGCTTTTCAGGGCTTCCCCCAGTTCTGCCACCGCGCGCGTGAGAATTTCCGTGGGATTGAGGGAGTTGCGAATGGCTGTGGTGATGGCGTTGGTGAGGCGTTCCTTGCGCTCTTGAATGGCAATTTGGCGGTAGGCCTTGATTTGCTTGTATTGTCCTGCTTGCAGATAGGTCACCAAGCGATCGGCAAAGGGGGCAGGGTCACTATTGCAGCCCTCTACTTGGCGATACTTCGCCACCAATCCCAGAGCCTCCTTAAGTTTATCCTTGAGTTCCGGGCGGTACTCACGAATCCGATTCAGGAGCAGTTCAGCCGCTGTGGCCGCCACTTGCCGATCAAAGGTCCAAATGCCCTCAAAACGACGCGCCGCATCCATGGGGGGCAACACATCTAAGCGATGGGCGGGCGATCGCTGGACTTCGCGGCATACCAAGCAAGTGCTGTAATTTTTACCCAAGACCGTCAAGTGCCATTCTTGACTCAGGGCATCGGCGGGATCAAAGGCAACGGTTTCATAGTCCCCCGAGCAGTTGGTAAACTCCGTTTCGGGCGCCGCTAGGACATAGACGTGATTGGATTTGGTGGCAATGCGTCGGTAGCGATGGGCCTCTTGACGATAAAAGCGTTCCCGCTGAAAACAGGCAATAATGATTGGCGCATCCTCATTGGCCAAAACCTGATCCTCCATTGCATGGGAGAGCGCCGTCAGCGATGTCTTGAAGTACAGTTGCGATCGCAGGTGAGGCAACCGCGCCAACAACTCTTCAAGAACAGATGTGGCAATGATCCTGTTGGCCATGGAAGGGTATGGGTATGAATGAGAAGATGCCCTACGGTACCATTATCGGCAAATCCGCACCCACTAGAATTCGCCGCAAGCGCCTCTGGCTGAGTAAAAACATGATTCCTCCCCTCGGCTCTAAAATTTAACTTTTATTAAGAATTTTATTGATTAGCAGGACTTATGTGTAGTTTTCTATACTATATTTAAGCAAACCCAAAAAGATCAGCGCCTCTAACGGCGGGGATCAACAAAATCCTCATAATTGCGATGGTTGCTTACGTTGCTTCCAAAAGCGCTCCGTGGAAACACCCATGGCAAGGGAAGAGGGTTGTAGTAAGTTGGGTTTCAGAGAATAAGGTGAAAAAGCTGTGACTGCCCGTATTTCTGCTGTCCCCAGTGCTGGTCATCGTCGCTATGATCCTGAGGCGATCGCTCGCTACTACTGGCGACACCCTTGGCTCGTCCTCTGGCGGTTCTTGAACATCTCAGTATCTTTCTTAACATTTTGGCTGCTCCTGCAGTGGGACAAGTGGTTGGGGCAACAGGAAAGTCAGCGTCCCCTGCGAGCGATGCAACTGCGCAAACTTCTGATTCGTTTAGGCCCCACCTTTATCAAAGTGGGTCAAGCCCTCTCTACCCGCCCTGATCTAGTTCGCCCTGACTACCTTGAAGAACTGACGCTACTACAAGATAAGCTCCCTCCCTTTCCCAATGAGATTGCCATTGCGATCATTGAGCGGGATCTGCGGCTAAATTTGGGCGATATTTTCGCCGAATTCTCACCGCACCCTGTGGCCGCCGCCAGTCTCGGTCAAGTTTATCGCGCCAAACTCCATAGTGGTGAGGAAGTAGCTGTCAAAGTCCAGCGTCCCAATCTGTTGCCCGTCATTACCCGCGATCTCTTCTTAATTCGCCTCTTGGTGCAGTGGGTTAAGCCCTTTTTGCCCATTAACCTCTGCCACGATCTGCGGGACATTGTGGATGAATTTGGCCGCAAGCTCTACGAAGAGATTGACTACCTCAATGAAGGGCGCAATGCCGAGAAATTTGCTGCCAACTTCCGCGACGATCCGACGGTCAAGGTACCCAAAATCTACTGGGAGTACACCAGTGAGCATGTGCTGACCTTGGAGTGGATCCACGGCATTAAGCTCACCCGTACCGATTGCATGGTAGCTGCGGGCGTTGATCCCGATGAGCTAATCCGTGTGGGGGTGATTTCGGGACTGCGGCAACTCTTGGAATTTGGCTTCTTCCATGCCGATCCGCACCCAGGGAACCTCTTTGCCATGCCCGATGGCCGTATGGCCTACATTGACTTTGGCATGATGGATCAACTGGAGGAGAGCACCAAAGAGTCCCTCGTGGATGCAGTGGTTCATTTGGTGAATAAGGACTATCCAGCACTGGCTGAAGATTTTGTCAAATTGGGATTTCTTACTCCCGAAACCGACATGACGCCAATTATTCCTGCCCTTGAATCGGTCTTTGAGGAGGTGATTGGCTCCAGTGTGCGGGAATTCAACTTCAAGGTGATCACTGATCGCTTCTCGGAGTTGATGTATGCTTACCCCTTCCGCGTTCCCGCTAAGTTTGCCTTGATTATTCGCTCCCTTGTCACCCAAGAGGGTATTGCGCTGTGCCTCAACCCCAATTTCCGCATTGTTGATGTCAGCTATCCCTATGTGGCACGGCGTCTGCTCCAAGGAGAATCCCCCCAACTGCGGCGACGCCTGCTCGATGTCCTCTTCAAGGATGGTCGTCTCCAATGGCAACGACTGGAAAATCTGATTACGATTGCCCGTCAGGATCAGCACTTTAATCTGGCGCCAACGGCCACATTGGGGTTGCAGTACCTTTTTTCTGAGGAGGGGCAGTACCTGCGGCGGCAAATTGTGCTAGCGTTAACCGAAGATGACCGTCTCCACACTGAAGAGGTGCAGCGCCTTTGGAATTTGATCAAGTCTGATCTGCGTCCCCTTTTCTTTATTGATGTGGCATGGGAAGCCCTCAAGGCCTCAGTGTCCCATACCCTCGGTAAGGAAGAAGAGAACAGTTCCTTGGCCGTTGCTAGCTAAGGCTGGAGAGCGGTTATCAACCGTTCCTGAGCGTCCAATAAGGGTTAGGTATTCCGTGTTTGATCCACCGATTGTCCTCCTGCTGGCGGGTATTTTTATGGGGCTGACCAGTGGTAAAGCCTTTGAAGCCACGCTGAAGCAAAGTGTCCAAGAATGGAATCGCAGTCGCTCCACCCGTGTCCTTAGCCAATTGCGCGGCCTCCAACTGCAATTGCCCTACTTGGGCATTTCCATTGGCATTTGGCTGTTCCTGATGGCAGGGCTGTGGACCTATGGCTTTGGGGCTGGGATGAGTATGGCGATCGCCTTTGTGCTGACGCTGGCCACTGCCCTTTTAGTGTGGTATCAACTGGGGAAAGTGCTGAGCATTCTCAGTACGGGTGGCTCCCGTGCCCTTGATCTCGATACCCTTGAAGTCAAGGAGTAGTTCTTGCCAAAAGGAGGCGTTGTGGATTTACTCACCCAAGTGGACGAACTGATTGCCAACGCCCCTGATGACCCCGCCACGGTGAGCGCTGTTCAGGCGATCGCCCCCATCCTCTATGAAGAAGCCCAGCGCTACCAGCAAACGGTTTATTACGTGCTGCAAACCCGCGATGGCCAGTGGCAGGTGATTACCCTTGAGGAACGCCACCCCCCCCATCAGCAAAAGAACGTTATCCACGCCTACGGCAGTCAGGCAATGGCTCAAGAGGCCTGTGATGAGCAGTTAATCCCAGTGGCGATGCCCATTATTCCCCTTCTGTTTCAGCTTTTAGCGGCTGAGCCGGTGGATAGCCTGATTATCCTTGAAGCGGATGGGGAGCGGGGCTGGGAAGTGGGACGCGAAATGCTGCTGGCTCAGGTACGGGCCGTTCTCAGTGCGCCCCCCGACATGGCCTAGAGGGGTAGCCTCTCATTCCGAATCGCGCGATCGAGAAGTTGCATCGGGTGGTAAATCGGGACGGTACTGCCTTGCTCTTGGAGATATTGGCGCAATTGAATTGTGCAACCGACATTGGCTGAGACAATGACATCAGGGCGAGTATTCAGAAGGTTGCGCACCTTTTGGCGCCCCAGTTCGGCGGCTACATCGGGTTGAAGAATGTTGTAAACGCCGGCGCTGCCACAGCATAGCGCTGCATCGAGGGGTTCCCGCAGTTGCACTTGGGGAATTTGCCGCAGCAGTTGACGCGGTTCAAGGCGAATTTTTTGGCCGTGGATCATGTGGCAGGCATCTTGATAGACCAAGGTTAGAGGGCGATCGCCCAAGGGATGCAAGGAGGTCACTAACCCCTGTTTGACGAGGAAGACCTGCACATCTTCAACCTTTTGCACAAAGTCACGGGCGCGATCGCTATACTCTGGGTCAGCAGCCAAGAGGTGGTGGTACTCCTTGAGGGTGTGGCCACACCCTGAAGCATTAATCAAAACGGCATCCACATGGGCTGCCGCAAAACAATCAATCATCTGGCGAGCTAGGGTTTGCGCTTGCTCCTCCTCCCCTTGGTGATGGGGCAGGGCACCACAGCACCCCTGTTGCGGCGGCAGCACCACCTCAAAGCCATTGGCGCTTAACACGGAGATCGTAGCTTCATTGACTTCAGGCAAAAAGAGCCGTTGGACACAGCCGAGAATCACCCCCACGCGGCCACGCTGTTTCCCTTGGGCGGGCACGACCTCAGGGGAGCGATCGCGAAATGTTTTGGTTGAAAGGGGCGGTAGCATTTGATACATAGCCGCAAGCGACTTGGGCAGCAGCCGTTTCAGGAGTCCCACCCGCTTTTCGAGATTTGCCAAGCCGAGTTTTTGGTAGAGCCAGAGCGGCCACAGGAGGGCACGCAGCCGTTGGGGGTAGGGCAGCGTTTGGAAAATCAACTGCCGCAGCCAGCGATCGCCCAAGGGGCGCTGATAATGACGATGGACTTGGACACGGGTAGCAGCAATTAACTTGTCATACTCAACCCCCGATGGACAGGTGGTGACACAGGCCAAGCAACCCAAGCAGGAATCAAAGTGCGGCACGACATCCGCCAGTTGGACTTGTCCCTCGTTAATGGCATCCATCAGGTAAATGCGACCACGGGGAGAGTCCATTTCAGTCCCCAGCACCCGATAACTCGGACAGGTGGAGAGGCAAAACCCGCAGTGGACACAGGCATCAATCAGATGGGGATCGGGGGGTGACTGGGCATCAAAGCCAGTCACAGGATCAAGTGCGGTCATTGAAATGGCCTAAAGATTGCCAACAAAAACGCCAGTGCCAAAGACACCCGTTGCATCCAATTGTTGCTTAAGGTTCCGCATCAATTCAAGGGCATTACCGCGATAATCCCAAGGATCCAGTTGCTGCTTGAGACTCAAAGGAGCAGCCAAGACGCTGACATAGCCCCGTGGTAGCCCTTGGCGCAGCCTGAGAATGAGTTGGCGCAGATGCTCTTCCTGTCCGTGGAGATAGGCGTAACCGACCCCTGCACTCATTTCCCCCCGACACTCACAGGCCAATTCCCTTGTCAACTGCTGCAGCTGGGTGAGGGCAGCCAACATTTCACTCAGAGGCACGCCGATTTTCAAAATCACTTGATCGGGGGTGGGGTTCAGCGTAATGGTGGGGGGATCTTGGTGTTCCAACTGAAGCTGATGGCTTTGAGCAATGTGGCTCAGGCGATCGCCCAACCTGCCCGAGGCGAGCACTTCCCGCAGGGTATGGAATTCTAATTCCAGCAGCAGCGTCCCCCGTGGTTCAAGGCGCAACACACACCGCGCCGGCGCAAGGGAACTCGTCAAAATCACCTCAAGTCCCTTGGCCAAGGCAGAAACTTCCCCCTGCAAGTGCCAGATTTGTACCGCATCCGGCAGGGGGTACACCCGCAACGTCACTTCGGTCAGAATCCCCAGTGTGCCATAGCTGCCGATCAGAAGTTTCATCAGGTCGTAGCCGGCAACATTTTTGACCACCCGACCCCCTGCTTTGACGATTTGGCCATCGCTGCGAATGAACTTCACCCCCAACAATTGATCGCGCCACGACCCATACCGCTGCCGCAGGGTGCCATTACTCTGGGTGGCCAAGCAGCCGCCAAGGGTGGCCGTTTCCCGAAAGAGGGGATCGGCGGCAATCCACTGTCCTGCCGGTGCTAGGTGGTGCTGGAGCTGCTGAAAGGGAATGCCCACTTGGGTTGTCACGGTCATATCGGCAGCCGCATGATCAATGAGCTTCTGCCACGCTGTTGTCCGCAGAAAGATATCTGCCTTGGGGGTGTTCCCGAGCCAGTTGAGTTTGCTGCTCGCCCCGATGGGCAATACCCGCCAGCCTTCCCGCTGGGCACAGGCAATCACCTCTGCTCCCTGTTCGGGGGTAGGGGGAGTCACTAGCAGGGCATGCTCAGGAAGGTAGGGACGCAGGTGAGGGGCGCGATCGCCCAATTCAGCAACAGAATGAACGGCGGCATCCCCCAACAGGGCGCTCAGCGTTTGTTTCATGGATTGCGGGTGGGCAGTTCAAAGACAAACCCCTCATAGTATAGGAGTTGGCCATCCTCACTCTTGACGGGGCGGGCACACTCACAGATGGTTGTGATGGTTTGGTCGGCGCGATAGACCTTTGAAACTAAATTGCGCACAACTCCCCGCGCTTGAATTTGCTGCTGGAACTTTTCCCAACTGCTCTCCTCCACGTAGGGACGTTGATTGTGGTGCTCAATATCCGCTAGCCAATCTTCGGCGTCAGCATAGCCATAGATGCGCGCTAGGGCATCATTCACCTTGAAGTAAACGCCCTCTGGCGAGCTTTGGTAAATCCCCACCACTGCCTCCTCAAACATTTGCCGATATTGCTCTTGGGCTGCTTGCAGCGAGGAAACCAATTCACGGCGTTCTTCGGCAATTTGCTGTAACTGCTGATTTTGCTTTTGCAGTAGGGCGTTTTTTTGCCGCAGTTTGCGCTGCAGGAGGGCAATGGTCAACTGATTTTTTACCCGTGCGAGCACTTCCGCCTGTTGGAAGGGTTTGGTGATGTAGTCAGCACCGCCAATCTCAAAGGCCTTGACTTTATCAAACACATCATCCAAAGCACTAATAAAAATAACCGGGATATGCTTCGTTTTGGGATTCTCTTTCAGAGTCTGACAGACCTCGTAGCCGTTCATGTCGGGCATCATGATGTCCAGCAGGATGACATCGGGGGGTTCTGCCTCAATGCCCATGAGCGCCATTTGGCCACTGATGGCACCGCGCACATCGTAGCCTTCAAGTTGCAGCAGCGTGGTTAAAACTTCAACATTTTCGGGGGTATCATCGACAATTAAAATGCGACCAGCCCCTGAGTCAAAGAGGTCGGTGGTCATGCGTGGGTCTCCCAATCGCGATCGTTCGTCAGCGCCCTGACACTCCCCATCCTATCAAAGTTTTTTCTGACCGTAGGCGATCGCCGGCCAGTTCAAAATTGGCAGGATCGCCAATACTTGATTTCCTATATTTCTATAGGATGGTGGTGGCACACAGCGGCAATAAATCAATGACAACAAATTGGGAAAATTTTCGCAAAAATCTTGGGGAATGGCATGGCTCGTTTACGGCGGTCAGCCCCACCGGTGAACTAGGAACCTCTGTGCCCTCGATTTTAATCCTTGCCGATACCGCCGATGGCCAGCGGGTGCGTTTTGAACTGCGACGCTTTGGCAATGGCCTTGATCAGCCCCCCACCAGTGAGACTGTTCAGGAATACAGCACCATTGGCCGCCAAAATGTGTTTTTCCCAACAGGTGCTTTTTCTAAGGGATCGTTGCAGGTGGCGCCCTTTGCCGAGTTTGGCGCAGAGTATGGCTTTGTCATGGGCGATCGCCGGCTGCGCTTTGTCCAGCTCTTTGACAAAAATCAGCACCTCCAATCCATGACTCTAATTCGCGAGTTTCGTGCCCACCGTAACGCCGTTGAACGTCCCCCCTTAACCGTGGATCAACTCTTAGGGGAATGGCGCGGTACCGCCTACACCGTCTATGCCGACTGGCGATCGCCCACCGAAACCCCAACCCAACTGACCCTCTGGCGCGAGGGCGATCGTCTTTACCAACTGCTGCAAACCCCTGACCAAGAGGTGAAAACATCCGCCACCATTGCTGGCTCCTGCCTACACTTTACCGATACGGATCAACCCAAGCAACTGTTGTTGCTACCCGATGGTACCTCTAGCCTGACCCCCTTGCAGGTATCCTTTCGCCATCCCTTCTTTGTGGAGGTGGGCTGGTTATGGGCAGAAGGGCAGCGGCAGCGCCTCATTCGTACCTATGGCGATCGCGGCGAGTGGGTCAGTGCAACGCTCGTGGTCGAAGAGCGGGTAAGCCCTCCAGCAGGATAAGCCCCCCCAGCAACAGGGGCAGTAACCAATCCCCATAGCGGATGTAGAGGGTTTGGGTCTGCCGTTGAAAAATGGTTGCCCGATGAATCACAAACTCGTCAGGGTCGGAGAGCCAAAGGGTTTCCCCTGTAGGGGCAATCACCGCAGACAGACCCGTATTCGTAGAGCGGACGAGCCAGCGATCCCCCTCGACAGCCCGTAACACATCATGGCCATGGTGCTGGGTCATCAGTTGGCGACGGTAGGGATCATTGTTGGCAATACTGAGAATGAACTGCCCCCCATGCACCAGTTGCCAGCGACTGCGGTGGGAAAACGCCGATTCAAAGCAAATCAGGACAACAGCATTGCCCCAAGGGGTGGCAAACACTTGCGCTGGGTCTCCCGGCATTAGGCGCGATCGCAAGGTGGATAACCGCTGTACTACCCCCCCCAGCCAATCGGGAATATATTCCCCCAACAGAACAAGGTTGACTTTGTTGTAGCGACTGTAAATCTCCCCCTGCCCATCGAGGGTCAGGAGCACCTGATGATGTCCCCCCGCCGTCTCCATAAATGTCCCTAACCACAGGGGCACACCCGCCTCGCGAACAGCGCTGGTGATGGGATTGACTTGGTGTGGCTGCCACACAATCGGCAGTGCTCCTTCAGGGGTCAAGACCGCATCCACTCCCAAAGCCACCAGTTGCCGATAGCCACGGGGATAGTCCTGCCATGCGCGGCGAATACCCTCTGGAGTGAGCTTTTCCCGTGTCGGGATATTGCCTTGGATCAAACCCACCCGTAGGGATTCCCCTTGATCGGCAATGACACTCGCGCCTAAAACACCATTGAGGGCGATCGCCCCTGCGAGGGTTATCGCAAGCCAGACCCTTGCCCACTTTTGCCGCCGCAGACTGAGGGTGACCAAGCCATTCACTGTTATCACGACTGCCGTAATCGTGGTGGGTCCCGCCAGACGACCGAGTTGAACGAGTCCCGTTGGGCTTTGGGTCAGGGATAAACTAATCCACCACAGGGGCGAATAGCTCCAGAGGGCTTCAAGGGCACACCAAAGGGTCACACCCCACAGGAGTTGCCAAGGGGCGGATCGCTGCACACCATAGCGTGCCATCAAAAACGCCCAACTCCCACTCAGGACTGCCCCCCAACTGCTGAGGAAAAGCCAAATCCCCCGCGAGATTAGCCAACTGGGGACTGGGGCAATACCGATCCACGTCAGGGGATGCAGATCCCACACCCAGACCAAGCTACTGCCGTAGAACCCCCATCCCCAACACAGCCCAGCGATCGCTGCCCACAGTGGCGATAAAACCTGACACTGCCACCACAGGGGCACAATTCCTATGAAGGCCAAGAACCACCCGCTTACTGGCGGTAGCGCCAACTGCATTCCCCAACCCGCGATGCCGAAACCAACGAACAGCAGCCACCTAGGCAATACTTTGGCGTTTGCGTTGCTCTTTGGGGGAAGGAGCCACATGCCAGTGTCCTGCTTTAATCAGTTCCCGTTCCAGTAAAGCAAAAAAGCGCTGGCGATCGCTGCCGCGCACAACGGCTAAATTATGGGCTTCCGCCAGTGCCACAGGGTAACCCCGGCCTTTTTCAATTTGTGCTGCCGTCAACGCGACCGCCTGTTGCCACAGGTCTGCATCCCGCGCCACCCATTGAGGCACTTCCAAACGCACCACTTCCGAGCCACTGTGGAGATAAGCAACGTAGATATGATGTTCGCCGTAATGTTCCAGAATGCGACTGCGGCTACGCCAGAGGGGGCTATACTGTTGCGGTGCTAAGTGCGCTTGCCAGAGAAGGACATCCCGCAACGGCTCAAAGACCTGACAGGGTAGGCGATCGCGAGTCGCCTCGAAGCCAGTTTGACTTGTCTGACCACAGTGGAGGGCACAGTTGGGTTCAGGGTAGGGGCAACCCCCCAAACGCAGAAAATTCACTGTTTCCTGACTGCGGGAGGCGCTGACATAGCCCACCAAGGGAATTCGCTTGGCTCGCAATTCATCCCAAGCAGCTAAGATGGGCATCAACAATTCCTCACGCACCATTGGCGGCAGTGACTCCCATGCCCAAAAAATGAGTGAACCATCCACGAGTGCTAAGCTGGGAGCTTGCTCCTTGTGAGTTTGAATGAGTTCAACGAGGGCAAGAATTTCCGTCTGGGTACGGCGGTAGCGTAACCAGTCTTCTATGGTAAGTCCCCAGCCCCGCGATCGCCCCAATTCATCGGGGTCATAAACCAACTGCGGCACGCTATCTAAATGGGGGCGTTGCCCTTGACCGTAGGCGATCGCCACCCGTCCCACGTTGATCAAATAGCAGTAGGCAATTTCGTGGTGACTGGGGGCAATTTGCGAGCCATCGGTGGCAAAAATTGTGTGCGCCCTTGGGGCAGGGGGGACAGCGTGCTTCACCGTCAGGGATTCAATGGGTTCAGCAGCATGAAAGGGAAAGGACTCACCCCACGCTTGGATGGCTTGGCGATAGTGCTCTAAATTCTCTGCCATCGCTGTCAAGACTTCGAGGGCACGGGCTTGTTTTTGTTGGCTAGCGATCGCCCCTTGGCGGATCACTTGACCCACCGTTCCCATTTGAGCAGCGACTTTGACGAAGTCCAACACTGTTTTCGTATCTAGAGATACAGATGCACCGAGGTCTTGCTCCAATACTAAATCTAAACAACATCTCAATGATTGCTCATGTGTACTGAGTTACAGGTGAGCACGCTGCCAATCGTTGGAGTCCGTCCCTATGCCGAAAACCCTGTTCAAAGTGGATCTGACTAAGCCCATGGATCAGCAAGAACTGCCGGGGCATAATCGCTGGCATCCAGAGATCCCCGCAGTGGTTTCAGTCAATCCCGGTGATGTCTTCCGTATTGAGTGCAAGGATTGGACGGACGGCCAAATTAAGAACAACGACAGCCCTGAAGATATTGAAAATGTTGATTTATCGGTTGTTCATGTCCTGAGCGGACCGATTTGGGTGAATGGCGCCCAACCCGGCGATATTCTTGTTGTTGATCTGTTGGATATTGGCGCCCTGCAGGGGGATGAGTGGGGATTTACAGGTATCTTTGCCAAAGAAAATGGTGGCGGTTTCCTGACGGATCACTTCCCGAAGGCTGCAAAGGCGATTTGGGACTTCCAAGGGATTTATACCTCCTCTCGCCACATTCCCCATGTCAAGTTTGCTGGTATCATCCATCCGGGGCTAATTGGCTGTGCTCCCTCCCATGAACTGCTGGCCAAGTGGAATCAGCGGGAACGGGATCTGGTGAATCGGGCACCTGATCTACGAACCTATGGCGCAGGCTTATCAGGAAATCTACCCGTTTATGCCGCCCTACCCAATCCTCAAAATGCCATTCTTGGCACATTGCCACGGTCGGAATATGCACGGGTAGCAGCGGAAGCAGCACGAACCGTACCCCCTCGCGAGCATGGCGGCAACTGTGATATTAAAAACCTCTCCAAGGGAACCCGCATTTATTTCCCCGTTTATGTGGAGGGAGCAAAGCTCTCAATGGGCGATATTCACTTTTCCCAAGGCGATGGGGAAATTTCCTTCTGCGGCGCGATTGAGATGTCGGGCTACATTGACCTGCATGTTGATCTCATCAAAGGTGGTGTAGAAAAGTATGGCTTGGTAAACCCGATCTTCAAGCCAGGACCAGTCGAACCCCGCTACTCAGAATACCTCGTCTTTGAGGGCATTTCGGTCGATGAATACACGGGTCAGCAGTATTATATGGATGTGCATATTGCCTATCGTCGTGCTTGCCTCAATGCCATTGAATATTTGAAAAAGTTTGGTTTTACGGGTGAGCAAGCCTACCTTCTCCTTAGTTGTGCGCCAGTCGAGGGTCGCGTCAGCGGCATTGTGGATATTCCCAACGCCTGCTGTACCTTAGCGATTCCTACGGAGATTTTTGATATTGATATTTTGCCGAAGTAATTATTTTGGAGATGAAAGATGCCCCTTTATGAGTTTCGCTGCTCTAGCTGTGGCATTTTTGAGGAATGGCGATCGCTCGCCCAGTCCAGTGAGCCGGCCTTTTGCCCAGAGTGTCAGCAGCTTGGCCGACGGATTTTTTCTGTACCAGCAGTGAATCTCTCGTCCGCCTTGCCCCGACCCTCGCGGGGTAGCGAGCCAGAGCTTGTCCAGCGATCGCCCCAAGAACCCAAGCCGCCGCGCTTTCAACAACAATCCTGTGGTCGCCCTTGGATGCTTAACCACTAATTGATCACTCATTTAATTGACCCCTCATTTGAGGATGAGCTGAGTCTTTTTGCCGCTTTCTAAGCCTTTTCTAACCTTTTCTAAAATGTGGCGCACCAAAGGAGATGTGACCCTCTCCTCATAGCCGTCTTGACTGTGTTTCATCCTTATGTCAAAGCTCTTTTCTGAAATGCACAGAATGGCATCCGAGCATTTAGCGTCTGTGAAAAAGGCTGTACTGACCACGCCGAATGAGTGTGAAGAAATCACCCTGAAAAGAGCTGTATTAAGATTTATTACAATTAGGAATTTCTCGTAACTTCACCCATTGTTAGGGGTACTGTCAAGAGTAACGGATGTATTTCCTTGAAAAAACGGCAGCCTTTTTCTGAAATATGTCCTAAACATATTGTGCATAAACACAATAAGCACAAAAACGTGTGACCCGTCCTACAGTGGCATTGGCTGCTGCAAGGATGTTCGATCCCTGTGAAAGGGGCTGTACCCAATTGATGTCCCGTTGTTGTTGAAAGTTGATGATTTTCTACTCGTAGGGGCAATCATGAGAATTGGTGAATTATTGCTGAAGGCGGGGTTAATTACGAGGGGCCAACTCCAAGTCGCCTTAATGGAAAAAAGCATTTATACCAACCTGCGCTTTGGTGAAATTGTTGCTCTCCATGGTTGGCTGCCCCAAGAAACGATTGACTTTTTTGTAGAAGAGTGGCCAAAACTGATCCAAGACAAGGAAAAGCAGCCAATTGGGTTTTACCTGAAAAAGGCGGGCTTATTGACGGAAGAGCAAATTAAACAAATTCTCAAGGAGCAGTGGCAGGCAAGCTATCGCTTCGGTGCCTTGGCCGTCCTCAATGGCTGGGTGAAACAGGAAACAGTGAACTTCTTCCTAGAATACCTCAACCCCAATGCCCTCAAGGAAAGTACTCGCATCGAGAAGACCACCCTATCGGGTATCAAGCGAACACCCCCCCAAAGTCGCAAGCATTCAAAACAATCCCTTGCATCCCTGAAGAAGGTGGCGGATCCAGAGGACTTAGCGGAGATCGACCTCGACCTTGATGAGATTGAATGGCTCAGTTAGGCCAAGCACAGCCCTTCGCTTAGCGCCGCCCTAGGCTGCAATAAAAAAACTCGCACCAGAGACACCTCCAATGCGAGCATCGTTACGAATCAGTCTTGAGAGAGGACAATCACACCCGTGCGCTAGCTCATCGTGGCATGACTGCGATCGTAGCTCGTCCAGAGATGGGGCTTAATTTTGCCCTGAATTTGATTCCAGTAGTGACCTGCGGCCGCAGGTAATCCCATTTGGGCAATCATCCGTGTGAGGAGGGACTGTTCGCGGTTTTTAATCGTTTGGTGATGATGGGTGAGCATGACCCGTGAAAGTTGATTGAGGTCAAGGGCGGGCATGTTGACTTCCTGCGCTGCACTTGCAACAGCTGTCGTATTCACTGCTTCCGCCTGACCCGTGCGGTAGGCCACACCGCGATAGATTAAATCCCGCACCGGCTGAGCCGGCGGATTCACTGCGCGTGTGCAGTGGTAGTTCCAACCCCGATATTTGGCGACAACATCAGTTGCTTCAGTGCGTACTGCCGGAGGAACGTAGTCGTATTGAACGCCGCGATAGGTGAGTGTGGTTTTCATAGTCATCGCCCCAAATTCTCTACTAGGTGGTTTTTGTCAACTGAGGCGCGTTCCTTCGGGACAAGTGCCCTACTTCCGTCTTCGCTACTCACCCAAATTTTCAGGTGCTGTTTAGCGAAGATGAACGATTTATTTCTGTATCTAATTTAACAGTTTTGCCACTATGAACGCAAGTGTTTACAAAAATTTACACTAAAAACCCTCTCTTTTGTGCCAAAGGTGCCCTGATCAGGGGAGAACTAACCCAAATCACCTAAATCTGAGCGGTATGAGTGAGAATGATGTGGCGATCGCGATCGTAGGTGAGCCAATGTTCGTCACGTAGCTTGCCTAGGAGGCGAGTCATCGTTACCCGACTCGTCCCAATCGCCGTTGCCAGTTGCTGATGGGTGAGGCGAACACTGTAGCGAGTGCCGAGGGGATGGGGTTGACCAATTTCCTGCTTCAACAGCAGGAGTAAGTGACGCAATCGCTCCTCGATGCGGCGATGACTCGTAATCCCTAGGAGACCTTCTGCTTGCCGCAGGCGCCGCGCAAGACCCCGCACCAGACTCTGCGTGAGGTTGGGGGAGGATTCCACCTCCACCAGCGTAAAGAGCATTAGCTCTACCTTGGAGAGTGCCTTGGCTTGATAGGCCGCCAAACTGGTCAAGGGAATGCCAAACGCAGTGCCAGGGGTAGCTAGGCCGACAACCACTTCTTCGCCATCCGGATGCAGAAGATTTAACAGCACAACGCCGCGACTCACCAGCCAAATCCGTTCCGGCTCCATCCAGATATTATCGCCAAGACTAAAGGTGTGGAGCCGAGAGGGAGAACGCCAGCCGCTCTCCACGGGGGGAGTGATTGCAGCAGTGGAGATATTTGCCATGGCAGCAGAACCTCAAGCAAAGAAACCAATACTGAGGCGCATCCCCAAGAAATTGGTTGTTCTGTCAACATCCCCAGTTTCTGTGTTCTGGGCAACGTTAGCCAAAACTGCCTACTAGGCTAGAGGGCAAACGTAAAGACTCGATGATCGCTGCGTCAATATTTGGTTAAGGTTTGCCAGCCAGTGCAGAGATTGCCTCCAATAAACCGCGGGCTTTGTTCAAGGTTTCTTCGTATTCCCGTTGGGGATCGGAATCAGCAACAATACCAGCACCGGCTTGAACGTGAATGAGATGTTGATGGCCAGTGAGCGGTTGCACCACCATCGTGCGAATGGCAATGGCTGTGTTGAGCTGACCCTCGAAGTCATAGTAACCATAGGCACCAGAGTAGGGGCCACGGCGGCAGCCTTCCAATTCATAGATAATTTCCATGGCGCGAATTTTGGGGGCACCACTGACGGTTCCAGCCGGAAAACAAGCTTGGAGCAAGTCCCATGCCGTTTTGTTGGGTAACAATTCGCCGACAACATTACTCACAATATGCATGACGTGGGAGTAGCGTTCAATCACCATAAACTCCTCGACAGTGACACTCCCCCGACGACACACGCGCCCCAAATCATTGCGCCCCAAATCAACGAGCATGACGTGTTCGGCCACTTCTTTGGTATCGGCAAGGAGTTCTGCGGCGAGCTGCTGATCTTCAGTGTAGGTATGCCCCCGCTTGCGGGTGCCGGCAATGGGACGGACGGTGGCAAGGAGAGAGCCACTTTTTTCAGGGTGGTGCTCCGCTTTGACCATGACTTCTGGGCTAGAGCCAATGATCTGCCACGTGCCAAATTGAAAGTAAGCCATGTAGGGGGAAGGATTAATCAGGCGCAGGGAGCGATAGAGGGCAAAGGGATCGCCGCTGTAGGTGGCACTGAGGCGTTGGGAGAGAACCACTTGGAAAATATCGCCGGCGCGGATGTAGTTCTTGGCACGCTCCACATGGGCACGGAAGGTTTCTGGGGTGGTGTTGCTGGTGTAACTGGGGGTCTGGCGACTGGGTTGCCAGTGAAGCTGGGTCGCTTCGGCGGGAATTGGAGTTTGCAGTTTACTCAAAAGCCGCTCTAGGCGATCGCTGGCGTGGGTGTAGGCCGTTTTTAAGTCCGTGTCGCGCGTATCGGCATAGACCACTGCCCAAATTTTTCGCTTCACCTGATCAAAAATCAGGATTTGATCCACCTGCATCCACACGCCATCAGGCAAATCCTTTTCGGTGGCAGGATGAATGGGAACCCGTGGCTCAATCCACTGAATCAGCTCATAGCCCCAAAAACCAAAAAGACCGCCAATGCCCCCCGGCAGTTGTGGTAGTTTGACCGGCTGATAAGGGGCAAGGCAATTGGCCAAAATCCTGAAGGGATTGCCCGTAAACGTGGTGACTGAGCCATCGCGATGGGTTTGGGTGGTTTGGTTACCGCGGGTTTCGAGGATCCACAGCGGATCACAACTGAGGAGGCTATAGCGAGCCAGTTGTTCACCCCCCTCGACGGACTCTAGCAAAAAGTTGTAGGGGCGATCGCGACAGACCCGATACCAAGCCGACACCGGCGTATCCATATCCGCCACCCACTCCTGATAGATGGGGATGAAGTTACCCTGCTCAGCCAGTTGACAAAAGGTTTGAAAATCGGGGTACATGGTCGCGTGTGGGAAAACTTTTTTGATTTTCTCCCTAAAGGGGGGCAACGGCAATCTCGACGCCAAGGGTCATGTGTTTCTGCGGCGGCACTTGGAGAAGGTCAACCCCTGTATTCAAGGCATTGCGGGGGGCGGTCCAAGGCTCTAGACAGTAGTAGGGTTTGCCCTGAACAGTCCAAAAAACGAGGGTTGTAAACGCGGTGTCGTAGCGGAGCGTCAGGCAGTACTGTTGTTGCAGGTCACAGACGCGAGCCACTTGACCCGTGAGGGGACGACAGGCCAAATCCAACTCGGCAGCGCTCCAGTCAAAGGTGCCGCTAAAGGTGAGGGGTTGCTGCGTTTTTTGATCCACCATGGCATGGATTGGCAGGTCAAACTGCAATTGCTGCTTGTCCGCAACGGCAAAGTAGGGATGCAAACCAAAGCTAAAGGGTAGGGGCGTGTCACCGGGGTTAGCCACTTCAAGGGCGATCGCTAGGGAATCAGCCGCAAGGGTGTAGGTCAACCTCAAGTGAAAAGGAAAGGGATAAACTTGGCGCGTGGTTGGCGTATCCTGCAATCCCAGTTGCAAACGATGCTCCTGTTGATCGAGCACCTGCCACGGCAAATCCCGTGCAAAACCATGCTGCTTGAGCCGATAGACTTGGCCTTTGTAGTGAAACGTATCCTGCGGCAGATTGCCACAAATGGGAAACAACAGGGGGATGCCGCCCCGCACACTCAACTGGGGATTGGCAAAGCGCTCCCGATCCAAGTACAGCAATTCATGCCCGCGCCACTGCCAACGAGTAATCAGGCCACCGCGCTCTGGCACCACTTCAAGGCGGGTATGTTCAGCGTGGAGAGTATAGGGGATAACCATTGCTGGGCTGGACGCTTGCTTTTTAGGATACACCCGCAACTGCGTTACAATAGCGGCAATGCCCTTGGAGGGAGGCCAATGTCCCTAAGATTTACCCTAAACCCCACCCTACGTTTTTGGTTCAGTGTGTTACTGGTGACATGGTTACTGGGGCTATTGGGGCTAGGCTGGCTGGTGCAATCCTTTTTAGTGTTGTTTTTAATCTTAATGCTCACCCCTGTACTCTTGGTTGTAGGGTTGCAATTCTGGTGGCGCTGGAAGCTGGTGACGGCAGCCTGTCCCGTCTGTGGTTTTGAATTTAGCAGTTTCAATGATAGTCAAACCCAATGCCCGGCTTGTGGTGAAGTACTGATGGTGCGCGATCGCCGGTTTCAACGCTTGGCTCCCCCCGGCACCATTGATGTCCAAGCGGTAGAAGTGGGCAACCCGGTGATTGAAGATTAGCCACAGTGGTATGATTAGCCCAAGATTGTCGGTCGTTGGCACGATGCCCGATCGACAGCTCTCCTTTATGATGAGATTTGCTATTGGTGACAGGATGCCCTATGCGACAACTTAATTTTTTGATGATATTTGTCATTGGTTTGGGCTTAGTTCTCTTTAGTATCCAAAATACTGATCCGGTTAGTATTAAGTTTTTTGAAGGGAAGGTGATTCAAGCGCCGCTGTGCGTTGAACTGATTGTGGCTATGGGTATTGGGGCGGTCTTTGCTTGGGTCTTTAACGTTTGGGTACAGGTACAGCGCATCTTTACGATTCGCGTGGAAATGGAAGCCCGCGATGAGCAGATTGCCCACCTCGAAGAGGATATTGAACGCTACAAGGCAGCTCTTGAGGAGCAACAACGGCTCTTGCCGAGTGTCAGTAGTGCCTCAACGGAAAAGTAGCCTAGAGCTTTGAAAATTCGTTAGGCTAGGAATTGATTAAGTTTTGTTGTCTTGGCGTGTCCTATGGCTGCATCCCTCGCTGTTGAAAAGAAAAAGTTAAAAACTCCGCCTCTGCAACTGCACTATTTGGGCGATCGCGTGCTGCGACAACCCGCCAAACGGGTCACCAAAGTTGATGACAGCATCCGCGATATTGTGCGGAAAATGTTACAAACCATGTACAGTGCCGATGGCATTGGCTTGGCAGCACCCCAAGTGGGCATCAATAAGCAAATCCTCGTCATTGACATCCATCCCGATGATCCTGAAGCAGAGCCGTTGGTGATGATCAACCCCGTCATTAAGGACTTCAGTGAAGAACTTGAGGTTTGCCAAGAGGGGTGCTTGAGCATTCCGGGCGTCTATCTAGAAGTGCGCCGTCCAGCGATGGTGGAAGTGGCCTACAAAGATGAGTGGGGGCGTCCCCAAGTGATTATGGCAGGTGGGTTACTTGCCCGTGCCATCCAGCATGAAATTGACCACCTGACGGGGGTGATGTTTGTGGATCGCGTGGAAAACCAAGCGCTACTACGCCATGAACTCAAGGAACATGGCTTTACCCCCAGTGCCGTGCGTCCCATTGCCGCTTAGGGAACGCTGAGGATCAGAGTCTGTGGTCAAGAGTTATCTGTATCTATTAGCCGCCTGTGTGGCCGCGATCGCCACAGTGGGGTGCATTTTTGAGCTGAGTTCTGGAGAAGCTCAGTTGGGAGTGGTACCCACAACCATGATTTTGCTCCTGAGTGTGCCCCTTGGCTTAGCTGCTTTTGTCACTGCTGTGCGCCTTGCCCGTGCCAGCGATCGCCCCTGATGGATGGAAACCCGCTATGACACTGACCTACCCTGATGATCTTCAATATCTCGACAGCCATGAGTACCTGCGCCTTGAGGGCGATACGGCCACCCTCGGCATTAGTGCCTTTGCTGTGGATCAACTGGGGGATATTGTCTTTGTGGAATTGCCGGCGGTGGGTGATACCCTAGCACCCGGTGAGCGCTTTGGTACGATTGAATCCGTCAAAGCCGTTGAGGATCTCTATGCGCCCCTCGCGGGAACCGTAATTGCGGTCAATCAGGCCGTCATTGACAACCCGGAGCAAATTGCTGCCGATCCCTACGGGGAGGGGTGGTTGGTCAAGGTGCAAGTCAGTACCCCCCCGACAGGACTCCTCTCAGCAGCGGATTATCGTGCCCTTGTGGAAGGAGCTTAGGTGGCCACCAGTGCTCTGCAAGTGCTTGTGGATGGATTGGCCACAGGCAGTGTCTATGCCATTTTTGCCCTTGGCTACACGCTTGTGTTCTCAATTTTGGGCATTATCAACTTTGCCCACGGCGCTGTTTTTGCCATTGGTGCCTACCTCACCTATGCCCTCTTAGGGGGGCGGTTTGGCTTTAATGGCCTTTTGGCCAACGGCCAGCTTCCCTTTGCCTTACCCTTTGCCCCGGCTTTGGTTCTGAGTGCCCTTGGCTGTGGTTTGTTGGGGGTGGGCATTGATTGGTTGGTCTTTCGTCCCTTGCGGCAGCAGCGCACTGACACCCTCTTGACTGTGGTGGCGAGTCTTGGGGCAGCCGTTCTCCTCACCAACTTGATCCAGTATTTGGTGGGTGCCGAAGTCTATACCTATCCGGATCAGCTCTTGGGGGGATTGCCGCTAACACTGCATTTCGGCGACATTACCCTGCGCACCAGCCAGTTCGTGATCTTGACAGTGGCAGTGGTCTTAATGATGGTTCTCACTTATTGGGTAAAGGGGACGCGCATGGGAAAAGCCTTACAAGCAGTGGCTGAAAATCCGACAGCCGCAACATTACTCGGCATTGATGGCGATCGCATTATTCAAGTGACCTTTTTTGTCAGCAGTGCCTTAGCGGCCGTTGCTGGTACCCTTGTTGCCCTGAGTGTTGGCATTACAGGGCCGCAGTTTGGCGTCATCTTTGGTCTCAAGGGGTTAGCAGTGATTGTTCTTGGGGGGTTAGGCAGTTTACCGGGGACGATGTTGGCGGGTTTTTTGCTGGGACTGGTGGAGGCAATGGTGCCTGCGGCAGCTTCCGGGTTGCGCGATGCTGCGGCCTTTGCAATTTTATTCTTGGTGCTGCTGGTGCGACCCCAAGGGCTGCTGGGTCAGCCTCCAGTGGAAAAAGTTTAAGGATCTTCAATCAGTAATTCACCGCTGTAGCTAAAACTGTACTACTGGCGGGCACCAATTCCACCTTCAAACTGACGCCAAATTGGGTTTCAAAGGGTTCTTTTTTGTAGTTGACACTCCAAATTTCCAACTCACAGCGATCGCTGGGGTCAGCGGGATGCACCTGTACACAAAACTCCCGTTGTAGAGCACGCCACTCACAGGTAATGTGATCCACGGCTCCAATTTGTCGCCGATCCAACGCCGAGGCCAACCGCAGAATCGCACTCAGTTGCTCGACAATTTGGCGTTCGCGGCGTCCCACCAGTTGGCGGAAGTTTTCATGCTTTTTCTTGGGGGGACTCTTGCGGTGGTAGCGACAGAGGTTAGCAATGATCTCAATTTCCGTATCCGTGTAGCCCAGCAGGCCGCCATGGCGCACGAGGTAGTAGGAATGTTTATGGTGAGCAGAGTGGCTGACGTAGTGACCGGCATTGTGAAGAATCGCTGCTGCCCAGAGAAGTTCGCGCTCTGTTTCTGTCCACTCGTGGAGAATCCCTTGGGTGCGATCGAACAGCGTCAGGGCAAAATCAGCCACCCGTTCGCTACTGGCGAGATTGACATGGAATTTTTGCGCCAAACTGTAGGTACTGCGCTGGCGCACTGAGCTTTGATAGCGGAGACGGTCTTCAATGAGACCATGGGTGAGCATCCAGTCCACAATGATGCCTTCCCGCAGGGCGCGATCGCAGGTAATGAGGCTGGTTTGGCCGAGCATCTCCATGGCTTCAGCAAGAATCACCGCTCCAGCAACAATAATTTCTGCCCGCCGCTCCGACATCCCCAAGAGTTGACAGCGCTGGTTAAAGTTGAGTCGCCGCAATTTGGCCACGAGGGCTTTTAAGTCCTCTAGGGTGAGTTCATAGCCCTGCAATGAGGTCGGACAGGTACCAAGGCGATCGCAGGTGTGAATCATCATTAGGCTTTCAATCGTGCCTGAGGTACCCACCAGTTGCGGTTTTTCATGGGGACCGAGATGCTGCCGCAGGTCTTCAACCGCGCGATCCAACATTCCCCGCACATAGGCGCGCAGGGCTGCGTAGTCCTGATCACTAATGGGATCGCTTTTGACAAATAAATCCGTCAGGCGTACTGCCCCCACTTTGGTGCTGCTGAGGTAGCGGGGTTCATGGCCATCGCCGAGAATTAACTCCGTGGAACCACCCCCAATGTCAATGATGATGTGAGGCTTGCCGTTGAATTCTAGCCCCGACAGTACCCCTAGATAAATGCGCCGCGCTTCCTCTTCCCCAGAAATGAGATCAATGGTCAGGCCGGTCTCTGCCTTGACGCGCTCTAGAAACTCACGGCCATTGGGGGCTTCGCGCACCGCACTGGTGGCCACGCCAATAATTTCTTCTGCCTTGAGACCTGTGGCCAATTCGCGACAGCGGCGCAGGGTGGCGATCGCCCGCTTCATTGCCTCTTCCGTCAGTTGTCCTGTAATTTGGCAGCGTTCCCCCAGCCGTACCATATCCTTTTCGGCAGCAATGATTTTGAAGCTGGGTAAGCTGGGTTGAATTTGTACCACCACCATGTGAATTGAGTTTGTCCCGACATCAATTGCCGCCAGAATGCGATCGCTGAGGTTCACCGGTCGCCATAGGTGGAGATGTTGTTCAGCAGCCATTGGACGCATCATGAAGGGGACAAACACCCCCTATCCTACCCTAAGTGTTTCCCGTTAGATGATCCTTGATCTTGGCAGCAATACGGGAGCCTAAATAGTCAGGAATGACACTGCCATTGGGGCCGAGCAGATAGAGTAACAGTCGCACCCGTCCCTGCCAGAGCATAAAGTTGATATTCACTACTAACAGTTCCTCTTGCCAAATGGCGTGCATCACCTTGTAGAGCAAGGCGGGATGATTGGTGGACTCCACCAACAGCGCCGGCAGATGAAAGACCTGATCTTGATAAAAGCTGGTGGTAATTTGCGGCAGGCCTTCATTGAGGTTAAACTCCATGGCCAGCATTTCCTCAACCGCAAACTCGCCACTCAGGGTCTGTTGCAGGGCACGGCGCACACTTTCACTCCGCTTTTTCGTCAGGGGTTTGCCCTGTTCCGAGAGCACCAATTTGACAAACACCAGCATCGGCGGTCGCACATGGCCATAGAGGGAGACATTGTGGATGGTGAGTTTGTAGGCCGCCATCACACCAAAGAGATCGCTCAGCAGATAGGAGTGATTGCGATGGGCAAAATGCAGCACCGAGCGATCGCCCTCGGGGACAATCTGAATCACCGCCTGATTCGTTTTGTGAATTTGAAACCCTAGTTTCAGGTTTTGCAGTTGGACATCCCGACCGACAAATTGCTCATAGAACTCCGGAAAGGAGCGATTGAAGCGCTTCAGGACATCAAGGTTACGCAGTTGAAAATCGGAAACCATGGGTGAGAGTCGCTATACTATAGCCTAGGCCGGGTTACACTTGGTCATTCTTCCATCTCCAGCATACTTGCATGAGCTTCTGGAAATCGCTGTTCAATTCGCAACCGACTACCAGCGCCACCACCACGTCCCCCAGTCTAAGCTCTCAGGTAGAGCGGGACAATGGCACCGAAAGTCAAATTATTTTTAGCAAAGACAAAGATATTGATGTCTATGAACTAGAAGAACTCTGTGATGCCGTTGGCTGGTCACGCCGTCCCATTCGCAAGGTAAAAAAAGCGATTCAGCACAGTTTCCTTGTGATCTCGATGTGGGAGCAGCGGGGCGCCTATCGTCGTCTGATTGGTTTTTCGCGTGCTACCTCCGATCATGCCTTTAATGCCACGATTTGGGATGTGGTGGTACATCCAGAATTTCAGGGGCGGGGGCTGGGCAAAGAATTGATGCGGCAAATTATCAAAGAACTGCGCAGCGAGGACATCAGCAACATTACCCTCTTTGCCGATCCCCATGTTGTGGACTTTTACCGTCAGTTGGGCTTTCGTCCCGATCCCGAGGGGATTAAGGGGATGTTTTGGTACCCCAATTCCCGCTAGGCTCGATAATCGATAACGTAGCCTAAATGATCCTTTGCCATGAGCCAACCCCCCCTCGTCACTGAGGCTGAGATTGCTGCTGAAGGTCTCAAGCCCCAAGAATATGCTGAAATTGTCCGCCGTCTTGGCCGCCATCCCAACCGCGCGGAATTGGGCATGTTTGGCGTCATGTGGTCGGAGCATTGCTGCTACAAAAACTCGCGGCCGCTGCTCAAGCAGTTTCCCACCCAAGGGGCACGGGTACTGGTCGGGCCTGGTGAAAATGCCGGCGTTGTAGACTTAGGGGATGGCTTGCGCCTTGCTTTTAAGATTGAGTCCCACAACCATCCCTCGGCCATTGAACCCTTCCAAGGGGCAGCGACGGGGGTCGGTGGCATCCTGCGGGATATTTTTACGATGGGGGCGCGTCCCATTGCTCTACTGAACGCCCTGCGCTTTGGGGATCTCAAGGAGCCAAAAACCCAACAATTGGTGAAAGGCGTCGTGGCGGGTATTGCCCACTACGGCAACTGTGCCGGTGTGCCCACGGTGGGGGGGGAGGTGTATTTTGACCCCTGCTATGCGGGCAACCCCTTGGTGAATGCCATGGCCTTGGGACTCATGGAAACCCCAGAGATTGTCAAATCGGCAGCCAGTGGTATTGGTAATCCAGTTCTCTATGTGGGATCCACCACAGGTCGTGATGGCATGGGGGGGGCAAGTTTTGCCAGTGCCGAGCTGACAGATGACTCCACGCGCGATCGCCCGGCGGTGCAAGTGGGGGATCCCTTCATGGAAAAATGCCTCATTGAAGCCTGCCTTGAAGCCTTTCAAACCGGGGCAGTGGTAGCCGCCCAAGATATGGGGGCAGCGGGGTTGACTTGCTCGACATCGGAAATGGCCGCCAAAGGGGGTGTCGGCATTGAGCTGGACTTGGACAAGGTGCCCGTGCGCGAACAGGGAATGGTGCCCTACGAGTTTTTACTCTCGGAATCCCAAGAACGCATGCTCTTTGTTGCTGCCCAAGGCCGCGAAGCGGAACTCATTGAGATTTTCCATCGTTGGGGCTTGCAGGCAGTGGTTGTGGGACGTGTCATTGCCGAGCCGGTGGTGCGGGTGCTTTACCGTGGCGAGGTGGCCGCAGAGGTGCCTGCCCGTGCCCTTGCTGAAGAGACCCCCGTCTATGAGCGGCAGTGTCCCAGTGAGCCGCCTCTCTATGTCCAACAGGCACGGCAATGGTCAGTGGCTCAATTGGCGCTACCGGCGCGATCGCCCGCAGAAATCTTGCTCACCCTCCTAGCAACGCCCAGTATGGCCTCCAAAGCATGGGTCTATCGCCAGTACGATCACGAAGTGCAAAACAATACCCTCGTCTTCCCCGGCGATGCCGATGCGGCAGTAATTCGTCTGCGGGGCACCTCCAAAGGGATTGCGGCGACGGTGGATTGCCCCAGTCGCTATGTGTATTTGGATCCCTACGAAGGGGGTAAAGCGGCCGTGGCCGAAGCTGCTCGTAATCTGAGTTGTGTGGGGGCGGAGCCTCTTGCCGTCACCGATAACCTCAACTTTGGCAGTCCAGAAACGCCCGTGGGTTACTGGCAGTTGGCCAATGCCTGTCGCGGTCTTGCGGAGGCCTGTCGTGCCCTAGAAACCCCCGTCACGGGTGGCAATGTCTCCCTCTACAACGAAACAATTGATAGCAATGGCCAACCACAGCCGATTTATCCGACCCCGGTGGTGGGGATGGTGGGGTTGCTTCCGGACTTGCAGCGGGTGCTTGGTCAAGGCTGGCGAGCCGCCGGCGATGGCATTTACCTGTTGGGCTTGCCCCTGACCACACCTCTGAGTGATCCTCGCATTAGCCTTGGCGGCTCAGAGTACCTTGCCCAAATCCATGGCTTGGTGGCCGGTTGTCCACCCCAGATTGATTTAGACCTTGAGCAGCGGGTGCAGGCGGTGTGTCGCTATGGCATTCAGCAGGGTTGGCTGGCCAGTGCTCATGATTTGAGTGAGGGTGGATTGGCGGTAGCTTTGGCAGAAAGCTGTCTCAGTGGGCAGCGCGGAGCAACGATTCAGTTGCCAGAGGGTGTCTATCCCCGGTGGGATGCCCTCCTGTTTGCTGAGGGGGGAGCGCGGATTTTGGTCTCTGTGCCACCAACGGAACAGACAGTGTGGGAAGCCTATGTGCAGGCGCAACTGCCCAATGCTTGGACACGCCTAGGGGTTGTTAATGGTGAACATACAGAACTGTGTATTGACACCTGTGACCATTCTCCGCTCATCAGGGTTACGATGGAAGAGCTAGCTCTTGCGTGGCGATCGCCCCTGCCGAAGTATTTGGACTAAATGACAGAACAACAATTTGCTGATAAGCCGGAAGAAGCCTGTGGTGTGTTTGGGGTCTATGCCCCCGGGGCGGATGTGGCTCGCCTTGCCTACTTTGGTCTCTATGCCCTGCAACATCGAGGTCAGGAATCCGCTGGAATTGCCACATTTGCGGGTGACACCGTCCATTGTTACAAGGATATGGGCTTGGTCTCCCAAGTCTTTGATGAAGAGATTCTTGGACGGCTAGTGGGCAATTTGGCTGTTGGCCACAATCGCTACTCGACCACGGGTTCCAGTCGCATTGTCAACGCCCAACCAGTGGTGGTCGAAACTCGCCTAGGACCTTTGGCCTTAGCCCACAACGGCAACTTGGTAAATACCTACGCTCTGCGAGAACAGGTGCTGGCCTGTGATGCGCCTACGGCGGTGTTAGCGAGTACAACGGATTCTGAACTCATTGCTTGGGCGATCGCTCAGGCTGTGGCTACGGGTCAATCGTGGTCAGAGGGGATCATTACCGCTGCCCAGCAGTGCCAAGGGGCTTATAGTCTAGTGATAGGAACGCCAGCGGGGTTGTTTGGCCTGCGGGATGCCCATGGTATTCGGCCGCTAGTGATTGGCCGCCTCATGGATGAGACCACGCCCCACTACGTACTCGCTTCTGAAACCTGTGCCCTTGATATTATCGGTGCGGACTATGTGCGGGATGTGGAGCCGGGAGAATTGATCCACATTACGCCGTCAGGCATTCAAAGTATCCAATGGGCAGAGTCGCAACGCAAGTTGTGTATCTTTGAGATGATTTACTTTGCGCGTCCCGACAGTGTCATGCAGGGGGAAAGCCTCTATAGCTACCGCCAGCGCTTGGGACAGCAGTTGGGTCGGGAAGCGCCCGCCGATGCGGATCTAGTCATTGCGGTGCCGGATTCGGGTGTGCCGGCGGCCATTGGCTTTTCCCAAGCCACGGGGGTGCCCTACGCCGAAGGCTTAATTAAAAATCGCTATGTGGGACGCACGTTTATTCAACCCACCCAGTCGATGCGGGAGTCGGGGATTCGCATGAAACTCAATCCGCTACGGGATGTGCTGATGGGACAGCGGGTGGTGATCGTGGATGATTCGATTGTGCGGGGTACCACTAGCCGCAAAATTGTCAAAGCGCTGCGGGATGCGGGTGCAGTGGAAGTGCATATGCGGATTTCCTCGCCGCCGGTGACTCACCCTTGCTTTTATGGCATTGACACCGATACCCAAGATCAACTGATTGCGGCCACCAAGTCCGTGGCTGAGATTGCGGCTCAGATTGGCGTCGATTCCCTCAGTTATCTTAGTTGGCAGGGAATGATTGCTGCTACCTACGATACGGGCGATCGCTTTTGTTCTGCCTGTTTTACCGGCAAGTACCCGATTAGTGTCCCTGAGCCAGTGAAACGGCAAAAGCTGGTGCTTGAGCAAATTCCTCAATGAGTCTCGACTACGGTGACTGGCCTTCCATCCTCTCGGCCGCCGACGTTAGTACTGCTGCCACCAGTCTCAGTGAATTGCGTTCCACGCCCCTTGGTCTGGTGTGGCTAGAGCGGCGTCCCCAAGAGAAGGGGCGAGTGGTGTTGGTGCGTCAAGGGCAAGCGCTTTTGGCGGCTCCCTTTAGTGCGCGATCGCGAGTCAATGAGTATGGTGGCGGTGCCTACTGGTGCCACGGTAACCAGATTTACTTTGTTAATGATGCCGATCAGGGCATCTACGCCCTTGGGGAACCCAGCCCTAAGCTAATCTACCAAGCGGCGAATACCCGCTTTGCCGATGGTTGCGTCGATTCTTGGCGCGATCGCCTGCTGTGTGTTGAAGAGGCGCATTTTGCCGATGGCCACAGCCAACAGTCCATTGTGGCGATTCACCTGTCGGGAAAACGAACAGTGCTGGTTCAAGGAGCGGGCTTTTATGCGGCGCCCCGCTTGAGTCCAGAGGGCAACACCCTTGTTTGGTTGCAATGGTCAGCACCGCAGATGCCCTGGGATGGCTGTGAACTGTGGGGAGCCATGGTCAGTAGTAACGGTTCCCTTGGTACCCCCTACCGCATTGCTGGCAGTAGTGAGGAATCTGTGCAGCAACCCCAATGGCAAGGAGAGACCCTCTACTACATCAGCGATCGCTCTGGCTGGTGGAATCTCTATCGTTACCGTGATGGCCACCATGAACCTGTCTGGCAGGCCAGTTATGATGCCGGTGTACCCCTCTGGGTCTTTGGTCAATCCACCTATGCCCTTGTGAACGCTGAAACAGCAGTTTTAACCTATAGCGATCGTGGCCTGTGGCGACTGGCAGTGGTTTCTCTCCCTAGGGGGGAATGGCAAACCCTAGCCGCCGACTATACTGAGGTTCATTCCCTTGTACGGGTAAGCGATCGCACGGTAGCCTTTATTGGCAGTTCTCCCCACTTGCCCCCCCATATTGTTCAGTTGCATCTGGATACAGGCATCTGTGCACCTGTGCAGCCTGTGTCTGCGCCCCTACCGCGAGAGTGGATTTCCCAGCCCGAAGTGATTGAATTTCCGACGGGTGACGGTGCAACCGCCTACGGCTTTTTCTATCCGCCCCAAAATCCTCAGGTACAGCCCCCCGCCAATACACGACCGCCCTTAATTGTCAAAAGTCATGGGGGACCGACGGCAGCTAGTGGTACGGGATTAGATCTGCGCACCCAGTTTTGGACAAGTCGCGGCTTTGCGGTATTGGATGTGAACTATCGCGGCAGTACGGGTTATGGTCGTGCCTATCGCAATGCCCTGCGGGGACAGTGGGGAGTGGTGGATGTGGCGGACTGTGGAGCCGGGGCAGAGTACTTAGTTCGCCAAGGAAAGGTTGATGGTGATCGCTTGGCCATTCGCGGCAGTAGTGCTGGGGGCTATACCACCCTGTGTGCGCTGACGTTTACGCGGGTTTTCCATGTGGGAGCAAGTTATTACGGCATTGGCGATCTCATTCGCCTGCTCAAGGAAACCCATGCCTTTGAAGCCCACTACTTTGATCAACTGATTGGCCCCTATCCCGAAGGGGCAGACCTCTACCGCCAGCGATCGCCCCTCTACCATACGGATCGCCTCACCTGCCCAGTGATTTTCTTTCAGGGACTCAAGGATGTGGTCGTTCCCCCCAGCCAAGCGGAACAGATGGTGGCCGCCCTTCAGGCCAAGGGCATTCCCGTCGATTATTACACCTTCGCCGAAGAGGGGCACGGCTTCCGCCAAAGTAGCACGATCTCCACTACCCTTGAGGCAGAATTAAAGTTTTATCAGCGGTTTTTACTCAAAGGCTAGACTCACCATGTTTACTGGTATTATTCAGGCAATTGGTGTCCTCCAGCAACGCTCTGAGTCGCAGTTGACGGTTACTGCTGCCGATGCCCCTTTCCTTGCTAACGTGGCCATTGGCGATAGTATTGCCGTTGATGGGGTCTGCCTGACGGTGGAAACATTCGATGCAACCGGTTTTACAGTCAGTGTCTCCCCAGAAACGCTGCAACGCACGACACTGGCGGCCAAAGCAGCAGCAGGCGCAATGGTGAACCTAGAACCTGCCCTACGAGTCGGGGATAAGGTGGGGGGGCATTTTGTCACTGGGCATGTGGATGGTGTGGGTCGAGTGCTAGCGATCGCCCCCACAGGATCGAGTTGGGAAGTCACATTCTCTGCCCCTGAAGCGGTAGCGACCTACATCATCCCCAAAGGCAGCATTGCCATCAATGGCATTAGCCTCACCGTTGCCCATTGCAACGAAACAGGGGATGAATTCAGCATTGCTGTCATCCCCCATACCTACGCAGAAACCACCTTGCAATTTCTTAGGGTTGGCGATGGTGTGAACCTAGAGGCGGATCTGCTGGGCAAATATACCCGCAAGTTTCTCCAGCCCCAAGATGCCTCAGTGGAAATTGACCTCGCCTTTCTCCAGGCCCATGGCTACGCCTAGGGACATTACTTTTTCTTCTTGGTGGTGCGAGACTTGCCACCGGATTTTTTGGCAGCGGCACCAAATCCCTTGCTTTCAGCCGCAGGTTCAGCTACTGGTTCCGCCGTCTGCTCAGAAACTGCGACAGGTTCTGGGGCTGGCTCTTCAACCGTCGTTTCCGCTGCTGGCTCAGGCGTGCTCACTTCAGGCGTTGCAGTTTCGGCCACTTCTGCTGGTGCTTCGGCAGTTTTTGCGGTAGCAGTCATGGCTTGGGTTTGGGCGGCCACCTCTTCAGCAAGGTTGGTTTCTTGCTTCTCAATCCCCTCACCGAGGACAAAGCGTTGGAAGCGGCGAATCTGGATATTTTCCCCCAGTTCGGCAATGTGCTCTTTCACCAACTCTTCAACGGTCTTAGATTGATCGCGGATAAAGGGCTGGTTGAGCAGGCACAGCTCTTTGAGGGTTTTCTCCAGTTTGCCAGCAACGATTTTCTCCTTCACTTCGGGGGGTTTGCCCTTCAGGGCATCGGAGCCAAGGGCAATCTGGCGTTCTTTTTCCTTGTACTCAGCGGGAATATCATCTACTGAGACAAATTCCACATTGGGGCAAGCGGCAATTTGCTTGGCAATGTCTTGAACAAGGGCTTTGAATTTCTCGTTGCGAGCCACAAAGTCGGTCTCACAGTTCACCTCGACCAGCACACCAATGCGCCCGCCAGTGTGAATGTAGCTATCCACCAGACCTTCACTGGTCACGCGCCCGGCTTTTTTACCCGCAGAGGCTAGACCCTTTTGCCGTAACCAAGCAATGGCGGCTTCCATATCGCCGTTGGACTCCTGCAAGGCTTTCTTGCAGTCCATCATGCCGGCACCGGTTTTGTCCCGCAGTTCTTTGACTAGTTTGGCTGAAATTTCTGCCATGATCTGTTCCTCAAGGATTAAGCGTCAGAGTCATCTGGAATATCTAGGGCTTCAGCATCACCATCGTCGCTGGCGGTCATTCCATCGTCGTCCTCATCAGCGAGATCCGCTTCCGGTTCGTCCAACTGACCATGGCGGCCTTCGTAAATGGCATCGGCTAGTTTACCCACAATCAGCTTAATCGAACGGATGGCATCATCGTTAGCAGGAATGGGAATATCCACTTGGTTGGGGTCGCAGTTGGTATCCAGCAGCGCCACGATCGGAATCCCCAATTTGTGGCACTCGGCAACGGCATTGTATTCCCGCTTGACATCAACGATGATCGCCACATCGGGCAGCCGTCGCATTTGTTTGATGCCGCCAAGATATTTTTGCAGCCGTGCCAGTTCCCGCCGCAGAGCCGAGGCCTCCTGTTTTGGCCGCAGATCAATGAGGCCGCTTTCCTCCATGCTTTCGAGTTCTTTGAGGCGATCGACACGGGTTTTGATGGTATTCCAGTTGGTGAGCATCCCCCCCAGCCAGCGCTGGTTGACGTAGTAACTGCCGCAGCGGAGCGCTTCCTGCTCGACGATGCCAGCAGCTTGACGCTTGGTACCAATAAACAAGAAGCGTTTGCCTTTTTCAGCAGCGTTGCGGATGTAGTTGTAGGCTTCATCCACCAGTTGGGCGGTTTGCACGAGGTCAATGATGTGCACCCCATTGCGAACCGTGAAGATGTAGGGGGCCATCCGGGGGTTCCAGCGGCGGGCTTGGTGGCCAAAGTGAACCCCTGCCTCCAGCATTTGGGCAAGGCTAAGAACTGCCATTGAGTTGTACTCCTATGGGTTAAACAACCATCCGTCCATCATCCGGTGAGGACACCCAAGGGGACGAATGTGAAAGATTTGCAGATTTACTATCATAGCCAATGATCAAGGCCTTTGGAAAGCCCAGTCCGCAGCGATTTGGTAGCGTTGTGATCTTGACGCTCGGGGGTGGCCAACCTATTCTGAAAGATTCAAGACGGCTGGATGGTGCTTAACGTTGGATATTTCCCGCTTGCGATTGCAATGGCAACAAATTCACGGTGACGAAACCTCTGAAGCCGTTATTGAGCAGTACTTTGTCCGACCGCTCCTGAGTGTGTTGGGCTTTGGCGATCGCGATTGCCTATCTTCCTTTGACACAGGTGCGGGCATTGCCGATGTGGCAGCCCGTTTCCCCCGCGAACATCAGCCTCCTTTTTGTCAAACTCAAGTTGACCCTGATTTAATTGTTGAGATTAAACCCCCTGCCCGTCGCTCCCGCAATACTCCCAGTCAAACCGTGGCCTTGAACCTTGAGAATGGTTCTGCCCATCATAGCCGCGCTCTACAGCAACTACGGCAACTTCTCAGTGGTTGCCACTGCCAAGGAACCGCTTGGGGGTTGATCACGAATGCCCGCCATTTACAGCTTTTTCAACGCCATGGCCACTTGGTCTATCCCGCCACGCCCAACTATGAACTGACGGGCGATCGCCTTGAGGGCATGATCGAAGACCTCAAAACCTGCTTGCGATCGCGCCCCCGTGCCACCACCCTCTGTATCTATAACCACAAGGGGGGAGTGGGCAAAACCACCACCACGATTAACTTGGGCGCCACCCTTGCTGTGGCAGATGCCGCTGTCTTGCTCGTTGATTGCGACCCCCAAGGGGATCTCAGCCGCGCCCTTGAGCTAACCTCCACAAGTACGACCCTTGCGGCTTGTCTGCAAAACCCTGATCAGCCGATTACGGCTACGATTCGCCCTTTTGACCTGCGCATCCGCACCAGCAGCAGTATCAAGTCTGCCCATATCTTTGATGTCATTCCCGCTGCCCCACAACTGCAAAGCATTCTCATTCAGGCGATGCAAACCCAAAATCCACCCATTACCCGCCTGCGGGAACTCCTTGCCCCCTTGCGCGATCGCTACGACTACATCCTCATTGACTGCCCCAGTGCTTGGCTCTTTTTAAGTAAGAGCGCCGTGTATGCCAGTGACGCCGTTTTGATTCCCACCCGCCACACCGATCTCTCCTCCCTCAACAATGCGGCTCAGGTGATTCACCAATTTCTCTTTAACGAAATTCACACATTGCGCCGCGAAGGCGGACCCCTTCCTTTGCCTATTTTCTTTAATGGTGCTCCCACAACTGATAAGGCGATGGCCGTTGCCCAAGCCGAAATTGAACGAATTCTTCAAAAACTCCCCCACCTCACCCCTTACTTTTGGCCGCAGTATCAAGCCAATGACACAAGCGTATTTGCCATTCCGGAATATGCCATTATTTCCCGTGCCGCCTTTGCCCGTGTCCCTGCTGTCTTCAAAGATAAGCGCGTCTTAGGCTTCTATCAGACATTAGTGCAGACCTATCTGCGGCCTTTAGCTGCTCCTGATGACCTCACCTAACAGACAACCTTTGTAACAGGATTTATAAAGAATCTGAAAACAGAAATTGCTCCCTCCCCCTAAAATGAAGTTACCCCTCCCTGAACATCAATCATGACCGAACCTGTCACCCAATCCCAACTGTCTGAAGTTCTGGAAACCATGAAGGCAATCCAGTCGCAACTGGCAGAACTCACCCTTGAAGTGAAGGTGGGTCAAGCGGAAATCCGTGAAAAATTTAACACCATGGATCAGAAGTTCCAAATCGTGGATGAAAAACTGAATGCCATGGAAGCGAGATTTGATGAGAAATTTAACACTGTGGAGGCCAAAATTGAGGCTGTGCGCTTAGAAGTACAGACCAATCGTGAACAATTAGTCGAATTGGGAAAGCGCCAAGGTTCAACGGACAATCGCCTTTGGGCATTACTGGTGGCGCTCTTTTTGATGGTGGCAGGACTTCTGGCCAAGATCACACTGTTTGACAAAGTTTAGAGGAGACTCCTATGAGCGAACCTATCACTCAATCGCAACTCGCTGAAGTCCTAGACACAATGAAAGCAATGCAGTCGCAACTGGCGGAACTCACCCTTGAAGTCAAGGTGGGTCAGGCGGAAATCCGTGAAAAGTTCAACACAATGGAGGCCAAAATTGAGGCTGTGCGCTTAGAAGTACAGACCAATCGTGAACAATTAGTCGAATTGGGAAAGCGCCAAGGTTCAACGGACAATCGTCTTTGGGCATTACTGGTGGCACTGTTTTTGATGGTGGCAGGACTTCTGGCCAAGATCACACTGTTTAACCAATTTAACCAAGTTTAGAGGAGACTCCTATGAGCGAACCTATCACTCAATCGCAACTCGCTGAAGTCCTAGACACAATGAAAGCAATCCAGTCGCAACTGGCGGAACTCACCCTTGAAGTGAAGGTGGGCCAAGCGGAAATCCGTGAAAAATTTAACACGATTGATCAGAAATTCCAAATCGTGGATGAAAAACTGAATGCCATAGAAGTAAGGTTTGATCAAAAATTCAACACGATTGAAGCGACTATTAACGAAAAGTTTAAGACTGTTGATGAGAAATTTAATACAATGGAAGCCGCCATCAATGAAAAGTTTAAGACCGTTGATGAGAAATTTAATACAATGGAGGCCACCATCAATGAAAAGTTTAAGACTGTTGATGAGAAATTTAATACAATGGAGGCCAAAATTGAGGCTGTGCGCTTAGAAGTGCAGACTAATCGTGAACAATTGGTGGAATTGGGAAAACGCCAAAGTTCAACGGATAATCGCCTTTGGGCATTGCTGGTGGCACTGTTTTTGATGGTGGCAGGACTTCTGGCCAAGATTACACTGTTTGATCAAGTGTGAACATGAATTTATCCCATCGTTTCTGGCCGAAAAAAGAAACACCGGGGAGGAGTTGGTGTTAGCACAACAACACTGGCAATGGCGCGATCGCCCACAAGAAAACTAGCCACCCAATGCTTTACAGTCTGAGCTACAGTTCGCTGCCATACCCCTACCCCCTGCGCTTTCAGCCACGCCTCATAGTAAGTCCATGCTTGCAGAAACGCGCGATCGCCCCCCTCCTGTACCCTCTGTTGCAGAGAAGCCCCAAAAAACCGCCGACTAATTGCTGAACGCTGAGGACAAGGGCGCAAAATCTCGACATCTACTCCCACAGCAGCACTCCCGCTAATGGCCAACACGGCGAGGTTGTCGCTATGGCTCCAGTTAAATTCCAACCCCTGCAAATAGGGCTTCCCCAGTGGTGTGCGTGGGAGCGGTGCTTCCTCAAGATCAGGCTGATAGTGTCGTAGATAGGTGCGCAGGGTCACCTCACGGGGGACATTAGGGGCAAGGGTAAACCACCAAAGATGGAGGGTATGGCTATCCAGCCTAGGATGCAGCGGTGGCTCTTGCCATGGCAGGGACAAAATAGAGGGTAAGGGGGCATCCCACACACCAAAGACTGAAAAATAAAGACTTAAAGACTGAGACGTTTTTTCAACGACAACAAGTGGGTACGGGGGTCAATCGGGCTGCGGGGCAGCGGTAACTCAAAGTTCGGCCAGTTGGGCAGACTGGCACAGGGACAGTGCACAGGGGGCAAGCCATGACAAGGTAAGGGCACAGGCATTTGACAGCGGGCACAGGCGGTAATCTCCCAGCAGTCGCTCAACAGTTGGGTAATGGTTTCTGTGGTACCTTCAAGGAAGCAATCTCCCGCTTGACCAGAAATGACATAGGCCCAGCAGGCTTCAAAGGCTTGACTGTAGCGATCGCCCTGCAGGACAGGTTGCGGCAGCACCGTGTGTTCGCCACCCCAAATACACAGGCGTTTACCCAACTGAAACCAGTAAGCAAGATAGGACTTCACCTTTGCTTGGGCTGCCAAAAAGGCACAGCCTTCTATACTCGTCATTGACACAACCCTCGCTGCTGTACTTACTACCCTAGCGCAAGAACGAGGGCGGCAGAGTCTAAGGAATCAGGGTTGCTAAGGATGCGTCCAATTGCCCCCAACTGTGCCCATCAAGGGCTAACTGCTCAATGAGACTGGCCAAACGCAACGCCTTCAGCGCCTGTTCCCCACCCACCGAGGGAGGTTGACCCCCGCGGACGCAGTTGACAAAGTGCTCCAATTCCGCATGGAGGGGTTCAATGTTGCTGGTATAGACTTTCTCGATCAGGCCGTCTTGGCGATAGAGGACTTGGCCGTGGTCAGCACTGCACGTTGCTGTGGTTTTGCGGTGAATGAGAATTTCGTTTTTAAGAAAATCAGCTTCCGTGAGGGAATTCTTGCAGTGGGCGGTAATGCGCCGTTGCTTGCGGTGGGTGACTTTACTGGCAGTCAGTGTGGCAATAATGCCGTTGGCAAAGCCCAAGGTAGCCGTGACGTAGTCTAGATACCCAGAGTTGGCAGAGCGACTGCCTGCCGCCGTCAGGCGCACCACAGGGGAATTGGTGAGTTCCAGCAACAGGTCAATGTCGTGAATCATTAAGTCGAGAACCACCGAGACATCATTGGCGCGATCGGAGTAGGGACTCATGCGATCGGCTTCAAGGGCAAGGATTTCCTCAGTGCGCAGGACTTTGCTCAGTTCTTGAAACGCGGGGTTAAAGCGCTCAATATGTCCAACTTGGAGGATGCACTGGCACTCCGCTGCCGCGTTAACTAGGGATTCTGCTTCGCTAATACTCGCGGCAATGGGTTTTTCCACCAACACATGCACCCCATGGCGCAAGCAGGTAATGCCCACTTCATGGTGGAGACGGGTGGGCACGGCAATACACACCGCCTCAACGTGGGGCAGCAAATCCACATAGTTTTCAAAAAATTTCACCCGATATTTGCTGGCGGTATCAATGCCCCGCTCCAGATTCACGTCAGAGATGCCCACAAGTTCGACATCTTTGAGTAAACTCAAAACACGGGTGTGGTGCTGACCCATGTTGCCAACACCGATAACGCCAATGCGCAGTGGATCGGGCTGGGGACGGACGGCAGAACTCATGTCTAGTTATTTCACTCCTCTACGCAACCGGGGAAGGGCTTGGTGTTGGCGATCGCCCGCCGTAAGTAAAAACTCACAGAATGAACATTTTCAGAAAGATGCTACCACAGCATTGCCAAATGTAAAGTTTTTGATAGACAGGTATGATGACGACACAAAAGGCCGTCGTGTTGCTCTCAGGGGGCTTAGACTCCAGCACAATCTTATTTCGTGCTAAGGCTTTGGGCTATGCTTGCTATGCCCTCTCCTTTGACTATGGTCAGCGCCATCGGCGAGAATTGGAAGCCGCGATCGCTATTGCCGCCGCTGCTCACGTCCTTCAGCATCAAATCGTTTCCCTAAATTTGCGGTTATGGGGAGGGTCAGCTCTGACAGACTCAACGATTGACTTACCCCGCGATCGTGACCTTGCCACGATGAGTCACGAGATTCCGGTTACCTATGTCCCCGCCCGCAATACTATCTTTTTAAGTGTTGCCCTTGCCTATGCGGAAGCCCTAGGGGCGCAAACCGTGCACATCGGCGTTAATGCCCTTGATTACTCCGGCTATCCCGACTGTCGCCCTGATTACATTGCCGCCATGCAGGAGGTCTATCGCCTCGGTACAAAACAGGGGCGCGAAGGTCAGCCCATCGAAATTGTGACTCCCCTCATTAACCTTCATAAAAAAGACATCATTCGCCTTGGCAATGAATACGGCGTCCCTTGGGAAAAAACTTGGTCCTGCTATGCCGAAGGGGAACAGGCCTGTGGTCGCTGTGATGCCTGTCGGTTGCGTTTAACGGCCTTTGCCGAATTAGGTTTAGTCGATCCCTTGCCCTACGTGGCTGACTACCCTGTGTAGGTTCGGTAAATCCCCCTTTTACTCATAGCAAGAGCGATCGCACTATAGGAAAGAGAGAGGGTTAAGCCCAATATGGGTGCTGTGCCCCGCATCAAAGTTAGCCTGCAAAGGGAGTTTTCGTCGCTATGGCAAAAGTTGTCGGAATTGATCTGGGAACCACCAACTCCTGTGTGGCCGTCATGGAAGGGGGCAAGCCCACGGTTATTGCCAATGCTGAAGGGTTTCGGACAACGCCCTCCGTTGTTGCCTACACCAAAAATGGCGATCGCCTCGTGGGTCAAATTGCCAAACGGCAAGCTGTAATGAACCCCGAAAATACCTTTTATTCGGTGAAGCGCTTTATTGGTCGTCGCTTTGATGAGGTGACCCACGAAGCCACTGAGGTCTCCTACAAAGTTTTGAATGTCAATGGCAATGTCAAGCTCGACTGCCCTGCCCTTGGCAAGCAGTTTGCCCCCGAAGAGATTTCTGCTCAAGTTCTGCGCAAACTGAAAGAGGATGCCAGCAAATACCTTGGCGAGGAAGTCACCCAAGCGGTTATTACAGTACCCGCCTACTTCAATGACTCGCAGCGCCAAGCCACCAAAGACGCTGGCAAAATTGCCGGTCTCGAAGTACTGCGGATCATCAACGAACCCACCGCCGCCTCCTTGGCCTATGGACTCGATAAAAAGGCCAATGAAACCATCCTTGTTTTTGACCTTGGCGGTGGTACCTTTGACGTGTCCATCCTCGAAGTCGGTGATGGCGTTTTTGAAGTGCTAGCCACCTCTGGGGACACCCACCTTGGCGGTGATGACTTCGACAAGAAAATTGTTGACTACCTCGCTGAATCTTTCCGTGCCCAAGAGGGCATTGACCTGCGCAAAGACAAACAGGCGCTGCAACGGCTGACGGAAGCGGCAGAAAAAGCCAAGATTGAACTTTCCAGCGTCATGCAAACGGAAATCAACCTGCCCTTCATCACCGCAACGCAGGATGGTCCGAAACACCTCGACATGACGCTCACCCGCGCCAAATTTGAAGAACTCTGCTCTGATCTGATTGATCGTTGCCGCGTACCCGTCGAGCAAGCCCTTAGGGATGCCAAACTCAGCAAAGAGCAGATTGATGAAGTGGTGCTCGTCGGAGGTTCCACCCGCATTCCCGCCATCCAAGAGCTGGTCAAACGGCTATTGGGCAAAGACCCTAACCAGAGTGTGAACCCTGATGAAGTCGTGGCTGTGGGTGCTGCCATTCAAGCTGGGGTGCTGGCAGGGGAAGTGAAAGACATTCTCCTCCTCGATGTCACACCGCTGTCCTTGGGGGTGGAAACCCTTGGTGGTGTGATGACGAAAATTATTCCCCGCAACACCACGATCCCAACGAAAAAATCCGAGGTCTTTTCCACCGCCGTTGACGGTCAAACCAATGTGGAGATCCACGTCCTGCAAGGGGAGCGGGAAATGGCCGCTGACAACAAGAGCCTCGGTACCTTCCGTTTGGATGGTATTCCTCCGGCACCACGCGGCGTGCCCCAAATCGAAGTCACGTTTGATATTGATGCCAACGGTATCCTCAACGTGACCGCTCGCGACAAAGGCACAGGCAAACAGCAGTCCATTAGCATCACCGGCGCCTCAACGCTGCCTAAGGATGAGGTGGAACGCATGGTGCGCGAAGCGGAAATGAATGCCGCTGCTGATAAAGCCAAACGCGAGAAAATCGAGACTAAGAACCAGGCAGAGCAACTCTGCTATCAAGCGGAGAAACAGTTGAGTGAGTTGGGGGATAAAGTCTCCAGCAGCGATAAAGACCGTCTCACCTCCCTCATTGCCAACCTGCGCTCGGAAATCGGCACTGAAACTGAGAAGAAACCCATTGAGTCTATTGACTTTGAGCGGGTGAAATCACTGATGCAGGATCTGCAACAAACTCTCTACAGTGTCGGCTCCAGTGTCTATCAAAGTGCTCAGCCCAGTGATGGGACTGGCTCCAGCAGCAGCGGTAGCAGTGGTAGTGGCGGTGATGACGAAGTGATTGACGCTGAGTTCTCAGAAACCAAATAGTCCCGCCCATTGGCAACTTTCTGCCAGAACAAGACTCCTCCTCCCCCTAGGTCAAGGCTTAGGGGGTTTCTCATGTTTTTTGATCTGATATGCTCCCTATGCAGAGAGCTCTCGGTGGCTCTTCGATCAGGCGCTTCTTGTGCTAGGGGAAAAATTTCGATACAATAGGGTTTCTGTCCTTAATTTTTGTTGAGTGCTGAGACCACCCCTACCATTGAGGTAAGCATGGCCAAACGCCGCAATCCCAAGAAAGAAAAAGCTCTTCGTAATCAAGCCTATGCTCGCAAGTTTCGCAAGCGTTCTTCGGGGCGTTACAGCCGTCGTCTAAATACGGAGAATCGCCCAGAGACGAAAACCACCGAGACGGTTGAGGAAATGACGGACACCTAGAGGGTAGTCGGTGATTAAGCGCGCGTTGCCATGGCGAGAGTTCGGGGTTGCGTTTTTAACCGTTTTTTTGGCTGAATTTGCCGATAAAACTCAAATTGCTGTGTTTTTCATGGCTGCCCGCGCTGCCTCCCCTTGGTTGGTGTTTTTGGGAGCAGCTTTGGCCTTAGTAACCACCAGTTTGATTGGGGTGTTGATTGGTCGCTGGTTGTCACAATACCTCTCGGAACAGCGATTACAAACGTTGACAGGCAGCAGTCTCTTGGCGATCGCCCTTTGGCTATTGTGGGATATGTTGCACCCAAGTCTTTGATCACTAAGAGAGCAGATCGCGATTTAGGTGAGTTCCTTCAGTTGACGGTTGTCCCCTGCTAAAGTGAGGGGGTTAGCTTGGGCACGCTGATTATCTTAGGCACTGTCTAAGTTTGTGAACCCCTGAGGAGACTATGGAGAATGCCATCCCAAGTTATTGAGCTGTGGTCGTCCTTTATCAATATTGTCGATGCACCTTTGTTTCGCCTTGGGCGGGAAACCATTTCCCTGCGTTGGCTGTTTCAAGTGGTGCTGCTGCTCATTCTCGTTGCAATTCTAGCGCGCTTTTTCAAGGGGGTATTGAAAAATCAACTGCTGCCGCGCCTTGGTTTGGATCTAGGCAACCGCGAGGCCATTTCCACGGTGATTAGTGGTGCCGGGGGGGCACTGGGCTACATCATTGTTTTGCAAGCAGTGGGGATTAATCTCGATTCTCTCGCAGTGATTATCGGTGGCTTGGGGGTGGGGATTGGTTTTGGTTTGCAGGATGTTACCCGCAATCTCATCAGTGGCCTGACGCTCCTTATTGAGCGCAAAGTCCGTGTCGGCGACTTTGTGGAAATTGAAAACATCAGTGGTTACGTTCAGGAAGTTTCGATGCGAGCCACGGTGATTCAAACCTTTAACGGTTCAAATGTGGTGGTGCCCAATACCTACCTTGCCGATAGTCCGGTGCTGAATTGGTATTATGAAACCCATCGCGGTCGCATTGATATTCCCATTGGGGTGGCCTATGGGACAGATCCAGTTTTGGTGACGGAAGTCTTGCTCAATATTGCGCATTCTGAGCCAGATGTCCTCAGGGAGCCAGCCCCTCGGGTGATTTTCCGTGAATTTGGCGATTCGGCTCTTGAGTTTGAACTTTGGGTATGGACGGATGCCATTGAGCGGCGAGTCTTCATCAAAAGCAGTCTCAATTTCAAGATTGATTACTACTTTCGGCAGCACAATATCTCAATTCCTTTCCCCCAGCGAGATCTGTGGATTCGCAATGCGCCGGCGCTCTCTCTTCCCTCTGGGCCAGCCGAAACGGTAGGCATGCCCTTGGCACCGGCAACCCCCTCCTTAAAGTCGCTGCTTCAGCAGGTGAGCTACTTTCAGTGTATGAATGACCTGCAACTGCGCTTTCTCATTGAATCAGGCTACCGCAAGCACCTGACAGCGAAGGAAATTTTGTTCCGTGCTCAGGAGCCGATCACTAACTTCTACATCGTATTGCAGGGGCAGATGGCAGCGGTCTATGAGGAGAATGGCGAACTCAAGCCGATGATGACGTTTAATCCGGGGGAGCACTTTGGGGAGCTACCACTGATGCTGGGGGTGGCCTGCCCAACAACGATGATGGCAATGACGGATACGGTCTTGTTTGTCCTACCACGGGAGGGATTTGAACAGTTGCTAAAAGAACACCCTTCCCTTGCTGATGATATTGCGGTGGCGATCGCCCGCCGTCAGGATGTGCTGGCGCAACACCACCAGGAGCTTCAGCAACTGAGTCGGGCAGATCAGGATCAAAGTCGCCCCATTCACTGGATTCGCGATCGCCTACAAAAACTGCTGAGTTGGTAAAGTGCTCAATCGGTGGCGTCCAGTGTAAATGCGTGTTCCAAGTAGTGATGGAGCCGATAGGTACCCGATTGGTGGCGCACCAACGCCACATCGAAGCGACAGGGATGCTCCTGCCACTGGGGCTGACGTTCTAGGAAGGCTTGGGCGGCCAAAATGAGTTTGCGTTGCTTGCTTCGGGAAATGGCACCGAGGCCATCACTATCCCAGTTGCGAAAACGGCGAGTTTTCACTTCGACAAAAAGCACTACTCCCTTGGGATCCCAAGCCACAATATCCAACTCACCCCAAGGGCAAGACCAGTTCTGAGCCAAAATTTGACACTGTTGAGCTTGTAGCCAGGCGGCGACCACTGCCTCCCCGCGATCGCCCACGTGGCGCATCGACCCTAGGCTTCAAGCGGTTCGAGATTAAAGAGGTGTTGTAATGTCTGCATCGCTCGCTGGCGACTCTCTAAATCCCGCTGCGATTGCAGCTGCACCGTCGGGTCATGGAGGATTTTGTTGATAATTGTGCGCGTCATCGCCTCAATCACCCCTTGGTGTTTCTCACCAAACTCACTGCCCAAGCGGGAGAGGGCTTTTTCCAGCTCTTGGGTACGAATAGCTTCCATTTTTTGGCGCAGACTGCGGATCGTCGGGATTGTTTCCAAGGCATGCCACCAAGCTAAGAATGTTTCTAATTCCTCCTCAAGGATAGCCTCAGCCTCTTGAGCCAACTGACGTCGAGCCTCTTGGTTTTGGGCAACTACGGCTTCGAGATCATCCACATTGAAGAGTTGCACGGAGGCCAATTCCGTGACGTTGGCATGAACATTGCGGGGCACAGAAATATCAATGATTGCAAGGGGGCGATCGCCTGTGAGCACCGACCCTAAATTCTCGCGATCCAAGAGGGGTTGTGTCGCTGCTGTGCCCGTAAAGACCAAATCCATCGCTGCCACAATCGGCAGTAGATCCGTCATCGTAAAGAGTTCAAAGCGTACTTCGGGAAACTGCTGCGCCAGTTCCTGTGCCCGTTCCAACGAGCGGTTAATAATGCTTATCTCCTTGACTCCTCGGGCAATTAGGTGTTGCACCACCAAACGGGACATTTTGCCCGCACCGACAATGGCAATGCGGCAGTTCTGGAGATTTTGCAGCCGCAGATCGGCCAGTTCCACTGCTGCTGAGCTAATGGAGACCGCCCCCGTGCCAATACTGGTTTCTGTGCGTACCCGCTTACCGGCAGCGATCGCCCCTGTAAAGAGGCGGTTAAGAATGGAACCAATGGCCTTGTACTGTTGCCCTAACTGATGACAGCGTTTTACTTGGGAGAGAATTTGCCCCTCCCCAATGACTAAGCTATCTAGACCCGACGCCACCCGCATGAGGTGCATCACGGCATCCTGATGTAGCAGGATAAAGAGGTAGGGGCGCAGTTGGGGCAGGGGAATGTGGCTCCACTCACTGAGAAACTGATGCACTTCCCGCACGCCCACCTCAGTGTCACTGGTAACAATGTAAATTTCTAAGCGGTTACAGGTACTGAGGATGGTGGCTTCCTGAATGTGGGCGTAGCCGCATAGATGTTGCAGTGCCCGCTCCCGCACATCCTCTGGCACACTCAATTTTTCGCGCACATCCACAGGGGCGGTTTTGTGACTCAAGCCAATGACAGCAATATTCATAGGAATCGGTTGACGTTCGGCTGCAACTCCATCAATTGTTGTATCAGGATTCTTGAGCCTCCTTCACGCTTGTTTGCAAGTCTTTACTAAAGGAGGATTGTCCCTAACCGAGATTCCTGAGCCAGCCCCTAAGGTCTTCAAGGGTAGCAAAGTCAAGGAGTGCCTCCGCCAAGGTCTCAATCTGAGTGGGTGGGAGTTGGCGAATCGCTGCTTCAAGGTCAGCCGGTAAATCCCCAAACCGTCGTCTTAACTGTCGTAAAACAACCATTGCTTCTCCCTGCTGTAATCCTTCTTCTCGCCCCTCAGCATAAACCTCTTGATAGAATCGCGTTTGCTTTAATTCTTGAGTGGTAAACCCTAGCATTCGCAGCACCTCCTCTCGGGTGGACTCCTGAAACTTGTACAGCAGGATAGTTGCCAACAATTCTATTATCGCCTTATGGATTTGCTCCCCCTCTTGTTGACTTTGCTGAGCAAGGAACTGTGCGACCTTCGGCATCTGTGCCTCTGGTAAAACTGTCAACTGCATTAAGGCAACCCCCAGCGGCAACTCTTCTGGCTTTCCTAGCTCATTGAGATACACCCGCCGCAGGCGATCGCTCTTCACTAAGACGTCATAGGGTTCAAAGGACGTTTGTTCCGCTTGGCGGTGGGGATAAATGACCACCGCTTGCCAGTCAGAGAAGGTGTGGCGATACAGGCGCAGATAGAGAAAAATTTCAGCAAAGAGGCGTTCGTAGAGGGTGTTATCGCGTTGAAACTGGACTTCGCAGAAATAGACGGTTCCTGAGGGGTCAGGGGAGAAAGACGCCGTCGATGCGAAAGGCGGTTTGCTTGAGTTCCACGGAGTCAAAGCGGTAGCCCGTGGGGCAATCCATGCCGAGGAGGTCAAAGAGCGTCTGGGGCAGTTGGGCAAACAGTTGGTAAAAGAGGGAGTCGCGGCGCATTGAGAAATGGGGAAGTACTCACCCATGTAGGAGGGCTTAAGCAAGGACATCAGAATAGGAGCGGCTAGGGGATTCCTGATACACCTCTGTAACCGTGGCCGCGAGTCGTTGCATACCAAGGGCAATTTCCTCATCGCTAGCGGTGAGACTGATGCGCAAGCACTCCTGTTTGTGGTGCCATTGCTCGGTTAAGCCGGGGAAAAAGGAACTGCCGGGAACCACAATCACCCCTGCTCGTTTCAGGTGTTGATACAATTCCCAATCCGTCATGGGTAAGTCCCGTAGCCACAGCCACGCAAAAATCGCCCCCTCACCCCGATGCAAAAACCAAGGAATGTCATTGGGCAAAGCAGTTCGTAGGGTTTCCTCGAGAACTGTAAACTTGCGCTGATAGAAGGGGCGAATAACATTGACGGACACTTCGGCTAGGGCACCATTGGCAATGGCTAAGGCCGCGATCGCCTGACCGTAGCGCGAGGCATGAATACAAGCATTCGTTTGAAAAGCTTCAAGGACACTCAAAATCTCGCGATCGCCAATGGCAATTCCCACCCGTTCCCCCGGCAGTCCCGCCTTTGAGAGGCTGAGGCAGTGGACAATATTGCCGCCAAAGACTGGCGCGAGTTCGGTAAAGTTCAGGCTGGGGTAAGGAGGGCCATAGGCAGCATCAATCAGCACAGGTACCCCGTAGGGCACTGCCAGATCAGCAATTTGCCGCACCTCAATGTCCGTGAGCACATTTCCCGTCGGATTGCAGGGGCGCGAGAAGATCACACATCCAGTGGTCTCATCAATGTGCAGTTGTTGAAAGTCTGGACGATACTTAAAGGTGTGATCGGCTTCAAAAATCTCAAGGCGCGGACGATAGGCGACGACGATATTGGGCGTGAGACTGACCCCCCCATACCCCGTATATTCGGGACTTAAGGGGAGAACGACTTTCTTTAATTTACCGTTGGTGCTAAAGCCCCCAAAGGCATTGGCTGCAAAGAAGTAGATGGCCTGACTGCCCGGCGTAACGAGGACATTGCGCTCCGTCAGATTCAGACCATAGCGGCGATTAAAGTCATCGACTACAGCAGCTATCAGCGGCTCATACCCTTGGCTAGTCCCATAGCGGCAAACCACTTGACCAAATTCTGGGCTGGCCATTAGCTCGTGGGTACAGTCGCGCCAGAGCTGCTCGACTTCAGGGAGAATCAGTGGGTTACCTGCACTCAAGTTAATTAGGTCTTGACCGCGATTGAGGCGCAGCGTCTCGATAATATCCTTCATAATTGCCCGAACTCCCGTCAGTTGGGACATCTGCTGGCCAATCTGGGAGAGTGCAGGATTCATAGGCAAAGGACATCAACAGTATTGGTTAGGATAGCATCTGCGCTTCTCCTGAGGGACATATAGGAGCAATAGGTAGGGTCAATGCTGCTATTCGGTTGGCCACTGTAACATAACGTTAGAATAGGCCAAGAACTGTAAAGGATTCATGGCAGCGTTTATCCCCTTTGTCGGTAAACCTTCATCCCCTTGGCGATCGCTCGTGATTGGGGTGATGGCTGCTGGCCTAATTGGCAGTGCCGGATGGCTTCTGTGGCGATCGCGCCAAACGCCCCTCGATCTGGATCGCTACACCGTGCCGGTTCAGGATCGTCGAGACCTTGTGGCTCGTATTGCTGCCACGGGCAAAGTGGTGCCGATACAAACCGTGAATATCAGTCCCAAGCGGGCCGGCCTGCTTGCCAAACTCTATGTTGAGCAGGGGGATCAGGTCAAAGCAGGTCAGATCATTGCCCGCATGGACAACCGCGATGAGCAGGCGCAACTTGCCCAAGCCCAAGCCAACCTAGCCGATGCCATTGCCCGTCGCGATCGCATTGTGGCCGGCAACCGTGCTGAAGAAATTGCCCAAGCCCAAGCCCAAGTCCAAGCGGCGGCAGCCCGGGCCCGGTTAGCTGAAGAGCGCCTCAACCGCAATCAAATTCTAGCTGCCGAAGGAGCAATTCCCCGCGATACTCTTGATGAACTAAAGACCAACCGCGATAGCGCGATCGCCAGCCTCAATGAAGCCCAAAAGCGTTTGCAGCTGTTAGAGCGGGGTTCCCGCAGTGAAGAAATCCGCCAAGCAGAAGCGGCAGTGGCTGCTGCCCAAGCCCAAGTTCAAGCTGCCCGTGCGGCTCTCGAAGATACAGTGATTCGTGCTCCCTTTATGGGAATTATTACCCAGAAGTATGCCAATCCGGGGGCATTTGTAACCCCTACAACCACGGCCTCTGCCACCACCTCTGCAACTTCAACCTCGATTGTGGCGATCGCTGAGGGTCTAGAAATTCTTGCCGAAGTACCAGAAGTGGATATTGGCCAAGTGCTCGTGGGACAGCCGGTTGAGATCCGTGCCGATGCCTATCCGGGGGAAACCTTTCAAGGGCGGGTGCGGTTAGTGGCACCTGAGGCGGTTGTGGAGCAGAATGTGACGTTTTTTCAGGTGCGGGTCTCCCTTCTCACTGGGTTGGAGAAACTGCGCTCTGGGATGAATGTGGACTTAGATTTTCTGGGGCAAAAAATTAATAATGCTCTGCTGGTACCCACGGTGGCCATTGCCGTTGAACGTGGCCAAACGGGTGTCTATGTGGTGGGTGAAGACAATCGGCCAAAATTTCGCCCCGTCACCATTGGCAGTAGCTGGCAAGATCAAACCCAAATTATCAGCGGCCTCAGTGTGGGCGAGCGGGTCTTTATTGATTTTCCTGAACAGTTGCGGCCAAAACAAGACTAATTATGGGTTTGCATCACGTTTCCATTCGCACAGCCAATATTCAGCGGGCGATCGCCTTCTATGAATGCCTAGGCTTCACAATGGATATCCGCTTTACCACAGGCTATACCCTCGCCTGTTGGCTCAAGGGCTGGCATACCCGCCTTGAACTCCTGCAAGTGCCTGAACCCTACCCTGCTGCTGACCCTTTTCACGATGAGCACTATGTCGGCTACTACCATCTCTCCTTTGATCTCAGTGATCATCCTGACCCCCTCGAAACATGGCTCAAGCAGGTGGGAGAAACATTGAAGGCAGAAGGTTTACCCTTTGAGCTATTGCTGAAGCCGACTCAGCAAGTGATTGGGTCGCACCTTTATCACGTCGCCTTTGTGCGTGACTGCGATGGCTTGCCCCTTGAATTTTTGCAGTGTCTGGGTTCCTGCTGAGGCCTAAACGCCGATAAAATAAGGGGGCTGGGAGATTTTTGGGTCGTACATAGGCATGCAACTGCAAACAGTCACTACTGCAATTCCCGAGTGGTCGGGTGATTTACTCGCGATCGCCGTCTTTCAAACGGAAGGCACCCTCACCCTTACAGACCCCTATACGACCCTCGATCAGCGCCTCAATGGCCTCTTACAAGAACTCATCAGCGAAGGGGAGTTTCAAGGTAAATCTGGCACCTCCCTGCTCATGCGCCTACTGCCTAACTTCCCCATTAAGAAGCTCCTCCTTGTTGGCTTGGGGAATCGCGAGGACTTTAACCTAGAGACCCTGCGTCGAACTGCCGCTACCATTGCCCGCACTGCCCGCCGTGAACGCGTGAAAACAGTGGCGATGGCACTCCCCCATGAAACCTTAGACGCGGCGGATGCTGCCCAAGCCATTGCTGAAGGGATTCTCCTTGCCCTCCACAGTGATGTCCGCTTCAAGTCGGATCCCGAAGCCCGTAAACTCCTGCCCTACCCTGAATCTGTGACCCTGTTGGGTCTGGGGGAACAAACGGCAGCAGTGACCCGTGCGCAGCAAATCTGCGATGGCGTGATTTTGGCTCGCGAGCTCGTGAATGCCCCTGCCAATGAAGTTACCCCGGTGACCCTTGCAGAAACAGCTCAGCAACTGGCAGCTACCTATGGCCTGACCGCAAAAATTTTGGAGCGCGATGAGTGTGCTGCCCTTGGCATGGGTGCCTTTTTGGGGGTGGCTCAGGCGTCTGATTTGCCGCCGAAATTTATTCACCTCACCTACACGCCCACTGGCACTGTCCACAAGAAAATTGCCCTCATTGGCAAAGGGTTAACGTTTGATTCAGGCGGCCTCAACCTCAAGACCCAAGGGGGCATTGAAACGATGAAAATGGACATGGGGGGAGCCGCAGCCGTTTTGGGAACTGCCAAGGTGATGGGGCAACTCAAACCTGCGGGCATTGAAGTCCACTTTATTATTGCTGCCACGGAAAACATGATTAGTGGCCGTGCCATGCATCCGGGGGATATTCTCACTGCCTCTAACGGTAAAACCATCGAAGTCAACAACACCGATGCCGAAGGCCGTCTCACCCTTGCTGATGCCCTTGTCTATGCGGAAAAACTAGGTGTAGATGCGATTGTGGATTTGGCCACGCTGACCGGTGCCTGTATTGTCGCCTTGGGGGACAACATTGCTGGTCTTTGGAGTAATAACTCAGAGTTAGCGCAAGCATTGCAGAAGGCGAGCGATCGCTCCGGCGAGAAATTCTGGCAAATGCCCCTTGAAAATAAATATTTTGAGGGCATGAAGTCCCAAGTGGCGGATATGAAAAACACAGGTCCGCGATCCGCAGGTTCGATTACCGCCGCCCTATTTCTCCAGCAATTTGTCGATCACACCCCTTGGGCACACCTTGATATTGCCGGTCCCGTTTGGACAGAGAAAGAGGATGGCTACAATAATCCCTGTGGGACGGGCTATCCTGTGCGCACGTTGGTGGAGTGGCTATGCAGTCTCAGTCCATAAAACTGGTTAATGTTGGTTGTGGCCACACTTTCCATCCAGAGTGGCTTAACTTTGATGTGGCACCAGCGGTGGCGGGCGTAAAACGCTGGGATATTCGCCGAGGCTTACCTTTTAAGGAAGGAGAAGTCGATGCTGTTTACTCTTCGCACGTTCTCGAGCACCTGAGTTGCCAAGAAGCAGAAAACTTTCTACGCGATGCTTATAGAGTATTGAAGCCGAATGGCGTTCTGCGGATAGTAGTTCCCGACTTAGAGCAAACCACTCGTGCCTACTGAGCTGAACTCGATGCGTTACGAGATGGCAGTCAAACAGAATCTGCCAACTATGAATGGCTTAAATTAGAGCTTCTGGATCAACTCGTTCGCCATCACAGTGGTGGTGCAATGGCGGCCTATCTCCTAAATCCAAATATTCCAAATCCTGACTTTGTCCGATCTCGGATTGGCCAAGAAGCTGAAAATTTCTTCAAAGCAGCTCGACAACGGCAAACAGCTAAGAGCTTTCTCAAAAAAATACTCAGACCACTACGTCATCCCCGTGAGTTACTCGCGAAAATTTTAGTTTGGCCAATTCTTGGAAAACGAGGAGTGGATGCCCTTAGTGTGGGGCTGTTTCGTCTAAGTGGTGAAGCGCATCTGTGGATGTACGATGGCTACTCTCTCAAACTCTTTATTGAAGCTTGTGGTTTTCACGACTGTCGTGTAGTCTCTGCTTTTGAGAGTTGCATTCCAGACTTTTCCCGTTACAACTTAGATGTGGTTGATGGCCAAGTGCGCAAACCCGACTCTCTGTTTATGGAAGCTACTAAGCCTGTCAGTGCTTAAAGAGTTTGACGAGAGTCTGTATTCATGCGATCGCCCCAGCGATTAGTCGTCTCACCCTCACAAATTCAGGATCGGCAGGTGTGGCTCACCCCTGAGCAAGTCCATTACCTGCGCCATGTCTTGCGGTTAAAAGATAGCGATATTGTCTCGATATTGGATGGTCAAGGGCAGCGATGGCAGGGCAAGCTGGGGGTCAACGAACATACCGTAGAGCTATTGGAGCCGGAACAGCTAGAGACAGAGCTAAGGGTAGACATTGTTTTATGTCTGGCGCTGCTGAAGGCAGCCAGCTTTGAGCAGGTGTTGCAACAGGCAACAGAATTGGGGGTCAAGCGCATTATTCCCATTCAAACCGCGCGATCGCTCCTGCAACCCAGTGCCAATAAATACCAGCGCTGGCAACGCATTCTCCAAGAGGCCGCCGAGCAGAGTGAGCGTCTTTACGTCCCTACCCTCAGTGATCCCCTCTCAGTTGCGGAAATGGTCAACCTTAGCCCAAGGGGCTACATCGCTAGTCTCAGTGCCTCCCAATTACTCTGGGACTGCTTGCCCCAGATGGATTTTTCCCAGCCCATTTATCTGGTGATTGGGCCAGAGGGAGGGTGGACAACCGCAGAGCTAGCACAGGTCTTAGCCGCCGGGTGGCAAGCCTTTTCCTTGGGGCGGCGTACCCTGAGAGCCGTCACGGCAGCGATCGCCAGCCTGACCTTAGTGAGCCATTACAGTGAGAGGCACTGCGCAACTGCACAACGGCATTGACAACACGACGGCTACCTCGATACACTAGAAGTTCGGTGAAATTAACGTAAGCAGCAATGCCCACCATCCAGCAACTGATCCGCCAAGAGCGGGAACTGTTGAAAAAGAAAACAAAATCTCCTGCCCTCAAAAGCTGCCCCCAGCGGCGTGGGGTGTGCACACGGGTCTATACAACAACCCCCAAAAAGCCCAATTCTGCCCTGCGTAAAGTGGCACGGGTACGCTTAACCTCTGGTTTTGAGGTCACCGCCTATATTCCGGGAATTGGCCACAACTTGCAGGAGCACTCTGTGGTAATGATTCGCGGCGGTCGGGTTAAAGATTTGCCCGGTGTGCGCTACCACATTATTCGTGGCACGCTGGATACCGCTGGTGTCAAAGACCGTAAGCAAGGTCGCTCTAAATACGGTGCCAAGCGTCCCAAACCCGGTGAGGCTGCTGCTACCGGCAAGAAAAAATAATTTTCGTTCTCCTATCTCCTTGAGTCCACCCTTGAAATCCTAAACTTCACTAGAGCAAACAGCAAACACCTATGTCTCGTCGCACTCGCGCTCAAAAACGGCCTACTGCCCCTGATCCGGTCTATAACAACGTGCTGGTGAATATGTTGATCCAGCGGATTATGCTCAATGGCAAAAAATCCCTTGCCAGCCGCATTGTCTATGACGCGATGAAAACTGTACAGGAGCGCACCGGCGAGGATGCTCTGCAAATTTTTGAGCGTGCAGTGAAAAATGCAACGCCCCTAGTGGAAGTGAAAGCCCGTCGTGTGGGGGGTGCCACCTACCAAGTGCCCATGGAAGTCCGTCCCGATCGCGGGGTTGCCTTGGCTTTGCGCTGGTTAGTGCAATTTTCCCGCAAACGAGCCGGTCGTTCAATGTCAGTCAAGCTGGCCAATGAACTAATGGATGCCGCTAATGAGACAGGCAGCACCATTCGTAAACGGGAAGAGACCCACAAAATGGCAGAAGCCAACAAGGCCTTTGCCCACTATCGCTACTAAACCGTCACACGGTTCAAGAGTTGGATACAATTATTTAAGAATTCTAACGTAATGCAACAAACAAGGAGGTAGCTGTGGCACGGACGACCCCGCTAGAGCGAGTGCGAAACATCGGGATTGCCGCTCACATTGATGCGGGTAAAACAACCACAACTGAACGTATTCTTTTCTATTCTGGTGTGGTGCACAAAATTGGCGAAGTGCACGAGGGTACCACGGTTACCGACTGGATGGAACAGGAGCGGGAGCGGGGCATCACGATTACAGCCGCCGCCATTAGCACCTCTTGGAAAGACCACCAGATTAACATTATTGACACCCCCGGCCACGTAGACTTCACGATTGAGGTGGAGCGCTCCATGCGGGTTCTCGATGGGGTGATTGCGGTATTCTGCTCCGTTGGTGGTGTGCAGCCCCAGTCAGAAACTGTGTGGCGGCAAGCGGATCGCTACAGCGTCCCGCGCATTGTCTTTGTCAACAAGATGGATCGCACTGGGGCAAACTTCTACAAAGTCTATGACCAGATTCGCGATCGCCTGCGAGCCAATGCCGTGCCGATTCAGCTGCCCATTGGTGCTGAAGATAAGTTCAAAGGGATCGTTGATCTGGTGCGGATGCGCGCCAAAATCTACAAAGACGATCTTGGTAAGGAAATCGAAGACACCGAAATTCCTGCCGAGATGACTGAGCTGGCGGAAGAGTATCGCACCAAGCTCATCGAGGCTGTTGCTGAAACCGACGATGCCCTCATGGAAAAATACTTTGAGGGGGAAGAACTCACAGAAGAGGAAATCCGCGCTGCCCTACGCAAAGGGACAATCTCGGGCACCATTGTGCCGATGCTTTGCGGCTCTGCCTTCAAAAACAAAGGCGTGCAATTACTCCTTGATGCCGTGGTGGACTACCTGCCGGCACCCATTGACATTCCTGCTATTAAAGGTCATCTGCCGGATGGTACGGAAGTGGAGCGAGCTGCCGATGATGATCAACCCCTAGCGGCACTAGCCTTCAAGATCATGTCGGATCCCTATGGTCGCCTGACTTTCGTGCGCGTTTATTCCGGTGTTCTCAAAAAAGGCAGCTATGTCCTCAATGCCACCAAGGGCAAGAAAGAGCGCATTTCTCGTCTGATCGTGCTCAAAGCCGATGAGCGGATTGAGGTGGATGAACTGCGAGCCGGCGATTTAGGAGCTGCCTTGGGTCTGAAGGAAACTTTCACGGGGGATACCCTCTGCGATGAAAGCTCGCCCGTGATTCTTGAATCGCTGTATATTCCAGAGCCAGTGATTTCCGTGGCTGTGGAACCCAAAACCAAGCAGGACATGGAAAAACTCTCCAAAGCCCTGCAAGCCCTCTCTGAGGAAGACCCCACGTTCCGCGTCAGCGTTGATCCAGAAACCAACCAAACTGTGATTGCGGGCATGGGGGAACTGCACCTCGAGATCCTTGTGGATCGGATGCAGCGGGAGTTCAAAGTGGAAGCCAATATTGGCCAACCCCAAGTGGCCTACCGCGAAACGATTCGCAAACCCGTCCGTGCCGAAGGCAAGTTTATCCGTCAAAGTGGCGGTAAAGGCCAATATGGTCACGTCGTCATTGAAGTGGAGCCTGCTGAACCGGGAACAGGATTTGAGTTTGTCTCCAAAATTGTCGGCGGTGTTGTGCCTAAGGAGTATATTCCACCCGCTGAACAGGGGATGCGGGAAGCCTGTGAATCCGGGATTCTGGCAGGTTATCCAGTGATTGACCTCAAAGTCACACTAGTGGATGGCTCCTACCACGAGGTTGACTCCTCAGAGATGGCCTTCAAAATTGCCGGCTCCATGGCCATTAAAGAGGCAGTGATGAAAGCTAATCCGGTGCTGCTGGAGCCAATGATGAAGGTCGAGGTCGAGGTTCCAGAAGAATTCCTTGGGACAGTGATGGGAGACTTAATTTCCCGTCGTGGTCAAATTGAGGGACAAACCGTGGAAAATGGCATTGCCAAAGTAACGGCAAAAGTCCCTCTCGAACGGATGTTTGGTTATGCCACTGACATTCGCTCGAATACCCAAGGTCGGGGAATTTTCTCGATGGAATTTAGCCATTACGAGGAAGTCCCCCGTAATGTGGCTGAGGCGATCATTGCCAAAAATAAAGGGAACGCATAGTCTATACGAGGAACAACATGGCACGCGCTAAATTTGAACGAACCAAACCCCACGTTAACATTGGTACGATTGGTCACGTTGACCACGGTAAAACCACATTGACCGCAGCCATCACCATGACACTGGCCGCCCAAGGGAAAGCTCAGGCTCGCAAATACGATGAAATTGACGCTGCACCTGAGGAAAAAGCCCGTGGGATTACCATCAACACGGCTCATGTGGAGTATGAAACGGAGAAACGTCACTACGCCCACGTGGATTGCCCCGGCCACGCTGACTATGTAAAAAACATGATCACCGGTGCCGCCCAAATGGATGGTGCCATTCTCGTGGTGGCCGCTACCGATGGTGCAATGCCCCAAACCAAAGAGCACATTCTCTTGGCTCGTCAGGTGGGGGTGCCCAGCATCGTTGTCTTTCTGAACAAGGTGGACATGGTGGACGACGAAGAACTGCTGGAGCTGGTGGAACTGGAACTGCGGGAACTCCTCAGTGAATATGAATTCCCCGGTGACGAAGTGCCCATCATCCGTGGTTCGGGTCTGAAAGCCCTTGAAGCCATGACCGTCAATCCAAAAACCCAACGCGGCGAAAATGAGTGGGTAGATAAGATCTACGAACTAATGGACGCCGTGGATAACTACATTCCCACCCCTGAGCGGGATGTGGATAAGCCCTTCCTGATGGCTGTGGAAGACGTGTTCTCCATTACTGGTCGGGGTACCGTGGCTACGGGTCGCATTGAGCGCGGTCGTATTAAACTCAACGAAACCGTTGAACTCGTGGGCCTGCGAGAAACCCGTACAACAACCGTCACCGGTATTGAAATGTTCAAGAAGAGCCTCGAAGAGGGGATTGCCGGTGACAACGCTGGTCTGCTCCTGCGCGGTCTGAAAAAAGAGGATGTAGAACGGGGAATGGTGATTGCCAAGCCCGGCTCCATTACGCCCCACACCCAATTTGAGGGTGAAGTGTACGTGCTCACTGAGAAAGAGGGTGGCCGTAAAACCCCCTTCTTTGCGGGTTACCGTCCGCAGTTTTATGTGCGTACCACCGATGTGACTGGTACGATTACTTCCTTCACCGCTGACGATGGTAGCGCCGCTGAAATGGTGATGCCCGGTGACCGTATCAAAATGACGGTGGAACTGATCCAGCCCATTGCCATTGAGCAGGGGATGCGCTTTGCCATCCGTGAAGGTGGCCGTACGATTGGTGCGGGCGTTGTCTCCAAAATCCTGAAGTAGTTGATCTTGATGGCCGCTAGCCTTTTTGTAGTGTTGGCGGCCTTTTTTTGTCTGAAGTTTGTCGGATTGTCTCTGAACCTTGACAAGTAAGGAAGATTTCTATGGCTGCTTTACAACAGAAAATTCGTATTCGCCTTAAGGCCTTTGATCATCGGTTGCTCGATACTTCCTGCGATCGCATTGTGGATACCGCAAAAAGAACCGGTGCTTCCCCCGTTGGCCCGATTCCCCTACCCACCCGCCGTCGAATTTACTGCGTCCTGCGATCGCCCCACGTGGACAAGGACTCACGAGAGCATTTTGAAACCCGTACCCACCGTCGCATTCTCGATATTTACCAACCCTCACCCAAAACCATTGATGCCCTGATGAAATTGGATTTGCCGGCGGGCGTGGATATTGAGGTGAAATTGTAAGCGTCGCCAAAGTCCACTACACTGAGGGGTATGACGCATACGACCATTTATCCTTCCCCCTCTGAGTCTTCTCTTCAGACCCCTGCCATGGCCTACAGGATTAACTGCCAGCAGGGGCATACGCATCTTTTAGGGGTGACGTTGCGGTTAAGGGCACCGCAAACTGATGTCCTTGATCTGCACTTACCGGTATGGACGCCCGGCTCCTACCTTGTGCGCGAATATGCGAGGCATCTTCAAGACTTTACGGTAACGGCCGCTGACGGTACTCCCCTTGACTGGTGGAAGTGCTCTAAAAATCAGTGGCAGGTGGCCTGCACCCCCGCTCAAGAACTGGAAGTGCGCTATGCCATCTATGCCCATGAACTCTCGGTACGCACAAACCACTTTGATAGCAGCCACGCCTACTTCAATCCGGCAGCGGTGTGCCTCTATGTGCCCGAGTATCGCGACCAGCCCCTAACGGTAACCATTGAGGCGCCCCCCGATTGGCGGGTGACCACTCCCCTCAAACCCTTTGGCGAGGATGGTTTCACATTTTGGGCAGCAAATTACGACCTGCTGGTGGATAGTCCCTTTGAGGTGGGCACCCATGCTGTTTACACCTTTGAGGCGGGGGGGAAACCTCATGAATTGGCGGTGTGGGGCAAGGGCAATTTTGAGCCGCAGCGGGCGATCGCTGACATTCAGCGGATCATTGAAACAGAGACAAGTCTCTTTGGCGGCCTGCCCTACGATCGCTATGTCTTTATTTTGCACCTTACCCACAAAGGCTATGGCGGTCTCGAACATCTCAATAGCTGCTCGTTGATTTTTCATCGCTTTGGCTTTCAGCAAGCGGAGCAGTATCGCCGCTTTCTCTGTTTAGTGGCTCACGAATTTTTCCATCTCTGGAATGTCAAACGCATCCGCCCCCAAGCCTTTGAGATCTTTGATTACGACAGCGAAAACTACACCACGAGCCTCTGGTTTGCGGAGGGGGTGACCAGTTATTTTGACCAACTGATTCCCCTGTGGGCGGGGCTATTTGATGCTGAGGCCTATCTGAAGCTGCTGAGCGACAGTCTCAATCGCTACTTGCACACCCCCGGTCGTTTTGTTCAGTCTCTGAGTGCTGCGAGTTTTGATGCGTGGATTAAGCTCTATCGTCCCGATGAAAATAGCATCAACTCGCAAATGTCCTACTACCTGAAGGGCGAGCTAGTGGCACTGCTGTTGGATTTGCGGATTCGCCTGAACTTTAATCACCGGCGATCGCTCCTCGATGTCCTACGGCGGTTGTGGCAGCAGTATTGCGAAACAGGTCAAGGCTACACCCCCGACGAGTTGTGGGAGACGATTGAAACCGTTGCCGATGAAAACTTGGGAACATGGCGCGAGCAATTCATTGAAGAAACGGTGGAACTCCCCCTTCAGGAGTGGCTGGCTAAAGTGGGTTTGGAACTGGTGCCCCAAGACGCGTTGCCCTATACGGGACTTCAGTTCAAGCAGGAACATGGTTCTCTTCAAATCAAGGCAGTGCTACGGGACTCCCCCGCTGAACAGGCAGGCTTGGTGGCTGGGGATGAAATCATTGCCCTCAATGGTTGGCGCGTCAAGGCAGAGGACTGGTCAGAGCGACTGCGGGAATACTCAGTGGGAGAGACAATCCACCTGACATGGTTTCATGATCACCAATTGCACACTGGGGCGTTGATTTTAGGGCAACCCCAGCCCCGCTATCAGGTGCAGTGTCGTGCCGATGCCACGCCGAATCAGCGGGCACATCTAGAAGCTTGGTTGGGAGCCACAGCGGCGCAGCTTTAGGGGAGGTGGCAGCATGCTTCAGCCCTTGATTCAGGATCGCGATCGCTTGGAACAGGTCTTGCGGCAACTGCCCTTGGCACCCGGCGTTTATTTCTTCAAGGACAAGACGGATCAAATTCTCTACATTGGCAAGTCCAAACGCTTGCGATCGCGGGTGCGCTCCTATTTTCGTGAACCGGCTCAACTGGGGCCACGCCTTGAGTTAATGGTCTATCAGGTGGCAGACATTGAGTTTATTGTCACCGATACGGAAGCCGAAGCTCTTGCCCTCGAAGCCAATTTAGTCAAGCAGCATCAGCCCCACTTTAATGTCCTCCTCAAGGATGACAAGAAATATCCCTACGTCTGTATTACGTGGTCAGAACCCTATCCCCGCATTTTTATTACCCGCAAACGCCAATTTGGCAATGTGGGCGATACGAGCAGTGATGCTCCCAAGGATCGCTACTATGGCCCCTACGTGGATAGCTTTCGTCTGCGCCAAACCCTTGCCCTTGTGAAGCGGCTTTTTCCCCTGCGGCAACGCCCCCGCCCCCTTTTCAAAGATCGTCCTTGCCTAAACTATGACATTGGTCGCTGTCCGGGGGTCTGCCAAGCCTTGATTTCACCCCAAGAGTATCGGCAAACGTTGCAAAAGGTGGCCATGATCTTTCAGGGACGCACGGGGGAACTGGTGGCACAGCTCCAAGCACAAATGGCGCAGGCAGCGGCGGATCTCAATTTTGAATTGGCAGCACGACTGCGGGATCAAATTCGCGGCCTTGAACAGTTAGGCGTGGATCAAAAGGTGTCCTTGCCCGATGACACGGTCTCACGGGATGCCATTGCCCTTGCCTTGGGCGATCGCCATGCCGCCATTCAACTCTTTCAAATTCGCGCTGGTCGCTTGGTGGGACGCTTGGCCTTTGTTGCCGATGCTCAAAGTGCCAGTGCGGGAGGAATTTTGCAACGGGTGCTCGAAGAACACTACGCTCAAGTGGACGATGTCGAAATTCCCAGTGAAATTTTGCTGCAATATCCGCTGCCAGAGGCCGATCTACTGCGTACCTACTTGAGTGCAAAAAAGGGCCGCGCCGTTACCCTCACCGTTCCCCAGCGGCAGGCAAAAGCAGAACTCATTGCCATGGTGCAACGCAATGCAGAATTAGAATTGGCACGCATTCAACAGGCCAGCGATCGCACCCAAATAGCTCTTGAAGATTTAGCCCAACTCCTTGGCCTTGAACCCCTGCCCCACCGCATTGAGGGCTACGACATTTCCCACATTCAAGGGTCTGACGCAGTGGCCTCACGGGTGGTCTTTATTGATGGCCTGCCCGCCAAGCAGCACTATCGCCACTACAACATCCGCCACCCCGAGGTAAAGCTTGGCCACTCCGACGACTTTGCCAGTCTTGCCGAGATTCTCCGCCGCCGCTTTGCCCCCTACCTTGAAGGAAAAGGGAAGACCTTAGAGGCTGATGATTGGCCAGATATCGTCCTCATTGATGGCGGCAAGGGTCAACTCGCTGCCGTGGTTCAGGTGTTGGAGCCACTCTTGGCGGATCTCACGATTCTCAGCTTGGCCAAACAGCGGGAGGAGATTTTCCTGCCCCACCAACGCGAACCTCTCTCGGCTGATCCAGAACAACCGGGGGTGCAATTGCTGCGGCGAGTTCGGGATGAAGCGCATCGTTTTGCCCTTAACTTCCATCGTCAAAAACGCGCCCAACGCCAACGGCGATCGCACCTCGACCAAATTCCCGGCTTAGGCTATCAACGCCAAAAGGAACTCCTTGCCACCTTTCGCTCCATCGACTACATCCGCATGGCCACGCCTGAACAGTTGGCGCAGGTGCATGGGGTCGGCCCCCGCCTAGCGGAAAAAATTTACCGCTACTTTCATGCTGATACCGATTAGCAAAAAGCTATCTGTTTTCCAAAAGAAGAGGGCGATCGCTCACTACTTCAAAAGCGGGTAACGCGATTCGAACGCGCGACATCAACCTTGGCAAGGTTGCGCTCTACCACTGAGCTATACCCGCAGCAGAATTCTAATGTAAAAAATTAGAGGGGCTTTGTCAAGCCCCAACAAGGTTGCTGCAAATTAAATCAATTAGGAGACAACGCGGCGTTTATCCCCTTGGTGGTCAGCTGGCTGATCTAGGCAAACAACCCAACGAGTTCAGCAGCCCTCTGGGCCACAAAAGCTGTGGGCATACAATACTTCCGCATCATAGATGTAGGCAATGCCGGCATAGTCATTAAAAAACTCAGCAGCAACGCGATCCACGATCTTTTCAGCCATTTCCCGCGTCTGGGTGAGAACCTCAAACTTAATGTTGGCTTGGGTATCGGACACGCTGGGTTGCCCAGAGGAGCGCACATTGCGGCTGCCTTTGCCGCCGGTTTCCATCACCGTGTAGCCAGTGGCACCTGCCTCATCAATAATTTGGGCAATTTTTTTCAAGAGAATCTTCTCGGTCACAATCACAAGCTTCTTTGCTGGCTTGGCCACTCTGTTTACCTCCTTGAGTGAAATTCGCACCTCCTGGTTCCCTAGCTGCCGCCCATGATTGCTTGGGCAAGGCCAAGGTAAAGCGGAATTCCTAAGCCAATGGCAATGGGAGTCCCGATCGCGGTGGAAGCACCAATATAGGCGGAAGGGTTGGCGGAGGGAATACCTGCCCGTAATGTTGGCGGCCCAGAAATATCAGAACTAGAGCAGGCAATCACGGCTAGAATCACCACACCCCCAAGGCTAAAGCCAGTGACATAGTGGGCAATCATTCCCAAACCAAAGGCAATCAGGCCATGCACCAGCGGTGCTACGACGGCATAGACCACATACCACTGAGCGACTTTGCGCAACTCACCCAAGCGTGACCAAGCCTCCATCCCCATGACGAGCATCAACACGGAGAGTAAACCGCGAAACAGAGGGTTGTAAAAACTCTCATAGACACTGTCGGGACGGGTAAAGATACCCAAAGCAAGCCCTAGAAGGAGTGCCGAAAGGGCTGCCCCTTGCAGACTCTCTTTGACAATCGGCCAGATTCTGACTCGTTTGCTTTGTTGACTGCGGTATTCACTGGCAGTGGTGGGGTACTCACTCGTGCTACTGGCATAACCTGTGGCGCTCCCTGAACCGGCATAGGCACCAACGGCACTGAGGGAAGCCGGCGCCTTTTTCTCCTGTTTTTTCTTGAGGTAAATGCTGGCAACGACAATCGCTGTCACCAAGGCAGGAATATCCATAAACGGATACAGTGCGGGGGCCCAAGGTTCGTAGCTAATTTTCTGCGCCTCCAGAGCCGTCACCGCTGCTGCCATCGTCGAACCACTTACAGCCCCAAATAGGCCTGCGGTGGCGATCGCGTCAACGGTTTTGACCTTCGGTAGCTTGGCTAAGGTATAACGGCCAATAAAGACAATAAGAATACCCATGACCACAGCAAAAAGTGCTGGCAAGAGCATCTCCTGCAAGTTGGAACTGCGAATCGCAATGCCACCGCTGAGGCCAACCTTCATGAGCAACATAAAAATAATGAACTTATAGATGGCATCGGGAATCTGGAGTTGGCTACCTAGGGCTGCAATCACCATGCCACCAATTAGGAAACCAAGGGTAGGTGACTGTAACTGCTTGACAAAATCCTGCAAAAACTGACCGAGAAAATCCACAGTACTATTCCTCCTTAAATTATCAGGGGCTATCCATGGGGCTGTAGAGGTTGAAGTTGATAGAAGACTATTGGGCGATCGCCAGCATTGCATCCGTTGCTCAACGGCGCAAGCAAAACATAGCCTTTTATCTATTCAAGCTTTTTCATTTGCTTGACTTAGTCTATAGCAAATTCTTGAGCAAAACACATAATTTAATAAACATTACTTTCAAATAGCTTAGATAAGCTCAACTTATAAAATGACCTTAGGGCGATCGCAACCCCCTCAATGGCTCCTTGGCGCATACATAATAATGAGCATTCCCAGTAGGGCAACCCCAGCACCCAGCAGATCAAATTTATCGGGGCGCACTTTATCAATTCCCCATCTCCACAACAGAGCCACGAGCAGGAAAATGCCACTATAGGCAGCCTGAACACGACCGAAATGTGCGGGTTGAAGCGTCGGTACCATGCCATAGAGAAAGAGTACAACTGCTCCTGCTAAGGCATACCAAATGCTCTTGTGCTGGCGCAGCCAGAGCCATACCAGATAAGCTCCCCCCAGCTCCAGTAAGGATTTCACCATTTTCATAAAATCCTCCAAGAAATGGCATTCCTTTGTGGATGGGGGAGTTTACCATGGTTCAATTGATCAATCCTCCATCCTTGACAAAAGGCTTGCTATAAACTGGAAACTACATTGGGCTGACGTCAAGATATGTCAATTCAGTTTACGATTCGTCGCCAAACACCTGAGAGGAGCGCATACTGGCAAACCTTTGAGTTAGACATTGATCCTTCCCTGACGATCCTTGATGCCCTCATTCAGATCAAGGGATACCACGACGGTAGCCTCAGCTTTCGCAAAAATTGCCGAAACACGATTTGCGGCAGTTGCGCCATGACCATTAATGGGCGTTCTGCTCTTGCCTGTCAGCAAAGCATTCGTGCTGAGTTGGCCAATAGTTCTGTGCCCAACCAAATTGCGATCGCCCCCTTGGGGAATTTGGCTGTCCTCAAAGACCTTGTCGTGGACATGAGTGATTTTTGGCAAAAGCTCTCAGCCATTAACCCTTACGTCAGCACCGCGGCACGACAAGTGCCTGAGCGGGAGTTTCTGCAATCCCCCAGCGATCGCGCCAAGCTCAATGCCTCGGGTAACTGTATTCTCTGCGGGGCTTGTTACGGTGCCTGCAATGCGGTGGAAGTGAATCCCAACTTTGTCGGTCCCCATGCCCTTGCCAAAGCAGCTCGCCTTGTGGCTGATACTCGCGATAGCGAAACTGACCAACGCCTAGACCAATACAACAGTGCCACCAGCGGTGTGTGGGGCTGTACCCGCTGTTTTAATTGCAATACGGTGTGTCCCGTGGGCGTGCAACCCCTCGATCGCATTAGTGAGATCAAGCAGGCAATCTTAGCACGCTCAACAACAGCAACTCGCAATCAAGACCGTGCTTTGCGCCATCGGCAAGTGCTCTTGGCACTGGTGAAAGAAGGGGGCTGGGTGGATGAGCGGCAATTTGGCCTACGGGTGGTGGGCAATCGCTTTCGAGATCTCGGTGGAGTTGTGAGCCTTGCCCCTTTAGGCTGGCGGTTATTGCGGCGCGGCAAGTTTCCGCTGCGATTTGAAAAGTCTGCCGGTCAAGCGCAAATTAAGGCAGTGATCACCGCCCTACAGCAGAAACAGCCCGCTTCTAAAATATGAGATACAGAAAGGGGATGAAATGCTAAGCGCCTTATGCCAATCTAAAGAAGTTGTTTTGCATTCCTAACGCCATGAGTGAACCGACGCCCGATGATTTGACTCCTCAATTCGGTTGGTCGCGCTATGCGGAGCTGATCAATGGCCGCTTTGCCATGATTGGCTTTGTCGCGCTGCTGGTGCTGGAGTGGGTGACTGGCCAAGATTTCTTTACGTGGCTGGGCTTGCGATAGGTTGTGACGGCAACACTGCGCTTAGAGGGAGTCACGCGGCGATTTGCCCTAGGGGTGGGAATTGGCCCACTCTCTCTAACCGTGCCCGCAGGGGCGCTTTGGGTGATTGTCGGCCCTTCTGGTTGTGGTAAATCCACGCTGTTACGCCTCATTGCTGGCTTGGAGCAGCCCACCAGTGGAGAGATTTACATTGGCGATACCTGTGTCAATGGTCTGAGTGGGCGCGATCGCGATGTGGCCATGGTCTTTCAGAACTATGCCCTCTACCCCCACATGACCGTTGCTGAAAACCTTGGCTTTGGCTTAAAAATGCGTGGGGTTGATCCGGCCACACGGCAGCAACGGGTACTTCAAGTGGCTAAGCTTCTGGGGATTGAGTCCCTGCTGCAGCGCAAACCGCGTCAACTCTCCGGTGGTCAACAGCAGCGGGTGGCCTTGGGAAGAGCCTTGGCACGATCGCCCCAAGTGTTTCTCCTCGATGAACCCCTCTCTAACCTTGATGCCCAATTGCGGGAGCAAACCCGTGCTGAACTGAAACAATTGCATCAACAACTAGGCATTACCACCCTCTATGTCACCCACGATCAAGTGGAGGCCATGACCCTTGGCGATCGAATTGTGGTGCTGGATCGTGGCCAGATTCAGCAAATTGGCACCCCCGCTGATCTTTATGCCGCACCGGCCAATACAATGGTGGCGCGATTTTTGGGGACACCACCAATGAACTTACTGCCCGCGCGTTGGGATGGCACCCAGCTTTGGCTAGAGCAACAGTCCCTGCCGTGTGCCAATAGCCAGCGTTGGCCGCTGCAACCTGATCAGGCGGTTACTGTGGGAATTCGCCCAGAGCATTTACAGCTTGGAGAAACGGGATTGGGGGCGATCGCCACCTTGGTCGAACCCCTTGGCCGTGAAGCCATTGTCCGCTGCCGCCTGAGGAATAGCCCTCAAGAACTCCTGTGGCTTGCTCCGCGTCACCAAATTCCTCAAATGGGTGACCCTCTCCAGTTGCAGGCTAGCCATCTTTATCTTTTTGACTCCACGACCGGGGCAGCTCTCAATTTTGAGCCTTCCTGAAAATTCATCGGAACCCTTACCTAAGATTGGAGGCTTCGCTTAGAATACAACTAGGATTCTGTAAAATTTCGTAACTTATGCGGCCAGCCCGTCCATGACTTCGGTAACCTCTCTTTTCTCCCCTGTCGAAGCGGATCTCTGCGTACTGACAGAGAACCTCAAGGCACTGATTGGAGCACAACACGCCGTACTCTCTGCTGCCGCCGAACATCTTTTTGCTGCCAGTGGCAAGCGCATCCGACCCGCCATTGTCTTTTTAGTGTCGCGAGCCACGCTGCCCGATCAGGGGATTACTCCCCGGCACTGCCGCTTGGCAGAAATTACGGAAATGATTCATACCGCCAGTCTCTTTCACGATGATGTGGTGGATCAAGCCCAACTGCGGCGCGGTGTGCCCACCGTCAACAGTGTCTTTGGCAATCGGGTGGCCATTCAAGCGGGAGACTTTCTCTTTGCCCAAGCCTCTTGGTACTTAGCGGATTTGGATAACCTACAAGTGGTGAAACTCCTCTCCCAAGTGATCAAAGACTTTGCTGAAGGGGAAATTCGCCAAGGCTTTAACCGCTTTGACACCAGCATCACCCTAGATGATTATCTACTGAAAACCTACTACAAGACGGCTTCCCTCATTGCCAACAGTGCCAAGGCCGCAGCAGTTCTTAGTGAAGCACCCCCAGAAACCATCGAAGCCATGTACACCTACGGCAAAAATTTGGGCTTGGCCTTTCAAATCGTCGATGACATCCTCGACTTCACCCGCTCCACCGCAGAACTAGGGAAACCCGCTGGCTCAGATCTGCGGGATGGCAACCTAACGGCACCCGTCCTTTTTGCCCTACCCAAAGCCCCCTATCTGCACACCCTCATCGAGCGCGAGTTCAGTGAAGAAGGCGATTTAGAAACCGCCCTCAACCTAGTGCGCCAAAGTAGTGCCATTGAGGAGGCACGCCAACTGGCAAAACAGTATGCTGAAGCTGCCCTGCCTGCCCTTGAAGTGTTGCCCCCTTCGGAGCCGCGTCAAGCCCTGAGTCAGTTGACGGATTATGTCCTTGAGCGCCTGTACTAACGATAAACCCAATGCCCAGCGCATAAATCCGCTGAATGGGACGAAAAAATAGAAACAAGAATTGTCTAGGACAGTCAAATAGGTATAAGTGCGGGATTGGCAGTCAATCTCCTACACTGGACATAGGGGTTGCGTCCACCCGACTAGCCCACAGTTCGTTTTTATTTGGGGAGTGAATTTGTGGCACGAGGCGTCAAACAGCGTAAACCAGTGAGTTCAACTGTGGGTGGTCGGGGAAGGCAAAAGGTATCTCAAAAAAGCAGGGCTCAGCGATCGCGCCCTTCACCGTGGCGCACCCTTGGCTGGATTGTCGCTTTTGGGGGAGTGTCCTTGGTCTCGGCTTTTGCCGGCATGACCTTTGTCTTGATATCCCCCTTTCAGAGCGCCACCTCTCGTGGCCAAGGGGATGCCTCTTGGCTAGAAATGATGGCACGGGGGTTCCAGTATGGCATGAGTCGACCCGTGAACCTCTTGGTACTCGGAGTCGATAGAGTTTTGGATGCCCCTGAAGGATCCCCTCAACGGTTTCGCGGCCGCACCGACACGATGCTATTGGCCCGATTTAATCCGGAAAACGGCACGATTACGGTTCTGAGTATTCCCCGCGATACCCGCGTTAACATTCCCGGCTACGGCATCGACAAAATTAATGCCGCCAATGTCTATGGGGACGTGGATCTAACGGTGCGAGTGGTCAGTCAAACCCTCAACTATACTCCCGTGGATCGCTACATTCGCATTGATACAGGGGCATTTCGTGAACTCGTCGATCTGGTGGGCGGTGTCGAGGTTAATGTCCCCAAGCGGATGGTCTATACCGATCACACCCAGAAACTCTACATTGATCTTCAGCCAGGGCTGCAAACGCTGAATGGGGAGCAAGCGGAGGGCTTTGTTCGTTTTCGTTACGATGAACTGGGGGATATTGGCCGTGCCCAACGCCAGCAAATGCTGATCAAGGCGTTGCAAAAGAAACTGGCCAATCCTGTCATGCTGACTCAGTTGCCGAAAATCTACAGCGTCCTCCAAAAATATGTGGATACGGATTTAACCTTTGCCGAACTGATGGCGATCGCCCAATTTAGTCTGCGCATCGAGCCAGACAACCTGCGTTTGATCCTGCTGCCGGGACGCTTTAGTGGCGATGGCTATGAAGCGAGCTACTGGCTTCCTGATTATGAACGGATTGATCGAGTGGTTGCCGAGCACTTTAGCGATCGCCCCTCGAAGCTGGTTGACCATACGTGGCGTGAAACAGGCACGCTGCGCATTGCTCTGCAAAATGCCTCCGGTAGCAGTGACGCTGCCCAAGACATGGCGGATTTCCTCACCCACCACGGCTATACCAATGTGATCATCAGTGAAGAGTGGTATCAGCAAACCCCCGAAACAGAGATTGTGGCCCAGCAAGGGGATATTGGAGCTGCGCAAATGATTCGTTCTGTCCTTGGCATGGGGCGAGTATCTGCCAACTCCACTGGCGTTCTTTCCTCCGACATCACCATTCGCATTGGCCGTGACTGGGCGGCCGTGTTGCACTAGGTCAGCGTTGCGGGCAGTTTCTTGGTCGCCACTTCGGGTTCGAGGATGCGGTCAATAATGCCGTATTCCTTGGCCATTTGAGGCGTCATATAGAGCAGCCGATCCATATCGCGAGTAATGCGTTCGGGGGGTTGACCGGTATTTTGCGCCAAAATTTCCACCATCATCGCCTTATTGGCCAGTACTTCCTTGGCACGAATTTGGATATCGGTGGCCTGCCCTTGGGCATAGCTCTTAGTTTGGTGCAGGACAATCGTGGCGTGGGGTAAGCTGGCGCGACACCCCTTGGTACCGGCAGAGAGCAACATGGCTGCCATCCCCATCGCTTGACCAATGCAGATCGTATGCACAGGGGGCTTAATGTAGCGCATGGTGTCGCAGATGGCAAAGGCTTCCGTTTCAAAGCCAATAGGTTCGCCATCGTAGCGGGAGGTTCCCGTTGAGTTAATGTAAATGCGGATGGGTTTTTCAGGATCGTCGTATTGCAGATAGAGCAGTTCCGCAATGATCAGCTCCGTGACCGCTGGCACCAGAGGCATACCTAAATAGACAATCCGCTCCTTCAACAGCAGTGAAGGGAGATCAGGAGGTGGTGTGCGATAGTAGGCATCACCATAGTAGGCCGCTTGGGCAGCAGTAATGGGCAACCGCATAGGACGCTCAGCAAATGACAGACTATCTGTACTCTAGCAAGGAATTGCCTTCAGGATCGGCGGGAAGCACCGCCTATAATCAAAGCAGAAATCCAATTCTTTGGGCATGAATCAACTCTTCAGTTCGCGGCTCGCCTCCTCAGTGGTGGCGATCGCCATTGTCTTGCTGGTTGTCCTTTTGAATGCCGTGGTGATTATTAATCCCGGCCAAGCAGGGGTGCTGAGTATTTTGGGCAAAGCTCAGGATACCCCCCTCCTCGAGGGTATTCACTGGAAACCGCCGTTTATTGCCAGTGTGGATGTCTATGATGTAACCGTTCAAAAGTTTGAAGTGCCAGCTGAAAGTGCCACCAAAGATCTGCAAGATATTAAGGCCAGTTTTGCGATTAACTTTCGCCTAGATCCAATGGCGATCGTGGATGTGCGCCGCACCCAAGGCACACTGGAGAATATCGTGGCCAAAATTATCGCGCCCCAAACCCAAGAAGCCTTCAAAATTGCTGCGGCTCGCCGCACGGCTGAGGAAGCGATTACCAAGCGGGATGAGCTAAAGGAGGATTTTGATCACGCCCTCAGCGATCGCTTGTCCAAATATCACATTCTGGTGCTGGACACCAGTGTGGTCAACCTTGACTTTTCTGAGGAATTCTCCAAAGCAGTCGAGGATAAGCAAATTGCTGAGCAGCGGGCACAACGGGCGGTCTATATTGCCCAAGAAGCAGCTCAGCAAGCCCAAGCTGAAATCAATCGTGCCCAAGGCAAAGCAGAAGCCCAGCGCCTCCTTGCCGAAACCCTGAAAGCTCCCGGTGGACAGTTAGTGCTACAAAAGGAAGCCATTGAGGCATGGCGTGAAGGCGGTGCCCAAGTCCCCCAAGTGATTGTGATCAATGGCCAAGAGGGGCTGCCCCCCTTTTTGCTCAATTGGACGGGCACAGCAGAAAAATAAAATAAAAAATAGCTGAGGGACACTTCAATAATCGACAGACTCAACAGCGGAAAGGGAGCGATCGCCCAAATCCCCCTAGAATTGAGAATAGCGATTTGTTCTTTTATTCCCCGATTTCTGCCGATATTGACCCATGATCTCCACCCCTGTCCCCCTTGCTGCCAATCAACAGATTTTACCCCTGACTGCTGAAATCAATGCCCGCGGCCATCTCACGATTGGTGGCTGCGATGTGGTGGAGCTAGTGGCACAGTTTGGCTCTCCCCTCTACATCCTCGATGAATTCACCTTTCGCACCGCCTGCCGTCAATACCATGACACGCTCCAACAGACCTATGGCGGTGAATTCCTAGTGCTCTATGCCTCAAAAGCATGGAACTGCCTAGCCACCTGCGCCCTTGCCCACAGCGAAGGCTTGGGGATTGATGTGGCCTCAGGGGGTGAACTCTACACTGCTTTGAGTGCAGGTGTCCCTGCGAGCAAAATTTACTTCCATGGCAACAATAAGTCCCCCCAAGAACTCCTCTATGCCCTTGAGGTCAACTGCATCATTGTTGCGGATAACTGGCTGGAACTGGAGCGCCTTGTTGCCTACGTTGAAGAGCATGATCTCTCGACCCCCCCTCGCGTTATGTTGCGGTTGACACCGGGGATTGAATGTCACACCCACGAATATATCCGCACTGGACATCTAGACAGTAAGTTTGGCTTTGACCCCCAACAGTTTCCAGAGTTGCTTCAGTTTGCTAAGGCGCATCCTGAACTGGATTGGGTGGGACTGCATGCCCACATCGGCTCACAGATTTTTGAGGAACAACCCCATTTAGACCTATGCGATGTCCTTGTGGATTGGCTGGCTCAAGCCCGTGAGGCTCTGCTACCGATGCGAGAACTGAACGTGGGCGGCGGCCTTGGCATTCGCTATGTAGACTCCGATAACCCGCCGGCGATCGCCCACTGGACAAAGGCCATTGGCCATCAACTGAGCCAAGCCTGTCGGCAACGCCATCTTCCCTTACCAAAACTCATCTGCGAGCCGGGTCGCTCCATCGTGGGACCTGCGGCAGTGACTGCCTACACTGTGGGCGGCCGTAAGGTGATTCCTGAGCTGCGCACCTACATTGCAGTGGATGGGGGGATGTCCGATAATCCACGCCCCATTACCTATCAGGCACAATATACAGCGGTGTGTGCCAATCGCATGACCACTGCGGCTACAGAAACCGTGCGCATAGCCGGTAAGCACTGTGAATCGGGCGATATTCTGCTACCAGAAGTCACCCTCCCTCCCCTGCAAGCTAATGATATTTTGGTGGTGGCCAGTACGGGTGCCTACAACTACAGCATGGCCTCCAACTACAATCGGGTTCCTCGGCCGGCGGCGGTGATCGTCTGTGAGGGGGAAGCCAACCTGATCCTGCAACGGGAAACCTACGCTGATTTGGTGGCTCACGATGTCTTACCGCTACGCTTGAGCACTCCTGCCCCCTAGGAGGTGACGAGCACGATGGGATGATGAGTCTCCTAGGTAACTTGCCATGGCTGCTGCTGTCCTCGGAGACACTGGCCAAGGTGCGAACAGTGGTGGATGTGGTTTTGGTCTTGGCCTTAACCTACGCTATTTTGCGGCTTGTGGCCGAGCGGCGCACCCTGTGGATGGTACGGGGCTTTATCTTCCTGCTTTTGGCGACCTCCCTCAGTCGTGCCATTGAGCTACAGTTTTTGAGCTTTGTTCTTCACAACTTAGTGATTGGCTCTGCGGTGGCCTTAGCCGTCATTCTGCAATCGGAGATTCGCATTTTTCTTGAGCAACTGGGACGGGGGCAATTTTTTGGCTTGATGCAACCTGTGGCGGAATCTAGTCTCACCAATGATGCCGTTGACCTGATTGTGACGGCAGTGAAGGGCTTGTCTCAAGATCGCACAGGGGCACTCATTTTGCTGGAAACCCATACAAAACTCACCCCCCAAGATTTTACCCATGCGGGGATTCCCCTGAATGCTCGCCTCTCTCCGGAACTCATCACGTCAATTTTTCAGGTCAGTTCGCCCCTCCATGATGGGGCAATTTGGGTACGGGGTAGCGAGGTGATCGCGGCAAAATTGATCTTGCCCCTCTCGGATCGCACGGGGCCTTGGCAGTTGGGGACTCGCCATCGGGCTGCCCTAGGGATTACCGAACGCATTAGCCACTGTGTCTGTGTGGTGGTCTCTGAGGAAACGGGGTCAATTTCCCTTGCCTTTAAGGGGGAGCTTCAACGTCCCCTCACAAGCAGTAAACTAGGAGAGTTGTTACGGCAATACGTGCAGAGTCCTAGGACAGGAACTTCACAGCCTAGCCAACGTCGCCACAGCTTAAAATTCTGGAAAATGGTATGGCCACTGCGCTAATTTCCGTCAATAGGATGTGTCCATGACGCTACAGCCCCATTCACTCATTGAGTTACCCGAGGATTTGGATCGCGATCGCCTGCCGCGGCATGTAGCGGTGATTATGGATGGCAATGGCCGCTGGGCAAAGCAACGCAATTTACCGCGCATTATGGGGCATCAACGGGGGGTGGACACCCTCAAGGATCTACTGCGCTGTTGCAAAGATTGGGGGATCGAAGCCCTGACCGCCTACGCCTTCTCCACAGAAAACTGGGGTCGCCCCCTGCCGGAGGTGGACTTTCTGATGACCCTCTTTGAGCGGGTGCTGCGGCGGGAGCTAGAGGAAATGGTGGCCGAGGGGGTGCAGATCCACTTCGTGGGGGATTTGGCCTGTTTACCCCCGTCCCTCCAAGCGGAAATTGAGCGGGCAATGGCCGCTACGGCCAATAACCAAAAAATTAAATTTGTCGTGGCCACGAACTATGGTGGGCGACGGGAAATCATCCACGCTTGCCGTTCGATTGCCGCCCAAGTGAAAGCGGGTTTGCTGGATCCAGCCGATATTGATGAAGTGCTTTTTGAGCGGCATTTGTACACGGGTGGCCTCCCAGATCCCGATTTGCTCATTCGCACCAGTGGTGAGCTGCGCGTCAGTAACTTTTTGCTGTGGCAGGTGGCCTATTCAGAAATTTACGTCACCAAGACCCTCTGGCCCGATTTTGACCGCGCTGCTTTCCACGAAGCTCTGCGGGATTACCAACAGCGACAGCGGCGATTTGGCCGTGTCTAAAAGGGAGCTGTTTCGGTGGAGAATAGGAAAGCCTGCTGGGTACACGTTGGAGCGATAGTGTGACTCCCCAATTGCGCATTTATGTCCCCCCCCATCCCTTAATTCAACATTGGCTGACGGTGGCTCGCGATCGCAACACGCCCACCCCCTTATTTCGGGTGGCCATGACAGAACTGGGGCGATGGCTGGCCTATGAGGCGGCACGGGAATGGTTGCCAACGGCGGAAACAGTGGTGGAAACGCCCCTTGCTCCCTGCGCAGCGCTGGTGGTGAATCCCCAAGTACCCGTCGTGGTCGTACCGATTCTGCGGGCGGGTTTGGCCTTGCTGGATGGTGCCCAAGGGGTTTTACCAACGGCAAAAACCTACCACCTAGGGATTGTGCGGGATGAGGCCACCCTTGAACCCAGTTGCTATCTCAATAGGTTGCCCCCGCAGTTTGACCCGCAAACCCGTGTGCTCATTAGTGAGCCGATGCTGGCGACGGGAGGTTCAATCATGACAGCAATGCAGGAATTGGTGCAGCGGGGGATTGACCCAGCCTTGGTGCGAATTATTTCCGTTGTCACTGCTCCGCCAGCGTTGCAGAAACTCGGTGCCCATTTTCCCGCAGTGCAAGTTTATGCGGCCACGATTGATGAGACATTGAATGAGCAGGGCTTTATTGTGCCCGGTTTGGGAGATGCGGGCGATCGCGCCTTTGGCACTGGGGAGGAAAGCTAACCCATGATGACAGTAGTCACTGTGCCGGCAACAACGGCCAATTTGGGGCCTGGGTTTGATTGCCTTGGGGCGGCTCTGACCCTAACGAATACCTTTACGTTTTCTTGGAGCGATCGCCCCCATGTCAGCATTAGGGGTACTGAGGCCGCGGCGGTCAGTAGTAGCACCGACAATTTGGCCTATCGTGCCTACACCCGTCTCTATGAATATCTAGGGCGTGAAGCGCCGCCCGTGTATCTAGAAATAGATCTAGGGGTTCCCCTTGCCCGCGGCCTCGGCAGTTCAGCCACAGCAATTATTGGTGGCTTGGTGGGGGCGAATCGGTTAGCCGGCTTTCCCCTCAGTCATACCGAGGTTCTAGAACTGGCGATTGAAATGGAAGGCCACCCCGATAATGTGGTACCTGCCTTGCTAGGTGGCTGTCGCCTTGCGGTCCAAGAGGGTACAGGGGGATGGCATTGGCTAGAAATTCCTTGGGATCAGGATGTGGTGCCGATTGTGGCAATTCCAGACTTTGAGCTAGCCACGGAAACAGCACGTCAAGTGCTGCCTGCCCACTGTACCTACGCTGATGCCGTCTTTAATATCAGTCACTTGGGGGCATTGCTGCGGGGATTGGAAACCGGGCAACGGGAATGGCTGCAACTGGCCTTGGGCGATCGCCTGCATCAACCCTACCGCCAAAGCTTGATTAAGGGCTATGCCGCTCTGCACAGAGCGGCTCTGGCGGCGGGTGCCCATGGTCTTGTGATTAGTGGGGCAGGGCCAACCCTCTTAGCTCTTGGCGATCCCGTTACTGCTTCGGGCATTGCCACTGCTTTGCAGGAAACATGGGCAACCTTTGGTGTACAGGCACGGGTGGAAGTGTTAGCCATTCAACGCCAAGGCACAACGGTGCGCGATCGCTAGAAATCAATAAAATGCTTCCCTGCTGCTAGGAGGTGGTTTAATGAGTCAAGAACAGGATGCTCTGACAACGGAAGTGATTCAACGCCTACGTCGCAAAGAGGGAACTTGGCAAGATTGGGGAGCAGGATGCCAGCAACTACAAAAACAGGGGCTATCTCCCCAAGCGATTTTTGAGGCAACTGGGATTGAACCGATCCACCAAAATCAACTCATCATTGCCCTGCAAGTGAGCCAGAGCCTGCGGGAGGCACCGGAACCTGTGCGTGCCTATTTTCAAACGCGCGGCAGTGATCTGCTCTATGAACTGCGGGTGTTGTCGGCGAGCGATCGCCTTGCAGCAGCAACCCTCATTGTCGAGAAACAACTGGATGTCACTGCCGTTCATGAGGTGTGTCGTGCCCTCAAGGTGGTGAGCTATCAAAAGGATGACAGTGAAGGTTTTGGTGACAGCGTCGGCGATCGCATTGGTCGCTATTATTGGCAACTGGCGCGGCAGCAACGAGATCTCGCTCAGCGATCGCGCCTCATTGCCCAGGGCTTTCGCTTTGTTGAATCCACCACAGGTCGCCAAGCGCTTGAAAAGCTGCTAACGGACTTTACCGTTGTCCCCGCTGCTAGCCAACCCCGACTCCCCCTTTACCGCTTGGATTCCGCTGAAGACTTGCCCTACCTCGTTCCCGTCGCAGGAACAGCCCCCCTCACTGCCGCAGCCTTTAATCAAGTACCCCAGTTAACTTCTACAGGCGCCTTTCAACTAGTCTCTGTCCCCCAACCCATGAGCCTAGTGGCTCTCCCCAGTTGGCAGGTTCTCCTGAATGCCCTTGATCCAGTGGCGGTGCTTTGGCCGGTGGCAGACTTACCCACAGAATTACCGCCAACGCCTGAGGGACTCCCCATTGAACAGGTGCTCCTGATTGTGGATCGTGGTCTTCAAGAATGGGATCGCGATCGCTATCTCCTGATTAGCCCTGCCCCCGGCGACACTGTCCGACTCGCTTGGTTTCCTGAACCGCCAACAACCCCAATTCTCGGCCAACTGCTGCTTGTCCTGCGCCCCCCCCAAGTGTTAGATGAGAGTATTAACAAAGAACTATGGTTCTTTGAGGAATAATTCCTGCCAATTAACCGTGCTACCTTAAGCCAAGATTGACCACAACCCCTAGGGCACCGGCATTTCCCAAACTGTAATCTGCCAAGGCTAGGCGCACAGGTTGCTGGGGTGCCTGCAAATTAACGACCACGAGTGTCTGATCCACTAGACCAGACCAGAGTTTGGCATCAGCAAAGTTGGCCAAGGGTGGGGTATCCACAATCACCAGATCAAAGTAGTTTTTGAGGTGCGCCATGAACTGTTTGAGGGTGTCTTGGCTGAGGAATCGCATTGGCTGCTGCCGCAACTCGCCGGCGGTTAAAATCGCAAGGCCTTGCCTCGCTTGCGCAACGCTGTACCAGTACCGCCGCTGAACTAACCAATCCGCCAAGCCCTGTTCATTTGTGAGTCCGAGATAGCGGTGAATCTGAGGTCGCCGCAAATCCCCATCAATGAGCAGAACGCGCTGACCCGTGCCGGCAGCGGCAAGGGCAAGATTGAGGGCAATTGTTGTCCGTCCATCGGCGGGTAGGGCTGAAATGACTGCCAATGAATGACCTAGACCCACTGCCTGGAGGTTGGCCACCAGATGGTGAAAGGTTTCCTGAAACTTCACCCATTCCCCGACAGAGGGTAGGACTTGGGTCACCTGCCACAGCCCTGAATTGCCCTTCACCACGCGCTCTAAGCGGAGATTGGTTTGGGGAGTTGCCTTGGGAATTGTGCCGAGGAGGGGCAAACCGAGGGTATCTTCCACTTGGGCTGGACTGACAAACGTATTGGCGGCAGCATCTGCTAAATAAATAGCCAGAACCCCCAACAAAAGGCTGGCGATCGCCCCCACTACCAACAGCAGTAAGCGGGGAAAGGTGGGTTGGACAGCGGGATTCTCTAGATCCGTCAATACTTGCCAAGCAAAATTGTTCTGCGCTAGTTGCAGTTGCACGGCTTGCCGCGCTTGATTGAGCATCTCGAGGGAGAGATTGGCTGTCCGAATCCGATTTTCAAGGCGATCGATGGCGGGAAGTTGGCTACTCAGTTGTTGTAATTGTTGGGCAACCGCCGCTTGGGGGGCAGCAAGCTCAGCATCATAGCGCCGCTGGTTTTCGTATTCAATCCACGCCGTAATGTAGTTGGTAATCAGCGTTTGTGACACTGTTCCTTGAAAGCCTAGAGCCGTGGGGTTGTCCACTTGATACTGCTCACCAATCACTTGGCTGGCGATCGCCTGCAATTGCTCCACCAAGACGCGCCGCTGTTCCTCTAGGGCTTGGATGACGGGTGTCCCTTCCCGAAAAATGGCTAGATTCTTGGCAATTTCTTGATCCAGTTCTTGAATGCGTGCCAGTTGTTGCTGATAAGCGGGAGAGGTACTCAAATTGGCTGCCGCTAGAGCCTCGGCTGGCGTCATCTTCAGTTGTTCCTGCAGGCCTTGAAAACGACCATAGGCCTCCACGGCCTTGAGGCGAGCCGCTTGGCGAAGACTGTGGATTTTACGATACTGTTCTGTCAAAAAGCGCAGTTGTTCTGAGGGTTGTAGGCTGGTGCCTGCGGGTTGGCTCGCTTGGAGTTGCTGCTGGAGTTGCTCTAATTCTGTAAGGTGCTGATTGATGTCTTTGTCCAGTTGCTCTAGGGTGCGATTGAGTTGTTCTTGGCGATCGCGCTGACTGTAGTCAACAAATGCCTCTGCCACGGCCCTTAATACTGCGGTCACGATTTCTGGCTGGCGATCGCGATAGGCCACTTCTAGCACTTTTGTTTGTGTCAGCAGTTGCTCTGTGGCGGAACTAACCACTGGCCGAATTTCCAGATGCTCGGCCAAGACCCGTGTGGTCAAATGGGGATACTGCCGTTGCAGTTTCTGGGCAATAGGGGCTAGGATTTTGTCACTTTCCAGAACCAGAATCTGTGACCCCACATCCACTTGAGGCAGTGGGGTTGGCGGTGGAGCCGGCAGAGACTCCGGAGGGAGCGTACCTGCAATACCACCACGCGGGTTCGGCGTTGGCGGAGGCTGTGCTTCACTCACCGGCTCCATCAAGAGGCGAAAATAAGCCTCATACATTTGGGGTTGCCAGAGGACATACCCCCCCATGACCAAAAATGACAGTAAGGCTGTGCCAGAGAGCAGTCGCCACCGTCGCCGACAGCGATCGCTAAAAGCTTGCAGCCCACCCTTTTGAGAACTCTTGGTGGTGCTGAACCGCAGTGGATTTCGCTGGCGATCAACGACCCGTAAATTGGGTACCTTTTGTGGGAGGGACATTAGTAGCACATACCTAATCAATAGCTAGTCGAATAGATTGATAAAGAATCCTAGGGTTCCCAATGCCCCCAAAGGCCGTAACGCATTGCCAATCGTGTCTCCCACCTGCGTCAGCCCTGACCGTTCGACAACAATCACATCCCCCTGTTGCAACACAGGATTATTATTTGCATTGGGTTGAGCCGCCAAGCTAAAGGGAATCCGTCGCCGACTGACCGTGCCATCCCGATTGAGTCGCACCAGCGTTACCCTAGACATATTGGCACGTTGCACATTAAATCCGCCAGCCGCCCCAATTCCTTGAGTAAGCGTGGCATTGGCTGGCACTTCGACAAAACCCGGTCGCGCCACTTCCCCGACAACCTGCACTCGGATCACCTGCGGCGAAAACGTTGCAGAGGCAACCCGTACTGCTTCAGCCGCATTGATTTCCTTCGCCTTGGGCACCACAATCACATCATCACTGCGCAGTGTAATATCTTGGTTCGCCTCCCCCGATTGAATCATCTCCCAAAGATTAATTCTGGTTACGGCTGTTTGGCCATTTCCCAGTTGACGGCGTACCTCAATGTTGCGAATATCGGCCTCTTGGGTAATTCCACCGCTTTGAGCCAGTACTTGGCTAAGACGAGGCCATGTTAATCCACCTGAGAGGCCAATACCAGGGGCAGAAGTTGACACAGAAGTAAAAGGGACAATGTAAGACCCTGGACGGGTGACTTCACCCGCCACCAGAATCTTCATGGGGCGCGGGGTTTGTAATGTAACAGTCACTGCTGGAAAGCGCATGACCTTACTATAGGCCTTGAGAATGACCTGCTCTGCTTGGGGTAGGGTTAAGCCGCCCACCATGACGCGCCCTGCCAAAGGTAAAGTTAATGAGCCATCAAGATTAACACTAAATTGTCGTTGATTAGTGACTGTTGAGGGAAGGTTGACAACCTCAATGAAAAGTACATCCCCTGCACCCAAAAGATAGTCCTGAAGGGGGTTAATGCTGGTAAAACTATAGGAGCTTGCGCTGACGGGCATCGGCTGAGCAGTGGCCGAGCGGGGTGCCATCAGTGTTGCCCCAAGGGTCAATCCACTAGCGATCGCCAGCGTGATGACGGTGTTGTGTAGCTTTGGCAATGCTCTGCACCCCATAGTTCATTCTCCTCACTCACTTGTTTGTTCTACCATATGCGATCTAGTCGCAACCAAGGTCATGAAAAAAGGCTTTAGAATGAGTGCAAATGACCTTGTCACCTAATTGTAATGCTCGATCAGCCACTCATTTGCCTACAACACATTTCTAAGGTTTACGGCCAGGGGGAAACCGAAGTTCACGCCCTCAAGGATGTGAATCTACAAATTCAGCGAGGGGAGTACTGTGCAATTATGGGGGCTTCGGGGTCAGGAAAGTCCACAATGATGAATATTATTGGCTGTTTGGATCGTCCAACCTCTGGCCGCTACTTTCTCGATGGGCAGGATGTGGCGTGTCTCAGCGATGATGAACTTGCCCATATTCGCAATGCCAAGATTGGCTTTGTCTTTCAACAGTTCTACCTGCTAGGGCAACTAACGGCACTGGAAAATGTGATGCTGCCCATGGTCTATGCCCAAGTGCCCCCCAAGGAACGGCGCGATCGCGCTGTGGCAGCATTGGAACAGGTGGGCTTGGGTCACCGCCTTGACAATCGTCCCACTCAACTGTCGGGAGGACAGCAACAACGGGTGGCGATCGCCCGCGCCATTGTCAATCAGCCCCTACTGCTCCTCGCCGATGAACCCACGGGTGCCCTCGATAGCCATACCACTGCGGAAATTCTGGCTATTTTTGGGCAACTCAATGAGGCTGGAATGACGGTAATTATGGTGACCCATGAAGCCGATGTGGCGGCTGTCACCCACCGCATTATTCAGTTTCGCGATGGTCAAATTCGTGCCGATCGCCCCAATGTGCCTAGCCCGCTGACGGCACCTGTTTTATCTTAAGAAGGGGAACACCTGAGAAAAAAGTAATGGCAAAAGCAGTTTGGAAAGGCGCGACCTTGGCCGAGAGCGATCGCTACGAAGTGGTCGAAGGCAATGTTTATTTTCCGCCCGAGGCACTCAATTCGGCGTATTTTCAGCCCAGCGATACCCACACAGTTTGTGGTTGGAAAGGCACAGCTAGCTACTACCACGTTGTTGTCAATGGTGAAGTGAATCGTGATGCTGCATGGTACTACCCTGATCCCAAGCCTGCGGCGGCAAATATCAAGGGCTATGTGGCGTTTTGGCGAGGGGTACAGGTGACGCGCTAAGGGGGGCAATCCCCGCTCGGTCAAGAATTTCAGGAATCAAATCTTCACGGCGCACCGCCATTAAGTGCACCCCCTGACAGAGTTCCCGCGCCTGTTGTACCTGCTCAGCCGCAATCGTAATCCCTTCATCCAAGGGATCAGTCGCCGCTGCAAGGCGATCAATAAGGTGCTGGGGAATGAGTGCCCCCGGCACGGCGCGGTTGATAAACATGGCATTTTTAGCAGACTTGAGAAGAAAAATTCCCGCCAGAATCGGCCGACCACAGCCCGCCGCAATCTGATCCATAAACTTGGCTAGCCGATCGAAATCTGTAATCAACTGCGTTTGGAAAAACTGGGCACCCGCAGCCAATTTGCGTTCAAAGCGTTGTTGCAGGCCTGACCAACTGGCAGACTGGGGATCAACGGCAGCGCCGGCAAAAAATTGAGTGGCTCCATCGGGTAAGGGACGATCCTCGCTATCCACCCCTTGATTCAGCTGGCCAATCATGCGCAGTAGCCGTACGGACTCCAAATCAAAGACAGGCTTGGCTTGGGGATGATCACCGGATTTGACGGGGTCTCCCGTGAGTGCCAAAATGTTGTGTAAACCTAGAGCGGCAATGCCCATGAGATCCGCCTGTAGGGCAATGCGGTTGCGATCGCGACAGGCCATTTGACAAATGGGTTCAAACCCCTGCTGTTGCAACAAATAAGCGGCTGCCCAAGAACTCATGCGCAACACGGCGCGACTGCCATCGGTGACATTGACAGCATGAACTCGCCCCTTGAGATGGGCTGCTTGGCGCAACATTGTACTGGCATCTCTACCCTTAGGGGGGCACACCTCTGCGGTGATGAGAAACTCACCCTGCTCACAGGCAGCTTGAAAACGCGAGACTGACAAGGAAATGGCTAGAGCGCGACTAGGCAATTATCATATCGCCTTTTGCCCAATGATTCCGGCACAATTGAATGCAGCGGGCAAGGCAGCAAGCCTTTTTGGCAAACCAATGCCGTCTAGCGATCAAACTCCCCAAAAGCAGAAATATTAGGTACCTTTAACAGTTTTTAGTTCCAACATAGAACCAAGGGTGACCAACTTGGCGGGGATTTGGGCTGCAGCACTGCCAGTATTATAGGGGTGCACAGTCATTTTGCTGTTCTGCTCAGGGGATGGAAGTCTTGCGAAAAAGGCTGTGGTTGTTGGTTCCCTCAGTCACAAAAATTTGCGAGTAACAATTAATTGCCGAAATATCTGAGCAGGATCTCTGCTAGGCCGCTAAATGAACGGTCACCATTTGCACGAGGGTTTCTGTCCAATAATCGGCAACATTTTGCTGCTCGGCTTCCACCATGACGCGGATAACGGGTTCTGTCCCAGAGGCACGCACCAAGACTCGCCCGCGATCGCCCATATCCAGCTGGGCTTTGGTAATCATCTGTTGCAGAGGCTCACATTCTTGCCAGTGGAGTCGTCGCTTTCGATCTTCAACACGGACATTGCGGAGAATTTGCGGATAGGCGGTAAAACTTTGGTCTCGCAATTGTGCTAGGGATAGACGGGAATCCTGAACTAGGGTCGCTAAGTGAACGGCTGTGAGCAGGCCATCACCACCCACACCATAGTGACGGCAGAGGATGTGTCCGGACTGTTCTCCCCCCAGCATGGCGCCGTGGCGCAGCATTTCCGCATGGACGTATTGATCGCCCACAGCAGCCCGCACCAGTTGTCCTCCCCGCGCTTGCCACGCCCGCTCAAAACCAAGATTAGACATCACAGTGGCCACAATCATGTCCTTGGGCAGTTGTGCCTGCGACTGGAGCTTTTGCCCCCAGAAATAGAGGATGTGGTCACCATCCACGACCCGCCCTTGACTATCTACCGCTAGCACGCGATCGGCATCGCCATCAAAAGCAAACCCCATGGCTGCCCGAGTTTCACGCACCGCCTGCTGCAGGGGGTCCAGATGGGTGGAGCCACAGTTCACATTGATGCGATCGCCATCGGCGCGATCGTGAAGGGCAATCACCTCAGCCCCTAGGGCATGGAACACCGTCGGTGCCACCGCTACCGCAGACCCCCAAGCCAAATCCAACACCACCCGCAGTCCCCGCAGCGGTTGACGATCCTGAAGGGGGGCTTGCACCGCATGGCGATAACGCTGGAGCAGTTCCGGACGATGGCGCAAATGTCCCCACTGTTGGGTAGAGGGGAGGGAGAGTCCAGCATTTAGGTGGGCTTCAATTTGTTTTTGCAGATCAGAGCTGAGCTTGCTGCCATCACTGCCAAAAATTTTAATGCCGTTATCGGCGGGGGGATTGTGACTCGCGGAAATCATGGCACCGCCAATCGCCTCTGTGGTGGCGGTCAAGTAGGCAATACAGGGCGTCGGACACAAGCCCACATTCCACACCTCAAAACCAGCGGCGGTTAGCCCTGCGGCCAAGGCTGTGGCCAACATATCACTGGAGTTGCGAGAATCTTGGCCAATAATAAAGGGACGGTGGGGGGTATCCGTCGTTTGCCGTAGGACTTCTCCCACCCAATATCCCAAGCTCAAAGCCAAGTTGGGGGTTAGTAACTCTCCCGCACGTCCGCGAATGCCATCGGTACCAAACCGAATCGGCTGCTGCCCAGTCATGATTGATTCCTCACGCCACACCAACACTCACTATTTTCTAGTCGATCTCCTTGGCTATGCAGGAGACGATTCTTTACATTTATTCACCCTTTTTGGACTATATCACCTCTGCGAACCTTGCCCCGCGCATCAGTGCCCCCCCGCAGACGTATGCTGGATCAGCGGGAATTGAGGCAAAGCAAGATGTTACCACCCGACCTGCGACAGCAATTGCAATTATCCCAAGGGCGACTCCTGCATCTTCTAGAGTCCTTTCCTTCAGCACGGGTACTGGTGGTGGGAGATCTCACCCTTGATGAGTTTCTCACGGGTCAGGTGGAGCGCCTCTCGCGCGAAGCCCCTGTTCTCATTTTGCGCCATGAATTTACCCGCCAAGTTCCGGGGGGCGGTGCCAATGCCATCTACAATTTGGCCAAGTTGGGTGCTCAAGTGCAGGCGGTTGGTCTGGTGGGTGAGGATCCTCAAGGTCAAGCTCTGTGTGAGATTTTTCAAGCGGCTGGAATTGATACTCAAGGAATTTTCAGGGATCGCGATCGCCCCACCGTGACGAAAACCCGTATTTCTGGCCATGCCCGCCAGTCGGTGACGCAGCAAATTGTGCGGGTGGATCGCAAGTCCGATGATCTGCCTGCCCCGGCGCTCCAAGAGGCGTTAGCGACCTTTATTCGTCAGCAGGTGGGGACTGCCGATGCCGTGGTTTGTTCGGACTATGGGGATGGCGTCTTTACCCCCCCTGTGATTGCGGCTGCCCTAGAGCATGAGCGGACAATTGTGGATACCCAACGGGATTTAGCCCGTTATCGCGGTGCCTTCTTGTTTACTCCCAACCTGCCAGAAGCAGAGGCAGCGGTGGGCTATCCGATTCGCACGGAGGCCGAGGTACTGCGAGCTGGGGAAGATTTGCTGGAGTTGACAGCAGCAAAATACATCCTGATTACGCGAGGGGATGCGGGGATGAGTCTGTTTAGCCGTGAAGCTGCGCCCTACCATTTACCCGCCTTTAACCGCACGGATGTCTTTGATGTGACTGGGGCAGGCGATACGGTTGTGGCTGCTTTAACCCTTGCCCTTGTGGCGGGTGCGAGTCTTTGGGAGGCAGCTGTTTTAGGAAACTTGGCTGCCAGTATTGTGGTGCGCCGCTTTGGTACCGCGACAACCTCCACGGCAGAGATGGCGGCAGCCCTGCATCATTTGCTAGAAGATTAGTCCGACGTGGCCTGCTGCAACCATTCCAGAATGCCTTGAGCCAAGGTACGGGCAAGCTCGGCTTGGGCTTGGGGGTTGACAATCCACTCAAACTCTTCGGGGTGAATCATGAAGCCCAGTTCCAGCAGGACCGCAGGGGCAATTGTCGGACGAGTCAGGGCAAGATTATTCCAAAACACACCGTACCGCTGCCGCCGCAGTTGCCGACTCAAATAACCCTCAAGGAAAAGAGCCAGATCATGGCTTTGGGGGTGATACCAAAACGTGCCGATCCCTTGCGTGTTGCGGGCATCACCTCCATCGGGAAGGGCATTGTAGTGCAAGCTCAGGGCAAGAGTAGGCTGTGCTGATTCAATGGCAAGAATGCGATCGGGCAAGTCCAGATCAATATCCTCTGTGCGCGTCAAAATGACCGCTGCCCCAAGGCGTTCTAGCTCGGGTGCCAGCCTTTTCGCCAGTGCCAAGGTGACGACCTTTTCTGGTGTGCCATCTGGGCCGCGTGCCCCCAAGTCCTCAGGTCCGCCATGACCGGGATCAAGGAGAATTTTGATACCTGCTAAGGGGCGTGACCCCCGTTGGAGTTGCGGTGGATGACGCAGTTGCAGCACTAGCCGATTGCCCTCATAGGCGACGCGGTAGCCCCACTGTTGGCGATGATGAAGCGTAAAACGATACTCCACCCGTTCTTGATCAAGGGGATACCAATCAAGGCGTTGGATGACTGGATCGGCGTCGAGACGAATAATATCCGTTTGGGGAATGGTGTTATGGAGCGTCAGCGTGAACTGGCGATCGCCCTGCTGAATCGAAATGGGCACCGGCACATCCAAAGGAAAGCGAATTTCTGTCCAACCGGCAAGCTGGCGGCTGGTAATACTGCGGATGGTGGCCGTTGTCGGCAGAGCACTGGAGAGGAAGCGCACTTCATTGGCGCGGATCCAACCCCCATAGTCTAAATGCAGCCAATCCCCCGTCTGTCCGCGTACCCGTGCTCGCGTTCCCACTGGCAGTGGTGTCAGCCGCGAATAATCGGTGCTAGGGCCCGTGCGTGCCACCCCCCCAAGGGAGCGGGTGACCTCAACAACGGGTAATTGCGTCGGCTCAGCCACACGAATGCGCGCACCTACTTGGCGTTGAGTTTCCAATTGCCACTGAATCGAACCATAGTCGCCCACTTGGGTCAGTTGGAGGCAGTTGCGGTAGAGAGGCGGCTGAGGAGTCGTCACATCCGCTTGCTGAATCAGCGCAGCCAGATTAGAGGGCAGTTGCACTTGGAGCGGTAGGGGTTTTAGGGGCAGAATACGCTGACCGACTTGGACTTGAACGGCGCGATCGCGGGGGGCGGCAGCGGTAAAGCAAACAATTTCATTGGGCAGGCGCACTAAATCGGCCGTTGGCTCTAGGGGTTGTAGTGTGGTCGGTACTTGGGGCACAGTGCGGGTAATGGCAAAGTCAAGGCGCTGATCCCCTGCTTGGAGGGTGAGGCGATTCAATCCGGGTTGCAGGGGAATACTGGGGGCAAAGTGTCCCGCGGGGGAGCGATCGCCAACCACCCGCCCATTGAGGGTAACGACAACTTGCGGCGGTGCGGTACCAATAAAGAAAATCTGGGGTGCACTAGTCGTGTGCTCTCGCGGCGGATAAACCACTTGTAGAGAACCTTGGGCTACTGCTGATGTCATTGGGCCAAGGAAGAATCCACCTAAAAGACCAAGGCTGAACCCCTTCACTTGCTACCCCCATACACTCAACTTCTTAATATTTTCTTCAGATTATTACTCTTCAGTTGTCAATGATGAGAGTTTACAAACCATTACGTTGAGTTCACAGCTCTGAACAAAAGCACAAGTAAGACATAGCTCTTTCTTTTCTGAAACAAGGAGGACGTAAAGGGGATGTAATCTTTCCTAGAGTCGTTTTGTCTAGTTTGAGCCTATTTCATCTTTGTGAAAGGGTTATAAAGGTCAATCACCACTCAGGAAAGTAAAGAGAGTTTCGCTAAGGGCATTTATAGAATTCGTTGATCCCCGCTGAAGTAGCATATTTTTTAACATTGGGATCATTGCCATCTCTAGAAAATCCACCCATAATGAAAAGTGTCCTCTCTCATAAATTTCCTTAATGTTGCGCAATACTATTTCTTTGGTCTTGTTATTTTGAAACGCAAGTTTGCGCAACTCCTTCTATCACAAGTTCGTACACATCAAAAAGAATTTAAGGATTATTTAACTATGGTTACAATGCAAACGATTCACTGTCCTCACTGTGGTAAATTAGCCCTTCGCCAACGCTATGGCTCCGTCAGTCACACCCAGTGTCCCCACTGTGACTATGTCCTAACGATGTGCGATCGCACAGGACGGGTACTAGAGGCCTACACGCCTGAAATTACCCATGTGGGTCAGTATGGTGCCAACCTCACTTGCACCATAGAGCGAACACGGGCACTGTGCTAGCAAGAATTCATTAGAAGAATCTAAAGATTGATGAGGAAAATCCTGAGAGTTGTTAAGATAGTTTACATATGGCTATCTTACTTCTACTGGTACTGGCATTGGTGCTGTGGTCGGTGCGACTCCTCCACGGTGCCTATCGCCTTCGGGATTTTTCCTTACTGCTGGCCAGCGGCCTCGTGGCCATCTCAGCGGGAGGTGTGATTTTTGTCTATAGCCTGATGAATGGCTGTGTCGGCTATCTCAGTCAAGGGCAGTCCCTTCCTGAGTCTGATGCGCCTGTCATCATGTCTGACGTGGCTTACTTTGAGAGTCCCTCTGGAGCAACAACTCCAACCTTTAGCCCCTAGGTCTGACTCACGATCCAAGCGTAGGCGATCGCCAGCGTCAACACTGTGAGCGGTGCACCAAAGCGCAAGTGCTGCCAAAACGAAAACCGCTGTCCGGAGCTAGCAGCGGCCTCAACGGTAATTAAGTTGGCTACAGCGCCAAAGAGCGTGAGATTACCGGCAAGAGTACTCGTGGCTGCCAGCAGGTACCAGAGTTGATCGGCTTCTTGGGGGATAAACTGGGCTAACAGCAAGACGGTGGGCACATTAGAGATGAAGTTCGACAGCAGTGCCGTGATCAGCACCAAAGGTAACGGCTGATTCACCCAAGGGCGTAAAGCAGCTAATAAATCAAAGTTTTGAATACAGCGGGTGAGAATAAACAGACCTGCAAAAAGAACCAGTAGTGACCAATCCACCTGAGCAAGAACCCGCTCTGGCTTGAGACGACGGGTGACTAGTAAAGCCGCTGCCGCCAATAGGGAAGATTCTGCCAAAGGAAAGCCCAGCAGAAATGCCAAGAACATTAACCCGGAGACAATGAGGGTTTTGTGAAGTAGCCCTTTTTGGATCCGAGTCGGTTGCAGAGTCGCTAGAGTGCAGGGTTGGCGCGATCGCACCTCTGGGTAGAGCCACCACAACCAAGCCACTTGAAGAGCTAAACCTAGTACCGCTACAGGGACCATCACTTGGGCAAACTGGAGATAACCTAACCCTGAAAATGATCCCACGAGAATATTTTGGGGGTTGCCGCTGAGGGTGGCCACTGAGCCAATATTGGTTGCACCAGCGATCGCCAGCAGGTAGGGCACTGGATTCAAACCCAAGACATGGGTAATGCGCAGTGTTAAAGGCGTCGTGACAAGAGCAAGGGTATCGTTGAGAAAGACCGCCGACAACATTCCCGTAGCCACAGTGAGAAACACCAGCAACCCCAAAGGACTGCCACTAAAGCGCACCACCCCTACCATGGCCAGCTGAAAAAAGCCACTGTAGCCTAGATAGGCATTGACAATCATCATGCTCAGCAGAAACACGATGGTTTGAGGATCAATGGCTTGCCATGCGGCTGGTAGATCAATTACGCCTAGGGCAATCAAAAGAGCCGCACTCACAAGGGCGATCGTGGCACGATTCATGCGCAGCCCCGGTACACTCCCTAGGGCTAAGGCACCATAGCTGAGGGCGAGGATCAGGAGTTGGAGAATAAACCGCAGCACTTACTGTTGGGTTTGAATTTTCTTGGCCTCCAAGGCGTCGAGCAGTTCCCCAAGGGCAGCAATGTCTTCACCGTCGTATTCCCGTTTCCACAGCAACTGGGAAATTTGGTTCTCAATCGCCGACGTTAAAACTTGGGTTTCAAGAACCCGCTGAACCAAGCGTTGAATCATCATAGGCTTTCTGGGCTTTTGGCAACTTGAATCACTGTTCTCTAGGGTAGCCCATTGCCTTAGGCGCTAATCCACAGAACCACTTTCTCAAGTGGCACAATTTGCTATAGTGGGGGCATTGGGATCAATAAAGCCTTGATCCTAAGGGGGAGATCGTTGTCCAGTCAATAAATCGTGTTTCGATAAATTAACGAAAGTTGAAATTCTACGACACACCAGATATACTAAAGGGCGACTTTTGTAAACTCAATAACAGTTCTTTTAAGGCAAAGGAGGTAAGGCAACTTGGCCAGAAGACGGAAGCGGAAGAGCCGGCGGCGTCTCGAAGGACGCAAAATTCTTGAGTGCGTACCTCAATATAGCATCGAAAGTGGCGAAGATAAACCTGTGACAGCGGCACGAAAATTCATTCAGGCCAAGGGGATCACCCCGCCCGCTTTACTCCTTGTTAAGCGGAATGAGCACACCACCGATCGCTACTTCTGGGCAGAAAAAGGCTTATTTGGTGCGCAGTACGTTGAAGAAAATCACTTTTTATTCCCTAGCCTAAGGGAACTTGCAGAAGAGAAAATGGCAGCCACTACCCGCTAGGCTGTTTTTGACAAACACCGATTTTAGAGGAGTCAGGAGTTGCTTCTGGCTCTTTTTGCTGTTGAGGGCAATAGACGCTGGGGTGCAAAGGATTTGATCTTTTTGCGCCATTTACTTATGGCAATTTGGAAACTGTCCCCTACAATAGAAATAGCGGAGACGCACGTTTCCGTTCACTCCTCACACCACACCCCGCCTGGACAGTCAATCGTTCGGGCGGCTTCCTTATTGGGTGGAGGGCTACAACTCCCAAACGTGGTTAGGATTGCTCAAATTGGCCTGTACCTGTGCCAAGTCAGCTAACTGGCTAAAGGGACTTGTCTGAGCGTATTTGACCACAGCATCCAGAAGCAGCGCCAGTTGAGTATTGTCTCCACGGGTAATTGCTCCATCGATCTGCTCAAAGAATTTTTGAAAAGCCTGCGCCCGCTCCTCAAAGGAAGGATTGAGGTGGCCGATGAGAAGCTCTTGTGTCGCGTTGATCTCTGCAAGCCTTTCTTGCTTCCGTGCCTCGATTTGCTGGCCCTTCGTAATCTCTTGTTCTTGGACCTGCTTCGTAATTTCCTGCTCTCGAACTTGGTTCGTGATTTCCTGCTGGTAGCTTTCAACAAGAGAATGGACTAAATTGAGAACGATTGTTGCTCCTGTTGCTCCACTGAGGAGAGCTTTTTCCGAAAGTTGATTGTAAAACACTTTCTCCTCCTAGAGAGACTTGCGCTCTGCCGATAGGCTGCTAGCAATCGTGTGTGTTCAGGATTCAAGTTGCCGTCGCGATCAAGGAGCGGTGTGCGGATAATCTCTCGTAGTGCTTTGACTAAAAGCAATGCTTTCTGAAACTTCTGAACATCCTCTTCCCGCTGGATATCGAACCCTTGTTTAATAGCCACTTCTAACTCGTTGAGCGCTCTCTGACAACGCTGATCAAGATTCTTGAGAACTGACTCTAGCTCTTGAATCCGTCGTTGAACACCGTCTTTTAGGTATCTGATGTAAGCAGCCATCGTGGTGATTTTTTCATCTATTTCTGCAACATATTCTTTTGCTCTGGTGAGTTTCTTTTCTGCTTCAGTGAGAGCTTTTTCTCCTTCTGCTGATAGACTAAGTCCTACAAGGATAGAACCAATAACAGCACCTCCAACAACACCTCCTAGTAGCAAACCACCAGCTAATTCACCGGCTATACCTCCTGCACTACCACCTAGTAAAATGCCTCCGAGAACTGTCTCTGGATTAATATCTGCGTCCACCGTTTGCGGGTACTTATTCAGCCCCTCAAATCCTACCTCCCGAAGCTCCAGAGCACGTAACATTACTTCACCAAGCTCTAGATCAGAGAGTGAATACTTTTGTTTCAATTCCTCAGTAAGCCTCAAAAAACCGCTCACTGTACCTTCTGTACGTTCCAAGATACGTTCCAAGATGTATTTTCGCAAATCTTTGTATAGCGTTTCAGTTTGATCTTCGGCATACTTGACATGTGCTTTCTTAGAGTGATAGCGACTTTAGGCAGATTCATAGCATTCTTTAGCAGATTCGTAGCGTTTTTTAGCGGTTTCACGTTTTTCTTTCGCTTCTTTCTGTTTGCGCAAGCCGTCGGCAGCAGCCTCTATACCGACTAAACCAGCAATCGCTGCTCCAAGAAACAAGAATGGAATCATAATTGTTACCAAATTCTATGCGAAGAGTGTGAGGAATAGCATGAAGCTACTGCCAAGAAATGATAAAGTCAACCCGTAGAAATACTGATTTTTTAACCCATTAGAATGGAATACCGCATCTGCCACCAAACCACTTACACCTACAGTGACCCGGTTGCCCTTGCTTCCCACGATCTGCGGTTGATCCCGCGCAGTGATGGCCACCAACGCCTGCGATCGCTCTCCATACAGATTTTACCGACACCCCAAGGCCAAAGTACGGTTCTCGATGTCTATGGCAATCACATTCAGCGCTACTGGTGGTCACCACAGCCCACCACCTCCCTGATGATTCAAGTCACGTCTGAAGTAGAAACCTATTGTGACAATCCCTTTAACTATTTGCTTGACTCGTGGGCAACCACACTCCCTTTTAACTATCCGCAGCGGCTAGCGACCAGTTTGCATCCCTATCTCTCGGCGCCAGTGGATCCTGTGGCCTATGAACTGGCGTGGACAACGTTAGCCAAGGGCGATGGCAGTGTCCTCACATTTCTCAGTGATCTCAATAACAAAATTTACCGAACCTGTCAGCACCAGATTCGCGAAACTGGTGCCCCTTGGCCTCCCTGTGTGACTTGGGCTAACCAAATGGGTTCCTGTCGGGATACGGCGGTGTTGTTTATCCATGCCTGTCGGGCTGTGGGTTTAGCAGCACGGTTTGTCAGTGGCTATCAGGAAGGAGACTTGGATAATCCTGAACGACATCTCCATGCGTGGGTTGAAGTGTATTTACCGGGAGCTGGCTGGCGGGGTTATGACCCGACCCATGGCTTAGCAGTGAGCGATCGCCACATTGCCCTTGTGGCCGCAGCAGAGGCAGCAGATACAGCCCCAATTCAAGGGACACTGCGGGGTCAAGGAGTCACCTCAACGATGACCTACCAACTGCAAATTCAGCGACTCGCCTAAGTGTGGAAGAAAAAGGCCGTGCCCAAAATCCCGTAGGTCGCCAACAGCAGTGCCCCCTCTAGCCAGTTCGAGCGGCCATCGAGACTAATCACATTGGCAATGACCACAGCAATAATGACGGTCACCACCTCAAATAGACTAAAGTTTAGATCCATGGGTTGACCAATCAACTGGCCAATAAGCACCAGCACCGGTGCCACCAAGAGCGCCACCAAGAGCGAGGAACCAAGGGCAATAGACACCGACAAATCCATGTTGTTTTTCAGGGCAACCCCCACAGCGGTCACATACTCTGCTGCTCCCCCCACCAATGGCAAGAGGATGACTCCAGTAAAAAGGGGTGTCAGACCCAGCCCCTCCGTTGCTGCCTCAACGGCACCGACAAAAATTTCTGATTCAAAGGCCACCCCAAGTGTGGCTATCATCAGCACCGTGATCCACAGGGGCAAGTTGGGCTTTTCGTGGTGTCCCTCTTCGTCCGCTAGCTCCACCTGACTGACGTCGTAAAGATAGCTGTGGGTTTTCAAAGAAAAGAGTAACGTTAGCCCATAGACCAGAATCAAAATGATCGCGGCCACGACTGACATTTTGGAAATAGCTGCTTGCGGCACACTATTGGAAGTGTAAATCACCATCGCCGGTAAAAGAATGGCAGCGATCGCCACTGTCATCGAGGAAGCATTCACCCGCGCCACCACTGGGGCAAAGGATTGCTCCTTGTAGCGAATGCCCCCTAACAGCATGGATAACCCCATCACTAGCAAAAGGTTTGCCATCAGGGTTCCCGTAATACTGGCTTTGACAATATCCACTAAACCCGCTTGCAGCGCCACAATGGCAATAATGAGTTCTGTTGCATTGCCAAAAAGGGCATTCAAGAGACCCCCAATGGTGGGTCCAGTGGCAAGGGCTACCTCCTCTGTTGCTGTGCTCAACCAAATCGCTAAAGGCACAATGGCGAGAGCAGCCAAGATAAAGACCGCAAGTGCCCCCCATTCCAATTTCTCAGCAGCGATGGAGAGAGGAATAAACACCAAAAAACCAATCGAAACCAGTCGCTTCATGGGGATACCCCTTACATGGTGAAAGGAGAAAAATCTCCTCTATCCTAGCCTGCGGTTTGAGTTTTCCATCCCAAGCAGGGAGAAATAGGGGTAGTGCCTAGCCACTGCGGAGGATCACTCGCTGATTTTGGCGGGCGACGAGGGAAAGGGTCAAAGGACCAGCCGTATAAACGGGAGTGGGTGTGACGGCACTAATATCAATTGTTCCTTGGTGATCTTTAAGATCTAAGACAAATTTCACTAGTTCAATTTGGCGAAAGGAGCCAACACTGCCAGTCACAGGATCAGGGAGGACACCGGAGGCGATCGCCCGCTGATTACTGATCGTAAACAACTGATCCAAGCGTTGCAAAATTTGCTCATCGGTCATCTGGCTGGGATCCAAGGAGATGGTGGCCAGATTCTCACCCTCGCGGAAAACTTCTTGATTGCGCGCCACTTGGGGCACCACAAGAATGTTGCTTTCCCCCTGTAGATAATTAGCTGCCGCTAAAATCCGCACCACATAGGGTTGGCCATCACTAATTTGGCTGCGCAGGCGATTCACGTCTTCGGTGGTAATTTGAATCACCTGATCCGTCGGTTTTAGATTTTGAGGATTGTTGAGAACAATGGCATTGCGACGTGCTTCCCGCAGGAGTTCTTCAATAACTTGGGTGGCCTGAGCCGGCTCCTTGACATTTTGAATCACAGCAGATGCCAAGACTTGCCCCGTGCGAATGGCGATCGTCCCCCGCCGTAGTCCCAACAACAGGATGCTCACATTTTCCTCAAGGCGTTGGCGACTGGCCTCAAGGGCAGCAATTTCCTGCTGAAGACTGCGCTGTTGATTGCGTAACACCTGCTGCTGCCGATTGGCAACGGCCAGTTGATCCTGAATGCGATCAATCTCTGCTTGGAGACGATCCTTTTGACCTTCAACTTCGGCAAGGCGCTGTTGAGCCGTGCGAATGGCGGTTTCTAGGGCTGCTTTTTGGCCAGCCACATCCTCGAGGCGGCCTTGGATGGCTTGTCGCTCCCGTTGCAAACGCTGAATTTCTTGCCGCAGGCGTGCCCCTTGGGCTTCAAAGTTTTCGAGGTCTTTTTGGGCTTGGGTGTAGCGGTCTTGGAGTTGCTTGAGTTCTGCTTCCGTGAGGGTTTGACGATTGACGGCCTGCTCTAGGACTTGGTTGGTTTGACTGAGGCGTTGGCGAATGTTGGCCAGTTCAATTTGGGACTGTGCGAGTTCCGCTTCAATTTCATCCTTTTGGGCACGGGTTTCCGCGAGTTCTTGTTCAGCAGCCGCTTGTTGACGACGGATCGCACCAATGCGCAGCACGCCATCGCGCAACTCCCGACTGAGGGCAAAGAGGATGGCGAGGGTTGAGGCAGAAATTAAGCTGCCTGTGAGAATAGTAATCAGGACAGCTGTCTGTCGAGGCCGCAAATTAAACCAACTCAATCGGGCTTTGCCCACTTTTGAGCCAAGGCGATCGCCCACTGTCGCGATCGCGCCCCCAAGAATAATCACGGCCAAGACCAAAACATACCCAGCCATATTTCGGGTACTGCTGCCACTCCCCAACTATACTTTCTACAGTATGTGCCGATGCTGCCCCCGATAACGGTTTGGGCAAATCACTTTGACTGAAATCAACCGATGCCAAAAATTGCTACTTGGAACGTCAACTCAATTCGCACCCGCCTTGACCATGTGTGCCAATGGTTGGATAGCACTGGGGTGGACTATCTCTGTCTTCAGGAGACCAAAGTTACTGATGCTGAGTTCCCGCGTCAGCCCTTTCTGGTTCGTGGGTATCATGTTTATTGTAGTGGTCAAAAGGCCTATAACGGGGTAGCCATTCTCAGCCGTCAGCCCCTTGTGGGGGTAGAAGCTGGCTTTGCACCGCAGTTGCCTGCCCACAGTGACTTGGATACGCAAAAACGGCTGATTCGCGCCCAATTAGCCCCTGATGTGATCTTGGTGAATGTCTATATTCCCAATGGCGGAGCGTACGACAGTGAGAAATACCACTACAAGCTGCACTGGTTAAAAATCCTCCATGTCTATCTCGATCAGCTCACTGCCCAAGGGGAAGTGATTCTCTGTGGTGATTTTAATATTGCCCCTGAGGATAAAGACCTGTTTGATGCCAGCGATCGCGCCACAAAAGTGGGAGCCACCGATGCCGAACGCAACCTTTTAGCGGCCATTCGTGACCTTGGCTTCCACGATGCCTTTCGCCATTTTACTGAGGCGCCGGGGCACTACTCTTGGTGGGATTATCGGGCGGGTGCCTTTCGTCGCAATCATGGCTGGCGTATTGATCACCTCTACATTACTCCCGCTGTCAAAGCCCGGGCCTGCAACTGTCACATTGATATTGCCCCGCGGCGCTTACCCAAGCCCAGTGACCATGCACCCGTGATCCTAGAGATTGAATAGGGGCTGTACAGTGGGTTGGCGCAGCCACTCAGTTAAACTCTGAACCCCTTGGCCGTAGGTGAGATCAAAGGTCAGCGGCGTAATACTAATCAGATTTTGGGCGATCGCTTCCACATCCGTGGGTGCTTGATTGGGGTCTTGGGGATATTCTTCAACCACTTCACCGGCGAGCCAGTAGTAAGTTTTGCCGCGAGGGTCAATGCGCTTCTGGAACAGGTCATGGTAGCGCCGAATCCCCTGGCGTGTAATGACAACGCCAGCAATTTCACTGGCAGGCAGGGCAGGTACATTCACATTGAGGAGCATCTTTGGGGGAAGGGGGGCGGTTTCCAGCGCTTTGAGGAGACGACTGGCAAAGTCAGCGGCCGGCTGAAAGTCATGAACTGTGAAACTGGTGAGGCTAATGGCAATACTAGGAATTCCCTCAATCACCCCCTCCATCGCAGCAGACACCGTGCCGGAGTAGAGAATATCTGTGCCGAGGTTGGAGCCTTGGTTAATCCCAGAAACAACAAAATCGGGAGGTTCCTCTAGGAGGGCACCAAGGGCGAGTTTGACACAGTCGGAGGGGGTACCGGAGCAAGCCCACGCCTTAATACTGGGGTGAAAGCGATCGCCAACGACTTCGGCGCGAATCGGATCAAAAACAGTGAGGCTATGCCCTGTAGCGGAGCGTTCGCGATCCGGACACACGACCACGACTTCATGACCAGCGATCGCCAGCGTGTCTGCCAACGCCCGAATACCGGGGGCAAAGACCCCATCATCATTGGCAATGAGTAACCGCATTTCCTGCCCCCTGAATCGTCAAGTATTGGCAAAACATTACAGTTGATTGCAAATCGCAGCACACTCCCTGAGAAATGTTAACCTCTAAAAGGGTCAAGTGGCGCACTGCATGACCCACCCTGCCGAACAGTTTGAATGCACCATTCCTGACATGACCATTTTTGGGAATTAACAGGATCTATGCAACGCCTACTGAACCATCAGTTGAAGGAGAACACTGTGTCTGTGCATCAAAGTCATCCGTTACTCCGTGAAGACCTTAGCGAATACGTTGCCCATTTGCAACTGCACATGGCACTTCAGGCGCGCAATTTGGTGCCTGCGCTGAAACACACGGGCGACAGCCGCGAGCAACTTCTCCATCAAACCCAAGCCAACTTCGAGAAGCACGTCTCCCGTCAAAGTTATATTGGCTAAAGCCATTTTCCTCTGTGCTCAAAAATCAAAGCTTATAATCCCTAAGCAGCAGTGATCTTGCTGCTTTTTGCATTCGTTAGCACAGCACATCATCTCATCTCACCACTTTGAGGAACGATCGCAACAGAGTACACTAGGGACGATATTACTATTTGTAACACTCTTGCCAGCGTTCTCAGGAGGTTTTATGGCGCGGACAGAGTCCACGATGCTTGCTCTTGGTACTGTTGCTCCCGATTTTCAACTGCCCGATGTGGTGAGTGGGCAAACGATTTCCCTCAGTAGCTTTGCCGACAAGAAAGCCCTACTGGTGATGTTTATTTGTCGCCACTGTCCCTATGTGAAACACGTCCAAGAGGAACTGGCGAAGCTAGGGCGCGACTACAAAGACACAGGCTTAGGGATTGTTGCCATGAGTGCCAATGACGCCGCCAACTATCCCGATGATGCCCCAGAGTCCCTGAAGGCGATGGCCATCGAACTAGGGTTTACATTTCCGCTTTGTTACGACGAGAGCCAAGAAACGGCCAAGGCCTACACGGCAGCCTGTACACCGGACTTCTTCCTCTTTGATGGCGATCGCAAGCTTGTCTATCGCGGACAACTCGATGACAGCCGTCCCCAGAATGGCTTACCGGTGACTGGGAAAGACTTGCGGGCTGCCATTGATGCCGTCTTAGCCGGTCAAACCCCCAGCGAAGATCAAAAACCAAGTCTCGGCTGTAATATCAAATGGAAACCGGGGAATGAACCCGCCTATTACGGCTAATGTTGGAAAGGCACAGAGAGGGGCACTTTTATTGCCGCTTTTGAGTCGTTAACCTACTGTTATATCAATGCCAATGGGTTTGGCTGTATTGACGCGATTTGTTTTTTAGGTGTGAGCAGTGAATAACCAACTTTTTTCGCCAGTGCGAATGCAGCCAATGGGGGCTGCCTTGAAAACGGTAGCAGTGGCAATGGCAACCGTAGCGATCGCCCTCGGTCCTTTGAGTCCCAGCCGTAGCCAAGAAGCCCCCACGCCTCCTGAAAACCAACCAGCCGAAACTCCAGCATCCCCAACACCACCATCGGCAAAGCCTGTGCCTGAAAGCCCCCCAGCGGCACCCCCCACCCCCCCGCCGGTGAGTCAGCCCCCTGCTGATGAACCCCAAGTGTTGATTGCCGAAGTGGTGGTTGAAGGCGCCACTCCTGAACTGGAGCAATTGGTTTATCAGGTCATTAGCACTCGACCCGGCAGTACCACTACCCGCACCCAACTACAACAGGATACCAATGCCATCTTTGCCACGGGCTTTTTTGCTGATGTCAATGCTGTGCCCAGCGATACCCCCCTCGGGGTGCGGATTACCTTTGTCGTGCGCCCCTACCCTGTGCTGCGAGCCGTGCAAGTCGCTGGTAACCAAGTGCTTACCCAAGAAAAAGTCAATGAGATTTTTGCCCCGCAAATTGGCCGCATTCTAAACCTGAGGGAGCTACAGTCCGGCATTGAGAAAATCAACACGTTCTACAAGGACAATGGCTACATTTTGGGGCAAGTGGTCGGCACACCTCAAATCGATCCCGACGGCGTTGTCACATTGCAGGTGGCTGAGGGAGTGGTTGAACAGGTCACCTATCGCTTCCTCAACAAAGAAGGAGAACCAACGAAACAGCGTACCCGCGACTTTGTCATTAGCCGTGAAATGGACACCCAACCCGGCGTGGTTCTTAACCAAAAGACAGTGCAAGCGGATTTGCGACGCCTCTTTGAACTGGGGTTGTTTGAGGATGTGCAAGTTGCCCTTGAACCCGGTCAAGATCCCCGTAAAGTTAACCTGATTCTGAATATCAAAGAGCGCAATACGGGCAGTATTTCTGCTGGGGCGGGGTATAGTTCTGCCTCAGGTCTATTTGGCACCGTTGCCTTCCAGCAAAATAACCTTTTTGGTCGCAACTGGAAATTTGGTGTGGAAGCCCAAGGGGGGACTGAAGGGGAATTTCTCTTTGACATTAACTTTACCGACCCTTGGATTAAGGGGGATCCCTATCGCACCTCCTACACCGTGAGTGCCTTTAACCGCTTAACTGTGCCGTTTACATTCAGCAATGGCCCCATCAATGTGCCCCTAGCCAATGGCGATTTACCCCGTATTAACCGCTTGGGGGGTGCCGTCTTCTTTACGCGCCCCTTTACCAAAGATCGGGATTTGATTCGCACCGCTTGGACCGGTTCCCTTGGTCTGCAATATCAGCGGGTCACCTCCACGGATGCCTCCTTTGACCGCGTAGCAACCGATTTTCTGGGCAATTGTTTAACCTTCCCAGACAATGGGGTCTGTCGGGGCTACAATGACCTCTTTACCGTGCAAGCAGCAATCCTGCGGGACTTGCGCAATGATCCCCTGCGGCCGACGAGTGGCCAAGTGATTCGCCTAGGTGTGGATCAATCCATTCCTATTGGTGCCGGGAATATCTTAATGAACCGGGTGCGGGGCAGTTATAGCTTCTATATCCCAGTGAAGTTTCTGCGCATTGAGGGGCCGCAAACCTTTGCCTTTAATATCCAAGCGGGCAACATTTTTGGCGATTTGCCCCCCTATGAATCCTTTACGATTGGGGGTGCTAACTCGGTGCGCGGTTGGGAAGAGGGGGCGATCGGCTCCGGACGTGCCTTTGTGCAAGGGACAATAGAGTACCGCTTCCCAATTTTCAACATTGTTGGTGGCGCACTCTTTGTCGATGGGGCCAGTTTGCTCGGTACCCAACGCAGTGTGCCCGGCCAGCCAGGGATTGTGCGCGGTAAACCCGGCGAGGGGCTAGGCTATGGCGGCGGCCTGCGGGTCAATACCCCCTTAGGCAATATCCGCATTGACTTTGGCTGGAACAATGAAGGGGGCAGTGCCTTTAGCTTTGGCATTGGCGAGCGCTTTTAGGAGAAAGACGGATGACAACAGCCTCCGCACCAACAGCCTTAGTGGCAACGATGCAACAGACCCTTGGCGGAGCTTCCCAGTGGTCGGGGCTGGGCTTGCATTCCGGGCAATGGGTTGAGGTGACTCTACGGCCAGCACCCGCCAACACGGGGCGACAGTTTGTGCGCCTTGACCTTGAGGGACACCCCGTGATTCCTGCTCAGATTGAGGCTGTGAAATCCACTCAGTTGGCTACGGAGTTGGTGGCCAATGGTGCCAGTGTGCGCACGGTTGAACATCTCTTGGCGGCACTGGCGATCGCCGGCATAGATAATGTCACGATTGAGATGAGAGGGGCTGAGGTACCAGTGCTCGATGGCTCGGCGCAACCTTGGTTAGAGGGCATTCAAGCAGTGGGGGTGGTGGCTCAGGAGGCTCCCCGCTCCGTCGTCTCTTTGGCGGAACCCGTTACTGTTTATCAAGGGGAAGCCTTTGTCAGTGCCATTCCTGCTCCTGAGTTGCGCTTGAGCTATGGCATTGACTTCCCTTACGCGGCCATTGGGCGTCAGTGGTGTAGCTTTACCCCTTCAGAACTGGCGCTAGCCGTTGCCCCTGCTCGCACCTTTGGTTTTGCCGAACAAGTGGAGTATTTGCGCAGCCAAGGCCTGATTCAGGGGGGAAGTTTAGAGAATGCCCTTGTGTGCAGTGCCAGTGGTTGGGTCAACCCGCCGTTACGCTTTGCCGATGAACCTGTTCGCCACAAGTTACTGGATTTTTGGGGAGATTTAGCCCTCCTCGGGACACCGCCCATCGCACATTATGTGGCCTACCGGGCGAGCCATCATCTGCATACCCAATTGGCACGGGCGATCGCGCGACAGATGGTTTAGTCAGCAACCATTCTCCCCTATGATTTTGTGTATATCTTTGATGTGAAGCTGACCCCGACTCCTATGCCAACGTTGACTGACTGCCCACCCACTTCTGTGCTGACGGTGACTGATCTCCAACAATTGCTTCCCCATCGCTATCCCTTTCTGCTGGTGGATCGCATCATTGACTACGTGCCAGAAAAGTATGCCGTGGGGCTAAAAAACGTGACCATCAACGAACCCTTTTTTCAGGGGCATTTTCCCGGCCGTCCGATTATGCCGGGGGTGCTCATTGTTGAAGCCCTTGCCCAAGTGGGAGGCGTTGTCCTAATGCAAATGAATTGGGCAAAGGATAAGCTCTCTGTCTTTGCGGGCATTGATAAAGTACGCTTTCGCCGTCCCGTGGTGCCGGGGGATCAGTTGATCCTGCGGGCGGAACTTCTCGTCGTTAAACAGCAGCGTATTGGCAAAATGCAAGGACGGGCTGAGGTGAATGGCCAATTGGTCTGTGAGGGCGAGATGATGTTCTCGCTGGTGGACTAGTGACAAGCGATGATGCAAACGCTCATCCATCCCACTGCTGTCATTCACCCCAGTGCTGAACTGCATCCCACAGTTCGGGTCGGCCCCTATGCCGTGATTGGCGAACACGTGCGCGTCGGTGCCCATACGGAAATTGGCGCCCATGTGATTATTGAAGGGCCAACGGAAGTGGGGGTCGGCAATCGCATCTTTTCGGGAGCAATTATCGGTACGGCCTCTCAGGATCAAAAATATACGGGTGCCAACAGTGCCCTACGCATTGGTGATTACAACACGATTCGCGAGTTTGTGACAATTAACCGCGCCAATGGTGAAGGGGATGCGACGATCATTGGTAACCATAATCTACTGCTGGCCTATGTCCATGTGGCTCATGATTGTGTGATTGAGGATCAGGTGGTCATTACGAATGCCGCTTCGATCGCTGGTCATGTTTGCATTGAGTCGAAAGCCCGCATTGGCGGTATGGTGGGCATTCACCAGTTTGTGCACATTGGTCGCTTGGCGATGGTGGGGGCAATGGCACGGGTGGATCGCGATGTACCTCCCTATATGCTGGTGGAAGGTCACCCGGCACGGGTTCGGGCACTGAATCAGGTGGGACTGCGGCGGGCAGGGGTGACAGAGGCAGAAATGCGAGACCTCAAGGAAGCCTTTCGGATTCTCTATCGCCGTGACTTGCCCTTGGCTCAGGCGATCGCCCAATTGGCAACACTGCCTCCTTCAGAGCACTTGGAACATCTCCAGCGCTTTTTGACCTATGCCCGCGAAGAGGGACGGCGGGGCTTAACCCCTAGTGCTCGATCGACCACTGATTAAGTCTCCTGTTGATGCCTCCAAAACCAAGACGATGCCTGCTGTGGTACTTGTCCATCCCCAGATTCCCCCCAATACAGGTAATATTGCCCGTACCTGTGCTGCCACCCAGACCCCCCTGCATCTGATTGAACCCTTGGGGTTTGAGCTGAGCGATCGCTACCTCAAGCGGGCAGGTCTGGATTATTGGCCGTATGTCACTCTGTACTGCCACCCTGACTGGCCGACATTTCTAAAAACCACCCATAGCGGCGGACGCCTTGTTGCCTTTGAACCTTCGGCACAGCAGATTTACTGGGACTTTAGCTTTGCTGAGAGCGATTGGCTGGTCTTTGGCAGTGAACCCGATGGCATCCCCGCCGATGTCTTGGCCACCTGTGATGCCTTCTTAAAAATTCCCATGTGGCAGCCGGCGGTGCGCAGTTTGAACCTTTCGGCCTCGGTGGCGATCGCCCTGATGGAAGCCTATCGGCAACTGCACTACTCCACTAACCCTTCTCTGGCTCAAAGTAAAATACACTTGACCTCTCAATAAGTCTCAATAAGCAAGCAGAATAGGGTGAGTACGATTAGGCACTTTCTTAGGTACTTTGCCTACGGCAGCAACCTCTGTACTGCCCCAAAAAAACGTCGCTTAGGTAGGGTGCCGGAGGCGGCAATTGCTCAACTATGCAGCTATCGTCTTGTCTTTAACAAACGCAGTGAGGATGGCACTGGCAAAGCTAATCTCGTCCCCCATCCTAACCATTCCGTCTGGGGGGGCATTTACTCCTGTACGGCAGCAGAGATTGAACGACTAGATTATTATGATGAAGGGGCGGACACTACCGCCATGCATTTGTCAAAGTCATCGCGTCCACAGGGCAGACCATGACAGCCTTGGCCTATGGGGCAGGGGAGGATTTCATTGATCAGACCCTGTTGCCGGCAGGCGATTATCTCGAGACAATCCTCAAGGGGGCAGAGGAACACGGACTTCCCGCGGCGTACATTGCTGAGGCGGGGGAGTGGAGACAAAAAATATGAATACCTCATCTTCGAGTGCAGTTGCGAACAAACCCCCACAAACTGAGACACGGCGCCGCATTTTTCGGGTGGTTCGGATTGGCCTAGGGGTGACGCTCATTGGCTTAGCTGTCTATCTCCTCTGGTGGCGACAGCGGAATGTGGTCAGTCGGGTAGGCTATCTCAATGGCACAGTCATTACCCTCTATGCGACGATTCCCGGTACCTTAACCCTAGAACCACTGCGCCCCGGCGAACTCCTGAGTGCAGGCACGGAAATTGGTACCATCCGCAACGATCGCAATCCCCAACTGGAAACCGATCGCCAAAATCTGGAAACTCGACTCAATGTTGCCCTTTCGCAGCAGCAGGGACTCCAACAGAAACGCAATAGCCGCATGGCTCTCATCAACCAGCTCGATCGCTATCAACAGAGTCAGCAAGCTCTCGAAATTCGCTTTGCCCAAGAAGCAGTGCAGCGCACCCTAGGGGAACTCCGCCAAGCCCAGGAAGCCCTTGCCATTGCCCGCATTGAGGCCGATCGCTACACCAGCTTAGTGGAAACAGGAGCTGTGGCGCGCCAATTAGCCGATGAAGCGGTTTCCCGTGCCAAGCAAGCGGCGAAATTTGTTGAGAGTAAACAAGCCGAACTACGCCGTCAACGAACTGCCCTACAAGCGGCTCGCCAAGGACTACAACTGGATGCTTCGCGCACATTTAGCTTTCCCCAAATCCGCCTGATTGATTTACAACTTGAACTCGTTGACATTGATGTTGAACTTTTGGCAGTGGCCACCACCATTGGGGAGCTACGCCGTGAAATTGCCAATATCAAACAGCAACTCTCCCTGCAACGAGTTGCCCCAGTGAAAGCACCGACGACTGCAGTCGTTTGGTCTGTGATCCACAAAACGGGGGATTTAGGCATTCCGCTCACTGCCGGCGATCCAATCGTTAAGGTTCTAGATTGTAATGATGTCTGGGCAACGGCATTGGTGGCGGAGCGAGATAATCCGCGCCTGCGGATCGGACAGGAGGCTACCGTGCGTTTACTGGATGGGAGCGATCGCCGGCTAAAGGGCATTGTCCGCGCCATTCGTGGTGGGCCAGGTAAAGTCGAAGTGGGGGAAAACGTGGCCGTGCCCCCTCCCGATCTTGTTCGCAACGAACTGGCGGTTGACGTTCAACTGAACAACCTACCCGAGGACTTAAGCGCCGAGCGTTTCTGTGGCGTCGGCCAAAGCGTCGAAGTGGTTTTTGGAACCTAAAATCATGGGTCGCAAGTTGTTGCAAACCGATGGTTGGCTTGTCCTCCTAGGTATTCTCGCCCTCCTAGGGGTGTTGCTTTGGCAAGTGGACTGGCGGGATCTATTGCCCAATTTGGTGGGTTTTTGGCATGGGGGACAAGCCATCATGCGCCCCCAAGGGACAACCCTTGAAGCACTGCTACTGCCCGCCTTTGTTTGGCTAGCGATCACGTTTTTACTCAAGGAACTCTCCCCCAAACCCACTTTTTGGTCACGGCTCATCGTTAGTGTCGGCATTGCCCTCCTAGGGATTCGCTATGAACTGTGGCGCTTTTTTGGCAGCTTGAATCTCGATGATCCCCTTAATGGCACGATCTCCATCGTCCTCTTTTTGGCGGAACTGCTGACGGTTCTCAATAGCGTGGCCTTTTTCTTTCACTGTATTTTCTCCATTGACCGCACACCCGAAGCCGATCGCCTCAGTCAAGCAGTGATTCGCAGTGAGTATCTGCCTTGGGTGGATGTGATCTTACCGACCTACAACGAAGGGGTAGATATTTTGCGGCGTTCGGTGATTGCCTGCCAAGCCATGGACTACCCCCACAAGCGGGTTTACCTGCTCGATGATACCCGTCGGCCAGCAGTGCGTGCCTTGGCAGCAGAACTCGGCTGTGAGTATCGCGATCGCCCCGACAACCGCCATGCTAAAGCGGGCAATATTAACCACGCGCTTCCCACCCTCACCGGGGAGTTGATTACCGTCTTTGATGCCGACTTCGTGCCCACGCGCAACTTCCTCACCCGCACCGTTGGCTTTTTCCAAGATCCCAAGACGGCAATGGTGCAGACGCCGCAGCATTTTTTCAATGAAGACCCCATCGCCGTCAATCTAGGACTAGAGGGCATCCTCAACAATGAGCAAACGCTTTTCTTTCGCTTTATTCAACCCTGCCGTGACTACTGGGACTCCGTTGTCTGCTGTGGCACCTGTTTTGTGATTCGTCGTAGTGCCCTCGATGAAATTGGTGGCATTCCCACAGACAGTATCACCGAAGACTACATGACAACCATTAAGCTGCAAAGCCTTGGCTATCGCGTCAAATACCTCAATGAAGCCTTGGCCGCTGGCATGTCGCCGGAGACCATTAGTGCCTACATTAACCAACGGCTGCGCTGGGGGCAGGGCACACTGCAAATGCTCTTTCTGGGGGGGAATTTCTTCACAGCGCCCAATCTGTGGCTGACGCAGCGCCTCTCCCATTCCCTGAGTATCATCTACTGGCTGCTTTCCATTCCACGGGTGATCTTTCTTTTGGCTCCCTTGGCCTTCTTGCTCTTTGGTATTGCCCCTTTGCGCGCCACAGTCAACGAGATTCTTTACTTTTACTTTCCTTACTACTTGGGGAATATCATGGCGTTCTCATGGCTGACAGAGGGTCGCCGCTCTGCTTTTTGGTCCGATGTCTATGAAACCATCATCGCCTTTCCGATGGCCATTACCGTCATCCGCACGCTCATTCGTCCTAAGGGCAAAACCTTCAAAGTCACCCCCAAAGGTATCGTGGATCCCCATCGCATCAATATCAACTGGCCCCTGATTCGCCCCCTGATGATTATTGCCATTTTGACGATTGTCGGCCTGATCTGGCGTAGTTCCCCTCTCCAAGATACAATTGTCAACCCCGATAGCTTGGCGGTGAATGTCGTCTGGTCAATCTATAACTTGTCGCTGCTATTGGTCTGTATGCTGGTGGCCATTGATGTCCCCCAGCGCCGTTTTACTCGCTTTCTGCGGGCTGAACCCTGTGAACTCATCGTTGGGGGCGATCGCTATATCGGGCAAACTGTGGATATTTCTGAAGAGGGTGCCCGCTTGCAAATCCGCCGCTGTGATACCTGTCGGGAAAACCATCCTTCGCCGCAGGGATTGCGAACCTACAGTGCCCAATTTCGCCTCTTGCCCCCCAGTGAACTCGCAGATCTATGGATTTCAGCGGAGCTACGCTGGCACGATCAAGAACGCTTGATGCAGCTTCAGCAGGGGGGGAGTAGTCAACCCGTTGAAATGCGGATTCGCTTTGTGGACTTATCCTTGGCAGAACAACGTCGCTTGATCCCCTACCTCTACTGCCAACCGGGGCAATGGGATGAAATTCGTGTTCCTGAAATTAAGACCGCTTGGGCAATGATTCAAAGTGTCTTTCGCCTGCATCCCCTTGCCGAAAGCCGGTAGGCCCTTGCGACTCAAAAAAGTCCGGGTGTTGTTGGTATTTGGCTCTTGCTGTTGGGCTGGGCAGCATTTCTGGCTATCCTCCTGACTTAATGGGCAAGAATTCTTTCTGTCCTTAGTCTTTGGGACAAACGTCAGCTCTACGTATCACGTATCACTTTTATTCTTTCCGGGCTTTCAGCTAAACTAAAGAATAGGTTTCTTGCTCAATAGAGATATCCTATGGCAAAAAACAATTGTCTGCAAGTAAAACAGCAAGGCTCTTTTTCTTTGCTGATCTGCCTACTATCCTTGGAGACTAAAAGGCAAGTTTTTCGAGGGGCTAAGACCCGAAATTAGTTTTTTCTTAAGCTCAAAAATACTCCTCTGTTGGTTGATTCCAGTAGAGAAGTTCTAGATTTGATCCAATTCCTAAAAATCCTTAAAAAGCCCTTCAAAAAATTAGAAACTCTTCAAAGATTTCTGCCTTGGTTTTTGTTGCCTAAATTCCTGTTTTGAGTATTCCTCAAGCGATATTTGAGCTTTAGTGTGTTTCCCTGCGTATCAAAAATGACGAGTGTGATTACAAAAAAAATCTCGCCCCTTGCCCGAAAACATCTCCCTGTTGCCCTCCTTACCTTCAAACGAACCGCCACCGATGCTTGGTTCTTGCTGTTGGGGTATGCTACGTTCCTTGCCGTAGTGGTGGCTCAACTGGACTGGCGCAATCTTTTCCCCAACTTGGTGGGCTGTTGGTATGCTGGCAAGGCACTGCTGCGGGCTGAGGGAACAACGCTACAAGCACTCCTATTGCCCACACTGGTCTGGATTGCTATTACGTTTTTTCTGAAAGAGATTTCCCCCAAGCCCAATTTCTGGTCACGCCTCATTGTCAGTTTGGGGTTGACCCTGTTGGCGTTGCGGTACATTCTCTGGCGTTTTTTTAACAGCCTCAACTTGGATGATCCCCTCAATGGCACGATTTCGATTCTTTTATTCATTGCTGAACTGCTGACCCTGACGAACACCATTTGCTTCTTTGCCCTGTGTATCTTTTCCAAAAACCGTAGCCCTGAGGCCGATCGCCTGAGTCAAGCTGTAATTCGCGGTGAGTATTTGCCTTGGGTGGATGTGATCTTGCCCACCTACAACGAAGATGTCGAGATTCTGCGCCGCTCAGTCATTGCCTGCCAAGCCATGGACTATCCCCACAAGCGTATTTACCTGCTCGATGATACCCGTCGTCCGGCGGTGCGTGCCCTTGCCGCAGAACTCGGCTGTGAATATCGCGATCGCCCCGACAACCGCCATGCCAAAGCCGGCAACATTAACCATGCTTTACCTACGCTCAGGGGCGAGTTAATTGCAGTCTTTGATGCGGATTTTGTGCCCAGCCGCAACTTCCTTACCCGTACCGTCGGCTTTTTCCAAGACCCGAACACGGCGATGGTGCAGACACCGCAACACTTTTTCAACGAGGATCCAATAACGGTGAATCTCGGTCTTGAAGGCATCCTCAACAATGAGCAAACGCTCTTTTTTCGGTTTATTCAACCTAGTCGCGACTTTTTTGATGCCGTTATCTGCTGTGGGACGTGCTTTGTCATTCGCCGTAGTGCCCTCGATGAAATTGGCGGCATTCCCACCGACAGCATTACCGAAGATTACTTGACCTCCATGTACCTCCAAGGGCGCGGCTATCGAGTGAAGTACCTCAACGAAGCCCTCTCTGCTGGCATGTCTCCAGAAACAATCGGTGCCTACATCAACCAACGGCTGCGCTGGGGGCAGGGGACGTTGCAGATGCTCTTTTTGAAGTCCAATTTCTTGACGATTCCCAACCTGAACTTGTTGCAGCGTTTTTACCATAGCTTGGGTGTGCTCTATTGGCTGCTCTCCATTCCCCGCGTCATTTTTCTCTTGGCTCCCTTGGCCTTTTTGCTCTTTGGTCTTGCGCCGCTGCGGGCAACCATTAACGAGATCCTCTACTTTTACCTACCCTACTACCTTGGCAATGTGATGGCCTTTTCGTGGCTTACCGAAGGCCGCCGCTCTGCCTTTTGGTCAGATGTTTACGAAACGATTATTGCCCTGCCGATGGCAATCACAGTGATACGGACATTTATTAGTCCCAAGGGTAAGCCCTTCAAAGTAACGCCCAAAGGTATCGTTGATCCTCACCACATCAATATCAACTGGCCATTGATTCGCCCCCTCGTCCTCATTGCCATACTCTCGATTGTTGGCCTGATCTGGCGCAGTTCTTTCTTGCAGGATACGATTGTCAACCCCGATAGCCTTCTGATTAATATGATTTGGTCTGCCTATAACTTGGCAGTTTTACTGGTGTGCGTTCTCGTGGCCATTGATGTCCCTCAGCGGCGGCACCCGCGATTTTGTCGTTCGGAACCTTGTGAATTGATACTTGGGGGCGATCGCTATCAAGGGCAGACACTCAATTTATCAGAGGAGGGGGCAGGCATCCGTCTTGCGGCTACCCCCCCTATCCCTTTTGCCGAAGGATTAGCTGAACTGCGATTTACAGAGCCTAGCCCTCTAGTTCACCTGACGTTGCCGATTCAAATTCGCTGGGCACGCTCGCGTTCTAGCCAAGCCGTTGAAATCGGTGTCCAGTTCCTTCCCTTCTCATTGCCAAAGCGCCGCCGTCTCATTCGTTATCTCTACTGTCAACCGGGTCAATGGGATGAGGTGCGCGTTCCCGAAATTAAAACGGCTTGGGCGATGATTCAGAGTGTCTTTCGCCTGCATCCCCTCGCCGAGAGCCGTTAAGCATTGAGAAGGGTGAGGAGATTTTGAATCGCCATACTGGTGGCGCGAATGGCTGCATGAATATTGGCATTTTTCGGCTCGACTTGCAGCAGATACGCCAAACTAGATTGGAGATAGGTTAGCGCCATCTGAATATTCGGATCAATGTGCTGGTAGGCTTGGGGCGGGTACGGCTGACCATAGCTAGAATGAGCATAGCCAACGGAATGCTCGTAGTTCGCCGCTGGATATCCTTGGGAGTAGTCGTAGTGGGGATGGGAATAGCCGACGGAGTGCTCGTAGTTGGCCGCTGGATACCCTTGGGAGTAGTCGTAGTGGGGGTGGGGATAGCCGACGGAGTGCTCGTAGTTGGCCGCTGGATACCCTTGGGAGTAGTTGTAGCTGGGGTGAGGATAGCCTACCGAGTGTTCATAGTTCGCCGCTGGATACCCTTGAGTGGCTTCAGCAGGTTGTGCAGGTTCAGGGGACGTTGAGGTGGTTGTTGCAACCACAGGGACTGGTGGAGTTACAGGCAAAATGACAGCGTGGTCTTCCTCCTCCTCTAGTTCGCCAGCAGGGGAGGCAATTGGTGTTGATGGGGTGCCACTGGCCTTGGCAGCCATAATTTCCGTGGCCTCGAGGATTTGGGTGGGGGCGCTGTCAATGTCTCCCATGCGTTCTCCCCGTTTGTAGGCACTGATCTGACTGGGACTCTCAGCGGTCTCTTTTTCCTCTTTTTTCAGCCATACAAGAAAGTCGGAGGCACTGTAAGTCGCTTCCCCCCCCAAGGTACGGATGGCTACAAAGCCATTGGCAGCATTGACGCTTTGAATCGGATACCAAGTTCCGCGATAGAGAATCATCGCATCCATGCCGAGGGAGTTGCCGCCCGTAAGAGCACCGCGGCGCTTACCCCGTGCCCAGCGGTCTTTCCAGAGTACGCCTGCTTCGGTGTATTGGATGACGTAGCCTTCAGGAACGGTGCGATGTTCGTAACGTAAAAATCCCGGTGTTGCGGAAACACTCACCTGAAAAATCTCATAGTCCACCATGACCTCTTGAATGAGAGGCCGATAGGGAGAGGTGTCCCGTACTTCAATAGCAAGGGTGGGGGCATCGGTTTTGACACGAGCAACAATGCCATCCCGATAGGAAATTAACTGCACTTCATCAAAGGTGGTTTCGACGCGCAGGTGCCGATTCGAGAGCATTCGCGAATTTTTCTGGATTAAGTCTTTGATAAATTGTTCAATTAATTCGCGATCGCCCATACTCTTTGCTTTGAATCACGGCAACCAGCCACCGAGCCTCGGGCACACCCTCACCTATCTTCATTATATTCCCGATTAGTTTTTTCTATGAGGAGCATTTGCTAATGTAGGGTTACCTTAAGCCAGCTCTTGCATTGTAGCGAGGTTTCCCTAGAGAAACCCCATCTTTAGCTAGGCTAAGCTAACAGCCGACTGCCAACAACCGTAAATTTACGGACTCAAGGCTTGAAAATACTCCTGAAGCTGTTGCAGCGCTTGGCCGCGATGACTGATTTGTTGCTTTTCCATTGGACTCATTTCCGCAAATGTGCGCTGCTGGCTGGGTACCCAAAAAATGGGATCATAGCCAAAACCGCCACTGCCACGGGGCGCGCTTAAAATTTCGCCTGTGCAACGTCCTTCCGTTGTAATGGCAATCGTGCCATCGGGGCGCGCGAGGGCAATGACACAAATGAATTCAGCTCTGCGATCGCGCACACCGGCCATTTCCCGCAATAGACGCTCAATGCGCTCAGCATCCGTGGCACCGTAGCGAGCCGAATAAATCCCCGGTGCCCCCTTAAGGGCATGAACGGCTAGCCCCGAATCGTCGGCGATCGCCCACTCACCCATCTCTTTGGCAGCTGTGGTGGCCTTCAAGCAGGCATTGCCCAAGAAGGAATCAGCGGTTTCAGCGATCTCAATGGTGGAGGGCAAGGGTAGCAATTCACCAATCCACGGCTGTAACCAGCCTTGGAACTCTTTGACCTTACCGTCATTGTGACTAGCTAAGATGGCTTTGGCGAGGATGGGCATTTCTTAAGGACGACGTTGCAACTGAATATGATCTTGCCGCAGACTGACATCAAAGTGCTGGAGAAAATCTTGCCCCAAGAGGCCAATAGTCATTTCAGACCCAGCCACAGCAACGGGCACTTGTTTACGATGGAAGCCGCCGACGCTGATTGATTGGACATACACGACTGGTAAGACCACTTGACCATTGGCGGTATGAAAAATGCGATTTTCCACAACTTGCGCAGGGGTAATGCCTAAAGCGCGTGCCATTGATCGGGTAATCACTGTCATACTGGCGCCTGAATCCACCAGCATCTCAAACCGCAGCCGTTGATTAAACATAACTTGGATAACGGGAATCCCCCCTTGCCGCCGCAGGATGGGCACAATGCCACTGGGCTGGGTGATCACTGTTGCCATTGGTGGAGCAGCAGTTCGGGGCAGTTGTTGCAGCCGTAGCAATTCTTGACGATAGCTGGCAAGGGCTGGCGCCTGCTGGGGATGGGTACGAATGACTTGATCAAGAATTTGCACCGCTGTTGCCCAGTCTTGGTTGGCGATCGCCCGATAAAAACGTTCTGGCAATACAGCCGAAGGCACTCCCTTGGCCGGGGCAATCAGGAACACTATCCCCGCCAACGTTGCCAGTGCCGAATATCCGTGTTGTTGGGTCATGATTTTCTTCGTACCCTAGGATCAATAGTAGCGAGATAACCACTGGCTCTTCCAGACTGCCAATGAGCACGCAACCTTCACCGCAACTGAGTCCTCAAGACTATTTGCAATGGGAAGCCCAAAGTGGAGTTAAGCACGAATACATCAACGGCCAAGTATATGCAATGGCAGGAGCTAGTGATGCCCACGTCACCCTAGCCTTGAATTTGGCCACCCTCCTACGCCCCACTTTGCGGCAAAGGGGCTGTCGTCTCTACATTTCAGATATGAAAGTACGGCTTGAGCAGCGAAATTGCTTTTACTATCCCGATTTATTGGTGACCTGTGACCCACGGGATCAGCAAGCGCCACTGTATAAATCCTTCCCTTGCTTAGTGATTGAGGTGCTCTCTCCCTCAACAGAGGCCTTTGATCGCGGCGATAAGTTCCTTGACTATCAAAGCCTTGAGACTTTAAAAGAATACGTGCTTGTCAATACTCGTCAGCAGCGGCTAGAGACCTTTCATCGCAGCACCGCAGGGTTATGGGTTTGGCAGGCCTATACCTCGCCAGACAGCCCAGTTGAACTCAAGAGCATCGGCTGGCAAGGCCACTTGTCTGACATCTATGAGGACGTGATTCTTGAGGATTAGTTGAGGACTTGCATCAAAAGTTTGTGTGAATGGCCTCCATCGGGCACGCGGCAACACATTGCTCACAGACAATGCAACGGGAGCGGGTAAATTGGAGTTGAAACGTCTCTGGATGGAGCGTCAGCGCCTGAGTGGGGCATACCCCTGTACAGAGGCCACAGTGGACACAGGCCTGCTCATCAATCACAATTTCACGGCTAGCAAGGGAAACTTCAATATTCTGCTGCCGCAACCATTCTAGGGCCGCCTCCATTTGGTCAATGTCTCCTGCCAGCTCCAGAACTAGTTTGCCCACTTGGTTGGGAGCCACTTGGGCGCGGATGATATTGGCGGCAATATTAAAGTCCTTGGCCAAGCGATAGGTGACGGGCATTTGGATCGTCCGTCGGGGGAATGTCAATGTGACCCGCTTTTTCACTGGTTGAAGATTTGAATCGCAGCACAGCCCTTTTCACAAGTATCGCACACTCGTAACACTGTGAAAGTTAGTGCACAGCCCAGAAGTGTTGAAAGATAGTTTGAGAGGCTAGAAAAAAGGGAAGAAATGTCGTATTCTTCCCTCAAAAGAACAAAAAACAGTCATTTTACTATGGCATCTTTTCCAACTCTTGTCAAGTCCATTCTCAAGCAGCTCAGCCCTTGTGACTACCCCGTCCTCAACTCTCAATTGTTCTTCAAAATCTGGTTGACCTACATTCTCGACCAAGGGTTAACCAGCATGAGAGCTTTATTTTATCGCTTGAATCATGTTGGGATTAAGGTGGATATATCGACATTATTCTAAACCCAACAAAACACAGAGAACATTACGGGTGAGGCAGTGATTTCTTTTGGGGAGAGACCTGACCTGAGCTTTTAGGAAGAGATTTTAGGAATGATCCCTGAGAATCCTGTTGTTTGCGAGTTGGAAATTTTTAGACAAATCCCGTGAAAGGAAGTGTTTATTGATTCTGTTTATTTGGAGATTTTAGTGGTAGCTAGGGCTACTGGTTGCCTGAGATGTTAAGTTTTGTTTGGGAATTCAAAACTTTTGAGATAGCACGGTTACTATGGTTATGGTGGAGTAAATTTTAGAGTTTTGATTGGCATCTAGAGCTGCTTCTAGTCTAGAATCTTGGGTTTTGTTACAGAGCTTAAAATTTCTGATGTAGCAATGAGTCTTATTCAACAATTAGTAGTCACATTGCTGCCAAAGTCATGGGCAGAAGCCATTCGGGCAGAGTCAGAAGCATGGCAACTTTCTTGCCCTAGTTGCCAGACCAGTCGCTCCCTGTGGGAATTGGGTGGTATCCGTTACAAGGCGAGTTCAGTGAGTCAGCGCAGGCTAGTGTGGTGCAAACAGTGTGGACAACTACGCTGGATGTCCCTTGAAAAAAAGCCACCTGTTTGAACATTATTTTATTGCCCCTAAATTCAGAAAGTTGGGTTCCCCATCCCCAGAATGTGGTGTTTTATTACAGATGCTAGAATCTCATCTATTTCTGTGGCATTAATAGCATCAAAGTAGATGCTTTAGCGGCGCTCCATCAATATCTCACAGAGGAATAACGCTTTGGAGGGAGGGTGTAGCTGATGTTCACTGTACGGGTAGCTGATAACTCCCATTACATGGATGAAGAGGAGACGTACACCCACTCCGAGCATTCGACTTGGGCGGAAGCAGTTGCAGCCGCTCGCCAACTTGTGGACATGAACTTGGCCGAGTACTTTCAAGTGGGGATGTCAGCAGAGAAGCTGTTCAAGTTATACACGTTGTATGGAAAAGAGCCGTACATTGTCTCGCCGCCAGCGGGGGAAAGTTTCTCGGCGTGGGAATATGCTAAACAGCGATGCCACGAGCTATGCGCTCTTAATGGGGCTAGTAATCCTAACCTAAACGGTAGAGTCATCACCATCCTAGAAGATGTTTACTAAGTAAGTAAGGCTCAGCGTGTTGAACCACTTGGGAAGTCTTATGTGAGGAAAAAAGGCAGAAGTGTTGAAAGATAGTTTAAGAGGCTAGAAAAAAGGGAAGAAATGTCGTATTCTTCCCTCAAAAGAAGAAAAATTAATCAGCTTACTATGGCATCTTTTTCAGTTCTTGTCAAGTCTATTCTCAAGCAGCTCAGCCCTTGCGACTACCCCGTCCTCAACTCTCAATTGTTCTTCAAAATCTGGTTGACCTACATTCTCGACCAAGGATTAACCAGCATGAGAGCCTTATTTTATCGCTTGAATCATTCGGGGATTACAGTGGATATGTCCACGTTTTCCAAGGCGAACAAAACTCGAACAACCACCTTATTTGAGAGGATTTACACTCATCTCATGTCTCAAGCTCGCAAGAGACATCGTTGTTCAAGTCTGATGCTGTTTCCTATTGATTCAACCGTCATTACCCTGACGAGTAAGCTCTTTTGGTTCTACAAATACCATCAAGTGAAGTTAATTACAGGATTTGATTTAACAGAGAACATCCTGGGTAAGGCAGTAGTCTCTTTTGGGGAGAGACATGACCTAAGCTTTCAAGACGAGATTTTAGAAATGATCCCTGAGAATGCCGTTGCCATCATGGATAGAGGGTTTGCGAGTTGGAGATTTTTAGAGCGGCTGAGTGAGAGGAAGTGTTTATTTGTTGTGCGTATCAAGAATAACATGAGAATGAAGCTCAATCATGAGAGATACCGAGTGGTTCAATTTTTTGATGAGCATGGAACAGAGTTTCGTATTGCGACGAATCTAATGCATCTAAGTGATGAGGAAGTGAGTGAGCTGTATCGGCATCGGTGGGGGATTGAGAACTTATGGAAGTTTCTAAAGATGCATTTATCATTAGACAAGCTGATTACGAAGAGTTTGAATGGGGTGATAAATCAGATTTATATGGTTTTGATTGGGTACTTAATTTTAGAGCTAATGGAGATACCTGAATACTTTGGCAGGAAGCTATTAGACAAATTGCGATATTTGCAACTGGAACTGAGTCGCCGCTGCTCGATAGTGCATTGGAGCTTTGATTGGCAGCCAGAGCTACTTGTCACTTAGGATGTTAAGTTTTGTTGCAGAATTCAACACTTCTGGAAAAAAGGATGAATGGAAGAGCTTGCCCGAAAGGCAAACTTGAGACGTGAAGGAGATCAACTGATCCGCGGATGAGGAATCTTCTCTAGAGAGTGCTCAGGATTGGGAATCGGTGCTAACAATCTCGCCAAAGCGCTCAATCTGTAGGGGGGTGGTGGGAAAGTCAGACTGAATTAAACGGCGGATCAGTTGCACACTGGCAAAGTTTTGGTCAATGTGGGGAATTCCCTTGGCATCGAGGCGCACAGGAATGACTTTTCCTTGAATGAAGCGGCCAGAACCGTCGAGTTCGACATCGAGGATCAGCGACTTGCCAAGGGTGCCGTGGCTACTCAGGGTCTGATAGCCGACAAAGTTCCCCAAGGAATAGGCAATGAGGCGGCCTTTGTACAATTCAAGGGCACGGGGGACATGGGGGCCATGACCCAAGATTAAATCGGCACCGTTATCAATCATGGTGCGGGCAAACTGAACGACATTGCCCCGGTCTTCGCCGTAAAAGTACTCGGTGCGATCGCGAGTGTGAATTTGATCGCTGCCTTCGGCGCCCCCGTGGAAACTGACAACCACAATATCTGCGTTTTTCTTGGCTTCTTGGACAAGAGCGGCACCGGCCTTGAGGTCTTGAATGCGATTTTGGCCGTAGTAGGTGGCAAAGCCGATAAATGCGGTTTTCAGGCCCTTGGCTTCAAGGTAGGTAATTTGATTGAGATCACCAATGGCGGTCATGCCAGCGGCATTGATGTGGCGAATCGTATCGCGAAATCCCTGCTCATTAAAGTCGTAGCTGTGGTTGTTGGCGATGTTGAGGACATTGAAACCAGCTTGGCGCAATACTTGGGCATAACTGGGTGGTGAGCGAAAGGCAAAACTGCGACCACTACTGGTGTTTTTGAAGGGATGGGGATGATCAGTGAGGGTACTTTCATAATTGCCAAAGAGGAGATCTGCCCCTTGAAGATAGGGTTTCACTTGGGCAAAGAGCTTTTGCGGATCCGCAGGCAAGCGGTTACTCGGAAAATTGGTGCCAAGGACAATATCGCCAACGGCCTTAATCCGCAAACGGCGATCGCTCGGGGCGAGTGGGGGGGGCACAAGGGGAATCTCCGGTTCAGGGGTCGTAATGGCTGGACTGGGTTCTGCATTCGGCGGGGCATCGACACTGAGTTGATTTTGTAGAGTGAGGGCAACGGCCCCCGTGCCCGCGATCGCCAGCAAACTGAGGGCAAAAGCACTGACCGCCTGATGGGATGGGGTGGTGGCAGGTGGGACTGAATTTGAGCTTGCTTGAACAGGTGGAGCCGCCGGTAAGGTCTCCTGTAAGTCAACGGTCTGTGTCCATTCCGGCCATTCTTCACCGACAAGGCGACCATGGAGCCGTACCCGCAAAATCCCTTGGGGCGCCAACTGCTTCAATCCTCGACGGACAAACTGAACACAAGCCTGAGGCGGGAGCGATCGCGCGGCTTCAAACATAATTTGCAAACAGTCCCCCCGCCGCCGTACAAGGGCACGCACCCCCTTGACCTGAAGTGTACGGTTCATCAAATGGGCAATGGCTTCTGCTTGACCCTGCCGTGCCTGCTGCCAAATCAAATCAAGGGATGCTGTCATGACTTAACCTGTCCTCAGGCGATCGCGAGCGAACCTGTGGTTATTCTACGGGAAGCCACTAATCTTGAAAGTGAGTGTCAGGCCAATTTGACAAACGTCACGCAGAGGCTTCTTGGGTATGCAAGGCTTGCAAGAGATCATGGCGGCTAATAATGCCTACCAATTCTCCTTGATCGTTCAAAACAGGTAGGCGACTAATGTGGTGGTTGACCATGAGACGAGCCGCTTCGGAAATGGGTGCATCCACGTTAATCGTGTGGGGGTTGGGGGTCATGACATCTTGCACCTGTTGGCCAAGGGTTTTCTTGAGATGCTGATGAAAGGATTCTGGCGACTCAAAGTAAATGATGCTGCCGAGGAACGTGATGTACAACGGCGGTTCTAGGGGGGCTTCCCGCACAATCAGGTCGGCTTCAGAGACCAGTCCCACCAATTTCCCTTGCTGATCCACGACGGGTAGGCCGCGCACCTGCTTTTCCTCCATGAGGCGAACAGCTTCAGAAATCGCGGCATCGGCACGAATGGTAAAGGGGTTGGGGGTCATGTAATCACGGACGAGAGCGGTCATAGTTAGCCTAGAGAATGAGAGGACAGTTCAAGGGGATGCCAGTCGCTATTCACCGCCAGATCGGGGCGCAGGCTCTGGGCATGGCGCAGGTAGGCATGGTAAATCGGTTGATCGGGGTTGGGGGTGTTGAAATAAATTAAGCAGCGGATACAGCGGGGTAGCCCCCCCTCCACATGCATTTGTTGGACATCCAGTAGGGGAACATTGCGCCAATGGGGGCATTCACGGGCGATCGCCGCCGGAAAGATCTGATCGAGGTCACGGGTGACAGAAAAGGTGACACTAATCACTTCCGAGAAATCAAGGGCATTGCGCCGCTCAATCTCGCCAAGGAGTTCTAAAACCGCCTCGCGGATTGCGGGGATTGAATTTTCAGTGGCGGTAGTTGCTCCACGAATTGCTCGGACGCGCCAGCCCACAGTGTGCTCCTCCATCAATCAAGCCACAAGGGTACTGTATCCAGCTTAGGGGCGATAGAGCCATAGGGGAAGTCCATTGGTCGCTATTTCAAATTCCAACCAATCCAAACCCGCTTGCCATGGCAAGGGGAGTCGTTCCTGTTGACGCGGCAAAAGACGAGCCAAGGGAGACTTGGGTTCTTCAATCGTTTGCACCTTGGTTTTTTCTGGGTCTAGACCTGCTAGTTCGGCGAGCCAGCGGCGGGCATCCTCCTCGGTTCCCAAGCGATCCACGAGTCCAAGAGCAAGGGCCTGCTCGCCGGTAAAGACACGGCCATCGGCAAAACTGCGCACTGTTTCCACGTCAAGGTGACGGCCTTCGGCCACGGTTTGGACAAATTGGTGATAGCTAGTGTCAATGAGGTCTTGGAGAATGCGGATTTCTTCCTCGGTGAGGTCGCGATCAAAAGCAAGAATGTCCTTGTAGGGGCCAGACTTGATCACCTTGAATGAGACCCCCACTTTGTCGAGGAGCCGTTGCAGGTTGTTGCCGCGCAGGATGACGCCAATACTGCCGGTAATGGTGCCGGGATTGGCCATGATGTACTGTGCCCCCATGCCAATATAGACGCCCCCGGAGGCCGAGATATTGCCAAAACTGGCAACGATTTTCATTTTCGACTGCAAACGCTTGAGGGCTGCATAGATTTCTTGGGAATCCCCGACGGTACCGCCGGGACTATCAATGCGCACCAGTAGTGCCGGGTAGCCCCGTTCTTCAATGGTTTTGAGGGCTTTGAGGACACGACGGCGAGTACCCCCAGCGATCGCCCCCGTAATTTCGAGGCGGGCAATTTGACGACGGTAACCACGGGATAAGGGCCAAGGCATAGGCAACAAGAGGTAATGAAACCGTAAAAATCCACTCGAATTTCTAATCTAGCAAGGTTCTAGGAAGCGGAGGGCGGTGTCTGCTTCACCATCGCTGCTGAGAGTCCCTCGGTGCCATTGCCGATATACCAAAGGGCTGCTGCGGCTTCGGCGTGGGTGACGGGTTTTTGGGGTTGGAGCAAGAGGGTTTCTCCCCACACACGGCGAATGTTCGAGAGATCCCCCGCGAGATAGTCAGCAGCCACGGCACTGATGGCGGGGGGGGCAATCCGTTGACTGTCTTTGAAGCCCCATGTGTGCTGGATGCGGTCAATTGTACTTGGACTTAGCCGTCCCTGTTGATCGAGGGGCACTTTCCACTGCAACAGGGTTTCACGGGTGAGGGGAGCATCGGGGCGAAAGAGAGCGCTGGTTTCTCCTGTTAGGGGGCTGGGCAAAAATCCCGCCATCGCTAGTCCCTGAATATAGGGAAATTCAGGATGATCGCGGGGAACATCTTGAAAGATGGGGGTATCGTTGCGGCTGCCCAAGCGGATTTGCCGAGCCGGGCGATCGGCATAAAAGCGGTTGTAGGTGGTCACCAGCCAACGCACAAACTGACCGCGGCGAATGGGGGTGTTGGGTTGCAGGCGATCGCCCGTGGTGCTGAGTACTCCCAGGTCGGCCAAATCGCGAATGGCCGGCTGTAGGGGGGTAGGAGCCTCCTCTAGATCAACAAACGTTTGGGGGGAGGAGGGGGTGGGTTGGGGTGTTGCCGTGGCGGTTGGGTTGTTCCTAGGGGTATAGGCGACGGTGAACGGGGTGAGGTTATTTTCGGGCACCGTGTTGATGGTGACGCTCACTTCCAGTTCTGGACTGCGCCCCTTGAGGGTGATCGTATTATCAGCCACCTGCTGCTCCACCAGTTGCCAGCCCGACTGTTGAAATTGCTGGGTATAGAATTGCTGGATGGCGATTGCTGGCGCCGCTGCTTGCCAACGGGTTTCGATTGTCTGGGGTGCTCCCGGTTGCGGCTGCGTGGTCACAAGGGTGGCATTGGGAAACCGTAAATTCTCTGGCAGGGTGATCGTCGGTTCCGGAGTGGGTGCCGCTGTGGGGGGATGACCCGCCCATTGATCAGCATTGGGATCGGCAGCAAACCAATTTTGTAAACCACTGCCCTCACAACTGCTCAGCAGCAGAGCACTCAAGAATAAGATCAATCCCAATTCCCGCGATCGCTTCAATGGTTGTCAGCCCTCAACTTGATACCTCTTTGCTGAGTACGGATTTTAATCGCCATAGTAGAAATGTCTGTCCCAACTCCAAGGGCAGCGGTGTCACCCCCTCAATACAGGACTGTACCCAGCCATCTCCCCAAGACCACTCCTGCCAGCCCTCAATGGCCTGTCGCAGCACCAGTACCAATCGCTCTGCCGTCAATAGTTCGACGCGATGTTCCAGCTTTAACCAAAGGAATTCACTGGTAAATGTATCGCCGACTTGCAGGCGATCGCCCGTGGTCTGGATCTGTAGCGGCCACAACCACTGCCGTAACTGAGCAGGCTGGGTCAAATACTCCCTCAGTTGTTCTGCCGTTGCCGGCACCTCAATGCGCAAATGGCTTGACTGAAATGTTCCCAGCATGGCTTTCCCTAGGAAGATAGGTAAGTGTAGCTGCGCAAACTCCGCTCATAGTTTTCGAGCAGGTGCTGCGCTTCTGCCAACGTAATTTGTTGTTCTGCAAGGGCTGCCTCAGTGCGACGGCGAATTTTTTCTAACAGGGCATCCCCTTGGTACTGCACATAACCCAAGACTTCTTGCATTGTATCGCCCCGCACCAAATGCTCAATTTCATAGCCTTTAGGGGTTAGACGGATATGGACAGCATTGGTATCCCCAAAAAGATTGTGGAGATTGCCCATGATTTCCTGATAGGCTCCATTGAGAAAGAGACCAAGGTAGTAGGGTTCCTCCGGCCGAAAAGGATGGAGTTCGAGAACGGATTTCACATCCCGCAGGTCAATAAACTGGTCAATTTTGCCGTCGCTATCGCAGGTAAGATCTGCAAGGATGCCCCGTTCTGTCGGTTCTTCATCGAGGCGGTGGATCGGCATGATTGGAAACAGTTGATCGATCGCCCAGTTATCGGGCACCGACTGAAACACCGATAGATTGATGTAGTAGATCGAAGCCATGATTTTCTCAAGGTCTTCAAGATCGTCGGGCACATATTCCTGCTGGCGAGCAATCTCTAAAATCTTGGCACAACAGGCCCAAAAGAGGCTCTCTGCCCGTGCCCGTTCTGGCAAACTCAAGTAGCCAAAGTTAAAGAGACTGATGGCTTCCCCCTTAAATTGCAGGGCATCATTGTAGGCTTCTTGATAGTTGCTCTCATCAATGGTTTGGTACGTGTCGTAGAGGTTGCGAATAATCAGGTGCTCATCCTCTTTCGCAGGTTCAGGGATCACCTTAGGGACTTCGCTGACCCCTAGGACATTAAAAATCAACACGGATTGATGGGAGGCAATAGCGCGGCCACTTTCACTAATGAGAATCGGATCGGGAATGCCCCGCTGCTGACAAGCGTCCTTAATGCCAGCCACGACATCACTAGCATAGTTTTGCATGCTGTAGTTTTTCGAGGCATGGAAGTTGGTTTTGGAGCCGTCGTAGTCCACGCCCAAGCCGCCACCGACATCCAGGTAGTGCATATTGGCACCGAGGCGCACCAGTTCACCGTAGATTTGTCCCGCCTCGCGAATGGCATCCTTGATGACACTAATGGCAGAAATTTGCGAGCCAATGTGAAAGTGCAACAGTTGCAGGGAGTGGAGCATTCCCGCTTCTCGCAGTTGTTCAACCGCAGCTAAGATTTCTGGCACTGTCAAACCAAACTTGGCGCGATCGCCCGCGGAGGTACCCCAACGTCCTACCCCTTGGGTGCTCAGTTTTGCCCGTACCCCCACCATCGGTTCAATCCCCAATGCCTGACTAACGGCAATGACTTCGGCCACTTCCTCTGGCTGTTCGAGAACAATAATGGGCGTGTGACCTAGGCGACGGGCGAGAATGGCTGTTTCAATGTAGCTGCGATCTTTGTAACCGTTGCAAATCAGCAGTGCCCCCGGTGTGGTCAGCATGGCTAAGGCAATCAGCAGTTCCGGTTTTGATCCGGCCTCTAGGCCAAACTGATGGGACTGACCAAAGCGTACTAAGGCTTCAATGATGTGGCGTTGTTGGTTGCACTTGACGGGAAAGACCCCCTTGTAGGTGCCCTGATAGCCATAGCGGGCAATGGCACGGGCAAAGCAGGCATTGAGTCGCTCAATCCGGTCTTCCAAAATATCGGAGAATCGCACAAGGAGGGGTAAACCAATGTTGCGCTGCTGGAGTGCCTGCACCAGTTCATAGAGATCCAATGATCCGCCGCGATCGCCCTTGGGAGAGACGGTGACATGGCCGGCGGCATTGATGCCAAAGTAGGGTTCGCCCCAACCCTGAATGCGGTAGAGCTGCTCGCTGTCCTCAATTGTCCAATTGCTGGTTTTCGTAACGGTTAATGCCATCGTGGGTGACACAGCAGCCATAGTGCTCTCCCAAACAAAACCCTGCTGATCCTAACTTGTTTTTGGCGGTGGTACCAATGCAATCCCCGCTCAGCTTTTCAGAAGCGTTCGGCTGGCATGGTAGCATTAGGGATCGCTTCCCCTACCGTTGACCGCCATGGCCTTTACGAAAATTTTGATTGCCAATCGTGGCGAAATTGCCCTGCGGATTCTGCGCACCTGCGAAGAACTGGGTATTGCGACGGTTGCTGTTTATTCCACGGTGGATCGCCATGCCCTGCATGTGCAATTGGCCGACGAAGCGGTGTGCATTGGGGAAGCCCCCAGTAGCCGTAGTTATCTCAACATTCCCAACATTATTGCCGCTGCCCTCACCCGCCATGTCTCGGCGATTCACCCCGGCTATGGCTTTTTGGCAGAGAACGCTCGCTTTGCCGAGATCTGCGCCGACCACAAAATTACCTTTATTGGGCCGAGTCCTGCTGCCATGCGTGCCATGGGGGATAAATCCACCGCCAAAGCGACGATGCAACAGGTGGGGATGCCGACGATTCCCGGCAGTGATGGACTGGTTCAGGATGAAGAAACCGCGCGGGCGATCGCCTGCAAAATTGGCTATCCCCTGATGATTAAAGCCACGGCTGGGGGGGGTGGTCGCGGCATGCGCTTGGTGCGCTCTGCCGAGGAGTTAGGGCGTGCTCTGAGTGCCGCCCAAGGGGAAGCGGAAGCGGCCTTTGGCAATCCTGGCGTTTATCTAGAGCGATTTATTGAAAATCCCCGCCACATTGAGTTCCAAATTTTGGCGGATAGCTATGGCAATGTCATTCATTTAGGGGAACGAGACTGCTCAGTGCAGCGCCGCCACCAAAAGCTTCTCGAAGAAGCCCCCAGCCCCGCCCTCACCCCAGAACTGCGTGCCAAGATGGGAGCAGCAGCAGTGGCAGCCGCCAAGGCGATTAACTATGTGGGCGCTGGCACCATTGAGTTCCTCCTCGACAGTCAAAACAACTTCTACTTTATGGAGATGAATACCCGTATTCAGGTGGAGCACACTGTCACGGAAATGATTACGGGGCTAGATCTAATTGCGGAGCAAATTCGCATTGCCCAAGGGGAACCCCTTAGCTTGACCCAAGAGCAGGTGCAGTTGCGGGGACACGCCATTGAATGCCGCATCAACGCGGAAGACCCAGAGCGCAATTTCCGTCCCCATCCCGGTCGCATTAGTGGTTACTTGCCCCCCGGTGGCCCTGGAGTGCGGATGGACTCCCATGTGTATACCGACTATGAAATCCCTCCCTACTATGATTCGCTCATCGGTAAGTTGGTCGTGTGGGGGAGCGATCGCGCCGCTGCCATTGCCCGCATGAAACGTGCGCTGCGCGAATGTGCGATTATGGGGGTGCCGACCACCATTCCCTTTCATCAGCAGGTGTTAGATACGCCGGAGTTCCGCAGTGGCATTGTCTATACCAACTTTGTGGACAAGCTCATGACCACCTTGGGCTGGAATGTCTGATGGCGAAGCAGGGGAAACTCTTGATTGCTGCCAGTGGTACGGGAGGACATCTGTTTCCAGCCCTTGCTGTGGCCGCTGAACTACCAGAGTATGAGATTCATTGGTTGGGCGTGCGCGATCGCCTTGAACAGAAATTAATTCCGCCCCATTACCCTCTGCATACGGTGAACTTTAGTGGCGTGCAGGGTAAAACGCCTTGGGCAAGGCTGCGCCCCCTCTGGCAATTTTGGGGTGCCTTTTGGCAAACCCGTCAGCTTTTGAAACAGGGACACTTTCAGGGGGTATTTACCACAGGGGGATACATTGCTGCCCCCGCCATTTTAGCGGCTCGCAGTCTGGGACGAGTGGCCATCCTCCATGAATCCAACGCCCTACCCGGCAAAGTCACCCGCTGGCTGGCCCCGTGGTGTACATTAGTGGCGCTGGGTACCCCCGCTAGCTTGGCTTACCTCAAGTCCAAGAAGCTGAACCTGCGGGTTACCGGCACACCAGTTCGCCCCGATATTCTCAACCCGCCGCAGTTGGATTTACCGATTCCCAAGGAGGTGCCCCTGATTTTGGTGATGGGGGGGAGTCAAGGCGCCGTAGCTATCAATCGCCTTGTGCGGGAAACCGTTCACCGCTGGCTCGAGGCCGGGGCTTGGGTGGTGCACCTCACGGGCAACAATGATCCCGATGCTCAGAGCGTCCAGCATCCCCACTACCTCGTCTTTCCCTTTTTTGAACCCATGGGGCCGCTGCTGCACCGGGCGGATATTGTCATTAGCCGAGCCGGCGCTAGTGCCTTGGCGGAACTGACACTCACAGGAACCCCGGCGTTGTTGATTCCCTACCCCTATGCTGCTGAAGATCACCAAACGGTAAATGCCGAAGTCTTGGTTACGGCTGGGGCGGCTGAGATGATTCGCCAATCGGCATTGACGAGCGATCGCCTCGGACAGATCATTTTAGAATGGCTAGGGCAGCCGCAAAAATTACAAGCCATGGCCGAGAATGCCCACCAATTAGCCATGCCCAACAGTAGTCAGCAGGTTGCTGATCTCATTCGTACGCTGATTCCCACCCCCTAGGAAATGTCTTATGCCCATCCGTCTCCTTTTTGTTTGTCTTGGTAATATCTGCCGTTCCCCTGCCGCCGAAGGGATTATGAAAGACTTGGTCAAAAAGGCCGGCCTAGAGCATGAGATTCAGTGTGACTCTGCCGGCACCAGCAACTTCCACGTTGGCGATCCACCGGATGCCCGCATGGTGATGACCGCACGGCAACGGGGACTGCACCTCAGTCATCGGGCACGCCAATTCCATGCCGCCGACTTTGAGGAATTTGATCTGATCTTGGCGATGGATCGGGAAAACTACGCCGATATTCTGCGCCTTGACCCTGAGGGGAAATACCGCGATAAAGTGCGGCTAATGTGCGATTTTTGCCGTCACCACAACGCCAAGGAAGTGCCAGACCCCTATTACGGTGGTCGTCAAGGTTTTGAGAAGGTGTTAGATCTGCTCACCGATGCCTGTGAGGGGCTACTGGAGCATCTCAAGGCCACCCATCCCCAATTACAGGAGCAGCATTGATGGACTATCGCAGTGCTGGTGTGGATGTGGCCGCTGGCCGTGCCTTTGTCGAGCAAATTCGCCCCTTGGTGCAGCGCACCCAACGCCCCGAAGTGGTGGGACGACTGGGGGGATTTGCAGGTTTATGTCAAATTCCTAAGGGCTATCGTCAGCCGCTGTTGGTCTCAGGAACGGATGGGGTGGGCACCAAGCTAAAACTGGCTCAAGCCCTTGATCGCCACGATACGGTCGGCATTGATCTGGTGGCCATGTGTGTCAACGATGTCCTCACCTGTGGTGCTGAGCCACTCTTCCTCTTGGACTACATTGCCTGTGGTTGTCTTGCGCCAGAGATCATGACCGCTGTCGTGGCGGGGATTGCCCAAGGATGTGAGGCGGCGGGGTGTGCCCTCTTGGGGGGGGAGACGGCGGAAATGCCGGGGTTTTATGCCGAAGGGGTCTATGACCTCGCGGGCTTCTGTGTCGGTGTGGTTGAGCAGGATCAGGTACTTGATGGCACTCAGGTACAGGTGGGCGATGTGGTGTTGGGCTTAGCCAGTTCTGGCTTGCACAGCAATGGCTTTAGTTTAGTGCGCAAAATTGTCAGCGATCGCCAGCTCAGTTGGCAGGATACCCCCCTTGGCTCTACCCCCCTTGGCGAGCTGTGCCTAGAACCAACCCGCCTTTATGTCCAACCCATTCGTGCTGCTTTGGCGCAGGGGGTTCCCATTCATGGTATGGCTCACATCACCGGCGGTGGCCTGCCAGAAAATTTGCCCCGCTGTTTGGGTCAAGGGCAATCCGCACAACTGGATCCGCAGGCTTGGCCGATCCCGCCATTATTCCACTGGCTAGGGGAGATGGGAGACGTCAGTTTGGGCGAACTCTTTAACACCTTCAATATGGGCATTGGGTACACCGTGGTTTTGCCGCCGTCAGCGGTTGCCGCGGCGCAGCGCTGTTTTGCCGAATGGGGGATTGAGAGCTGGCCAATTGGCACGGTCGTTGCTGGTAAGGGTGAAGTGTTGGGACTGCCTGCTGCCTAATCTATTCCCCTTTTGCCCACGCCTAGAATAAAGGTGCTGGCTGCTATCACGGACTGTTGCGAAAAATGACGGCTTCTCTCCTCACCCTTGAAAGTGGCGATCGCCTGACCCGCGAGGAATTTGAATACCGCTATGGCCGCTCTCCCCACATCAAGAAGGCTGAACTGATTAACGGAGTGGTGTTTGTGGCCTCACCCATTCGGGTTAGAAACCACGCTCAGCCCCATAGCAACATTTTGGGCTGGCTCTTTCACTACAGCATTGAATTTAGCGGCTTCATGGTTTGCGATAACGCCACAGTACGGCTCGATAACCAAAATGAAGTCCAACCTGATGTGCTGTTGCGCCTCGAAGAATCAGCGGGGGGGCAATCACGCATTAGTGCCGATGACTACATCGAGGGTGCACCAGAGTTCGTGATTGAAATTGCCTCTAGCAGTGCCGCCTACGATCTCCACGACAAGAAAGACCTCTATTGTCGCTATGGCGTCAAGGAATATCTGGTGTGGGTGGTCGCAGAACAGGCCTTCTACTGGTATCACCGAGAGCAGGGGAACTACATTCAACAACAGCCCGATCGCGAGGGCATCCTGCGCAGTCAGGAATTTGCCGGCCTCTGGCTAAATTTGCCTCCCCTTTTACAAGGGGATATGAAAGGCGTAATGTTCACATTACTACAGGGGCTAGCTTCCCCTGAATGCCAACGGTTTGCTGAAGCCTTGAAGCGGCAATCACAATAAATTTAGCGTTGCCCCCGGAGGCTCCGGAATGACTCAATTGGTCCATGTCATCCCTCTTGAAAGTGGCGATCGCCTGACCCGCGAGGAATTTGAATACCGCTATGAGCACTCTCCCCACATCAAAAAAGCGGAACTCATCAATGGAGTCGTGTTTGTGGCCTCCCCAATCAGAGTGAGAAAGCACGCTCAACCTCACGGACACATGATTGTGTGGCTGGGTACCTATGCGACACTGATGCCCAGTTTGATGATTTGTGACAATGCCACTGTACGGCTGGATGACCAGAATGAAGTGCAACCTGATGTGCTGTTGCGTCTCGAAGAATCGGCGGGTGGCCAGTCGCGCATTAGTGCCGATGACTACATTGAAGGAGCACCTGAGTTAGTGATTGAAATTGCCTCCAGTAGTGCTGCCTACGATCTGCATGATAAAAAAGACCTCTATTGTCGCTGTGGCGTCAAGGAATATCTGGTGTGGGTGGTCTCGGAACAGGTCTTCTACTGGTATCACCGAGAGCAGGGGAGCTACGTTCAGCAACAGCCCGATCCAGAGGGGATTTTACGCAGTCAGGAATTTGCTGGTCTCTGGCTAAATTTGCCTGCCCTTTTACAAGGGGATATGCAACAGGTGATGCGCACATTACAACAGGGGCTGGATCAACCACTTCCCAAGGAATAGAAGATGGAACGCTGGCAGTGGCGACTCAAGAGCTATCAAAAGGCATTTCAGAGACTTCAGGAAGGGGTGGAATTGTCTCGGACTCGACCTTTGAGCAACATAGAAAAGCAAGCGGTCATTTTTTTGAGAGGCTCGAATCTGAGGATGCAGGAATCAACCCTTGAAACAATTCTGGCGGTGATTCGTCGCCATCCAACGGTCAAAAGGGTCGTGCTCTTTGGCTCACGGGCAAGGGGGGATGCCCACAGCGGTTCCGATATTGATCTGGCGATCGCTGCCCCTGATATGGACTTTGACGAATATCTACGGCTACGGCGTGAACTGGCCGAACTAAACATTCCCTATATGGTGGACTTACTGAAGCTCGAGTACATTTCTGATCAAGCGCTACAGGAAAATATCCGTAACGAAGGGCAGATTTTGTATCAAGCACAATCCTTGATGATGACGGAGCAACTGTAGTCAATGCCTAGCAAATCTTGTAGACAGGTAACAATCATATCTCCTTTAGTTTCTCGGTGGTAAACTTTGGCATTGCAGTACCTCGTCGCGACTCAGCTTGGTGAACTTGTACAAGACTATTAGATTAAAGCAGGCCGCGATAGCGAATAAACGTCAGCACTGCCGCCCACGACCCCAAGGCCACTTTCAGGGCAATGAGAATATTCAGCCAAGGAATCCAGCCACCACTGAGGAGCGTGCCGAATTGACCCCTAGGCAATGCTACTCCCATCAGCAGGCTGGCACCACAGAGAATGAAAACAATGACGGAGATTTTTTCCCATGTCGCTGCATGGAAGCGACGATAAATGCTCTCTAACCACTCTGGGGCTGAGGTAATAGCCACAAGACCGATCGCCGTCCCGCCAGCAACGCCAGCCGCAAATCCGCCCCCCGGACTCAGGTGCCCCCGCAAGGCCAACTCAATACACACAAGGGAGCAAATGGTGGCGCCAAATCTTGCCAAAACAATCGAAGGCTGATCATTAAAGCGGCTAACGTGGCCAAGGGGTTTTTCATTGCTGAGCAAATACTGCGCCCCCATGATGGCAAGGGTAAATACCACCACTTCAAAGATGGTGTCGTACAAGCGATTGCGCAAAATCACAGCGGTAACGGCATTGGGAATCGCACTCTGGCTAACAAGGGTTTCGACAATGGGAATCGTTGGTACCGCAGGTAGGGTGGGGATCATCAGCATTTTCACGAGCAGCAGCACTGCCGCAATCCCATAGAGCCACATCATGCCGCTGACTCCTCTTCACTAGGCAAGGGGTAATACACGAGTTCTGTGAGACTGGTGAGGTGGGGCTTGAGGATGGTGTAGAGACGTGGTACACGGGTCATTGTTAACATCTGCGTCTGTTCCTCAGCACATAGAGCATGAATTTCACGATCCTGAAGTGCTATTTTGAGTTGCTCAAATGTGGGATAAATGATTAATTCAACGCGCAAATGATAGGGGGCAACGGCTTCACGAATGGCTTCTAGTAAATGATCCAAGCTATCGGTGGAGAGTGCCGAAGCTAAGATGCCCAATCGCAGCACCAAGGAAGAGCGTACTGCAACCGCGTAGAGCATAATTGAGAGCATTGTGCCCACTAGGGCTTCGGTTAGCGCCACATCGGCAGCTCCGAGAATGGCATAGAGGAGAGCCGCCACGGCACCAATAATGCCGCGAATGACAAGGGCGTGGTAGGGATTCTCCTGAAACACCAGCATCAGAGCTGTTAGGGGTAGGAGTGCAGTGACAGCAATGAGCCAGTTATCCATCAGTGTCCTCCCCTTGGGAGCAGTAGGCCAAAACGTAGCCCAGAATGGTATTCCAGAGGGCAAGGGAGATCAATGCTAAGACTAGAAGGGGCCATTCGCGGGGAATGCGTAGTAACACCCCGATCATGATCGCCATCGAGCCTAGAGTATCGGAAACTGACAAAAAATGAAGTTTATAGAGGGGCGATCTCCGGCTTACTAGCGGCCAAGTTCCCCACAACCAAAGAAATAAACCAAAACTAATACAGGCATAACTAAGCCATTGTAAAATCACTTGCCCCCTCCCTAAAGATTGGCTACATCTCGCAGTCGCCGCAAAATCTGAGCCAGCAGCATCAGAGCACCATTGCCCACACTAAGGATGATCACCCCCACAATGCCAATCATCCAATCATCGCGCTGTACCGACACCAGCAAAATCATGATTGCCGCTTTCGTGGCAATACTGGCAAAGGCCAACATCTTCGACCAGATATGCTCCCCTTTCCAAGCGGCATAAAGGGGAATGCCCAAAATCAGTAGCATGATGACTAAAAAGGCGGTCATTTGTCGGGTCTCCGCTCTACCAATTGATGCACTTCAAACCAGCCCTCCTCGTCATAATGCAGAACAATTGTTTTTGGTGTAAATGTGATCGTGAAAATATCTAGGAAAATCAGACCGGGGTCGCGGGTGGGATCGACGGGTTCACGGACGATCTCTTCATGGCGATGGGGACGCACCATCATTTCAATGGCTTCAGTGTAGGCACGAGGGACAGCCATAGCGACTTTCCCTAAGGTACTCAGCCACTGCCGTAGTGTGGCTACACCCCCTCGCCCTTGGGGCAATAGCAGCGAAACGAGAATGCCAATCCCAAAATTGACAAGACCAAAGTCCGCAGTCAGGAGCAGCCAAATTGTCAAGCGGAGGGCAAAGTTTAAGTAGTTGAGTGTCATAGGGCTAACCCCACCAAGCCAAGTAACAGTAACAGCATCACCCCTAGGAGATGCTCTAGACGCTCCCAAGCGCCTCGCCAAGCGGATTCCCAGCGCGAGACCCCCAAGGCCACCAAGCCACAACCCAGCAAGGGCGGCAGACAGGCACGTAACAGACTTGTGCCACTACTGTAGGCTTCGATGTAGCCCGCATTAGCCAAAACTAGCCCGCCCAAGAGCACCATTGTGGCGGCACTATAGCCCACGGGCATGAGGGTCTTGCTAGGATAGCGGGGTAAAAAGAGGAATTTGCTGTAAATTGTCGCGGTCAAAAAGCCCGCACCGTAAAGGAGTCCCTGCTGCCAAGGGTCAAGATAACTCAGCGTTAAGGCTTTGGCTGGAAATCCTGCAAGGAAGGGCACGCCGACAATCCCGTAGCCAGCAATGATGAGGGCGATCGCCACTGGACGCGGCAAACCTTCTTGGCGCAATTCACTGAGGCGATAGTGGCGCAGTTCCCCCACACTCAAAAAAAGACTAGCCTTTGCCAAGCCGTGCATGAGGGCATACAAACCCGCCGCCGGGGGAGCTATGACTACCCATCCTAATTGGCCAAGGGTACTAAAGCTGAGCAGCCGTCGTACATCATCGGCCACCAAGGCAAATATTGGGCCAAAAAAGATGGAGGCAAGAGCAAAAAGGCGAACAATATCGGCAATGTCCCCATAGAGCAGACTGAGGCGAGCTAGGCTAAACACCCCCGCATTTTCGACAATGCCGGCCAGGAGAGCAGCAACAATAGGAGCAGCAACGACGTTAGTTTGGGGCAACCAAAGCCCACTAATAAAAATGGCGCCCTTGGCCAACAATGCCATCAAAATCAGAGCCATAGCCTCTGGTGGTGCTTGCATCAAGGCACTAAAGGCAAATGTATGACTGGCCTGATAGACTAAGGCCACCCCCATTAGATAGAAGAGCATGGCCACATTGCTGACCATCAGGTAGCGCAGGCCAATCCAGAGGGGGCGATCGCTGCGAGGATAGGCAATCAAAAGAAAGACCACAATCCCCAGCACCTCAATATTGACGTAGAGACTGAGGAAATCCGCTGAAATAAAGACCGTGTTGGCACAGCCGTGGAGCAGGCACAGCAGAACATAAAAGAATGCTTTGTAACCCCCCTGCCATGTGTGCAAGAGTGCCGCCAAAATCACGAGGGCATTGGTGACAATAAAGTAGCCACTGAGGGGGTCAATGCTCAGGGAAATGCCAAAGCTGTCGAGAAGGACAAATGAAGTGCTGACTTGGTTGATAGTGATACCTAAACCCACACAGAGGGACATGAGGGCGATCGCCAGCGTCAAACCCCGCGCCAAGGGGGGCAGCAGATAAAGGGTTAGGCCGGCCACAAAGGGCAACAAAATCCAAGCGATCGCCAGCTCCGTCATGCCACTTCCTACAGATACTTTTGATCAATTTCTGCGGTTTCTAAAGTCGGGTTATCCCGCGCTAGCTTCATTGCCGCCACCAGCATCAGCGTTTGAATCGAAAGGCCAATCACGATCGCGGTTAAAATCACGGCTTGAGCCACGGGGTCGGCATAGGCAGCATCAAAGGCTCCCCCACGGGCAATGGGCGTGACTAGACCACTGTGGGTGGCAATGACCACAAACAGAGCGACTACCCCCGTACTCATAACATCCATTGTCACAATCTTCATTAGCAGGTTTTTCTTGACGATCGTTGCTAGAAACCCAACGAGGATAGTGACAAAAACACTGGCTTCCAAGAAAATCATGATCCCCAGCCCGTAGACACTTTGGTATTTAGAACAGACTCTAACATTCTGCTTTCCCTTTATGCTTCGCTTTCTGCCATAGCACTGAACCACAGCAGCCAACTGTGGGGCGCTCTTTGGGAACCTTAAGCACGTTAGTGCCTATCTTAGTTAGTGCCTATCTTAACTTTACTTAGATCAATGACATTTCTCTATCAAATAGATTTTTGTCAATATTATTACTACAAACTTTATAATTTAGAAAAATGCTTAACAATTTGCAACATTTGGCAAATAGGTATATATTCTTATTCAGATACTTGAACAGATTACTGGACTCGTCCCTTGGGGGGTTGTCTGATGAATGTCCAATTTCCTTGGCTGACTGTACTGACACTGCTGCCCTTAGTGGCAGCCTTTTTCATTCCCGTGTTGCCCGACCGTGAGGGGAAGACAGTCCGCTGGTATGCCCTAGCGATCGCACTCCTCGAATTTGTCCTTTCGGCAATGGTTTTCTGGCAGCACTACGATGCCCAATCCGCCCAGATGCAAATGCTGGAAACCGTGCCTTGGCTCCCGCAAATCGGCCTGAACTGGTCCCTAGCGGTTGATGGCCTTGCCGTCCCCCTGATTTTGCTGACGGGTCTGGTAAATACAGTGGCAATCTTTGCGGCTTGGCAAGTAAAGCAAAAGCCGCGTTTATTTTATTTCCTGATGCTGGCGCTCTACAGTGCCCAAATTGGCGTCTTTGCCGCCCAAGACCTCATCCTCTTCTTCCTGATTTGGGAGTTGGAATTGGTGCCCGTCTATCTGCTGATCTCCATCTGGGGGGGTGCCAAACGCCAATACGCTGCAACCAAGTTCATCCTTTACACTGCCCTTGGCTCTCTCTTTATCCTGATTGCAGGCTTGGCCATGGCCTTCTATGGCGGTGACTTTACGCTCAACATGGCGGCCTTGGGTCTCAAGGACTATCCCTTGGCACTCGAGCTTCTTGCCTATGGTGGTTTTCTGATTGCCTTTGGTGTCAAGCTGCCCATTTTTCCCCTGCACACTTGGTTGCCCGATGCCCATGGTGAAGCCTCGGCGCCCGTGTCAATGGTGTTGGCGGGCGTGCTCTTGAAAATGGGGGGCTATGGCCTGATTCGCTTCAACCTGCAAATGCTCCCCGATGCCCACATCTACTTTGCACCGGTGCTGATTGCCCTTGGGGTGGTGAATATCATCTATGGTGCCTTGACCGCCTTTGGCCAAGAGAACCTGAAGCGGCGGCTGGCCTACTCCTCCATTTCCCACATGGGCTTTGTACTCCTCGGTATTGGTGCCCTCAATGGCACTGGTCTCAATGGGGCGATGCTGCAAATGCTCTCCCACGGTTTGATTGCGGCTGCTCTCTTCTTCTTGGCCGGGGTGACCTACGATCGCACCCACACCTTGGCGATGGAAAAGATGAGCGGGATTGCCCAATCCATGCCGAAGACCTTTGCCCTCTTTACTGCTGGCTCCATGGCCTCGCTGGCGCTGCCGGGTATGAGTGGCTTTATCAGTGAATTGACCGTCTTTTTGGGCTTGACCAACAGTGATGCCTACTCCACCACCTTCAAAGTGGGAGTGATTTTCCTCGCTGCCGTGGGAGTGATTATCACGCCCGTCTATCTGCTCTCGATGGTGCGCCGTGTCTTTACGGGCAAGCAAGCGGGTGAGATGTTTGACAAACTACTGCTGGACATTAATCCCCGTGAGACCTTCATTGCTCTGTCCTTGCTGGTACCCATTATTGCGGTGGGAATGTATCCCAAGTTGGCTACCCAAACCTACGATGTGACCACGACGGCGATCGCCAGCCATGTCCATGCTGCCCTGCCCGCTGTAGCGCAGCACCATCTGCCCCTCTATGCCCAACTGACTCAATCCGCCCCCAGCTTGGTCAGTGAAGCCACCGTTGCCGACAGTACCCTCTAGGGGTTAGGGGTGGGGATGCACCTTCGCCAACTGGCAGTTCAGAGCATTCATTGCTAGAGTGGAGTAACGGCATTCCTGCCCTTGGGCAGATTGCATAAACTGAATACGGTGATTCAATAAAGGCTCTATGAGTAATCTTGAGAAACAAATTGAACAAGCCCGCGAGGAGGCCCACAAAATCTGTGACACCGAAGGGGCAACCTCTGGACAGTGTGCCGCCGCTTGGGATGCCCTTGAGGAACTACAAGCGGAAGCTGCCCACCAACGTGCTGAGCAGCAAGATCACAAAACCTCCTTTCAGCAGTACTGTGATGACAACCCGGATGCTGCTGAGTGTCGCATTTACGACGACTAAGGGTTGAGGGCGTGGGTCGCTGGCAACAGTTGTGGGATCAATTTGCCGCAGCTACCGGTCAGCGGCTCCATGAGGGTAAAGCCCTGCCTGTGGGGGGCGGCAGCATAAACACCACCTATGTGTGGCAACATCCTGAGCAAACGCTCTTTGTTAAATTCAATCGCCCTGAACGGCAGGCCATGTTTGCTGCGGAGGCCACAGCCCTGAGGGCGATCGCCCATGTCCAGACCATTCGTGTTCCCTTGCCTCTTCTGTGGGGGGTAGTGGCGGACGCAAGTTTTTTAGTGTTGGAATACTTGCCCCTTACCGGTTCAGGTGATTGGTGGCGGATGGGGGTAGAACTAGCCCAGTTACACCTCAAGGGCACCGGCGATCGCTACGGTTGGCCAGAAAACAACACCATTGGCGCCACCCCCCAACTCAACCCTTGGTCAGACAACTGGGGGGAGTTTTTCCGCGATGCTCGCCTGCGGTATCAGTTTGATCTCGCTCGCCGTCGGGGTGGACACTTTCCGAAAGCCGAGACGCTCTTGGCTGCCGTTCCAGAGCTGTTGAACCACGAGCCAACTCCCACTTTGGTTCACGGGGATTTCTGGTCGGGGAATGCCGCTTTTTGCCGTACGGGCGAGCCGGTGATTTTTGATCCGGCTAGTTACTATGGCGATCGCGAAGTGGATTTGGCCATGAGTGAACTCTTTGGCGGGTTTCCTGCTGCCTTTTATGAAGGCTATGAAGCCACGTATCCGCTACCTGCGGGTTATCAGCAACGCAAAATCATTTACAACCTGTACCACATCCTCAATCACTTCAACCTGTTTGACGGTAGCTATGCCACCCAAGCCCAGTCCATGATGGAGCAGATTCTTTGATCGCTCTGAGCTTTGCAAGCAGCCCCGTGGAACAGAACGTTTCCCAAAGCACTCTAAAAATCAAACAGTGGCCGCTAGCCTCCCATCGCTGTAGTATCGTTGAGTGCATAGCTTGAATTATTGAGTGTTTGCGAGATTCCTTCCTATGTCCGATGGCAAACTGCCACCCACAAATGCTTCTACCCCTGAATCAGTGACAGCCAAGACGCAAAAGGCCACAGAACCTTGGTGGCTGGAGATGGCCAAAACCCTAGGACTAGCGGCTGTGCTTGCCTTCGGTATTCGTACATTTGTGGCAGAAGCGCGTTATATCCCCACTGGCTCGATGGAGGAGACGCTGCTGATTAACGATCGCCTGATTATTGAGAAGATTAGCTACTATTTCCATGCCCCCCATCGGGGCGACATTATTGTGTTTAATCCAACGCCCACGCTTCAGCAGGCAGGCTTTCGGGATGCCTTTATCAAACGGGTGGTGGGCTTGCCCGGCGATCGCGTGGAACTCCGCCAAGGGCGCGTCTATATCAACAATCAACCCCTGCCTGAACCCTATCTTGCGCCCTCAACCTTTACATCCGTAGATACCTGTGCTGGCATGCAGCCCTATCTCGCCCAACCACAGGTCATTCCTGCCAATAGTTACCTCGTTTTGGGGGACAACCGCAATAACAGCTTTGATGGCCGCTGCTGGGGAGTGGTGCCGCGCAATTACATTATTGGCCGTGCCGCCATTCGCTTTTGGCCTCCTGATCGCTGGGGGCTGATTACGGCTCCGAGGGAACCCCAACGGTGAGGCAAACGCTGCACACCGAAGTCTTAGTGGTTGGGGGTGGCACAGGGGGGGTAGCTGCTGCCTTAACGGCGGCTCGAATGGGTGCGCAAACGGTGCTGGTGAGTGAAACGCCGTGGCTAGGGGGAATGCTCACAAGTGCTGGGGTAGCTGCGCCCGATGGCAATGAACTCATGGCATGGCAAACTGGACTCTGGGGGAAGTTTCTGCGGGCGATCGCCCAACGCCAGCCAGAAGGGCTAGATCATGCGTGGGTGAGTTTCTTTACCTTTGAGCCAAAAGTCGCTGCTGCTCTTTTTGCCGAGTGGGTCAAGGCAACCCCCAACCTGACGTGGATTGTGAGTGAAGTTCCCCAAGCGGTCTTGCGACAGGGTGATCGCGTCGTTGGGGTGGAATTCACGACTCTTACCATCCATGCCCCAGTCACCATTGATGCAACAGAACTGGGCGACCTGCTTGCCCTCGGTGAGATTCCCCATCGCTGGGGGTGGGAGTGGCAGGCACAAACACAGGAACCCTCAGCCCCCTCAGCCCCCACGCCCCTCACCCAAACCTATCCTGTCCAGGCACCTACATGGGTAGTGGTTTTGCAGGACTATGGTGAGGGCGCGATCGCCCCGGAAATTCCTCCCTCCCCCCTTTGGGATGAGCGCAAGTTTAGCGGTGCTTGGTCAGGCTATGACCCGCAGCACTTTCTCAACTATGGCCGCCTGCCGCGGAACCGCTTTATGCTTAACTGGCCGCAGCAGGGGAATGACTATGGAGTGGGTCTGGAACGGCTGGTTGGCTCTCCTCAAGCCCGACAGGACTTTTGTCAAGAGGCGCGCTGGCACGCCCAAGATTTTGCCCGCTATGTGCAGCAACAGTTGGGTCGCCGCTATGGTTTAGCCGAGGATACCTTTCCTAAATTCCCTAGGCAGCTGGGGGGTGAAGCCTATGCCCTCCATCCCTATTACCGCGAAAGTCGTCGCCTGATTGGTGTCACTACAATTCACGAGCAGGATATTCTCCCCAGTGCTCCACCGCCCGTTGATGCCCAAGGTCACTACACGGGCATTGCCATCGGCAACTACGCCAACGATCACCATTATCCGGGGATGGAACTTCCCCTGATGCCGAAGTCCATCCGTTGGGGCGGTCGTTGGACGGGGACCCCCTTTGTGATTCCCTATACGTCGTTGATCCCCCAGAGGGTAGAGGGCTTTTTAGTGGCAGAGAAAAATATCTCGGTGAGCCATATTGCCAATGGTGCCACCCGCTTGCAACCCCTAGTGATGGGCATTGGGCAGGGGGCAGGGTGGTTAGCCGCCACAGCCATTCGCCAAGGGAAATTTTTGCACCAACTGGTAGGCACCCTTGATCTGAAGCCCCTGATTCAGGAGTGCCGGCAGGCAATTTTTCCCTTCTTTAACCTGCCGCCGCAACATCCCGAATGGGAAGCTTGGCAACTCCAGACATTAAACACCATTGATCCCACAATCCCCCTACCACCAACGGTGGCGATCGCCCAGCCCACACCAATGACCGTGAGCGCAGGAATGCAAACTGTCACGGGCGAATTTGTCAAACTGGGAGAGCAGGCCTATCAACTGCGCACCGATCAACAGTCTTGGCCTTTGGTGACACTGCACCCCACCGTGAACGATCGCCTACAAGCCTATAGAAATGGGCAACCGATGACAGTGACGGGCTTTATCAACCCCTATGCCCGATGGATTCGAGTGGCGCATGTGGCCTAGGCTTCGCAGCTTAGCTCCCCAAGGCGTTGATTAAAACGCAGGTTCTCAGTGTAGTCCACCGGAACATCAATAATGCTGGGAACTGACTGCGCAAGCGCCGTTTTTAGCGTTGGGATAAAATCAGCCGTGGCTTCAATGCGATACCCCTTGAGTCCCATGCTTTCGGCCAACTTGACAAAGTCGGGGTTACCAAAGTGGACATAGGCGGATTCGCCAAAGTAGCGCTGCTGCTTCCACTCAATCAGACCATAGCCGCCGTCATTAAAGATGATGGTTGTGAAGTTCGTGCCTATGCGCAGTGCGGTTTCCAGTTCTTGGCAGTTCATCATGAAGCCGCCATCGCCAGTCACCGCCACCACATGCCGCTGTGGATACACTAATTTCGCCGCTATTGCCCCCGGTACGGCAATCCCCATTGCCGCAAAGCCATTGGAAATCAAGCAGGTATTGGGGCGATCGCAGTGGTAGTGGCGGGCAATCCACATCTTGTGGGCACCGACATCAGAAATAACAATGTCCTCTGGTCCCATCACTTGGCGCAGGTCATAGATAAGCTTTTGCGGCTTGACGGGAAAACTCTCATCTTGGGCATATTGGCAGTAGTCAGCAACAATGTCCTGACGCAGTTGGACGGCATAGGGAGTGCGCTTGTCTTGGCGATCGGCTCGCTTGAGAATTTCATAGAGGGAATCAGAAATATCCCCCACCACCTCAACCACAGGAATGTAGCTGCTGTCAATTTCCGCATGGGTCGCAGCAATGTGAATAATGGGGAGGCGGCCATCAGGGTTCCAGCTTTTTGGGGAATACTCAATCAAGTCATAGCCAACGGCAATAATCAAATCGGCATGATCAAAGCCACAGCTAATGTAGTCTCGCTGTTGGAGACCCACTGTCCACAGGGCAAGGGAGTGTTGATAGGGAATGACCCCTTTGCCCATAAAGGTGTTAGCAACGGGAATGTTGAGCTTTTCGGCAAAATGGGTGAGGGCAGCGGCAGCATGGGCGCGAATCGCGCCATTCCCCACCAAGATCAGGGGATTTTCGGCCGCATTGATCAGTTCAGCGGCCTTGAGAATGCTCTGGAATGAGGCATAGGTTTTTTCGGGCTGGCTAGGTTTGAGGGGATAGCCCTCGGCTTCCATAGCAGCAATGTTTTCGGGCACGTCAATGTGAACAGCACCCGGTTTTTCATTCTGGGCAATCTTAAAGGCCTTACGGACAATTTCGGGTGTAATACTGGGGCGGACAATCTGAGCATTCCATTTGGTGACAGGGCTAAACATGGCCACCAAGTCTAGGTATTGGTGGGACTCAATGTGCATGCGATCGGTTCCCACTTGCCCTGTAATGGCCACAAGAGGAGCGCCATCGAGGTTGGCGTCGGCAACGCCAGTCATTAAGTTGGTGGCACCAGGACCAAGAGTAGACAGACACACCCCCGCTTTGCCAGTGAGGCGGCCATAGACATCCGCCATGAAGGCAGCCCCCTGTTCGTGGCGCGTCGTGATAAATTGAATGCGCGAGCGGCGGAGGGCATGGAGAACATCCAGATTCTCTTCCCCCGGCAGACCAAAAATGTATTCTACGCCTTCATTTTCAAGGCATTTCACCAATAATTCAGCGGTATTCATAGGATGGGCGATCGCGGGCACTACCTTCTATCGTAGTTCTGCTTTCTTTGCCCAATCCTTAAATGTTGGCAAATGCTGACGAAATTTATGCCGCAGCCAGATCGGAAATCACCTTGGCCAGATCAATGTCTTTTTGGGTAATCCCGCCGGCATCATGGGTGGTGAGGCAGACCGTGACCCGATTCCAAGAAATGGATAAATCAGGGTGATGCCCAGCCTGCTCAGCGGGATCTACCAGACGATTGACAAAGGCAATGGAGCCTAAGAAGTCTTTGAAGGTAAAGGTTCGCTCAAGGCGATCGCCCACCAGTTTCCAGCCGGGTAGGCTAGCTAGCTGTGCCTCAATATCCGCTGGGGATAATCGCTCTGCCATAGTTTTGCCTCAACCCTATTAGCTCTAGGGTAGCAGAGGCAATTTACCAACTCGATTTGACGACCCCCGGCAGTAACCCTTGGTGTGCCATTTCCCGCAGGGCGTTGCGGCAGAGGCCAAAATCGCGATAGTAACCACGAGGACGACCCGTCAACCAGCAGCGATTCCGCAGCCGCGAAGGAGCACTATTGCGGGGCAACTGTTGCAGTTGACGATGGATGCTCATGATCTCTTCTTGGGTTTCAGCGCTGGCCAGTTGAGCCTTGAGTTCTTGGCGTTTGCTGGCGTATTTCGCAACGAGCCGTTGCCGCTTTTTTTCCCGTTCGATCATGCTTTTTTTGGCCATGGGGGTGTGTTTGTCCTCGGTAATGATGAATTTGGTATCCTATATCCTATCAAAGAGCGATTTGCTGCTGCAACTGTTGATCCTTACGGGGTGTTTCTGTGCCCTTACATCTGTACAACACACTGTCTCGCCGCCTTGAACCCTTCTCGCCCCTACACCCAGAGCGGGTGACGATCTATGCCTGTGGGGTCACGGTGTATGACTACTGCCACTTGGGGCACGCCCGTTCCTATGTGGCTTGGGATGTGCTCCGCCGCTATCTCACGTTCTTGGGCTACCACGTCCACTATGTGCAGAATTTTACCGACATTGATGACAAAATTCTTCGCCGTGCCCATGAAAACGGTGAAACCATGGCGACGGTGAGCGATCGCTACATAGCTGCGTACCACGAAGACATGGCGGCGTTGAATATCTTGCCTGCCAATGCCTATCCCCGTGCGACGGAGGTGATTCCGGAAATTATTGATCTGATCCAAGGGCTACTGGATCGCGGCTATGCCTACGTGGCTGGCGGCGATGTTTACTATGCCGTGGCGCAATTTCCCAGCTATGGCAAGCTCTCTGGGCGCCAGCTTGAGCAACTCATGGCCGGTGCCAGTGGCCGCATTGAGGAAGTGGAGGAGCAGCGCAAACACCATCCCCTAGATTTTGCCCTCTGGAAAGCGGCGAAGCCCGAGGAAATGAGTGTCTATGATCCGTGGGAAGCCCCGTGGGGGAAAGGGCGCCCCGGCTGGCACATTGAATGCTCGGCAATGGTGCGGCGGGCCTTTGGGGCAACGGTGGATATCCACTGCGGCGGCATGGATTTAATCTTTCCCCACCACGAGAATGAAATTGCCCAATCGGAGGCGGTGACCCAGCAGCCCTTGGCGCGATTTTGGCTCCACAACGGCTTTGTGACCGTCAACACTGAGAAAATGTCTAAGTCCTTGGGCAACTTCACAACAATTCGTGACCTGCTGACTCAGGGGGTGGATCCCATGGCCTTGCGCCTGTTGGTCTTGCAGGCTCAGTACCGCAAACCTTTGGACTTTACGTCAGAGGCACTGAGCGCCGCTGCCAAGGGCTGGCAAACCCTAGCGGAAGCCCTGCGCTTGCATCAGCAGATTCCCCTGCCCCCCACGGCTCCAGAAGAGGTGAAAAGCCACCCCAGTACTCAAGCCTTTTGGCAAGCTATGGATGAGGACTTGAACACCGCTGCCGCCCTAGCCGTGGTCTTTGAACTGGCGAAAACCCTGAATCGTGAGCAGCATCGTTATCTCCATGGGGGGGACTGGGGGCGATCGCCCGCTGAACTCAGCCGCGACTGGCACACCTTGGTGACCCTTGCTCAGGTCTTAGGTCTAGAAGTAAAAGCGGAGGCACAAGCTGCCCAAACCGCTGGCCTAACCGATGAGGAGATTCAAGCGCTGATTGCCGCTCGCACCGCTGCCCGCCAAGCCAAGAACTACGCTGAGAGCGATCGCCTGCGGGATCTCCTTTTGGCACAAGGCGTCAAACTCGTGGATCACAAGGACGGCACCACCCATTGGTTTCGCGTAGCCGCTGGCTCCGCCCCCTAACTTTGGAGAACACTATGCATGATTCCCTTGTTGACCTGCGTCAGGAACTTTTGGCGCTGCTTTGCCGCGATGCCTACCGTGCCGGCGAGTTTATCCTTTCCTCTGGCCAAAAAAGCCATTACTACATCAACTGCAAACCCGTGACCCTGTCGGCACGGGGCGCTTACCTTGTGGGACGGCTCTTCTTGGAGCAGTTGGCACCCGAAGTAGTGGCGGTGGCGGGTCTCACCCTTGGTGCAGATCCCTTGGTCGTGGCAGTGAGTGTCCTCTCCAATTTACAGGGGCAGGATCGAGCAGCCCTGATTGTGCGTAAGGAAGCTAAGGGCCACGGCACAATGAGCTTTATTGAAGGTCCCCCTTTGCCCCAAGGGGCAGTGGTCACGGTGCTTGAGGATGTGATCACCACAGGAGGATCGGCCCTCAAGGCAGTTCTGCGCCTCCAAGAGGCGGGCTATGTGGTCAATGAAGTCCTCGCGATCGTGGATCGTCAAGCGGGTGGGGAAGCGGCTTTTGCTGCTCAGGGGGTGCCCCTGCGATCGCTCTTTCGGATTAGCGACCTCGAAACCTATCTCAATCAGTCCTAAAGGGGAGTGACATCCGCCCGACGCTGACCTTCTAAATCTTCTAGATACAGTGGGGGACTGATAGCTCCCCGATCCAACCTTAAGACCCGTTCTAAATCCCCAATCGCTGGTAAATTTCCTCTAGGTGCTTCAGGTGATGCTCAGGATTAAAGCAGGCTTCCAACTCCTCAGGACTTAAATAGCGCTGGATTTCAGGATCTCCTTTGAGGTTGGCGGCAAAGTCACCGTTGGGTTGATTCCAAGCGGCATGGGCGTGTTTTTGTACGAGGGCATAGGCGGCTTCGCGGCTGAGGCCTTTTTCCACTAGGGCGAGGAGCACCCGCTGACTGAAGATGACACCGCCATAGCAGTTCATGTTGCGGCGCATATTCTCTGGATAGACCTGTAGCGTTTGCACCAAGTCCGTCATCTCCACCAGCATAAAGTGAGTGAGAATTGAACTGTCGGGCAAGATGACTCGCTCCACGGCACTGTGGGAAATATCCCGCTCATGCCAAAGAGCAACATTTTCCAGAGCTGCTAAGGCATTGCCGCGGAGTACCCGCGCTAAACCCGTCAGGCGTTCGGAACGAATAGGATTGCGTTTGTGGGGCATGGCGGAGGAGCCTTTTTGGCCCTTCGAGAAGAATTCTTCCACTTCAAGGACATCGGTGCGCTGAAGATTGCGAATCTCAACGGCAAAGCGCTCGAGGCTCGCTCCCAAGAGGGCAAGGGTTTGGGCATAGTCGGCGTGGCGATCGCGGGAAATCACCTGCGTTGAAGCAGTATCGGGTTGTAGGCCTAGTTTTTGGCAAGCGATCGCCTCCACGCGCGGATCCACATTGGCATAGGTGCCCACTGCCCCAGAGATTTTGCCCACGGCTACGGTGCGCTGTAACTGACACAGGCGATCGCGATGGCGTAGCAATTCCGCCAACCAGCCAGCGAGCTTGAAACCAAATGTAATGGGTTCGGCGTGAATCCCATGACTGCGTCCCACCATCACCGTATAGCGATGTTCTTGGGCGCGATGGCGCACCGCCTGAATGAGATGCTCCAACTGCTCTTGGATCAGCCTTAGACTCGCCACCAATTGCAGGGCCAAACCGGTATCCAGGACATCGGAACTGGTTAGCCCAAGGTGAATATACCGTCCGGCATCGCCAACATTCTCGTTGACATTGGTGAGGAAAGCAATGACATCGTGCTTCACCTCCGCTTCAATTTCCAGCACCCGTTGAGGATCAAACTTGGCCTTAGCTTTGATTTCAGCTACCGCTTCGGCGGGAATATGCCCCAGTTCGGCTTGGGCTTCACAAACCGCAATTTCAACATCGAGCCAAGTCTTGAATTTGTAGGCATCCGTCCAGAGATTCCCCATCGGGGCAAGGGTATAGCGTTCGATCATGGGCGTACGTATCTCTAAAGGTGATTAAAAACGGTCATCGGGGGGCGATCGCCTATTTGCGTTCGGGATGGTACACAGTCTCCGCCGTGGCAAAGCCATTCAGGCGGTAAATGAGTTGATAGAGGCGGCTGTAGTCGCGCTGGTTAAAGTGCAAAATCAGTCGGGGAAGGTGCAGGGTGTGAGTCAGAGACGGTTGGTTGATGGGCTGCTCATCTTCTACTTCCCGAGGCAGGGGTTCAGCGCGCTCGATCTGACCCGACACGAGAATGTCCTGAAAATCGCGATTGAGTTCCGCTAGGGCGGCATCACTAATGTCTTGGTTCAACCGCAGCACCAAGCGATCGCCCACGTAGCGGCTAGAGTGATAAACGCGGTAAAAGTCACTGAGGTACGCCAACCCCTCCTCGACACTGGTGCAGATGCGGTAGAGTTCCTGATCTTCACTGTTAATCAGTCCCTTAGCAACCAGTTCTTGGCGAATAAACTGATCCCAATGCTGCCAGTAGGTACCGCCGGCAATATCCATCAAGACCAAGGGCTTAGGAGGAGCTTTGCCCGTTTGACAGAGGGTCAAGCATTCAAAGGCTTCATCTTGGGTGCCAAAGCCCCCCGGAAATACGGTAATGGCGTCGGTTTCCTTGAGCAAAAAAAGCTTGCGCGTAAAAAAATACTTGAAGTGAATCAGCCGCGGATCGCCTTCAATGTAGGGATTAGCTCCCTGCTCAAAGGGGAGTTCAATGTTGAGGCCAAAGGACTTGTTGGGGCCTGCGCCTTTGTTACCAGCCTCCATGATGCCGCCCCCCGCCCCGGTGATAATCATAAAACCCGCTGCACTAGCGGCTTGGGCAAAGCGCACCGCCATTTCATAGACAGGGGCCGTAGAGGGGGTGCGTGCCGAGCCAAAGATAGAGATTTTGCGGGTATGGCGATAGGGGGCAAACACCCGCAGGGCTTGGTGCATATCCCGCAGGCAAGAACGCAGGATTTTCCAGTCTAGTCGTTCCAGTTCCTCCTCAGCAATCTCGGTAAACAGTTGTAGGGCTTGGTAAATGAGATCGCCATGGGGCAGAGTATCCAAGCGACTAATTAACTGATCAAGGTCTTGCTGTAGGCTACTTAAAGCGACTCGCGAGAGGGTCATGGCACCCTAAAAACGTTAGCACCCTATTTTATCAGGGAGTGGGATCACCTGACGCAGTGGGTAAGCTCAGGGTAAAGGTGGTCATGCCGGCTGCGCTGTGGACGTGAATTTCGCCCTGCAATTGCTCCACGAGTTTTTGGGTGAGGGCAAGGCCTAAACCCGTTCCCCCCTGTTGCCACGGATCCGCATTGGGAATGCGATAAAACTTTTCAAAGATACGTGGCAGCTCCTCACTGGGAATCTCTGAGGGATTGCTCACTTGGATTTGCAAGCGATCGCCACCGATGGGATCAAAGCGGACAATAATTTGTGCTCCCGCCGGGCTGTACTTGCAGGCATTGTTCAGTAACTCAGCGAGAACGCGCGCCAAGGCATGACGATTGGAGAGGAGGGGTGGCAAAGTGGGAGGGCGCACAATCTCAAGGGACTGCTGGCGTTGTTGCATGCGATTGCGAAAGGGGTCGAGCACCGAGGGGAGCCAACTGTCGAGATCAACCACCTCCTGTTGAATTTGGCTACGCCCGGCCTCTAGGCGTTGCAGATCCAGCAAATCATTGATCAGTTCCGTTTCGCGGTTGCACTCATTGGCGAGAATGTCGAGGTAGCGCTTCTGGCGATCGTCGGTAGCAAATTGCTTCAGCATATAGATGGCCCAGAAGTGTTGAAAGATAGTTTAAGAGGCTAGAAAAAAGGGAAGAAATGTCGTATTCTTCCCTCAAAAGAAGAAAAATTAATCAGCTTACTATGGCATCTTTTTCAGTTCTTGTCAAGTCTATTCTCAAGCAGCTCAGCCCTTGCGACTACCCCGTCCTCAACTCTCAATTGTTCTTCAAAATCTGGTTGACCTACATTCTCGACCAAGGATTAACCAGCATGAGAGCCTTATTTTATCGCTTGAATCATTCGGGGATTACAGTGGATATGTCCACGTTTTCCAAGGCGAACAAAACTCGAACAACCACCTTATTTGAGAGGATTTACACTCATCTCATGTCTCAAGCTCGCAAGAGACATCGTTGTTCAAGTCTGATGCTGTTTCCTATTGATTCAACCGTCATTACCCTGACGAGTAAGCTCTTTTGGTTCTACAAATACCATCAAGTGAAGTTAATTACAGGATTTGATTTAACAGAGAACATCCTGGGTAAGGCAGTAGTCTCTTTTGGGGAGAGACATGACCTAAGCTTTCAAGACGAGATTTTAGAAATGATCCCTGAGAATGCCGTTGCCATCATGGATAGAGGGTTTGCGAGTTGGAGATTTTTAGAGCGGCTGAGTGAGAGGAAGTGTTTATTTGTTGTGCGTATCAAGAATAACATGAGAATGAAGCTCAATCATGAGAGATACCGAGTGGTTCAATTTTTTGATGAGCATGGAACAGAGTTTCGTATTGCGACGAATCTAATGCATCTAAGTGATGAGGAAGTGAGTGAGCTGTATCGGCATCGGTGGGGGATTGAGAACTTATGGAAGTTTCTAAAGATGCATTTATCATTAGACAAGCTGATTACGAAGAGTTTGAATGGGGTGATAAATCAGATTTATATGGTTTTGATTGGGTACTTAATTTTAGAGCTAATGGAGATACCTGAATACTTTGGCAGGAAGCTATTAGACAAATTGCGATATTTGCAACTGGAACTGAGTCGCCGCTGCTCGATAGTGCATTGGAGCTTTGATTGGCAGCCAGAGCTACTTGTCACTTAGGATGTTAAGTTTTGTTGCAGAATTCAACACTTCTGATAGATGGCCATTTTCATATTGGCCATGGGCGTGCGCAACTCATGGGAAACGGTACTCAAGAAATCATCCTTAATGGCATTGAGCCGCTCTAGCTCCTGCATTTTCTGTTCCAGTTCGGCAGTACGGGCGTGCACTTGTCGCTCCAAATCGGCATTGAGTTCTTGCACCTGTTGGTAAAGCTGTGCTTGGTGAATGGCGAGGGCACACTGATCGGCAATGGTTTTGACGAGGCTTAAATCTTCTGGCGTCCAAGACTTGGGCAGGGTTTGTTGCCAAAGCTGGCGATCGCTCGCTAGGACTGACGTTGCCTCACTGGGTTCCCACTCACAATCTAGGAGCGTAATTTGCCCGAGAAGTTGGCCGAGGTAAATCAAGGGGGTGATCACCAAGGCATTCACGTTGAAGGTGCTGAGATCCGTTTGCAGCGGCTCTGGCAAATCTGTACAACTGGCAGCCAAGACCACCTGTTCACCGCTGCTGAGGGCAGGTTCAAAGAGGGCGATCGCCCGCTGGTTGAGGGTAATTAGCGGCGTCGGTGGATGGGACAGTTGGGGGCGCATGGCATAGGTGGGGGTATCGGGCGTTGCGGTTTGGGTAATCAGGCAAAGTGTTGACCCCAACGCCTCAAGCAGTAAATCAGCGGTAATTTGCAAGACTTCTGCTGCCACCATGGTTGTCCGCATTGCTTGAATAATGCGGTTAATGATCGCCTCACGGCGCGCTTGGTTACGCAGTTGTTCCTCGGCGCGCTTGCGATCGGTGACATCCATCACATAGCTGCGGATCAGTTCACTTTCGTAGATGTAGTGAATGGATTGCTCGTAGATACGCCCTCGGTACTCCACCTCCCGCACATGAACTTTTTCTTGGGTTTGCTTCATGTAGCGCGCCAGTTCCGGCAGTCCCAACAGCAACGGATGATCTGATTTTTGTTGTTGCAAATCGCGAAACTGCATGACTGCCGCTGGATTGAGATACGTCACCCTCCCTTCTAAATCCACTTCCAAAATTGGGTTGGGCGTCAGCTCCGGATAGGAGGCCAAGCGCACTAAGGCTGCTTCACTAAAATTCTCGATATTACCTTCACTGAGGGGGACAAGCGTTGCAAAGGGATTGGTGCTTTTGGAGAGAAATCCTAAGACATCGGTACTGCGGCAAAAATCCTGAAACTCCGTATCCGTCATGTTAGTCAACGTCAAGTAGCGGGCACGCACATCGCCGCCAAATACAATCATGTCGCCGCTACGCAAATCATGGGCAATAATCCGCTGGCCATTGACCAAAGTCCCATTCGTACTGCGCTTGCCCTGCAAATCACCATCAATGAGGCGAAAAAGATAGCTATTGGTCTCAGGACTGGTCACCCGTAACAAAATCGCGTGCTGCCGTGAGACCATCTTGGAGTGGAGCACAATTGAATTCGTCGGATCGCGACCGATGGAATAGGTTGCTGCCTCTAGCAAAATGGGGCGCCGTCCCTCACTATCTTCGATGACCAAAAGGTGGCGGACTGCCTGCCGCTCATGGCTCACCGTTGCCTCCTTGCCTAGGACGGCTGGGCACCCTGACGCAAGGACACCGGCGTCGCTGTCGCCTTCCAAGTAGGTTCTTTGACAGGTAGGGTAGTATATTGGCGCACCAAGGCACGGAACTCATCACCGTCAATGGTTTCCTTCTCAAGGAGCAGCTCCACCAGCTTATCAATGGCTACCCGATGCTCGCGGATGAGTTTGCGGGCAATCTCGTAGCAGTGCATAACAATCTCACGCACTTGGTGGTCAATTTGCACAGCCACGGCTTCCGAATATTCAGCGCGGGGCATGAGATCTCGACCCAAAAAGACCTCGTTGCCTAGAGTTTCAAGGGCTAAGTGTCCCAAATCCGACATGCCGTAACGGGTCACCATTTCCCGCGCCAGATTGGCTACCGCTCGCAAGTCGCTACTGGCACCCACGGTGACTTCAGCATCGCCAAAGATTTCCACTTCGGCAGCGCGCCCCCCCAACAGAATCGTGATCTCATCGAGGAGCCATGCGCGGGTATAGAGGCCACTGTCTACCCGTTCCTCATCAAAGATTTGCTGGGCAAAGCCGCCAACGCCCCCAGAACGGGGGATAATCGTCACTTTGTTGAGGGGATCCGCATGTTTCAGGAGCGTCATCAGTAGGGCATGACCCACTTCGTGGTAGGCAATCAGCCACTTTTTCTTACTGTCGAGGAGGGGAGTGAGCGTCATGCCAATCGTCACGCGATCAATGGCATCGTCAATTTCGGCATTGGTAATGGCAGGTTTGCGACGCCGAGCAGTGAGAATCGCGGCTTCATTGAGGAGGTTGGCAAGTTCGGCACCCGAAAAGCCGGGGGTACGGCGGGCGATCGCCTCAAGGGACACCTCTGGCGCAATTTTTTTACCGCGGGCATGGACTTGAAGAATTTGCAGGCGTCCCTTGTAGCTGGGCAAATCAACGGTAATTTGGCGGTCAAAGCGGCCCGGACGCAGTAGGGCAGCATCCAAAACATCGGGGCGGTTCGTTGCCGCAATTACAATAATGCCGGTATTACCCTCAAAGCCATCCATTTCCGTCAGGAGTTGGTTGAGAGTTTGCTCGCGCTCATCATTGCCACCGCCAATGCCGGCACCCCGTTGGCGACCGACGGCATCAATTTCATCAATAAACACCAGACAAGGGGCGTTTTCTTTGGCCTTTCTGAAGAGATCCCGCACACGGGAGGCACCGACGCCCACAAACATTTCCACAAATTCAGAACCAGAAATGGAAAAGAAGGGAACCCCAGCTTCACCTGCGATCGCCTTGGCAAGGAGCGTTTTTCCGGTTCCCGGTGGCCCAATCAGTAGCACCCCCTTGGGAATACGAGCACCAATGGAGGTAAATTTCTCTGAATTCTTGAGAAAGGTCACAACTTCCTGAAGCTCTTCTTTGGCCTCTTCAATCCCAGCCACATCGCCAAAGGTCACCCCCGTTTGTGCCTCCATTTGAAAGCGGGCGCGGGATTTACCAAAGTTGAGAATCTGCCCAGGGCCGCCGGGGGCATTACTCGCCCGCCGCAAAATCATCAGGAATAAAATCAGCAGAAAGAAGCCCAGCATCAAGTTAGAAATGATGCCGACCACCGCTCCATCACTGCTAGAGGGCACCACCCGCACCGTCGTGTCATAGCGGGTACTCACTTGGCGCAGCAGTTCTACGAGTTCAGGATTACGATCAAAGAGCCGTACCTCCTGGGGGGGAGATTGTTCGGGTTGATCTTTGCGGCGAAACTTGGCTAGCCCTTGTTCCTGATAGAGTTCAACGGAGCTGACTTCACCAGCCTTAAGGGCAGTGAGAAATTGACTGTAGGAAACGGTGTTGTTATTGCTCGATTGCCCTAGACCAATGTTAGTGGGAGCTAACGAGAGACCCACGACCAAAGCCAGTTGACTCAGCCGGTGGGAAAGACGTTGAGCGTATTTCATCGGCACCCGTTTCCGAAATTCAGTTCTAATTTCCAGTTTAACAGCGATTTTTTAGTTCCCTAGCGCCACGGATCAGCCACAGCCAAGAATCACCGCCCTAAATATAAAATAGGACAGCATTCTCTTTAGTTAGCATGCCCATGGGACTGATTGTACAAAAGTATGGCGGCACGTCCGTCGGCAGTGTTGAGCGCATTCAAGCGGTAGCCCGCAGGGTCAAGGCGACCGTCGCGGCGGGACATCAGGTGGTGGTGGTGGTCTCGGCCATGGGCAAAACGACGGATAGCTTGGTGCAGCTAGCCTATGCCATTAGCGATCGCCCCAGTCAGCGGGAAATGGATATGCTGCTTTCGACGGGGGAACAGGTCTCGATCGCCCTGTTGACGATGGCTCTCCAGGCCTTGGGGGAACCCGCCATCTCCCTTACCGGCGCCCAAGTGGGGATTGTCACCGAACCAGCTCACACCCGTGCGCGCATTCTCCACATTGAGACCCAGCGCCTAGAGCGGCACCTCAAAGAGGGTAAAGTGGTGGTAGTTGCCGGTTTTCAAGGGATTACCGCCGATGCGGATTTTGAAGTCACCACCCTTGGGCGCGGTGGCTCGGATACCTCTGCCGTTGCCTTGGCGGCGGCGCTGCGGGCAGATTGTTGTGAAATTTACACCGATGTCCCCGGCATCTTGACCACGGATCCGCGACTAGTGCCCAATGCCCAACTCATGACGGAGATCACCTGCGATGAAATGCTGGAGTTGGCCAGCCTAGGGGCAAAGGTCTTGCACCCCCGCGCGGTGGAAATTGCCCGCAACTACGGCGTGGATTTGGTAGTGCGCTCCAGTTGGACAGATGATCCCGGCACACGGGTGGTGGCACCAAGACGTCCGCCGCGTCCCGTGGAAAACTTGGAATTGGGTAAACCCGTGGATGGGGTGGCACTCGATACAGATCAAGCGAAGGTGGCGCTGCTGCGGGTGGCCGATCGCCCCGGCGTTGCAGCACAGCTTTTTGGCGAACTGGCACGGCAAAACTTGGATGTGGATTTGATTATCCAATCCATTCACGAAGGGCAAACGAACGATATTGCCTTTACGGTGCAAAAGAGTGTGCTCAAACAGGCAGAGGCAGTGGCCGTGGCCTTTTATCCCCGCTTGAATCCACGGGTCGAAGAGACGGATGTGCTCGTGGATGCCGACATTGCCAAGGTGAGTATCACGGGTGCTGGTATGATTGGCCGACCGGGGGTGGCAGCTCAGATGTTCTCGGCCTTAGCAGCAGCGGGTATTAACCTGCAAATGATCTCTACCTCTGAGGTCAATGTCAGTTGTACGGTCGCAGCTGCGGAGGCGGGTCGGGCGATCGCCGTCCTTTCCCAAGCCTTTGATGTGGAAGCTGCCACCACTGTCTCGCAAGAGACCCCCGATGCCCCACCGGTGCGGGGCGTTGCCCTTGATCCCAAGCAGGCGCGGATTGCAATTCGCGATGTGCCCGATCGCCCCGGCATGGCGGCAGCGATTTTCCAGACCCTTGCGGATGCAGCCATTAGCGTGGATATGATTATCCAATCCCAGCGATCGCGCTCCCTAGGGGGTGTGATGACCCGCGATATTGCCTTTACGGTGGTCTCTGCTGATGCCGAGCGAGCCACGGAACTGCTCAAAGGGGTTCAGACCCAATTGGGCTACGGTGACATCCTCGTAGATACGGCGATCGCCAAAGTCAGTATTGTTGGTGTGGGGATGATCCACCGGCCAGGGATTGCTGCGCAAATGTTTGCCGCGCTGGCTCGTGAAAACATCAACATTCAAATGATCGCGACTTCGGAAATTCGTGTGAGTTGTGTGGTGGCAGAATCGGAGGGGGTGCGGGCGCTGCGGGCGGTGCATACGGCCTTTGGTCTAGGCGGTGAAGCTCCCGTCGTCATTCCCGATGTCGGTAAGTAGGCCGCCCCTCTGGCAAATTGGCCTTGTTCTCAGTGTCGGCGTGTTGGCGGTTTCCACGGCTGCGGTGCTGGTGCGCTGGGGCGTTGCCGGTTTGCCAACTAATTCCTTGGGCACGACGGTGGGCTTGAGTATGTTCCTCGCTGCTGGTCGCCTTAGTCTCGCTGCCCTCTTTTTGACCCCCCAGCTCTACACTTGGCCGTGGCTAGACCTGACTCGCCAAAATCTGCGTTGGGCACTGGCTGCTGGGGTTGCCCTTGCGGCGCACTTTAGTCTCTGGTTCACCTCACTGAACTACACCTCGGTGGCAGCTTCAACCACCTTAGTGACCACGACACCCATCTGGTCAGCGCTCATTGGTTACTTCTGGCAGCGACAAACCCTTAAACCCCTTGCTTGGGTGGGGATGGCGATCGCCCTTGGCGGCAGCGCCCTGATTGGAACGGGAGAACCGACGAGTGCTGTGGCAAGGAACCCTCTACTGGGAAACGCGCTGGCGATCGCGGCTGCATGGGCGGTCAGTGCCTACTTTATTTGTGGTCAAGCGGCTCAAAAGGCGGGTCTTGCAGTTCACCACTACGCCCTTGTTGCCTATGCTACTGCTGCTGTGGTGCTCCTCCCTCTGCCGCCCCTCCTTGACTTGGCCTACACGGGTTGGCCGCTAAAGCTCTATGGCGCTATTCTCCTGCTAGCGCTGATTCCGCAGTTGGTGGGGCACACCAGTCTCAATTGGGGCGTGCGTTGGCTCTCCCCCACATGGGTAACCCTTCTGGTGTTGGCAGAACCGATTGCTGCCAGTCTCTTTGCCCTGCTGCTCTTTGGTGAGGTGCCGACAACGGCAGTGATTACGGGGGGCAGTCTGGTGCTCGTGGGTTTAAGCGTAGCACTGTGGCCCAGTCCCTAGGGGGGTTTCGGCGATCGCCGCCGCTGTTTGAGGGTATCCAAAGCATCCCCCAAGGCCGTAATTAGCCCCTCACGGGTACGGGCATGATTTTGCCGCTCCGCCTCTAGGGCGCGCCGCAGCCGTTCATTTTCCAAAAGGGCTTCAATTAGTTGTGCCTGAAGTGCGGCAACAGAGGTTTCACTGCGCACGCGGGCTTCAATCCGTGCCCGTTCATCCGCCCATTCCGGGGCTTCGGGATCCACAGGCGGTGGGGGTGGTTCAGGAACCAGTGGCGGCAGTTCATTGGCTCGCGCCTGCGCCCGTTGCAGTTGCTCTTGCAGACGTTGAAGCTCTTCCTGAAAATCTGCCACAGTGGATAAGGCACAGTTAGGAATTCTAGGGCTATTTTGATACGAGTATCCTCAGAAAACAAGGGTCAAGATATATTCGTGAGTAGCGAGGCGCTCCAAGCATGGTGGCACTGGGCACAGGCGATCATTCCAGCCCCTGAACGTGAGAGTGGCCTACGAGAGTTAAAACAATTTCTCAGTGCCTTCACACAGTTGAGTCCCCTTGACATCACACTGCGCCGATTTCCACCCCAAATTCATCTGAAACTGCCCCTTGCAGAACTCCAAGAGCGCTGGCAACGCCGCTGGCAGGAGCGGGTTCCGCTGCAGTATCTCATTGGTGTGGCTCATTGGCACGATCTGGCATTATTCGTCACCCCCAGTGTTTTGATTCCCCGGCCAGAAACAGAGGAACTCCTAGAAGTGGTGGCAGCAACGGTACCCCCTTGGCAGCAACAGGGGCATTGGCTGGATTTGGGTACGGGTAGCGGGGCGATCGCCATTGGGTTGGCGCGGTTATTTGCGGCGGTGCTAGTTCATGCCGTGGATTGTAGCCCTGAGGCTTTCGAGGTCGCGCAAATGAATATTCAAAAATACGCTTTGGGCGATCGCGTGCGCTGCTACGTTGGGAGTTGGTTTGACCCCCTTACCCATCTCCAAGGGCAGGTGCAGGGCATTGTCAGTAATCCCCCCTATATTCCCACCAGCCTAGTGGCCACTCTTCAACCTGAGGTGCAGTACCATGAACCCCCCCTTGCCCTCGATGGTGGTGCGGATGGCTTGCAGGCGATTCGCCAGATTGTTGCGACAGCTCCCGATTATCTTCAGCCCCAAGGCTGGCTCTTTATCGAATTGATGGCAACCCAAGGGGAAGCAGTGGCGGCGCTCACAATGGCCACCCAAGCCTATGAACGGGTGGAAATTCGCAGGGATCTCAGTGGCCACGATCGCTTTTTAGTTGCTCAAAGGGTTTAGCCGCGATCCCACCGCCAGAGGGCGATCATTAGGGCAACGACGCCGATCTGCACAGCCAGATTCCACACCAAATCGTCACCTGCTGTGCCCGCCAATCCCTTGAGGCCAAGGATCAAGGCACCCATGAGGCCGGAAGCGGCAAAAACAGCATAGAAAACGCGCCGTAGTCCCCGATAGGGAGCTGCTGCCTCGGCTCGCAGGCGATCGCGCAGGGTTGATCGAGTCACTTCAGCCGGTTGCTGGGGTTTGTTAGCAGTCATTTGATTTTCCCGTCACCTGAAAATATCCTACGTCCCTACAATAGGGAACGGTGTGCATCAATGACGGTCTAAGGCCGTAGGCCAAAAGAGATGTGAGGAGTTTGATATGCATTGGCAGCGAATCAGTCTGGCACTGGCGATCGCCTTGGGTAGCATGGTTGCAATTCCCCAACTCAGTCAACCCTCTCAAAGTACTGGTGCAGGGACACTCCGCTGGAGCGATGCTTCCTTTCCTGTGGAAAATTTCCAAGGCTATACTTCTCCCTTCGGCTACCGCCGATCGCCCACGGGGGAACCCACGACTGAATTTCACAATGGCCTTGATTTTGCTGCTCCCCAAGGGAGCTATATTCGCAATTGGTGGGTCGGGCAGGTGATTGAGGTTTCCGATCACACCGCCTGTGGCACGCTGGTACGGATTCAATCGGGGGCTTGGGAACACGTTTACTGCCACATGATGGGGCGGGTTGAGCAGACCCCCCAAGGACGAGCCATGGTCGATCGCGCCGGTGGTATTTTCATCCTAGAGGGGCAGCGGGTACCTACGGGGGCACGTATTGGTCGAGTGGGCATGACAGGGCGCACCACCGGACCTCACCTTCACTGGACGCTCCGCCATCGAGGGCAATTGGTCAACCCTGCCGTGGTTCTACAGGCCATGTATGGTAGCCAAGCCCAGCGATAACTCTCTGATTAAAAGCTAACGGGACTGACGGGGCTCGAACCCGCAACTTCCGCCGTGACAGGGCGGTGCTCTAACCGATTGAACTACAGTCCCAATTTTTGAGCGATTTTTAGACTATCAGGAAAATCATGGCCTTGTCAACTGGTGAAATTTGCCTTGCAGGGCGATCATTGCCAATTGACTGATAAACTTGATAATCCCCTGAAGATTGATTTCATGGCCTATCTTTTTGGAGTGCATCTGTGAAGGTCGTTGTCGTTGGCAGTGGTGGTCGGGAGCACGCGATCGCTTGGAAATTACTCGATTCTCCTCGCGTGACACAGGTCTATTGTCTCCCCGGTAATGGAGGCACAGCCTGCCTAGAGCGGTGTGAGAATGTGGCCATTGAAGCCACCGACCTCGCGGGCATTGGTACATTTGCCAAAGAGAATAACGTTGATTTAGTGGTTGTCGGGCCAGAGGTTCCCCTTGCCGCTGGCTTAAGCGATCGCCTACAAGCACTAAAGATTCCTGTCTTTGGTCCTAGCCAAGCAGGGGCACAAATTGAAGCCAGTAAAGCTTGGGCAAAGGCGCTCATGGAGGCGGCTCAGATTCCTACGGCCAAGGCAACGGTGTTTGACAGTTATGAGGCAGCCGCTCGCTATGTCCAAGCCCAAGGGGCACCCATTGTGATTAAGGCGGATGGCCTCGCAGCGGGCAAAGGGGTGACGGTAGCGACCACAGAAGCGGAGGCGATCGCTGCCCTAGAGCGGATTTTTGGGGGTGAATTTGGGGCGGCTGGCCAACGGGTGGTCATTGAATCGGTTCTTGAGGGGCAAGAGGTCTCCGTACTCGCTCTTACCGATGGCCAAACCATTGTCCCGCTGCTGCCTGCCCAAGACCACAAGCGGGTTGGCGAAGGGGATACAGGGCCAAATACGGGAGGAATGGGAGTTTATGCGCCTGTGCCTTGGGTCACCCCGAAATTAATGCAACGGATTCAAACAACGATTCTCGAACCTGCCCTCAGTGCCTTACAGGATCGGGGCATCCATTACTGTGGGGTGCTCTATGCCGGTTTGATGGTGTCACCCGCAGGGGATCCCTATGTGGTGGAGTTTAACTGTCGCTTTGGTGATCCTGAAACCCAAGTGGTGTTGCCCCTATTGGAAACACCGCTGATTGACCTGCTTGTGGCCTGCGTTGAGGGACGTCTAGCCAGTTTGGGAGCACTGCAATGGCGCAATAAGGTGGCTCTCTCGGTTGTGATGGCGGCGGGGGGCTATCCGGGGAGCTACCGCAAAGGGGATGTGATTCAGGGCATTCCCGAAGCTATGGCACAGGGCGTTCTTGTCTTCCATGCAGGCACACGTTGGCAGGAGGGGCAGTGGTATACCAATGGTGGTCGGGTATTGAACATTACCGCTTTGGCTCCTGATTTTGCCACGGCTCAAGCCAAGGCCTATGCTGGTGTCAGCGCTATTCAATTTGCTGACTGCTACTATCGTCGTGACATTGGCTACCGTATTCTGGAATCATCCGCTCACAAAGGGTAATCCTGTTTATGACGGCTCTTCCTCCAAAAACGAACCCCCTCCGCTGTTTGACGGGTGCGCTGATTGCTGGCACGCTAGGGATTCTGCTCTATCGACTGACGGGAGCGATCGCCTACGTCTTTGCCACCCATGCTGTCAGTTACCACAATCAACTGGTTTATAGCTTGGCCGTGGCCGTGCGCACCCTTGTGGTGGGCTTGTGTACCCTTGCAACGGGGGTCTTCAGCATTATTGCCGTGGGTCTTGTGGCTCTGACGCTGCAACTCCTTTGGGAACGCTGGGTACAGGGGCAACAGGTTTAGCTCTCCTTGAGCTTGCCATCTTCAATTTTGGTGATGCGATCGGCAATGGCTGTAATCCGTGGATCATGGGTAACAATCAACACCGTGCAGCCTTTTTGCTTTGCCAGCTTGTAGAGAATTTTGATCACCTGTTGGCCATTTTGGGAATCAAGGGAAGCCGTCGGTTCATCGGCAAAAATGATCTTTGGCTCACCCGCTAGGGCACGGGCAATGGCAACCCGTTGTTTTTGACCCCCAGAAAGATTTGCGGGCACAAAGTCAAGGCGATCGCCCAAGCCAACTGCCTCAAGAAGCGCTGCTGCCTGTTCCTTCGCTTTTTTACCTTTAATGCCCTTAAGATTGAGGGCAATTTCAACATTTTCCAGTGTGGTCAAAGCGGGGAAAAGATTAAAACTCTGAAAGACAAAGCCAATGTTTTGCAGGCGAAATTTTGCCAAGGCGGCCTTGGACAGTTGCGTAATCTCTTGGCCTAAGACAACCACTTGGCCACTGGTGGGGGCAAGAATGCCGGCCAAAATCGAGAGCAGGGTGGTTTTCCCCGACCCCGCAGGTCCCATTAGCAGATGAATATGACCGTGCTGGATTTGCAGGTTAATTCCCTGAAGAACAGGCGTCTCGTGATGGCCAGAACGATAAACTTTAGTCAGATCAGTGGTGGCGATCGCCAGCCCAGTCGTTGTCACAGTGGCAAGTCTCATCAGTCATTGATTAGCCACTGGTGGCACTAGCAAAGCGGATTTTCAGGTAGTCCGCCTCCATTTTCGCGCCCACCGGTTGCAGCGCCGCTAATCCTTGGGGGAGCACCATATTACGACGATGGTTGCCAATGCGAATATTCAACTCATCCGCCGTCTTGTTCAGTTCAATTTTTTCCTTGGGTATCCCCGGTAGATAGAGTTCAAGGCTGTACTGGCCATCACTGGGCACCACCCGAATCGTTTGCTCTTGGTAATAGACCTGAGCTGGATCTTCATCAGCATAGAGAGTCTCCTTCAGGCGGTGCAGTGCCGCTAAACCACAGAGTTCCTCAGCAAACAGAGGCACTTCCTTGATGGGCAGGGGGCGAAAATTGTCGTGAATCTCTTGGCGGTATTGCTGTTGCGTTTCTTTCCAGCGGGCAAAGAAGGGATCATGAACCGTGTCCGGTAGAATGCGGTTTGCGATGACTAAGTCGGTGGCCACGTTATAGAGGCTAAGATAGGCATGGGCGCGGAGCGACTCCTTAATCACCATCTTTTCTGGATTGGTGACCAAGCGCACCGACGTTTGCGTATTGTCGGTGAGGACTTTTTCAAGGGCTTCAATTTGCTCGTAGAATTCGTAGGGAGCATCCATGACCTCTTGATCGGGCAACGAGAACCCCACCAAGGGCTTAAAAATTGGCTCCACAATCGGTCGTAGCGCTACGGACATTCGTTGTAGCGGTTTATAGAAGCGGCGCATATACCAGCCGCTTACCTCGGGTAGGCTCAATAGCCGCAGTGCCGTACCGGTGGGGGCAGAGTCAATAATGAGGACATCATATTGGCCTTCGTCATAGTGGCGTTTCATGCGCACCAAGGCAAAAATTTCATCCATCCCCGGCAAGATGGCCAATTCTTCGGCCTGCACCCCTTCTAGCCCCCGCGCCTGCAAGACTTGGGTAATGTAGCGTTTGACGGCACCCCAGTTGTCCTCTAGTTCCATGAGGGCATCCAGTTCGGCACCCCAGAGATTTTCGGCAACGGGCACTGGTACATGCCCCAGTTCGAGGTCAAAGCTATCGGCAAGGGAATGGGCGGGATCGGTGCTCAACACCAAGGTTTTGTATCCCAGCTCGGCACAGCGTAACCCTGTCGCTGCTGCCACTGAAGTTTTACCAACGCCACCTTTGCCGGTCATCAAAATTACGCGCATGGGAAGGCTCTGCCCTAAACACGATTGCTTCAAACATCTTAACCCTTGAGCTTGTCCTCAGGGCGGGGCGATCGCTCGCAATCAATGGAAATAAAATCATTAAGAAAAATAAATAAATACAACTAATCATTTAGCTTTACTAACAATAATTTAGGCCTCTCCCCGATCCCTTGGGGCAACTATTAAGTTAATGCTTAAGCCCTTGCAGTTTATAACTGTTTTCAAGGGTTTGTAAATGGAAATTGGACTTATCACGACTATGACCACAACTCTCCAACGTCGCGAAAGCGCAAATTTGTGGGAGCGGTTTTGTAACTGGGTGACCAGCACCGATAACCGCCTCTATGTGGGCTGGTTTGGTGTGATTATGATCCCCACCCTGCTCGCCGCTACCATCTGCTTTGTGATTGCTTTCATCGCTGCTCCCCCTGTGGACATCGATGGCATCCGTGAGCCTGTTTCTGGCTCCTTGATCTATGGCAACAACATCATCACTGGTGCGGTTGTCCCCTCCAGCAACGCCATTGGCTTGCACTTCTACCCCATTTGGGAAGCTGCTTCCCTCGATGAGTGGCTCTACAACGGTGGCCCTTACCAGCTGATCATCTTCCACTTCCTGTTGGGTGCCTCCTGCTACATGGGTCGCCAGTGGGAACTCAGCTACCGCCTCGGTATGCGGCCTTGGATCTGCGTGGCCTACTCTGCGCCCTTGGCCTCTGCCTTTGCGGTGTTCTTGATCTACCCCATTGGTCAAGGCAGCTTCTCTGACGGGATGCCCCTCGGTATCTCTGGTACCTTCAACTTCATGATTGTGTTCCAAGCGGAGCACAACATCCTCATGCACCCCTTCCACCAACTGGGTGTAGCCGGTGTCTTTGGTGGTGCTCTGTTCTCGGCCATGCACGGTTCTCTGGTGACCTCCAGCTTGATTCGTGAAACCACCGAAACCGAATCCACCAACTACGGTTACAAATTCGGTCAAGAGGAAGAGACCTACAACATCGTGGCGGCCCACGGTTACTTTGGTCGCTTGATCTTCCAATACGCCAGCTTCAACAACAGCCGTGCCCTGCACTTCTTCCTCGCTGCTTGGCCGGTGGTGGGGGTCTGGTTCACCGCTCTGGGTATCAGCACGATGGCCTTCAACCTCAACGGTTTCAACTTCAACCACTCCGTCATTGATGCCAAGGGCAACGTGATCAACACCTGGGCGGACATCATCAACCGTGCCAACTTGGGTATGGAAGTGATGCACGAGCGCAATGCTCACAACTTCCCCCTCGACTTGGCTAGCGCTGAGTCTGCTCCTGTGGCCATGATTGCTCCGAGCATCAACAGCTAAGTAACACTCATCTGCTGAACTTGTACGAAGCCGCTCCTGCAACGAGGGGCGGTTTTTTTATTGGGGGGGCAGTTGGTACTGATCAACAATTTTTTTGGCAAAGGCGGGCACGTGAGCGGCGAGTTTGTGGGGATAGTTGCGCCGCACATAGAGATAGTTGCGGGTGAAGTGGGAGTCAATGGAAAAGCGGGCATATTCAAGCCCTTTAGGGCCAATCCGCTCAATCACTAGGCCGACTAGTTTTGCCGCCCACAGGGGGAGCGTGACGCCTTTATCGTAGGCGGGAATACTTTGTTGCACCGCAGCGTGGCGATCGCCGGCACTTGTGACGGGCTGCGTTTCCAATTGATCGCGCACGAGGTCGAGCATTTCTTGGCCAAGGTCATTGCGCACCACCAGCCACTGCCAACCAAAGGGAGCACCCATGTAGCCCACGACCAGATCGGCAAGACCATTGACGTAGTCAAAGCAACTCATGCAGGAGGGGGCAAAGACATCCTTGAGTTGATTCGTTTTGAGGCCAAAGAAGGGCACCGTTTCTGTGGAGCCGTCGCTGTGCTTGAAATGTACGCGAAAGTCCTGCATGAACTCGTAGTAAATGACGGTTTCGGGCGATCGGCTCGTAGTTTCCAGAAATTTTTGCAGACCGGCACGGGTGACGTTATCCACGCAGGGGGTGCCTAGCACATAGAGCTTTTCAAGACCCAGTTTGTCCTGTACGGCTCGTAGCGCCTGAATTTGACAGCCAACCCCAATCACCAACAGCCGTTTGAGGCCGGATTGCTCCACCTGCTCCAGCACTGAAAGATTGGGAGATAAGGTGGGTTTATTGACGCGAGCGGCCAGAATCTCCTCACGGGTGCGGGCAATCACGGGCTTGGGGGTAAAGCGATCGCTCTCGCTATTTTGAACGCAGACAACGCCCTCGACCCGTCCCGACTCCAACATGGCAATGGCAATACTGCTGACGATACCCGTCCACTGCGCCCCCGCAATGGGTTCGGTTTTGCGAGCCGCCATCATCTGCTGGTGAACGCCAAAGTAGCACTCGTCCCAATTGTCGAGGTTGCGGGCACGGCCATGACTTTGCTGCTCGAGGCTCTCAAACTGCTGATTGAGGAAGGCACATGCCTCCTTGACGTAGTGGATGTAGTAGGTGTCGCAGAGGCCACACTCACTGCACAGCGCCTTGGCGGGGCGGGGGCTACCGCGCTTGAGGGCACGGGCTTTTTGATGGGCAGCAGTCATGGGCACTTACTTTAGAAGTGAACGGGCGCGATCGCAAATCCCCTCTGGGGTCAGGCCATTGTAGGCCATGAGTTCTGCAGGGCTGGCGGTCGTTTCTCCCCGCTGCCAAGCCAAGACATCGCGGGGACAGGTAGCGCGCAAGAGAATCGGTTCCAAGAGAGCGGCTGCACCCCCCGTCACTCCTAAGAGGGCATCACCGCCAAAAAGACGCTCAAAGGTGGCCTCATCGGCAAAGCCGCCATCCGGTTCAGCACAGGTTTGCCAAGCAACATCCGTGGGACGATACAGACGGCGGGGGTTGATGACCGAGACAATCCGCACCCGATAGCCGAGCTGTTCCAACTGGGGGAGGGCACCATACACGGGCTGCAAAATCATGTCCCCTAGCACCGCTAGCACCAATGTGGCACCACCACTGGCAGACTCATAGAGGGTCACCGCACCCTCATCAAGAGCCTGTTCGGTTTGGGCAAATGTGGTGCGCACTGGTAGGGGGGTTTTACTGGCAAAGATGGCAATCCCCTTGTTTTGTGCCGTCAGTGCCCAGCGGTAGCACACTTGAATACTGTTGGCATCCGGTGGAAAGAGAGCAAAGACATTGCCATTGCGCAGTAGGGCAGCGTAGTAGGCTTCAATTTCCGGGCGTTGGTGCGTCCAACCATTGCGCCCCTGCTCAAGGGCACCGGCGGTATAGAGGGTTACTGTGGCGGGCGTCGGACGGCGCAACTCTGCCATGGCTTGGGTGACGGTTTGCCAAATGGGGAGGCCATTAATGGCAAAGGACTCATAGGAGCACCAAAGGCTGCGGCTGCCCATCAAGCACAACCCTGCTGCCAGACCTGCGCAGGCATCTTCGCTGAGGGGTTCATAGACTTGGCCATTGGGCACCTGGTTGTAAAGGGGATCCGTCGTCGGGTGAATGATCTTCAGGGCTTGGTTGATGTTGCCAATTCCAGAGGCTTCGTTGCCATCGGCATTGGTGACCAGATAGCGGCGATCACGCTGTCCCACTTCGGCCACCATGCGTCCCATGGCTGTGGTCGCCACCTTGTTTTCACCCAATGCATAGGCCTCAAGGGCAATCTCGCCAAGGGAAGGTAACTCCAAAACCTGCTCGGTGACCACTACCTCTGCCGCCGGTCCGCCAGCCGCGGCAACACAGTTTTGACGCACCAGTTCCCAAGCAGCGGGAGACAGGGCGCGGGCTTTTAGGGCATTGACAATATCGGGATTGTCGAGGGTGTGCTGGGCATAGAGGTTATGGGATTTTGCCCCCTTGGCGTGCACGCCGGCTCCTTTCAGTTGCTTGAGGATAAAAACCGTCAGTTTGCCCGAAAGAGCTGATCGCGCCGCCTCTTGAACCCCCTTGAGGACAGCCTGCATAAAGGCCAAGCGCTGATCAAAGGAAAACTGGGTGCTATCAACGTAATCTCCCTCTTGGCCGCTGTCGTCAAAGTCCTTGGCATCCACTAGGACCACCTCTTGGAAGCCGTTGCCGTGCCAGTAGGCCATCATTTCCGGATTGCTTTTCAGGGAGACCATGCTGTGGTGCTCTTGGCTAAAGCCATTCCACACGAGGACGGGTAGGAAGTTGGTCACCTCTGGAAAAGCGGTGTGGCAGTGCGCCATACTGCTCATGACGTAGGGTTCCCCTAAGCCACCATCCCCCAAGGTGAAGGGAAAGAGGATGTGGCGGTGCAACCAAGCAGCGGCCATGGCAAAGTGCTGTCCCTGTCCAAGGGGACCTGCCGGAGCGAGAATGCCGGGAATATAACCAGAAAGGTGGCCAAGAAGGCCATGTTTTTCACGGAAGCGATCGCGCAGGTCTTGAACCGTATAAATGCCCATCTTTTCTAGGGAGCGATCCAAGAACATGGCGGCATAGAAGCCGGGGGCATGGTGTCCCACTTCCGTGATGATATTTTTGTGCCCCAACATCACTAGGGCGGCATAGGCTTCCGCTTGGCTGGCAAACCCACCGGGGTGACCGGAGGCCTTACTGCCAGTCATTTGTAAGATCAGATAACGGAGGGCATCGGCATAGAGCAGCGTTTGATAGGCGGCCTCGGTGGCGTCTAAGTCCGTAAGGGCACTCTGTTGGGCATTGAGGAGCGGTCTTTGACCATAGCGATCCCAGTCTGGCCAATCACTGCCAAAATACTGAATTCCTTCACAGAAACTGGGCACCGAAGTTACCGCTGTCATAGACCCTGACCCAACTGTTGACTGCACGCTTAGTCTCCTATCTTACAGGGGTGGGGGGTCGCTCTTACGGTGGCTGGGGCAGGGAATCTCCCTGAAATGCAGGCATTGCGATGGATTCTGGCCATAGATTGATTTTTCTTGGGGAACGGGATTAACAATGGTGTTGGTGATTGCGGGCGATCGCAGCGGGGTCGGGAAAACCACGGTGGCATTGGCGTTGAATGCTGCCTTAAAGGCACGGGGGCAGCGGCTACAAACGTTTAAGGTGGGGCCTGACTACATTGATCCCCTGTTTCACAGCACGATTAGTGGTCGCCCCTGCCGTAACCTTGACGTGGTCTTGACCAGTGCTGAGTATGTGCGAGCCTGTGTGGGCTATTACAGTCAGGGCATGGATGCAGTGCTTATTGAAGGGGTGATGGGGCTATTTGATGGCCGGGGGGGCACCCCTGAGGGCAGTACCGCCCACGTGGCACACCTTTTGAAGGCCCCTATCCTACTGGTTTTGGATGTGCAAAAACAGGCGGCTTCCGTGGCGGCCTTGGTCTATGGCTTTTGCCACTATGATCCCTCTCTCCAGATTGCCGGCGTGGTCTTAAATCGAGTGGCCAGCGATCGCCATCGGCAAATCTTGGAAGCTGCTCTTGCTCCCCTTGGGGTGCCTATTTTAGGAGTGATTTATCGAGATCAAGCTTTGGCACTCCCCAGTCGCCATCTGGGCTTAGTGCCGCCCCACGAATGCCGCGAGTTTCAAGCCCTTGGCGATCGCCTAGCCCATTTGGGCAACACCTGTTTTGACTGGGAGCGACTCACACCGCTCCTTGCCCCTGCGCCCACTCCCTCAGCCTCCCCTGTTAGCGTTTCCCCCGTTACTCAAGTCGCCATTGGTATTGCTCAAGATAGCGCCTTCCACTTTTACTATGCTGACACCCTTGATCTGCTTCAAGCCTTGGGAGCAACGTTAATTCCGGTCTCACCCTTGCGGGATACCCACTTGCCCACAGGTCTTAACGGTTTGATCTTGGGGGGTGGCTTTCCAGAGGTGTTTGCGCCAGAGCTAGCGGCAAATCACTCGTTTCTTGAATCACTGCGGCAGGCCATTCAAGGGGGCTTAGCTATCTATGCCGAGTGTGGTGGCTTAATGTATCTTTCCCAAGGCATCCAAACCTCCGAGGGGCACTACTACCCTTTGGTGGGACATTTGTCAGCGGTTGCCCATATGGGTAAAAAACTCACCCTCGGCTATCGCCAAGCCACGGCTTTGCAAACAACGGTGTGTCTGCAGGCGGGAGAGGTGGTTCAGGGTCATGAATTTCACTATTCTCATTTGAGTGCACCACCGCCAACGCCCCTGTGGCAATTGAATGGTGCACCGGAAGGCTGGGGCAATCCTCGCCTCCATGCCAGTTATCTGCATCTCCATTGGGGTGGGCATCCGCAGTGGGCCGTCCGCTTTCTCCAGCAGGCGGCGCAGGTTGGATAATGCCAGTCAAGGTGACGTAGTTGTTGAAGGTGGGTTGAGGGCAGTCAATGCCAAAGCAATACCGCTACGGGCTATACCTTTGCCTTGGGCTGCTAGTGGTGCTAGGCGTGACTTTGGCGGCTTGGGCAACGGCGCCCTCCCAAAACTTGGAGTATTGGCAGCGGGTGATCCAACAACATCAGCAGCACCAGCAGGCGGTAGGTCAGCAGCGTCAACAACTAGAACGCCTTGAGGCAGCGGCGAGCGATCGCCTTGAGAGCTTGGAAACCAATGTGGATACAACCACACAACAGTTAATGGCGGCCAGCGATCGCCTGCAAGCAGCAGAAAAACTGCTCAAAGACCTCCAGGAGCAGCAACAAACCCTCAGCCAGCGCTACAACGCCAGTGTGGCCGTGATTAGCGATCGCCTACGGCGGCTGCAACGCTATCGCGAGATTCCCCAGTGGGCAATGATCTTTGAAGCGGAAACGCTGAATGACTGGTTTGAGCAGCAGGGTCGCCTGCGTCAGGTGTATGAGCGCGATCGCCAGCACTTGGCCGCTTTGGTTCGCGATCGCCAGCGGCTACAACAGCAGGAGCGCCACATTCAAGTGCAACAGAAATTTATTCAAGCCCTGCGCCGCCAACTCCAACAGCAGCAGGCCATTTATGAACGCGAAGTCGAAAGTCAACGCCAACTCATTGCTCGCCTGCGGAGCGATCGCCAGGCCTTAACCTCCATTGAAGCCCAACTCGCCCGTGACAGTGCCGCGATTCAGCAACTCATTAGTCAGCGCCTCGGTTATGTCCCTAGGGGTATGTCCCCCTTGCCGCGCAGTGGTCGTCTTGCTTACCCCATTCAAGCGCCAATGACCAGTCCCTTTGGCTGGCGCATTCACCCGATTTTAGGCACGCGGCGGTTCCATGCCGGGGTGGACTTTGGAGCGGATTTTGGCACCTTGATCTTTGCTGCCGAAGCAGGTACCGTCATTTTTGCCGGTTGGTCAGGGGGCTATGGTCAAACCGTGATTCTAGATCATGGCGGCGGCATGACCACCCTCTATGCCCATGCCCAGCGATTGCTCGTACGGGAAGGTGAATTTGTGCAACAGGGGCAGCCCATTGCTGAGGTTGGCTCCACAGGACTCTCAACCGGCCCCCACCTTCACTTTGAAGTGCGCCTAAACGGTGAACCCAGCGATCCTCTGGCCTATCTCTAGGGGCTTGGTTGCCAAAACACACCAATGGCGTTGTTCACCCGTGTTGTTGTCACCGAATGGCGATCCACCAAGACCCCACCCATATACAGGGCGGTTGAACTACCCCCATCCAGATTCACTGCGTTGATCAAGCCCAACTGCCGCACAATTTGTGCCCACTCAGCGAGAGTCGGTCCCATCCCACCAACACGGTTGTGAGTCGTCACCCAGACAATACTGCCATCCCTGCGATTGCCCATGGCACTGCGGGGCGCCGCTTGGGCATCCAAACCCGCACCAAATTGCTCTAGCGCCGCATTCAAAACCACTTGCCCCTGTTCCACCAACAGCGGGCCTGCACCAACAATATTGGGCATGGCATTGAAGGCAGCGGGCACGGCAGTGGTTTCCACTTGGACTGAGGCGCCCGGTGGGAAGTTGGCCAAAGCGGAATTAAAGTTGCGCGCCACTAGAAGAAAGCCATCCCCAGGAATGGGCAGTGTTTGATTGTTGTTGATGGGTTGCTGCCCCACCACCTGCTGATTGCGCACGGTAATCACCACTTCGCTGCCCGTTTTACCGCGGTAACTGGTGCCCCAATTGGGGGTATAGAGCGCTAGACCCGCTTGGACATAGCCGGAATTGAAGGTTGCAATGGGCAGCGTGCCGCTGGGTGTCTTCACCCGCTGCTGTAAACTGAGACGACCAACCACAACTTGACCGCGATCATCCCAGCCAATGGCACCGCGATTGAGAATCGGGCCTGAGAGCCAGTTGCCGTCACTGCGAATGGCCCCCAAGGGCGCTTGGCGATCGCGATTAAAGAATCCTGCATTAATGGCTGCGGCTACTTGCCAGCGTTGAGCCAGTTCAGGCAGCGTTGCTAACCCCACTAAAGTTGTAGGGGTCATTCCGAGGGGACGCAGACGCAAACCCGGCTGTTGCGGATTGATGACCAGCAAATCCACTGGAAACTGGCGATTGCCGAGGGTCACGGTTTGCTGTTGCCAGCGCAGTCCGGGTGCCCATTGAATCGTACGTGGCGGTGGCGCATCACTGCGAAAATCAATCACCAGACGGGGTGGGTTCAGCAGCATTGAGGCCACTGGGCGAGCTGTGCCGGGAATTTTTGTTTCCAGCACCGTGCGATTGGGGGTAGCGGTAATTTTGACGTTGGGAATCGTGGCCAACTGTCCCGTCGCTTCAATCGTCAGGCTAAGATCGCGGGGGGTGAGAGCTGTGCGACTAAAGGTGAGCCGATTGATCTGCCAAGGGGTGGGGCGGTCTAATTCAAAGACCCAGCGATCGCCCCACGGTTGTCGTCCCTGCCGCCAACTGAGGATCCGTGCCGGTGGTGTTCTGATCTGAAGCGTATTCCCTTGGGGTTGCACCTGCCATTGATATTGCTCAATCCACGGTGTAATGTCCAAGTAGCGATACATACCATTAGGGCTAAAGCGCACCGCCAAGGGACTAAATTGGGGCTGAAACCAAGCCACGGGTTGCTGCAAGGGATCCGTGGTATCCCCAAGAAGCACCCCCAAGCGATGGGCAAGACCACCATCACTAATGCCGGTGCGCAGTTGATTTTGGTTATCGCGCCACTGTTGCCAAGCCACGGGGTAGTCGCGGCCATTTAAGTTCAGGCGATCGCCCTGACTCCCTTGGGCTAAGGGAATAGTTGAAGGAGCGATCGCGACAGCAATTGCACTCCCCAGAACCCAGTAAACTGACCTTGAAAACACCCTCAACCCTGCACATCCATACTGAAACTCTGCCAGTATAGTTGACTGCAAAGCATTAACAATTGCTCCAAGGCAGAGACATGAGCTTGGAAAACGAGGCTAGGCCTGATCCGAGGATGAGGATACCTCCTCTGGGGGCGGTGCCACTTGGGGTTGGAACTGGAACAGAGAATAGACCACGTTGCGGCGAATCATTACCATCATGTCCAGAAACAGTTCATAGCCCTCGCGTTTGTACTCCACCAAGGGATCCTCTTGGCCATAGCCCCGTAGGCCAACCGACTCCCGCAGGGCATCCATCTGTTGCAGGTGCTCCCGCCACAGCAGATCAATCTGCTGCAGGATAAAGAACCGTTCCGCCTGCCGCATCAATCCCGGCTGGATGCGCTCAATTTCCGCCTCTTTTTGCTCGTAGGCAGTGCGCACTTGCTCATGCAAAAAGGCTTGCATCTCCGGTACGCTCAGGTGGGCGAGATGTTCAGGGCGCAGATCCGAAAGCAAATAGACAAATTCCTGCACCTTGGCCACCAAGCCCTCCAAATCCCATTCCTCTGGGGGCAGATCGGGGTTGACATAGGCGGCAATAATGTCGTCCATGGTTTTTTCAGCATACTCTAGCACCCGATCCTTGAGGTCTTCCCCTTCGAGCACCCGCCGCCGCTCGGCATAGATGGCACGCCGCTGGTTATTCATCACCTCGTCGTACTCAAAGACCTGTTTGCGGATGTCGTAGTAGTAGGTTTCCACCTTACGCTGGGCATTCTCCAAACTGCGGGTCAGCAGTCCCGATTCAATGGGCATATCCTCGTCCACGCGCAGGGCATTCATAATGCTGGCCACGCGATCGCCCCCGAAGATGCGCAGTAGATTATCCTCTAAGCTTAGGAAAAACCGCGTTGATCCGGGGTCGCCTTGGCGTCCTGCCCGTCCCCGCAACTGGTTGTCAATCCGCCGCGATTCATGGCGTTCTGTGCCAATCACGTGCAAGCCACCGAGAGCCACCACCTCTTCGTGTTCTTTCTTGGTGAAGACTTCATATTCTTCGCGAATACGGTTAAAGGCATCCCGCAGGGCTTGAATCACAGGGTCTTGAGTGGGCGCTTTTTCAGAGGCGATCGCCAGCATATCCTCCGCCTGTAACTCTGGCAGACTGCGCTCCCCATAGGTCTTGACCGCCACATCTACAGCATGGCGTAGCAGTTTTTCCGCCTCCTTACTGATTTCGCAGGGAAAGAGTCCCGGCGAGGCCTTCCAGTTTCTCTGAGCCGCTTGACTAAACCCTTGGCCACCCCCGCGATCCGTCTTCAACCCCAGCAGCATCATCGGATCATCACTGGGGGGCATGACAATGCGGGGCATCAGGTATTCCCGAACCTTGAGGCGCGCCATATAGTCGGCATTTCCCCCCAAGATAATGTCGGTGCCTCGCCCTGCCATGTTGGTGGCAATGGTCACTGCCCCCTTGCGCCCCGCTTGGGCAATGATCTCCGCCTCCCGCTCCACATTTTCTGGCTTAGCATTGAGGAGGTTGTGGGGGATTTCTAACTCCCGCAGCAGTTGCGACAGTAGCTCAGACTTTTCCACGCTGGTCGTTCCCACCAGCACTGGCCGCCCGGTGGCATGAACCTCCGCACATTCAGAGGCTACCGCCAACCATTTAGCCCGCTCTGTCTTATAGACCACATCGGGATAGTCCCGCCGCTGGCTGGGGCGATTGGTCGGCACCACCGTCACTTCCAGCTTGTAGATTTTCTCGAATTCGGCCTCTTCGGTCTTGGCTGTACCGGTCATACCAGCCAACTTGGGATAGAGCAAAAAGAGATTTTGGTACGTAATTGTGGCGAGGGTTTGGGACTCATTTTGAATTTCTAGGCCTTCCTTGGCTTCGATCGCTTGATGTAAGCCATCACTCCAGCGGCGACCCACCATCACCCGGCCGGTAAACTCGTCCACAATTACCACTTCACCATTGCGGACAATGTAGTTGACATCCCGCTGGAAGAGTTCCTTGGCCTTGATGGCATTAAAGATATAGTGTGCCCAAGGGTCTTGGGGGTCATAGAGATCGCTCACCCCCAATAGTTTTTCAGCTTCGATAAACCCCTCATCGGTCATGAGGACATTGCGAGCTTTTTCATCCACCTCGTAGTGCTCATCCTTTTTCAGGAGGCGGGCGACTTCAGCCGCCTTGAGATACTTCTCGGTGGGACGCTCCACCTGACCAGAGATAATCAGGGGCGTGCGGGCTTCGTCAATCAGTACCGAATCCACCTCGTCAATGATGCAGTAATTGAAGGGACGCTGCACCACTTCGGCCATGGAGGTGGCCATGTTGTCCCGCAAGTAATCAAAGCCAATCTCGCTGTTGGTGGCGTAGGTAATGTCACAGGCATAGCTTTTTTGCCGCTCTTGGGGTGCCATCTGCTGCTGAATGAGTCCCACGGTTAAGCCCAAGAAGCGATGCACTTGCCCCATCCATTCCGCATCCCGCCGTGCCAGGTAGTCGTTGACGGTAACAATGTGTACCCCTTTACCCGTGAGGGCATTGAGGTAGGCCGGCAGCGTGGCCACGAGGGTTTTCCCTTCCCCCGTTTTCATTTCGGCGATTTGGCCATCGTGAAGGATCATGCCCCCAATGAGCTGGACATCAAAGTGGCGCATCCCCAGCACCCGACGCGAGGCTTCACGCACCACGGCAAAGGCTTCTGGCAGCAGATCATCGAGGGTCTCGCCATTGTCGAGTCGCTGCCGAAACTCAGCGGTTTTGGCCTGTAGCTCACTATCGCTGAGGGCCTGAACTTGTTCCTCCAGCAGGTTAATCTCGACCACAAGGGGCTGATACTTTTTAACCTTGCGCTGATTGGGATCGCCAAATAGGGCTTTCAGCATGCGACGGGCACCATGGATACAAAGCTATACATTTTAATCGTATAGCAACTGCCAGTGCCTCGCTGCCTAGACGTATTGGCTAATGTCCTCTTGGCAGACATCGCTGAGGTAGGTGAGGGCACGGAACCGCAGCATCACCACCTCTTCATAGAAAGGATTGAGTTTACACAGGGGAGGAATGGTGATGACTGGATGACCAAAGAGGGAGAGGGTACGGGCAAAGGGACATTGGGCAGGAATCCAGCGGCAAATGCGGTGGGCGATCGCTGGCGTTGTAATTGGATAAGTCAGCAACCACTGCCGAATTTTCGCCATGAGAGAGGTACGGGGTGGTTGGGCAAGGAGTTGATTCATGGGGCTATCCTCACAATTGCGCATACCCTCACGGTAAAAGATAATCTAGGCAAATAGCAACATGTTTTTAATATAAAAAATCTTTATCAATAATAAGCATTGCTAAACTTGCAGCCGCTTCAGGTGAGGAATCGCCGTCCTTCAGCTCAGCAGAGTGCTAAACTGTTCAGCAACTCAAACTCTAATGAAGTTTTCTCTAGAAATTTTTCAATTGCTTGCATAAACTCATTTACTGCTTTTGCCCATTCATCTTGGCCTTGCTTGAATTCGTTAAGGAAGATACTCAATGCGTCCACTGGTTGCTAACTACTACCTGACCTATCGCTGTAATGCTCGCTGCCACTTTTGCGATATTTGGGCACTGGAGCCGGGCAAAGAAGCAGATTTTAGTACCATTCAAACCAATCTACGGGATTTGAAACGCTTGGGCGTAAAGTATATCGATTTTACGGGGGGAGAACCGCTGCTGCGTGCCGATGCTCCAGCTATCTACCGTGAAGCCAAGCGTCTCGGCTTTATGACCAGCATGACCACAAATACCATTCTCTATCCCCGTCGCGCCAAGGAAATTCAGGGCTTGGTAGATTTTTTGAATTTTTCCCTCGATGGCCCTGATGCCGCCACCCACGATCAGTCACGGGGGGTGAAAATTTTTGACACACTGGTGGAATCCGTCAAAATCGCCCTTGAGCTTGGGGAATATCCCGTGCTGAACCACACGGTTACAGCCCAGAACTATGAACGCATTGGCGAAGTGGCCGAATTTGCCCAGAGCCTAGGGGTACGGGTTTGGTTAAACCCTGCGTTTACTGCCCATGAATACTACAACGACAAAAAGAACCCTACTCCCGAAATTGCTGATCGCATTGAACAAACAGCGAAGAAGTATAACAATGTTGGTTACAATAAGGCAGCATTAGCGCTCATTCGTGCGGGAGGCAACAATACTCAACATCCCCGTTGCAAGGCGGTGGATGCAGTGATTGCCATTTCCCCGAATGATGAGTTGCTGCTACCGTGCTACCACTTTGCGCAGAAGGGAGTCCCCATCAATGGTCGCCTGTACGAGCTGTACAAGTCCTCTGAGGTGGTAGAGGAGTATCGTCGCTCCCAAGGCCGACTCTCTGTCTGCGAAGGCTGCACTGTGTGGTGTTATCTCATTCCCAGCTTCTTTAAGGGAGTGGATAAGTACTGGTTTCTCAATCAGGTGACCTATGCCGGAGAATTCCTGGCCCGAAAACAGTTTCTACAACGAAGCCGATCCCCTCGACGAACTCCTGTCGGAGTGGGTTGACGCCCCAGAGAGTCCTCCATTACAACCGCGTTCTGAGGGTCGCCGTCGTAAGGCTTTCTTAGTCCTCTCTCTCATCTGGGGGGGGACGATCGCCATTCACCTCATTCTGGGTGGCATTTGGTTGATCTACGCCTTAACGCTCTTGATGAGTTTGCAAACACTGCGCTATTGGCGCGCCAAACCGCAAACACTACCTACATCAGAAGCTACAGCAAGTGTGCAGCCCATGGTGTCCTTGGTGGTGGCGGCGAAAAATGAGGAAGCGGTGATTGGTCGCCTAGTGAAAAACCTCTGTCGCTTGGATTATCCCCACTACGAGGTGTGGATTATTGATGACAACAGTAGCGATCGCACCCCCGATATTTTGAACGAACTACAAAAGCAGTATCCCCACCTGAAGGTGCTACGGCGACTGCCAGGGGCGGGCGGGGGTAAATCCGGTGCCCTCAATCAAGTCCTGCCGCTGACGCGGGGGGAGATTATTGGTGTTTTTGATGCCGATGCCACGGTACCCCAAGATTTACTGCAACAGGTGGTCAACCGCTTTCAGGTGGCTAATGTCGGCGCGGTGCAAGTGCGCAAAGCGATCAGTAATGCTGACATCAATGTGCTGACCCAAGGCCAAGCCGCAGAGATGATCCTCGATGCCTACTATCAACAGCAGCGAGTGGCCTGTGGGGGTATGGGGGAACTCCGTGGCAATGGCCAATTTGTGCGGCGGCAAGCCCTAGAGCGCTGTGGTGGCTGGAATGAAGAAACCATTACTGACGATCTCGATCTCAGTCTGAAACTGCACCTCCATGGCTGGGAGATTGACGTGCTAATGAATCCAGCGGTACAGGAGGAGGGGGTGACCACTTTGGTGGCTCTCTGGCACCAACGCAATCGCTGGGGAGAGGGGGGCTATCAAAGCTACCTGGACTACTGGCAGCCCTTGCTGCGCAATCGTCTTGGCTGGCAAAAAAGTTGGGATGTCCTCTGCTGGTTTTTGATTAAGTATGTGATTCCCACGGCAACGATTCCAGACTTGCTGATGGCGGTGCTGCGCCACCGCAGTCCCCTGTTGGTGCCCTTAACAACGCTGAGCTTTACGATTTCAATGGTGGGGATGCTGCGAGGGATTCCTCAAACTCAATCGCTGGGCATTTGGCAGCTGTTTTGGCAGAGTTTGCGGGGCACTCTATACATGCTCCATTGGTTACCAGTGGTGAGTACCACCACCTTGCGCATGGCTGTACGAGCGAAGCGTCTGCGGTGGGTGAAAACAGTGCATCATGGTACTGGTACTTAAACTTACTTCAACTAAAGACCGGCGGCAAAAAGATTCCAGTGGAGACAACCTTGAGATAGTCTAGGGGCAGAGTGTTGACTGCTTCTGCCATGTCTCGCAATAGTAACCTGCTGCCCTTGCTGGTGTCTCTTGTCCTCACCTGTGGCCTCCTTGGGGTGGGAGCGGTGCTGGTCATTCGCTTACTGGGCAATCAAAATCCCCTTGAGCAAGTGACTGGAGAGTTAGGTGCTCCCACGTCGCCGGGGCAGAGTACCCCAGAGATGTCAGGTGCCAATTTCAGTGATGTCAGTAATGTTCCCAGTGGGATGTTTCAGTACGGTGGCAGTACGACCTGGGCGCCAATTCGCCGCGATGTCGATCCCCTGATTCAAGCGGCTTGGCCAAATTTTCGGCTGCGCTACACGGATCCACCCACGGGCACTCCCGGATCGGGCAGTGGTATTCGCATGTTACTGAACAATCAACTGGCGTTTTCCCAGTCTTCGCGCCCCCTGAATGCACAAGAGCGGCAGCAAGCGCAGAGTCAAGGGGTAAAACTTGTCGAATTGCCGGTGGCGATCGATGGCATCGCGATCGCTGTCAATCCCAACCTCCAGATTCCCGGTCTCACTGTGCAACAAGTGGTTGATATTTACACAGGCAAAGTGAGCAACTGGAGCCAAGTGGGCGGTCCGAATCTGGCCATTACCCCCTTTTCACGGCGGCTGGAAGATGGTGGAACGGTAGAGTTTTTCGTCCAAGATGTCTTGGGGAACCAGCCATTCAGTCCCAAGGTGGTGATGGTACGGGATACCACGGATGCGCTGCGGCGGGTGGGGACGACCCCCGGCGGGATTTACTATGCCTCGGCACCGGAAATTGTTGGTCAGTGCAGTGTGCGACCCTTGCCCTTGGGGCGGCAGCCCAATCAGTACGTGCCTCCCTATCAGGAACCCTATGTGGATCCGGCTCAATGTCCACAGCGGCGGAATACGCTGAACTATCGTGCCTTTCAGGATGGCAGTTACCCCATTACCCGTCGTCTGTTTGTGATTGCCAAGGACGACAATAGCCCTGATGCCCAAGCCGGTCGTGCCTACGCCGCTCTTTTGTTGACGGATCAGGGTCAAGCCGCGATTGAAAAAGCCGGGTATGTCCGCTTGCGCTAGGGGGGTGTGATGTTTGATAAACCATTGAATCGAACCTATGAGCGGATCATGGTGGCGATCGCCAGCGTCAATTTCCTGTTGGTGCTCTTTGATCTCACCTATATTCCCCTACGGGATTTCTGGCTTTTGGGAAAAGTCCGCATTCCCCTGATTCAGCGGGTGATTTATCTGCCCCAGCCTTTGCCGATTACCCCTCTTTATGACCCCATCAAAGGCATCGAGCCCCACCGCGCAACTCAACAGTACATCAACACGGTCAACCAACTCCGCCAAACCATTACCACTGAAGGGGTGGATGCCCCAGCGACGCAAGCACTCCTAGCTCAGTTGCGCGAGCAGAGTAAAACCATGGTGGACACTAACCCCTTTGCCCTTGCCAATAAAACTGGCACCCTTGAGCGGATCAAGAACCTGATGCGGTTGCGGGTCTTTGGCAGTCGGGATGCGTCGTCGAAACAATCCTTTGAGCGCTTTTGGAGTGCCGAGTACATCAATGAGCGGGACTGGCAGACCAACCTTGCTTGGTTTGAGGAGCAAATTATCCCCTTGATGGCCACGAACTACTGGCGCGGCTACGGTGAGGACAGCAACTTTATTGACCACTTTGATGCCATTGATATTCCCTTTAATCTCCTCTTCTTTGTGGAATTCTTGGGGCGGACGTTTTGGCTGAGTCGGCAATATCGCGGTGCCCGCTGGCGGGATGCCATGTTCTGGCGCTGGTACGATGTGCTCTTGTTTTTTCCTTTTTGGTGGTTGGCACCGACGTGGGCATGGCTGCGGATTATCCCGGTCGCGATTCGCCTCGATCAAGCGGGGATTATCTGCCTCGATAGCCTTGAACGGCAGGCCTCTCAGGGCTTGGTGGCGGCGATCGCCACCGATATTTCGGAAGTGGTTGTCCTACAAGTGCTGACACAACTGCAAAAAGCCATCCGTCGCGGCCAATTTAGTCGCTGGCTACCAAGTGTCTCTAGCGTCCAAGGAAGTAAGACTCTCAATGACATTGATGAACTGGGGGAACTGGCAGCTTTGGTTGTGCAGGTAGTCATTTACCGCGTGATCCCCCAACTGCGACCAGAAGTGGAAAGCTTAGTGGCCTACAGCGTGGATCAAGTCCTACGGCAAGCGCCCCCTTATCGGCGGTTATTGGAGATTCCATCCCTTGAGGCCTTACCCCTCCACTGGCGTCAGTCCCTTGCAAAGGAGATTAGCGATCGCCTCTTTCTGCTGTTGGAGCAAGCGAGCAAAAACCAAGGCAATTCATCCCGCGAAGGGGCATTACTCGTCAGTCAACTGGCGCAAAAATTTGGTCAAACCCTGACCGCTGAACTCCAAGAGGAAGAGGTGGGCAAGGCCATTCAAGACCTACTGGTGGTGTGGTTAGAGGAACTGAAAATTAACTTTGTGCGCCAGACCCACATCGAAGGTATTGAAACCGTTCTCGATGAAACCCGTGCGCTTCAGGAACGTCTGGAGCAGAGCATGCCGAAACCTTAGACTATTCCAAGGGCTGGAGCAGCCACAGAGCCGTGTAGGTGGTGTCACTAGGAGTAGGTTGGATAAGCAGAAAGTGCAAGCCTTGAGTTTCTTGCAGGCGATCGCGAAACATTTCTCCGGCTTTGGCAACCTCGGCATTCTCAAACGTCAAAAAGACCCAGCGATCGCGCAAGCCACTGTGCAACACCACGCCACAGGGCTGCCCTGGTAGAAACTCTAGGCGATAGGGCACTTGCTCTTGGAACCAACGGGCGAGCTTTAATGACTTGCGGCCTCCATGGACAATAATGCCCGGAATCAGGGTCTCTGCGGTCAAGCCTAGGGACTCCGGCAGCATCGACATTTCAAAGGCAAGAATTCGCAAAGGGTACTGCATCAGTTGCTGTAAATCCGAGGGCGTAATCGCTGCAAACTGCCAAGAGTCGCCCCAAATATCATCGGGCAGGGGCAGGGGGGGTGGCTGCTCAATGGCCAATGGATCGTAGGCTTCACCGGTGTAGGTTTTCAGGCTTTCATATTCCTGAGCGCGTTGACGCAGGTAGTGCTTTAAGGCGGGGGTGCGGCGGGTAGCCTCTAGAGGGATGCTGAGTTCTTGGCAGGCCGCTTCGACAATGCCTAAACTCTGGGGGCGAAAAACCTGCACTCGCTCCGGCAAGGGTTGACCGCAACTTTTGAGTTCTGTCGCAACCCATGTACTGCTCACTAGAGGTTCCGGACAAAAAGCCGTGTAGTAAAAATTCTCTTCTGGGGAACAAATCACCAGTTCCCAAAGATCAAGACCAGTGGGGGTACGCAATGGTCGTCGGTAAAGGTCAACTTGCCAACAGGACATGGACGGAATGGATGAGCAAAAAGAGGTGACAGCCCTTTTCAGAAGCACCACGCGCGATCGCCCAGTTTGGCCAAATAAATACTAAAACGAATCGCTGGGCTGAGGCATCAATCTGAACCAAGGCTGTATTTTGCTATTGTGCCTCTTTTTTTTCTGATTCGTTAGCCTGTTTTCATCTGCATTTCTTGACCATACCTAGGCCACAACTTTGCCACGAAAGACAAGGTAATTATAGAGGTTATAAGCCAGCATAATTGGAATTAAAAAGGCAACAAAAATCAGCATAAAGACTTGGGCACTGGGAGAGGCAGAGGCTTCGTAAATGGTGACGCTAGGGGGAATGATGTTGGGAAAAATCACAAAGCCCAAGCCAATGAAGGACATAAGAAACAGTAAAAACGTCCAGACTAAGGGCATGGCTTCTTCGCGCTTTTGTAAACTACGCAGCAACAGGAAAACAAGTAACACCCCGATCAGGGGAATCGCCGCAAAAATGTAGAACAGCGGTGGCTGAAACAGTTGGGCACGCAAGTGCTCATGGAAGATCGGTGCGGTAATCGTGATTAAAACGGCACCAATAAACGTCGTCCAAGCTGCAATGGTCGCGGTGCGATAGTGGGTTTGCTGTAACTCACCGGTGGTTTTGTAAATCAGGTACGTTGAGCCAATCAGCACATACCCCTGAATCAGCGTTAGCGCCACTAACACCGAGTGCCATGTCAACCAATCCCACATTCCTCCAGCAAAGTGACCTGCTGCATCTACTTTGATCCCCTCAAAGACAGTGCCCACAGCAAACCCCTGACCGAGAGCCGCCAAGAAACTGCCAATGCCAAAGGCAAGGTTCCATACCCGTTTATTGTTGGCATTCTCACGAAACTCAAAGGAGACGGCTCGCAGAATGAGTCCAACCACCATAATGACGGCGGGTAGATAAAGGGCATTGAGGATCGTGGCATAGGCCAAGGGAAAGGCACCAAACAGCGATCCGCCCATCAGCACCAGCCATGTTTCATTGGCATCCCAAACATTACCAAGGCTAGTCATGAGGATATTGCGGCGACGTTCATCACTGCTGGTGAGGGAGAGAATGCCAATGCCAAGGTCAAAGCCATCCAAGAGAATGTAGAGAAATAGGAACAAACCAAGGATAAAAAACCATACCTGAGGCAAAAAGTGCTCCAAGGGCGCAAGGGGATTCGGTTCCATGGTGTACTCCTTTATTGCTGAGTCTCTAGGGGGCGGCGATCGGGTTGGTGTTCTGCCAGTTTGATGCGGATCTCCAGTTCTTCGGCGTTGTGCAGCCCCGGCACCGGCAAAGTAACGTTGGGGCCTTTTTGGATGATGCGACTGCCAAAGAAGAGGGCGGCAAAGAAGAAAATCGTGTACAGGGCAACCAGGCCACTGAGGGAAAAAAGCACCACTTGGGGGGGGAGATTGGAAGCCGCCTCAGCCGTCCGCAACTGGCCATAGACAATCCACGGTTGACGCCCGACACAGCGGACAATCCAGCCCGCTTCGACCGCAAGGTACCCCAAAGGCCCCGCAAAGATCCAGCCCCACCAGAGCCACTGGTAGTTGCGCAGGCGATCACCCTCGAGACCCGTGCGCCACCAGACAAACACGGTGACGATCGCTAGAGCAGCGAGGTAGAGACCAATGGCCACCATCAGGCGAAAGGAATAGTAAATCAAGCCAATCAAATGGGGGCGATCGCTGGGTGCCCATTCCTTCAAGCCCAAGATGGGTGTGTCTAACTGCGGTTTCAACTCCAGTAGGTAGCTCAGCAGGCCGGGAATTTTCACTTCCAAGGTATTTGCTTGGGCGACCTCATTGGGTAGGGCGATCACACTCCAGTCCGCAGGAGTACCCGCTGGCACCGTTTCCCAGAGAGCTTCCATAGCAGCTAATTTGGCGGGTTGGTAGTGATAGACCTGCTCAGCACTCAGGTGGCCAGCAAAAACCTGTAGGGGAGCAATCACCAAAGCCATCACCAACGCCACCTTCAGGGATTTGGTAAAGAAATTGGGCAGGCGGTTTTGCAGCAAATACCACGCGCTAATGCCGCCAATGACAAACAGCGAGGTTTCTAGAGTAGCAAAGAACATGTGGAAAAAGCTCTTGACCATGAAGGGATTGGCAATGGCTTGGAAGTAGTCTTGGATGCGGAACTTGCCCTCAACGAAGACACCCCCCGCAGGGGTTTGGAGCCATGAGTTAGCCGAGAGAATCCAAAATGTGGAGAGATTCGCGCCAAAGGCCACACAAATGGTGGAAATCCAGTGCATCACTGGCGGTACCCGTTGCCAGCCAAAAATCATAATGCCCAAGAAGCTGGCTTCCAGCATGAAGGCCATTGTGCCCTCAAACCCCAAGACGGTGCCGAAGAAGTCACCCACAGATTCTGAAAAGGGTGCCCAGTTCATGCCAAATTGAAAGGCCATCGGTAACCCCGAAGCCACACCAATTCCGAAGTTAAGGATGTACAGCTTTGACCAAAAACGCGCATGGTGATAGTACGCTAGGTTTTTGGTTTTTAGCCACAGTCCCTCAATAACAACTAGATAGATACTCATCCCCGTGGTTAAAACGGGCCAAAGCATATGAAAAATGGCCGTGAGCGCAAATTGCCAACGGGAGAGAACAACGGTATCGAGGCTATCCAGTGTCATAACACCACCCTAGGGGCTGATCTGCCTTACTTTTAGCAACCCCTTTTGAGCTTCGACAAGGAGAATGGCTAACCGCTGCAAAAATTTCAGCTTTGCTTAAGAGTCTGGCGTTGTCATGGGCATTGAGCAGCTACACACGAGGTGGCGATCGCCATAGGCGTTGTCAATGCGGGCTACCGCTGGCCAGAATTTGTACTCCCGCAGCCAAGGGGCGGGGTAGGCAGCGACTTCCCGCGAATAGGGGTACGGCCAAGGGTCGGTGGCGAGCATCAGTGCTGGATGGGGGGCATTTTTCAGGGGGTTTTGCTGGCGATCGCTCACGCCGGCCTCGATCTCAGCAATTTCGGCACGAATGGCAATCATCGCCTCACAGAAGCGATCCAATTCCGCCTTGGTTTCACTTTCGGTGGGTTCAATCATCAGTGTTCCCGGCACCGGCCAAGAGACGGTGGGGGCATGGAAGCCATAGTCCATCAGCCGTTTGGCAACATCTTCCACTTCGATCCCCGCGGATTTTTTCAGGGGACGGAGATCGAGAATGCACTCGTGGGCCACCAAACCATGGGCACCTTTGTACAGGACGGGATAGTAGGGTTCAAGGCGTTTGGCAATGTAGTTGGCATTGAGGATAGCGATCGCGGTGGCGCGCGTCAAGCCCACTCCCCCCATGAGGGTGATGTACATCCACGAAATCGGCAAAATACTGGCACTGCCCCAAGGGGCGGCGGTCACAGGGCCAATTTCTAATCCTTGGGGAGTCACTTGCGTTGTTGGCAAGAAGGGGGCTAAATGCGCCTTGACCCCGATGGGCCCTACCCCCGGCCCACCCCCACCATGGGGAATACAAAAGGTTTTGTGGAGGTTGAGATGGCAAACATCGGCACCAAAGTCCCCCGGACGGCATAGCCCCACTTGGGCATTCATATTGGCACCATCCATATAGACTTGACCGCCGTAACGATGGATGATCTCACAGATGTGGCGAATTCCCGTTTCAAAAACCCCATGGGTCGAGGGATAGGTGATCATCAACGCCGCTAGGCGATCGCCATAGGTTGCCGCCTTGGCCGCCAGATCCGCCCCATCAATGTTGCCTTGGGCATCGCAATTGATGGCCACCACTTGCATCCCGGCCATCACGGCACTGGCGGGATTAGTGCCATGGGCGGAGGTGGGGATCAAACAGACATTGCGCTGACTTTCGCCACGGCTATGGTGGTACTGGCGAATCACTAGGAGTCCCGCATATTCCCCTTGGGAACCGGCATTGGGTTGTAGGGAAATCGCATCGAAGCCGGTAATTTCTGCCAACATCGCTGACAGGTCTGCAAACAGTTGCCGATAGCCTTGGGCTTGCTCAGCGGGCGCAAAGGGATGCAGTTGATTAAATTCTGGCCAACTGATGGACAGCATTTCAGCTGTGGCATTCAGCTTCATCGTGCAGGAGCCAAGGGGAATCATCGAGGTGGTGAGGGAGAGATCCTTGGCCTGAAGGCGGTGAATGTAGCGCAGCAGAGCATGTTCGCTGTGGTACTCCTGAAAGACCGGGTGTTGCAGGTAAGCAGATTGGCGTTTCAGGGTTGGCGGCAGGCGATCGCCCGCGTCAACTTCCGCAGGACTTGCGCCAAAAAGCGCCAGTAAATCCGCCACATCTTGCTCAGTGGTGGTCTCATCAAGGCTAATGCCGACACTGCCATCGTCAAAGTAGCGCAGGTTGATTTGGGCTGCTGTTGCTCGCTCTTTGAGCACGTTGATGGGTAGATTCCCCAAGGCAATGCGCAGGGTGTCAAAAAATTTCCGATGGTAGAGTCGGTAGCCCGCTGCTTCTAGTCCCTTTGCCAGTGTCACTGTCCGCCGATGAATACGCTCAGCCATTTGCCGCAAGCCAGTGGGGCCATGATAGACCGCGTACATACTGGCCACAACCGCCAGCAGGACTTGGGCAGTGCAGATGTTACTGGTGGCCTTTTCGCGACGGATGTGCTGCTCACGGGTTTGCAGGGCAAGGCGCAAGGCTTTTTGACCCAGAGCATCGTGGGAAACCCCCACCAGTCGCCCTGGCAACTGTCGCTTAAAGTCTTCACGGGTGGCAAAGAAGGCGGCATGGGGGCCACCATACCCTAGGGGCACCCCAAAGCGTTGGGAACTACCGACGGCAATATCCGCGCCCAATTCCCCCGGCGGCGTCAACAGCGTCAGCGCCAGCAGATCCGTGGCCACCGTCACCAAGAGTCCCCGTTCATGGGCAGCAGCAATCAGGGCTGCGGGCGATCGCACCGCGCCATCGGTAGCGGGATATTGCAAGAGCAGGCCAAAGGCCTTTTCCCAAGGTAATTCGCTGGCGATCGGGTCAATGGGCACAATCTCAATGCCAAGGGGTAGGGCACGGGTGCGCAGCACCGCAAGGGTTTGGGGATGACAATCTTGGGCCACCAAGAACCGATTCGCTCCTTTTTGGCGGCAGGCATTGAAGCTCAATGTCATGGCTTCAGCAGCAGCGGTCGCCTCATCGAGGAGGGAGGCATTGGCAATCGGCAGCCCCGTCAGGTCACTCACAAGGGTTTGAAAGTTGAGCAGGGCTTCGAGGCGCCCTTGGGCAATTTCTGCTTGGTAGGGGGTGTACTGGGTGTACCAACCGGGGTTTTCAAGGATGTTGCGCTGAATCACCGCAGGTGTGATGCAGTTGTAATAGCCCATGCCAATGTAGCTGCGCCAAACTTGGTTTTGCTGGGCAAGGGTGCGTAATTTTTTTAGGGCTGCCGTTTCACTGAGACCCTCACCAAGGGCGAGGGGACGCTGCAAGCGAATTTCTGGGGGAATAACCGCATTGATCAGCTCCTTGAGGCTGCCATACCCCAACAGGGTCAACATTGAGGGTAGATCAGACGGCGTAATGCCAATGTGCCGCGCGACAAACTCCGCATCAGTTTCTAAGTTGATCTCCAGTTGGGGCAGTGAACTTACCATCGCTATCGCACTCGTGTTGCAAATTGTTCATATATCTTAATCGTTTGGGCAGGGTTTGCGGGCATGGAGAACCTGTAAACTGTGTCCTAGGTGGTAGGTCTGCCGCTCGACAGTGAAGCCCTGTAGCTGTAGTTGCTCAGCTAAGTCCGTTTGCAGCAGTTGCCAAGCGGTTTCCGTTTCAAAGAGCCAGAAAAAGAGGGCAATCCCCGGCCACAAAAGGGGCACTTGGGGACGATGAAAATCAATCAGGGCAAACCAACCACCGGGCTTCAGAACCCGCCACACTTCCGCCAAGATGGCACGCAGTTGCGCCGCAGTCATTTCGTGGAGCGCCATGCTGGTATGCACCAGGTCAAAGGTGGCATCGGCAAAGGGCATCTTCTCGGCAAAGGCTTCCACATAGGTGGCTTGGGGTACCCGCTGCCGCGCACGGGCGATCGCCCACGGTGAAGCATCTAAACCAGTGACGTGATCAAAGGCCGCAGTTAAGGCTTGAGTCACAACGCCATGGGCACAGCAGAGATCCAAAACCACGGCACTGCGGGGTAAGTCCAAATCTTGCCAAGCTAGGCGATGCAGGCGATCGCTCCCCCCTACAGGAATTGCCGCGAGCGCACTAATCGTGTCGTAAAGCCATGGATATTGATAGCTCCAAGTGCGTAAAATCGTTGCCACAGTGCTTGATCAAGCCTTGAATTTTAGAGAATTTGAACTGATTGAGTGTCAGTGTACCGTCTTTTGCAGAAGGATTCAGCAGGAAAGGGCTGTTATAGTCTTAGTGGTATAGAGAGTCCGTCATGGTAACGGTGTCGGGAGTGAGCATGGGTCAACAATCCATCTGCCAAGGAAGCAGTCTGCTGCTAGGGAGTCTTGCGGGTGTCTTGATCACAATGGCGGGGGGGGCGATCGCTCAACCCACTGCTACCGCTACGGATCTGCTGCCCCTCAATCCCAACCCCGATCCCCTCTATCTCCCAAGTCGTCCCGATCAAGTAAAAATTGATTTGGATCGCCCCATTACCCTCAACGAAGCGATTGAACTGGCTCGCCGCAATAACCGCCAACTGCAAATCCTCGAGGCACAACTGCAACAAAGTCGTGCGGTGCTGCGCCAAGCGGAAGCGGCTCTGTATCCCAGCATCTCCTTGCAAATGGGGATTAGTCGCACGGATTCAGCCGCGATTCGTCTGCAAAATGCCCAACTTCCCCCCCCTTTGCGTGTCAATCCCACCAGCAACACGTGGACCAGCACAGTGCAACTAGGCTACAACATTTTCACCTCTGGCCAACGGGATGGCAGCATCAAAGCCGCACAGGAACAGGTGCGCAATGCCGAACTGGATCTACAGCGGGAATTTGAACAACTGCGTCAGGATGTCACCAATGCCTACTACAACATTCAACAGGCAGAGGCTCTGGTGCGCATTGGCGAAGCAGCGGTACAAAACTCCCAAATCAGCTTGCGGGATGCGATCGCCCGCGAACGCGCTGGCTTAGGCACGCAATTTGATGTCCTCACAGCACAGGTGCAACTGGCCAACAACCAACAACAACTGGTGCAAGCCCAAAGCCAACTGCAAACGGCTCAACGCCAACTGGCACAGGTGCTTAGTCTCAATGACAAGGCCAATGTGCGGGCGGCTGACCCCATTCGAGTGGTTGGGGAATGGAAACTCTCCCTTGAGGAGAGCATTGCCCTTGCCTTTCGTAACCGCGTGGAACTGGAACAGCAACTGACACAACGGAATGCAGCACTCCAGCAACGACGGGTTGCCTTGGGAAACCTTGGCCCGCAATTGGTCGCCGGCGGCAGTTTTAACACCTTGGATAGCCTTACAGATTCGGCAGGCCCCCGTTGGGGTTATACCGTGGGTGGCCAAATGAACCTAACCCTCTTTGATGGGGGGGTCTCCCGTGCCAGTGCCGCGCAGCAGGAAAGTGCGGCAGCAATCGCTGAAGCCCAGTATGCGGCCTTTCGCAACTTGATTCGCTTCCAAGTGGAGCAGGCCTACTACACGCTCAAATCCAGTCAGGAAAATATCCGCACCAATGAAGTGGCGGTGCGCCAAGCCACAGAGGGACTCCGCCTTGCCCGTCTGCGCTTCCAAGCAGGGATTGGCACCCAAGCGGAGGTGAGTAATGCAGAAACAGCATTGATTCAAGCCCAGAGCAATCTACTGAGTTCAACCATTGACTACAACCGGGCGATCGCTGCCCTGCAACGCTTTGTCAGTGGCTTACCCTTGACGGCAACGCCTTGATGTTTGGTTTTTTGAATCTCAATAAACCCCCCGGCTGCACCTCCCATGACTGCATTAACGAACTGCGGCGGCGGCTGCGGCTCAAACGCATAGGTCACGGTGGCACATTGGATCCGATGGCTACAGGGGTACTGCCGATCGCCCTTGGTGCAGCGACGCGACTTCTGCCCTATTTGAGCGATCGCAAGGCCTACATTGGCACTGTGCGCTTCGGGATCACCACGACTACGGATGATATTACGGGTAACATTTGCCAAGAACAAGCTGCAAGTCACCTCACCCTCGAGGCCATTGAGGAACAGCTTCGGAAATTTATTGGCAAGATTGAGCAATATCCCCCAGCCTATAGTGCTATTCAAGTGGATGGCCAGCGGCTCTATACCCTTGCCCGTGCGGGTGAAGTAGTGAGCGTTCCGCCGCGGATCGTGGAGGTGTACAGTATTGATGTCTTGAATTGGCAAGCGGGGCGCTACCCAGAATTGACCCTGCGCATTACCTGTGGTGGTGGCACCTATATTCGCGCCCTTGCCCGTGATTTAGGAGCAGCCCTAGGGGTTGGGGGAACGCTGGCAGCCCTGCAACGGATTGAAAGTGGCGGCCTGAGGATTGCGGAGAGCCATTCCCTAGAAAGCATTTCGCCAGAGCATTTGCCCCTGCTCTCTCCCCAAGCAGTTCTGCGTCATCTACGGTGGCTAGAGCTAAATGAGGCACAACTGAAGGACTGGTACCATGGCCGTGCCGTTCTTTTTGAGGGCTTGCCTGCGGCGGAGACTCTGGTTGGCGTTACCTTTGGCGATACTTGTGTGGGCGTTGGCATCAGTGGGGGCGATCGCCTGCATCCCAAGGTGGTGCTCAAGGAGTAGCCGTGCCTTCCTAGAGATTTTTCTAGTGCTAGCTTAGGAAAAAGAAGCATCAGCAGGTAGAGATCATGGGGGTTCGTTGGCTGTACCGTCTCATTTGTTTTTTGGTTATCTTCGTGGGGGTTTGGGGCATTTTCCCCACCGACTCGGCGATCGCCCTGACGGAGGAACAGAAACTCTTTAATGAGGCATGGCGGATTGTCAACCAAGCCTATGTGGATCCCTCCTTCAATGGCCAAAACTGGTGGCTGGTGCGCGAAAAGGCGCTAAAGCGTCCCCTGCCCAATCGCGAGGCTACCTACGAGGCCATTCAAACCATGCTGGCAAGCCTTGAGGATCCCTTTACACGGCTGCTGCGACCCGCCCAATTTCGTAGCCTGCAAACGACCACGGCTGGGGAATTAACGGGTGTCGGCTTGCAAATTAGCACTGACCCTGAAACCGGTGTCCTCGAAGTGATTGCTCCCATTGATGGCTCGCCCGCTGCCCAAGCAGGTATTCAACCGAGGGATCGCATTCTTGCCATTGATGGCGTTTCTACGGCTAAGCTGAGTCTTGATGAAGCAGCCGAAAGAATGCGGGGGGCGGCGGGTTCCGCGGTTCATCTTTTGCTGCAACGGGGTAATGAAGCGCCTCAAGAATTGATCCTGCAACGGGGGCACATTGAGATTAACCCCGTGGTTGCTGAAGTTCGCCACGTGCAGGGACACACCATTGGCTATATTCGCCTCGGCCAGTTTAGTGCCATGGCGCCCACGGAAATGCGCAAAGCCATTCAGAGGCTAGAAGAGCAGGGGGCGGAGGAGTACATCCTCGATCTGCGCAATAATCCAGGGGGACTGTTGCAGGCGGGCGTGGAAATTGCCCAACTGTGGTTAGACTCCGGCGTGATTGTCTATACCGTCGATCGCCAAGGGATTGTGGATAGCCTCAACGCCAGTGGCTCTGCCCTCACCCACGATCCGCTAGTCGTGCTCGTGAATGGTGGAACGGCCAGTGCCAGTGAGATTTTGGCCGGTGCCCTTCAAGATCATGGCCGTGCCCGACTCGTGGGCGATCGCACCTTTGGTAAAGGCTCAATTCAGTCTCTCTTTAACCTCAGTGATGGCTCTGGCCTTGCGGTTACCATTGCCCACTACGAAACCCCCAACCATCACAATATCAACAAAGTGGGGATTGAGCCAGATCGGCGAGTTCTGGATGCACCAGAGAGTCTGATGGCCATGGGTACAGCAGCAGATCCCCAATATCTGGCAGCGCTAGAGCTGCTCCACAGTCCTGTGCAAGTGGCCACTAACGCAGCGTGACAAACTCCTCCGCCGTCGAGGGGTGAATGGCCATTGTGGCATCAAAGTCCTTCTTGGTGGCGCCCATTTTCAGGGCGATCGCGATCCCTTGGATAATCTCAGCGGCATTGTCCCCCACCATGTGGGCACCGAGCACCCACTCCGTATTTTTCTCGACCACCAATTTGACAATCACCTTTTCGTTGCGACCCGTGAGGCTGTGGTACATCGGGCGAAAGGCGGCACGGTAGATTTTCACATTGTCTTCTCCCAATTTCGCCTTGGCCTGCGCTTCCGAAAGCCCAACCGAGGCTGCCTCCGGCTGTGAAAACACCGCTGAGGGAATATTCTCATAGCTCAAGGTGCGCGGCAGATTGCCAAACTGGGTATCCGCAAAAGCCCGGCCTTCGGCAATGGCTACGGGGGTGAGGTTCACGCGATTGGTGCAATCGCCGACGGCAAAGATATGTTCTTGGTTGGTGCGGTAGTATTCATCCACAGCAACAGCGACGATTCCTTGGCTATTGGTACTCAAGTGCACCCCGGCCCGATCTAAACCTAGCCCCTGCAAATTGGGCGCGCGCCCCACAGCACACAGCACTGTATCCACCTTGGTTTCATAGGTTTGCCCCTGCTGTTCGTAGCGAATGCGGATATTCCCCTTCTTCGTCAGCTTTAGGCTGGTAATGTGGCACCGGGGACGGACATCAATGCCGTGGCGAATCATGCCCTCGTAAACGCCATCTTGAATGTCCTGATCAAAGCCGCGCAGGGGGCGATCGCCCCGCAAAAAGTGGATGACTTCAGTTCCTAACCCCTGCATGATGCCGGCAAACTCAACACTGATGTAGCCGCCACCGAGAATGACCATGCGCTTTGGCTGCTTGGGCAGCAGAAACATTTCCCGCGACGTAATACTGTGTTCAATGCCCGGCACATTAGGTTTAATTGCTTCCCCCCCCACGGCAATCAAAATTTTCGCTGCTGTCACCTGCCCCTGTACTTGTCCTTGGCGATCCACAAGCTCTAGGGTATGGGGATCCACAAATCGGGCAAAAAAGGGCAACAGCTCTACTCCCGCCTTTTCAAGGTAGCTAATGTGTAGTTGACTGAGGCGATTCACCTCTTGGTTGACTGCTTGAATCAGTCGCTCCCAGTTCAACTTGGCCTCAACCGGGCGCCAGCCATAGCCTACAGCGTCTTCAAAGAGATGGCTAAACTTTGATCCATACACGAGGAGTTTTTTGGGCACACAACCACGAATGACACAGGTACCGCCGACTTTGTCCCCTTCGGCAATGGCCACCTTTGCACCATAGGAGGCCGCCCGTTTAGACGCTGCCAAGCCACCGGAACCGGCACCAATCACAAACAGGTCATAGTCGTAGCTCATCCTCGCTCCCCAAAATCTAGCCTCAGTCTAGCGAATTCCTAATCTGGATAAAAATTACATGAAAGCTTGCCGATAAATGGCCTGTAGGGCTTCGTATTCAGCTGTTTTACCCAGACGGCGTAGCGATCGCAACCGCTGTTCAATGAGCATCCGCGCATCTGTTCGACTAATAGACTCAAACTCCATACCCGCCGGCCGCTGACTGACAACAAAGAACAGCCGTTGGGCATACAGCGTTGTAAAGAGCTGCCGATGCTCATCAAGGGGACATACCCCATAGAGCAAGCCAAAGGTTGGGTGATTGAGATACTGCTCAGCGGTAATAGAGGACTTCATTAGGGAAGAAAACCTACCTCGCAAAAGGATGATGACGAGCCAACACGGCAAGGGGGGTCGTGAGGAGCAAAAACAAGAGAAAACCGCCTACTCTGGCTACAATAAGTAAAACATTTGACTGAAAAGCTGTTCAGATTATACCCAAACCGTTTCTTCTGCTCATCCATGACGCGCTCACTTCCCCCCTTTTGGCCAAGTGTGTTTCACCGCTGTGGTCTGATTTTCTTTGGCACGCTGACCTTTTTTTTCACGCTAGGGGTGGTGGGCTTCAGTGCCACCGTCTTCTTTGCCCTTTTAGGAGTTCTCCTGGCACCTGCAAGTGAAACTAGCCCTTATGAACACGTCAGCGGCAAAGAAACGAGTCGCGATCGCATTCTTAGAATTGACATCACAGGACTGATTCTGGGAAGTCCTCAAAACGAGGAGGATACGTTCTTTGCTCCCCTTGTGGGGGTTACCTACGGCTATGAAGTACAGCAGCAGTTGGCGGAGGCTGCCAAGGACAAAACCATTAAGGCTGTTTTTTTAAACATCAGCACACCGGGGGGCACGATCTTTGGCTCACAGGCGATCGCCGAGGGGACCAAAGCCTACCGTGAAGCCACCCAGAACCCTGTCTATGCCTTTGTTGAGGGTATTTCTGCCTCTGGGGGTGTTTGGGCGATGGTGGCCGCAGATAAGATCTATGCTGACCACGGCAGTATGATTGGCAGTATTGGCATTCTGGGGCCTAGCATCTTCTACTACGATCGCCCCACGAGTCTTGACAATGGTCTCTTTCTAGGGGGTGTCACGGCCAATAGTATAGAAGAGCGCACCCTTAGTGCCGGTCGGGGCAAAGACGTGGGCAATCCCTTCCGTCGTCTCACCCCACAGGAAATTCAGGTCTTTCAAGCGGGTTTAGAGCAGGAGTACACCAAGTTTTTGACATCCTCCACCGTCCTCAAGGACGGGGATTCCCAGTCTGCCAGCACTCGGCTGGCTCCTGATGGGTAGGCAAACAAGCAACCGCCTCCATGGAGGTCTTACACTGCTTAGCGTTTGCCCATTCAGGTCGGCATCGTCCTGCCGCCTCAATATTCTTGCTGGCATTCTCATCTCTATCGTGTTCAGCCCCGCAGTTCAGGCAAACGACAGACCGAATCGAGAGGTCTAACTTACCCCATCGATACCCACAACAAGAGCAGACCTGAGAAGTTGGCTCCCATCGGTTGATAACCCTGACTTCCCGATCTGCAATCATCTTGCCCTTGGCCTCACACATCGTTCTGATTTGTCGCCAGCCCGCTCGACGAATCGCTCTTGCCAGCTGCCGATTCTTCATCATGCCAGAGACATTTAAGTCTTCCAGCACGACCACGCTGTTGTCTCGAACTAAACGAGTTGCCAGCTTTTGGTTGAAGTCCTTGCGTATATGACGCTGTTTGGACTCCATACGAGCAATCGCCATCCGTAACCGTTCACGCCGCTTTGAGCCTTTTACTGCTCTGGCAAGTTTGCGCTTCCCTTTACGGATTTTGCGGTCTAACGCACTGGTGTCGGGCGCTTTCACCTTTTCACCCGTGCTCAATGTGGCGAGCGTTTCCAATCCCAAATCCACGCCGACCCCTTGGTTCTTAGGTTCGATGTGAACAGGTTCAATCTCAACCACAAAGCTGAGAAAATATCGTCCAGCGCAGTCTTTGATGACCGTGACTGAACTGGGTTCAGACGGTAATGGTCTAGACCACTTGGTTTTGACTTCACCAATCTTGGCGAGGTAAACCTTCTTCCCCTTGATTGCAAAACCGCCTCTCGTGAACCGCGCGGACTGCTCGTTGGTTTTCTTCTTGAAGCGAGGGAATCCAACCTGTTTCCCTTTCCGAGACTCAAAGAAGTTCTTCAAGGCGGCTGCTAGGTCTCGGATGGACTGCTGCAAGGGGATGTTGCTGACCTCTGCCAGCCAGTGTCGTTCCTTGGTTTGCTTGGCATGAGTGATACAGAGCTTCTGCAATTCAGTATTGCTAGGCCACTTCTCGCCCTTTGGGATTGATTTGATTAATGCTAATGCATCATTCCAGACGACACGACAACAACCGAACAGCCGAGCAAGTTTGGACTGTTGCCCCGGAGTTGGGTAGATTCTGTACTGGTATCGGACTTTCACGGTGTCTAATAGAAGTGGCCTGTTTCTATTAAAAGCTCATTTGCCGAGTATCTGCTAAAGTTAATGGGTTCTAATCGAGTACATTAGGAATCAAGAAAAGCCGTCCTGTAGACCGTTAGGTCGTGCGTAGCAGGACGGGGCTTGTATCCCAATGTTTTTGGTCAATCATGTGGCACAGGCACGCAGCATTGATCCCAGTGTCATCCGCAACCAAATGGGAGCCATGATCTTTAGCAATGATCAGGCTCAAAGCTACCGCCTGATTGATGGTACCCGCAGCCGTCTAGACACCCTCAGCGCCCTTGCCACTGCTGCCAGGCTTAAGGAGGGAGAGTATGCCGTTGTGCGTTTTCGGCGCGATCGCTCCCCCCTCATCAACCAACTTTTTGGCGTTCAACCCTCCCCCCCTGCGCCAGAGGCTCAGCAGGCATGGAAACAGGAGCAACTGTGTGCTCTTGGCCAACTGCGCGCCCTTGCCTATTATGGTTCCCTGTCGTGTCGTCCCCAGTGATGCGTTTTGACATTATTACCCTCTTTCCCGAGTTCTTTACCTCACCCCTCAGCAGCGGGTTAATGGCCAAAGCCTTGGCACGGGGCATTGCTGAGGTCGTGCTGACGAATCCGCGGCAGTTTAGTACTGATAAGCACCAGCGCGTGGATGATGAACCCTATGGCGGTGGCGTGGGGATGGTGATGAAACCCGAACCCCTCTTTGCTGCGGTAGAATCGTTGCCCTGCTTACCGCGGCGGGAAGTTATCTATGTCACCCCCCAAGGGCAACCCCTCACCCAGCAGCACCTCTGGCACTGGTCGCGGGAACGGGATCAACTGGTGATTCTTTGTGGCCACTATGAGGGAGTGGATGAACGAGTGGTGGAACATTTGGTGACCCAAGAAATCTCCATTGGCGATTTTGTCCTGACTTGTGGTGAAATTCCTGCCCTTGTGATTCTCAATGGTGTGCTGCGACTGTTGCCGGGCACCGTGGGCAAAGCGGCCTCCCTCCACCAAGAGAGCTTTGAAGACGACTTGCTGGATTATCCCCATTACACTCGACCTGCAGAATTTCAGGGTTGGACCGTACCATCCGTCTTGCTCTCTGGTCACCATGGGGAAATTGCCGCATGGCGGCGGGCACAGCAAATTGAACGCACTCGCCAACGCCGCCCCGATCTGTATGCTCGATGGGTAGCTCGACAAGCACAGAAACCCTCCGAGAATGGTTCAGAACCATTACACTGAGGAATGAGTTAAAACTGTGCTAGCTGTCACGGACATTCTCACCCCTAAGTCATCTTCAGTGCGCCCCTCCTCTCTGTTGCATGGATAGTTCCTCGCTGCCGTCCTCTGCTTTTGGTTCATCGAGTTTGGCGGTCTGTACCCAGAGGCTGCTTCACTTGGTTCGCACAAGGATTGGCACTGATGTCAAGCACTACCTCGCAGCGGTTCTGTCGGCTTTGCCGGTTGGCGTTGCCCTCTATGACGTGACTGGGCAGATTGTTTACATGAATCCCGCTGGCCGAGTACTGTTGGGGGTTCGGGATCCTGAAGTAACGGCTAGCCAAATTTGTGCTGAGCTACGGATTTTCTACTGCGGTAGCGATCGCCCCTATCCCAAGGAGGCACTGCCCGGTGTTCAAGCTCTCCAAGGCCGGATATTGCCCCCGCTCGAGGTGGAGGTAGAGTATGGCGATCGCCGGCTGACGGTGGAAGTGCAAGCTAGTCCGATCTTCGATCCCCAAGGTCAGGTTCAATTTAGTATCAGTACGTTTTGGGATATTAGTACGCGCAAGCGTAGTGAAATCGAACAACAAGTACTCAAAAATTATTGGCAAGAGCAAGCCAACCGTTACTATGACATAGTGCAAACTCAGACAGACTTTATCTTGCGCTCCCGTGCCGACACCATCATTACGTTTGCCAATGATGCCTTTTGTCGCCTCTTCAACCGCCCCGCTACTGAAGTCATTGGTTACCCTTGGTCTGAGTTTGTCCTGCCTGAAGATTTACCTCCCCTGCTTGAGAAAGTCGCTCAACTGAGTCCCAGTGCCCCTTCCTTTGCTAATGAAAATCGAGTGCATCATCCGCAGCAGGGATTTCGTTGGACACAGTGGATTAATTTAGGAATTTTTGATGCTGAGGGCAACCTCCAAGAAATCCAGTCTGTTGGCCGCGATGTTACCGCCCTCAAGGAACAGTTGCTGCGGGAGCAGGCTCTCAACCGCGTTATTCAATCCATTCGCAATTCCCTTGATCTCGACACGATCTTTGAGACAGCGGTGCGGGAAGTGGCACAACTGGGGTTGGGGTTTGATGCCTTTGTCGTGGAGTATTTAGCACAGCAGCAGGTGTGGCGGTATGTGGCAGAGTATCACCACGATCCTAACTTTCCTAACCGCATTGGTTTTGAAATTCCCGATCGCGATAACCCCTTTGCCGCAGACCTCAAAGCAGGCAACATTGTCAGCATTGCCGATACCAGCGAAATTACCGATCCCATCAATCAAGAAATTGCGGCTGTTTTTCCAGGAGCATGGTTACTGATTCCTTTGATAGTGGAGGATCGCATCTGGGGCAGCTTAACTCTCTTTGCCCCCCAACAACGCCATGAGTGGTCAGCGGCAGAAATTTCCCTTGCTCGTGCTATCTCCACGCAACTGGAGGTGGCCATCTACCAAGCCACGCTCTATCAGCGGGCACAGCAGGAACTGGCTGAACGCCGTCGTATTGAAGCTGTCCTACGGGAAAGTGAAGAACGCTTTCGCCTCACCGCCACCAATGTCCCCGGAGCCATTTTCCGCTACATCCACTATCCCGATGGCCGCAATCAGGTCTTTTATCTCAACCCCATGTGTGAGCAGCTTTGGGGGGTGCCTGCTGAGGTTGTCGCTGAAGATAGTTCTGTCCTCTGGAATATGGTGCATCCTGAGGATCGGCCGGCCATGTGGGAGTCGGTGCTTGAGTCTGCACGTACCCTGCAACCTTGGTTTTGGCAATGGCGAATTTGCTATGCCAATGGTGACATCCGCTGGGTTGAAGGTGCGGGTCAGCCAGAACAATTGCCCGATGGAGCAGTAATGTGGTACACCCTCATTCTCGATGTAACCGAGCGGTATTTGGCGGAGACTCGCCTCAAGGAACAACAGGCGCAGTTAGACTTGGCGGCACGTGCTTCGAATATTGGCTTTTATTTTTGCGATCTGCGTACAGGTACCTCCTATGTGTCCCCAACGTACAAAACCCAGTTGGGCTATCCTCCCACTGCCGAAGAAGCCAGTCCCAAGGATTGGGAAGAACGACTGCACCCGCAGGATCGCGATCGCGCCATTGAGGCTTACCGCAAGTTCTTACGAGGCGAGGCAGAGTACGACATTGATTTTCGCTTGCGCCATCGGGATGGCTCGTACCGTTGGTTTCACAGTGATGCAGTGTTGATTCATGATGAGCACGGCCAGCCCTGTAAAGTGGTGGGGACACATATTGACATTACAGACCGCAAAGCCACTGAACTGGCGCTGCGGGAGAGTGAAGAACGCTATCGGCTCTTGGCCGAGAACATCAACGACATTGTTGCTTTATACGACCTCCAGTGGCAGTGTCTTTATGTGAGTCCCTCTTGCGAAACCCTGTTGGGCATCCCTGCTGAACGGATTGTTGGCCAACATTTTGCCCAGCTTTGCTGTGATCGGGAGCGATCGCGCGTGATCCAAGATCTCCAACAGATGATCCAGCAGCAAAAGTTTTGGCCAATTACTTATCAAGCCTGTACTGCGCAAGGGGAGATCCTCTGGCTGGAAACCCTAGTTAAACCCCGCTACGACAGTCAAGGCCAGTTGCAGCAATTGCAGACCACTTCCCGCGATGTCACCAGCCGAGTACGGGTGCAGATGCAGCTTCACCACGAGGCCTACCACGATTCATTGACAGGGTTGCCCAACCGTCTCTACTTCATGGAGCAGTTGGAAACGGCGATTACCCAAGCTCGGATGAATCCCAATTTTCACTATGGGGTGCTGTTTTTAGATATGGATCGCTTTAAGGTTATTAACGATAGCTTGGGTCATGCCGTGGGCGATCGCATCCTCGTGGCCTTTGCTGCTCTGTTGCGCAATCTGATTGACCAAAACTACACAGTGGCGCGCTTTGGTGGTGATGAATTTGTGATCTTAGCAACTGGCCTATCGGAAATTCAAGGGGCGATCGCCCTGTGTGAACGCATTATTCATCGCCTGCAAATCCCCCTCATTGTGGATGATCGGCAGATCTTTATCAGCAGCAGTATTGGTGTGGTCTTTGCTCAAAATGAGTATCAGCATGGTCTTGAAGTCCTGCGCAATGCCGACATTGCCATGTATCAGGCCAAGACGCACCAAAAAGGGGGTTATGCCCTCTTTAACTGCGAGATGTACGAACAGGTTTTAGAGCGCCTCCACCTTGAGCATGATCTGCGCCATGCCTTAAATCGCCACCAGCTACGGGTGCTGTATCAACCCTTCTTTAATTTGCAGACTCAACAACTGGCAGGAATGGAGGCGCTGGTGCGCTGGCAGCATCCTGAGCGGGGCTTAGTGTCACCGGCACAGTTTATTCCGATTGCTGAGGATACGGGGTTGATTGTGGCACTGGATCAGTGGGTACTAGAGCACGCCTGTCAGCAGTTCTGGACTTGGAAACAGCAGTATGAAACAGCCACTGATTTAGTTCTCAGCGTCAATGTTTCTGCCAAGACGCTCAAGCATCCCAGTTTCCTCAACCATGTTGATGTTGTTCGGCAGAAGTATCCCTTCCCTAAAGGACAGTTGGTGCTCGAACTCACAGAAAGCATGGCGATTGAATTGGGAAGTGACATGCTGAGTCTGCTGCAAGCCTTGGGCGATCGCGATATTGACATCAGTATTGATGACTTTGGCACGGGGTATTCCTGCCTCAGTTATCTCCATAGCCTGCCGATTCAACACCTGAAAGTGGATCGTTCCTTTGTCAGTCAATTGGAACAAAATGAGCGTAACTTTCAAATTACCCAGATGATTTTGGTTCTTACCCATCAGTTGGGCTATCGTGCCATTGCTGAGGGCATTGAAACCCATGAGCAACTGCAAACGTTACGGCAATTGGGCTGTGACTATGGCCAAGGGTATCTCTTTGCGCGACCCATGCCTCCTGAAGCGCTCGAATCCCTCTTAAAAGCCCACTAAAATATTGGCATGGCTGTTTTCCATGGGACGTGGCTGGCAACGCCGACGCCGCACTTTTTTGTATGGGCAGAAGAATGGCGATCGCTCACTCAGGCAATTACGCCTTGGGTCTCGACGGCTGTGCCTATTTATCCCTATGCCAGCCAACTGAAGACACCCCCGCTTGCTAAGGCCAGTCCGAGTGTTGCCTATGCTGCTTTGCCCGCACAGATTCAGGAGCATCACCTGTTACCGCCTCCCCTAGCGGAAGTCAATGGTGAACCACTGTTTCTATGGCAGGTGCCGGGCTGGGTCATTCCTGCCTCAGGGGTTTTAGAGCAGCTGCATCAACTGAGCCTTCAGAAGCGAGAAAGCCTTGGTATTGGCGATGATCTGCGCTATTGGCTGCACGTTAGTCGCTGGCTGCTGGATTTAATTGTGCGCGGCCAATACCTACCGACGGCTGAGGGATGGCGGATTCTGCTCACCCATGGGGGCGATCGCGATCGCTTTCGCCAATTTAGCCAACTGATGCCGCATCTGTGTCGCTGTTATCAAGGGGATGCCGCGGCTCTGCGGTTTCCGCCCCATGCCACTGATCTATTGGCAGATTTTCTCCAGCACACCTTGCAGGGCTATCTCCACACTGCCCTCGCCGCCCTAGACTTACCCAAAGTGGGGGTGGCAAAAGAGCATAGCCACTGGTTAACCTTCCTAAAAACAGGTCAAGCCACAGAACTCCCGCCCCCCCTCATTGAACGGCTCCAGCGTTGGCAAGAACCCTATCGGGAACAGTTGGATCTGCGCCCGCAATGGCGCTTAGCTCTGCAGCTAGTGCCTCCGGACACAGCCGATGGCGACTGGCACTTGGCCTTTGGCTTGCAAGCTGAGGGCGAAGCGGAAACGATGCTCGCTGCCGCAGAGATTTGGCAATGCACTCAAGAGTCTCTCCTCTATCAAGGGCAAGTGCTCTGGCAGCCCCAAGAGACGCTGCTGCGAGGACTGGGCTTGGCCTCACGCATATACCGCCCCCTTGATCGCAGTCTCCAAGAACCCTCCCCTGTTGGTCTAACGCTGCAAACCACGGAAGTTTATGCCTTCTTGCAAGGTGCCATTCCACCCCTTGAGCAGCAGGGGGTTGCGATTATTTTGCCACCGAGTTTGCGCCGCAACAGCGCCCAACATCGCTTGGGTCTGAAGATGATTGCCACATTGCCGCCCACGGCCACCAGCGGCTTGAGTATTGAGAGCTTGATGCAGTTTCAGTGGCAATTACAGTTGGGGCAGCATCCCCTCTCGGAAGCAGATTTTGAGCAACTGCGCCGCCAAGAGAGTCCCCTTGTTTATCTCAATGGTGAGTGGGTGCTGCTGCGTCCCCAAGAGATCAAGGCAGCTCAAGAGTTTCTCCAGTCCCCCCAAAAGACCCAACTCTCCCTTGCGGATACGCTACGCATTGCTACGGGGGAGACAGTGACGGTGGCCAAGTTACCCATTCTTGGTTTAGACGCCAATGATGCGCTTCAGGCACTCCTCGATGGCCTCACGGGTAAACAAACCCTTGAGCCAGTGCCGACACCACAGGAGTTTTGCGGTGAACTGCGCCCCTACCAAGCACGGGGGGTGGCGTGGCTAAGTTTCTTGGAACGCTGGCGGCTGGGAGCCTGCTTAGCCGATGACATGGGGTTGGGGAAAACGATTCAACTATTGGCCTTTTTGCTCCACCTCAAGGAAGCAGGACGGGCCTACCGACCGACGCTCTTGATCTGTCCCACCTCTGTCCTGGGGAACTGGCTGCGGGAGTGCCAAAAGTTTGCACCGACCTTGCGCCCCTATGTGCACCACGGGAGCGATCGCCCCAAGGGCAAGGCATTGTTGAAAAACGTCGAAACTCACGATCTGATTCTCACCAGTTATGCCCTTCTCCAGCGCGATCGCGCCACCTTGCAACAGGTGTCATGGCAGCATCTAGTCCTTGATGAAGCCCAAAACATCAAGAATGCTAACACGCAGCAGTCCCAAGCAGCGCGGGAACTCTCCGCCCAGTTTCGCATTGCCTTGACGGGAACCCCTCTAGAGAATCGCCTGCTGGAACTCTGGTCGATTATGGACTTTCTGCATCCGGGGTACCTCGGCAATCGCACCTACTTTCAGCATCGCTATGTCCGTCCCATTGAACGCTATGGCGACACCACTTCCCTCAGCGCCCTGCGCACCTATGTTCAGCCCTTCATTCTGCGTCGTCTAAAAACTGACCGCAGCATTATCCAAGACCTGCCCGAAAAACAGGAGATGCTGGTCTATTGCGGTCTCACCCTAGAGCAAATGCACCTTTACAGTGCGGTGGTGGAAGACTCCCTTGCTGCCATTGAAAATAGTGAAGGCATCCAGCGGCGGGGCAATATCTTGGCCACCCTAACCAAGCTGAAGCAAATCTGTAACCATCCCGCCCAGTATCTCAAGCAGGAAGACTATGCCCCCGATCGCTCGGGTAAATTGCAACGCCTGATAGAAATGCTGCAAGAGCTTCAGGAAGTGGGCGATCGCGCCCTTGTTTTCACTCAATTTGCTGAGTTTGGCAAACACCTAAAAACCTATCTGGAGCAGGTGCTACAGCAGGAGGTCTTTTTCCTGTCAGGCAGCACGCCTAAAGCCCAGCGCGAATTAATGGTGGAACGGTTTCAGCACGATCCAGAGGCACCTAGTGTCTTTATTCTTTCCCTAAAGGCGGGTGGTGTCGGCCTCAACCTCACCCGTGCCAATCATGTCTTTCACTACGATCGCTGGTGGAACCCTGCCGTTGAAAATCAAGCCAGCGATCGCGCCTTCCGCATTGGGCAAGCCCGCAATGTCCAAATCCACAAATTTGTCTGCACGGGCACCCTTGAAGAGAAGATCCACGAGCAAATCGAACAGAAAAAAGCCCTCGCGGAAATGATTGTGGGCAGTGGTGAACACTGGCTAACCGAACTCAACCTCGATCAACTGCGGCAACTGCTCACCCTCGACAAGGAGCGAGTAATCACGCTCTAGGCCATTGCCCACTGGGATGCCTGCTCACCCCGCAGGAGGCGAATTTGGGCGATCGCGAAAATAGTGGGAATAATGCGTGCATAGTTTGTGGAAATGGCGCGCCAACCCAAGTCGGCAATAAACCACACCCACAGGGCGGTACTGGCAAAGGCCAAGACACTGCGCCCCACCGCAAACCGAGCGGCTCCCATCGCTGCTCCCCGTGACACCAAGGGGGTAATTGAGAGCTTGTAGCCCGCAAAATGAATCGCAAACTGCCGTGCCACCTGCTGCACCACCATTGAGCGCACAACAGAACTAATGGCGATCGCCGCTCCCCCCTCTAGGATCAGGCGTACGGTTTCCATAGAAATGGGGTGGCCGTTGCGCAGTTCGGGCAAGCTATCTTGAATTTGGGCGGCCAAGACCTTGCGATCCTCATCCCCCAGCTTTTTCCACATCCGCTGCAACACATTCAGGAAGATTTCCATTTCCAGTTGTGGCACGGTCCAACTGGGGGAAAACTTAATTTTCAGATAGCGACAGACCCGCATCAACGTTTGCCGATAGCTGATTTGCTGGGCTTTGCCCTTGAGCACCGTCAGACCATCTGCCGCCAAAAAGCGAAACCGCTCTTCAATGTCATCGAGCCATGCTTGGCGATCCTGAGCTTGGACAGCAATGGGATCGGGCGTCGTTAGATAGTCCAAGGGGTTGAGCCGACGACGAAACAGAATTTCGGTTAGGTCTTGCAGCTCCTCCTCCGTCGCCAATTCCAGCGCAGCCCGTAGCTCGTTCATGGGGTTCTCGCTCCAGCAGCAGCACAATTGAACACGATGATTCTTCACCCCTGATTATAAGGATTCAGGCTGAAATTGTGGTACAGCCCTTTGCATAGGCATGGAACACGCTCAACTATCCCAGAAAAGCGCGGTTCGGACAGTACAATACAAAAGAGTAGCAGGCTGGCAAAACAAAAACCTATGGATTTATTAACCCTAGAAGGTTGGCTCGATAATACTGCCTTTGCGGTGCTTTTGATCACGATGTTGCTCTACTGGTGTGGGGCAGCGTTTCCCCAATGGCCTGTTCTGACCACTGCGGGTCGCACGGGGATGGCGATCGCCAATCTCTGTATTACTGGCCTGCTGGCAGCACGTTGGATTGAGGGCGGCTACTTTCCCATCAGTAATCTCTACGAATCCCTCTTTTTCCTGTGCTGGGGGCTAACAGCTATGCACTTTGTGGCGGAGTCCATCAGTGGCCAGCGCCTTGTGGGGGTTGTTACCGCACCCGTCGCCATGGGAATTACGGCCTTTGCAGCCCTTTCACTCCCCCCGGAAATGCAACAGTCAGCGCCTCTAGTGCCTGCCCTGAAGTCCAACTGGTTGATGATGCACGTCAGTGTGATGATGCTGAGCTATGCCACATTGATGGTGGGGTCACTGCTGGCGATCGCCTTCTTGGTGGTCACATGGGGCAAACCCGTCAGCCTCAAGGGCAGCTCCGTGGGCACAGGCAGCTTCCGCAGTCGTACGCCAGAACCTTCTTTAGAATCTTCGACCGGGGGTGGTGGAACAACGGTGCTCACCCAACCCACCTTGCAATTGAGTTTGCAACGCCTGACCTTAGCCGAGACCCTCGATAACTTGAGCTACCGCATGATTGGTCTTGGCTTTCCGCTGTTGACAATTGGCATCATCTCTGGAGCCGTTTGGGCAAATGAAGCTTGGGGGGCACCTTGGAGTTGGGATCCTAAGGAGACTTGGGCACTGATTGTTTGGCTAGTGTATGCGGCCTACCTCCATGCCCGTATTACCCGCGATTGGCAGGGGCGTAAGCCGGCCATTCTCGCCACCGTGGGCTTTGGGGTGGTCTGGGTTTGCTACTTAGGGGTGAACTTGCTGGGCAAGGGACTTCACTCCTACGGCTGGTTCTTCTAGCTGGGTTGAGCAAGTGTGGGGCATCCACCACGCCCGCCTGCATACGGACTTAAAAACTCATCAATGGCTCCCCCAAGGCTCACGAATTCTCATTGCTCTATCGGGGGGGCAGGATTCTGTTTGCTTGACTCGGCTTTTGGTGGATTTGCAACCCCAGTGGCAGTGGGATTTGGCGGTGGTTCATTGTAATCACCGCTGGCGCGAGGACAGTGATGCCAATGCGAGCTTTGTGCAAGAGTTAGCCCAAGCGTGGGGTCTCGCCTGTGAAGTGGTGAGTGCCCCTGAGATGCCCAAAACGGAGGCGGCAGCCCGCACTTGGCGCTATCAAGTGTTTGAGACGGTGGCCAAGGCCTTGAATTGTACCCATGTGGTGACAGCCCATACCCAGAGCGATCGCGCCGAAAGTCTATTACTGCACCTGTTGCGCGGCACTAGTCCCGATGGCCTAGCCACCCTCTTACCCACCCGTTCCTTGGGAAGCATTCAGTTAGTGCGCCCGCTCCTAGGAATGACACGAGCTGAAACCGCTGCCTTTTGCCAAGCCTACGGATTACCCGTCTGGCCGGATGAAACAAACCAAAATCTGAACTATCGCCGCAATCGGCTGCGGTTGGAGTTAATCCCTTATCTGCAACAGCACTTCAATCCGAATGTGGAAGAGGTACTTGCCCAAACCGCTGAACTGCTCGCTGGCGATCGCGCCTATTTCGAGGCTGAGGTGGAGCGTCTTGCCCCCACTGTGATCCGCGAGCATCCCCCCGCCTTGGATCGGCTGCGCCTAAAGGAATTGCCCCTTGCACTGCAACGCCGTTTAATCCAGCGATTCCTCCGCCAGCACCTAAAACGGGGCATTGAGTTCAGCGTTATTGAAGCGGCGCGTCTCCTGATCGCGGCAGGCAATGGCAGCCAAACCTCAACGTTGCCGGGGGGTTACCACCTGCGGGTCTGTGGCCAGTGGATCGAACTGATTAGGTCAACGGCACTACCGCCTGAACCTGTTCCCCCGCATCAAGGGGAGCGATCGCCACCCCCATCGCTTCTTTATTGAGGATGGGAATCTCTTCACCGTTGGTAATCCATGCCCGTTCTTGGCTCGTCACTAGTGCCAAGGGGCTACCGCCACGGCCAATGCCCGCCAAGCGATCCGATTTTTGCCGCAGGGGCATCGCCAACTGGCCTAAATGACCAAGGGGCACAATTTCAATTAGGGGGAGGGGCACTTGTTTACCAAGGCCTGAAGCGGTAACAAGGATGACATTCTCGAGTTCCGCAAGGGCGATCGCCCCCACTAAGGTCTCCTGCACACTGAGGCGCACGGCCGTTTGGCCTTGATTCAGCCGTCCCAAAGCTGGAATGTCAGAGATGAAAAAGTGAAAAATCCGTCCCCGCGAGGTGGCCAACACCAAATGATCCGTATCCGCAGGCAGTACCCAACCGAGGGCATCCCCCGCCTTGAGTTTCGTGAGTTGGAGACCGCGCCCGCTCAGGTCTTGGAGATCTGCAATGGGGATGACCTTAATGCGACCTTGGCGCGTCAGCAAGATCAGCATTTGTGCCGTTTGTTGTGGGGGAAGTACCGTCAGCAGGGTTTCCCCTTGCGCTGATTCCGGCAAGAGAGTCAGCAGCGGTTGCCCGCGATCGCTCTCACGGCGGCTGGTAACGGGTAATCGCTCTACGGGCAATGGATAGACCTTGCCGCTTTCGGTAAACAGCCACAGGCGATCGCTAGACTGTGCCGTGAAGCCCAAGGGCAATGGCTCCGACCATGGTAGCCACGTTTGCAACGGGAGACTACTCCGACTGCGCTGGGGCAGACAGCGACCATAGCCGCGATGACTGATTTCTATCCAGAGGGGATCACTGCCACGATCATTCGTTTCCTCAGGGGGAGGAGGAGCGTCCTGCAAAATCTGCGTACGGCGGGGGTCGCCAAATTCTTTTTTCAACTGTCGCAATTCTTGTTTCAGTGCCTTGAGGCGTTCAGGTCGCTGGTGAATCAGGGTTTCCAATTGTGCAATCCGCACTTGCAGATCTGCCTGTTCCCGTTCTAGTTCTTGGCGCTCCTGTTGGGTGAGGCGACGTAGGGGCATGGCAATCAAAGCACTGGCTTGGCGATCGCTCAATCCCAAGCGACTCATTAATTCCTGTTGTGCTGTACTGCCATCGGCTGCCGATCGCAAGATCTCAATCACCTGATCCACCGCATTGAGGCCGATGAAGAGTCCCATCACCACATGCTGGCGGGCTTGAGCCGTTTCTAGTTCATGGCGATACTGCCGTAGCAGGGTCTGTTCGCGGAACTGAAGAAACTCACTGAGAATCTCCTTGAGGGAGAGTTGGCGGGGTTGATTGCCCACCAGTGCCATCAAGTTGATACCATAGGTTACTTGTAGTGCCGTCAGGCGGTAGAGTTGCTCCAAGAGTTGCGCCGCTGAGGCATCCCGCTTCAATTCAATGACCACCCGCAGGCCCTCGCGATCGCTCTCATCCCGCAGATCGGCAATGCCCTCCAAGCGCCCTTGGTTGACCAAATCCGCCACCTTCTCAATCCATGCCGCCTTATTCACCTGATAGGGCAGCTCCGTCACCACAATTGCTTGGCGGCGGTGGCGGCCGCGTCCGGGCTGAATATCCTCAAGAGTAGCCACCCCCCGCAGCGTAATCGTCCCTCGACCTGTCGCATAGGCGCGCAGCAACTCTGCCCCATCCACAATCACGCCCCCCGTGGGAAAGTCGGGTCCCGGCAGGTAGGTGAGCAGTTCCTCTAGGGAGAGATGGGGGCGATCAATGAGCGCAATCAGGGCATCCACCACTTCCCCTAGATTATGGGGTGGGATATTTGTGGCCATGCCCACGGCAATTCCCGTTGAGCCATTCAATAGCAACATGGGCAGTTGTGCCGGCAGCACCAATGGCTCCTCTTGGGAACTGTCAAAGTTGGGGACAAAATCCACAATGGCGTCGCTGATATTCTCTAACAGTGGGCGGTGGGCGATCGCTGCCAAGCGGGTCTCCGTATAGCGCATCGCCGCCGGGGGATCATCATCAATGGAGCCAAAATTGCCATGCCCAGCCAAGAGAGGATAGCGACTGCTAAAGGGCTGCACCAAGCGCACCAGTGCCTCATAGACCGCCTGATCCCCATGGGGATGATATTTCCCCAGCACATCCCCCACCACCCGTGCACACTTGCGAAAGGGGCGATCGGGCGTCAGCCCCAACTCGTACATGGCATAGAGAATCCGCCGATGCACTGGTTTTAGCCCATCCCGCACATCGGGTAGTGCCCGCCCCACAATTACACTCATGGCGTACTCCAGATAGGAGCGTTGCATTTCACTGTGCAGGGGTGTTGGGATCACCTGTCCAGAGGTCAGCAAATCCAGTTGTTTGGGCATGATCACGAACGAGCCAAAGGATCATTCCCCACGATACAAGAGTTTTGCAAATTGTAAAGTAAGTTAAGACTCCGTTGGGGTTGCTTCCTCGAGCTTCTCCTTGGTCAGCCGCGCCACTAGTTCCTTAATGAGGATGTAAATGATCGGCACCACAAAGAAACTGAGAAATGTGGCCGCAAGCATGCCGCCGGTGACACTCGTTCCCAAGGAGTGACGGGATTTTGCCCCGGCACCCGTAGCAATAACCAGCGGGAAGATGCCCAGAATAAAGGAGATGGCCGTCATCAAAATGGGGCGCAGTCGTTCCTCAGCGGCATTAATCACTGACTTGACAATAGAAGTGCCCTTGCTTTCGCGAATTTGGTTGGCAAACTCCACAATCAGAATGGCATTTTTACTCGACAGACCAATCAGCATTACCAAGCCAATTTGACAGAACACATCATTATTCAGCCCCCGCAACCACTGTGCCAGCAAAGCGCCCATGATCGCCAAAGGCACCGAAAGGATAATGATCAAGGGGTCAATATAGCTTTCGTACTGCGCTGAAAGCACGAGGAACACAAACACCAGACCAAGGCCAAAAATCAACGGTGCCTGCCCTGCGGAGCGGGTGGACTCGAGGGATAACCCTGTCCAGCTATAGCCAATGCCATTGGGAAGGGTCTCTTCGGCCAAGGAGGCCATCGTCAGCATGGCTTGACTCTCACTCAGGGGGGGCACACTTTGGCCAGTGACTTCTGCGGAACGGAACAGGTTGTGGTGATGAATAATGGGCGGTGCCGAGACCTGCTCTATGGTGACGAGGTTACTGAGGGGAATCAAGGCATTTTGTTCTGAGCGCACGTAGATGCGGTTGATGTCGTCGGGATTCGAGCGAAACTGCTGATCTGCCTGCACAATCACTTGGTAACTGCGGGCAAAAAGGGTGAATTGGTTGACGTACACCGACCCCAAGTAAATCTGCATGGCATTAAAAATGTCCTTGAGGGGAATCCCCAAGGCAAGGGCACGGGTGCGATCCACCGTCACCCTCAACTGGGGGGCGTTAATGGCAAAGGGGGTATTCACTCCAACAAGGCCAGGGATGGTATTGGCTTTGAGGAGCAGTTCGTTGACCGAATTCGCCAAGGTCTCAAGGCCGAGATCCTGCTGATCCATCACCTGCATATCAAACCCACCAAGGCCACTCCCACCAAGGTTGATCGTTGGTACATTGGCGGAAAACACCGTCGCACCCAGTTCACCGCCCACTGCCTTTTGAAACTGGGGCAGCAACTGATCAATCGTTGGCCGCTGTGACCAGGGCTTGAGACTCGTAAAGATAATTCCCTTGTCTGAACCTGTGCCGAAGAAGCTAAAGCCGCCAATGGCAAAGGTATGTTCGACCGCTGGATTTTGGGCGATCGCTGCCGCGACCTTGAAGACAATATTGCTCGTATATTCGAGGGATACCCCCTGAGGCGATTGCACAAGGGTAACAAAATAACCTTGATCCTCTTGGGGGACAAAGCCACCAGGAACTATCTGAAATAGCCAGTAGGTAAACCCAAGGAGCGCTACGAATCCCGCCAGCACCCAGTATTTGAATCGCACAATCCTATTGAGGTTGCGTTCATACCCCCGCCGCATTGTGTCAATGAAGCGGTTGATCCAGCGAAACAAGATAAAGTTTGCCATCGGTGGCCGTTCTCGCCGTAGGAGCAGCGCACACAAAGGGGGAGAGAGGGTTAGGGCATTAAAGGTGGAAAGGGCGATCGAAAAGACAATTGTCAACGCAAACTGCTGATACAGCCGACCCGTAACCCCCGGAAAAAAGGCCACAGGGATAAAGACTGCCATCATCACCAACGAGGTGGCAATCAGTGCCCCTGTCACCTCTTCCATGGAGCGACTGGCGGCTTCTTGGGGGGTCATGCCCTCTTCTTCCATAAGGCGAGTGACATTTTCTACGACCACGATGGCATCATCCACCACCAGCCCCGTGGCTAGCACCAAGCCAAACATGGTCAAACTGTTGATCGAAAAGCCAAAGGCCTTCATAAAGGCAAAGGTGCCCACCAAGGAAACGGGAATCGTCACCGAGGGAATGATCGTGGCACGCCAATCCTGCAAGAACAAAAAGATCACGGCAATCACAAGGATGATGGCCACAATGAGTGTAATGACCACCTCTTTAATCGATTCCTGTACCGCGTCGGTGGTGCTAAAGCCCACACTCCACTTCAGACCGGGGGGAAATTTCTCGGCCAAAACAGCCATCTCGGCTTCAACGGCGCGGGCAATATCGAGGGCATTGGCGCCACTGAGTTGGTAGATGCCAATACCAACCGCATTGCGGCCATCAAACTGAAAGTTCGTCCTGTAACTTTGTGCCCCCAGTTCGGTGCGACCGACATCGCGAATGCGGATTACGGAACCATCCTCGCCGCGCTGAATAATAATGTCGGCAAACTCCGCTTCCGATGCCAAGCGACTTTGGGCTTGGATAGAGATTTGAAACTCCTGCCCTGCTGGGGCTGGTGGTGCCCCAATAATCCCAGCCCCCACTTGGACGTTTTGATCCGATAGAGCACGCACCACATCTTGAGCTGTGAGACCGCGACTGGCTAAGCGATTGGGATCGAGCCAAATCCGCATGGCATAGGTGCGCTGACCAAAGACTTGGACTTGGCCTACCCCTTGCAGCCGTTGTAGGGGTTGCACGACGTAGAGGGTCGCGTAGTTACTGATAAACGTAGAGTCGTAATCATACCCTTCCTCTGGGTACAGCGCGATCGCCAAGACAATTTGCCTAGTTGATTTACTGACATTAACCCCCGTGTTAATCACCTCCGGTGGGAGTTGCGAGGTGACAGAGGCTACCAAATTATTGACATCAACAGCGGCAATATTTTTGTTGTAGCCTTCAGTGAAGGTAATCGTGATATTACTGTTGCCAAAGCTGTCACTGGTGGAGTCAATGTAGTCCATCCCCTCCACGCCATTAATTTGACTTTCTAAAATCGTAGTGACGTTGGTTTCAACGGTTTCGGCGCTGGCACCTGCATAGTTGGCAGAGACTTGAATGGTGGGAGGTGTGACGTCAGGGTAATACTCAATCGGCAGCGCTGGCAGCGCGATCGTCCCCACCAGAATAATCAACAGAGAACACACGGTTGCAAAAACGGGTCGCTTAATAAAAAAATTGCTAATCATGGTTGTTATGATTCAGGGGTAATGGGCACGCCATCGCGCAGGCGCTGAATTCCCGAGATAACAATTTGCTCTCCCGGTTGGAGACCTTTGAAAACTTGGTAGCTGTTTCCTTGGATTGCCCCCACATGAATGGGCTTTTGTTTGGCAATCATTTTGCCCTCGGCGTCTTTTTCGGCAACAAAGACAAAGTTTTGGCCGGCAAGATTAGAGACAGCTGTGGTCGGCACTAAGATCCCCGGTTGCTGATCGAGAATAATGCGGGCTTGAATTTGTTGATCGGCACGGAGATTATTCCGCGTATTGTCGTAGAGGGCTTTAACCAAAATGGTCTGGGTATTGTTGGTGGTGTTAGGGGCAATGAAAAAGACCGAGCTTGTCCCGACGACATTGCCATTGGGGTCAAGTAATTCCACAGGCGTGCCGCGACGGATGCGAGGAACTTGCTCAATCGGGACTTGGATATAGACCTCTAGGGGTTGATTGGAGGTCAGGGTGAGGAGGTTGGTTTGGGGGGTAACAAAATCGCCCACCTTCGGGGGAATATTGCCGATCACACCGCTAAAGGGAGCACGCACCTGAAACCAGTTCAAGACCACAGCCTGCTGCTGGGCATTAGCTTGGGCAGCGAGGAGGGCTTTTTCTAACTGGGCAATAGTGGCCTGTTGGGCACGAATATCCGCTTCAGTTTGTTGCAGGTCAGCTTGGGCGGTGCGAAAGCTGGTAATGAAAGATTGGGCTTGCTCTTTGGAAACAGCGCCCTCTTCAAAAAGAAGGGTGTAGCGTTCCGCTTGCATTCGGTTGAACTCAAGGGTGGCGAGGTTGGCACGGCGCTGGGCTTCAAGGGCGCGCAGGATCGAGCGAGCATTCTCAACATTGGCTTGAGCGGATTGAATTGCCGCCAAATTGCTAGCGACAACCGCTTGTTGTTCAGACGGATCAATGAGAATGAGGGGCTGACCTTGGCTCACCACTTGGCCGCTTTGGACGTTGATTTGGACAATCCGACCCGAGACTTGGGGTTGCAGGGTGATGGACTCACGAGATTGTAAAGAGGCGTTGTAAACAACGGTTTGGGAGAGGGGTTGTGTTTGGACAGCAGCCAGTTTTACCCGTGCCACTGGTGGGGGGGGCGTTGCTCTTGGTTGCCCACAGGCGGTAGTAAGGAAACAGAGACTTCCCAACAGAGTCGATGTAAGCAGTTGCCGCTGCACCATACCTCAGACCTTCAATTTCACCTAGGGTGGGCAACAAGTATCCTCAGTCTAGCCTAGGAGCGTAGGGAGCGGCACTTGCCTTAATGATCCGTTTTTATTTGCTGAGGGGCAGAGATAATAGTCTCTATTGGCAATCCTCGGCTAAGATGTAGAGCAAGGGGCAGGGGGTCATTTCTAGCTCGCCTGAAAGCTAGGATAGTCCTTGTGCCAACGTTTATCAACGACAGTACAGGTACCAGTGGCTCTTACCAAAAAAACACAACAAGAACAACCGATGATTAATGAACGCATCCGCTTTCCTCGGGTGCGAGTGGTGGATAGTGATGGTTCCCAGTTGGGGATTATGTCGTCCCAAGAGGCGATGGCGATCGCCCGCGAAAAGGAGCTTGATCTTGTTCTTGTGAGCGATAAGGCGGATCCACCCGTTTGTAAAATTATTGACTACGGCAAGTTTCGCTTTGAACAGGAAAAGAAGGCGCGTGAAGCCCGTAAAAAGCAACACACCTCCGATGTCAAAGAGGTGAAGATGCGCTACAAAATTGAAGAGCACGACTATAATGTCTGCATCAATCGGGCGGAGCGTTTTCTCAAGGCCGGAGACAAGGTAAAGGCCACTGTGACGTTCCGAGGGCGGGAAATTCAGCACTCCCACCTAGCCGAAGAACTCCTCAACCGCATGGCCAATGACCTGCAAGCGGTTGCCGAAGTACAGCAGGCACCCAAGCAAGAGGGGCGCAATATGATTATGCTTTTGGCGCCGAAGCGTTAGTTTTCATCCAACGTTGCGGAGAATATGTTTGGCTTGCGCCCAGACCCCAAGTCTGCCCCTTTGAACCTTTCAGTCAATAAACAACCTCGTTCGGCGCTACTGCTGGCGATCGCGGCACTGATAGCCATCATTCTCTGGCAGATTCCCTTGGGGAACTATCTGCTGTACCCCTTTACGATTTTGGCCACGTGGTTCCACGAGATGGGGCATGGCCTTACTGCCGTTTTGTTGGGGGGCTACTTTCGAGAACTAGTCATCTATCCCAGTGGTTCAGGGTTCGCCCGCTATGGAGGTGAGGTGCTGCTGGGAAATTTAGGACATGGCTTAGTCGCCATTGGCGGGCCATTGGGACCCGCGATCGCTGGCAGTCTTTTTATTTTCTCTAGTCGTTCTCACGGTGCCACAGACTTTTGTCTAAAAGCGCTGGGAATCATGATGCTAGCCTCGGTACTGCTGTGGGTGCGATCGCTCTTTGGCATTGTCTTCATTGCCTCCATAGGTGTGGCCATCCTGCTTGTGGCCTATCAGGGAAACCGCTGGCTGAAGGGGATTGCGATTCAGTTCCTTGGTGTGCAGGCCTGTATTAGCACTTTTCAGCAGGTGAACTACCTGTTTACCTACGCTATTCTGGGGGGACAGCTTTCTGATACAGGTCTTTTGCAGCAATATCTGTGGCTCCCCTATTGGTTGTGGGGAGCACTCATTGCGGTGATGAGCTTGGGGTTGCTGCTGTGGAGTCTCAAGGTGGCCTACACCCACTCTAGGTAATGCCCCAGCGGCGTCGCCAGTGGCTAGTGGATTCCTGATGAGAGGTTTGCTGCTCTGCTTGGCGGCGCGATCGAATGACCTCAGGACTGTCCCGCAGTTGGGGATCGCGATAGGGAATACCCGCGCGCGTCTGCAAATGTTCCTGCTCCATGGGCGAAAGGGGAATGAGCTGATCGGCTTGCCAGCGTGCCACGGTTCCCTGTGCCCACTCATGACTGTGCTGGGGGGCAGCAATCGGCAGCGTCCCAAGGTGTAAACCCGCCGCCTGCAAAGCGGAACGAACGGCAGCAGCACGACAATAGGTGGCCAAATGCCCTTCAAGTGCTAAACACTGAGCCACTAGACGCAGAAATTCCACCGTCCACAGTTGCGGACAGCGCTGGGGTGAAAAGGGATCAAGAAAAATCGCATCTGCTTGAAATCCTTGGCGAACAAGGTCTTGAATCGTTTGGCGGGCATCCCCAATTAAAAGTTGCGCCTGACACTGTGGGGTGGTCGCCTGCTGCTGGTCAGCTAATCTCTGGAGAATCTCCTGAACCGAGGCAGACCAGGGGGGCATGACAGCCAACGCGGCTTGGGGAACGCGAGGATCCAGTTCTAAGCCGACGACGGTGACATAGCAGGTGGGATTGTGTTGCCAAATGACTTCTAAGGCAGCGGCAGTGTTGTAGCCTAAACCATAGCAGATGTCTAAAAGCTTGAGCTGCGATGCTTGGGCTTTGCGGGGGAGATCGGTGGCGATCGCGAACTTATCAAAGGCTTCTTGACGTGCTCCCCCAAGGCTATGGAACGTTTCGCCAAATTCTGGCGAAAAAAACGTAAAAGAACCATCCGCCGTCGGTTGGGGCTGCCAGATTGAGTTCAAGGTAGGAGCTAAGTCTTGGGAATAGGCCATCACTGCGTTTGCGTGGGGGTCTCCAGTGGGGGGACAGGTGTTCGGTTCATGATCACAACGCCAATTCCCACGATCAAAAGAACAATGACGATCCCGCCAACAATCAGCAACCAAGGGGGTGAGGATTTCGGGGCTGGAAGGGACTCTGGGGTAGCATTGGATGGCAGCGGTGGGGGAGTGGCATTAAATTGCGTTTCTTCTTCTGATTTTTTATCGTCTGCGCCTTCTTCAGCTTGGGTAATCGTTGAGGTCATGGGCACGACCTTAATGCTGTGATAGTTGACGCTCTTCAAATACTTAATAAACTCCGCCTCGCCCATGGACACAGTGGCATAGTGCGCCTTCACGGATCCGCCAAAGTTAATTTCATCTCCATCTTTTAGCTCATGGCTTTGCACCCGCTGGCCATTCACTAGGATACCGTTGGCACTGGGCTTACCATCGGCATTACCATCTACGACACGATAGCGATAGCCATTTGGTGAGGGAATCCGCAGCAGCAGGGCGTGTTGCCGTGAGACACCGTGACCATGAATGACGATCGCATTGGTGACATCGCGGCCAATGGAGTAGGTTGCCGCATCCAAAGGGATCGTGCGCTTACCTGTTTCATCCTCAATGTTGAGTAGATGGTGCTCACGGTGACCACTCATGGGAACAGCCTATTGACGATTGCTAATCAATATCTTAGCCTGAGGGTCAGAATTCCCAAAGATACTACAAAAGCTAGGGGCAACAATCATCCCCTAGCCGAAACCCCTATCAAGTAAGAGGGTCAGAAACTAGAATGTAAACGTGGAGCGCAAAACCCCGACCACGGTCGTTTGGTTATCACTGTTAAACTCAGGATTGAAGATGACAAAGACCCCCGGTGTCACACTCAAATTGTCGTTCACTTGAAAACGATAAAAGGTCTCCAGTTGGAAAGGACGTGCCTTTGTGAACCCCGGTATGGCATTCAAGGCCGCTGTGCCAATGGTTGTCCCTTCAAGATAGAGGGGCTGACCAAAGATAAAGCCCGCAGCATTGCCTTGGAAGAAAGCATCCTTAAAGTAAATCCCCCCCATAAAACTCGTGTAGTAGGATTTGCCGTTAAAGGGGACTAAGGCACCACCTGCAAGCGTATTTGTACCGCCAATGGCATCCACAATAATGCCGGCACCGTAGGCAGAAAAGGCAATTTTATCCGTGAAGTTGTAGGTGAAGGTTCCCCCCAAACCCACCAGTTGCACCCGTTGGGCTAAGCCGTTGGGGCTACCCGGAATCGCAAACACATCACCCCCAGTGCCTAGAAGGCCATTCGACGATAAGCCCGTGCCCAAGATATTGACCGCATGTTGTGAATAGGCAAAGTTGAAGGCGGCGGCTAGTTTTTTATTGGGGGTAAACGTGGCCTGCAAAGCTCCTGTAAAGGAATTCTCATCATTGGGGAAGAAACCCGAGCCGAGGGGATTCACGAATGGCTGCAAGGTTGGAATGCCTGCTGTCACACTGCCATAGAGCGCGGTTAAGTTCACGGTTTTTGAGGGATTCCAAATAAACCCTGCCCCTGACGCTAGGCCAATACCAGATGTCCCTCCTGAAAGACGGGCGATCGGGTTGACTGTCGCAAACCGAGAAATTGCTCCCTGCCCATCGTCCGCCCAAGGAATAATTTGTGGAAAAGCATCAGTGGTCTCTGCCTTGGGAAAGACAAATGCCGTAAATTTGCTCGTTACTGGAAAGATATAGAGCAGTTTATAGAGATTGAGCGTGTTGGGACTATAGGCACTCGAATTCAAGTTTGAAGGATCAAAGGCAAATTGCGGCGCAAAACTCAGGTTGGTACTGCCCGAATCCAGCAAGCTGCCGGGAAAGAGAGTATTTTGAACGCTATTACCCCCCAGCAGAGCGCCGCCAAAGTTAGCTGCCTGCAACCCCGTAATCAGCATATCTTTGCCAGTGAAGCTGGTGTTGAGGTTGAGGCGCACTCGATAGTTGACCACAGGATTGGGATCAGTTCCTACAGGTGCACCACCCCCTGCCGCCTCAAAGGAGAAGATAGCTTGCCCCGTGAGTTTGGTGGTGGTGGAGAATTGGGTTGCTTCTAGGGCAGCGGTACGGCTTTCGAGGTTATCCACCCGTCCCCGCAGGGTTGCTAGCTCAGCGGCATAGTCCTGCATCAATTTGCGGACGGTTTCTAAATCTTCCTTGCTGGCAAAGCGATCGCTAATGACATCGAGGCAGGCATTGAGGGCGGCAGCCATTTCAAAGCGCGTTAGGGCACGATTCCCCCGAAACGTCCCATCGGGATACCCAGCAATACAGCCATATTTTTCGACAAGGGATGCCAGTGCTTGGTAGGCCCAGTCGGTTGGTCGCACATCCGAGAGTTGATTGACAGAAGTGACCTGTTCCATGCCAGCGTCGGCACCTAGAAGCAAGTCATTGATAGAGGTTTGCTGAGCGGACGGTGAAGAAGCGGTAGATCCTTGAGGCAGAAGAGTCTCAGCGCGTGCTGGAACAGCGGTTGACATCAGCGGTAGCACAAAAGATACACAGGTACCCAGCCTCAGAAAAAAAGAACGGCAACGACGGTGCATAGTGTCCTCACAAACAACACAGACGCATTAGCCCTACCCCATGGCATCAGTTGGGGCAAAAAATCGATAGATTTTTGTAAATGTTTTTACCCTGATTTAGGTAGAACATTTATGGCTCTAAATAATCAGACTAGCACTCTGTGTTATATTCCCAAAATCAATTTATTCGATCTCTTTGATAATGCAGAGCTATAGGTGAAGCCGATTGACACCTACGGGGTTTCCTGAGCCACCAAGGGAAAGAGGCGCACAGGGGCTAGGGCTTGCAGTTGTTGACCGAGGCGAAAGGCTTGGGGTTCGTAAAGTGCGAGGGTCAGTGTCGCAGGCAGGTGCTGGATAAAGGTGCGCGATCGCGGCAGGGGCAGACCCGTGATCTTGGTGATCAGATTGCCAATTTCTAGGGCGGCTTCCGCATTGCGAGGATGACCAACCCAAAGCCGCCAGAGACGGCGGGGCGCCATTTTGCCCTGTTCAATGCGCCGTAGGCCATCAATTGTCGCTAAAACAATCAGGCGATCGCCCACGGTTAATTGCAATGTCTCACTGGGCAAGAACTGATGACTGGTCTCACCGCCGAGAAACTGCTCATGGCGATTGTAGAAAATAGGGATGACGGCGTAACCATAGGCCACTTCGCCAATCAACTTGCCCTCAAGAGTGTCGCCTGCGGTAACGGTGTAGTCGGCAATGAGCACCGTCTGTTGATCAATCTGAAAGAGGCCGAGCATCGTCTCACCAAATGCCGCACCGGCAAAGGCTTCCGCTGCAAGGGCATAGGCACAGAGGGGACGAGCACGGGGGAGCAGCTCTCGCAGGTCGTTCGTGAGGGTGGGATCATAGATGCCGATGACTAGACCAATGGGGGACTCCCGCTGCTCTGTGGCTTGGCGAGCAATTAGCGCTACCTCTAAGTTCAACATTTCATCAGCAGTGGTGAGAACCACACTTTTGGCAGTGTCTAAATGGGCTTGAAGAAGCTTTTCCGGAATGTTGCCAAAGAGCATTGGCAGATCTTCAAACAGCTGGGTTTGCTCTGGGTCGTCCACTAGGATCACCAAGGGCTGACGAAAAGAGCGCAGGATCTGCACCACCTGCTGACCGATGCGATCTAAGCCCACAACAATCACATGATCCGCCGTAGGCAAGGGCGGCCGTTTCCTGAGGAAGTCAAACCGCGCTTGCAGGAGTTTTTCGGCCAACAGTCCCAAGACACCGACAATAAAGAGGAGGCTGACGATCGCCACCAGAATACAGACCACGAGCAGCCAAGGGGGCACGGGATCATTTTCTAGCCCACCAAAGACATCGCCAAAGCCCCCCAATAGGAGAATAAACCCAGCAGCAAAGGCCTTTTGCCACGTGAGGTCGGGGACGTTGTAGCGCAACAGGAGAGCCGTCAGCAGCCACAGACCACTGCCAATCCAGAGGCCGTTGAAAATTAACTCACGGGAGCGATCGCGATGGATCCACTGCCAGAATTGTTCTGCCTGCTCAGGTAGTTGGCGCATCTGCTGAATAAGGCGCTGGATGGGATTGGGGTCAGGGATGGGCAGGGATTTCACCACTTCCACCCGTTCAATCCAAATGGGGCGATCGCCCACCTCAAACAGCAAATCTGGTGGCCAATGGTTAAAGAGGCGGTGGGGGCGAGTGGGCTGGAAGATTGAGGATTGGGAATGGCAGGCGCGCACACTAATCAGGCGTTGGTGACGGCGCTGCCAGCGGTGGACAGGCGTACCCACTAGGGGACTATCGGTGGTAATCGTTTGTTGCAGCACTCGAAACTGCTGCCCCTCAATCGTAAACGCAGCAAGAATATTTTCCTCAAGGGCCGCAAGGGCAAAGGCAGGTGCTGGCAGTTCCGTAGGATTTAGAGCGACGAAGCTCCCCAATTTTTTCTCTAGAAGCGCATTGAGATTATCGCGACTGGAGCGCACCACAAGGTGAACCTCAGGATTTAAGCGGCGAGCAACGATGGCTGTGGCAATATTGGTGGCCTCATCACTGGTGACTGCGAGTAGGGTGCGGCAGCGATCAATTCCAGCAGCTCTAAGAACGGCTTCCTGACGACAATCACCCACAATCACTGGTTCAGTGAGTAACTCTGTCAAGTGGGGAATTTCCCACTCAATGTTGGCACGCCGCTCAATGGCACAAATCTCTAAGGTCAGGTGCTCACCGGCAAAGCGCCGCAGACTTTGAATGCAAAACTGCCCCAAACTGCCTAGTCCACAGATAATAAAGCGATCGCCCGCCGTTGTCTCTCCTTCTCCCATCTGAGCCGCTTCTGACATGGCTGAGGCAACAGACCAGGATTTCCACCAATAGGGAAACGGTTGATGGGGTTCTGCTGCAAACAGGAGCAGGGTGCCCCGCTGCCACTGCTGCCAAAAGGTCTTACCCCATGTGGCTAACTGATTCAGATCAATGCTTGTCGCTTCAATCCAGATGCCAAGGTGGCGATCGCCAACATCAATGAACCACTTTGCCCTGCTGCCCAATAGTTGATGCAGTTGGCGGTCAATGATGTTCTGAAGGCTGGCCATACCCTCCTAGCCAAAATGGGACAGCAGTTCCTGTTGATCCAACTGACGACCAATCACCACTAGACGGGTGCGACGTGACTCTGTCGCTTGCCACGGGCGATCGTAAAACGAGTCTAACCGTTGACCGACCCCTTGCACCACCAAACGCATGGGTTTGCCCTCAATCGCCGCAAATCCCTTAATGCGGTAAATGTCAGGTACTTGCAGCAAGCGCTCGAGGGATTGACGTAGGCGTTGCAGATCCCAAGCCCCCAGCTCTAAACAAACTGCTTGAATCTCGGCATCGTGATCGTGATCCTCTTCAAAATCATGGTGACTCGGCCGCTGTCCCAAGTCCTCCTCCACCGCCGCATTAAACCCCAGCAGCAGATCTGCCGCAACCTGTCCATGATGCGCCGCAAGCAGCTTAATCCGCGAGGGCAGTTGGCAGCGGAGTTCCCTGAGGAGTTGCTCGACGCGCTCAGGCGCCAGTTGATCCGCCTTGCTGAGGATGACCAAATCGGCACAGGCCAATTGATCGTTAAAGAGTTCCTCAAGGGGCGTGTCCTCATGCTCCAAGCTAGGATCGGCGGCCTTTTGGGCAAAGAGCGCCTCGAGATCAGCACTCACTTGACCCGCTGCTAAGGCAACACCGTCCACCACTGTCACCACGCCATCCACGGTGGCAGCATGGCGCACCTGCGGCCAACGAAAGGCCATCACAAGCGGCTTGGGCAAGGCCAGTCCTGACGTTTCAATGACGATGTGATCAATCTCCTGGCGTCGTGCCAAGAGGGTTTGCATCGTTGGCAAAAATTCATCCTGCACAGTACAACAGAGGCAACCATTGGTGAGTTCCCAGATGCCCGCTGTGCGATCGCAACAGGCCTGCAAGAGTTCGCCATCAATGCCCACATCGCCAAATTCATTCACAATCACGGCAATGCGCCTGCCCGCTGCATTCTGGAGCAACTGCCGAATCAGGGTCGTTTTACCGCTCCCTAGAAAACCCGTGATAATCGTGACTGGAATTTTTGCACTCATTAAAATGCCTCAATGTTGGGAAAGTCTTTGAGTTGATGGGCGGCTTCGCCACAGGTGCGGGGTGTGGGAAACACCTTTTCGGGGTTGGCAAGGCGTTTGGGATCAAAGGCTGAGCGCACTTGCTGCATTGTCTCTAAATCGGCTGGGCTAAACATCTCACTCATGAAACAAGCCTTATCGCTGCCAATGCCATGTTCCCCAGAAATGCTTCCCCCCAAGCGCACACAGAGCTTGAGAATTTCACCGCCCAAGGCTTCCACCTCTGCAAGAGCACCCGGTACAGCCTGATCGTAGAGAATCAAGGGATGCAGATTGCCATCGCCAGCGTGGAAGACATTGGCAATGCGATAGCCACTACGTTGGCTCAGTTGTTCGATTTCTTTTAGGACGGTGGCCAGTTGACTGCGGGGAATCACCCCATCTTGGACAAAATAATTAGGACTGAGGCGACCGGCAGCAGCAAAGGCAGCTTTGCGACCCTTCCAAAGGCGGAGGCGATCTTCAGCCTCTGTGGCAACCGTTACGTGGCGTGACCCCTGTTCATAGCAAATGCGCGTGACCCGCTCCTGCAAAATGGGCACTTCTGCCTCAAGGCCATCCACTTCCACAAGCAAGACCGCACCGGCATCGCGGGGGTAGCAATTGGTGGCCACCACATCCTCGACGGCATTGATACTCAGGTTGTCCATAATTTCCATGCCAGCGGGAATGATCCCTGCCCGAATAATGGCGGAAACGGTTTCCCCTGCTGCTTCAATTGTGGTGAAGTCGGCCAAGAGAACGGCGATCGCCTCCGCCTGTTTGAGAATGCGCAGCCGAATTTCTGTAGCAATCCCCAGTGTCCCTTCGGAGCCAACAAAGACCCCCATGAGATCGTAGCCGGGCATTTCTGGAGCAGCACCGCCCAGTTCAACAATCTCGCCATTGGGCAAGACCACCGTGAGTCCCAGCACATGGTTCGTGGTCACCCCATACTTCAGGCAGTGAACGCCCCCGGAATTTTCAGCGACGTTGCCGCCAATAGAGCAAATGATTTGACTCGATGGATCAGGGGCATAGTAAAAGCCTTGATCAGCAACCGCTTGAGTCACCCAAGCATTGATCACCCCCGGCTGCACCACCACCTGCTGGTTGGCCAGATCAATCTCTAGAATTTGGTTCATACGGGACGTGACGATGAGGATGCCCTCGCGGTGGGGTAATGCCCCTCCCGATAAGCCAGTGCCAGAGCCACGGGCAACAAAGGGAATCCTGTAGCGATCGCACAGCTTGAGAATCGCTGAGACCTGTGCAGTGGTTTGGGGGAGCACAACCAGCTTTGGCCGCTGCCGATACATAGATAGGCCATCGCACTCATACACAAGGGCTTCCGCTGCATCACTGATGACGCTACCCTTGCCGACAATGGCTGTTAGCTCCTCCGTTACCCGCTGCCAAGGGGTCAGTTGCTGTAGTGTGGACATCCCCCGTGCTCTGAACCCGCCTTCTCCTATCGTAAATGGGTCTGTTGCCTCAGGAATGGGGTTAGGGGGCATTTGACATTTATTTACTAGATAGTTATAAAATTATATTTAGATTGACTAGGCTAAAGTCGTCACCGTTCTAAGTCTGAACGAGTCCCCTCACACTATACCCGATAATAAGGAGTCCACTATGCTGTTTCGCCAACTCTTTGACTACGACACTTGGACCTATTCCTACCTGATTGCCGATGAAGCTACGGGTGAGGCCGCCTTGGTGGATAGTGTGCTGGAACAGGTGGATCGCGATGTGCAGTTAATTGAGCAATTGGGGTTGAAATTGCGCTACTGCTTAGAAACCCATGTCCACGCTGACCACATTACCGGGGCAGGCAAAGTCCGCGAACGCACCGGCTGCAAAACCCTAGTCCCTGAAAATGCCCATGTGGATTGTGCCGATGGCTATATTAAAGACGGTGAAGTCATTCACGTCGGCAGCATTCCGATTCAGGCGATCGCCACCTTGGGTCACACCGATAGCCACATGGCTTTCTTGGTGAATGGTACTCACCTATTGACGGGCGATTCCCTCTTTATCCGTGGCTGTGGGCGCACTGACTTCCAAAGTGGCGATGCGGGTGCCATGTACGATGCGGTAACGCAGCGGCTCTTTACGCTTCCAGACACCACATTGGTCTATCCCGGCCATGACTATCGCGGTCACACCGTTTCCACCATTGGTGAGGAAAAACGCTTTAATCCTCGCTTTGTGGGTCGCGATCGCCAGCAGTTCATTGAGTTTATGGCCAATCTCAAGCTACCTGATCCCAAGAAAATCATGGAAGCGGTACCCGCGAATCAGCAGTGTGGAATGGTTGCCGCTGCCGTCTAGTCCTCTGATTCCTAATCACCCCTGTCTCCTGAGTCAACCCTGAGTAACCACTTGAGAACCAACGACTATGACCACAACAACGACTGAGTCTCCCCTCATTTCTGCGGCTGAACTGCACGATGCCCTGCAACGGCAACCGGTGCTGCTCATTGATGTGCGTGAACCCAATGAATATAACAGTGCCCATATTCCTGGCGCATTGCTCTGCCCCTTGGCCAATGTGGGTGAACTAGACCCCCTCTGTAGTTCTGATACGCCGGTGGTGCTCTACTGTGAATCGGGCCGGCGATCGCGCATGGCCTACGAAACCCTTGCCAGTCGGGGCTTCAAAAACCTGAAAAACCTTGAAGGTGGCATTCAACGCTGGAAACAGGGGGGCTATCCGATCACGGGTGCAGTTAGTGCGCCCATTAGCCTGATGCGGCAGGTGCAAATTGTGGCGGGTAGCCTGATTCTCACGGGAGTGATCTTGGGCTTTACTATCAATCCGGGATTCTTCTTCCTGTCGGGCCTTGTTGGTGCTGGTTTGGTCTTTGCCGGTGTTACCGGTACCTGTGCCCTAGCACGGGTGTTGGCACTGCTGCCCTTCAATCGCCCCCAGGTGAAATAACAGCCCTTTTCTGAAACATGAAGATACAAAAAGATGAGATCTTCTCCTACCCTAGCTTTCAAAGTGTTGAGCGTGTTCAATCTTAGTGAAAAGGGCTGTAACCCATGCTGAGCTACTGGATAGGGCATGGTCTGGCGATCGCCATCGGCTTGAGTCTGGGTCTATTGGGGGGTGGTGGTTCTGTCCTTGCCCTGCCAGTACTGGTCTATGTCATGGGCATTGAAACCAAGGTCGCGATCCCGATGACACTGGTGATTGTCGGCAGCGTCAGTTTACTGGCAGTGATTCCCCAGTGGCGGCGCGGCTATGTCAATTTGCGTCTAGCACTGATTTTTGGCTCTGCAACCATGATTGGTGCCTATCTCGGGGCGCGACTAGCAGCCTTGCCCTGGATTACCGATACTGTGCAACTCTTACTCTTTGCCGTTGCCATGATGGTGGCGGCTATTTTAATGATTCGGCGGCAACAGCATCCCCCTACCCCTGAACTCACCCCGCCAGAAAGTTCCCTTGAAAGCCAGCTTTATGCTCCACCGGTATGTAAATACTGTTGGCTGTGGCTGCCCACAGAAGGCATTGGTGTGGGTATTCTAACGGGGTTGGTGGGAGTTGGCGGGGGCTTTGCCATTGTGCCTGCCCTTGTTCTCTTGGGCAAAATTCCGATGCGGCAGGCGATCGGTACCTCACTGCTGATTATCATGGCTAATTCCGTGGCTGCGGTTTGGGGCTATCTGGGCACGGTTAGTTTGGATCCACGCTTAACCCTGACGCTAACCTTAGCCGCCGCTAGTGGCTCTGTGGTGGGTAGCTACCTCAGTCACCGTATTTCTGCAAAGCGGCTTCAGCAGGGCTTTGGTTACTTCTTAATTGGCATTGCGGCCTTTGTGATCCTGAAAACCCTACTGGCTCCCCCCCAGCGCAGCAAAAGCTCGTCTGTACCACCGACGCACGACCTGCCTGCATCCGTTCCGGCAAGACAAAGCCGCACTTAAGGCTCCGTTTCAAGAACCTCTGAAGCACTCTGCTGTTGCCCAATTTGATTAAGCAGCGAAAGAACGCGACTGCCCCGTTCCAGCGATCGATCTTCAACAAATACGACCTCCGGTGTCCGCCGTAGGCGAATGCGCTGCCCCAATTCCCGTCGCACAAAGCCTGAAGCCGCCTTCAATCCGGCCATGGTTGAGCGCCGTACCTCATCCGTGCTGTAGATGCTGACGAAAATCTTGGCGTGCTGCAAATCACCCGACACTTCCACATCGGTGACACTGACCATGCCCGCCCCTACGCGCTCATCGCGGATTTCATACATTAACAACTGGCTCACTTCCCGTTTAATTAATTCTGCTACCCGTGCCACCCGTCGTTCGGTTGCCATGGCGGGCCTCCTTTTCTAGGCAAAGACTGTCTTTCACCTCTCCTATCTTACCAACGACCCTCGCCTTGTTCGTAGCGATCGCCAGAGAACCATTCGCCTCTAAAAACTCCTGTAGCAGCAATAGCTGGCAGGACTGTTACAATACTTAACATTTCTCACTAGGAGTCTATTTGGATTCAGTCCGCAATTTCCTAATCGATTGCTCAGTTGCGGGCACCGCTCAAAAATGAGAAACCTGAGAAGCGAGGCAACAATCACCTTGATATTTCGTAAGAATTCCGCTATCACGTTAATATAGTTCTCCCGCAGCAAATGCTGATGGGAAGCTGAGCCTACCCTTGATAAACGCCAACAGCAATTAGGTAAAACCACCTATTAGCTCAAGCGGAAACAGGGGATGGGTTTATTAATTTATGAAGCCAAATTAACAGGAGGCTGGAGCGATCGCTCCTAAGTTTTAGAGAGCTGATCACACCCTACCAGCAACTGTAAGGTTCTAAATCTGGCATCTATATCTGCAAGAGGATTTAATCCATGACAATCGCGATTGGACGAGCGCCAGCAGAACGGGGATGGTTTGACATCCTTGACGACTGGCTCAAACGTGACAGATTTGTCTTTGTCGGCTGGTCAGGCATCCTGCTTTTCCCCTGCGCCTACCTTGCCCTCGGTGGCTGGCTGACCGGTACCACCTTTGTTACCTCTTGGTACACCCACGGCCTTGCTTCCAGCTACCTCGAAGGCTGCAACTTCCTCACCGTTGCCGTTTCCACCCCGGCCAACAGCATGGGGCACTCCCTCCTTCTCCTCTGGGGGCCCGAAGCCCAAGGGGACTTCACCCGCTGGTGCCAACTGGGGGGTCTGTGGACCTTTATCGCCCTCCACGGCGCCTTTGGCCTCATTGGCTTCATGCTGCGGCAGTTTGAAATTGCTCGCTTGGTGGGCATCCGTCCCTACAACGCCATTGCCTTCAGTGCCCCCATTGCTGTCTTTGTCAGCGTCTTCTTGATTTACCCCTTGGGGCAATCCAGTTGGTTCTTTGCCCCCAGCTTTGGCGTGGCCGCCATCTTCCGCTTCCTCCTGTTCTTCCAAGGGTTCCACAACTGGACCTTGAATCCCTTTCACATGATGGGGGTGGCCGGTGTGCTCGGTGGTGCCCTGTTGTGTGCCATCCATGGTGCCACCGTGGAAAACACCCTCTTCCAAGATGGGGAATCGGCGAGCACCTTCCGTGCCTTTAGTCCCACCCAATCGGAAGAGACCTACTCGATGGTGACGGCGAACCGGTTTTGGAGCCAAATTTTTGGGATTGCCTTCTCGAACAAGCGCTGGTTGCACTTTTTCATGTTGTTTGTGCCCGTGACGGGGCTGTGGATGAGTGCGATTGGCATCGTGGGTCTGGCGTTGAACCTGCGGTCCTATGACTTTATTTCGCAGGAGATTCGAGCAGCGGAAGACCCTGAGTTTGAGACGTTCTACACGAAGAACCTGCTCTTGAACGAGGGCATTCGCGCTTGGATGGCGCCCCAAGACCAACCCCATGAAAACTTTGTCTTCCCAGAAGAGGTACTCCCCCGTGGTAACGCTCTCTAGTAACTCGATTTTTGCCACCAACCGCGACCAAGAATCCTCCGGTTTCGCGTGGTGGGCCGGTAACGCTCGTCTGATTAATCTCTCCGGCAAACTTTTGGGTGCTCACGTCGCCCACGCTGGTCTGATCGTCTTCTGGGCCGGTGCTATGACCCTGTTCGAGTTGGCTCACTTTATTCCAGAGAAGCCAATGTACGAGCAAGGGCTGATTCTCATTCCCCACATTGCCACCCTTGGCTGGGGTGTTGGCCCAGGTGGTGAAGTCGTGGACACCTTCCCCTTCTTTGTCGTAGGGGTGGTGCACCTGATTTCCTCTGCCGTTCTCGGCTTTGGTGGCGTTTACCATGCCATTCGTGGCCCTGAAACCCTTGAGGAATACTCCTCCTTCTTTGGCTACGACTGGAAAGATAAAAACAAAATGACGACGATCCTCGGTTTCCACCTGATCGTCCTCGGTATTGGCGCTCTACTGCTGGTGGCCAAAGCCATGTTCTTTGGTGGCCTCTATGACACTTGGGCACCGGGTGGTGGTGATGTCCGCGTCATTACCAACCCCACCCTTGACCCAACGGTGATCTTTGGCTACCTGCTGAAGTCTCCCTTTGGTGGTGAGGGCTGGATTGTCAGTGTCAACAACCTTGAGGATGTGGTTGGGGGTCACATTTGGATCGGTTTGATCTGCATTGCCGGTGGTATCTGGCACATTCTGACGACCCCCTTCGGTTGGGCACGCCGTGCCTTCATCTGGTCTGGGGAAGCCTATCTCTCCTACAGCTTGGGCGCCCTGTCCATGATGGGCTTTATTGCCACCTGCTTTGTCTGGTTCAACAACACCGTCTATCCCAGTGAATTCTATGGCCCCACCGGCCCAGAGGCCTCTCAGGCTCAAGCGATGACCTTCTTGATCCGTGACCAAAAATTGGGTGCCAATGTCGGTTCGGCTCAAGGCCCCACGGGTCTAGGTAAATACCTGATGCGCTCTCCCACAGGGGAAATCATCTTCGGTGGTGAAACCATGCGCTTCTGGGATTTCCGTGGCCCTTGGTTGGAGCCGCTGCGGGGTCCCAATGGTCTTGATCTGAACAAGATCAAAAACGATATTCAGCCTTGGCAAGAACGTCGTGCTGCTGAGTACATGACCCATGCTCCTCTGGGTTCTCTGAACTCCGTGGGTGGTGTGGCCACTGAAATCAACTCAGTGAACTTCGTGTCACCGCGTTCTTGGCTGGCAACGTCCCACTTTGTCTTGGCCTTCTTCTTCCTAGTGGGTCACCTATGGCATGCGGGTCGTGCCCGTGCTGCTGCTGCTGGCTTTGAGAAGGGGATTGACCGCGAGTCTGAACCCGTACTCTCGATGCCCAGCCTTGATTAGGGTCACTGACTCAATCTAACTAAACTCAATACTCCTTGGCTCCCATCTACGGATGGGGGTCTTTTTTTTTAGCAAGACTCAATCTCCGAGTATTTTTAACAGTTGCTCAGCAATGCGATCGCTGGCTCCGGACTCCCCCATACGTTCCTTACCATTGGCAGCAATTCGTGCAAGTAAAGTAGTATCCGCCCAAATCTGCCAAACGGTAGGGATGGCCTCTTGAGGATCATCCAGTAGGAAAATCGAGTTTCCAAGGAGGCGTTTTTGACGACGGGCAAAGTCACGGGTAAATTGAGGCCCTTCACCGGCAAATGTAATGACTGGCTTCCCCAAACCAACACACTGCTCTGTAGCTGTTCCCGCAAGGGCGATGCCTCCTTCTGCCCAATGCAAAAATTCACGAAAGTGGTGTGAACTTAAAATCAGTTGTTGCTGACCCAACTGCCATGCCGTGCTCTGGGGTAATGGACTGGTGATGGGTTGCCAGCCCTCAAGGCTTTGCTCAAGAATCTGTAAATCAAGGCTCGGACTGACAGCTGCAAGAAAGATCAGCGGCTGATCGTGATAAGGCGTCAGTGCCCGTAGAATCTGTTGCCAATTGCGGTAGGCCTCAGGAGCACGAGACCCCGGCAACAGCACAATGGTTTTATTCGCAAACGGAGAAGGCGCTGGGGGTGGCATTACTAAGTCCATCATGGGATTGCCACAGTAGTGAACCGTGTAGCCCAATTGCCGCAACCCTTTGGCGGTTAACTCATCGCGGACAAAAATGCCTCGGCAGCGGGGCGATCGCCACAACCATCGCTCCCAAGGGAGATAGTCACTACCTGACCAGCCCATCCCCCAGCCATAGGGACGCCCCGTCCTATCGTAGAGGTAATAGTCAGACTTGGCAGTCCCCACAAAACTGTAGGTGCCGCCGCTACTATAGGCTAGCAATAAGGGCACAATATCTCCCACCGCCAACAGATGTCCTCCCAATTGCTGCCAAGCGTGGATGGCGCGAATCTGTGATCCTAGGAGTCCCAACAAACCCGCCTTGAGATCTCGCCATAAATGCCGCAACTCCATATAGATAAACCCACCGGAGGGCAGTGCTTTTCCCGGTTGCAATAGGGGAATGCCGAGGCGAGTATAGGCAGATCCTAAGCCCACTAGGGGCAGCGCCATTAGGTCTAAATCTGGACAACGGTGCCTCAGGGCTTGCGAAATCACGCTGGCGATCGCGTCCTCACCATGGCCATTACTCAAGCAAAGAAGTCGCTTCATGCCTGCATTAACTCAAGCGTTGCGGTAAATCGTGACCAATCATCTTCCTGAGTAATGGCCTGCCAAATGTATTCGATCTGGGGACGAGTGAGGATGACAAGGGGATTGGCTGCCTGTAGGGTTTGGGGAATTGCCGCCCGCTGGGGTGGGTTGGCTCGCTGAAGTAGCTCGAAATAGGTTCTTTTCCAAGTCTCTAGCAATTTCTGATCCGTTGGCGTGAGGGTTGAGCTGTCACAAAAGATATGACTTGGATCTGCAGCCCACTCAGGGGCGAATTCCTGTCGCAGACTGACAAAGAATTGCGGATAACTGATCGCACTGCGGCTGAGAAAGGCTTGGGTCTCTGCCACCAAGGAACGGCCAATCTCTAGGGGAAGGCCTGCCCAACCAAGGCGTTTGAGCATCAGTTTCAAGTAGGTGGTTTGACAGCGATCGCCAAAAGTTTTTAGGGCAGCTTGCATCTCCTCAAGGGGCATTACCGAAGACAGGGGAATTTGGAGTTTCTCCAGATTCCAAGCACAAATTGCCGGTTGATTGCCATAGGCGTAGCGACCGTAGTAGTCAAAATAGGCGGCGGTAAACCCTAAATCATACCGTTCCAAAAAGACATAGGGACCATAGTCAAAGCTCTCGCCTGTAATGGCCATATTATCGGTGTTCAAAACCCCATGACAAAACCCTGCCACCAACCACTGCGCCGCCAGATCCGCTGTGCGTGCCACTAATTCGCGATAAAAGGCACAATCCCGTTCCTTGGTGTCTGGAATCTGTAGCAAATGGGGATAGTAGTAGTAAATGACGTAATCCAGCAAGCGGCGAATCAAATCCGGTCGCCGTAGATAGTGGAGCCGCTCAAAGGTACCAAAGCGAATAAGGGAACGGCCAAGGCGCACCAAGACACTGGATCGCGTCGGCGATGGTTCATCCCCCCGCCAGAGGGACTCCCCGGTTTCCACTAAACTGAGACTGCGAAATGTGCATACTCCCAAGCGATGAAGTAGTTCACTGGCCAAGACCTCACGAACCCCCCCTTTGAGCGTGAGGCGACCGTCTCCTCCCCGTGAGTAGGGAGTGGTTCCGGAGCCTTTCGTGCCCAAGTCATAAAGCTGACCATCGACACCGCGAAACTGGCCATAGAGAAACCCCCGACCATCCCCCAAGTGGGGGTTGTATTCGCCAAATTGGTAGCCATGGTAGCGCATTGCCAAAAAGGGTTCCCGTCCCTGAAACTGACCAAACGCGGCAATAAAATCGGCATCGGTTACGTTGGCAGGATCCAGTCCCATTAAGGGTAAAAGAGTATCATTGCGAAAGCGAAGAATGTGCTGCGGAAATGTTGGGGCTTGTACCTCATCCCAGTAGTCTTCCCCCAGGGAGAGAAAGGCAGGTTCGTACTCAAGGGTTTGAAAACAATGTTGAGACATCTAGTGCTCAGCTATTGCTGTGTTCTGGCAGTTTCTCGTTTCGATTTTTTGGGATTTGGGGGATCTATCAGCGTGCGTAAATGGGCTTGGATTTGCTGATGCCGTTCGACCCCCTCAAAGGCAAAGGGATTGTACCCGCGATCGCGGAGGAGGCCACGAATATAGCGAATGCGCTCATTGGTCGGCGGGTGGGTGGCAAACCACGGCAGCGGTGGCTCCTGATTACGGTATTCCTGCTTGAGAGTGTGCATCAAGTTAAGCAAACCATCAGCGGCATAACCCGCTCTTGCGAGAATCCGTGTGCCCAAAATATCTGCCTCCCGTTCCATTTCCCGACTGTAGCTGGTTACGAGAAGACCTGTTACGTAGCCGCCGGCAGGTAATAACCGCGTCAAGTTGGCAGTAGCAGTCCCCTGTGTCATCAGCCGAAAACCATGGGAGAGCACTGCGTGGGCAATTTCGTGGGCAAGCAAGCCTGCCAGTTCTGCTTCAGTATTGGCTTTGAGAATGGCGCCGGCGTTGATAAAAATCTTGCCGCCCGGCAGGGCAAAGGCATTGAGATCATTGTCTTTGATCACGAAAAACTCATACTCAAACTCATTGCGACCGGCCACTTTGGCTAAGCGTTGCCCCACCTCATTGACATACGCTTGTACTTCCGCATCCTCAAGGAGCTTGACTTGACGACTAATCTGCCGCGCTGCTGAACGGCCTAGGGCAGACTCCCCCTGCATCATCAAGGCCATCATTTGAATCGAGTCCAAAGACAGTAAGGGATTGCCCGTGAGTGCCACACCTACTAATCCAGTGAGGGCGCCGACAATCATGCCTTCGCGCAGTTGCCCTTGAAGGCGACGCCGGAACCGTTGCATGCGCTCTGCGGCCAGTTGCTGAAATTCGGGTGTGGCGGGATGGTCGGGATTGAGGAGGGCAAAACGTTGGGCGGCAAGGGCTGCTTCTAGCCACTGTTGCTGGCGATCGTAGAGGGTGATCAGGCTGCGTTGAATGTCCGGCTGGTCAGGGTAGAGACTGGCGGTTTTCTCTAGATGGGCATAGGCCTCTTTGAGAGAACCCTGCTGCGCTAGAAACTCAGCGAAGCGCACTTGGCCGGGGATAAACTCTGGGAATTGCTCCACCAAAAGCCGCAGCGGCACTGCTTGGGCACTGTAGAGTTGGGAACCCCCTTGAACTTCTCGCCAATAGACTTGGGCAGCGGGGGGCAATTGACTAATTTCCAGGACAGCGGGGGGTGTGACACGGGGGGGTGGCAAATCTAGGTCAGCCTTGGCCTTTTGGTAATAGGTTTGGGCTGTGACGGTGTCTCCTAATTGCCAGTGGCGATCGCCCTCCCGTAGAAGTGCTAAACGCGCCTCTTGAGCTGCCTGCTCTGCGGTGACTTCGGGGGCTGTTGGAGTTGGCAAAGGTGCGCTAGGAGAATGTTCAGCCGTTGTCAGTGAAGGTTCCTCAGACGTGGCTGTGGCATCGCCCTTGATCTCAGTGCCAGTTGGTAGGGGCAGCGAGGATTGTCCAGGAGGGGACACTTCTGTGGGGGGTTGAGGCGGCGGGGGTACTGGCAATAGATCGACAGCAGAGCCTTCAGATTGCGGTAGGCGAGCTTGAGCAAAAGCATCTTCTTTGATCAGAGCAATCAGCTCATCATCTGTCAGACCCCTTGGGGAGGGTGATATCTCTGCTGCCTTTGCTGGCTCAAAACCCACACTTAAAAGAAAAGCAATGCCCAGCGACCAACAGCAGAACCCGTACTTCACCATGACACTGTCCTCAAGCCACGTGATTGTTTATAGTCTATTAACTGGCAACAGGTGCAGCCTTTTCCAACTGGGTTGAACACACTCAAAACTGTGAAAGCCGCTATAGGAGAAGCTCATATCCCCTTGATATACCCCATATTTTAGACAAGGGCTGTACAACTAAGTAATTATTAAATACAACTGGCTAATCATTAAAAATTAAAATGTAAATTACTGATAAATCCCACCTGCAATGACCTCTACTCTGGAAGAAAAACTACGGGCTGCTTTTACGCCAGAACAAGCGCATTTACTAGCGGAAGTGATCCGTGAAGCCTATGACGATGTCGTGAGGGCCAAGGACTTCAATGAGCTGAAGTCAATTGTTGCCGATCTTGGCCAAGCCCAAAAACGCACCGAAGAGCGAGTAGAGGAACTGGCTCAGGCGCAAAAACGCACGGAAGAGCGGGTGGATCAGCTAGCTGCTGCGGTAGATAAATGAGCTGCTGCCCAAGAGCGCACAGAAAGGGCGGTGAAACAACTCGCGCGACAAGTGGGAGGCCTTAGCGAAGCCCTCGGTGGTTCCCTAGAAGACTTAGCGCTGGAGGTGGTACCAGAAATTCTAGAGCATCGCTGGGGGATGGAAATTGAATTTTGCGATCGCGACATTCTGCCCCTGCGCAATGGGGAATACGAGTTTGACTTAGTGATTCGCGGTCCCATAGAAGGACGCCCCCTATTGGTGCTAAGGGAAGTGAAAAGTAATATCACTGAATCAGAGGTGGAGCGATTTTTGAATCTTGTGGCTCAAGTAGAGGCCAAGGAGGAGATTCGTCCCCTCTTTTTTGGCTATCGTTTAGAACGGGCAGCCAAGGACTTGATTCGCGAACGGGGTGCCGTCATGGTCACGACACGGGGTAAATACTTCCCCGAATGAGTCTTCTGAGAATTGCTACATTTAACAATAATAGGTGACAACCAGCAGCTCACTAATCTTACCGCGTTTATGGCGATTGGAGTTGATGACACGGCTGGCCTTGAGTTCAATGCAGCGCCAAGATCGATACAGTTGCAGCATGGGTTCCACCCAAGCATTGCTGAGCATGACGTAGCATCCCCGTTGAGCCAACTCACCGACAACCTTAGCTAAGGTAATCTGTTCTACCTCGCCAAAGGGCTGATCGGTGTAACTGGTGAAGTTAGCTGTTTTGGAAAGGGGGTGGTAAGGCGGATCAAAGTAGATAAAATCACCCGCTATGGCCCAACTCAAGACCTCTTGAAAATTTGCCACACTTAACGTCACATCGCGTAGGGCACTACTGGCTTGGCGCAGGGTCTCTGGGTCAAAAATCTGGGGATTGCGGTAGCGCCCCATGGGAACGTTGAACTGTCCTGCACGATTAACACGATACAGACCGTTAAAACAGGTTTTGTTCAGATAGATAAAGCGAGCGGCGCGCGTCAGAGGATCAAGTTGCTGCTGATCTAAACTGCGAATGTGATAGTAAAAGGTTTCACTGTGCTGTTGACGATACTGCGTCAGTTGCTCAATTAAGTCCTCAACGCGATCGCGCACAATTTGGTAGCAGTTGATGAGTTCGGGATTGCGATCGCTCAACCGCGCCTGCTGAAACTGAAATTCGCCCCGCTGAGCTTGAGCAAACAGATACCAATAGAGAGCTGCACTGCCACAAAACGGCTCAGCATAGCAACGGCACTGAGGGGGTAAGTAGGGGGCCATTTGGCTCAACAACTGGGACTTGCCCCCCGCCCACTTCAAAAAGGGTTTTGGTTGAACAGTAATCCCTGCAGCCACTAGGCCGGTGGAAACAAGATGAACAACAGCCCCTGCTGCCCCACGAGCAATTCCCGTAGGAGCGTGACAATGCCCACCCAAATAATGGGGCTAATATCCACTCCCCCAAGGGGCGGCACGACGCGGCGAGTTGGTGCCAGCACAGGCTCTGAGAGCCAGTAAATCACTTTCAATGGCCCTTGGGTGAGGTTAATCTGGGGGTACCATGTAAGGACAATCCGCACCAGAAAGATCAGGGTAAAAATGGCGAGGATGATTCCCAGTACCCAATTGATGACAACAACGGCAGGCATTGGCATTCCTTATACTACCCCAAATTATTATCCCAAAAAATGATCAAGGGCAGCTTTAAGTTCTGCGAGTTCCTGATCAATGCGTCCCTCTTGAGCAGCACGAGTCACACATTCATTCAAATGCTCATCGAGAATCAGCCTTGCCACTCGATCCAACGCCCCCCGCACTGCGGCAATTTGAATCAGCACCTCTGGGCAAGGCCGACTATCCTGCACCATCGTTTTGATACCACGCACATGCCCTTCAATGCGCGAGAGTCGATTGACGATCGCCCGCAGGGATTCTTCAGTGTGATGATGGGGATGGGAATGCAGGGAAGGGGAAGAATGGGAATGGGATTCAGTGCCCACGGCAAACAGTCCTAAACAATCAGTACAACAATCAACCTATTGAACAGAATATTCAACAGATTAGGAACTAGGGTTTTGTTGCTCCCTGTTGAAAATAATTTCTTAAATTCACTAAGCGTTGGCGATTCATGGCCGCCAGTTGTTGGCGCTGAGCAGGGCTGAGAACTTGTTGGACTTCTAAAGCAGCCGCAAAACGTGTTCGTTGCAGCATCTCCCGTAAGCTCATCACCAAGTCAAATTGTTGTTGGAGTTGAGCCGTGGGGGCACCCGCCACCAGCAGTTTCTCTAGTTGTTCTTCAGCCGTATTCAAAGCTGCCTGTTGTTCCTGCACTTTTTGCTTATACTGTCTGTCGATCGCCTGCACTTGCTGAGCTTGCTGGGGTGTTAGGCTGAGGCGCTCCATCCATTGAGTCAGAGGAGCAGCATTCGCCCCTAGACTGATCAAAGAGATAATGATTGTGGCACATCCCCAGAGCAATGGCTGGCGTAAAGACATTGATGATTCCTCGCACGGAACGGCAACCAAGGGTTGCACAGCAATTGTAGCAAACTTGCTAGCTGCGCTTAGTTTTGGCCATGAATGTTACCGCTCGTTTCTCAGTTCTTAAGTGGGCGTTTGCCTTGGGCGTCACTCCCGTAACTGTTGCCCCTAGGGAAGTCGTGATAGTATCGGGACACATCCCCCGCAGGACTCAGTGGACGAACCGACGTGACAGAACCAATTTTTTGGTTGGCGGTGTCACTGGTATTAGTGGCCGTATGCTTGGCAGCCGTTCTGGTTGCTGCCATTCCGGCATTTATGGAGTTGGCACGGGCGGCTCGCAGTGCCGAAAAGCTCTTTGATACCTTGGGGCGTGAACTGCCACCCACCCTAGAAGCAATTCGCTTGACGGGTCTAGAGATTAGCGATCTCACCGATGACATTAGCCAAGGGGTAGAGAGTGCGGGCAATGTGGTCAAGCAGGTGGATCAAGGGATTACAGCGGCAAAACGCCAAGTTCAAGAGGCGAAAGTGACCACCCGTAGTGTCTTTGCCGGGGTAAAAGCCGCATGGCAAACGTGGAATCGTCCCAGTCGCAAACCCTCGCGGTTGCCCCCGAGTCAATTGTCACCGCCGCCAGAGCGATCGCCCCAAGAGCGCCGTGAGCAGGCCAAGGAAAGCTGAATCACCCCTTGGCGTAGGGTCGCCACTGGCTCAGCCCCTAGCTTGAGTTGATACTCTGTGGCTAAGAGAATCTGCAAACAGGCCTGAAGGGCAGGCAGAGCAACAGCGTTCACTTCTTTTTGCAGGAAATAGACCCGTTTCGGATTTCCCACTTCGGCTAGCTTGGCAATGCATTGATTGTCGGGCTCATGGTTGAGCAACTTGACCCACAACCAGGTGCGAAATTGTTTCGTCAGGGTCGCCAAAAGGCGCAAGGGGGGTTCATTTTGTAGTAGCAAGTCCTCCAGTTGGCTCAGGGCAGTGGCTGTGTCTCCCCGCAGCAGGGTACTGGCAAGGGTGAGGCTACTTTGTTGGGTGGCATGAACAAGGGTTGTGATGTCTTCAGCGGTAAGGGGGCGATCGCCCGCAAACAAGGCCAATTTTTCTAATTCATTGTGGAGTTGGCGGCTGTCATTGCCCACGGCTTCGGCAAGAAGTTGTATTCCTTCTGGGGGCAGGCGGACTTGATAGCGTTGAGCCGCCTTACGGATCTGCTGTTCAATCTCAGCGGTTTTCCAAGCGGCAATCGGACTAAATTCCTGAATGTTGCCATGCTGTTGCAGCAGCTTGACGGCTTTACTGCGGCTGTCGGGCTTTTGGCCACTGGTAAGGAGTAAATGACAGTTCGGGGGAATTTGCGGCAGGGTGAGTTCTAAATCTGCGAGTAGTTCCGGACTACAGCGTTGACCCAGTGTCGTATTCACCAGCCACACCAAGCGATCGCCCCCTCCCAAGGGCGGCGTCATCACCTGTGCTAACGCAGCTTGAACGGCCTCAGCAGCCTCCCCAGCAAATTTTTCGAAGTTAAAACTTTCCCACAGGGGATCGACGACCTGTTGCCGTAGGTCTTTCACGGCCTGCTCGAGTCGGAATTGATCCTCCCCCCAGTAGAAGTAAACGGGCATGATGCGGAAATTTTCCCTTATCCACTAGGATAAAGACATTGTGGCGGAGAATTTAAGGAAATGTTGCAATCTTGTTCCCGATGGCCATCCCGCCTTTTGGCGCTGGGTACACTGGGGGTAGGGTTAGCAATCGCTCCCCTCTTCTGGCAGCCCGCAGACTCCCAAGAAACGCCTTCCCAAGCCCTCACCATCTTGGCTGATGTGCAGCAGGCGAATGCCGTCACAGGAGTGATCACGGCACGGGGCAATGTGCAACTGCGTTATCCTGCCCGCCAAATTCAGGCCACAGCGGCACAGGCACAATACTTTAGCCGTGAGGGGCGCATTGTCCTCAGTGGGAATGTGTATGTTTTGCAACAGGGGAACAGTCTCCGGGCTGACACCATCACGTATCTTATTGAGGAAGCCAAATTTGTCGCTCTGCCCGCCCCTAGCCGCCAAGTCGAATCTATTTTAATGATCCCCGATGACCCTAACCAACAAATTCTTACACCTGTGCAACCCTAACGGGCGGTTTGCACTACCGACCACGCTTCGCCTAGAGGGGGTATGTAAACGGTATGGCAGTCGTTGGGTGGTGGATCACGTCAGTCTCTCGGTGGCACGGGGAGAAGTGGTGGGTTTGCTGGGACCCAATGGTGCAGGGAAAACGACAACCTTTTACATGGCCACGGGGATTGAACGACCGGATTATGGCCGAGTATGGCTGGATGATGAGGATATTACCCAAGCTCCCTTGCATCAGCGGGCACGACGGGGCATTGGCTATCTGCCCCAAGAACCGAGTATCTTTCGCCAGTTGACGGTTGCTGAAAATATTCTCTTGGTTTTGGAGGAGACGGGCGTGCCTCGGCGGCAGTGGCGCGATCGCTTGGATCAACTGCTGACGGAATTTCGCTTGACCCACATTGCCCACACCCTCGGTCGGCGAGTCTCAGGGGGAGAACGGCGGCGCACCGAATTAGCCCGTGCCTTGGCAGCCGGAACCCAAGGCCCCAGTTTTTTACTGCTCGATGAACCCTTTGCGGGCGTGGATCCCATTGCTGTTCATGACCTACAGGACATGATTGCCAAGCTGCGCGATCGCCAAATGGGCATTCTCATTACCGATCACAACGTGCGGGAAACGCTGGAAATTATTGACCGTGCCTACATTCTCCGCGAAGGGCAAATTTTGGCCGCAGGAAATAGTTGGGAACTGGCACAGGATGCCAAGGTGCGGCAATACTACCTCGGTGAGGACTTTCGTTTTTAGGCATGATCAGGGCACTTCGAAGGGGTCGGTTTCCTTTCCTCCCCAAGTTGGATCAGTATCTTCTGGCGCTGCTGCTGCCGGGCTTCCTCTTTGGCGTCACGATCTTTACCACCTTGGCGCTAACTGTGGGGACAATTTTTGATCTAGTGCGGCAAATTGCCGATGCGCAACTGCCCCTGACGATTTTGCTGCAATTGATTGGTTATCAACTGCCCGGCGTGTTGGTCTTGGTCTTTCCGATGGCCGTGCTACTAGCGGTTGTGGGGGCGATGAGTCGGCTCTCGGAGGAGGGGGAGTGGATTGCGCTGCGCAGTGTTGGCATTTGTCTGCGGCGTCTGCTCGTGCCGGTGGTTGCCTTTGCCCTGTTAGTGAGTGGGATGACCCTAGCCCTCAATGAAATCGCCGTACCGATCGCCAAGTTTGAATCGCAAAAACTAATGCGGGAGTTGCTGCAACAGGAGCGCACCCTCGGCTCAGGTACCGATATTTTTTACCCTGAGTACGATCGCCACGGTGAGGTACGGCGACTCTACTATGGGCATCGCTTTGACGGCAGCCGCATTCAAGGGATCACAGTTTTGGATTTTTCGCAACCGCAGGTGACGCAGGTCATTAGTGCTGAATCCGCTGAGTGGAATGTGCGGGAGAGTCGCTGGTTACTCTCTCGGGGGGTAGCCTATTTGATTAGCCACACGGGGGTCAGCCGCAATCTCTTGCAATTTGACCAACAGGAGATCCGCTTGCCTCGACCTGCCCAATCTCAACAACTGCGGCCAACAGATGTGGATGAACTCTCGATCACTCAAGCACGCCGGGCGCTGCAACGTCTCGATCCCGATCAAGAGCCAGAACTGGTGCGTGCCCTAAAGGTTCACTTGGCTCAGTCCCATGCTCAGCCCTTTTTGGCCGTGGTCTTTGCCCTTTTAGGGGTGGGGTTTGGCCTCAGTGCCTCCCAACGGCGAGGGCGACAGGGATTTGGCATTAGTGTGGCGGTGGTGTTTGGTCAGTACGTGCTCACGTTTTTTCTTGGTGCGCTGGGGACGATTGGCACACTCTCCCCCCTTGCGGCGGCGTGGTTGCCCCACGGCATTGGCTTGGTGGTGGCGATCGCCCTACTGTGGCGCGCGGATCGCAGCTAGAGAGTTATGATGAAAGAAGTGCTGATTGCTGATCCATGCCGCAAACGTTTGATCTTCACGTTGTTGAGACGCGACCCTTGTTGACGCCTGCTACCCTGCTGGCGGATTTACCGCTGACCGAATCCCAAGCCACCCTTGTGGCCACAACCCGCGATCGCATTCGTGACATTTTCAAGGGGTGCGATCGCCGACTGCTGGTCATTGTGGGGCCTTGTTCAATTCACGATGTCAAGGCGGCCTTGGAATATGGGGAAAAGTTGGCGCGGGTGCGCGATCGCCTGCGGGATAGTCTTGAGATCGTCATGCGGGTTTATTTTGAAAAACCACGAACCTCTGTAGGCTGGAAAGGACTGATCAACGATCCGCACCTCGATGGCAGCTATGATATCAACACCGGGCTACGCCTCGCACGCAAGCTGCTGCTGGATTTGGCCAACTTGGGGATGCCCGCCGCTACAGAATTGCTCGATCCGATCATTCCCCAGTACATTGCTGATGTTGTGAGTTGGACCGCCATTGGTGCTCGTACGACGGAAAGCCAAACCCACCGTCAAATGGCGTCGGGTCTCTCGATGCCCGTAGGCTTCAAAAATGGTACCGACGGTCACTTAGATTCGGCGATTAATGCCATGATCGCGGCACAGCAATCGCACCATTTTCTGGGAATTAATGCTGAAGGCCGTGCCAGTATTGTTGCCACCACTGGAAATCCCGATACCCATCTTGTACTGCGCGGCGGCAAAGAGGGCCCCAACTATTCTGCTGCCCACATCGAAATGGCCGCTGCACTCCTAGAGCGTAAGGGACTCACCCCGCGGCTGATGGTGGATTGTAGCCATGCCAACGCTGCCAAAGATGCCCAACGCCAAGTGCTAGTGTGTGAAAATCTTGCCCAGCAGGTACAGCAAGGCTCCCGTTATCTAGCGGGTGTCATGATCGAGAGCCATCTCAAAGCCGGCAATCAACCGATTCCCAAGGATCTTTCCCAATTGGTCTATGGCCAGAGCATTACCGATCCCTGCGTGGACTTTGTGACAACAGTAACGATGCTCGAACAATTGGCTAGTGCTGTCGGGTCACAACTGGTCGCCAGATAAGTGGCTCGCCGATTGCAGCAGGAGAAGCTAGTCCCTTGCCTTTTGGGGAGGGAGATTTAATGAAAAAAACTCTTCCTCATCTTTGAGGATTTGAAACACTTTATCCATGCTTGTGAGTTCAAAAAGCATCATCATCTGCTTGGGGATGTTGCAGAGGTAAAGCTGTCCTCCACCTGCACGGACTGTTTTCAGAGCAACAACAAGAGCACCCAATCCAGAACTGTCAATGAAGGTGACATCACCACAATCCAGCAATAGGGCTTGAGTCCCCCCTTGAACCAACTCACTAATGGTTTGACGAAATTCCTGAGCTTGGGGGCCACCAAAGACCCCAGACAGCTTAATGACTTCGACAGTGTTGGCCATAACAGGATGATGGAAAGGATTTCCCCGCTAGTATACAGCCTTTTTTTCACTGAGATTCGTCATGGGATAAACCCATAACCGCCCTTTGCTGAGTTCTAGGGATGGGGTGCTCTGTGAAATTTTGTGGAGCGAGTGTAACAAGCCGTAGTAGTCATAGTAGGCTTAACTCTAGCCGTTGAGAAATTTTTAGGACGATAACTCATGGTGCAACGTGGTTCTAAAGTCAAGATTCTCCGCCCTGAATCCTACTGGTACAACGAAGTGGGCACCGTCGCCTCTGTGGATCAAACCCCCGGCGTCAAATATCCTGTAATTGTGCGCTTCGACAAAGTCAATTACACCGGCTACAGCGGCAGTGCCAGCGGTGTGAATACCAACAACTTTGCGCTTCACGAAGTACAAGAAGTCGCTCCGCCCAAAAAAGGCAAATAGTCTCTGGGACGGTGCCAGAATTACCCGAAGTTGAAACCGTACGCCGTGGGCTAGAGGTCGTCACCCTTGGGCAACCCATTGTTGGGGTCGAGGTGCTTCTAGCCCGTTCTATTGCGCTTCCTGAAGAGCCTCAAGCGTTTATTGATCAGCTGCGCGATCGCACCCTGCAACAATGGCAACGCCGCGGTAAATATCTTTTAGCAACCCTAGATGACGGCAACCACCTTGTCATTCATCTGCGCATGAGTGGTCAGTTACTGTGGCTCACTGATCCCTCACCCCCTTGTTCCCATACGCGCGTGCGCTGGTTTTTCCAAACGGGAGCCGAACTACGCTTTGTGGATCAACGTACCTTTGGCCGCTGTTGGTGGATTCCTGCGAATTGCGTTGTGGAAGCGGCAATTCCGACACTGGCAACATTGGCGCCGGAACCGCTGAGTGAGGCCTTTACAGTGAGATTCTTGGCGAATCGGCTGGCTCAGTGTCGTCGCCCCCTAAAAACCGCTCTCCTCGATCAAACAATTGTTGCTGGCATGGGCAATATCTATGCCGATGAAAGTCTCTTCTTGAGCGGCCTCCACCCCACCCTCCCCGCCCATACCCTAACGCTCGATCAGATCACTCGCCTTCATGAGGTGATTCGCCAAGTGCTGAGGGAGGGCATTGCGGCGGGGGGCACCACAATCCGAACCTTTGTGAGTCCAGAAGGAGTGAATGGTCACTATGGGGGACAGGCATGGGTCTATGGTCGCAAGGGCGAAGCCTGCCGCGTCTGTGGCACAACGATTGAACGGCTGCGCTTGGCAGGACGCTCCAGTCACTATTGCCCTCAGTGTCAGCCCCTTTCTTCGGCAATGGGCAAATAAAGGGTGAGAATTTCACCTGCTTGGCGATCGCGCCGTTGAATCACCTTGGCACCAACCGCCTCAATGAGCAGTTTTGCCGCCTGAAAGTTGAGACTCAGTTGCCCAGTCGCGGGATGCCACAGGAGGAGGTGCCCCAAGGCGGCCAGATCACTGCGATGTTTGTACTGAGGCGATCGCAATTCTAGTTTCAGGTGCTGTCCTGCCTGTTGCACCACCAGTTGCAGTTCACTATCGGGGGCGAGGGTTTGGCTGTAGTACTCAACTAACCCAGTGAGAACCTGATCCAAGGAAGCCGCATCTATGAGAACCACGGGCAGATGAGTTGGATAGTCCAACACCAGCTTCACTTGGCGGCGGGAAGCCTGTTTTTGCCAGCGGCAGAGGTTGGCCGTAAACAGTTCATCGAGAGAGGTCTGACCACAGGCTAAAGGGGGTTTCGGGCTAGGATGGCTCAAGATTTCTGCTGCTTGATCCCAGAGATTGAAGCGCGTGATTTGATCCTGAATTTCTTGGCCGATTTTTTGCAAGTATTGGTAGGTGCGCTGGGGCAAGTTCTCCTGCCGTTGCAGTAATTGAATAAAGGTATTGATGGTTGTTAGGGGGGTGCGCACTTCGTGGGAGAGGGCTTGCAGAATACTAATATCAGCAGCCATGGCAGTGGGGAGTTTCGGTGCAGCAGTCGGTAACGGTTGAGGTTGACTGAGCTCCAATAGCCACTGGCCAAACTGATTCACAAGACGATAGCTAGGTGGAACCATCTCCACGGTAGCCAGCCACTGATCGATGGGGTGGAGATCGGCAAGGGGAAGTTGCTGCCGCAACTGCTGCCAAAAGCTGTGAATGTCCTCTGGAGCAAAGGAAAAGTGCAGCCCCCGCTCCCCTTGATAGTTCAGTAGCAGGTTGACTTCAGGGCTGAGGAGCAAACAGAAGGGACTGGTACTCTCGCTGCCAAGGGGCAGGGTTTTCAGAGGGGGTAGGGCAGGATTGGCAGCTGCCGCCGGTAAATAGGAGCGCGATCGCCCTTGGGGAAGCAATACATAGGTTTTGAGGTGGCAATTGTGAACCATTAAACTTGGAAAGGAAACCAAAAAGCCCTCAATTGGATTGATGACTGCCAGCAATTTCTCAAGGGCAGCCACCCCTGCCTGCCACTGCCAAAAGCGATCGCTGGCACGGATGTCATAATGATCAGTATGAATATGATCAATATGATCAGTATGAATATGATCAATGGCTAAGTGCGAGCCTCCCATAGCAGCCGATGCAACGTCCCCAACTGCCTCGACCATAGCCCCAATGCTTCCGATCTGCCTAGGGGTAAAACCGTACTTAGGCAGGGATGATGCCGTACAGGTCGTAAATATCGGCAGCAGTAATCTCCACAGGGACGATGGTGCCTAAGGTGGCTCTTCCCTTCACATAGACCACGCCATCGACATCGGGGGCAAATCGGGGCGATCGCCCAATAAACTCCCCTGTTTGTGGGTTTTCCTGCTCAATCAACACGGGTACAGTTTTACCCACTTCAGCAGCATTTTTACGTTGGGCAATAGGCTGTTGCAGTTGCATCAGGCGATCGCGCCGCGCCGTCTTGATCGCCTCTGGAATCTGATGGGGTAGGTCGTAGGCAGCCGTCCCTTCCTCAGCCGAGTAGGTAAAGACCCCTACGTGGTCAAACTCATGCCGCTGCACAAACTGGCAGAGATGCTCAAAGTGGCGCTCAGTCTCACCGGGGAAGCCAACAATAAACGTCGTGCGCATCACTGCTTCGGGTAATTCCTGCCGCAGCCGTTCGATCAGGCGATCATTCACCCCCGCTTGCCAAGGCCGATTCATGGCGCGCAGGACCTCTGGATGGGAATGTTGCAACGGCAAATCAAGATAGGGCAAGATATTGGGGGTTTCTCGCATCGCTGCCATCACATCCGCCGTCAACCCAGTGGGATAGGCATAATGTAGTCGAATCCACGGCACGTCCACTTCGCCAAGGGCACGGATCAGAGCAGCGAGTTGGGGCTGACCATAGAGATCAATTCCATAGTTGGTGGTAATTTGCGAAACAATAATGATTTCTTGGACGCCCTCGCTGGCCAGTTGATGGGCTTCCTTAACAATGGATTCAATGGAGCGCGATCGCTGGTTGCCCCGCAGATGGGGAATGATACAAAAGGCACAGCGATAGTCACAGCCTTCCGCAATGCGCAGATAGGCAACGGGTTCTGGCGTGGTACGGTAGCGCGGCACAGTTTCATCGGCAATATAGGTAGGCACGGCACTAATTTGCTGCACTCGCTCACCACTTTCGACCCGCTCAATCACCTCCACAATGTGCTGGTAATCACCGCTGCCAACGACGGCTACCGCTTCGGGAAGCTCCGCCAAGAGTTCTCCTTGAAAGTGCTGCGCCAAACAGCCTGTAATCACAATCTTCTTATTGGCTTCTGCCAGTTCCACCAGTGTGCGCACCGACTCTTCGCGGGCGGCTTGGATAAAGCTACAGGTATTAACAATGACGTAGTCGGCTTCGGTTTCATCCGTACCCACCCCATAGCCTGCTGCCGCAAGGAGACCAATCATGTGCTCCGTATCCACGCGGTTCTTATCACAGCCAAGGTGGGCAAAGGCAATTTTGGGTTTTGTTGGGTTTGGCATCTAAAGGGGTCAGCAGCATCTAACAGTAGGGGGTAATATCTTCACCACACTCGTCAGCCAAATAGGTGAGCGAGCGGAAGCGCAACCCCACTAATTGATCATAAAGGGGATTGAGTTTACAGAGGGGGGGAATATGGACAATCTTGCGACCAAAGAGGGTAATGTCGCGCTCAAAGGGGCATTGGGGGGGAATCAGGCGGCAGAGAAAGCGAGCCACCTTGGCATCTTTGACCTCTAAACCATCCAGCCAGTGGCGCACGGGACCCAAGAGGTGCAGCGTTTGTTCATTGCTCTCGTGCTGACCATCAAGGGTGTGCTTCAGGGACTCTAGGGCATCAATTTCCAGTCCCAAGGCGTTGCAGAAGCGTTGCAGTTCAGCATCCTCCGATTGGGAGTAAATGCCATTAGCAAGCGCCACCATCACGGCTGTGCGCAGGAAATTCTCGGCAAGGGCGCGATCGCCCCCAAAGGTAGCCACGAGTTCTGCATCGCTGGCGGGGGAAAAATGCTCAAGATCAATTTCTGGGGCAATTTCTTCGCGAATCAGGCTGGCAATCAATTGCTGCTCTTCGGGATCAAAGTGGCCATCGGCACAGGCGACACTTAAGAGGCCTTTGATCCAAATCGCTGTTTGTTCCGGTGTCAGTTCAAGGGTAGATGCCGCTGTCGTTGCCATACCGGTCGTCCCAAGGTTGTTGCTCACTACGACTGTACTCTAGGTCTTGGCCTTTCGTGCCATCCTGAACCACAGGTAAAATCCTTGCTACAATTGACGAAGTTTTGTTAAGCGCTGTGTCACATCCTTGACTGTTTCGCTGCTGCCCTCCACTTGCTCGACCCCTTGGCACGCCCTTGATCCGATTTGGCAGGGGGATGCGGCGGCGATCGCCCAAGGATTGCCCCATGATCTTTTAGCGCCTGCGTGGCAAATCCTGATTCTCGGGGATGGCTCCCCCACCCGCCACTTGCAACTGCTCACCGGCGAAACCACGGAAGTGGATGTGATTGATATGTCAGCGATTGGTCACGCTAGCGATCGCGCCCCAGCGCAACTGCAACTGATTCCTAGCCCACGGCTGCGGCGTCAAGTGTGGCTACGAACAGCTTCGGGTCAACGTTTGGCCTATGCCACCTCTTGGTGGGAAGCCGCCCATGTGGATGAGTATTTGCAAAATCGCGCTATGCCCATTTGGACGAACCTGGCGCAGCGCAAAGTGGAACTCTATCGTGACATTCAGGCGGTGTACCTAGGGCACTCTGAAACCTTGGCAGCGGCCTTTGGTGAAGCGGGGCCTTTTTGGGGACGCCATTACCTCTTTTGGCACGATCGCCGGCCAATTACGCTGATCTATGAAGTCTTTTCCCCCTATCTCTGTCGTTACCTTGGGCCCATGAGCCGTAAGTCCATTTGACGAATTCAGCCCCCACGTTTGCCTAGAGCGGGTGCCTCCGTAACGTTTTGTAAATATAATATGAACAGCTTTTTGTTCCCTGAGGGGAGCAGGTTCATCTTCGTCAGTTAGGGTAGCGTCATTCATGCGAGTTGCAATTGCCGGTGGTGGCTTAGCGGGCTTAGCCTGTGCCAAGTATCTAGTGGATGCAGGACATACCCCCATTGTGTTTGAGCGTGCCAATGTCCTTGGGGGCTTGGTGGCGGCATGGCAGGATGCCGATGGGGATTGGGTGGAAACGGGCTTGCACGCCTTCTTTGGTGCCTACCCCAATATGCTGCAACTCCTAGAGGAATTGGGAATTAGCGATCGCCTGCAATGGAAACGCCATGCCTTGATTTTTAACCAACCGGAAAAGCCGGGGGTGCTCTCGTGGTTTGACGTGCCGGATATTCCCTCTCCCTTTAATGTGCTGCTCTCGATTTTGCGCAACAACGATATGCTGACGTGGGAGCAGAAATTCCGTTTTGCCTTGGGGCTGTGGCCGGCGATCGTGCGGGGGCAAAAATACGTTGAAGCGATGGACAAGTATACCCTCCTCGAATGGCTGCGACGCCAAGGCATTGATGAGCGAGTCAACTCCGATATTTTTATTGCGGCCTCGAAGGCACTCACCTTCCTAAACCCCGATGAAGTCTCGGCCACGATTCCCCTGACGGCAATGAACCGCTTTCTGCGGGAACGCTATGGCTCAAAAATTGCCTTCTTGGATGGGGCACCGCCGGAACGGTTGTGTCAGCCGATTGTGGATTATGTGACGGCGCGGGGCGGTGAAGTGCACACCAATGTGGCTCTGCGGGAAATTGTCCTCAATGAAGACCTCTCGGTGCAGTCCTTTGTCATGGCCGATCGCGAGGGACAAGAGCGCTTTGAAGTCACAGCGGATGCCTATGTCTCAGCGATGTCGGTGGATGCGATTAAACTACTGGTGCCGAAGCCATGGCAAGACTTGCCCTTTTTCCAGAAACTCAATGGCCTCGAAGGCGTCCCTGTGATCAACGTCCAAATCTGGTTTGATCGCAAGTTGCCAACGGTGGATCATCTCCTCTTCTCGCGATCGCCCCTGCTGAGTGTTTATGCCGATATGAGCGAAACCTGCAAGGGCTATGCCGATCCCGACAAGTCAATGCTAGAGCTGGTATTGGCGCCTGCTGCTGAGTGGATTGGCCACAGCGATGAGGAGATTATCGAGGCGACCCTTGCGGAACTGGCCAAGCTCTTCCCCAATCATTTGCCGCAACCTGCTAAAGTGCTGAAAACAGCGGTGGTGAAAACCCCCCGCTCAGTCTATAAAGCCACCCCCGGTCGCCAAGCCTTTCGTCCAGATCAAACCACGCCTATTCCCAACTTCTTCCTTTCGGGGAGCTATACGATGCAGCCCTACCTAGGGAGTATGGAAGGTGCGGTACTTTCTGGTAAGCTGACAGCGCAGGCGATCGCGAAGCGGCTCGCAGAGAGCAACGCCCCGCAGCCCCCTAAACCCTCTACTCAGACCGTCGCCAATGCTGCAACTGCCTAGAGCCGAGTACGTCCCTCCCTTGATTTCCCTCGACGAGGCCTACGAGTTGTGTCGTCAGGTCACTGCCGCCTATGCCAAAACGTTTTACCTCGGCACGCTGTTGATGCCCCCCGCCAAGCGCCGCGCCATTTGGGCCATTTACGTCTGGTGTCGGCGCACGGATGAACTGGTGGATGGCCCCCAAGCAGCAACGACAACCATGGCCACCCTTGATGAGTGGGAAGCACGCCTTGAGGATATTTTTGCTGGGCGTCCCCACGATGGTATGGATTTGGCTCTAACGGCAACGCTGGAACAGTACCCCCTCGACATCCAGCCCTTTCGGGACATGATTGCCGGCCAGCGCATGGATTTGCACCGCAGTCGCTACGAGACCTTTGCTGAATTGGAACTCTATTGCTACCGCGTTGCGGGTACCGTTGGCTTAATGTCCCTTGAGGTGATGGGGGGAAACCCCTATAGCGATCGCCTGTGTTCCCCTTGGGTGGATCCCTATCAGGCCAAAGGCACCCTCAAGGATCAAGCGATCGCCCTTGGCATTGCCAATCAACTCACCAATATCCTGCGGGATGTGGGGGAAGATATGCGGCGGGGACGGATTTACCTGCCCTTAGAGGACTTAGCTGCCTTTGACTACACCGAAGAAGACTTACAACGCGGGGTCATTGACGATCGCTGGCGGGCACTGATGCGCTTTCAAATTCAGCGGGCACGGCAATTTTACCGTGAGGCGGAAGTGGGGGTTGCCTACCTCGAGCGGGATGCGCGGTGGCCGGTGTGGTCGGCGCTGATGCTCTATCGCCAGATTCTTGATGTCATCGAAGCCAACGATTACGATGTCTTTAATCGGCGCGCCTTTGTCTCTGACTGGCGCAAGCTGCTGTTTATTCCCATTTCTTGGTTCAAGGCCAGCTTCTAGGCACCATGGCAGATCTCTACGTGGATTGGGACGAGTACCATCGCACCATTGAACAGTTGGCGATCGCTATCTATGAATCAGGATGGCAGTTCAATCAAATCCTCTGCTTGGCCAAGGGCGGCCTGCGAGTGGGTGATATTCTGAGCCGCCTGTTTAATCAACCCCTAGCGATTCTGGCGGTGTCCTCCTATGGCGGGGTGAATAACCAACAGCGGGGGCAGATCACCTTTGCGCGGGACTTAACCATGACCACTGCCACCCTCGGTAGCCATGTCCTTTTGGTAGATGATTTAGTGGACTCTGGCCTGTCATTGCAGAAAACCCTGCGCTGGTTGGAGGTCAAATATGGTTTTGCCGTGGAGGAAGTGCGCACGGCTGTCCTCTGGTACAAAGCCGCCTCCTGTATTCGTCCGGACTACTACGTCCACTACTTGCCCGAAAATCCATGGATCCATCAACCCTTTGAACGCTACGAACAACTTACCGCCGCTGATCTTGCTCGCACCCTAACGCCCTGTCCATGACCCCTCCGCTCACTCCACCGCGCCAATGGCAGCGTCGCCACGTTCTCTCTCTCCAGGACTTTACAGAGGCAGAGCTAGATATTGTCCTGCAAACAGCGCTGAGCTTTCAGGAAGTCCTGAATCGTCGCACCAAAAAAGTCCCCACCCTGCAAGCGCGGGTTGTCGCCAATCTTTTCTTTGAAAGCTCCACTCGTACCCGCAATAGCTTTGAACTGGCGGCCAAACGTCTTTCTGCGGATATTCTCAACTTTTCCCCCGGTACCTCGGCACTGAGTAAAGGAGAAACGATCCTCGATACGGCCAAAACCCTCTGGGCGATGGGGGCAGAATTCATGGTCATTCGCCATCAGCAGTCCGGCGTGCCCCATACGATTGCAGCGGAAATGGATCGCCTTGGCGGTCAGGTGGCCGTTCTCAATGCCGGTGATGGCTTGCACGAGCATCCCTCCCAAGCCCTCTTGGATCTCTTTACCCTCTGCCAGATCTACGATCCGCGTCAGCCCCGCTGTGCCCTGTTGCAGGGGAAAAAAATCGCCATTGTCGGCGATATTCGTCATTCTCGCGTGGCGCGATCGAATCTCTATAGCTTGAAAACAGCTGGTGCTGATGTCCATTTAGCCGGTCCTCCCACCCTCTTGCCACTAGAATTTGCGGAGTATGGGGCAACCCTCCACTGGACGTTGGAACCGGCGCTTGCCGATGCCGATATTGTCATGACCCTGCGCCTGCAACGGGAACGCATGGATCAGCACCTCATTCCCAGTCTGCGGGAATACCATCAACAGTTTGGGATTACCCATGAGCGGCTGCACCTCTGCCGACCGAGTGTGCGGGTGTTGCATCCGGGACCTGTGAATCGCGGTGTGGAATTGAGTTCAGCCTTGCTGGATGATCCCCAGTTCAGTTTAGTGAATCAGCAGGTAACCAGTGGTGTGGCCGTGCGGATGGCGTTACTGTATCTAATGGGAACGTACCATGAGGTCAAGGCATGATTAGGGTGACGTTTCTACCGGATCAGATCTGCGTCGAGGCCGAAGAGGGTGAAAGTTGGTTGAGCGTCGCTGAGCGTGCCGGGGTTGAAATTCCCACCGGATGTCGCATGGGCAGTTGTGGCGCCTGTACTGTGGAATTGGAAGATGGCGCGGAAATTCGCGCCTGTATCTCTGCGATTGGGAGCGATCGCGAGGATGGAACCGACATTACTGCCTATGTGTTTCGTGACCCCACTTGGTAGTCGCAGAGATCAAACACGCTCAAAGCCCTAAAAGCCGGCGGTTAGCGCCAAATGAGAAAGCGCACAGTCAAAAACAGTGCTGAAACCCCCAACTGCAACGCCGTAATGGGCACCCCATAACGCAGGAAGGTTTTGAAGCTAATACGGCGGCCATGGAGCTCGGCAATTCCCGCACCGACAATGTTGGCAGAGGCACCGACGAGCGTGGCATTGCCCCCCAATGTTGCTCCTAGCATCATGGCATAGAACAGAGGCAGCACCTGTGCTGGTAAGTCACCCCCATAGCCAATGTGCAGAATTTCTGAACCCGCTAGTCCCACATCTACGAGGTATTTCTTCAGCAAGGGTACCATTGCCACCACGAGGGGGATATTGGGAATGACGCTAGAGAGAATCCCAATCGTAAACAGGAGCAGGAGTGAGCCAAAGAAGATATTTTGGCCAATGAGAATGGCGAGGAGGTGAGAGAGTTCACCAATGATGCCGGTTTTCTCAAGCCCGCCAATAAGCACAAAAATGCTCATAAAAAAGATCAGGGTGGCCCAGTCCACATCCCGCAGAATATGGGTGACCGTATCAATTTTGCTCTGATGGGACAAAAGGAGTGCAAGGGCAGCGCCCATGAGAGCAACAGCAGGGGGGGCCACTTTGACGACCATGCCATCGCCAATCACAAAAAACGTTAAAACAAAAACGATGATCACACAGCCCACCGCTAGGGTGCGGGGATGATTGATTTGCGGGTGAGGTAAGTGATCGAGGGAGTTGAGTTCTTTGCGCCAAATGCGACGAAAAAGAACCGGCAGACAAAAGACAATGACGGCGATCGCCAGCACCCCCGCTAAACTTAAACGCAGCAGATAATCCGTAAAACTGATATTGATAGCATCCCCGACAATGTAGGTTGCCGGATCGCCCACGAGGGTGAGTAACCCGGCGCTATTGGAGACAATCACCATCAAGATAATTAGGGGCACAAAATCCACGCCGACTTCCGCTGCCATAGGCGGTAAGAGAGGTGCAAGGAGCATCACGGTCGTGGCATTGGGGAGAACGGCACAGATAGGGGTTGTCAGTGCAACGATCCCCAACAGTAAGCGTTTTCCCTGACCGCGGGCGAGGATCACCATTTGGGTCGCTAGATACTCGAATATCTTTGTCGGTTCAAAGGCACGCACCAAGACCATGACACCGAAAAAGAGCGCGAGGGTGCCATGACTGCGGCCGATGTAGCTAATGGCCTCCCCAAGGGTCATGATGTTGAGAAAAACAAGGAGAATCGCGCCCAAAAAGGCCGCAATCGTGATGTTGATCCACTCGGTCATGATCAGCAGGATCACGCCTAGGAAAATGGTGCCAGCAGCAAATGCGTGCCAGTGTTCAATCAGCATTGAGCTTCCTAAAAATGGCTAAGAGGATGAGATTCGGTCAACCCTACAACACCGAACAACTGGAACACTGAGCAGTTGTAAAAAACAGTCAGTCTCCAACTGAATGCCGACGAAGTTAGCTGCCGGGCTAGGATTCAGTGGTATCCCTTCTCGGTTGAGAACGCGCCCCTCTTCGTTGGTTCCTCCGCTCTAAGCTGCAAACGCTCAGATTAGGCAAAAACAGATAAATTGCTACTCAACGTAGCACAGGCTTCTGAGGGGATTCAAGAGAATTTCTTCTATGGGTCTGATAGAAAATATCAATACAATGTTTTCCGGAGTGTTGTGCTTGGGTGAGATGTGTCAAAATGTTTCCTGTGTCAATTTAACAGCGGCCTACCCTTGCAAACTCCTACGGCGATCGCCCTTGGCAATTTTGACGGTGTCCATCGAGGGCATCAAGAGGTTATCCGTACCCTCGTTGCGGCAGCCCCTCCCGACTGTTACCGTTCAGTGATTACGTTTTCGCCGCATCCGCAGGCATTTTTTACGGGCGAAGAGCGCCTCCTCCTCACCCCAGAGGCTGAAAAACGTGTCCTTTTGAACCAGTATGGGATAGAGCAGGTGATTGTGCTGCCCTTTACCCATGCCTTTGCCCAACTCTCGCCTTTAGAGTTTGTGGAGCAGATTTTGGTACAGCAGTTGCAGGCCAAGGTATTGAGTGTTGGCTTTAATTTTGGTTTTGGTCGGGGGCGATCGGGGACAGCGGAGGACTTGCGCACCCTTTGTGCGGCCTTTGGCATTCCGGTGCATATTGTGCCCCCCTATTGTCGGGGGAGCGATCGCGTGAGTAGCTCAGCAATACGTGCAGCCCTCGCCGAGGGAGATGTCGCCTTGGCACGGGAGCTGTTGGGACGCTCCTATAGCTTGACAGGCACTGTCACTCAAGGGGAACGGTTGGGGCGTCAGTTGGGATTTCCCACCGCCAATTTAGCTCTCCCTCCGGACAAATTATTGCCTCGCTACGGCGTCTATGCCTGCCGCGTTACGGGGGCAGCCTTCACCAGCGAGCAGTTGGGGGTAGTGAATATCGGCGTGCGACCGACAGTGACGGGTCGGCAGGTCAGGACAGAAGTGCATCTGTTGAACTGGCAGGGGAACCTCTACAATCAAGAGATCACGCTTCATTTAGAGGCCTTTATTCGCCCAGAGGTACGGTTTCCCAGCTTGGCTGCCCTCCAAGCGCAAATTGGCGCTGATTGTCAAGTAGCGGCTGATCTTCTAAAACGAGTGGTCTCCTATGCGTGAACCCCTACAGCGACTGGTTGATAACCTAGGACAGGTGATGGTGGGCAAAGACGCCGCCATTGAGTTGATGTTGGTGGGCTTGTTAGCCGGGGGACACGTCTTGCTAGAGGATGTGCCGGGGGTGGGGAAAACGCTCTTGGCCAAGGCCTTGGCGCGATCGCTGGCGGGCACCTTTCAGCGTATCCAAGCCACACCCGATCTACTGCCAACGGATTTATCGGGCACCAATATCTGGAATCCCAAAACGGCAGAATTTGAGTTTCGCCCCGGTCCTGTCTTCTGCAATATCCTGCTGGCGGATGAGATTAACCGCGCCACACCGCGTACCCAATCAGCACTGCTAGAAGTAATGGAGGAGTACCAAGTCACGATTGATGGTGTCACGTATCCTCTCCCTCAGCCCTTTTTTGTCATTGCCACCCAGAACCCCGTAGAATACCAAGGCACGTTTCCGCTGCCAGAAGCCCAGTTGGATCGCTTTGCCCTCTGTTTTAGTTTGGGCTACCCCACGGAGGAAGAAGAGCTGCAAATGCTGCAACGGGTACAGGGGGGGCTAGATGTCAATCAACTGGAACCCTGCCTGAGCTTGGCGGAGATCCAACAGTTGCGGCAACAGGTGCTACAGGTGCGGGTAGATTCAGTCCTGCAAAAATATATGCTTGCTTTGGTGCGCGCCAGCCGTGAGAGCGATCGCATTACCTTGGGAGTGAGTCCTCGCGGTACCGTCATGCTCCAGCGCACGGCTCAGGCTCTAGCCTTTCTCCAAGGGCGTGACTATGTTCTGCCCGATGATGTCAAGCAGTTAGCTCCCCACGTGTTGGCTCATCGGTTGATTACAACGGCTGGCCGTTCAGGGCGTGCCTGTGTGGCAGAATTATTGGAAATGGTAGCAGTTCCCTAGGGGGAGTTGGCGCGACTGTTCTCTGTGAACATCTCTGCGATCGCCAACCTGTCATTGTAGTGTTAAGTCTTTTTAACATCGCGATCGCCCTCGCAACCGTCGAAGGATTTAGGCATTTATGACAACGATACTCATGACACAAGCCCTCCAACGGCAGGGGGAAATTTGGCATCACATCCTCAGCAGTCAAAACATCACTGTGATTTGGGAAAACCTTGATGCTGACATTCTTGCTGTGCTAGAGGGCATGGAAACGGCTGGTTTAGCCTTGCCCCAATTGCTCCTGTTGGATATGGGCATGACGGTAACCAATCCCTACCGCTTTTGTCAGGTGGCTCAGTCCCGCTTTCCGGGGATACCTGTGGTGATTACTGCTGGTCAGGATCGCCAAATTAGTGCAGCGGAACGGCGTTGGGCTTTGCGGATGGGGGCTGTAGATCTCTTACCGGGGATTCAAGAGTCGAGTTTGATTGCTACCGCCGTTTCCCATTTGACTCGGGTGCTGGAGATTCTCGATGCCCTACCAATTCAGCAGGATGCCCTGATGGAGAGCCTCAGTCGCTTAACAGCACCCACACCAGCCGCAGCCACACCAACACCCCCCCCAGCCCCTCCATCTGCTCCACCATCTACACCTGCACCCCCTACCCAATACCGTGGGATTAGCACCGTTGCCGACACTGCGCCAGCGCCCAAAGGGGATGAGGAAGGACAGCGTCGTCGTCGCTATCGTGGCTCCAGTTATTGAACTCCTCAGGCCGGATTCGAACCAGCGACCAATCGGTTAACAGCCGACCGCTCTACCACTGAGCTACTGAGGAACATTGACGATTTTTCATCGTAGCGTAGTTGACTATCCTTGACAAGCCTTGCCAGCCTCTAAGGGCAAATTTTTTCCCAGCGCTGCCGCAGGTCAGTCACGACCCGATCAAGGGCGACGGCATGGGAGGCCTTAAAGAGGAGGCGATCGCCCGCTTTTAACTCCCTCAACAAATAGTCCACCAATTCTTCATGGGAGGCAAATTGCTGAGTGGGAACGCGCCCCGCTCCCCGCGCAAGGGCTGCCCCTTCCACCCCCCGATCAAGAATCAATAGAGCATCAAGCTCCAACTGAGCAACCGTTGCCCCCACCTGCTCATGGAAAGCAATCGAAAAGTCTCCCAGTTCCCGCATCGGACCTAGAACCGCTAAATGCCGCCGACCGGGGAGCGATCGCAACAGGTGCAAGGCGGCCACCATCGATTCCAATCCCGCATTGTACGTTTCATCCAGCAGCAGAATATCCGGCTCGAGGCGATAGCGACCACCACGACCACTGGGCAGTTCTAGCGTCAACTGGGAGGGCAGGCGATCGCTCTCTAGGCCAAGGGCTTGCAGCACCCCAAGGGCTGCCAAAAAGTTGAGGGCATGGTGTGCCCCCGCAAGGGGAACGGTGTAGGTGCGTTCATCCACGTGGAGGGTTTGGGGCGGTTGATAGATTCCCCGTAGGGTGCCCCCCTCAAGGCCATAGGTGATCGTGTGCCCTGACCAGACCTGCGCTGCGGTGGACAAGAGGAGGGGGCTATCGGCATTGAGCACTGCGGCTCCCCCTGAGGGCATTTCAGCAAGAAGTTCACACTTGGCTTGGGCAATGGCTTCGCGCGAACCAAGGCGACCAATATGGGCGGTACCAACATTGGTAATCACAGCAACATCCGGTTGAGCGATCTGGCTCAAAAGAGCAATTTCACCGCGAGCACGCATTCCCATTTCAATCACGGCAAATTGGTGGTGCGGTTCCAGTTGCAGCAGCGTTTTGGGCACACCAATCTCGTTGTTAAAGTTGGCCTCGGTTTTGAGGACGGCGCCATAGTGACTAAGGACAGCGGCAATCATTTCCTTGGTGGTGGTTTTGCCCACCGAGCCAGTAACGGCAATGACGTTGGCTGGACATTGCTGCCGCCACCACTGCCCCAAGCGTTGATAGGCAGTTAGCGTATTGGGCACCTGAAGTTGGGGAAGGGGGGAAGGGACAGGTGCCTCGACAATGAGGGCGATCGCCCCCGCTGCTGCCGCTTGATCCACAAATTGATGACCATCAAACGTTTCTCCTCGCAGCGCCAGAAAGACATTGCCGGGGGTAATTTGGCGAGAGTCAGTGCAAATGCCCGTCACTGGCAGATGAGACGCCGAGACTTCTACCCCCAAGGCACGGGCGATCGCCCCTAGGGTGGTGTTCACGATCTAGCTCCGCCAATATGGCTACACTTGAGGTAGGGTTGCAACACCTCTGGTACCCGCACCGTGCCATCGGGTTGTTGGTAGTTTTCGAGAATAGCCGCCATGGTTCGTCCAACGGCTAGGCCAGAGCCATTGAGGGTGTGGACAAACTGGGTTCCCTTTTGCTTAGCTCCTTTGAAGCGAATCTTGGCACGCCGCGCTTGAAAATCGCCAAAGTTCGAGCAACTGGAAATTTCGCGGTAACAACCCGCAGCGGGAAGCCACACCTCTAGGTCGTAGCACTTCATGGCACCAAACCCCAAATCCCCCGTACACAGTTCAATCACGCGATAGGGCAGCTTCAGGGCTTGGAGAATGAACTCGGCATCGGCCACAAGGGCTTCATGCTCAGCGGCAGAGGTGTCCGGGTGAACAAATTTCACTAACTCCACCTTGTTGAATTGATGCAGGCGAATCAGGCCGCGTGTATCTTTGCCATAACTCCCCGCTTCACGGCGAAAACAGGGGGTGTAGGCACAGTGGTAAATGGGCAGTTGATCGGCGGCTAAAATTTCATCGCGATAGAGATTGGTGACGGGTACTTCTGCTGTCGGAATCAGCCAAAGATCATCATCGGCACAGCGAAAACTTTCCTCAGCAAATTTGGGTAACTGACCCGTGCCGGTTAGCGAGGCACTATTGACCAGCAAGGGCGGCAAGACTTCGACATATCCCCGCTCACGGTGGGTATCGAGCATGAATTGGATTAAGGCACGCTCAAGGGCAGCCCCCATTCCCAGTAGCGTGACAAACCGACTCTGAGCCACCTTGACTGAACGCTCCACATCCCAGAGTCCCAATTGGCTGGCAATTTCCCAGTGGGGCTGACAAGGGTGGGTTGGCTTATACTCGTCGCCCCAGCGGCGTACCTCAACGTTTTCCGTTTCATCGCGGCCAATCGGGGTGGTCTCACTAGGAGGGTTGGGAATCGTTAGCAGCAGGCGTTCCAGTTCCTCTTTGATCTGCCGTTCTTGGGGTTCGAGATCACTCAGTTTTTGCTTGAGATCGTTGGCCTCGGCCTTGAGGGCTTGAATTTCTGGATCCGTCGGGGCAACGCCGGACTTGATCTTTTTGCCAACGAGGGCACCAATTTCGTTACTGCGGGCTTGGAGGTGCGATCGCTGTTGTTCCAACTGACGCTGCTGCGCATCTAACTCTAAAATGCGCTCAAGGTCAAAGTCACCACCGCGCCGTCGCAGGCGATCGCCAAAGGCTTGGGGATTTTCTCGCAGTTGCTTCAGATCAATCACAGTTTTCGATCAATTATCAGATGGACGGAAACCAGTGCAAACCGCATTGATCCTACACCAAGGGGGGAGATTGACTCTAGGGGGCAGCATGACCAAAAAACTGCGTCTAAAGCCCAACCCTTGCGGTCAGAGGAGCATCTCAACAGTTCCAATAGGCGGCCTTGCGCTCCACTGTAGAACATCCCATCGGGGATCCTCTGCTATCTATCGAGATTTTCATATCCTTAGCGTCAACAAGGGGTCGCCGTCCTCTAAAATGAGGGATGTATTAAGCGGTGTTAGCAATATGAGTGTCATTAGTCAGGTTCTTCTTAAAGCGGACGATGAATTGCGCTACCCCACCACGGGCGAACTCCAGACGATTAGTGACTTTTTCCAAACGGGTGAGCAACGCCTCCGCATTGCCACGACACTGGCTGAAAATGAGAAACGCATTGTGGATCAAGCCAGCAAGCAACTGTGGCAGAAGCGGCCTGACTTTATCTCTCCAGGGGGCAACGCCTACGGCCAGAAACAGCGCGCCCTGTGTCTGCGGGACTATGGCTGGTATATGCGCCTAATTACCTATGGCATCCTTGCCGGTGACAAAGACCCGATTGAGCGCACAGGCATTATTGGTGTCCGCGAAATGTACAACTCCCTTGGTGTGCCGATGGCGGGGATGGCAGAAGCGATTCGTTGCCTCAAGGAGGCTTCCTTGGCACTGCTGAGCACTGAAGATGCTGAAGTGGCGGCTCCCTACTTTGACTACATCATTCAGGAAATGTCCTAGGGAGACTGACGGCAGTCAATTCTGCATTCAAGGGGAACACAACCCATGACAGCTCCCCTTGAGATCCTCGTTGTCAGCAATGGCCCCGGTGAACTGGCCACTTGGGTTTATCCCTTTGTAACAACACTGCGGCAACAGGTCAAAGAGGGGCTGCGGCTTTCAGTGGTCATTGTCCCCTGTCCCCATGCCAGTGGTCTGGAAGCGGAGATTGCTCGCCGCTATCCGGGGGTGGATCGGGTGCTGCCGGCCACAGAGTTTTGGCACCTCGTGCGCACAAAAACTACCCGTAGTCATTGGGATTGGTTTCCCCAAGGGGTCGTGGTCTTCTTGGGAGGGGATCAACTCTTTGCGGTACTGCTGGCCAAGCGGTTAGGCTATCGCTGTGTGCTCTACTGTGAGTGGCAAGCCCGCTGGCAAGGGTGGGTGGATGGCATTGGGCTACGGCGTTCTCTACCCGTGGGCAAAACAAGAGCCAAGGTGGCGGTGGTCGGCGATCTGATGACCGATGTCCAAAGCCTTGCCCTCGATGCTCTCCCTGATGTGCGCCAGCAGTTAGGCGTTGCCTCAGATGCTCCTCTTGTGGGGCTGATGGTGGGTTCCAAGCCCAATAAACTCAAGCTAGGAGTGCCCCTTTCGCTGGCGATCGCCGACCATTTAGCAGCGGCCGATCCACCAATTCACTGTGTGATTCCAGTAGCACCCACCCTCACCCTCAGCAGCCTCAGCCGCTATGCCGATCCCCACTTTAATCCTGAACTCAAGCATGTTGAGGGCACGACCGCCACACTTATCCCACCCGGTGAAGGGCTACCCTATCTAGAGACGCCGAGGGGTACGAAGGTCTATCTCTGGCAGCAGTTACCCAACTATCCCCTGTTGCGGCAGGTTGCCCTCTGTGTGACAACCGTTGGCGCGAATACCGCTGAACTAGCTGCTTTGAATGTGCCGATGATTGTTCTCTTGCCGGCTCAACAACTGCGGGTACAGCGAGCACATCCTTGGGATGGGTTGGCCGGGTTGCTGGTGGGCTTGCCGGCGATCGGGCGCCACTGGACCGCATTGGTATTTTGGGCACTCGTGGCCAAGGGATTGGGGTGGCGACGGTTTTGGCAGTTGTGGCGATCGCCAGAGATGGATTGGGACTTAGTCAAACAGGGTCTCGGTTACAAGGCATGGCCCAATATCTGGGCCGATAGAGAAATTGTGCCAGAGCTGGTCGGTCCCATTGAGCCTAGGGTGGTTGCCGATCACATTACTCACCTTTTGACTCATCCTCAGGAATTGAGTCAGATGCGGCAGGCCTTACGGGAGCAGGTGGGGCCGGTGGGGGCAGCGGCAAAACTGGTGCAGTTGACGCTTGAGGTGGCGGGCTGGGCTGCCAACAATCCAAAATGTCCTTGAGCACAATTTCTGTAAACCAAATCTGACCCACAATCACCAGAGGCAGAGCCAGCAGTAAGCCCAAAAAGCCAAAGAAAATTGCGAAGACAATTTGGGACACAAGCGTCACAGCGGGCAAGAGATCCACCTGTTTGGCCATGACAACGGGTACTAGGAGGTATTGCTCCAACTGTTGAATAATGATGTAGGCAATGAGCACAGCCACCGCCCGCCACGGATCATCAATAAAGGCAATAATCATCGGCGGAATGACACTCAGTGCTGGGCCGATATTGGGAATGGCCTCTAAAAGGCCTGCGAGGAAGGCATTGGCTAAGACCAACCGCACTCCCAAGACTGCCAGCACTAGACCACTAACAACGCCAATCACCAGCATATTCAGCCCTGTTCCTGCCAGCCATGCCAAGAGTGCCTGTTCACTTTCGGTGAGAATCGTGTCAATGCGAGACCGATAAAAAGCTGGAAACAGGCGGATAAACCCTTGGCGGTAGGGCTGAGGGTCAATCACTAGCATCACCGTCAGCACCAGCACCAACAGCGTATTCAGTAGGACCGCCAGTGTATTGGAAAAGAGGGCAAAGAAGTTATTAAAGATTTGCTCAAGGAATGGCTCTAGTTGGGTAATCAGCCGATTAATTACTGGGGTGTCATCAAAGCCGCTACTTGGCAAAAGGTAAGCAATCTCATCAAGCCATGCTTCCACCCGCCCTAGACCCTTGGGAATCAAGACACCCAGCTGCTGCGCCTCCTGCAAAAAAGGGGGAATGATCATCCAAAAGAAGCCAAAGACAATGAGAAAGCTCAAGCTGAGACTGATGGCGATCGCCCGCCCCCGTTGCAGTCCCCAGCTTTGTAGGCGCAGTTGTAACCAGTTGAGCGCCGTTGCCAAAACTACGGCCAAAAACACCAAGAGTAACACTTGGCGAATTTCCCAGAGGATGTAGAGACACACCCCCAGTACTAGCAACCCAATCCACTGCCCAAACGTCACGGCTTCGCATCCACTCCGCGCCTCAACTCCCTATTAGAGCAGGTTTGGCACTCGATCGCCTCAGCGGCCTACCAGGAGCTAAATGACAAAGACCGTATTGTTATCTCGCAACTGGGGATACTCCGCTGGTGGGGTGTGGTTAAACTGGGCAAAGTAACTTGCCAAGGGTTCGGGTAGGGTTGGTAGGGTCACTTGGGTATCCCCTTGGGCGATCTCTGGCCAGAGAGCAGATAGGGCGTGGGCGAGGGGCTGGGCCTCAGCCTCTGGCAAATTGAAGGGAGGTAAGGTAAGAAAGCGTACCATAAATCCCGCACCCCGCTGCAGCATCCATTGCCGTGAAAGGTCACTCAATTTCGGGTAAGCCGCTAAGGATTCAATGCGGTAAGATTCCACATCCACTTGCCAGCCGCCGCAGGGGTGTTCCTGCAAAATCAGGCGACGATAGGGATGGGGATAGCTCACGAGGGAACCGGTCGTTAGATCAAACAGCCCCTGCTCATAGGCAATATCTTGGACATGGAGATGTCCTGTCAAAACCAAAGCAACCCCCGCCGATCGCAGGAGTTTCAATAACTCCACTCGATTCTCCAAGAGGTAGCGCTGCCCCATGGGGCTGTGACTTTGTTGCGGCCAATGCTCAAGGACATTGTGGTGAATCATTACAAGGCGCAGCCCGGCAAAGGGTTGTGCCAATAAGGATGCCAACCATGCCAGCTGTCCCGAATCGACAACTCCTAGCTGTTGACCCGTTGGACTAAATTGATTGGAATTTAGCGCAATCAGTTGCAGGTTGTGTGCGAGCAAGGTTTGATAGTAATGCTTTGCACCATTGCCATAGCCCGCATGGGCATACCACTGGGGAAAGTCAGCCCAGCCAATGCGGCTCTCATCTGCGAGGGGCAAAGGGACATCATGGTTGCCCGGAATCACATAACAGGGAATGGGCAGGGTTTGCAGATAGCGACTGAGCCAGCAATGGTTAACGACTTCGCCATCCCGTGTCAGGTCACCGGGAATCAACAGGGCGTCAATCCCCAAGTCGAGGAGATGAGCAACGGCCGCTTCAAAGGCAGGGATACTAACTTCGTAGAGAAAAATAGGGGGATGATCCGTCGGAATCGTCTCCGGCAGAGCAATATGGGGATCACTGATAATGCCGAGCCGCACCGCCATCGCTATTTCCTAGTGGCGGAAGTGTCGCCGATTGGTAAAGACCATGGCAATTCCCGCTTGATTGGCTGCTTGGATAGATTCATTATCCCGCAGACTGCCCCCCGGTTGAATAATGGCGGCAATACCGGCCAAGGCAGCGGCTTGCACAGAATCGGCAAAGGGGAAAAAGCCATCACTGGCCAGCACACCCCCCCGCGCCGCCTCACCAGCATCACTGAGGGCAATTTGCACCGCACCGACACGATTCATTTGACCTGCCCCAATCCCTTGGGTTTGGCGATCGCGACTGACAACAATGGCATTGGACTTAACGTGCTTCACTACTTTCCAAGCAAAGATCAGTTCCGCCATCAACTCTGGACTCGGTTCAGTGGCTGTAACCACCTGCCACGCCTCTGGATCAATGGGGACGGGGTGAATGTCCTGAACCAGAAAGCCGCCGGCAATAGTTTGAATCGCCGTGGTGGGAGCAGTGTGCAACTCCGGCAAGGTGAGAACCCGCATCTTGGGCTTGGTTTTCAGGATCGGCAGTACCGCTTCCTCACAGGCGGGAGCGACCACACACTCTAAAAAGGTACGGGTCAAGGCTTCAGCAGTGGCCACATCCAAGGGGCGATTGAGAGCAACAATACCGCCAAAGGCGGAGACACTATCGGCTGCAAAGGCGCGCTCGTAGGCCTCCACAAGGGTCTTGCCCTCAGCCACGCCACAGGGATTGGTGTGTTTAATAATGACGGCAGCAGGGGCACCCTCCCCTAAAAATTCACTGATCACCGCCCGTGCCGCTTCCAGATCCAGCAGGTTGTTGTAACTGAGTTCTTTGCCCTGAAGCAAATTAGCCGCAGCCCAACCACTCGGATGGGCACCCGTCATATACCAAGCAGCTTTCTGATGGGGATTTTCGCCATAGCGTAGCACCTGTTTTTGCTGGCCGCTGAGGTGAAACACTGGCGGCAAAATCTCTGTTTCAGTGGTAGGGGTACTGATTTGCTGGAGGTATTGGGCGATCGCCTGATCGTAACTGGCAGTGAGGGCAAAAGCACGCTGGGCACAGGCTAGGCGAAAGTCCGGTTGGGGTTCCCCATGCAGGCGCAGTTCCTGAAGATAGGTCTCATATTGACCCGGATCCACCAAGACCGTCACATGGGCATGGTTTTTTGCCGCAGCGCGAATCAGCGTCGGCCCGCCAATATCAATTTGCTCGATCGCCTGGGCAAGGGTGACATTGGGCTGGGCAATGGTTTCGGCAAAGGGGTAGAGATTGACAACAACCAGATCAATCGGATCAATCCCTTGAGCTTGCAGATCGGCTCTATCTTCGGGGCGATCGCGCCGTGCCAAAATGCCGCCATGGATTTTCGGGTGGAGTGTCTTGACCCGGCCACCTAGGATTTCCGATGCCCCTGTGTACTCGGAAACTGGCGTGACAGGAATCCCTGCCGCCTGCAATGTTTTTGCGGTTCCCCCGCTACTCAGGAGCGTAAAGCCAAACTCCTGCACTAAGGCCGTAGCCAACTCCACCAGTCCCTGCTTATTACTGGTGCTGAGTAAGGCAATCCGCCCCATGCCTGTAATCCTCCCAAGAAACCCAAAAAAACTATACTAGCGGAACATGCTGCTCACAGAGCTATCCTCATGGATGCGCCAAATGGTTTCGCCGAGAATACTGGCCACTGACAGCACCGTGAGTTGGGGAAAGCGGTGGGTTTCTGGTACTGGAATCGTGTTTGTGACAATGACCTCTTCAAAATCGCCCCCTTGGAGTCGCTCGATTGCCGGCGGTGAAAAGACTGCATGGGTGGCACAGGCATAGACTTCCTTAGCACCTTCCCGCCGTAGGAGTCGCGCCCCTTCTAAAATGGTGCCGGCGGTATCAATCATGTCATCCACCAGCACCGCCGTTTTCCCCTTGACATCGCCAATAACATTCATCACTTCAGCCACATTGTGGGCTTGGCGGCGTTTATCAATAATGGCAAGGGGAGCATCATTGAGCTTGTTGGCAAAAGCCCGGGCACGGGCAACGCCACCCACATCTGGGGAGACGACAACAATATCTTCGAGATTTTTACTGCGCAGGTAATCTAGGAGTACCGGCGAACCATAGACATGATCCACGGGAATGTCAAAGTAGCCCTGAATTTGTGCTGAGTGCAGATCCATCGCCAGAACCCGACTTGCTCCCGCTTGGGTAATCAGGTTGGCCACCAGTTTGGCGGTAATGGACTCGCGGCCTGCCGTCTTGCGATCAGCACGGGCGTAGCCATAGTAGGGAATCACCGCAGTCACCTGGCGAGCTGAAGCACGGCGGCAGGCATCGACCATGATCAGCAATTCCATTAAGTGATCATTGACGGGGCGGCAACAGGGCTGAATCAGGTAAACATCACAACCGCGAATGGATTCTTGAATCTGCACATACAGCTCGCCATCGGCAAATCGCTTACGCACCATTGGGCCGAGATCAATACCGAGGTAGCGGGCAATTTCCTGAGCAAGGACAGTGTTGGCAGAACCCGAAAACAGCTTTAGACGACTATGATCAGAAATGTGAGAGGGGGTAGTCGTGGGCAATGGCGCAGTGTGAATCACAGCATCTCCCCAAGATGGCGTGCATTTTGATTTTGATCTTATCATTTCCAATTTCGGGAGCCACTACCCTAGGATTGAATTTATAGAAAGACGAATTTTGAGGTCATCATCTTTGCCAATGGTGCGATCGCAATTCCTACGGTTGGGGGATGTTTTTTTGTCACCGATAGGAGTAGCTTGGTTATTCCTTTTACCTGCACTTTTGTTTCTGACAATTTTTGTTTTTTTGCCGATTTTGTACCTTGTGTATCTCAGTTTTACGACGGGTAGTTTTAGTCAAGAAGGGGTGCGTTGGGTTGGCCTGCAAAATTATCAGCAATTGCTCCTGAGTCCAGACTTTTGGCAGGTGGTTGGCAATACGCTCTATTTCACAGTGGCAACGGTGCTACCCACGATTGTGCTGCCCTTACTCTTGGCAGTGGCTCTGAATCAAGCATTGATAGGCCGCGATTTGCTGCGGACAGCTTACTTTCTACCCAGTATTACTTCCATTGTGGCGGCGGGTTTAGGGTTCCGTTGGCTGTTTCAAACCGATGGCCCGGTGAATCAACTGGTACAAACCTTAGGGGGAGAACCCATTGCTTGGCTGAGTGATCCCACTTGGGCAATGCCAGTGCTCATTTTGCTCAGTAGCTGGAAGCAGTTGGGGTTTAATTTAGTTGTTTTTTTGGCAGGGTTGCAAACGATTCCCCGCGATCGCTATGAAGCGGCACTCCTCGATGGTGCCAATGCTTGGCAACAGTTTTGCTACATTACGCTACCGGGGCTGCAACCCACCTTAATTCTAGTGTTTGTCACAACAACGATTTTCACATTGCGCAGTTTTGAGCAAGTCTATGTGGTGACTGGTGGTGGCCCCCTAGATACAACAAACCTGCTGGTATTTTATATTTACCAACAGGCGTTCGCGTTATTTGACTTTGGCTATGCCGCTGCGGCAGCAACGGTTCTTTTGGGAGTCACCCTTGGACTCATCTGGCTACAATTGCGTACGCGCCAAGACCCCAATCTCTAGAGAGAGGAGCCAAGACCAGCGTAAGCACCGTAGAAGAACAGCCCAACAATGACAATTACCCCCATGCCGGCCACAGTGGCCACAACCCAAAGGGGAATACGTCCGCCTTCAGACAACATGATCAATTCCTCCTAAGCAGATTCAGTTATAGATGAAGGGATTTAGTTAAAGAAGTAGCTTGAAAAGAGCAACGCAAGAACGAAGATCAGCAGCAACCCTAGGTACAGGGACGTGCGATTCAGTTCGACCGGCTGACGATTGGGATTCGGTTCCATGGCTGCACCTTCCTAACGTTGGATAAACTGCATGGCCGCGATCGCCCCGAGGAAGAAAATCGTGGGCACAGCAAGCGTATGAACGGCCAACCAGCGGACCGTAAAAATTGGGTAAGAGACGGGTTCTTGATTGGGTGTGTTACTGGTCATGGCAATCCTACTTCACCTGTTCTAAGAAGGTTTCGACTTGTTGTTTAGCTTGAAAGCGATCGGTCACAAGAGGAATCGACCGCTGTTCCTGAGCATAGTAGCTATCGGGGCGTGGTGTGCCAAACACATCATAGGCCAAACCGGTGCTGACAAAGAGCCAGCCAGCAATGAACAACGCCGGAATGGTGATACTATGAATCACCCAATAACGGACACTGGTAATAATGTCGGAAAATGGTCGTTCTCCTGTCGTTCCAGCCACGTTGCGATGCCTCCAAAGTGTCTAATGTTAAAAAAAGGAAACGGTACTATCCATCATACAGCCTTTTTTCACAACGATTTAGCCGCATAAACAAGAACTGCAAGCTCCCTCTACAGCGGTGTTAGGTCTCTAGAGCTTAAAGTCCAGATTTGACCAAGTCAGTGAGCACGTCTTCAGCACTCTGGTAGCGATCGCGAAAGTTGTACTTAATCATTTTATTGATAATGGCAACAAACTGCGGTGAAAGATGCCGTCCCGGCTGCCAGACAATATCCCCCGTGTGGGGGTCAGAGGGCAAATCCATCGGGGCGAGTCCCGTCAGACCTTCAACAATAACCATGCCCAGAGAGTAAATATCACTGGCAATCACGGGTCGTCCTGCCATTTGCTCGCTAGGGGCATAGCCACGGGTACCAATTGAGATCGTATATTTGCCGTGTTGGAGCAAATCCTCGGGCTGGACATGGCGTACCGCTCCAAAGTCAATCAAAAACAGTTGCTGATCACTGCGGCGGCGCATGATATTGGCAGGTTTAATATCCCGATGCACCACCCCAAACTGATGTACATACTGCAAAATTTCTAGAATACTCTTGAGAATGGCGAGGGCTTCAGCTTGGGAGAGGGTAATTTTCTTTTCAAACTCCTCCTTGAGGGATTCCCCATCCACATACTCTTGGGTGAGATAGAAATATCCCCCCTCCTCAAAGTAAGCCAGTAATCGCGGGATCCGCTCATGTTGCCCCAATTGGGCTAAGGTTTCCGCTTCCCGCTGAAAGAGGCGACGGGCAATGGCCAAAAAACGTTCATCCTTACGGGAGGGGACCAACTGCTTGACCACGCAAATGGGATGATCCGGCAGGTGTAAATCCGCAGCCAAGAAAGTGCGGCCAAATCCCCCTTCCCCCAGTTGACTGAGGACGCGGTACCGTCCGCCGACTGTTTGGGGCAGCGGTTCAGCGGGTTCTGTAGTGATCTCGGAAATGACAGTAGTCTGCGGTTGGCTACTGCTGGGTGTTTGGGTGGTGGGGGGTGCCGGCGAAGGAACTGTTGTGGCAGGGGTCACCTCTGAAAGCTGCGTGGGCACAGTCTCTGGGAGTGGCGGCATCACAGGGTCAGGATTGGCTGGCTGGGTTGCAGGCAAGTCATCACTGGTGGCAGCGGGTTCTGAGAGTGACAATTGGGTTGCTGGTAGGTCTACACTGGTCACAAATTGGGTGGGCGGGGTTGAGGTGAGGTTCGGTGAGGTCTCTGGAATGGATGGTTGCGTTTCAGGAATTTCTCTCCCCGTCACAGGTGTTGAGGTGAATTCTGGCGAGCTTGCAGGGATAGAGAGTTGCGTTTCGGGCAAGTCCACACTGGTGATGAACTGGGTCGCGGGTGTTGAGCTGAGTTCTGGCGTGGTCAGGGGTTCAGGAACCGTCAATTGGGTTTCAGGCAAAGTAGCACTGGGGATGCTCGGCGTCTCCGGAACGATGGTTAAGGGTTCAGGAACCGTCAGTTGCGTTTCCGATAGCTCTGGCGGCATCTGCGTGGGCATGTCTGCAGCAGCGGTTGGTGGGGGAGAGGTTTGGGGTTCAGGAACCGCCATCTGGGTTTCAGGCAGATCGACAGTCGTGGATTCAGCAGCAGTGGAGGGGGGCAATTCTGTGACGGGAGTTGCCGCTTCATCCGGTTGAGCCACTAAAAAGGTTTCCCTCTCTGCGATCGAGGCGGCTGGTGTCTCGCGGATTTCTGTCGGCGGAATTTGATCCACCACAGATGTCAGCAGTGTTGGTGCTGTGTTGGGCTTGCCGGGGGTTGGCGGTAATACCGTTGGCTCAATGGGGGTAAAGGAAATGGCGCTTTCCGGTTGCAATACCGTGGGATTGGCATCAGTTTCTAAGGCAGATACTTCCGTTGGTGAAGCGGTTTCTGGCGTCTCTAGAAGCGGGTTGAATTCAGGTGCGGTCGATTGACTGATCCCCTCACTAACCAACTCTAAGGGAGTCGCTGAGAGGCCACTGGGAACAGCCGTCGGTGCAGAGGGGGTAGGGGTAGATTCTGTAGGACTCAAGGCTCGATAGCCCAGCATCACCACCGCAGCACTGCCAAAGCCAACCAGAGGAGCCACGAGTGGAATCCAACTTCCCTGTAAAAAGAGAAGAAAAGTGAGGCCACTGAGACCCAGCCCCCCCGCAACCAACAGCGGCACAATCACCCAGCGGTGTCCCTTGGCAATAATCAGAGCACCCAGTGCAGACCAAGCAAGCATCCAAAGGGCGATCGCCTCCTGCGACCATGTGCCCATGGGAGAACGGTTATCGAGTGCCGCCGCCAGTAGATCCTCAAGAATGACGGCTTGAACCACAACACCGGGGGTAAGGCGGTTGGTTTGTCCCGGCAGTGTAATCGGAATCAAAAACTTGTCATTACTGCTGCTGCCCGTAAGGCCAATGAGGACGGCGCGATCGCGCACTTTAGAGGGTAGTACTTTACCACTCAAGACTTCGCTCAGGGTCACGGTTTCATAGGGCTGGGTTGGGTGGGCATAGTTGATCAGGATTTGAAACCCCGCGGCATCTAGGTTGTTGTAGCCCCCCCAGTTGCTGGTCAAGGCCTGAAAGCGAGCCGTTCCCAATTCAAGGCGGTTCTGAGTCACAGCTTGGGGATTAATCCCCAGAAAAACACGCGCCAAAGCAAGGGCAAAGGATTGAGGAGTAGCGCAGCGATCACTAGCTTCTGGTTGAGTTGCCAAAATAGCACGGCGCACAACGCCATCATCATCAATGGGAATGTCCGCAAATCCCACCTGTTCATTCAGCAGTCCAGCGGGTGGGGCAATTCCGGGATCCGTTTCGCTGCCTACTTTACAGACAATGACGGTGTTGGGCTGGGTCATCATCACCCGTCCGAGGGAGGGGAGCACATCGGTCGGCGGCTGGAAACGATCCGGTACGGGAAAATCGCGAAAAATGTCAATGCCAATGACCTTGGGCTGGTGCTCCTGCAATTCATTGACGGCTTGAATCAGCACCTCGTCAGGAATCGGGTACTGCTTGAGGGTTTGAATATCAGCCTCGGTAATTTCAACAATCAGCAGTCGCTGAGACGTGGCCAGTGTCGATCGCCAGCGCAGCCATTGGTCATAGACCCTCAATTCCAAGGGTTCCAATAGTCCCCCCAGCCGCAGGGCAAAAACACCCACTGTGGCGATCGCTGTCGCAATCACAGCCCGTAAAGAGCGTTTAAGACGGTCAGAGATGGACAAGGGTGTCATGGCTGAATTCGCAAACTGTTGCGCTGAAGCTCAAACGTTCTCAAAGCTGCCTCGCTTCTATACTGACCTACGGCCCTAGCGATCGGCAAATTTAGAGGGACAAGTTTTAACATTCTCTCTATCCCCAATAACACAGCCCCCTCAAGCTCAGTCTTGGCCGCTCTCTCCCCTCTAGGTGCAAGCATGGGAAACGACTATAATCAGTGAGGTGATTGCTGAGCACAACAAGCGCTATGACGGAAACCCCCGATTCAACCACGACTTCAACCTCCACAGAAACCACCACAGCGGCAGCACGTCAACTGCTGGGCATGAAGGGTGCTAAAAGTGGCGAGACCAATATCTGGAAGATTCGCCTGCAATTAATGAAGCCGATTACGTGGATTCCCCTGATCTGGGGTGTGATCTGTGGTGCCGCATCGTCGGGAGGCTTCACGTGGAGTCTGGAGGATGTTCTCAAGGCAGCGACCTGTATGCTGCTGTCGGGACCTTTGATGGCCGGCTATACGCAAACGCTCAACGATTACTACGATCGCGAGATTGATGCGATTAATGAACCCTATCGTCCCATTCCGTCGGGGGCGATTTCCCTCAATCAAGTGCGAGCACAAATTATCTTCCTCGTGGTGGCGGGTTTGGCGCTGGCAGTCCTGTTGGATCTCTGGGCAAACCATCCCACGTTACCAATCACAAAAATTGCCCTACTGGGGGGCTTTTTGGCCTATATCTACTCTGCACCGCCCCTGAAACTGAAAAAGAATGGTTGGCTGGGAAATTATGCTCTAGGGGCGAGCTACATTGCTTTACCATGGTGGGCCGGTCATGCGCTCTTTGGGGAGTTGACGCCAACAATTGTGATTCTGACACTGATTTACAGTCTGGCGGGCTTGGGCATTGCCATTGTCAATGACTTCAAAAGCGTTGAGGGCGATCGCCAGCTGGGCTTAGCCTCCCTACCGGTGATGTTTGGCATCACGACCGCCGCATGGATTTGCGTCCTGATGATTGATATTTTCCAGTTGGGAATTGCCGGCTACCTGATGGCGATTCATGCCAATCTTTATGCAGTGCTGTTGATTTTGCTGATTATTCCCCAGATTATGTTCCAGGACATGTACTTCCTGCGGGATCCCTTGAAAAACGATGTGAAGTACCAAGCCAGTGCTCAACCCTTTCTGGTTCTGGGGATGCTAGTGGTGGGTTTAGCCCTTGGGCATACGCTGGTGTAGTTGGGGGGAATGACAACATCGCTGATCTTCAAGGTAGAAAAGGGGGGCGATCGCCTCGATAGTTTCTTGGCGCAGCAGTATCCTGACCTCTCGCGATCGCGCTGGCAGCAATTGATCCAACAGGGGCACGTACGCCTCAATGGCCAAGTGTGCGATCGCAAGAATTATCCCCTTGGTGGTGGTGAAGTGCTGGAGGTGGTGCTGCCTGAGCCGGAGCCGTTGGATTTAGTGCCTGAACCCCTGCCCCTGAGTATTCTTTATGAGGATGATGAGTTACTGATTCTCAATAAACCGGTGGATTTAGTGGTGCACCCTGCCCCCGGTCATTGCCAAGGTACGCTAGTTCATGGTCTGTTAGCCCACTGTCCTGAATTGGCGGGTATTGGCGGTGTGCAGCGGCCGGGGATTGTGCATCGCCTAGACAAAGACACCTCTGGGGTCATGGTTGTCGCTAAAACGGAGTTTGCCCTACACCATCTGCAACAACAATTGAAAGCACGGCAAATGCAGCGCCACTACCTTGGTGTCGTCTATGGTCAACCCGCCGAAGACACTGGAACTGTAATTGCGCCCATTGGTCGTCACCCGGTAGATCGTAAAAAGATGGCGGTGGTGCCCCCTGCAAAAGGCCGCACAGCAATTACCCATTGGTTTGTAAAGGAGCGCTTTCGCCACTGTGCCCTTGTGGAGTTTCACCTTGAAACGGGTCGCACCCATCAAATCCGCGTTCATGCCGCCCACTTGGGTTGGCCGCTGTTGGGGGATCCCCTCTATGGCCGAGGCACGCCACTAAAAGTGAAGCTTCCCGGCCAAGCTCTCCATGCCTATCGCTTGCGCTTACAACATCCTCGTACTGGTGAAGAGATCGTGGCGATCGCTCCTCTACCAGAACATGTAGAGAAACTATTGCGACTATTGCGCCAGTAAGTTCTTAATTGAGATTATCCTCGTTTCGATGGAGCTAAGCGGATTCGAACCGCTGACCCCTTCAATGCCATTGAAGTGCTCTACCAACTGAGCTATAGCCCCGAATCAGCAGAATCCTATCTTCGCCCAAAGGACTACCCTTTGTCAACTCCCCGTTACAAAGCAAACCTCTACTCAGGAGCGCTACCCAAGTGTTCTCGTGCTTGGTGCTGGCGCGATCGCCCTCTCGATCAAAGGAAGTATCAAGTACCCAGTGTATAGTGGGTGTGAGTGCTGAGCAGGTAGGACTTTGAGATTCTTATTGTCCCCCTTGCAGTTGATATGGGTACGAATGAATCGCGATCGCTCCCCCCTGAATCCAACCCTGAAGTATGCGGGTGTGCTGCGGCAAGTCTCCCCGGAAGTGGCGCAGTTTTGGCTCTCCCAAGAGGAGGTGACGATTATTGGCCGCGACCCAGATACCTGCCATATTGTCCTTGACGCCCACATTTATACTTCTGTTTCCCGCCACCATGCCCAACTCACCTGTCAAAAACGGGGGAGTATTCCCGTGTGGGCGATCGCAGACCTCGGGAGTGTTAATGGCACCTATGTCAACCAACAGCGAGTGGAAACATTAACTGTGCTCAATGCGGGCGATCGCATTCAATTGGGGCGCCAAGGGCCTGAATTTGTCTTGGAATATCTTCCCCTCACCGAAGTCGTGAGCACCCAGCCCGATCAACCTCTTACCCTCACCCAACTGCTGCCTATTTTTGCCATTCATCCCGACTGGGTGCGCAAAGCCTATCTGGTACCGGGGATTGTTACGGTTGTTGCCGTCATCCTACTGTTTGCCACGGCTGGCTCCCCCGATGCCTTCAAAGTCATCTTGGCGCTGTATTTGGGGAGTGCTGCCTATTACTTTATCTATCAACTCTGTGGCAAACGCAAACCTCTGTGGGTTCTGCTGGGCACTCTGACGCTGGAAATTTTGATTCTGCAAAGCCCGATTTTGCCAGCCATGATCTATCTCTTTCGCACAGTTTTACCCGGCCAACTGCACCCGCCCCATCCTTCATTTTGGGTGTTATTCAGCCGCAACTTCATTGGCGCCGGATTAATGGAAGAGCTACTCAAGGCCTTGCCAATGATCGTTGCCTATGGGTTGGGGCGGTGGCTTCCTAGTCGGTGGAAACATCAGGTAGGTGTGTGGGAACCCCTCGATGGCATTCTTTTGGGAGCAGCCGCTGGCCTCGGTTTTACGTGGACAGAAACCCTTGGGCAATATGTTCCTAATATCGCGGGTCAATTTGGTAACTTAGCGGGTCTGCAAGTGCTGATCCCACGGGTATTGGGGTCATTGACAGGGCACATGGCCTACACGGGATATTTAGGCTATTGTGTGGGACTGAGTGTGTTGCGACCCCGTCGAGCACCCTTGATTTTAATGGTTGGCCTCGGTCTTGCGGCCTTTCTCCATGCCCTCTGGAATACGGCTGCCGCCCGCTTTGGTCCCATGGGCTTGGCAATGGTGGGGATTTTGGCCTATGTGTTTCTCACCGCCGCGATTTTGAAAGCGCGTCAATTGTCTCCGACGCGATCGCAAAACTTTGCCACCCGTTTTTATGGTTATCGCTAGCGCGAATCTTTACTGCTGCTAACGGGATGCTTACTGATGTTTGACCAAAGTGACAAAGTTGCGGAGTAGTTGCAGGCCGATCTTGCCGGACTTTTCGGGATGAAATTGACAGGCAAAGACATGGTTGCGAGCGATCGCTGCCGTGACTGTTTGCTGGCCATGGCGCACCGTTGCGGCCACTAACTCTGGCTCATCAGGGGCGACAAAGTAGGAGTGAACGAAATACACCCAAGGGGTTGGCGGCAAATGTTGCCAAAGGGGACAGGTTGATTGCGTTAGGGTCAGTTGGTTCCAGCCCATGTGGGGGATTGTCAGGCCGGGTTCAGATTGAAAGCGTTTGACTTTACCTGCAAAAATGCCAAGGCCGGGTTCTGTTCCCTCTTCACTACATTCAAAGAGGACTTGGAGGCCAAGGCAAATTCCCAAGAAGGGCATGCCTTGCTGAATCACCTGCTGAATGACCGGCACCAGTTCCCGCTCATGGAGATGGGTCATAGCGGGGTCAAAGGCACCCACACCGGGGAGTACCACAGCATCCGCAGCACAAATGTCACTGGGGCGATCGCTCACTAAGGGTCTTGCCCCCACCACATCAAGGGCTTTACTAACGGAATGTAGGTTGCCCATATCGTAGTCAATAATGGCGATCGCGGGTGCGCTCACAGAAAGCCTCTCCCAAAGGGTAACCCTACCTATTCTACAGGGGTGTTCATCACTGCCTGCCTTGCATCCCGCACAATGCGAATCCCGCCCCAAAGCACGAGGCTAGCAATGCCAAAGCCAACAATCAAATCGGGGTAAGGAGACTGAAAGAGGGCGACCAGACCCCCAGCAACAATCACGCTGATATTGGCAATGACATCGTTTTGGGTAAAAATCCAGCTCGCCCGCATATGCACCTCCCCCTGCCGATGTTTGGCAATCAGATACAGACAGCAAGTATTGGCTACTAGCCCAAGGAGGGCGATCGCCATCATCCAATCCGCCTCTGGGGCACTACCGCTGACAAACCGACGAAGAACATCCAGCAAAATCAAGGCGGCTAACGTTATTTGAAACAGGCCACTCAGACTTGCGGCACGGGTTTTCTGTTTGAGCGATCGCCCCACCGCAGAAAGGGAGAGGCCATAGACGAGAGCGTCAGCCAGCATATCGAGAGAATCAGCAATCAAGGCAGTGGACTGGGCAAGAACGCCCGTGGTCACCTCTACAAAAAACATCACCAAGTTGATGAGCAGCACAGTTCGCAGCGTTTTGCGCTCCGCCGCGTTTCTTGCTTCGATGTGGCAATCACAGTCTGACATGGGCTAGTCTCAAACGTATCTAAATATCATGCCTAAAATAGCCATAAGGTAGCCATGCCCCCCTTAACCGCATTGTTTAGTTAATTAATGTTGTAAGTTAGCCAATAATATAGTTACTATGACCATAACCACGGTGTGAGGACTCCACTCTTCCCCAACTTTTCTAGACTGTCTCTGAAGACCTCCCTTTTCCCATAGCAGGGTGGGAAGCAAGGGATGCTATCTCTGGAACCTCTTAGTCCACCGCAGCACCCATGGCAAAGCTTGAAGACCTGACCCGCGGTACAACGGTCAAAGGCATTCTCCCAAATCAACCTGTCACGGTGATTGACGCAACGTGGTATGGAAGTGACGTTGTTGAGTTGACCTATAAGGATGTCAATGGACAGCCTCACACAGAACTGCTGTTTCGCGATCGTGAACCCGCCTTGGAGATTGTTAGTGCAGCTCACCGCTGGAGTTTTGACGGAGACGGGGCATTATTGCGGTTGGTGTCTGAAGCTCACCGCATTCGACTGGCGCACCTATTTGATCCGTTGCTAGCAGTGCATACCTCATTGGTGGAGCCTTTACCCCATCAAATTACAGCGGTGTATGGCCAGATGCTACCGCGTCAACCGTTGCGGTTTCTCTTGGCAGATGATCCGGGGGCAGGCAAAACGATTATGGCGGGGTTGCTGATTCGAGAATTGCTGATGCGGGGGGATTTACAGCGATGTCTGATTGTTTGCCCGGGTAGTTTGACAATGCAGTGGCAGGAGGAGTTATCGCAAAAGTTTCACCTGCCCTTTGAGATACTCACGAATGACCGAATCGAAGCAGCTCGTAGCGGCAATGTCTTTACAGAAATCCCCCTGCTGATTGCTCGCTTGGACAAGCTCAGCCGCGATGAAGACCTGCAAGCCAAGCTCAAACAAACCGATTGGGACTTAATTGTTGTTGATGAAGCCCACAAACTTTCTGCCTCATTCTTTGGCGGCGAGATTAAAGAAACCAAGCGTTATAAGTTAGGTAAGTTACTATCTACCCTCGCTCGTCATTTTTTGCTGATGACGGCAACACCCCACAATGGCAGAGAAGAAGATTTTCAGTTATTTCTGGCACTTTTAGATGGCGATCGCTTTGAAGGATGCTTTCGAGACGGTGTACACACTTGCGATGCTTCGGATTTAATGCGGCGAGTCGTCAAAGAAGATTTAGTCAAATTTGATGGCAGACCTTTATTTCCAGAACGCTTAGCACACACCGTAAAGTATCTTCTGTCGGATTTGGAAGCAGCTCTTTACAAGCGAGTGACTGATTACGTCAGGGAAGAATTTAATCGTGCAGAAGCCTTAGAGAGTGATCGTCGCAAAGGCACTGTGGGCTTTGCCTTGACGATTTTGCAACGCCGCCTTGCCTCCTCCACCCAAGCAATTTACGAATCCCTGCGCCGCCGGCGGGAACGGCTAGAAAAACGACTGCGGGAAGAAAAAATTGCGCGGCGAGCAGACAGAACAAGGGACGCTTCTCAGCTCTTTTTTCCTGCTTCTCTGATGTGCTCAAATGATTCAGATGAGGCACTGGAGGATTTATCTGCTCAAGAACAGGAACAATGGGAAGAAGAACTCGTTGATCAAGCAACCGCTGCTCAAACAATTGCTGAACTGGAAGCGGAAATTCAGCAACTGCGTCAACTAGAAGCACTGGCAAAAAAGGTGTGGCGCAGTGGTCAAGATCGCAAGTGGGAGGAATTATCCAAACTCCTACAAAACCAGAAGGAAATGTTTGATGCGGGTGGTCATCGGCGTAAGTTAGTCATTTTTACTGAGCATCGCGACACATTGAACTACCTAGTTGATAAAATCACCAATTTGTTGGGTTCTAAGGAAGCCGTCGTTGCCATTCACGGCGGAATGGGGCGAGAAGAACGTAAAAAAGCTGAGGAAGCTTTTAAGCAAGATGTAGCAGTGCAGATTTTGGTTGCGACCGATGCTGCCGGAGAAGGAATTAACCTACAGCGGGCACATTTGATGATCAACTATGACTTGCCTTGGAACCCTAATCGCTTGGAGCAACGGTTCGGGCGAATCCATCGCATTGGTCAAACAGAAGTGTGTCATTTGTGGAATTTGGTTGCTGAGGAAACTCGTGAAGGGGATGTGTATTTAGCCCTACTGAAAAAGCTAGAAATTCAGCACCAAGCCCTAGGGGGCAAAGTTTTTGATGTTTTGGGGAAGGCGATCGCTGGCAAGGAGTTGCGGGAGTTAATGATCGAGGCCATTCGCTATGGTGAGAAGCCACGGGTGCGGGCAAAATTAGAAACCATTATTGATAATCGCTTGGATATCAACCGGCTACGAAGACTGCTAGAGGAACGCGCACTAGCTCGTGATTCCATGGACATCAGTCAAGTCCAACAGATTCGCCAAGAAATGGAACGGGCTGAAGCTCGCAAACTGCAACCTCACTATATTGCTGCTTTTTTCCTAGAGGCATTTCAGCGTCTAGGGGGTAGCATTCGCCACCGCGAACCAAATCGCTATGAGATTACCCATGTCCCAACGCAAATTCGCGATCGCGACCGTCTCATTGGCATGGGTGCCGCAATTCCAAAACGGTATGAGAGGGTTTGCTTTGAAAAAAGCTTGATGAGTGTTGCTGGTAAGCCCTTGGCAGAATTTATTTGCCCCGGTCACCCTTTGCTGAGTGTTACCATTGACTTGATTCTGCAACGGTATCGGGAAGTTTTGCGCCGAGGGGCAATTTTGGTGGACGAAAATGATCCCAGCGAAGAGATAAGAGTTTTAGTCTATTTGGAACATGCTATCCAAGATGGCCGCGTTGAGCGAGATGGGCAACGGCGAGTCGTCTCGCGGCGGATGCAGTATGTGGAGATGCGGGTAAGAAGAAGTGAGGACAGAGAAGAGAGAAGTGAGCAACAAAGCCTCCATTTATCTTCCTCTTCTCTTGCCTCTTTTCTCTCGCCTCGAAACGCCGGTTATGCACCTTACCTTGACTATCGCCCCTTGGCGGAAACTGAAAAACCTCTATTGGCGCCGCTGCTGGATCAATTGCCCTCTGGAGATGAGATTGAGAAGACCGCGATGAGTTATGCGGCTTGCCGTCTTGTGCCTGAGCATCTTCAAGAGATCCACCAACAAAAGGAAGAACTCATTGACAAGACGATCAGAGCCGTCAAAGATCGGCTGACCAAAGAGATTAACTACTGGGATCATCGGGCGGCGGAGTTGCGTTTACAAGAGCAAGCCGGCAAAGCCAATGCCAAGCTCAATTCTGCCAAAGCCCAACAACGAGCTGACGAGTTGGCTGCACGTCTGCAAAAGTGTCTAGCAGAATTGGAACAGGAACGCCGATTATCCCCCTTGCCACCCGTGGTTGTGGGTGCGGTGCTAGTGGTGCCGATGGGGCTATTGCAGCGGCTACAGGGAAAACGAGAATCACCCCCCCCTATCTTTGCCAAGGAAACTACGCGGGTAGAACGAGCGGCAATCGCAGCCGTTATGGCGATGGAGCGATCGCTGGGATATGAACCGCGGGATGTGAGTGATCAGAAGTGCGGCTATGACATTGAATCCTCTGCTCCCCTCTCTCCTAGTGGGAGAGGGGCTGGGGGTGAGGGGCTCCGATTTATTGAGGTGAAAGGTCGGGTCGAAGGGGCAGAAACAGTTACCGTCACTAAAAACGAGATTTTGACCGCCCTGAATAAACCCGATTGCTATATTTTGGCCCTGGTACAGGTGCCTGTGGATGAGAATTTCCCCGAACGAGATGCCTTTGCCGTGCGTGAGGCGAGTGGAGATTATCAGGTGCAGGGCAAGGGCTGTGTGGTGCGCTATATTCGTCAGCCCTTTCAACGGGAGCCAGATTTTGCCGCCAGTAGCATCAACTATAACTGGCAAGACCTTTGGGACAATGGCTATGACCCACATCAAGAATACAAAAATAATCTCAAGGAGGGTTAGCATGAATGCTCACAAACTAGCGGTAACTCTAAAGCAAGATGGCACCCTTCTACTAGAAGGCCTCCCATTCCGCGCTGGAGATACAGTCGAGATAATCTATTTATGAGGCGATCGCATGTTGCCTTAGATTAACCGTTCACTCGTAAGGATATGGCTCAATGGCTTTGATTGCAAATCTCAACCCTTGGATAAATGTGATGTGCGATCGCATTATTGAGCAGTTTCATCCACTCAAAATCATCTTATTTGGTTCCTACGCTAGGGGTGAAGCCACAGCTGACAGTGATATTGACCTGCTGGTGGTATTTCCAGAATTATCCAGTAAGCGGGAGATAACGATAGCTATTCATAGGGTATTGGCAGATCTGCCCGTGGCTAAGGATATTGTTGTTATGACACCTGGAGAACCCTATGCATGCCCATAAGCTAACAGCAACTCTAATCGAGGATGGCACCTTGGTGCTGAAAGGATTACCCTTTCACACTGGTGATACCGTAGAAGTCATTATTCTGGAGCAGCCGAAGGAGAACCCATTAACTCGGCCAGAGCAAGTCAGCCCCCCCCCACAAGGAACTGTGCTGCGCTACAACGAACCCTTGGAAACAGCCGCAGGTAACGACTATCTCGATGCGGTAGCAGCAACCTTGATCGAGTGGAATTCGGAAGCGGATGACTTAGCCTACAGCCATCTATGAGTAACCAGTTAGAACAGTTTGATGTGGTCGTGGTACCGTTTCCCTTTACAGATAGAACGGCAACGAAGCGTAGACCAGCCTTGGTTTTGTCAGATCAGAAGGGCTTCAATACGCCCATCGGCCACAGTGTTATGGCGATGATTACCACAGCTACCCATTCCCCCTGGCCTTTGGATGTGCTCATTCAAGATCTGAGTTCGACTGGGTTACAAGTACCCTCAATAATTAGAATGAAGCTATTTACGTTAGATCATTCGATGATTCTCAAAAGCATTGGCCAGCTAAGCGATCGCGATGCCACCGCTGTGAAAACGGTCTTGCAGCAGCTATTCAAATTGTCTCTATAGTTCCTCCTATGCCCTACCGCAAAAAGCTCATTGAAGTCGCCCTGCCCCTAGAAGCCATCAACATGGAATCTGCCCGCGAAAAATCCATCCGCCATGGGCACCCCAGCACCCTCCATCTCTGGTGGGCACGCCGCCCCCTAGCCGCCTGTCGTGCCGTCCTATGGGCTTCGCTCGTCGATGATCCGAGTAGCTGGCCCGATAAGTTCCCCACCGAGGCAGACCAAACGCGGGAACGGCAGCGGCTATTTGATATTTTGGGACGGATTGAGACGGAAACGGATAAGAAAGGGAATCAGAAGCAGGTCGTCCGAGGGCTGGTGTCGTGGGATGACATCAATGATCCGAAATCGGGCGTGTTAGAGGCAGCCCAACGGGAGATTGCGCGGTGTCTAGCGTGGGAACGGGGCGAGGAACCACCCACAAAGCCAGATGCCGTGCGGGACTACATTGCCCAGTATGCCCCGCCAGTGTATGACCCGTTTGCGGGGGGTGGGTCGATCCCGTTGGAGGCGCAGCGCTTGGGGCTAGAAGCCCATGCCAGTGATTTGAATCCGGTGGCGGTGTTAATTAATAAGGCATTGATTGAGATTCCGCCAAGGTTTAAGGATCAGGCTCCGGTGAATCCGGAAGATCGCCCTCACTCCCTAAACCCCTCTCCCCAAGGTCGAGAGAATCCCTCACCCCCCAGCCCCCTCGCCCACAAGGGGCGAGGGGGAGTTGAGACTAGCTTGAATCGCTGGTATGGGGCACAGGGACTGGCGGCGGATGTGCGCTACTACGGGCAGTGGATGCGCGATGAGGCATTTAAGGGGATTGGGCATCTGTACCCGCAGGTGAGGGTGATCCGATCGGCCGATGGTTCGCTTCATCCCCTGGTTCCTTCTCCCACTGGCGGGGAATTGCTGCATACTCCCCCTCATCCGCCAACCCCTGCTCCCACTGGCGGGGAATTGCCGTTCCCGCATACTCCCCCTCATCCCCCAACCCCTTCTCCCACTAGGGGAGAAGGGGAGCAAGAGCGTTGGGAGATTTCTGAGGCGTTGCGTAAACAAATGACAGCGATCGCTCGCCAACTGCGTAAACGGCAAACTCGCAGTGAGGAGATTCTCTGGCAAGCTCTTCGTAATGGACAACTGGAGGGACGCAAGTTTAGACGGCAACAGCCCATTGGGGCGTTTGTTGTGGATTTTTTCTGTGCCGCAGAACGCTTGATTGTTGAGGTAGATGGCTCCATTCATGACTCCGAGGAACAGCAAGCCCTCGATCGGCAGCGTCAGCGCTTATTAGAGTCTCTGGGTTTGCGTTTCGTGCGTCTGAGGGCTGAGGCAGTGGAAACCGATCTTGCGGCTTGCCTCCACCTCATTAAATCCCATTTCCTTACTTCCAGTTCAACTCCCCTCTCCCCTCGTGGCAGAGGGGCCGGGGGTGAGGGGGCCGAATCCCTCACCGTCATCGCTTGGCTATGGGCAAGAACGGTCAAATGCCCCAACCCCGCCTGTGGCTGCCAGATGCCCTTGGTACGGAGTTTTCAGCTTTCGACGAAGAAGGGGAAAGAAGCTTGGGTCGAGCCAGTTATCGATCGCCACCCCCATCCCATCAACAGAGAAGAGGGACAAGAAGAAACCCTGACTCCCCTCTCCCCTGGTGGGAGAGGGGCTGGGGGTGAGGGGGTAAAGGTTCGATTCGTCGTCAAATCAGGCCAAGGCAAAGCCCCTGAAGGAACGGCAGGTCGCAAAGGGGCACGCTGCATCGCCTGCGAAACACCTGTGCCGTTGGAATATATACGCCAAGAAGGCCGCGCCGGACGCATGGGACAGCAATTGATGGCCATTGTCGCCGAGGGTCAAAATGGCCGGGTGTATCTGGCACCCACAGAGGAACAAGAAGCCATTGCTAATTCAGCACAACCCACTTGGAAACCGGATACAGAGCTTATTTGTAAATCTGGGGTTATCAATGCACCACTTTACGGCATGACCAAACACGCCGATCTCTTCACCCCGCGTCAATTGGTTGCCCTTACCACCTTCAGCGATTTGGTGGGGGAAGCACGGGAAAAGGCGACTCAGGATGCCATTGCCGCTGGCCTACCCGATGACAATGTGCCTCTGCATGAGGGCGGCACCGGGGCAAGAGCCTATGGAGAGGCGATCGCGACTTATCTGGCGTTTGCTGTCGATCGAAGTGCTGATAAATGGGCGGCTCTTGTTGTTTGGGATAGCACCAGAGAAGCAGTTGAACATGTTTTTGGTCGTCAAGCAATACCGATGGTATGGGATTTTGCAGAAGCAAATCCATTCAGTGATTCGACTGGTAACTTTAATAGTGCCATTGAATGGATTATTAAAGTTTTGGATAGAGCATATCCAAACAATTATGCAAAAGCTACCCAACATGACGCAACCGCCCCCCATCCCCACGACACCACCCCCAAACTCATCTCCACCGACCCGCCCTATTACGACAACATCGGTTACGCAGACTTAGCAGATTTTTTCTATGTCTGGCTGCGGCGTTCTCTCAGTTCTATTTATCCCGATCTCTTCAGCACTTTGCTCGTTCCCAAAGCTCAAGAATTGGTCGCCACGCCCTATCGTTTTGGTGGCAGCAGAGAAAAAGCGAGGGAATTTTTTGAAACGGGTCTGGGCAAAGCGTTTCAACGCATCAACCAAATTACTCGTGCCGACTACCCCACCACCATCTACTACGCTTTCAAACAAACAGAAGAAGACTCCTCATCCCCCGATCAGCAAGGAGGAGAAGCAGACATAGACGACCCTCTAGTTCCTCTCTCCCGCTCTGGGAGAGGGGCTAGGGGTGAGGGCAGAGCCTCCACCGGTTGGGAAACGATGCTGGAAGGGTTGATCCAATCTGGCTTTACCATTGACGGCACCTGGCCCATGCGCAGTGAAATGAGTAATCGCATGGTCGCATCTGGCACCAACGCCCTCTCCTCCTCCATTGTCCTTGTCTGCCGTCCCCGCCCTGCGGATGCCCCCAAAATCACCCGTCGCCAATTCCTCACCGAACTCAAACGCGAACTGCCCAAAGCGCTGCGTACCCTCCAGCAGGGCAACATTGCCCCCGTTGACCTTGCCCAAGCCAGCATTGGGCCGGGGATGGCAGTCTATTCTCGCTATGCCGCCGTCCTGGAAAACAATGGCACCCCCCTGCGTGTCCGCACCGCCCTGCAACTGATCAACCAAACCCTCGACGAATACCTCACCGAACAAGAAGGCGAATTCGACAGCGACACCCGCTGGGCACTCACCTGGTTTGAGCAACACCAATTCAACGCAGGCGCCTATGGCGATGCCGAAACCCTCAGCAAAGCCAAAAACACCACTGTTCAGGGCATGGTCGAAGCCGGCATCGTGGAAGCCAAGGGCGGCAAAGTGCGGTTGATCAAACGGGAAGCCCTCTCCCCAAGGGCGAGGGAGGAGCAGGGCATATCTTCTTCCCTCTCCCCACGTGGGAGAGGGGTCGGGGGTGAGGGAAACAACTGGCTGATCACCCAACTGCTCATCCATACTTTTGGACAAACAAGGGGAAACCGGCGCCGCCGAACTTTTTGCTCAATTGGGCGATCGGGCCATGATTGCCCGTGACTTGGCTTATCGGCTGTATAGTTTGTGCGATCGCAAAGGGTGGAGCCAAGAGGCTCTAGCTTACAACACTCTTGTGAGTTCTTGGGCAGAAATTACCCGCCTAGCCGCAAGTATGCAAACATCTGCGCAGATTAGCCTACAATTGTAGGCATATTCTAGGGCTAAAAAAACTGCAAACCAAAGATAATCAGAGTAAACCCATGATTGCCCTGAACCTACGCCCCACCCTTCAACTCACCGATGAAGTCTTCGAGCAACTGTGTCGTAGCAATCCCGACCTACGGTTGGAACGCACCGCTCAAGGAGAATTGATCGCTATGGCACCTGCCGGCAGTGAAACCGGATACCAAAATGCTGACTTGCTGGGGCAACTCTGGCAGTGGAATCGTCAGATGCGCCTGGGTGTAGTTTTCGATTCTTCTACTGGCTTTGCCTTACCCAATGGAGCCATTCGCTCTCCCGATGCCGCTTGGATTGCAAAAAGCCGCTGGGAACAGCTAACCCCAGAACAACGTCGCAAATTTGCTCCCATTTGTCCCGATTTTGTCCTAGAACTCCAATCCCCCACCGACGACCTTGCTTTTCTCCAAGCCAAAATGCAGGAGTATATAAGTAATGGTGCTCAGTTGGGTTGGTTAATTGCTCCCGAAACCCAAACAGTTTATTGCTATCAACCCGGACAAGCCGTTCAACTTTTAGAACATCCATCTTGCCTTCCTGGAGAACCCGTATTACCCAACTTCGTGATGGATTTAACCCTGATTTGGGATTAGTTATCATAACCTGTGAGTTTAACAAAACCTAAAGTCTAGCTCCCTCTCCCTGAATGGGAGAAAGCTGGGGTGAAGGTAAAATTTAGCATTTCTCTTATCCTGAACCGAGGTTATCATAGCTTTATCAGGCTTTACTCTCCAAACCCACCCATGAGCATTAGTAACTATGAACGAGTCGGACGCGCCCTGAATTTACTCCTTGAAGGGCTTTATCTCTTTGTTGAACGGGAAATGAAAGCAAGCTATGGCGATCGCTGGTTGCAAGAGGTTGCTCAATGCCTGCCTGAATATAACCAAAACAAAAGCTCTGAAGAAGTGCTTCAAAGGGATGTATCCGCTGTTTTAATTGTGATTTGGGAAAAATGGCACGATGTTTTTAAGAAAACATTAGGAAGAGCAGAACGGGCACTCGTTAGTGAGTTACGAGAAACCCGAAACGCATGGGCACATACCAATACGTTTTCTACCGATGATGCTTACCGCGCCCTCGACAGTATCACTCGCCTGCTCAGCGCCATTTCTGCCCCCCAAGCTGCCGAAGTTGATAAACAAAAGCAAGAATTATTGCGCATTCGGTTTGAAGAGCAAGCGCGCAATATTACCCGCCGCACCACGACCACACCCACGGAAGGGCAGCCTATGGCTGGACTCAAGCCTTGGCGGGAAATTGCCACCCTCCACCCTGATGTGGCCTCCGGTCGCTTTCAACAAGCCGAATTTGCCGCCGATCTCTGGCAGGTCTATCTAGACGAAGGCTCTGACGAGTACCGCAACCCCGCCGAATTCTATCGCCGTACCTACCTCACCGAAGGACTAAAACAACTGCTTGCCAATGCCCTGCGACGGCTCAGCGGTCAGGGCGGTGATCCTGTCATTGAGCTGCAAACCAACTTTGGTGGCGGCAAAACCCATGCCATGCTTTCCCTGTACCATCTTTTCTCTTCCCCCCTCTCTCCCTCTGGGGGTGAGGGTCTGTTGCCGGGAACAGAGTCTATTTTTCAGGCGACTGGCATCCGTCAGCCCCCTGAGAATGTCAATATCGCAGTTTTAGTAGGCAACAAACTCCAGCCCAGCGGCATCCCTCTCTACAGACCGGAACACTAGCGCCAAAATCGCCCTTTGATTAAAACCCTTTGGGGGGAGCTGGCCTGGCAATTGGGTGGAGCCGAGGGCTATGAACTGGTGCGGCAAGCGGATGAGACCTCCACCAACCCCGGTGATGCCCTCAAGGTGCTGTTCAATCGCTTTTCCCCTTGTTTGATTCTGATTGATGAATGGGTATCCTATGCGCGGCAACTGCATGAGCACAGCGATCTGGCCGGGGGTAGCTTTGATACCCAGTTCACCTTTGCCCAAACTTTGAGTGAATCGGCTAAAAATGCTAAAGATACCCTACTGGTGGTAAGTATCCCCTCTTCCGATATTGAGATTGGGGGCGATCGGGGTAAAGAAGCCTTGGATCGACTCAAAAATGCCATCGGTCGGGTGGAATCCCCTTGGCGTCCGGCGAGTGCGGAAGAAAGCTTTGAAATTGTCCGCCGCCGTCTGTTTCAGCCCATTACCGACCCCAATTTGTTTGTGCAGCGAGATGCGGTTGTCAAAGCTTTTATGGAGATGTACCGCAACCAAAGCCAAGAGTTTCCCGGCGAGTGTAAAGAAGCCGACTACAAACGTCGCCTAGAAGCGGCCTATCCCATTCATCCGGAACTGTTCGATCGCTTGTATTCTGATTGGTCCACTCTTGACAAATTTCAACGCACCCGCGGCGTGCTGCGTCTGATGGCTAAAGTAATTCATTGCCTGTGGGAGCGGGAAGACCGCAGTTTGATGATTATGCCTGCCCATGTGCCGATGGATGACCAGCAGGTACAGTCGGAACTGACCCGCTACCTGGAAGATCATTGGTTGCCTGTCATCGACAAGGATGTGGATGGCGCCAATTCCCTACCTCTGACCCTCGATCGCCAAAACCCCAACCTAGGGCGCTACTCTGCCTGCCGCCGTGTTGCTCGCACCATTTACATGGGATCTGCCCCCACGCTGCGTGCTGCCAACCGAGGCATCGACGATCGCCGCATCAAGCTGGGCTGTGTACAACCCGGTGAAGCCCCTGCCACCTTTGGCGATGCCCTGCGCTATTTGACGGATCGCGCGACTTACCTCTATGTGGACGAAAGCAAACGCTACTGGATTTCCACACAACCCAACGTTAACCGCACTGCCCAAGAACGAGCAGAGCAAATCCTCAGCGATCGCGAGCTTGTTTGGGCAGAGATCATCAGACGACTCAAAGCTGATAAAAATCGGGGCGAATTCGGTGCTGTCCATGTTGCTCCCGAATCCACGGCGGATATTCCCGACGACTGTACTCAAGGGGTTCGGCTGGTGGTTCTGCATCCCCAACAGGCTCACAGCAGAGGTCATCCTGACAGCCCTGCCCGCCAATGGCTCGAAGATCCCCTCAACTACAGGGGTAGCAGCCCCCGCTATTACAGAAATACCCTGCTTTTTCTAGCAGCCGATAAAGCCAAGCTGGAAAACCTAGAACGCAATACCGCTCAATACCTAGCTTGGAGAGCGATCGTTGCTGAAAAAGACATTCTTAACTTGGATACCTTCCAGACCAAACAAGCAGAGACCAAGTTGAGCCAGTTCGATCGCGATGTGGATTCTATTCTCGTTGATACCTATCAGTGGCTTCTAGTTCCCCAACAACCTGATGCCCAAGGAGAAATTGAGTGGAAAGAAACCCGATTACAAGGGCAGGACTCCCCCATTGGGCAAGCCAGCCACAAAGCTGTGCATGAAGGGGATTTATTACCAAATTACTCCGCCACTAATCTGCGACTTGAAGCACTGGATAAATATCTCTGGCGTGACACCCCCCACATTGATCTCAAACGCATGTGGGAATGTTTGACGCAGTATCTCTATCTACCGCGGTTGAAAAATCAATCTGTTCTTCTAGAGGCAGTGCGCAGTGGCGTGGCTTCAACGGTGTGGGCAGATCACTTTGCCTATGCCGAAGGCTTTGATGAGAAGACAGGAAAATATCTCCATCTGCAAGTGGGAACGGGCATTAACCCTAGCATTAGCCCCCAAAGCCTGCTGGTAAAGCCAGAGGTTGCTCAAGAACAGCTCAATAAAGAGAGGAGAGAGAATCGAGAAGAGAGAAAAGAGAATGCAGAGAGTAGCTCAGTTTCCCCCACTGCTCACTCCTCACCGCTCACTCCTCAATCCTCTCCCCCTATCCTCCGCAGATTTTATGGGAACGTGGCGCTTGATCCACTGCGGGTAAACCGAGATGTGGCCACGATCGCTAGCGAAGTCATTCAACACCTGATTGCCTTGGATGGGGCAACCGTTAAAGTTACCCTAGAAATCGAAGCTGAGGTTCCTAGAGGGGTTCCAGAAAACGTCGTGCGTACTGTCATGGAGAATTGCAAAACACTCAAGTTTAAGAGTCAATCCTTTGAGCAGAGCTAACAGGGGAGCGATCGGCTAAACTCGTTTTCCCCAGCATCCCCGCTGTAGTCAAAGTAGGGTTTAAGGGCTGCAACTGCTGCTCCTTCTGCAATGATGAGAGATGGGTTCTTCCCCTCGGTATGACTGAATCATGACAACTGCAACTCGGATAGAATACGATTCCCTCGGTGCCATTGAGGTACCAGCGGACTGCTACTGGGGTGCCCAGACGGCGCGCTCCCTGAAGTATTTTCCGATGGGTCATGAGCGGATGCCCCTAGAGGTCATTCATGCCATGGCACGGCTAAAGAAGGCAGCCGCGATCGCCAACCGCGATTTAGGGGTGTTAGCCGCTGACAAAGCAGCATGGATTATTCAAGCTGCCGATGAGGTCATTGAAGGACGCTGGGATGATCAATTTCCCCTCTCGATTTGGCAGACGGGCAGTGGTACCCAAACCAACATGAATGTCAATGAGGTGATTGCCAACCGTGCTATTGAACTGGCGGGGGGGGTTAAAGGGAGCAAAACACCAATTCACCCCAATGATCATGTGAACTGTAGCCAATCCTCCAATGACACCTTTCCCACGGCGATGCATATTGCCACGGTCATTGCCCTGCACGAACACCTGCTGCCAATGCTGCGGCACCTACTGACGGTATTGCAGGAAAAAGTTATCGCCTTTGCCGACATTATTAAAATTGGGCGCACCCACTTGATGGATGCAGTACCTCTAACCCTTGGCCAAGAATTCTCGGGTTACGCCAGTCAAATTGCCGCCTGTCAAGCCCATATTGAGTACGCCTTGCAGCATCTGTATCCCTTAGCCATTGGCGGTACGGCTGTGGGAACCGGTTTGAATGCGCCGGCGGGTTTTGGCGATCGCGTGGCCGCGGAATTAGCCCAAATGACCGGCTATCCCTTCTGCAAAGTCGAGAACCCCTTTGCTGCCTTAGCGGCTCACGACCCCTTGGTGATGCTCAGTGGTGCCCTGAAAACCTTAGCAGCGGCGATGATGAAAATGGCCAATGATATTCGCTGGCTGGGATCGGGGCCGCGTTGTGGTCTAGGGGAGTTGATTCTACCCGCCAATGAGCCGGGGTCATCTATTATGCCCGGTAAGGTGAATCCCACCCAATGTGAAGCCCTAACGATGGTCTGTGTTCAGGTGATGGGGAATGATGCCGCAGTGGGAATCGCCGGCAGTCAAGGGAATTTTGAACTGAATGTTTATAAGCCCCTCATCATTCACAATGTCCTGCGATCGATCAAACTGCTGAGTGATGCTGGTCAAGCCTTTACAGAGTTTTGCCTCGTAGGCATTGAACCCAATCGGGAGCAAATTCAGCGCCACTTGGAGCGATCGCTCATGTTAGTGACGGCCTTGAACCCCCACATTGGCTATGACAAGGCCGCAGCCGTCGCCAAAAAAGCCTATAGCGAGGGTAAAACCCTCAAGGAAGCGGCGGTGGAATTGGGCTACCTCACGGCTGAGGAGTTTGATCAGTGGGTGCGGCCAGAGTTCATGCTTGGCGAAAAGGGCACCAGTTGACCCCGCAGAGATTGCTGCCAAAAGGGCGTATTCCTAGCGCGCGATCGCAGGCTTTGGTGCGTCACTGTCCACGTCACGGTCGGATCAAAGAGCACAAAGTTACGACTGTTCAGTTCGAGGCGGGGTGGCTCAATGTCCAAAATGCGCGCGGGTGCTGTACTCAGGGCGTGCCAAAGAACCAAGGCACTCAGGTATTCCTTGGCAACGAGTTCCTGCCAGAGGGCGGGTAGGGCTAATTCCAAACCAATGGCGCCGGGGAGTGCCTCGGCAAAAGAAACCATTTTTTCTTCGTAGAGCAAGGGGGTGTGGTCAATGGCGATCGCCTCAATGACGCCCGTTTTCAGTCCTTCAATGAGCGCCTGGCGATCGCTCGCTGTGCCCAAGGGAGGGTCAAGGCGGAGATTCGGATCGTAGCTGGCCAAATCCTCAACCTCAAACAGGAGATGCAGCCAAGACACACTGGCACTGACATGTGCGGGCTTTTCCTTGGCCAGAATCTCCACACTGCGAGCTGTGGATAGACGCATCAAGTGAATCGGCGTTGAGACGCTGCGCGCCAGTTCCAAAATCGCCAATAGGGGAATCGTTTCACAGCAGACGAGTTGCTCCACCAACCCCAAGCGAATGGCCACCCCACTTTGCCGCGCCACGCCATTGGCAGCCAAGGCCGGATCAAAGGGCCAAAGAGCCACCGGTTTTCCCAAGGGCTGGACATAGGTCAGCGCCCGCTGTACCAACGGCCAATGGGTCAACCCCCGATCATCACAAAAGCCAACTACCCCACTGGCGGCTAGTTCCGCTAAATCAGTTAGAGCTGCCCCCTTGCCCCCTTGGGTGAGTGCCCCCCAAACCCGCACCTGTGACCAAGCAGTGGTCGGTATCGCCTGTTGCAGCGCTTGCCACACAGCAGGGGTGTCAATCACAGGCTCTGTCGTCGGTAAGAGGGTTAAATGCTGCACCCCCCCGGCAGCGGCAGCGGCCAACAGTGTCTCAAGGGTTTCTCGCGCCTCATAGCCCGGTTGACCACTGTGGCTGTAGAGATCCACCAAGGGGGGCGCCAGCACCCAATCTGAGGCATCAATGACTTCTGTATCCGTGGGGATCTCTTGGGGAGCGATCGCCACCAGTTGATCCTCTGCGAGCAGCACATTGGCGCGCTCATCTTGGCGGTTGACCGGATCCAGCAGCCGCACCTGTTGCAACAGTCGCCACACCATGCCCTACAAGGCTCCCGCCGCTGTCCGATCCAGCACGCCCCCCAAATGGGTGGTGATATTTACCGCCTGCAATCGCGGCAGTCCCCCCTTCAGAGGATAGTCAATCACCGTGACGCTACCATTCCCCTGCTTAAAGAGCCAGAAGTTTTCAATGTCCAGACCAACAATGTGGCAGAGCAAGACCTTATTGGTGGCATCGTGGGCTACGACCAAGACATTATGGGGGGTGAGGGCATGGGCTTTCCAGCGCTTCAGCCATAGTTCCCAGGCCTTAACCACGCGATCGCGTACTTGGTGGAGGTTTTCCCCATTGGGCATTTGCACAAGGGCTGGGGTAGTGCGCCAGCGTTCCAGTTCACCGGGATAGGCCGCCTCCACCTCTGGTTCAAACTTGCCCTCCCAATCGCCGTGGCTAATTTCCGCAAGCGCCGGCTCCAGTTCTAGTTCAACATCGGGGTGATGCTGCAAAATCGCTAAGGCGGTATCCTTGGGACGCAGCAGGGGACTACTGAGGGCATGGTGAAAGGGCACCTCCTTGAGAAATTCTGCCACCGCCGCCGCTTGGGCACGGCCATTTTCATTCAGAGGCACATCAATTTGCCCTTGGAAGCGTCCCTCGCGATTCCAGTCCGTTTCACCGTGGCGCACTAGAAAGATGCGCAGCGTTTGCTCCTTGAAACGCGGCTGTGGGAAGGGATCATTGAGATGACTGGTGAGGTTAAGGGCTTCCAGTTGCGCGGGTTGTCGCAAGCCATTGCTGAAATTTAAGACGCTAATACCGCCATTGGCCTGCTGCAGCCGCAAGTAGCCTTTTACCCCCAACCCTAGCGCAGTGCAAATGAGGGCACGGTTCATGCCACTGTGGCCAACAATGACAATTGCTTCATTCTCGTGAGCTGCCAACAGTGCTTCCAGAACCAGACCCGCGCGATCGTAGAGATCTAAGAGCGGGAAAAACTCCTTCGTTTCGCCACTCTCTGTCGTGATTTTCATCATCAAGGTCTCTGGCGCTTCCTGCCAACGGCGATAGTCTTCGGGAAAACGTGCCTTCACCTCTGCAAAGGGCAGATCCTCCCAAGCTGGCAGGGCAATCTCTTTCAGCAGCTCAAGGGCATGGGGTGGCTGGAGTTCAGGATCTTGGAGTTGGGTATGGATGCCCTCTGCCGTTTCCCGTGCCCGTTTTAGGGGACTGGTGTAAATCTTGCGGATGGGAATGCCCCGTAGAGCCAGACCCACTTGCGCTGCCATCCAGTGACCGCGCTCCGTCAGTGAAGAAGCATCACTGTGACCTTGCACCCGTTCTTGGACATTAAACGTGCTTTCACCGTGGCGGACAATAATGACTCGGGTACTCAGAGGTTTCTCCTTAGCGATTGACAGACAACAAGCTTGGCCATCCCACCGTGCCATAAAGACTGTACCAGAAACCGTGACTTCGGGAGCAAAAGATTCAGGAAGCGGCGGGCATCATCCTCCTGAACATTAAATAAAAATCAAAAAAACCGACCGCAGGGGCGATCGGCAAGTCAAGTATTAAAGACCTATTTGCTGATGGGTCAGAGGCTACTTCTTGGTGATCCGAGGAGGCTCACGGAAGAAGATGGCAAAGAAGAACAGCGCGATAATGCAGGCAAAAATGAAAACGTAGGTGATGGTTTCCATAGTAGTCCCCTAGGAATGACTAGACAGCTTCTTTGCGGCGAGTGGTAACATCGCCCACTTTTTGGTAGAAGCCCCATTCCACTTGCTCCGGCGACAGTTCGGGATCAATCCCAGAGAAGACATCGCGGAACAGCGTGCGGGCACCATGCCAAATGTGACCAAAGAAGAAGAGCAAGGCAAACACTGCATGGCCGAAGGTAAACCAGCCACGGGGACTGGTGCGGAAAATCCCGTCGGAGTTGAGGGTTTCCTTATCGAATTCAAAGATCTCACCGAAGATAGCTTTACGGGCATAGCTCTTGACGGTGGGTGGATCAGTGAAGGTTTGGCCATTCAATTCACCACCGTAGAAGCTAACGGTAACGCCTTGTTGCTCAAAGCTATACTTCGACTCGGCACGACGGAAGGGAATGTCGGCTTTGACAACGCCATTCTTATCGGTGAGGATGACGGGGAAGCTTTCAAAGAAGTTGGGCATGCGACGGACAAAGAGTTCTTCACCCTCTTTGTTGCGGAAGACAGCATGGCCTTTCCAAGCTTGGGCAATCCCATCCCCTTTGTTCATCGGGCCAGTGCGGAAGAGACCTCCTTTAGCGGGGTTATTGCCAATGTAATCATAGAAAGCTAGTTTCTCTGGAATGGCCGACCAAGCCTCTTCAAGGGTGGCGCCACTGGCGAGGGAGGCCTGCACGCGGCGGTTAATTTCCTGTTGGAAGTAGCCACTGTCCCACTGATAGCGAGTTGGACCAAAGAGTTCAATGGGCGTGGTGGCACTACCATACCACATCGTGCCGGCAACAACAAAGGCAGCAAAGAAGACAGCGGCAATACTGCTGGAGAGTACCGTTTCGATGTTCCCCATGCGCAGAGCTTTGTAAAGCCGTTGGGGTGGACGCACCAGCAGGTGGAATAAACCAGCAATAATACCGACAATGCCTGCGGCGATATGGTGAGCAACCACACCACCGGGGTTGTAGGGGTTAAAGCCATCGGGTCCCCATTCGGGTGCGACAGGCTGAACACTGCCCGTCAAGCCATAGGGGTCAGAGACCCACATCCCAGGGCCAAAGAGACCCGTCAGGTGAAAAGCACCAAAGCTAAAGCAGAGTAAACCGGCAAGGAACAGGTGAATGCCAAACATTTTCGGCAAGTCGAGGGCCGGCTCACCGGTGCGAGGATCGCGGAAGAGTTCGAGATCCCAATAGACCCAGTGCCAGCAGGCCGCCAAGAACAACAGACCTGAGAGCACGATGTGAGCTAGGGCAACCCCCTCAAAGCTCCAGAAACCGGGGTCAATCCCCGTTTCGCCAGTAATACTCCAACCGCTCCAAGAACCCGTGACCCCCAACCGTGCCATGAAGGGCAACACAAACATTCCCTGCCGCCACATTGGGTTGAGAACGGGATCACTGGGATCAAAAATAGCTAGCTCATAAAGAGCCATCGACCCTGCCCAACCGGCGACCAATGCCGTGTGCATCAGGTGGGCCGCAATCAACCGCCCTGGATCATTGATCAGGACAGTGTGGACTCGGTACCAGGGTAGTCCCATTGACTACGCTCCTCCTATACAAAAATTTAGCGTTTGCATGAACAAATTTTATTAAGCAGCCGGATCACGGTAACAACCGCTTCCCTACTAAGAGTTTAACGGCCAATTTACCCGTAACTTCAGCTACGGTTGGGCAGTTTTTCTGCCAAAATGAGAATGTATTAAGAATGGTAACTAGCGTAGGTTCCTATGGCAAGCAAGGCTGAATTTGTGGCCACAAATATTAAGTTTGTTAACGAAAACAAAGAAATTATTGCTGCCAATGGCGCGAATCTGCGCTTAAAAGCAATGGAAGCGGGGGTTGACCTCTACACCCTCAAGGGCAAGCTCTTGAATTGTGGGGGCTATGGCCAGTGTGGCACCTGTATTGTTGAGATCGTCGAGGGCATGGAAAATCTCTCACCCCGCACACCAGTGGAAGAACGCAGGCTCCGCCGTAAGCCAGAGAATTATCGCTTGGCTTGCCAAACCCTTGTCAATGGACCCGTGTGTGTGAGGACAAAGCCGAAGGGCTAGAGCATTAGACAGCCCTTTTCAGAGCCTGTAGGGCACTGCCGGCCTGCTCTAGCCATTTAAGTAACTGAGCATCATCAATGCTGTGGTACATACTGAGGAGGTCTTGCAGGGAGTTGGGCGATCGCCCCGTTGCGGTCTGCCATGCTTGAATGAGTTCTGAATCCCCAGGCGGATGGTGAGGATTGGCGGCAAGACCGAGTTGGTTGGCTAAATCGTATCGAAAGCGATCTTGAAGCTGTTCTAAGACAAACTGCCGCTGCTGTGCCCGCTCAAGAACACCTGCGAGGGCTTCAATGTAGGCAGCACTATTACTGGCGATAGGTTCTTTTTCCAATAGGGGCGGGCCAAAACGTTGACTTTGTTGCCATAGTAAAAAGAGGAACAAGAGGGCCAATTGCAAGCCCACAGCCAACCAAGGGGTACGACTGAAGTAGTCGAAGAGGGTTGCAGGCACCGTCTCACTGACCACATCCTCTGGAGTGCGTTGGCGGTAGCCGTGCAGCCATTCATCAAAGTATATCGTTTCCCCCGGTTCGGCCACCTCCTGCAAAAGCTGAGCCACAACCGCAAAGTTGGCAAGACCCGTTTCGCTGCCATAGGCATTGGCGACCAACCAAGGATAGACCCCAAGAACGCGCTGTTCATGATTATGGAGATTGTTGGCGTATTTGAGATAGACAATCAAACCCTGATCATCCTTGAGGAGGGGGCGATCGCCCTGCTGGAAAGGAACGCGGCGGCGCGTTTCAACTAACACATTGCCTTGGGGCATTGAGAGCCGTGCCGCAAAGGGGGCTGCCGTGGGTTCGCCATGCCAGTAAAAACGCACCAGCGTATTGCCCTGTGCCAACCAGTCCACAAGGGACGGTGGCCAACCGATGGGACGACTACTGATTTGAAGGAGAACGTGCCCTTTGCCCCTGAGGTTGTTATAGTTCCGCTGCCAGCGCTCCACCCGAAACCCCTGCTGCTCTAGGTAGGCATAGAATTGCTGGGTGCCCCAAGGGGAGGTATCAAAGGAGGAGCCAGCGCGGCTACTGGGAGCCACCGCCAGCATCAGGAGACCGACCACCAGCAACACAAGGACAGCCAAGGCGAGGAACACCCCCTGCCGGCGGTTAATTGAGATCATTGTTGGGTCTCCCGCAGAAAGGGTTCTGCCTCAAAGTAGGCCGCTTGACAGGTGGCTAGGGTTTGGGCATCCACGGCTTCGCCGCCATAGTAACTGCGACTGTGAACTTGAAAGAGGTGCTGAATACACCGCCGCACGGCTGGCGATCGCTCCCCCAGTTGAAAGAGCCGCTCCAATTCCCGCAGGTAGTCGCCATTCGTCCAATGGGTCTCAAGCCGCAGCCAGCCCGCCTCCTGCAACCGATAGAGCAAAGCCATATAAAGGGCACGGCAGGCTCCTCGGTAGTCTCCCGCCAATTGTAGGTTTTGGGCGAGTTCCAACCATTCCTCCACGGGTCTGGGGCGCTCCTCAAGGGTAGAAAGGGGTGTCGCTGAGGAGGAAGGCGATCGCCGCTGCCACCATCGCCACAGGCTGCGCCCTAGGAAATACAGGGCGAACCCAAGGCCAACGAGCAAGACCCCTTGAAAGAACCAGCGTAGCCATGCCTCTAAGGAGGGGGAGTCCTCCCAAAACGGCTCCGTTTGCTGGCGAAAGAGTTGGAGAAAGGTGTACTCAAGGGCTTCACCCAATTGTCGCCACTGGCGATCGCCCTGCCAGCGCAGATCATCGAAAAAGTTCACCGCCGCTAGACGAGACTACGCTTCCGACTGTCGCACAAAGAGCACGGGGCACTCGGCATAGACCCGCACATAGTCAGAAAGGGAAGTGCCCAAGAGGCGATCCAAGTCGGGTAAACTGCGGGCGATCGACGGACGCCGATCCGGGGAACCCAGAACGAGGAGATCGGCATTGGTATCAGCAGCAATGCGGCAGATTTCTTCACCGGGCTTGCCGGTAGTCAGGACACACTGGTATTCCACACCCCGCTGCTTGGCCACCGTTGCCGCTTCCGCAAGAATTGGATCCTTTTCAGCAGCCGTGCTGGGGGTATCAGCATGTCCCTTGAGGTCAGGGTTGACATGGGCAAGAATGAGTTTACCGCCCTTGACCCCCTCCATCAGGCGCACTGCTAAGTCCAAGGAGGCTTTGGCTGCGGCAGAATTATTGAGCGCTACCATGATGCGGTTGATTTTCTTCACAAAGAGGTCATCGCGTACCAGCAACATCGGTCGGGAAGACAGTTGAAACACATACTGGCTGACGGAGTTTTCGAGAATGGATTGCAGTCGCTTGAGTCCCCGCGATCCCATGATGATCAAGTCAGCATTGATTTCATCGGCCACATGCAACACTGTATCTTTGGGATCCCCCTCCCGCAGCATGGTATTGACACTAATCACCGGGTCAAGGTGCAGTCGGGCAACGGCTTCCGCTAGGAGTTTGGCACCTGCTTGACGTTGTTCGGCCATCTCCTCGGCAGTAATTTTCGGGGGAATCACGTGCAATACTGTAACGGCAGCCCGTTGAATCGCTGGCAACTCCATCAGCGACTTGAGCATTTGTTCGGATTGTCCAGTTCCTGAGTCTGCCAATAGAATATTTTCAATCATAAATCTTAAACTCCCAACATCTGGTGAGCATCACGGCATGGATGGCCACTACAGCCCTTTTCCCAAGGATGGCACGCGCTGAAAACAGTCGAAACTGCTGGAGGATAGGATGCTTTCCTCATTCGTACACGCCACATCTTAGAAAAAGGCTGTATGACGATCTTAGGTCTGGGTTAGGGGCTTCTTGGTGGAACGCTACAAATCTTAGGCATTGGCTAGGGGTGCGATCGCTAGGGGTGCTTTTGATACACTAAGCAAGAGACCGTTCAAGGAAGCCCTATGCCGCGATCGCAACGGAACGACAATTTTATTGACAAAACCTTTACGGTCATGGCTGACCTCATTCTCAAGGTCTTGCCCACCAGTTCGCAGTCAAAAACCGCCTTTGCCTATTATCGCGATGGCATGTCTGCCCAAGCGGACGGGGAATATGCTGAGGCACTGGAGAACTACCAAGCAGCCCTAGAACTAGAGGAAGACCCCAACGATCGCAGCTACATTCTCTACAACATTGGCCTGATCCACGCCAGCAATGGCGATCATGAGAAGGCACTGGAATATTATCACCAAGCCCTTGAACTCAATCCCCGCATGCCCCAAGCCCTTAATAATATCGCAGTGATCTACCACTACTTGGGGACACAGGCAGAAGAGCAGCAGCGCTCAGAGGAGGCTGAACAACTCTTCGATCGCGCCGCAGACTACTGGAAACGGGCGATTCAACTGGCACCCAATAACTACATCGAGGCGCAAAACTGGCTGAAAACCACTGGCCGCTCCAATATAGATGTCTATTTCTAAAGGATCACAAATGGCAACAAAAGTCATTACCGCAGAGGATGTGCGCAAGGTCGCTCATTTGGCTCGCCTCGCCGTTGATGAAAGTGAGATTGAAGCCCTGACCCAGCAACTAGATAGCATCCTTGACTATGTGAATCAACTGAGTGAACTGGATGTCACAGATATTCCGCCGACAACCCGTGCGATTGAAGTCAGTAATGTGACCCGTCCCGATGTGTTGGAACCTTGGCCGAATCCTGAGGACTTACTGGCGATCGCCCCGGATCGCGAGGATGACTTTTTCCGTGTGCCCAAAATTATGTAAGGCATCAGGCTGTGCGGCGGCGTCAATCCCACCATTTGCAACTGGACTTATTTCCCTTTCTCTCGATCTTGGCCTGCACCATTGGCACGCTGATCCTACTAGTGGTGGTCATCAGTGCCAGTAGTCTTGGGCGCGAACGCACCAATGTGCAAATTTTGGCACGGGAAAATGCCCAAAATGACGGGCGCACCCCCCGCTATCTAGAGTGCCGTCGCGAGGGGGTCATCATTCATCCCCGAAAGGTGCTGGTGCGTGCAGCCGATCTGGCCAAACCCACCTCCCCACTGGCGATTTTATTGGCCAACCTCCGCCGTCAGAGCGATCGCGAGTACATTATTATTGCGGTGCGCCCCGATGGCTTTGACTGCTTTGAGGAGGTGCGCTACCAAGCAGAACGCGCGGGGGTGGCTCTCGGCTACGAACCCTTCAATGCTGAATGGGACTTGTGTGTGCCGGCACCGGGGCGCAGCAATTGCCCCTAAGACTATATCTAGTCCCTCCAAGCATACTGGCAGGGCTTAGATTGAGCAATTTCGGTGGGAAAAGCGCTCAAGTGCACTACCCGCCCCTTGGCCACAAGGGCACTACCAATGACTTCAGGATGGGTGAGCCGCACATCGGTGCCCTCGGCAAGGGTATCAAAGGTTTCAGTTGTGGCAGCCGCCACTGTATTCAAAAAAGCCTTAGCATCGGCAGTCGTAACTGCTGAACGAGGAGAAGGAGAGGGTTTAAGGGCCTCAAGACCGTAGCTACGGCTGAATTTCGGCAGCAGTTTGGCAAAGGTGGCAGGAAAGTCAAACAGTTCCAAGCCCAAAATTTGACTGTGAACCACAAACAGAGCGCCGATCTGCTGGGCGATCGCCCGAAACCCTTGGACGTACTCATCGAGGGAGTGGGCTTCTTTTTCATAAACATCAGCGAGGGCATCGGTGAAGGACTCGCAAGCAAAGAAGAGCAGATGGTCATCCACATCCGCCCAAATTTCCCCTTGGTTCGCAAGGCGGTTTCACCTGAATTTCAACGATTCTGTAACATAGCGGAGTTTCTTGGCACGCCCTGTGGCATGGTAGGCGCGATCGGCAGCAGTGAACTCATGGGAGCGGTAGTGCCAGCGACCCCGTTCAACACAGGAGACCGGAATTTTCGGATCGGTGTGGGCAGGCACTAGTACTGTGAGGTTGAGAATACGGTTTTGCTTGGCACCGATGAGTTCTTCCCCATCCACAAGCAGCACCGAGCGATCGCCCAAATTACGACACAGGAGTTCAGGCACATGCCCCCCTGCGGACACCTCGGTAATCTTCAGCAGGTTTTGACTCATTGCCTCTGTCAGTGTCCAATAGTCCGGTTCGGTTGCGATCGAGTGCAGCAGGGGAAAGAGTGTCATGGCACCAAAGGTTTGGGGGGTACCCAGTTCAAGATTTTGCAGGAGTTCTTGGAGCAGATGCATACTCCGACCTCATAAGGGTGTACATCTTGTTATCCATTGCTGTTGTTAGGGATATGCACCCGCCCAGAAAATTTGCGATCGCTCCCCAAGAATATCTGAGTTGAGACGTATCTTTGCCCTTAGAAATAGCTTATGCTTAGGGTGAATTCTTGAGGGCTTTCTTAAAATAATGCTCCCAGTCTCGATTACCTCCCTACTCTTTGGCTTTGCCACCAATATGGATAACTTTAGCGTGGCCGTTAGCTATGGTCTGCGCCGGTATCGCATAGGTTGGCTGGGCAATGCCTTGATTGCAGCTCTTTCTGGTAGTAGTACCTTTTTGGCCATGGGTTTGGGTGGGTGGGTGCAGCAGTATGTGCCATTGATTTGGGCACAGCAGTTTGGCAGTGGCTTACTCATGGCGATGGGGGCATCAGCACTAGGGGGAGTGTTGCTCAACTTGAATCATCCCTCTAAAACAACAAAGCCGAACTTATTACCAATTCTTGACTATGCCTACGACTTCACGCTCTACCAGTCGCTGCTGTTGGGTTTAGCATTGACCCTGACGAACTTTGCCACAGGGGTGGCTGCGGGCTTGGCGCGCCTACCAATTGTTGATGCAGTGATAGCGAGTACAGTGACCAGTTGGATTTGCATTGGCAGTGGCTTTTGGTTGGGGCAGCAACTCCGCGAACAAACCCCCTTGCGCTTTGGCCCTTATTTAGAGGGCTTGGCGAGTCTTTTTCTCATAGCCGTTGGTGTCCTCAAGTGGTTTGAGTCCCCCTAGGGCGATCGCCAGAGCACATCAGCCATCCGACATACCTGCACCATGGCTGCCACATCATGGACACGAAGCATTGCCACCCCTTGAGCAATGGCGTGGCAGCAAACTGCCGCTGTCCCCCAAACTCGGTCTTTGGGATGGGGCAGGTTCAGGACATCACCAATAAAGCGTTTGCGCGAAGGGCCAAGGAGGATCGGGTATCCAAGGGTTTGAAATTGCCGCAACTCTCGTAAAAGGGTGAGGTTCTGGGGCGTGGTCTTGGCAAACCCGATACCGGGATCAATCATTAGGTGTTCCGGGGGAATGCCACTGGCGATCGCCCGCTGCGTTTGTTCTTGAAAATAGCGAAGCAAATCGCCAATCAAATCGTCGTAGTCCGTTAATTGCTGCATCGTGGCGGGGGTTCCTCGCCGATGCATGAGGATATAGGGCACCCCCAATGCCGCTACCGTGGCAAACATTTCAGGATCCGCCTGCCCCCCTGAGACATCGTTAACAATATTGGCACCAGCTTCCACGGCAGCGCGGGCAACCACGGCATGGGTGGTATCAATGGAAATGGGAATCTGCGACTGCTGACGGATGCCCTCAATCACGGGCAACACGCGCGCCAACTCGGCACTAATGGGCACTTCACTGGCTCCCGGACGAGTGGACTCACCCCCCACATCAATGACATCCACCCCAGCGGCAACCATTTCGAGGGCATGGGCAACGGCACTAGCGGGATTAAAAAAGTCACCGCCATCACTAAAACTGTCGGGGGTGATATTTAAGATCCCCATGGTATAGGTGCGCTCTCCCCAAACAAGGGCGCGATCGCCCACGTACCAGCCCTTCATGCCGTAGTCTCCCCTTGGCGTTTGGCGTGCAACTTCAAGAGAATCTCTTGGTGGACGGGTTGGGTAATGGGATAGAGGTAGGCCAAAATCATGCCGACAATGAGAAAGAACGTCGGCAAAGGTCCAATGGCAATGCGAATTGCCAACAGTGCCGAGGGGGGTTGAACAGGCGGCGGTTCGCCAGCAACTGTGGAAATGTAACCCGCCCACTGCAAGGCCTGACCTACGAGAAACAGCCCCAAGGCAAGACCGATTTTTTGCAGTAGCACCATAAAGGCATAGAAGACCCCCTCCCGCCGCTGGCCACTGTTGAGTTCATCCAGATCAATCACATCGGGAATCATTGACCAAGGGACAAGGTAGGCCGTCGAAACCCCAAACCCCGCCAGAATCGCACAGGCATAAACCAACGTTGTTTGTCCCGGCTGCAATAAAAACAAGCCAGCTTGGGCAATAATCCACAGTGCCATGCCCATGTAATAAACCGCCTTCTTGCCAATACGCCGACTCACCGTACTCCAGACAAAGAGCATGATCATCGCCGTCGATTGCACTGCCAGCGCCACTTGCGTATATTCAGCGGGGGACATTTGCAACCAATCGCCAATAAAAAAGGGAATCAGCGAGGCAGTAATTTGCACCGCCAGCCAAGAACAGAGGTAAATCCCCATCACGAACAGGAAAGGACGATTGCTAAAGACCAAGCGCAGTTGCGTTTTCAGGGGTAAAGGGCTTTGGCCACTGCTGGGGGTATGCCGTTCAAACTCGCGTACCCGTTGCCGTGTGCCCCAGACACACCAATAGATGGGCAGGACGGAGAGGACAGTGGCAATGCCCCCAAGAAGAAGATACTGAGCCTGCGGCTCTTTGATCAGTTGAAAGAGAACTTGGGCAAGCAGTAGAGAACCGATACTCCCGCCAATAGAAAAGGCAAAGCGAAAGCTGTTAAGGCTAGTGCGCTCATGGTAATCCTCTGTCAGTTCTGGTGTTAAGGCAGTGTAGGGAAGGTTGACGGCAGTATAAAACGTGTTGAACAGAATACCAATGAAGACGTAGTAACCAAAAAGCAGCCATTGATCTCTAGTCGGCACCCACCAGTTCAAAAAGAAGGAGATACCAAAGGGAAGGGCTGCTGAGATCATCCAGATGTGGCGGCGTCCCCACTTGCCCACAGGGGTGCGATCGCTCAGGTAACCGATGATCGGGTCATTGATGGCATCCCAGATTTTGCCAATCATCAGCACACTGCCTGCCAATCCAGCATTGAGTCCAGCCACATTGGTCAAGAACACCATCAGGAAAAACACCTGCAAATTGGCAGTGATAGCAGTTCCGAGATCACCGGCGCCAAAGGCAAGTTTTGTCAATAGGGAAAGGGGTGGACGGGCACTGGTGGCAGCGGAATTTGGGCTGGATGGGTCTAGTGGCATGATGCTTTGTCCATTGCGATTGTTTTTTTTTAACGATTAGCCAGCAACTGCAACTGCCCATTGACTTGCCCATTGTAGAATGCGCTGCACCTGTTCAGGCGTCTTCCCTTGGCAGTAAAGTCGGAGCAGGGGTTCGGTGCCACTAAAGCGAACTAATAACCAACCGCCGTCGGCTAGATGAAACTTGTAGCCATCAATCGTCTCGCAGTGACTGACGGGGAGATTCAAAATCTCTTTGAAGGGGCGCTCGGCCAGCGTTGCCTCCAGTTTTTGTCGCTGCGTCAAGGACGCGAGGGTGAGATCAACGCGATCGTAGGCACTGTAAAAGTTCGTGGTTCTCTGCAACTGCTGATAGTATTCCCCTACGCTCAAGCCAGATGTCACTAGGGCTTGTAGTAGGTACAGTGCTGAGAGTAAGGCATCTCGCTCAGGAAGATGGTGGCCATAGCCGATTCCCCCTGATTCTTCACCACCTAAGAGGACAACTTCCCCTGCCAGCATGCGATCGCCAATGTATTTGAAGCCAATGGGCGTTTCAATCACCACTAAACCATGGTGGGCGGCCACGCGCGCCACCAGATCAGAACTGCTAATGGATTTGATCACGGCTCCCCGGTAAGTGCTGTGCTGTGCCAGATGATCAATCAAGATGGGAATAATTTCTTGGGCCGTGTACAGCACCCCTTGGCCATCAATGACCGCCAAGCGATCGGCATCGCCATCAAAGACTAAGCACACTGTCGGGGTAGCACTGTGTTGTTGCCGCAGTTGCTCTTGGGTGGCGGCTAAATAACAGCCAATGGGTTCAGGGGCACCCCCACCAAAGAGGGGATCGCGATCGCGCCGAAACTCCGATATGGGAATCTCTAATAATCGCTCTAGCCCCCCGGCGGCTACCCCATGCATAACATCGGCACAGACTTGCAGTTTACCGCTGGCGATCGCCTCACGAATGGGTTTTGGATCAACATGATGCCGTAAAGCAGCACAATAGCTGGGCCACGGATCAAAGGCTTGATAGTCTGTTTTGACCTCACCCACAGGTGGCGGGTCTCCCTGAGTTAACTGCGCTTCAATGGCTTGGGTGACGGTTGTGGGTACGGAGCCGCCAAAGGCGCCCTTCACCTTGAGTCCTGCATAGATACCGGGATTGTGGCTTGCCGTGATCACCAGTCCACCGATCGCCTTCTCCGCTTTGACGGCCCAACTAAAAGCCGGTGTGGGTGCCGCACAATGAGAAAGCCATACCTCATAGCCTTGGCTGGCCAGTAATTCGGCAACGGCTGTGGCAAACTGTTCCGCTAAAAATCGGCGATCGTAGCCGACAATGATTCGCGGCCTTGCGCCACGGCCATAGGTTTGATAGAGCACTGCCGCCGCTGCCTTGGCTGCCCGCAGCAAACGGTTAAAGGTAAACTCAGCCCCAATGATGCCACGCCAACCATCGGTACCAAAGCGAATGGGGGCATCCTCAGGCAGTAAGACTTGATCGAGACGAAGGGCAGAACCCACCATAGCGCGCAAACCCCCAGAAACCCTTTGAACATATCATGGGGGAACACGCGTCAAAAATCCCTTAGGGGAGACGAGAATGGTATAATTATTGCGAATTGTTAATTAGGCCATGGGCACTGCTGCTGAGTGCCCTTTTGGAATGACTGACCTCTGGTCGCCTAAACCTGCGTCACCTTTAGAGAGGGATCGAACACTATGGCATTTGTACAGGAACCCCTTCCCTATGATCCGGGTGCCCTTGAACCCTACGGGATGTCTGCGAAAACCTTTGAATTTCACTATGGCAAGCACCATAAAGCCTATGTGGACAATCTCAATAAACTGACCCAAGATACGGAACTCGCTGACAAATCCCTTGAAGATGTGATTCGGATCACCTATGGCGATCCGGCCAAGGTCGGCATTTTCAACAATGCAGCTCAAGTTTGGAACCACACCTTTTTCTGGAACAGCCTGAAACCCGGTGGCGGTGGTGCTCCCACGGGGGATGTGGCAGCCCGGATCAACAGCGCCTTTGGTAGCTACGACGAGTTCAAGTCCCAGTTCAAAAATGCGGCGGCGACCCAATTTGGCAGTGGTTGGGCATGGCTGGTGCTCGAAGCCGGTACGCTGAAAGTGACCAAAACCCCCAATGCCGAAAACCCCTTGGTTCATGGTCAAGTGCCCCTGCTGACGATTGATGTTTGGGAGCATGCCTATTATCTCGACTACCAAAACCGTCGTCCGGATTTCATTGATAACTTCCTCAACCAACTGGTGAACTGGGACTTTGTCGCTAAAAATCTAGCGGCTGCCTAAGATTCCTAATTTTATTTCGTAAAAATCTATTTTTAGTCATCCCCGTTCTAGTTGAGCGGGGCTTTTTGTTGCCGAGCCGTGATTCAGCCATAGGACAAATGTTAGAGTGTGGTTAAGTTAAAATTAAGATAAAAGTAAGCTTGGTTAATAAACGTTAATTTGATAGTGGTATTCCTTTGGCCGTTGAGCAGGGAGGGGGTCTGATGGAAACCCTAGGGCATGTCGCATACGCCGCTTTTGAGAAGTACTACCGCAAAATTAGCAAACATGAGCCGGGGGTGATTCGCGATCGCGACGTTGAGGCAATTCACCAGATGCGGGTGGGTCTGCGTCGCCTGCGAACCGCTCTGGAGGTATTTTGTGACACGGTTCGTTTGCCCAAGGGAGTCTCCATTCAGCGGGTACGGGCGATCGCCGGCAGTCTCAGCCCCGTACGGGATTTGGATGTGATGATGCTGGCGCTCAAGGAGCAGTATTACCCTCACCTGCCCCGTTCTGAGCAACAACAACTGGCAAAACTGATCAAGAAACTCGAAAAGCAACGGACAGAACTGCTGCAAAAAGCGCTTCAATTGCTGCGCAGCGATCGCTATCGCAAATTGCAACAGGGGCTTGAAGAATGGCTAGCTGCCCCTCAATATCGTGAGATTGCTAACTTACCGACGGAACTGATTGCGCCAGATATTTTACTGCCCTTGGTGTGTCAACTGTTGCTGCATCCGGGGTGGCAAGTGGCCATTGAGTGGCAGGGCGATCGCCCCCTCTTCCTTGCGGTCAGTAACCCGCCCCAGTGGCTGCAAACAGCGGGTGAAGATCTCCACGATCTACGCAAGCAAACCAAGCGGGTACGCTACCAAATGGAACTGTTTAGCAGTGTCTATGGGGATGCCTTTAGCGAACAGGTGAGTGCTTTTGCCCGGTTACAGGAACTTCTCGGCACCCTTCATGACGGTGTTGTTCTCCATGACTTCTTCCGTACCCAACTGGGTCTGAACCTGCGCCAAGCCTCTCCCTGTCTCGCAGAAATGATTGCCCTAGAGCAAACACGACAATGGCAAACTTGGCGCTGCGTACAACAGGAATATCTCAGTCCCGAAAAACGCCATCAAGTGCGCTCCCTCCTCCTGATGCCCCCCATGACGACAAATGCCAACGGGAAATCCTTCAGTCAAAAGATGATTCCTGCTTCCAACTAAGGGGCAGGGAAGTTGTTTTGTCCTCTAGCAACACAGCGCTTTTCAAATGCCTTGCTCAATCTCTCTCGAATCAACGCTTCACGTCTCTGCTGAATGCTGCTGAACACTCATAAGGCAGGGGCGTTTCTTGACTGCTGCTTTTGACTAACTGTAGGTCACTCAGTATAGGCGAGGTCACGATTTCTTCAACAGTGTCTGAATTGTCTCAACGTTGCAAACCTTAATATCCTCTTTAGTGGATTTCCTTAGCACATTGCATTCCCACAATCAAGAACCTGTCTAGCATTTCGCTCTCAATTCATCATGCAAATAGAGCGGTAATGGTAACCATTCATTTTCAATTTTGCGAGAGCGATCGCCCTTGCCAATCCGTATGCGACGATAAAAATAAAATTCCTGCCAGTCGAGGAGAACCATAGGCGAATGAGTGTTATGGAGCAACAAGCCCTAAGTGTCGGTCTGCGGGTGCGCGTCAAGACCCCTACTATCATCTATCACCATCCCGATCACCGTAACGAACCCTTTGACATTCAAGGGATGGAAGGGGAAATCTGCGCTATTCTCAACGACTGGCAAGGCCGTCCCATTAGTCCCAACTACCCAATTCAGGTGCGGTTTAGTCCCAAGTTCATTGCCCATTTGCACCCCGACGAACTGGAAGTGATTTAGGTACGCTGTATATGCCTCCCCGTTGGCCTCGTAAGCCCGATCGCCGTGATCCGCGCTATCGCCGCTTGGACGATCGCATGAATTTTGCGGTTCATGTTGCCCTCTTTGCTGCTTTTAACTCTGGTGGCTGGTTTTGGCATCAGCTGCAACCCATGGCGGTGCCCTTTATGCCGACGTTGACTCTTGTGTGGTTAGCCCTGTTGGCAGGCCACGGCCTCTATGTTTTCGCGATCGCCCGTTATGCCGACTAAAAACTCTCAAAACCTATCAACGCTTCTCTACCAGTTGTTTGGTGATCAAGATCACTGATAAAACGTGCTTGGTGTACAGGCTCCCCTAAGGATTGTCAACAAGATAGGGATTTAAGAGAGCGTACTGCTCTATCAACCCACGCCACCTTATGAATTTGGAGTCCTGAACATGATGCGTCAACGTTTATCCCTCATTCTGTTCACTGGGGCAATGTTAACTCCCTTCGTTATGAGTGTGCGTCCCCTTGAGGCTCAACCCACGATTACCCCCAGAAATATAGAGTTAACTCCCCGGCACCCGATTATCCCTAACTTACGGCCTCCCCAAGTTCTTTGCCCCGACCCAGCGGTGCAGGCAGTGAATTTCAGCTTGATGAATCGCACAACCCCATTTGAAGGCCGAGTGCGGATTACAGGGATTGTTCGCAATCGTGGGACATCCACCTATCAATCAGGTGTCAATCAACAAATGGTCTATTTGTACGAACAAATGCTTGGTGGCAGAGCACGATTGGTTGCCCAGCAGCCATTCCAAAATCTAGGGGTAGGTCAAGAGGTCACCGTCATGTTTGAACGCCCTTGGAACATCTCATCCCCAGCAGAGGGAGAGTTTCCGCCTAACTATGTATTGGAGATTGGTTATGATCCAGATATTCGCATAGATGGCAACCCCCATAATGATGACTGTCGCTTAGGAAATAATCGCCTCCAACGCAGTGGCGCTGAGATCAGGGCGCTATTTCGTTAACCTGACATGCTAGATCGAATAGTAACCTACAGTCCCGCCTTTACCCTAGTGCCCACGTATGAGTGCTTTAATCGCTGTACCTACTGCAATTTCCGGCGTGACATCGGTACGAGCGGGTGGCTGAGTCTAGAAGCAGCGGCAAAGCAGTTAGCAGCACTGAATCCACAACAGGTACGAGAAATTCTCATTCTCAGTGGCGAAGTTGCCCCCAACAGCCCCCAGCGTTCCCACTGGTTAGCCCGTCTCTACGATCTGGCAGTCTTAGCCTTGGCTCAGGGATTTTTGCCCCACACCAATGCTGGGCCTCTGAGTCGAGCGGAAATGGCCGCTCTCAAGGCGGTGAATGTCTCGATGGGGCTGATGCTGGAGCAATTGACACCGAAGTTGTTGGAAACTGTCCATCGCCATGCCCCCAGCAAGGATCCGCAACTACGTTTACACCAACTGGAACAGGCCGGGGAACTGAGCATTCCCTTCACCACGGGCTTGCTCTTGGGGATTGGTGAAGAGCTGCAGGATTGGGTAGAAACGCTCACGGCCATTGCTAAGTGTCATGGGCGGTGGGGACATATTCAGGAAGTGATTTTGCAGCCCCACAGTCCCGGCCAGCAGCAGGAAGCAGCGTTGCCCCCCTTTGATCTGAGGCAATTACCGAACGTGGTACGGTGGGGGCGATCGCTCTTGCCTGAAGACATCACGATTCAAATTCCTGCAAATCTCGTCACAGATCCAGGGGTTTTTCGGGCGTGCCTAGAAGCGGGCGCTCGCGACTTGGGGGGCATCGTGCCCTTGGATCATGTCAATCCAAACTATCCCCATACCGATGTGGCAGCCCTAAGGGAACAATTACAGGCTTGGGGATGGGAATTAGTGCCACGACTCCCCGTCTATCCCCAGTTTGTGGATTGGCTACCGCCACCCTTGAGGGAGAAGGTTAGGGGGATGCCTGTTTAAGCTGGAGTCCCAGTTGGTAGATGTCGCGCCGCGAAAGACCCGTCAGATCTGCCAATTGACGGCTCGCTTGGGTAAGGGAGAGACCTTGGCTGAGAAGTGTCGCTAATTCGTCAGCAAGATGATTGGGATTCACGGCCACAGAGTGTTCAGGGGCAGCGGCTAAAACCAGTGTGTATTCGCCACGGGGGGGATGCTCCTGTAGATAAGTGCAGGCAGTACCGAGAGTTCCCCGCCAAAATTCTTCGTGGCGCTTTGTCAGTTCGCGGGCGAGTACGAGGGAGCGATCGCTCCCCAAGATCTGACATAACTCTGTTACCGTTTGCACTAGCCGATGGGGGGCTTCATAAAGAATAATCGTACGAGTTTCCTGCTGCAATGCCTGCAATCGTTGCTGGCGATCGCGCCCCTTAGTCGGCAAAAACCCTTCAAAACAAAAGCGATCCATGGGCAAGCCAGCAGCCATCAGCGCTGTCAAGGCAGCATTTGCCCCCGGAATCGGTGTCACGGGAATCGCGGCGGCAATACAGGCCGTGATCAATTCATAGCCGGGATCGGACACCCCCGGTAAGCCTGCATCGCTAACCAGGGCAATCTGTTGACCCGCCTCTAATCGTTGCAAAAGTTGGGGGAGTCGCTGTTGGGTATTGTGCTCATGGAGACTAATTTGAGGAGTGGTAATGCCAAAGTGCTGTAACAGGCGGCCGGTGTGGCGTGTATCCTCGGCAGCAATGAGATCCACCGCCTTGAGAATGCGCAGGGCGCGAGCGCTCATGTCCTCAAGATTGCCAATGGGGGTACCCACCACCCACAGTTGCCCGATGCCCATCAGGAAATTTTTTCGCCACTGAGAATAAAGATTGGTTCCACTGCTGCAAAAATTTGGTGGCCGCCCCGCGTTTCTAGGCGATTGATCACTGACTGCACCACCTCTAGGCTGCGGGCTTGGACTGTCGCGAAACCTTCAGAGAGGGCATAGAGATTTTCTAAACTGCTGGCGATCGCCACCAAGCGGCCACCGGGGGCAAGATACTCCCACGCTTGCAGCAAAACTTCCTTAATCGGCCGCCCCCCCTCGAGACAAATCCGCTGCGGTGTGCGACGTAACTGGGGAAAGCAACCTGGAGCCGAACCAGCAACAATCTGTACATTCTTGACACCAAAGCGATTGCAATTGCGCTGGATCAGATCAATGACTTCTTCATCCCGTTCAATGGCGATCACCTGTCCACGCTTCGCCAAGCGTGCTGCCTCAACAGCGATCGTACCCGTGCCGGCCCCCACATCCCAAAGGCAGGAGTCTGGCTCGAGCCGCAAATAGGAGAGCATCAATAACCGCGTTTCCCGTTGGGTGAGGGGAATACCTGGTAAGCGCTCAAAAAGACCATCAGGGATACCCGGAGTAACAAATGGCCAGGGATCCGCCGTCATAGAAACTGCCTAAAACCCTTAACCGTTGCTGCTTTGGGCGAGGAGCCGTTCCTTGAGCTGTGCTAAGGCATCTGCCCAGCGGGGATCCGGTTGAGCAGCTTCCGTATCTATAGAGCTATACTCAGCCGGCGCCGAATTGGTTTGGGTACGCCGCCCATTATTTTTATTATTTTTGCGATTGCTGCTGCGGTTGCTGGGAGTGGGTTTTTCTGCCGCTGCGTCTTCTTTTTCCTTAGCTTCAGATTTAGGCTTGTCGTTGGCCTTTTCAATCTTGAGGGGATTGTCCTTAAAGGTGTAGCCGTTGAGTTTCTCAATCACCTGATCTGCCACTTCTTCGGATTCGACGGTGACAAAGCCAAACCCGCGGCACTTACCAGTCTTGCGATCAGTAATCAGTTTGGTGGTGCCTACTTCGCCTACTTCTTGGTTCAATAGGGCTTCTAGCTCTTCGCGGCTCAGTTCACGCGGCAGATTGCCCACATATAAACGCACGGACATAAAGAAACCTCCCTTAGGCAGCTTAAAAACAACATGATTCAAAAATGGACAGTCGGGCGTGAGAAACCGCTCGCAACAAAGGCCTAGAGCCAACAATGGCACGCAAAGACCCTGCCTTTATTAATGGTGTGAAATGACTAGATTGGTTCACAGCGATTGTTGCTAATTGAGAACCTTGATAGATGGAGCAGAGCAAAGGCAATAAGAGCACTTAGCTCTTGAGTTATCCCTATTTAGGGTACCACGCTTTCTCCACCTAGGGCTAGGATTTTGCGGAAAAATTTTGCTGTGGCAGCGCAAACGCAATGTGGCACAATGATTAATGCTGTTTTTGCGATGTGATGCCTGTGACTGCGACTGCTGTCCCTCGTCGGCCTGTTTTTCCCTTTGCGGCAATTGTCGGTCAGGATGAAATGAAACTGTCATTGTTGCTCAATGTCATTGACCCCAAAATCGGGGGGGTGATGATCATGGGCGATCGCGGCACGGGCAAATCAACCACCATTCGCGCCCTTGCGGATCTACTGCCGGAAATTGAAGTGGTGGCCGATGATCCTTTTAATAGTCACCCCAGCGATCCCGATCTCATGAGTGATGGGGTGAAGGTGGCCGTAGCAGCGGGTGAACCGATTCACACCGTTAAGAAAAAAGTGCCGATGGTGGATCTACCCTTGGGGGCAACCGAGGATCGGGTCTGCGGGACTATTGATATTGAAAAAGCCCTTGCGGAGGGAGTCAAAGCCTTTGAACCAGGACTCTTGGCCAAGGCCAATCGCGGCATTCTCTACGTGGACGAGGTAAACCTCCTAGATGATCACTTGGTGGATGTTCTGCTCGATGCCGCTGCCTCCGGCTGGAATACCGTTGAGCGTGAGGGCATTTCAATTCGTCACCCAGCACGCTTTGTCTTGGTCGGCTCTGGCAACCCCGAGGAAGGGGAACTGCGACCGCAACTACTGGATCGCTTTGGCATGCACGCTGAGATTCGCACCGTCAAGGATCCAACCCTGCGGGTGGAAATTGTGGAGCAGCGATCGCAATTTGATCAAAATCCAGAAGCCTTTTTAGCCAAATACCAAGCCCAACAGGAAGCGCTGCAAGCCAAAATAGTTGCCGCCCAAGCCCTATTGCCGAGTGTCACAATTGACCACGAGCTGCGGGTGAAAATTTCCCAAGTCTGTGCCGAGCTAGATGTGGACGGCCTGCGGGGCGACATTGTCACTAACCGCGCTGCGAAGGCTTTGGCCGCCTTTGAGGGACGCACCGATGTGACCGTTGAGGATATTTCACGGGTGATTGTCCTCTGTCTGCGGCACCGCTTGCGCAAAGATCCGCTAGAGTCAATTGACTCCGGCTACAAGGTAGGCAAGGTCTTCCAAGAGGTCTTTGGTGTTCAAATTGCTGCCTAGGCGCCAATTACTTTAATTGTTGTAGTCCCCACTCGTAGAGCGATCGCGCCACTCCTGGCTCAGGCATGTCTTGCAGATTGAGAACCGAGCAGAGCACCTTTAACAGCCCTTGATGAATCTCACTTGGGGAGGCCTGTGGTGAAGCGTTAGCTAGCACCGTTAACTCTTCGCGAGCGATCGCTCGATTGCGGTGAACAACGCCATTGCGATATTCATTCACTTTTTCCAGTTTTTTGACAAACGGGTCAGTCAGCGATCGCCTCTCAGCCTGTGCCCATGCTCGCCACAACTGCCCCAAGGTCGGATCGCGATAGTTGCCCTCCTGCAAGAATTCCGGACCTACGTACCCCTGAGTGCGCCAATCTTCCTTTTCGCATCGCCAAAACAGGAGTCGTTCAAGCATCTGGGCAAATTGCATAAAGGCTAGGGTATAGTTTGCCTGCTGCAAGCTCAGATCAATCAATAGCTCAAATTCCCAAATTTTCAAGAACTTGCTGGTGACCGTTTCACTATTAGGACAGCGAGTGATCGTCGCCTCACGCCACTGCTGCCGTTGAGCTTTGTGAGTCACTGCTTTGGTAGGCTTTTGAGCCAGCCAGCGTTCCCCCTGAATCCCCTTGAGAAAATCTTGAATACTCCAGTTGGTGGCTAATGCAAGACGATCGGCCAACTGATAGAGTGCCTCATAGCGATCGCGATGGGCTGCAAGGAGTACCTTTGCGGCCGTAAAGTCGCCCCGTTTCCATGCTGTGGCAATCCACTGGCGTTCTAGGGGCCAAAACACCTCACTCAGGGACACCACATGAAAAGTTTCAGCACTACGGGCAGATTGATGACTCGGATCAAAAAAGGGTGTGGGTTCCTGCGGGATGAGTTGTTCAACTAGGTATTCCCGCATCAGAATTGCTGCAATTAGCTCTAGGGAACTGGCAATTTGGGGCACGGATCCCTTCGTTTGAATTTGTAACCGCCAACTTGCCTCCTTGGGCAACTGCTCGATGTAGTCCTCTAGCTGTTTTTCGGTGAAACTCCTTAGGGCTTGGGTGTCATTCACATCCACAGAACAGTTCCAGACCGTTACCGGCAGGTGAGGATAACGCTGCTGAATCGCCCCCGCCATCAATTTTGCCAGCCAGCGGGTATCCATGGAACGAAATTGCCAACTGACCGCTTCTGGCTGATCCGTTCCCCAGAGAATCACCTCTGCAGATTCCGTTGGCGTGGCATAGTGTTCCGCCAAGATTTGCTCATCAAGGAGCAGCACCAGCGGCGAGAAATCGCTTTTTTCTTTACAGCGGTGATACACAATCTCACTCAGATAGCGCACATTGTGGCGGTACTTTCCCTCAGGATCATGGAAACCTCGTTCGACGCCAAATTCCTGATACAGTTCATCAAGATGAGGGGGATCCTTGCGAGAGCCATCCGCCCCAAAACTGCGAATAATGCCATCGCGGCACCGCCAGCCAACTTGCCGGTTCCCCACAGTAATAATCAGTGTTTTCATAAATTATGCTACGCTCTCGCTTCTGTTCTGAGGAGGACGCTCAAGAGCGATCGCCCCCAAGTACCCTCGGCGATAGTCCTGCAACAGTTGTCGTGCCGCCCGTTCCAAGTCGCCGTGGTAGCGGTTAGTGGCGAGATCATGAAGATAGGTTTCACCCGTGTCAGTGACGGCTAAACCATAGCGATCGCTGAGGCGATCGGCATGTCCCAACTGGTGCATCAGCTCAACAAGAATCGGTGCCACCCGACAAGGATCGTAGGCAGCTTGGCCAATGTCATCACAAATGGCCAGTTTTACCGCCGCCTCTTGATTCTTAAAATTCATCGGCAAGACACCGGGGGCATCCAAAAGTTCCAAGGTGGGAGACAAGCGCACCCAACGCAGTTGCCGCGTCACCCCCGGCCGAGCTGCACTCTCGACCACCCGTTGCTGCAAAAGGCGATTAATCAGTGCTGACTTGCCCACATTGGGAAACCCGAGAACCACAGCCCGCACGGCTCTTACTTGCATGCCCCGCTGTTGACGGCGTTGATTCATAGCAGCCCCTGCCCGCACCGCAGCCTGTTGGAGTCGGCGAATCCCTTCACCCCGCTGCGCATTGGTGAAAAAGACGGTTTCCCCTTGGGTCTCAAACCATGTCAGCCACTGCTGGCGATCGCGATCGCTAATCCTGTCCATGCCATTGAGCACCAAGAGGCGTTGCTTGCCACTGGCCCACTGGCGAATCTGGGGATGGCAACTGGCGAGGGGAATCCGCGCATCCCGTACTTCAAAGATCACATCCACCTGTTTCAGTTGTTCCTTAAGGGCGCGTTCTGCCTTGGCAATGTGGCCAGGATACCATTGAATGATCGGACTCATAGAAATTCCACCCTCTTTTTTTCAGAAACAATAGAGCGATCGCCAGTGATGAGGACTATTAAATTGACTTAAGACAATTCTCAGTTCAGCTTGTATAGAAAGAAGACTATAGTTATGCCCCTCTAATTAGAGACCTATAAACAACTCTAAAGATTGATAACCCAAACCTATAGAATAATTAAGAATCTCCAAAGCAAAAGTTATTGCATTGGGTATCAACTAAGCTAATGCTTAAGCATAAGACCTACGACGATATCACAGGCTTGCGGATGGTTGCATCATCTCGCTGAGTTTTGCATTGCTCAACTTTGCCCCATTTTCGGGGAATCGTAGCGTTCACACTACCCATTGCACAGGTTGCCTGTAGAGATTGCTCTATTCGGCACACTAACTGTTAAAGAGGAAAAACGTCTATGGCCTATACGCAATCCAAATCCCAGAAAGCTGGGTATCAGGCAGGGGTAAAAGACTACCGCCTGACCTACTACACCCCTGATTACACCCCCAAAGATACCGATATTCTAGCGGCCTTTCGTGTAACCCCGCAGCCGGGCGTGCCCTTTGAAGAAGCTGCTGCCGCCGTTGCCGCAGAATCCTCGACAGGTACATGGACCACCGTGTGGACTGACCTGCTGACGGACTTGGAGCGGTACAAAGGTCGCTGCTACGACATCGAACCCCTGCCGGGTGAAGACAATCAGTTCATCGCCTACATTGCCTACCCGCTGGATCTCTTTGAAGAAGGCTCTGTCACCAACATGCTGACCTCCATTGTGGGGAACGTGTTTGGTTTCAAAGCCCTCAAAGCTCTGCGCCTTGAAGACCTGCGGATTCCTGTGGCTTACCTGAAAACCTTCCAAGGGCCACCCCACGGTATCCAAGTGGAACGCGACAAATTGAACAAATACGGTCGTCCCCTCTTGGGCTGCACCATTAAGCCGAAACTGGGTCTGTCGGCGAAAAACTATGGTCGTGCCGTTTACGAATGCTTGCGCGGTGGTCTGGACTTCACCAAGGATGACGAAAACATCAACTCCCAGCCTTTCCAACGCTGGCGCGATCGCTTCCTGTTTGTTGCTGATGCCATTCACAAAGCCCAAGCAGAAACCGGTGAAATCAAAGGCCACTACCTGAACGTGACCGCCGCCACCTGCGAAGAAATGCTAAAACGGGCAGAGTTCGCCAAAGAACTGGAAATGCCCATCATCATGCATGACTTCCTCACCGCTGGCTTCACCGCCAACACCACCCTCTCGAAATGGTGCCGTGACAATGGCATGCTGTTGCACATTCACCGCGCCATGCACGCTGTGATCGACCGGCAGAAAAACCACGGGATGCACTTCCGGGTATTGGCCAAGTGCTTGCGGATGTCCGGCGGTGACCACATCCACACCGGTACCGTGGTCGGTAAGCTCGAAGGGGATAAAGCCGTGACCCTAGGCTTTGTGGATCTGCTGCGGGAAAACTACATTGAGCAGGATCGCTCCCGTGGCATTTACTTCACCCAAGACTGGGCTTCGATGCCGGGTGTGATGGCCGTGGCCTCCGGTGGGATTCACGTCTGGCACATGCCTGCCCTTGTGGAAATCTTCGGTGATGATGCCGTGCTGCAATTTGGTGGTGGCACACTGGGTCACCCTTGGGGGAATGCACCGGGGGCAACGGCAAACCGGGTCGCTCTTGAAGCCTGTATCCAAGCTCGGAACGAAGGTCGTGACCTCATGCGCGAAGGCGGCGACATTATCCGCGAAGCGGCTCGCTGGAGTCCAGAACTGGCTGCGGCCTGCGAACTCTGGAAAGAAATTAAGTTCGAGTTTGAAGCGCAAGACACGATCTAGGTGATGCAGTTGGGGTTCAATCGGAGCTACGGCAACGATTTCCCCGTAGGTCTATGGATGTCAAGCACATTGCGAAGCAAACCACCAAAACCCTGATGAGTTATCTGACCTATCAGGCCGTGCGAACCGTGATTGGGCAACTAGCCGAAACCGATCCACCGCGATCGCTCTGGCTACACCAGTTCACGAGTCAAGAAAGTGTCCAAGATGGTGAACGCTACTTGGAAGCCCTCTTTCGCGAACAGCCCGATCTCGGTTTTCGCATTCTCACAGTACGCGAACATCTCGCGGAAATGGTGGCGGACTACCTACCGGAAATGCTGCGTGCGGGCATCCAGCAGGCCAACTTGCAACAACGCTGTCAACAACTGGAGCGGATGACCCAAGTGTCGGAAGTCAACGTTGAGGGCAGCAACCCAGAAACCCCTGAATAATTTGTTGACTGTGAACCAATTGAGGAACCTATGAAAACACTGCCTAAAGAGCGTCGTTACGAAACCTTCTCCTACCTGCCTCCCCTCAGTGACGCCCAAATTGCTCGCCAAATCCAGTACGCGATTGATCAGGGCTACCACCCCTGTGTGGAGTTCAATGAAAGCTCTGATGCTGAAATTCGTTACTGGACGATGTGGAAGCTGCCCCTGTTTAACTGCACCAATGCCCAAGAGGTGCTCAACGAAGTGCAGCAGTGCCGCTCGGAATATCCCAACTGCTTCATTCGGGTTGTTGCCTTTGACAATATTAAGCAGTGCCAAGTGATGAGTTTTATTGTTTACAAGCCCAATCAGGCCAACAGCGGCTATAGCGGCTATCGCTACTAAGCGCTAGACACCGTCAATTCATGCGGCTGAATTGAACTCAAGGGGGGAAAGCACCCCCCTATTTTTTATTTGGCAACTCTATTGTCGGGAAGTGTACGGAGTGTACTGAGTCAAAAGCTAGCGATCGCGCAAATAGGTCTCAACAGCTTGCTGTGCTGTTTTTAAGTCCACCCCTAACCGCGCTTGGGTGATTTTAATCGCCTCAATCAGTCGCCCCGCCTCAACGGCCATCATGGCGGCAGTGGGAATAATGATCTTGGGCGGCTCATCAGGGCTGGGGTTAGGCATGGGCCGTCAGGGACTGGAGTCGGCGTTCAATAATCGTCAGTTGCTGCTGAGCAGCGGCAAGTTGGGCTTGGGCAGTGGCCACCACATCGGGTTGGGCTTTGTTGACAAAGTTGGGGTTGTTGAGGCGAGCGGTTAAAGATTGAATGTCCTTCGTCAGGCGATCGCCCTCTTTCTGGAGTTTGGCCACCAAGGCCTCGACATCCACAACTCCCGCTAGGGGAATGAGCACCTCACTCTGGCCAACGACACCGCTAAACACCTGCTGCGGAATTGGCAGTCCGCTGCCAATGGTCAGAGCTTCCAAGCGAGCCAAATGTCGAATATCAGCCGCTGCGGCTTCAAAGATCGGCGCTTCTTCCGCACTGGCCTCAATCAGGGCGGCAATATACAGTCCTGGTTTAATGCCCGCCTCTGCCCGCAGATTGCGAAGGGTACGGATGGTTTCAATCACAAGGCTAAATTCAGCCTCAAGATCTGGATCAATGGCGCGGCGATTCACTTTCGGGTAGGGGTGTACCGCCAGAACCTCGTTCTCTCCCACCTGATGCAGCGTGTGCCAAATCTCCTCGGTGATATGGGGCATAAAAGGATGCAGCAGCTTCAGGGTGCCATCAAGAACCATGGCAAGTACCTGTTGCGCTGTGCGCTTGGCTTTGGCGTTTTCCCCTTGCAAACGGGGCTTCACCAGTTCAATGTACCAGTCGCAAAAATCCCCCCAGATGAATTCGTAGAGTCCCTTGGCTGCCTCCCCAAGGCCATAGCTTTCAATGCGTTCGCGGGTGGTTTGAATAGCCGTGTGGTAGCGACTGAGAATCCAGCGATCGCTCGTTGCCAAGTCCCGTCGCTGCGGTGTTCCCAACTGGGCGGGGGTTTGTCCCTCTAGATTGAGCAGCACAAAACGGGAGGCATTCCAAAGTTTATTGGCAAAGTTGCGAGCCGCCTCGACAGTTGCTGATTCATCGGTTTTACGGTTGTACTCTAGGCGAATATCTTGGCCTGCCCCCACGACTTCCTTGACCAAGCTATAGCGCAGGGCATCCGTGCCGTACTTCTCAATTAAAACCAGCGGGTCAATGCCATTATTGGCCGACTTAGACATTTTTTTGTTGTTTTCGTCCCGCACCAAGCCGTGGATATAGACATCGCGGAAGGGGATTTTACCGGTGAAGTACTGCCCCATCATGGTCATCCGCGCCACCCAGAAAAAGATGATGTCAAAGCCAGTAACAAGGGTGGTGGTTGGGTAGTAGCAACGGTAGTCCGCCGTCTCATCGGGCCAGCCCAAGGTGGAAAAGGGCCACAAGCCAGAGGAAAACCACGTATCGAGGACATCTTGATCCTGCTGGAGTTCAATATCCTCGCCAAATTGGGCGATCGCCTTGGCGCGGGCAGCCGCCGCATCCATGGCCACGACAAAGGGCGTGTCATCGCGCACTTCGCCATTGGTTTCACTGACCACGTACCAAGCGGGAATTTGATGCCCCCACCAGAGTTGCCGTGAAATGCACCAATCCCGCAAGTTCACGAGCCAATCGCGATAGACCTTTGCCCAGCGATCGGGGATAAAGCGAGGGGAATGCTTTTTATCTAAGGCTTTGAGGGTGGCATCCGCTAGGGGACGAATTTTCACAAACCATTGGGTGGACAGGAGTGGTTCAATGGGCACTTTGCCGCGATCGCTATAGGGAACCGTGTGCTTGTAATCTTCCACCCGCACCAAAAAGCCCTCCGCCTCTAAGCGAGCCACCACCTGTTTACGCGCCACAAAGCGATCCAGACCGGCAAACTCCCCAGCATTCTCATTGAGCGTGCCATCCTTATTCATCAGGTGAATCATCGGTAGGTGATGGCGCTGCCCCATGACAAAATCATTGGGATCATGGGCGGGGGTGACCTTGACGCAGCCGGTGCCAAAGGTGGGATCGACGAGGGGATCAGCAATAATCGGAATCTCTCGATTCATCAGGGGAAGGCGCAGCGTTTTGCCAATCAAATGGCGATAGCGATCGTCCTGCGGGTGAACCGCCACCGCTGTATCCCCCAACATGGTTTCTGGGCGAGTTGTAGCCACCTCCAGATAACCCGACCCATCTGTCAGGGGATAGCGCAAATGCCAAAGATGCCCCTGCACCTCACGGTTTTCCACCTCCAAATCCGAGACCGCCGATTGACTGGCGGGACACCAGTTCACCAAATACTTACCGCGATAGATCAGTCCCGCTTCATAGAGGCGATTAAAAGCGGTCAGCACCGCCCGCGATAGCCCCTCATCCATGGTGAAGCGTTCCCGCGACCAATCTACCGACAGTCCCAAGCGACGAATTTGGCTGACGATGGTATTGCCGGAGGACGCTTTCCACGCCCAAGCCCGCTGCAGATAGGCCTCGCGTCCCAAGGCAAAGCGGTTGGTGCCTTCCGCCTGCAACTGTTGATCCAAAATTGTGCTGACGGCAATACTGGCATGGTCTGTCCCCGGTAGCCAGAGAACGTTGCGGCCAATCATGCGGTGATAGCGAATCAGCACATCAATCAGGGCGTGCTCAAAGGCGTGCCCCATGTGCAAACTACCGGTGACATTGGGAGGGGGAATGACAATGCAATAGGGTTTGCCGGGATGGTTGGGGTCGGCATGAAAGACACCCCTTCGTTCCCAAAGCTGTTGCCACTTGGCCTCGGTTTGCTTGGGATCGTATTGACTGGGGAGGGTAATCGCGTCGGTCATGGGTTGCTGCACTACTCCAAGGCGCCTAGGCCATTACCATACCACCATCCACATTAAAGACTTGCCCTGTAATGTAGGCGGCTGCGGGATCCAAGGCCAAAAAGCGCACCATCCCTGCTACTTCTGTGGGTTCGCCATACCGTCCTAGGGGAATGAATTTAAGAATGTCCTCTGCCTTGAGTCCAGCGGTCATCTCAGTGGCAATAAAGCCGGGGGCAACGGCATTGACGGTAATGCCCCGACTGGCAAGTTCTTTGGCAACGGTTTTCGTAAACCCAATCACACCTGCTTTGGCGGCACTGTAGTTGGCTTGGCCAGGGTTGCCCATTTGCCCGGCTACTGAGGCAATGTTGATAATTCGTCCCCGCTTTTGCTTGAGCATGAATTTGCTCACCGCACGGGTACACAGGAAGACTCCCGTCAGGTTCAGGTTAATCACCGCCTGCCAGTCCTCTAGGCTCATACGCAGCAGCAGCGTGTCGCGGGTAATACCCGCATTGTTGACCAGCACATCCACGCGGCCATAGGTTTCCACGGTTTTGGCCACAAGGGTATCGACCTGCTCAGGGACAGACACATCGGCAGCGATCGCGATCGCTGTTCCCCCTTGCTGTTCAATCATTTGCACCACTTCAAGGGCGGCCTCAGCAGAACGGGCGTAGTTGACCACTACAGTAGCTCCTTCTTTCGCTAGGTCGAGGGCGATCGCCCGCCCAATCCCCCGTGAGGCACCAGTAACAATGGCAACGGCTGCTTCGCTCAAATCAGTTCTCTCCTAAGGGCAAAAATGCTGCACGTATGAATAACCCATCACAAATTTTAACAGTGGATGTTACCCCGCTTGCGGCTAGGGTATGTTATCCCCCTCGAACAGCAATCAAGGCACTATATTCTAGGCGGAGCGATCGAGCCAATCAGACACTTCCCCTAGGTCAGTAAAGTCTAGGAGTGCTTCTGCGAGAGCTTCGACTTGATGAGGAGAAAGCTGACGAATGCGTTCTTCAAGGTCAGCCGGTAAATCGCCAAACCGCCGTCTTAACTGCCTCAAGACAACAAGTACCTCTCCCTGTTGCAATCCCTGTTGTAGCCCTTGCTGTAGCCCCTGCTGTAGCCCCTGCTGTAATCCCTGTTGTAACCCTTCCTCTTGTGCCTCAGCATAAACCTCTTGATAAAATCGCGTCCGCTTCAGCTCTTCTGTGGTGAACCCCAGCATCCGCAGCACCTCCTCCCGACTCAGCTTGGTGAACTTGTACAGGACAATGGTTGTGATCAACTCCATTATGACTTCTGGCCTTGGAACTGCCTCTATGCGAGTGCGCTCTGCCAGCATCCGCGCTGCTGTTGGCATTTCTGCTTCGGATAATACTGTGAGCTGCATCAGGGCTAGGCTGAATGGCAACCCTTCAAGTGATCCCAGTTCATTCAAATAGACTCGACGCAGGCGATCGCTATTCACTAACAATTGATACGGCTCAAAACACTCTTGTTCTGCTTGGCGATCGGGATAAATGACCACGGCTTGCCAATCAGAGAAGGTCTGGCGGTACAGACGCAAGTAGAGAAAGATTTCAGCAAAGAAACGTTCGTAGAAGGTCGTGTCCCGTTGAAACTGCACTTCACAGAAATAGACCGTTCCTGAGGGGTCAGGGGGGAGAAAGACGCCGTCAATGCGAAAAGCGGTTTGCTTCAACTCGACTGAGTCAAAACGATACCCTTGAGGAGTCTGTATGCCCAAGAGGTCAAAGAGGGTCTGAGGTAGCTGGGCAAACAGTTGGTAAAAGAGGGAGTCGCGGTGCATGGGCTAGGAAGAGCGATCGCTCCCACCAGAAACTTCAGAAAACTTCAGAACTAGAGCGTTATGGAGGCAGGGGTTCCCCCTATGGTAAGCTGAAATCTGTATAGAATATGTTGTGGTTTTGCATAGATCCCTATGGCGACGTACTATTACATTCTCGCAAGCAAAAAGTTTTTGACTGAGGAAGAACCCCTTGAAGAAGTGTTTCGCGAGCGACAGCGTCACTATCGGGAGCAAGGCAAAGAGATTGATTTTTGGCTAGTGCCAGAACCAGCCTTTCTAGAGCAGCCCCAGTTTGCTGAACAGAAGGCGCGTTGTCCGCAGCCCGCCGCAGCTATTATTTCCACCAATCAGCAGTTTATCCAGTGGCTGAAATTGCGCTTAGAGTATGTGCTGATGGGACAATTCACCAGTGAGGAAGTGCCTAACCCCCTCGCTTCCCTCGCAAGTGTTTAGGGGCACGCCTGAGCAACGCTGGGATTTTGTTGACGATAGTCCTTGAGCCAGTCACAGGCGCCTGTCAGCAATTGCTCTAGGTTAGCCAGCGGGCTAATTAAGACCTCATCGTCCTCGGTACCGATCGCTACATAAAGCTTGTCTTGGCCACTCACATCAACGCTGTAGGGAATGGCAGACATGCGATCAATCAGGGTGATGAGCTGACCCCTTTGGTTCCAAACCCGCACACTGCGATCGGGGGAAGCGGTGGCAATCATTTCACCATCCGGACTAAGACTCAGACTGACAATACTGCGCTGGTGAGCACGGAAGACACGGGGGTTGCCGGGGGCACTTTTGCCGTGAATTGACCACAAATAGACTGAGCCGCTTTCGCCAGCCGCCGCAAGGAATTGACCATTGGCACTAAATTCAAGGCTAGTCAGCCATCCTGCATCTGGATTCAAGCGATAGGCAAGGCGATCGCCCGCAACATCCCAAACCTCAATGGTGCCCGCAGACCCAGTACTCGCTAACAGGGGCAACTTCGGGTGAAAACTGAGGCTCCAAATTTCCCCTTCACTTTTGTGTTTTTGAATGTTCTGGGGCTGCTGGAGGTCAATGAGATAAATCGTGCCTTTTTCATCCCCCGCCGCTAAATACCGCTGTTGGGGATCCATGGCCACAGTGTAGAGGGGAGCTTCGCTGGCCAGTTGCCATGTTTGTTGGGATCGATCTCCAAGGTTCCAGATCACCAATTTTCCACCCTTGGTGGCGATCGCCACCTGTTGACCGCTAGGACTAAAGAGCACTTGGTTAATGCCTTCAGGATCGAGGACAGGGGTTGTCGCAAGGAGGGTGCCATCCCGTTGCCAGTGCTTGACACGACCATCTTTGCCTCCGCTGACCAGCGTGGCTGCTTGGGGATCCAAGGCCAGTGTCCAAATACTGTCTTGATGGGCAAGCCACTGTTCCGTGCGGTGATGATCGAGGTACCACAGCGTCATCTGCCCACCGCGATCGCTACTGAGGAGCACTGAACCCGTTGCATTAAAGCTAACAGTATTGATCAAGCGTTCATGACCGCGCAACTCGGCAATCAGTTCACCCGTTGGCTGCCAAAGTCGCAGTGTATTATCTGTACTCAAGGTTAATAGACGATAGCCCACAGGGGAGGTGCCCACAAAATACACCGGCGCCGCACTGACACGCCATTGATTGATTTGTTGCCCCTTGGCATTCCAGAGGCGGAGGGTACCATCTTTACCGACCGTGGCCAACTGGCCATTACTGAGATAGGTCAAGCTGGTTTGGGGAATGGGGACATCGGCTTGCACTTGCCACGCTGCTAGGCGTGCTCCTTGGCGTGACCAGACGCGAATCCATCCGTCTTCATCAGCGGTGGCCAAGCGATCGCCCCTGATGGCATAACTCAAGCTATTGATCGTCTGGCTGGGGGTGGGAATGGTGGCCAATAATTCCCCCTCAATACTCCAGCGAAGAATCTCTCCCGTGGTGGTGGTGGCCGCCAACTCTTGACCCTCTGGACTAAAGCGGAAGTTGTTGATCGGTAAGGCAGGTAAACGCCACTCAAGGACGAGTTTTTGCGGTTCTACACGCCATAGAGAAATTTCGCCCTTGTCATTGAGGAGACCGACGCGATCGCCGGCAACGCTAATCCGTGCCAGTTTGACATTGCCAATATCTAGCGATTGGGCATTGAGTCGCTCCCCATTTACCCGCCAAAATTCAACTAGGCCGCTTTCACTAATACTCAACTGCTGGTCATTCCTGCCCAAAAAAGCAGCTATCAGGGGAGTGTTCTGGGTCTGCCATTGGTTACGGGCTTGAATGTGATCGAGGAAAAAATTGAGCACAAAGAGGGGGCGTGTGGTTGGGTATTGGCTCAGGGGGCGATCGCCCACCAATCGTTTTAGGTCACGTCCTGCCTGAATTCCTGCCAACAGAGCAGGCAACTCTTGGCTTTGAAATTGTTCTAGGAGATCGTTACTGGTTTGCTCAAGGGCTAAACTTTCTTGGCTGGCTTGCAAATCAGCGTGGGTTTTAGCCAAAATCGCGGCTACCCCCAAGGAAATCACAGAAACAATGCCCAGCGCCATGAGGGCCCGCTGAGTTAGACGACTGGCTTTGCGGCGAGCTGCTTCCAGAATCCGATTGGCGGCGCTGATGGCTTCCTTTTCTTGGCGCTCGAGGAAGAGGGTATCTTGAATCGCCTTTTGGTTGGCCTCTTGACTAGCAGAGAGGTACTGATAATCCAGATCACTGAGGCTTTTGCCACTGGCCCACAGCAATGCTTCTTCAAGGGCCTGTCCCCGCAGCAGCCGAGAACTATCCCTCCCCCCAGAGCGCAGCCACGCTTGAAACTCCTCACTGTAGGGGCGCAGTTGCGCCAGTTGTTGCTCCACCCACGCAGCATCAAAGATATGGGCATAGATGGGGTTGAAGACTTGCAATTTGCCTTGGCGCTGGCACACCAGTCCGGTGAGAGCAAGGGCACGCTGCTCACTGCTGCCATCAAGAGGAATACCACCCGTTTCTAAAACGCGCTGATAGAGACCCAAGAGACGACCGATGCGCTGTTCATCGGCAAGGAGACGGTTGCGAATCGTTTTCAAGTGTTCGGGTTCATCTTGCCGCTCCCAGTCTTGAAGAAGATGTTCTTGAACAAACTGTGCTAACTGCTGGGATAGGGTTGACGCGGGCATAAATGACCCGTGGTGTTGCAGCAGCCGACAGAGTTTTTGGGTCAAGAAGGGCTGACCGCCTGTCCAGTTGAGAATTTCCGCTAAGAGTTGATCGGGGCTATCGCTGAGATGGGCAATGCCCTTGAGGAGAGGTGTGGCTTCTGCAAGGGTAAATCCCTGTAAATCAATGGCACAGCCAATGTTAAAGGGGGTGCGTTGCTTATCCTGAATGAGCTGATCGGGGGTGGCGACGCCAAAAAGGGCAAAGGTTAACCGCTGATAGTCGGGACAGTCCGCCCGTTGGTTGTAACAAGCGCGGATCCAAGCAAAAAAATCATCGGTGGAAAAGGGCAAGCTCAAAAGACTGTCAATTTCATCAATAAAAATGACCAGTGGCTCCCGCGTATGGGCTAGGAGAACCTCTTCAACAAATTCGCTGAGGCGTTGAATGGGCGACACAAGCTGGCGATCGCGCCACCAAGAGCGCAAGGAGACCACATCGGTTAACTGAAATCCCTGAATGAGGGCACCAACAAAGCTGGCATACCACTGCTCGGGTTGAATATTTTGGCTGCCAATTTTGGTAATGTCGAGGGCAGCACAGCGGTACCCCATTGTCATCAATTGCTGCGTTACTTGCACCCGCAAGCTAGATTTGCCCATTTGCCGCGAATTGAGAATATAGCAAAACTCGCCAGCGGTGAGGGCAGCCAACAGATCTGCATCCGCTTGACGTCGGACATACACTGCCGATGTGGTGGGCAAGCTTCCGCCCACCTGATAAGTCGTTGCGGCATCCATGGGTCTGACCTAGTTCGCAACCGTCTGCTTAGGTGCCGTTGACGTGGTGGTCTCTGAAGTGGCCTGACTCGCTAGAAATTCTTTTTCTGTAACTTCTCCCAGTTGCCCCATCGGTTGGGACGGGCCATTATTGACACTCACCTTGACAGCGCCAGCATTCCCCGTGCGGACAATTAAACGTTCCTTGGCTTGCCAACTGCGCTCTGTCCCCGACTCTAAAATACCGGCATAGACAACTCGACCATCGGCTTCCACCTCGAGCCACGAGGCATCGGAGAGGGACAACTTGACCTCAAGCATTTCAGGGGTAGTGGGACTGGGCGTCGGCGTTGCCGCTACTGTGGGGGTGGGGCTGGGGGACGCGGTAGGAGTAGGTGCGGGGGTTAAATCAGTGATGCTTTGGGCTTGAGGACGAAAGAGATAGGCCAACCCAGCCACTGCCGCTGCCACGAGGGCAAAGTACATCAGGTAGAGGTGAATCGGACGCAACTGCCAGCCCATTCCGCCCTTGGGAACACTGGGCTTATCGGGGCGCTCCACAGGGTCAGCCACTGTTGGAAAATTAGCGGCAATACTTTTGCCATCAAGACCAAGGGCATCGGCAAAACGGCGAATAAATCCTTGGGTATAAACGGGCTCGGGCAACTCCTCTAGGCTGGCATTTTCAATGGCTGCAAGGATTGACTGGCGCACCAACGTTTTGGCGGCCAACTCCTCAAGGCTCAGACCTAGTTCGAGTCGCTTGTCGCGGAGGAAGGCACCAATTTCTGCCAGTTTTTCTGCCTGTTGATTACTGAGGTGAGGCATCGCTATCTATCTCCTGCCGTCAGTCTATGCCAAGTTGCCGAAGAGGGGTTTAGTCATTGGGATTATCCTATAGCAAGCTGCTGTGGATTGGGGGACTGCCTTTGCTAGGCTAGATCTGGCTTTTAGACGCACCTCTTTTTATGACTCAGTTCTCTCCCTTGTACGAAGGCAAGGCAAAAATTATTTATGCCACAGCGGATTCAGACATCTTGCTGGCGGAGTTCAAGGATGATGCCACGGCTTTTAATGCTCAGAAGCGCGGCTCGATCCAAAACAAGGGAGTGATGAACTGCGCGATCGCCAGCCATTTATTTCAGTATCTAGCGGCTCAGGGCATCCCCAACCATTTTATTGCCCAAGTGGCGCCAAACAAGATGCACATTCGGCGGCTGGAGATTATTCCCCTTGAGGTGGTGGTGCGCAATCGGGCAGCGGGAAGCCTCTGTCGGCAGACGGGATTGCCCTTGGGGCTAGAACTCGATCCCCCCCTAGTGGAGTTTTACCTCAAGAATGATGATCTTGGCGACCCTCTGCTAACCCCCGATCGCCTGCGCCTATTGCAGATTGCCACAGATGAGGAAGTCGCAACCATCAGGGAAATGGCTTTGGCAGTGAATACCCATCTCAGTCGCTTTTTTGCCGAGTGTGGCATTACCTTGGTGGACTTTAAGCTGGAATTTGGCCGCAGTCCGACGGCCGAGATTCTCTTAGCAGATGAAATTAGTCCCGACAGTTGCCGCCTCTGGAATCAAGATGAAAGCGATCCTCAAAAGCGCATTCTCGATAAAGATCGGTTTCGCCAAGATTTGGGTGCCATTGAGGATGCCTACGCCCTCGTGATGCAGCGAGTGTTAGCCCATAGCGTCAGTTTGTAAGGGGTGGGCAATGACCGTTGTGCTCGGTGCCGATGTGGGTGGCACAAAAACTCTCGTTGAGTTGTGGGATGTGGTGGGCAGTGATTGGCATTTGCTCCACAGGGCTAAATACGCCAGCCGCGATTTCCCCGACCTGACAACCCTTTTGCAAACCTTCCTCAAGGAGAGTCCTGTGCATCCCCAGCGGGCTTGTCTGGGAATTCCGGGACCAGTGATTGACCAAGTGGCTCAGGTCACCAATTTGGGCTGGCACGTCAGTGGGACCGAATTAGAAACGGCATTGCAGATCCCGTGCGTGACGCTGCTGAATGATTTTGCCGCCGTGGCCTATGGCTCGTTGGTGCTGCCGCCAGAGGATTTTGTCGTGCTTCAGGATCGTCCGCGGCGTCCCCAAGCGCCGATTGCCCTATTGGGGGCAGGAACCGGTTTAGGCGAAGCACTAATGATTTGGCAGGGCGATCGCTATCAAGTGATGCCCCTTGAGGGCGGCCACACCGACTTTCCCCCCCGTAATGAACAGGAAATGGGTCTATTGCGCTATCTCTGGCAAACCTACGAGCGAGTCTCCGTGGAGCGGGTGGTTTCTGGTGCGGGGCTAGTGGCGATTTACGACTATCTCAGGGGTGTGAACTTTGCCCCTGAATCTCTAGCGGTGGCAGCAGCCATGGCAGATGTCAAGGATCGCGCCGCCGTGGTCAGTCAATACGGCCTCGAGGGAGATCTCCTGTGTGCGGAAGCCTTGCGGATGTTTGTCGAAGCCTACGGGGCAGAGGCTGGCAACCTTGCTCTCAAAAGTTTGCCCTTGGGGGGAGTGCTAATTGCTGGGGGAATTGCCCCGAAAATCCTGCCGAAAATGACTGATGGCACGTTTCTCCAAGGGTTTGTGCAGAAGGGACGCTTTCGCCCCCTGATGGAGCAGTTGTACGTTGCTGTGATTACCAATCCAGAAGTGGGATTACGGGGCACAGTCCATTTGGCGGCTCAGGGGGCTTGATGAGCCTTTACAGGTGTTTTAGTTGGGGATAGGCCAGCAGCAGTTCCTCGGCGGTGAGGGTGTCGCCAATTGCCTGAGGTTGCCAGAGGAGTTCGACGGCTAGGAGGCGATCGCTACCAATGCCTCCCAACTGTTGTAGGGCTTGCCGTAGCTCGAGGTCATTATTGACTGCGGGCAATTTCAAGCGGCCAGTGGCAGCCACCACCAAAGTTACAACAATGTATTCACCCACATCATTGCTCACCACAGGGGCGATCGCCATCTGCTTAATCTCACGGCGATAATTTGAGAGGGTTTCCGCGCTCAGCTTGCTGCGTTCTGCCAGCGCCAGTTGGTTAAAGGCGGTTTCTGCTTGCAACAGCTTGGTTTCTTGGCTGCTGGCATGGGCATAGACCCAGTATTGGGGATGCCGCAGCAGAGCAAGGGTTGCCTCTTGCAGCACTTTGGTCAGACCTTCGGGACTTTGGGTATCGGCGGTGAGCGCCAGTTGATTCAGCTCCTCTTGGAGTTCACGCGCTTGGGCAAGCAATCCCACATGCAGCGTATGCAGCGAGACGACCGGATTATCTTGGTAGATCTCTGACTCATCACTGCTATTGCGGAAGTTGCGGAAGGTGGAGATCAAGATATTTGCCAGCACACCAATCATGATGATCGTGAATAGGCCACCAAAGCCACCCCCAAAACCAAAGAAAGGAATCAGGAAGGGAAAGCCAAAACCACCGCCATAGACCGGAACCGGCTGGGCATAGCCATAATCACTGCGAGGGGCACGGTAGGAACGAGTGGGTGCCGGCCGACTAAAGGAGCCACCCCCGACACGCCCGCCACTGCGAGCCGCCCATGCTGCACCACTGTCAAGGACAAGATGGGCAATCAATACCCCCACTGCCACAATTGCCGTGACGGATTTGAGACGTTGCCAAAAAGTTTTCATCATAAATCGTGTTCCCAAGGATTGACACACCGAAGGAGATGTCCTGCTCTCAGTCTAACGTTTTGCCATCTTTAGAGCAGATGGGGAACTCCGACCAAAACCTGTAGGATATGAGAAGCAAACTCTCGATAGATTCTTTGCCTGCCGAGTTCTGTTCATGAAACGATGATTGAGATTCCTGCACCCCTTAAACCCGTCATTACATTTGCCCACCCAGTGCTGATGTGGGTTCTCTTCGCTCTGACCCTGTATGCCATGTATCTGGGGATTCAAACCCGTCGCCTACGCTCCCTCAGCGGCGAGGAAAAGAAAGCACTGATCCAATCGAAGGTAAATATCAAACACCACCAAGTTGGCGCCATCCTACTGGCCTTGATGGTCATGGGTACGATTGGTGGGATGGCGGTCACCTACATCAATAATGGCAAGCTCTTTGTCGGCCCCCACTTGATTGTCGGGCTAACGATGACGGCACTGATTGCGATTTCTGCGAGTTTGACCCCCTTTATGCAAAAAGGCAGTGAGGTGGCGCGCGCGCTGCACATGACCCTCAACCTGTTTCTGGTGATCCTCTTTGGCTGGCAAGCAGTCACGGGTCTGCAAATTGTGCAGCGAATTCTCAATGCCAGCTAGGTGAGAGGGGCAGCCTAGGAAGTAGCCGTAGCAATTGCAAAATCTCTGCAACAAGCGAGGACTTTTGTGCCAAAATATGAGGAGCACTAATTACTGCAAATAATTCCTAATGCAGTGGGTGCTCCATAGCTTTACTGATTGCAGGCGGTTCACTTTCTGGGTGATCATGACCACACTTTCCCTGATGCCAACGCTGAAAACAGCCGTCCAAGTTGAGCATTTATACAAGTCCTTTGGTCGCTTTCCCGCGATTCACGATGTTAGCCTCTGGGTTCAGGAGGGGGAAATTCTGGGGCTGTTGGGGCCTTCGGGTTGCGGCAAGACAACGTTACTACGCTTAATTGCGGGTCTGGACACGCCAGATGCCGGGGAAATTAGGGTGGGCGAGCGCTGTGTGGCAGCGGCAAATGTCTTTGTCCCTCCTGAACAGCGGTCTTTAGGCATGGTCTTTCAGGATTTTGCCCTTTTCCCCCATTTGACGGTGGCCGAGAATATTGCCTTTGGTTTGCAACAACAACGCCTCAGTAAGCAGCAAATTCAGGAGCGGGTTGCAGCAGTTTTGGCCTTGGTGCACCTAGAGGGGATGCAAAAGCGCTATCCCCATGAACTTTCCGGTGGTCAGCAGCAGCGGGTAGCCTTGGCACGGGCGATCGCCCCCCAACCGGCGGTGATTCTCCTCGATGAACCCCTCAGTAATCTCGATGCCCAAGTGCGCCTACAACTGCGGGAGGAATTACGCGCAATTCTCAAGGGCACAGGGACAACGGCGATTTTTGTCACCCATGATCAGGAGGAAGCTCTGAGTCTGTCGGATTGCTTGGCAGTGATGCGCCAAGGCAAAATTGAACAAGTGGGCACCCCCCAAGAAATTTATTGCCAGCCCGCCTCGCGGTTTGTGGCGGGGTTTATTACCCAAGCCAACTTTTTGCCTGCCTGTGCCGAAGGGTCTCAGGTGCGTACTGATGTTGGTACGTTTCCCCTGTTGGGTGCCTTAGCCAAAGGAGAAGGGGAAGTGATGATCCGAGAAGAGGATCTCCAGTTGCAGCCAGACACTGAAGCCACCAGTTGCTTTGTGATTCGCGATCGCCAGTTTCTCGGTCGCGAGTATCGCTACTGTATTCAACTGCCCTCCGGGCAAGAACTCCATGCCCGCCAGCCCCTCGAGGTGGATTTACCCATTGGGACTGCTGTGAAGGTGGCTGCTCAAGCCGTGCGCTTTTTCCCCAAGGAGCACTAATCTAGAGCCTGTCCCATGTACTCTCCCCAAAGAGCGGCAGCAAGACCACTACTGCCTTGAGTGGGACTATTGTCATCATTCCCTAGCCAAATCCCAGTGAGAACATCGGCAGTGGGCACATAGCCGATAAACCAAAGATCGCGACCATCATTGGTAGTGCCGGTTTTGCCAGCCACGGAGCGGCCAATGGCAGCGGCACGACCGGTTCCGCGACTCACGACAGCGGTCAAGAGCGTTGTCATTTCGTTGGCGATCGCGGGAGCGAGAACCCGTTGAGGCGTTTCCTCTTGAGCCGCATAGATGAGGCGACAGGTCTGCCAGTCGTTTGCGCTTTTACAATCGCCGCCATCGCGCACAGAGAGAATGGCATGGGGTGGAATGCGCTGTCCCTCATTGGCGAGCACAGCAAAGGCACCACTCATTTCAAAGAGGGTGACCTCACTTTGACCGAGAACAAGGCCGGGAACCGCTTGCAGGGGCGTTGTAATTCCCATTGCTCTGGCCAATCGAATGGTTGCCTCCAAACCAACGGCTTGGGCGAGGCGTAATGCAATGGGGTTTTCAGAAAGGGCTAAAGCAGTGGCCAGATCCATGGCGCCGCCACCCCCCCGACAACCCTCAAATTGTTGCCCTTCCCAAAAGACGGGAGCGCAGGAAAAGGTTTCACCAGCCGTGTGGCCTTTCAGGAGGGCTTCGGTATAGACAAACACCTTGAACGTAGAACCGGGCTGACGCAGGGCAAGGGTGGCACGGTTAAACTGGCTTTTTTGGTAGTCCACCCCGCCCACGAGGGCCAGAATCAAACCACTACTGGGCTGAAGGGTGATCAAGGCTCCTTGCTGAACCCCATAGGCGCTGCCAGTGCTGCTGATAAAATTGCGCAGACTTGTTTCGGCTAGTGCTTGCCAGCGGGAGTCTAGGCCTGTCTCCACAATCAGGTTGCCCTCTTGAGCGAGTTCATTGCCAAGGAGTTGAGCTAGTTCTTGATAGACATGGTCTGTGTAGTAAGGAAAGCGTTGGGCGGTGAGCAATTCTCGCGCCTTGGGACTAATTTCAATGCGGGAGCGGCGGGCGCGATCGCCCTCTTCTTTGCTGATGTAGCCCTGCTGCACCATACGTAAAATCACCCGATTGCGATAATCCACGGCAGCATCGTAGTCGCGCACTGGGTTAAAGCGGTTAGGTGCCGGCAAAATTCCCACTAGGGTGGCCGCCTCATTGAGCGTCAAATCTTTGGCAGGCTTATCAAAGTAGAATTGCGCAGCATCCTCAAAACCGCGATTGCCCATGCCCAAATAGACACGGTTGAGGTAGGCCAAGAGCAGCTCATCTTTGCTGTAGAAAAATTCCAACTTCAGGGCAACCGCCATTTCGCGCCATTTGCGGCCGAGGTTCTCATCCATCCCCACATGGGAGCGAAAAAGGGTGCGTGCCAGTTGTTGGGAGAGGGTACTGGCTCCTTCGCGTGTTTGGCGGGTTAATAGGTTGGTAACTACCGCTCGCGCCATGCCCAGAGGATCAACACCAAAGTGCCAGTAGTAGCGCACATCCTCAGAGGCCAAGACCCCATGGACTAAGTAAGGGGAAAAGTCATTGAGCCGTTGCAGTTCGCGGTGGGGGCGATCTTCCACAGGATTGATCAGTTCCCCTTGGCGATCGAGGAGAATAATCGGGCCTTGCTCAATCGGAGGCAGGGGACGCACCGCCACTTTGTTGGCCTCCACACTCAGCAACCCAATCCCAAGGGCGCTGATGCCCATGATTCCCCAAATGCTGTAGGTGAGAACCTGAACCCAAGGGGGGGGTGGATTATGGAAGCGGAGGGTAACGGCGCCTTTGACCTCCGGTGGCCCAAGGGTGATCACATCGCCATGGTGCAGCTCACCCGTTTGCAGTCGCTGCCGTTGCCGATAGATGCCATTGGTAGAGTCTAAGTCTTGGATTTGAAAGACGCCTGTGGGGGTGAGCCGTTTTAGGCGGGCGTGGGTGCCACTGACAATCTCCGCGTCAATCATAATATCGGCGCGACTCTGACTACGGCCAAGAATATAGCGATCGCCCACTAAGGGAAAAACTTGCCGTTGGCCGTTGAACTCCACCCATAGTTCGGGCGTGCGCGCATTTTCCCGCAGGGAGACCTGTTGCCAATCAAAGCGAGAGTGTACCGTTTGCACCGCTTGGGTGACGGTCTGGGTCATGGACTGCCAAAGATCTCGGGCAGGATTGGGCATGGCAGCAACAAGAGGGATCGTGTCCTTTGACGAACGAGTAACTCGATTGTATCCCTACATTTCTGGTACATAGCCTGCTGGCACGGCACTCGGATCCGTATCCCGCTTGGAACTGAGGATATCCATGCGCTCAACTAAAATGACCGGTGTAGAGCGATCAACCCCCGTTGTGCGGTCTTGCCAGCGATCGAACTTGAGACTGCCCTTAATACCCAAAAGCGTTCCTTTACGCACATAATCAGCAGCCACCTGAGCCGTTTTGCCCCAAATTTCCAAATTAAACCAATCGGGTTGATCATCCTTGCTGGGGCGATTCACTGCCAACGTTAGCCGACACTTCACACTCCCCGATTCAAAGTAGCGCACGTCGGGATCACTGCCGACACGACCCACTAGATGAACCACGTTTAGACTCATGGCCAACTGCCTCAGATTGCTCTTCGCTTCATTGTATATCGTTTGATTCTACTTCCTTAAAGCAAGAGGAGTATCGATATAGCCTCTCCCTAAGTGGATTGCAACCCCCTGTTCTTAATGCTAGTTCAGGGTTGGTGGCTAATTTGATACAGGTTTTGCGCGATCGCCAACCCTAAGACCTTGACCACTCAAAACACGACCAACCGCAGAAACATCATCCACTTCTGTGATTTGAACTCGACCGATGGGCTGGCTATCGAGGCGCAGCAACTTGCCTGTTGTTGGATCTTTGATCTCCTTAATCACTCGTTCAATCGAGAAGAACATCCCTGGGCGCAAGCCGTCTCTACTCCCTTTATTCAAAATCACTCGACCTAGGGAGACATCGGCCACCACAGCCACAACATTGGGAAGCACCGGTGCTAGGGCAGCCAAGGCAGGTTCTTGCCGAACAATCCCCTCGACCCGTTGGTTCACTGCTTGCTCAGCTGCTGCCGATAGTAGTGGATCAGCCGCCTCACCAAAACTGCTTGCCCCCGTCCCCAAAACACTTGCGCCAGCGGTCTTCTTCTCTGCGGTTTCCCGTCCTTCAGTGGCCGCTAAAATTTCGCCAGTGGTGGTGTTCACAATCCGAGCCGTCAACTGTACACTAGCTCTCTAGCGACGATTGTCAACACTGCTGCCAAAAAAGTCAACATTGACATCCGATCCCGATCGCTCCAAATTGAATTGAGTAATTGAGCCAATAATCACCGCATCAGCTCCCAGCAGTCGGCCAATTTGTGCCGCTGTTGAAGGATCAATTAAACCTCTAGGCTGACATTTTTAGTGGCCAACGATAGCACAGTTTTTATGGTTATTGAAAGCTGAGACTGTAGATTAGCGAGTAATCGCCGTTTTGACTGTTTTGGGTGTGTTCAATCCCTATGGAAAGGGTGGCTACTACCTAATCCGAGGGTCAGCCCATTTCAGGAGTAAATCCGCAAGGAGGTTGCCGACAATCAGCATTATTGCCCCCATCATGAGACTGGCCATGACGACATAGAGATCTTGGGCAGTTACCGCCTGTAAAATGAGCCGACCGAGACCCGGCCAGTTAAAGAAAAATTCGGCAATAAAAGCACCGCTGAGGAGGCTAGCAAATTCAAAGCCCAACAGGGTAATTAAGGGGTTCACGGCATTGCGCAGGGCATGGACATAGATCACCCGCGATTCCGGGAGTCCCTTGGCTCGTGCTGTTTGAATATAGTTTTGCCGCAGCACATCCAGCAAATTCCCGCGCATCAGTCGCTGTAAGCCGGCAAAGCTGGTGAGGGTAAGTGCCACGGTCGGTAAAATCAGGTGCCAGCCAATGTCGAGGACTTTGCCCCACCACGGTAGGTCATCGTAAAACACACTGGTCATGCCCCCCACAGGAAACAAAGGGGTACTTTGAGCGAGAAACAGGAGCAGCAGCGCTGTAATAAAACTGGGAAACCCTTGGCCAATGTAGCTAATGACCCGCAGCAGGCGATCGCTCCAACGATCTTGGGTCACCGCTGCCCAAATCCCTAAGGGAATAGCTAGCCCCCATGTCAGGAGAATGGAACTAAAAGAGAGGAGGAGAGTGGCCGGTACGCGCTCCCACAATAGGGAGGCCACCGATCGCTGATAGACAAAACTGGTGCCAAAGTTGCCGTAGCGGATAATCTGCCACAGCCAGCGAAAGTATTGCTCAATGGGCGACTTATCTAGGCCAAATTGCCGCTCCAACTCCTGCAAGCGTTCCAAAGAAATCTGCGGATCCGCCTTGAGGTTATCCAGATAGTTCCCCGGTGCCAACTGCATGATGGCAAAACTCAAGGCAGAGGCTAACAGTAGCGTGATGATGGCTTCTCCCAAGCGTTTGAGAACAAGGCGGCTCGTGTCATTCCCCCAACGTTGGCCAATGGATTTGAGCATCGGTTATTTGGAAGCCAGCACGGCATCAATAGCAGCCTTGAGTTCTGCTTCACTCAGTTGGGTAATGACAAACACCTCCTGCACCGTTTTGCCACGCCGCGCAATTAGCTTAAACCCGCCCTTGATTGGTACCGACACCCGTAGATGCAAATGGGGAGACTTACCTTTGACAGGAGCAATGACACCGGGCGTGAGTGTACTAATCCCCGCCACTTTGGCCAATTTTTCCAAGACGGGAATCAAGCCTTCAATATGGGTAGAGTGATTCAGGACAACCCGACCAGTTGCTGCTGCCATTGTTAAGGTAACCACCGTGCTTGCAAGCCGGGTGCCAAGGGTTCTGGCATCCCAACAACAATTTTATCTTGATTTAATTTTAGGGGGAAGAGCCAAATTTGATGCTGTTGAGGGGGCAGTTGACGCGGTGGCGGGGGTGATGCTTGGGGGGCAGTGGGCAGTTCTGCCAGATCACTGGGACTGGGGTTGACGGGGGCAGTCTCGCTATACAGATCGCTATTGTCCACCGCATCGGGCATTTCCCGTCCCTCAACATAGTCAATGGCCAATGTACGGCCATCGGGTGCCAAGCTGAGGTAGAGTTCCTGCTGGGGGTCAAAATCCTTGAGCTTGAACAATTCCTTGGTTTTCAGATCAAAGAGGGCAAGATAGGGAACTTCGCGGTAACTGCCCTCCCCTGCAATGCGGGTGAGGATGGCATAGAGAAATTCCCCCTTGGGATCAAATTGACCAGCAATGATTGAGCCATTGATGGTTAGCAATTCCCTATGCTCGCCAAAGATGTCCACCACATAGAGCGATCGCGAGAAGTTGGGGTTAAATTTCACCACCGCTACTTGACGGCCGTCACGGCTAAAGTCCAGCACCATGCCATACTGGGGCAAAAAGTCAAAGTCACTCTCACCATTGCCCGGTTCAAGGGGCACAATGGCCAGTCCCTGCCCTTGGGCAATAATTAGGTGCTGGTTGTCGGGGGCAATGCGAAAATCGCCAGCGGCCGCTTGGTTGAGGCGGCGGGGCTGAAAATTTTCATCAAGGAGCCATAGGGAACTGTCCGCAGGCTGGAGACGATTCACCCGTTGAACAACTATCTTGCTACCATCATTGGCCAACTGAAAGCGCAGGTTTTGGTACTCGCTGTTGTCAAGGATCAGGGAAATTTCGCCCGCAGGGCGCGGTTGACGACGCGGCGTATCGGGGGCATTGAAGTATAGCCCTGTTGTGACGGTGTACAGTTGGGGGTCAAAGCCCATTTGCTGGCCCCGCTCGCCGGCACTAAAGAGAATGCGATCGCCCGCGGGATAGGGCTGAAAGTCAAACACCCGCAGATTGGGAGGACTCAAGAAGGTCTTTTGTTGCAGCGTCAGGTTATAGAGGATGAGGCGTCCCTCTTCGACCCCGGAGCCAAGATAGACTAGCACGCGATCGCGACTGCGAAACTGCCCCTGAAACGGTTTGAGGGGCTTACCTTGGGGCACCGAAACGGCATCCTCAAGGGACACCTTGAAGGTTTGACCGTAGGGAATCGGCTGCGTCAGCGTGTAGGCAAAACGGCGCCCCGACCAACTGGCCTTGCCCTCAAGAGCTGGCTCAATCTTAAGATGCTCTGCCACCGACGACCAATCCATTAGCCGATTAAAGGAGAGGATAAAGGCGCGATCGTCGGCTCCCACGTCGCGGTTTTGCCAAGTAAAGTCCCGTACTTCAGCTTGGGTGCGATCGCCCCCCCACAAGAGGAGGAGCGTGAAAAGCAGTGCCACAAAAAACACACTCAGAGCAGCGCGATCCAGAGGCTGAGGAAAGGAGTGAGAACGCATCAGCAGGAACGTTTACATAGTCGCAGCAACAGGAGTACCATACCAAATCGCCTCAATTTGCTGGATCACTGTCCGTGCTGCCTCCGGCTGTGCCAAGAGTACGGTGACATGACCCAACTTGCGACCCGCGTAGGCTTGACTCTTACCATACCAGTGGAGGTTCGCATGGGGGAGGGCGGCTAGCGCTTCACGTTTTGCTGCATAATCAACCTCAGGCTCTGGCAAGCCCAGAAGATTCACCATGACGGCTGCGGGTACCTGCATAGCGGGACTGCCTAGGGGCTGGCCACTGATCGCGCGGAGGTGCTGCTGAAACTGACTGGTGACACAGGCATCAATGGTATAGTGGCCAGAATTATGGGTGCGGGGGGCAATTTCATTCACCAGTACCTCACCTGTGGCCGTGAGGAAAAACTCAATGCCAAAAATACCCACAGCATCAAGCGCCGTTAGGATTTGGCGGGCAATCTGCTGAATTTGCCCACTCACTTGGGAGTCAAGGGGGGCAGGGGCAATGACCCAGCGACAAATGGCAGCCACCTGCTGCGTTTCCACCACGGGATAAAGGGCAATCTCCCCTTGGGGCGATCGCGCTGCCATGATGGCCAGTTCTTTGACATAGGGCACAAAGGCTTCCACCAAAAACCCTTGGGGCGGGATCTCTGGCCAGCGTTGCTGAAACTGCTGCCATGCCTGCTCATCTTGAATGACAAACGTCCCTTGACCGTCGTAGCCATGGCGACAGGCCTTAATCACACAGGGAATGCTTGGGGGGCGATCGCGCAAATAGCTAAAGGTAGGTACAGGAATCCCCAGTTCCTCTAAAAAGAGCCGCTGCTGGTACTTGTTCAAGAGGGGCGCTAAGGAAGCAAGGCGAGGATAAAAACAAACGCCCTGATTCTCAAGGTGCTGCAATCCCTCGAGATCCACAAACTCATTCTCAAAGGTAATTACATCAACGTGCTGAGCAAGTTGCGCCGTGGTCGCCCCATCAGCGATCGCCCCATAGCAGACCCCCTCAGCAACCGCGACGGCTGGATCCGTTGCCGCAGGTGTTTGTACCCACAGCGAGAGTCCCATCTCCTTGGCGGCCAGCGCCAACATCCAAGCCAATTGACCGCCACCAATCACCCCAATCTTGGTTCCTTTGTTCACGCTTCCTGCAATAGACTCAACGGAAACTATTGTCCTACCTCAATGCCTCCTAGAGGTTCAGCTGCACAAACCAAACGCTGGGATCGTCACCCCCAGCAAACTCAAAGTTCAAGTTGCGGCAAATGCGGATCATCCCCTCGTTGTCTTTGAGGACATAGGCGTGAATCGCACTCAGACCCTCATCGCGGCCAATTTGAATCAAACGGTGCAGCAATTCAGTACCCAAGCCTTGCCGCTGCCAGCGATCGCTAATCAACAGTGAAAACTCGGCCGTGTTACTAAAGTGATCCTTGCTGAGACGGGCCGCACCAATAATTTCAGTTCCCGCAGGGCTTTGATGCTCCACCACCAGCGCCATCTCGCGATCGTAATCCACAAAGCAAATTCGCACTAATCGTTCGTGGGCAATCCGCTGTGAGAGTTTCATGAGATGGAAATAGCGCAGATAGACACTTTGCTCAGAGAGGGTGGCGTGGTACTGCCGCATCAGGGGTTCGTCCTCTGGCTGAATGGGGCGAATCAGCACCGGGGTGCCATCGCGCAACTGCCACGGACGGATGTATTGGGTGGGATAGGGACGAATCGCAGGCTTGACAAAAGTGCTTTCCTCTTTGTGGAGCACCATGCGGGCATCCAAGGCCACGAGGCGATCGGGGGGTGCCACCAAGAGGGGATTGATGTCAATTTCTTTGATCCACGGTTGCTCCACCACCAGCAGACTAAAGCGCACCAGCAGATCCTCAAGCAGGGCAAGGTTAACGGCTGGCCAGCCCCGCACACCTGCGAAGGCACGGGAAATTTTTGTGTGCTGAATCAGGCGGTGTGCCAAGGTGGTGTTCAGGGGGGGAAGAGCGATCGCCGTATCTTCAAGGACTTCCACCAACTGTCCGCCGGTGCCAAAGAGAATCACCGGTCCAAACTGAGCGTCGGTGGAACTGCCCAAAATCAGCTCAAACCCCTTCCACGGGATCATCGGTTGCACTGTCACCCCAGCAAAATGCCCTGCCCCAGCGGCAGTGGTGACATTTTTCTCAATCTGTTGGTAAGCCGTCCTCACCGCAGCAGCATTGGAAAGATTGAGAGCCACACCCCCCACATCCGTTTTGTGGGTAATGGTTGGGGAGTAGAGTTTGAGAACCACGGGGTACCCTAGGTGATTGGCAGCGGTCACCGCCTCTGCTTCACTGCGGGCAATACAGGTTTCCACCACAGGAATTCCGTAGGCAGCAAGGACACTCTTGGCTTCCCATTCCGTTAAGAGGGTACGTCCTTCACGGCGAACTTGCTCAAAAAGGCGAGCAACGGTGTCGCGATCGGGCGGGGTGGTGGTCAAGGGGAGGGAGGGGGTTTCGTAGAGGGCTTGCAGGTGATCGCTATAGCGCCACATATAGCTAAAGATGCGGGCTGCCGTATCAGCATAGGCATAGGTGGGAATGCCCGCCTGATTGAGAATCGCTTCCCCACCTTTGACACTCGTGCCCCCCATCCAACTCGCCAGAATCGGTTTGGCACCACTGGGACGGTTTTTGGCGTAGGTGGCGAGATCTTGGGCGATCGCCAGCGGATCCGTCATTGCTTGGGGGGTGAGTACCACCAGTAGACCATCGCTATTAGCATCGGTTTCACAGTGTTGCAGCGCCTTGAGGTAGCGATCTGGGGTGGCGTCCCCCAAAATATCCACGGGATTGCCATGGCTCCAAGCGGGAGGGAGCACTTGATTCAGTGCCTCTAGTGTGTCCGCAGAGAGGGGACTTAGTTTGCCCCCCGCCCGAATCAGGGCATCGGTAGCCAAGACCCCTGGGCCACCGGCATTGGTGAGAATCGTGAGATGGGGGCCTTTGGGGCGCGATTGCTTGTCCAAGACTTCGGCCATGTCAAATAAATCTTCAATGGTTTCCACCCGCAGGACACCACAGCGTGCGAGTGCTGCATCGAAAACGGCATCTGACCCCATCAATGCCCCCGTGTGGGAAGCAGCGGCTTGGGCGGCGGCGGCGGTTCGACCCGCTTTGATGACAATGATGGGCTTGACATAGGCCACTTCCCGCGCGGCTGAGAGGAAGGAGCGCGCATCCCCTAGGGACTCCATGTAAATGACAATGCAGCGGGTTTGGGGATCATCACCAAGGTAGTAAATGAGATCGCCCCAGCCCACATCCAGCATCGTGCCAATGGAGACAAAGGCACTAAAGCCGACATTTTCCTGCAAACTCCAATCCAAAATTGAGGTGCACAGGGCACCACTTTGACTGATAAAGCCGACATGACCCGATCGCGCCATTGTCGCGGCAAAGGTGGCATTCAACCCCGTGGGCGGACACATGACACCCAGACAGTTGGGACCAATAATGCGCATCCGCGCTTGACGGGCAATGGTTAAAATCTCTTCTTCAAGGGCTAGTCCGGCTGCCCCCACTTCCCGAAACCCGGCTGAAACAATGATTGCTCCTTTCACACCCGCTGCTGCACACTCAGCAATGACCTTAGGAACAGTTGCCGCTGGGGTGGCAATCACGGCTAAATCTATGGGTTCCGGTACAGCCGTGACACTGCTATAGGCTTTAATGCCCAAAACAGAACTGCGGCGAGGGTTGACGGGAAAGACGGTGCCGCCGAAAGGGGTTTGAATCAAATTCCATAGCAGGGTGCGGCCAACACTGCCCTCTTTTTCAGTGGCACCAATGACAGCAACGCTTTGGGGGGCAAAGAGGGGGCGCAGGGGCTGATGACCGGCTCGCCAAATGTCGTAGGCAGTGGTTCGGGTCATGGGATTGCTCCCTTTACAGCAGTTGGGGAACTAAGCCACCTCTACTCTAGCGAGCGCGATCGCGCCTAGTTACGCTTCGTTACGCTGAATGCAGTTCCCAGTCACAGCCATTCTCGCCGCTGCGCCAGAGCCGCAGGTGAAAGCGAGTGTCTCCGACCCGCAGGTTACGGATGTGGAGTTCCTCAATACTGGCGGGCAACAGGGGCTGATACACTGAGAACTTACCTTGGGGCGCATCCACGAGCGGCCAAACCATGATCTGAATAAACTGAAACAGACTCCCCGTCGCCCATGCTTGGGGGGAACAGGCCACTGGATATTGCACCGGTTGGGGATAGGTCTGGCGATCGAACCCACAGAACAGTTCTGGCGGGCGCAAATCTGGCTGCCGACAGGCCATATCAAAAAGGGTGTCCACTAAGGTTAACGCAAAGTGGCTGTCGCCAATGGCACGCAGCCCCAAAGCAATCAGGCCCGTATCGTGGGGCCACACAGAACCCAAGTGGTAGCCGATGGGATTGTAGGCAGGGGAGGTGCTGCTGAGGGTACGAATGCCCCAACCATTAAACAAGTCCGGCAGCCGCAGGCGTTGCCCTACTCGCTGGGCTTTCTCGGGGTCGCAAATACCCGTCATCAAGCACTGACCTGCATTGGAGGTGAGGCTATCAACGGCACGACCCTCACCATCGAGGGCAAGGGCATAAAATCCCTCCGGTTCAAGCCAAAAGTCGCGGTTAAAGCGAGCCTTGAGATCCGTTGCTTGCTGCCGCCAGCGATCGCCCCACTCTCCATAGCCAAATTCTTGGGCAATTGCACTCAGGCGTATTTTCGCTGCATAGACATAACCTTGCACCTCACAGAGGGCAATGGGGCCGTGAGCCAGTTCACCACGGCGGTTGACAATACAGTTGCCAGAGTCCTTCCAGCCTTGGTTATCAATTCCCTTTGCTGCTTTGCGATCGTAGGTGAGGTAGCCCGTGGCAGCCATTTGCTGATCAATCCAATTCATTGCCGCAAGGGCATGGGGCCATAACTGCTCTAAGGTGGTGCGATCGCCTGTCCATGCATAGTAATCAGCATAGAGCATTAGCCACAGGGGGGTGGCATCAACCGTACCGTAGTAGGGCGTGTGGGGAATTTCGCGGTTGCGCGCCATCTCGCCAAAACGCAGTTCATGGAGAATTTTCCCCGGTTGCTCATCGCGCTCAGGACAGACCTGCTTCCCTTGATAGTGGGCAAGGGTGCGCAGCGTATCACGGGCGATCGCTGGATTCAAGATCAGCGTTTGCATTGCTGAGATGATGGAGTCACGGCCAAAGAGCGTGGCAAACCAAGGAATTCCAGCGGTCAAGACCTTGCCATGGCCAAAGGACTGCAAAAGCATGTAGAGATCCGCCATCCCCCGCCGTAGGATGCGATTCCACTGCGGATTTGAAGTGATAATTTCCGTACAGTCTGACCACCACCGTTGTCGTTCCTGTTGGGCCGCTTGATCAGCAGCCGCAAGGGAGGAGGGTACCGGTACGTGAGCCGTGGGTGCTCCATTGGTAAAGGGACGGACGCAATAGTGAATGCTGTGGTAGCCTTGCGGTTCTAGCTTGAGGTGCCATGTAGCGGTGGTGTCATCAAGACGATCCGGAGGGGTGCCCAAGAACTGCACTTGGGTCTCCATCAAGGCACCATCAAGGCCTTGGTAAGCAAAGCAGAGATCAGCGCGTCCCTTGGTGTGGCGCAATTCACAACTGACGGGTTGCAAAGTCTGTCCCCGTTGCGGCCGCCCCCCCCCATACTGACGAATTTCAAATAAATCTTGAAAGTCTGCCGCAAAGGTAAGCTGAATATCCACCACTGCGGGCTGTACTTGGTGGTTGGTAATTAGAATCGTTTCAAAAAGGGCACCGCGCACCACAAGGAATCGCTCGATCGCCAGTGCCTCCGCGGGTAGAGTAGCTTGCTTGGGATTGGTGCACACCACCTTGAGGGCATGGCTACCCGTACAATGAAAACTCAGCAGCACCGGGCGATCGCCACCCACTCGCAACTCCGCTTGACTGAGGAAGCGGGTATCGTGACAAAAGAGGCCTGTAATGGCTGTTTGCTGCTCGTCATTGCAGATGTTGCCCAACTCATCACAGATGAGCAGCACGTCGTCGTCCTTGAGAACGGGAACTGTTTTGGGGTGGGTTTGAATCTTAGTGGCGGGCGGGGGTGGGGCGACAATCGGAATGTAATCGCGCCCGTACAGGGAAACAACGTCACTCTCCATGGATGCGGCAGCGGTCTCTCTTTAGAAAGAACAATTTTGGCTCATTCGCTAGATCTTCCTTCACTGCTCGGGCGATCGCAATAAGTAAATATGCGGAAAGTAAAGTTAGGACGTGGCTAACAGGTCCGCTACGGCTTTGCGAATCACCGCAGCATCCGCCGGGTTTTGACGAGGATTGCCCGCGCGGTGTCCCCAAATTGAATCAATCACCTGAAAGCGGGCATGGGGAATCAGAGCCGCCGCCGCCTGACAATCTTCTGGGGTAAAGTAAAGGTCGGTACTACTAGCCATCACGAGGGTTTTGGCTGTAATTTGCCCAAGGGCAGCTGCGTAATCGCCATCGGGAGGGAGAGAACTGACATCACAGTGCAACCACGTGTCAATCATGGCCAACAAGTCATGGGGATCACGACGGCAATAATTGGCTTCCCAACCCTGTTGGATATAGTCAGCCAGAGAGCTGTAGCCTAAGCTGCGGTAAATGCCTTGACGATAGAAGGCCTGAGAGGCTGCCCAACTGGCATAGATATAGCTAAAGGCACGATACCCGCGATCGGGAACACCCTGAAACTGCTGACCCTCCCAAGCGGGATCTGCTGTCAAGGCTGCCCGCAAACTCTCCAAAAAGAGGCGATTGTGATCCGTGGTGCGGGCGGTGCCACAAAGGGCAGCAATCCGTTGGACGCGATCGCCAAAATGCACACCCCAATAATAGGCCTGTTGTGCCCCCATCGACCAGCCATAAATGAGGGCTAACCGCTCAATACCAAAAACCTCTTCCAGCAGTTGGGCTTGGGCACGGATATTGTCCCAATGAGTAAACCAAAAGCCCGCTTCCCGCAGGCCACAGTGGGGGTTATTACTGGGGGAGGTAGAGAGGCCATTCCCCAGCATATTGATGATAATGACAAACCACTCTTGGGGATTGAGGATCCCGTCGGGATGGATCAGCCAATCTATATCAGGGTGCTGGGCGCCATAGGAGGTGGGATAGAGAATGGCATTGTTGCCCCGATACTCTCCATAGGTGGCATAGACAAGCTTCAAAGTTGGCAACGTCACGCCACAGGCAAGGGGAAAGTTGGGGGTTTGCCACGTCCCCCAGCTCATGCGGAGCGAAACTGCGCCACAATTTGGCGGTGCACCTGAAAGTAGCCCGAAACGCAGTGGGTCAAATGGGGTTTCAGGAAGGCATGTGCCTTGGCAAGGGCATGGAAAGGAATGGAAGGATAGAGGTGATGCTCCGTGTGGTAGGGCATATTCCACATCAGCAGACGAATCGGCCAGAGCGTCAGCGTCGTGCGCGTGTTGGTTAAGCCATTGTTATCGTGACTGCAATGGGTGTGCTCGGCCAGCAAAATGAACCGCAGTACGGGCTGACCCACTGCAAGGGGCAGCACCCAGCCCAAGAGAAACCAAGGATAGCCCAATGTCATTGAGAGGGCGATCGCCCCCATGTAAACCATTACTTGCACTCGTGCCGAGCGGATCACTTCGGGACGGGCTTCTGGCGTAATGTAAGGATAGCGCTCCAAGCGACCAAGGAGCAGATTCCAGAAGGTTTGCAGTTTACCCCACCACCAAGGCAAGCCACTCAGTTCCCACAAATACTCCCGCCAATTGGTCGGCTTGGGGTCATCGAGTTCTGGGTCTTTGCCGGGAATTTGCGTGTAGCGATGGTGCCATTTGTGATAGCGGCGGTAAAAATCACTGTTGTAGAAGCACAGTAGCCCCGCCAACCACGCCACCGCATCATTCAGGCGCTGAGTCGCAAAAGCCGTGCGGTGGGAACACTCATGGAGCGTCGCAAACATCGTTGCCAAACTGGTGCCATAGAGGAATAGAGCCGGAATAGCCAACCACCAGCGCGCTCCCAGTTGTGTCAGCCATACGGCACCACTCAAACAGATGATGCCTAAATGCAGGGCTAGTTGGCGTAGGCCAGCCCAATCGCTGCGTTGATTGAGGTCTTGCAACTCGGCCACCGAGAGCAGGCTAGAGGAACTCGTTGATGGGGTCATAGGGGCTTGTCTAAATCCTGTGGGCAGTGGATTAGGAAAAGCTGATCCTTTGTCAGGACGAATATCAGGACATGGAGCTAACAAGCTAGCCTAGCTTATTTGATGGAGGATCGTTGTATCTTTGAATACCGCCTTGGCCTAACCTATTGCAAGCACCCATATTACTCAAGCTTGGATTTTTAGAAGGGCTGTCCTAGCCTTTGCGCCGTTGCAGATACGTCGCCACCCCAGTGTAAATCAGGCTGTGCAGAATTAGCATTCCCCAATTCAAGAGGAGATTGCCCCAAGTGGGCGCATAGACGGGGGTGGGGTCAAAGGGTTGGGGAGGGGGTTCAAAGAGGCCAAAATCTAAAGGCGGTGGCACCATGCCATTGACATCAATCAAGGCACCATAGGCACCCATCGTCCAACGGCCAATCGTCAGCCAAGAGAGAGCGGTTGCAACGCCCGTGAGCTTAAAGAGGACGCCAGCGAAAATAATTTGGGGTAGGAGCAATGGCGGTAAAATCTTGCTGGCTTGATCGCTGTTATTCACGGCAGCGGAGATCAAAAGTCCCAAACAGAGACTGGCCACTAGCGTCAAGAAGGTGGTGATGCCAAAGCCCACTGGCCAAGGGAGGAGCGCACCTCTAGGCAGACCAAAGGCCAATAGTCCGACAAGGGTGATGAGGAGGGTTTGTACCAAGGCCATGCCCTTGCCAAGGGTGAGTTTGGCTGCCATGTAGGCCCAGAGACTGAGATTAGCAAGGCGTTCGCGGCGATAGATGGCCACCTCTGTGATCAAGGCCTGTGCCCAGCCAGAGAGTCCTACCCAAAGACACGCACAGGTAAAGACAAAGAGAATGCGCAGCGTTTGCGCCGCTTGCAGCAGGCCGGGGGGATCTTGGGGCAGGAAAGGCGAGCGATCGATGGCAAAGCGGGTGAGCAGCAGCGCTATGGGGACGCTAATGAGATTTAAGACAAGGCTCAGGCGATCGCGCCACAGGAGTTGCCACTGGCGTTGACACAATACCCGCCATTGATAGAGGTGAGGCGGTGCCGGCTGTTGGGGAGGGGGTTCGGCACTGGGACGACTCTCACCCCCCAGAACACTGGTGCGCTCATAGTGCTGCCCCATGCTGAGGTAGCTGGCAAGGTAGTGTTGATAGTCAGCGGATTGGCGAAATTTTTGACTCCACTGGGCACTGTTTTCGGGGGTTAAGAGGGCATAGATTTCAGCCACGGACTGCAGGGGGCGATCGCTCGAAGGGCTAAAGAATGCAAGCGCGCGATCGCTAGGACCAAAATAGCAAAGGCGCCCCCCGGCTCCCATCACCAACAGGCGATCGCACAGGTTCACATGACTTGTGGCATGGGTAACCAAGACAATCGTGCGCTCCTGATCCGCCAATTCTCGCAGCAACTGCATCAGCAAAAAGTCCAAGCCCGGATCCAGACCAGAAGTGGGTTCATCAAGGAAAAAGAGCTTGGGATTGGCCAATAGCTCGACAGCAATACTCACTCGCTTGCGCTGACCACCACTGAGATTGGCCACCAGTTGCTGTTCTGTTCCCGTTAACTGCACCTGTTCGAGCACTCGCTGAATCGCTGCTTTGCGGGTTTGGGCATCGGTATCCGCGGGTAAGCGCAGTTGCGCCGCATAGTTCAGAACTTCCTCTACGGTTAGGCGAGAATGCAAAATATCCTCCTGGGGGACATAGCCAATCTGGTGGCGGTAGGCAGCGATATTGCGATGCAGATTGAGACCATTGAGCAAGACCTGTCCTTTCTGAACAGGGGCAAGTCCCATTAACACCTTGAGCAGTGTGGATTTACCAGTCCCACTGCCCCCGACAATCCCCACCAGTTGCTTTGGCTCCGCCACAAAGCAGACATCCGCTAAGAGGGGGCGATCGCCTGCGGGGGTTTTCACCCATCGTTCCAATCCCCAAGCATCAATGCGAACATGGCTGCCCTGATCCGTGATCTCTAGGGTCTCCTGACGGTAAAGAAGCACAAAAGGCCCAATGCGAATGAGATCGCCGTTGCGCAACGTGTGGGGAGCTGTGAGCAGTTTGTCGTTGACATAGGTGCCGTTGCTGCTGCCGAGATCCCGTAGCACATAGAGACCCCCACTCGTGCGATCAATGCTGGCGTGGTGCAGAGACACCGTGGGGGCATCCAGCTGCCAATGCTGATAACTGTTGCTGGCTTGACGCCCTAAAGTCAGCGGCCATTCCTTCAGGGTTTTCAGGACAAGGCGGCGTTGCTGCGGTAAGGGAGGGGGACTGCCAGTTCCCGAAAACTCTATCTGCACGAGTAGCTGCACTTTGTTGGCCGGATCTTGGCCAATCTCTAGGCGCCGCGTTTCCCCTAGGGCAAAGCCTTCCTCAAGGCCGATGCGCTGCCGATTGTAGAACGTGCCGTTGGTACTGCGGCGTTGATTGCCATCGCCATCGAAAAGGTAGTAGGTTGCCCCCTGTTGCTTAAAAACGGCATGGCGGCTAGAAATCACTAACCACGGTGGCTCATCGGGTACCACGAAATCTGCCCACTGTTGATCCCGCCCCAAGCGATGCTCTGGTTGGCTCAGCCGGTAGGTCAAGGTTTGCCCCCGACTTTCGAGGGTGAGGGTGACGGTGGGTAGATCAACAACTGTTTGGGGTGCGGGCGATCGCATAGGCCGTTTAGGAAGGGGAGACCTGTTGGATGCGTTGGCAAAAGCGAGCGGCAGTTTCAATCAAAACAGGCACAAACTCATGGGCGGCCTGCAAACTAGTGGCCAAAATGGCTGCATCTCGAATGTAATCGTGCACCATTTGATTGCGCAGTTGCCGCATCGTAAACCAAGCGTCCGCATCAGGCACAAGGCCAAGCCGCTCAGCACGGTCAAGGTTTTCTAAAAAAGTTGCCACTGGTTCGCCAAAGGCGCTCAGATAGGCAGGCAAGAGCTTGCTCCCTAGGGTATCCTGAAGGCGACCAAAGCGGGCCACAAAAGCATCCACGCGCTCCGCTAGATCAATATCTTCCTCCAACTGTGCCGCTCGGCGTGCCGTAAATGGCTCCTGAAAGAGGCGTTGATCCGTCACCTGTAGGTGTGCCACTTCTCGCTCCACCAATTCGCAAAGGTGATGCAGCCGTTCCTGAACTTGAGGACTCAACATCGAAGGCGAACTCCCGTTTGTTGTGCCCAATCATGAATGGGCTGCGGCTGGAGATTGGGTGCCCAGAGGAGAATATCCACTTTCCGACCCGCCATGGCGCGGCTGATTTTGGCACTGAGTCGAGCACTGACAAGGGCAGGATTCTCAACGGGTTGGGAGAGCCGGATCAACAAATCCACATCGCCCCCCTTCAGGCGATCGTCCACCCGCGAACCAAACAACCACACCTCGGCCTCGGTACCCACTAGCTCCGCCACCGTCTGGCAAATTTGCTGCACTTGCTGATCCGTTAATCGCAACCTCACTCTCTCCTAAGCCCACAACACCAGTCCCATTTCATAGGGATGACTCAAATAGGCGTGGCGTGGTAGCAGCTGGAGGGCAATCCCTTGGTGGCCGCTACTGTCATAGCTAATCTCAGCGGTGTAAAGGCTATGGCCTTCGGGGGTCGTGCCAGCAAACGTCATCAGGGTGGGGCAGGTCTCCTCTAGGGTACCGGCGTCATTCACCCGCCCTTGGAACAAAATCACCTGTACATCGCTGGGGGAGAGCGCGCCGAGGGCAATCACCGCTTTCACGTCAAGAATTTCATTGACTTCAAGGTTGTGCTCAGCAGAGGTCTCAACACTGATGATCTGAATCGAGTACCAGTGTTCAAAGATATGGGCTTTCCAGCGCGCCAGTTTCTTGGCTGCGGCATAGTTATTTTCCTTGAGAATAAAGTAGCGATCGCTGGCGGGGAAATAGCCCCGATGGGCATACTCGCGCACCATTCGCGCGGTGTTAAACTGAGGTGTATTCAGAGCAAGGGCTGCCTTCATTTTTTGCACCCAGCCACGCGGCACACCATTTTCATCGCGATCGTAAAATAGGGGAATGACATCCCGCTCCAGCCGTTCATAGAGGGCGTTGGCTTCCACTAAATCTTGATAGTGGCGATCGCCATAGGTTTCACCATGGCCAATGGCCCAGCCCGTTTTCACGTAGTCTGCCTCATCCCACCAACCGTCCAACGTACTCAGATTGGGTAGCCCATTCATGGCTGCCTTCATGCCACTGGTGCCGGAGGCCTCTTGGGGACGCAGGGGGGTATTGAGCCAGACATCGCAGCCCGCCACCATCATTTTCGCCACGTGCATATCGTAGTCCGGGATAAAGGCAATGTGGTTGGCCATGCCCTCTTGGCGGGTAAAGTGAATAATTTCCTGAATCAATTCCTTCCCGGGATTGTCCTTGGGGTGCGCCTTCCCCGCAATGACAAATTGGACAATGGGACGCCGCTGTTTGGCGCCTGTTTTCAGCGGGACGGATCCCAATAAAATCCGCCGCAGCCGTTCCACATCCCGCAGAAAGAGCGTAGCCCGCTTATAGGTGGCAAAGCGACGGGCAAAACCAATCGTCAAGGCTGTTGGATCCAGTACCTCTGCGGCTTGTGCCAATTCAGCACTGGAGGCACCCTGTTCGGCGAGCATGCGTTGGAGGCGCGATCGCACAAACATCACCAACTGATAGCGACAAATCTCATGGATACGCCAGAGTTCTTCATCGGGAATACTGCTCACCCGCGACCAGAGGGGATCTGCCAAGGGAGCGTCAGACCACTGCGGGCCAAGGTAAATATCCAGTAGGTATTGCAATGGTTCAGAAACGCGACTACGGGCGTGGACGCCATTGGTAATCGAGGTAATCGGCACCTCCGTCGGCGGCAGATTCGGCCACAGACCTTGGAACATTTGGCGGGAGACTTCGCCATGGAGCGCGCTCACCCCATTGACAAAACTGGCGGTATGAATAGCCAAATTCGCCATGCTAAAGGGTTCCTGAAAAGCCCCTGGATTGACACGGCCTAGGGAGAGAAACTCCTGCTGCGAGAGGTTAAAGGCCTCCGCATAGTGACCCACATAGTACGTCACCTTATCGGCAGGGAAGAGATCAATTCCCGCTGGCACGGGGGTATGGGTGGTAAACAACTGACTGGCCTTGACCACTTGAAGGGCTTCATCATAGGTGAGCTGCTCTTCGGTGATCAGTTGGCGAATCCGTTCTAGGGATAAAAAGGCGGAGTGTCCCTCATTCATGTGATAAACCGTTGGCCGCAATCCCAAGCTGTGGAGCAGACGCACCCCACCAATCCCCAGCAACATCTCTTGATGGATGCGCATGTCCATGTCCCCACCGTAGAGGTAGTCGGTGATCTGCTGATCGTAGGTACTGTTTTCTGGCAAGTTCGTGTCTAAAAGATACAGGGGAACCCGGCCCACCTGAACTTGCCAAACCCGTGCTTGGACTTCTCGATTGGGGTAGTCCACTCGAATCCGATGCTCTTGACCTTGGGGAGTCGTGACGAGCTTGAGGGGCAGGGTATAAAAATCATTGCTGGGATAGCGTTCTTGCTGCCAGCCATCGGCACTGAGATACTGCGAAAAATAACCTTTTTGATAGAGTAGCCCGACGCCCACTAAGGGGAGTCCCAAGTCACTAGCAGATTTGAGATGATCCCCGGCCAACACCCCCAAGCCCCCAGAATAGATTGGTAGGCACTCCGTCAGGCCAAATTCCAACGAAAAATAGGCAATACACTCACCGGGGGGCGCATCGGTGCGCGTTTGCTGATACCACGTCTGCACAGGCTGGACATATTCTTGAAATTGGCTGATCACCCGTTCCATCTGAGCCAAAAAGCCATTGTCGGCAGCGGCATCCAAGAGGCGATCTTGGCGAATACGTCCCAACAGGGCAACGGGATTGTGGTTGGTTTGCTCCCACAGTTCTGGATCGAGCCGCCGAAAGAGGGCGATCGCCTCGGTGTTCCAGGTCCAGTAGAGGTTGTAGGCGAGTTCCCGCAGGGGTTCTAAACGTTGCGGCAAGTGGGGACGAACGTTAAACGTGCGGATGGGCTTCATAGGGGCTGCCAGTGTCGTCGTTTCTATCTTAATTTCCTATGCGCTTTGACTATGATTTGCTGATTGTGGCGGCGAGTCCCTTGGGGTTGGACATTGCCTATCGGTGTGCCGCCTTGGGACGAATTGGTCTTGTGATCCCACCTGCTGATCCGCCGTGGCAGTGGCAGTGGCAACGCTGGTGGTTATCACAGTTTCCCCCCCAAAGGTTGGATAGAGAGCACTGGCAGCACTTTCAAGCTCACCTCGCCCATGGACAGCGACGCTATGCCCCTAGGGTCTTGGAACTGGTGGGGGTAGATGTGATCACAGGGGCAGGGGAATTTGTTTGGCAACCACGCTGTCATTTTCAGGTGGGGGGCGATCGCCTGTATGCCCGCGGCTATCTCCTCCTTGATGCGCCTGCGGCGATGGATCCCGATTGCATGGATCCCCTGAGCCGCATTGAGGCGGCCTGTTGGCACTACTGGTCGGGCCAAACCCCTGATCCGGATTCGCAGAGCCTTCCAGTGGTCACCACAGAGGATGCTTGGTTCAACGATCGCCTGCATGCGGCATTGACTGCTCTCGGTCTCGGCATCCCTTCACAGGGAAGGCGTGAAGCGCCCGATCCAACGCCTTTGAACTTGCACCCCCTGCAGCGGGATAGCCAAGGTTGGCTGCGGCTCAATCGTCAAGGACGCACCAGTCATCCTCAGGTCTATGCCTGTGGCGGTTGGCAACGGGGATACCATTTGCCCTCCCTGACCTACTTTGAGGCCTTTGCGATCGCCCGCAGTATTTTGCAGCGAACAACCATTGCCCTTGATTACTACCGTCACCCTTGGTGGATTGCCTTGCCGCTGCCCATAGCCCGTGTCGGTTGGAATGCTCGCCAAGCCCAGCAGATCCTTAGAGAACCGATTCGCCTGTGGGAAATTCAGCATTGCAGCGCCAATGGCCAGAGTTTGGGGCAGGTGGTGATCAACCGCCAAGGACACCTGTTGGGAGCTACCTTAGTGGGCGGGGAGGCGATCGCCAGCAGTCGTATTTTTAGCCGCTACTTGGATCAGGAGGCCTTTGTTGCCATTACCGATGCCGGTTGGGAACTGGAGTGCCAGCGCCAGCGATCGCCAAAGGCGCGACGTTCGCCCAATTCCGGTAAAGGTTGGGATTCGCCAGCCCCCTGATGCTGCCAGAGGATGGTAAAGGCACCCGCCCCTTCTCCTTGGTGGGGCCAGAGGCGATAGCAGGGAAACGCTGCCAGATGGGATTGATAGGCCGCCAGTGCTGGTACGGGTTGAGGAACCCACTGTGGAAACTTTGCCATGAGCCACGCCGCCACGTCCTCATTTTCATCGCGGCTAAAGGTGCAAGTGCTATAGAGCAGCCATCCCCCCGGACGCACAAGGGCGGTTGCGGCCGCTAGAATGCGCTTTTGTCGTCGTTGGTTGTGACGGATTGTCAGAGGATGGAAGCACCCCTCGGCCTTTTGACCCTTCGCCAGCAGAGATTGCCCAGAGCAGGGGGCATCCACAATCACGACATCGGCAGTGCCTTGGAACTCAGCAGCCAGCACTTCACTATCCCAAGAGGTGACGCCCACGGGATGCACTCGACAGCGTTTGAGATTGCTAATGAGCATCCCCACCCGTTTGCCAATGGTTTCATTACAGATGAGGTAACGGGGTTGGAGCGATCGCCACGCAAACAGGCTCTTGCCACCGGGCGCCGCACACACATCAATCACCAAGGACGGCTCTTGGGGCAGCGTCAGCAGGGGAACTGCTGCAAATACTGACGAGCTATCCAAGCAATAATAAGCCCCGGCGCCATGGAGGGGGTGTTGACCCGTAGGGCTACCCGCAGCAAAGCGACTCACCCAAGGGGGCTGCCACGGCAGGGGCGGTAGGGCATCAAAAGGTAAGGGGGAGGCTGGCTCCCCACACCAAAGCACCGTGGCAGGATAAGCCAACGGCGTAATTAGTGCTTCTAAAAAACGCTCCCGATCGCCCGCCGTCTCAAAAAGGCGGTTGGCACAGGCCACAGCCAATCGGGAGGGCTTGGCCACAGGTTTAGCGGTGGATGGCAATGGCACCTTTGATCGCTTCGGCAAGGGCACGCACACTGGCCACCATGGCCACCTCACTATTGAGTTGGTTCACCGCCGAACCAACCCCCACACCCGCAGCACCGGCAGCGATCGCCAGCGGAATCGTCACGCTAGAAAGACCAGAGGCACACAGCACTGGCACCGAGACGGCGCGGGAAATTTCATAGGCCGCTGCCAAGGTGGGTGCTGCTTTTTCAATGAGACCCAACGTGCCACTGTGGTGGGGCTGGCTACTCGTTCCCCCCTCGGTTTGAATGATATCGGCACCGGCGGCCACCAAGGCCTCAGCAAGGGCAACCTGTTGATCCAAGGGCAGCGTATGGGGCACCGTGACCGACAGCATGATCTGGGGCAGCAACTCGCGAGTTTGGCGCGTCAACGCCAGCACTTCCTCAGCGCTAAATACCCGCCCCTGGGCATAGAAGCTATCGTAGTTACCGATTTCCACCAGATCAGCACCAGCAGCAACGGCATTCAGCAGGAGTAATGGCTCCACCGCCGACACACAGACGGGCAGCGTCGTTAATTCCTTGGCAAGACGCACCAGTTCAGGGTCAGCAGCAATATCCACGAAGGTGGCGCCCCCTTGATCGGCAGCAGTGACCACTGCCCGCACGCGATCGCGATCAAAGTTATTCAGACCACTAATAATCTTGAGAACAGAGCGCTGCTCAAAGGCAGGAGCTAAACGCGGATGCAACATAGACTTGCAACTTTCCATAGTTGGGCATTTTTTTATCCTACAGCCCTTTTCGCAACGACCGTAAGCGATATTTGATAGGGTCGTAGAGTCCTTGACTATCCTTAGCTCCTATGACCGTTCCTGTCACAGTCCTCACTGGCTACCTAGGTGCTGGTAAAACTACCCTCCTCAATCGCATTCTCACCCACGAACACGGCAAGAAGGTGGCCGTCATTGTCAACGAGTTTGGCGAAGTGGGCATTGATCATCAACTGGTGGTCAATACCGATGAAGAAATTTTCGAGATGAACAATGGTTGCATTTGCTGTACGGTGCGCGGCGACTTGATCCGCATCATTGGCAACCTGATGAAGCGACGGCACAAGTTTGACCATCTGGTTATCGAAACCACGGGGCTTGCGGATCCTGCCCCCGTCATCCAAACCTTTTTCATGGATGAGGACATTCGCAGCCAAACCCACCTGGATGCCGTGATTACCGTGGTGGATGCCAAGCACATTCACTACCACTGGGAGGCGGACGAAGCCCAAGAGCAAATTGCCTTTGCCGATGTGATTTTGCTCAATAAAACGGACTTGGTGAGCGAAGCCGACCTCGCCCAGTTGCGCGATCGCATCCATACCATGAACCCCTTGGCCAAGGTGTATTCCACGCAGCAGGCCGCCGTGCCAATGGAGTACATCCTCAATGTCGGCGGCTTTGACCTTGAGCGTGCCCTCGAACTTGACCCAGACTTCCTTGAGGCAGATCACCATGAACACGATGAATCCGTGGGGTCTGTGGCCATTGTTGCCGAAGGAAAATTGGATGGCACCAAGCTGCAAACGTGGCTGACCCACTTGCTGCAAACCCAAGGTCCCGATATTTTCCGCATGAAGGGGATTTTGCATCTGGCGGAGCAGCCCCAGCCCTTTGTCTTTCAGGGGGTGCATATGCTCTTTGATGGTCGTCCCCTCGATCGCCCCCTTGGCCATCAGCGCAATGAACTCATCTTTATTGGCCGTAACCTTGATGAGCGCCAACTCCGCCAAGCCTTTAGGGCGTGTCTCCTTTAGAAGCTAAACGTAGTGCGGATCAACCCTTGGAAAATGGGGCTGTTGGTGGAGCGATTGTTGGCATTGGTAACCGCCATCAGCACGGGTGTAATTGCAATGTTGTCGCTAAGGGGATAGCGGAAAAAGAGTTCATAGTTCGTTTGGGTGGCATCGTTGATGCCCGGGGCTGACGCCAACGAGTTAATAAAGGGTTGACCCACCGCCGCCGCCAACAGAGACCCTTGCGTGAGTAAATCCCGATAAGCCAAACCCGCCATCCATGTTTGCGCCGTGGTCTTCACTTGCCCCCCAGCGGGAATGACAAAGACTCCCGGATCGACCGCAAAAGGCCCCAAGCCACTAATGGTTGCCCCATCCCCATAGAGTTTCATATCGGCGTAGGCATAGCGACCAAAGAGGCCAAACTTGCCAAGGGTGAGTTCCACATTCACACCGCCGGCATTCTGGGAAATGTTCAAGCTTGAGGCGTTGGTATATTGCAGGCGCACGGCAAAGTTGTTCTGTTCATTGGCACCAAAGGCACGGGCAAACTCCAATTCCACAGTTCCCTGATAGGGATCGCCAAACAGACCGCCCCCTGTGGCTACACCTGTAGGTGCTCCCGCCTCAGCAGCAACGTAAACTCCTCGCAGGGTAAAGAACCCTCCCCCCGGATTCCATTGAATACTGACACCTGCTCCACCGGGATCATTGACGGCGTAGGGCACAATCAGCGGGTTGTTGATAAAGAAATTGGAACTAAAATCCGCGAAAGAATCGTTGGCGTAGCTGTTGGTATCGACAATATCACTGGGGTAAAACTGCGGCCCTACACCAATCGTTAAATCCTCTGTGGGCTTGAAGCTGTAGAAAAGACGGAAGAGATTGACGGTTGATCCAACTCCAGCGTAATCCACAGCACCCGCAGCAATTAGCCCACTCGTGCCGATCCCCGTTGCCCCCAAGGTATCCAACCCATTGTTGCCCACTTCAAGGGTGGTGGTCAGTAAGTCCGTACCGCGAAAACTGGTATTGAGGTTGATTTCCACCTTGCTAATCACGGTGGGATTATAGCTGCCCCCAGTAAATGTATTTCCAGAGACGGGGTCAACGACTTGGCGGGTATTCCCCCCCGCTTGAAAGGCCATCACGGCATCGACAGAGAGCTGGGTCGTTGTCGAAAATTGCGTGGCCTCCAGATTAGCAGTGCGGGCTTCGAGGTTATCCACCCGTCCGCGCAGGGTGGCCAGTTCGGCGGCAAATTCCTGAGCTAGGCGTTGCAAAGTGGCTAAATCTTCCTTAGTGGCAAAGCGATCGCTCACCACATCGAGGCAGGCATTCAAAGCCGCCGCCATCTCAAAGCGCGTCAGGGCACGGTTGCCCCCAAAGGTGCCATCGGGATAGCCAGCAATACAGCCGTATTTTTCGACAAGGGAGGCAAGGGCTTGATAGACCCAATCGGTGGGGCGCACATCAGAGAGCTGGGAGACAGAGGTGACCTGTCCCATAGGGGCACTCGGCGGTAGCGGCTGCTGCGTCTGAGAGGGTAATTGGGCAAACGCTGTGGAATGCAGTAGGAAATAGTGAATGCCAAGGGCACCAACCAAGACTGTGCTTAGGGATGTTTGCATGACTGACCTCCTAACCTCACACCGAAAAAACTTAGGGAATGGGTTCCCAAAATGACCCTGAAGGACGAGGCACCCTTGACCAAGGCTGAATAATTTTGGTAACGATTATCATTCTAATCTTTTACTCTGTCAACTCAAGTCTTGGCTAAGGTAGCATTGGGGTTGTCGCTGTGCCTATCTCCCCCCACCGCATCATGGGTGCTCTTCCCCATCAACGCTGGGTGTTCCCGCCCATTGATCCTGAGAGTTGTGACGCCCTGATCCGTGCGCTGGGTTGCACCCCCTCCCTAGCGGAAATTTATCTGCGGCGGGGTCTGACGACTCCTGAAGCGGTGCAGGCCTTTCTCGAACCCGAAACCCTAGAGCTGCCCCCTCCCAATACCGTCTTTCCCGACCTTGATTTAGCGGTGGAATTGCTGCAACGGGCGATCGCCCGCGGCGACAAGATCACCATCTGTGGCGATTATGATGCCGATGGCATGACCAGTACCGCTCTCCTGTTGCGTGCCCTGCGTCATTTGGGAGCCGACATTGACTATGAAATTCCCTCCCGCATGCAGGAAGGCTATGGCATCAATGAGCGGATTGTTCAGGACTGCTACGAGCGGGGCGTGAAACTGATTCTCACGGTGGACAACGGCATTGCTGCCCTCCAGCCCATTCTCAAGGCACGGGAACTAGGACTAACCGTGATCGTAACGGATCACCACGATGTGCCGGCGCAACTGCCCCCTGCCCATGCCATTCTCAATCCAAAGCTGGTTCCGCCAACGTCCCCTTACCATACCCTTGCCGGGGTGGGGATGGCCTATACCCTTGCTTTATCCTTGGCACAGCGATTGGGAAAATGGCGGCAACTGGTGCGGCCTTTGCGGGAACTCTGTACCCTTGGCACGATTGCGGATCTGGCTCCCCTCACAGGGGTGAATCGCCGCTGGGTCAAGCAGGGGCTGCAAACCATTCCCACCTCCTCCCTTGTGGGTGTCCAAGCGCTGATGCAAATGGCCGGCTGTTTACCTGAGCAGGAGACCTCTCTTAAACCCACAGCAGTCGGGTTTCGTCTAGGCCCGCGCATCAACGCCATTGGCCGCATTGGTGATCCCCAAGTGGTGATTGAACTATTGACAACGGACGATCCAGCCCGTGCTCAGGAACTGGCAGCCCTGTGTGAGGAAACGAACCGTCGCCGTCAGGAACTCTGTGCTGAGATTGAAGCGCAGGCGATCGCCCACCTTGAGGCCAGCGGTTTTGATCCGCAGCAGGAGTGGGTGTTAGTCATTGTCCAGCCCGGATGGCACCATGGGGTGATTGGTATTGTTGCCTCGCGCTTGGTGGAGCGCTACGGCGTACCGGTGTTTATTGGCACCTATGAGGATGAGACCACGATTCGCGGCTCAATTCGCAGTATTCCCGAATGCCATGTCTTTGAGGCTCTGGAGGCAACCAAGGATCTTCTCTTGAAATACGGGGGTCATAGGGCTGCGGGTGGTTTTAGTTTGCGGGCAGAGCATTTAGCGGCTTGGCGCGATCGCCTGCGAGCCTTTGCTCAAACCTGTCTTCAGCCTGAGGACTTATGTCCCCTTGTCACGATTGATGCTGAAGTGTCCTTTGACCAGCTAACGTGGGACTTTTATGCCCAAGTGGAGCAACTTCAGCCCTTTGGCAGTGAGAATCCCCAACCCGTTTTTTGCAGTCGCGGGGTCAGGATTCTTGAGCAAGCCCCCATGGGACAGCAGGGGGAGCACCTGAAACTCACCCTAGAACAGAACGGGCGACGGATGATTGCCAAGGCTTGGCGTTGGGGGCAGTTTTTTCCCTTGCCAACCACTGTGGATGTGGCCTATGCCCTAACGGCACACACTTGGAATGGCGAGACTTACGTGGAGCTTGAACTCAAGGGAGTTAAACCCTCACTGACATGGCATGTCCCTGAGCCGCCGAATCATCCCCTGCCTCGTTGGCAATCTCTGCCCCCCTTGACAACGCTGCTACCGCAGTTGCGTGACCATATCTTGCTCTATGGCTATGGCCGCCCTGACGTACCGGCCAACTTAACTACGGCAACCATTCACTATGATCGCCCCCGCGATCGCTGTCGTACCTTGATTTTGTGGTCACTGCCCCCCTCTTCCACCCATTTGCGGTGGCTATTGGCCATTGCTCAGCCGGAAGTCGTGTATGTCGGATGCCAACAGCCTGCGATCGCTGCGGTGACAACTCTCATCCTCTCGATTCAGCGTCACCTCAAGGAAACGAGCAGCCTCAATCTTTTAGCCTTGAGTCAAACCTATTGGATTGCCCCCTGTACGCTTGTGGCAATTCTGCGTCATCTGGGCTACAGTTGCGAAGGATTTGCCCCCACCTTGAGCATTACCGAAGAACTGGCACGATTGCAACGCTGGTATCAACTGCAAGCCAAGGATTTGGCACGGCTAGCGCAAACGTGGGGGACTTCCTAATTCTTGAAAAAGCAATGGCCTACAAATTGCCGCGACGCACCGCCAACAGGAAAATAATCATCGGCCCTGCAATGCCAATCATGGCAATCATGGTCAGTTGGGCAATGACTTCAAAGTTGATATTGCTAAGAAACTCAATAATGCCATTGAAAATTCCCATAGGTTCTCCCCAGCAATCAGCGGTTATCAGTTCGTGATTTTATTTTAGAGCAGGGGGGAGCACTCGCAGCATTTGCTTAATGGGCGCTTGAGCCTTCTTCTCGCATCCCTAAGCTAAACTGTAGGAGCAGCATTCTCGGAACATCGGTCGGTGATGGGCGTGGACAAGCTAGCGGCCTTACGCGATCTCATTGGTGAACTCGATCAAGCCTTGATTGCCTACTCTGGTGGCATTGATAGTACGCTCGTGGCCAAAGTGGCTCAGGATGTCTTGGGCGATCGCGCTGTGGCGGTCACGGCGGTGTCCCCTTCGCTGTTTCCAGCAGATCTAGAAGATGCCCGCATTCAGGCGGCGGCCATTGGTATTCGCCATGAACTCATTGAAACCCATGAACTGGACAATCCCAACTACGCCGCCAACCCCGTGAATCGCTGTTACTTTTGCAAAAGTGAACTCCACGATCGCCTGCGGGAGCTGGCTCAAGCTTGGGGTTATGACTATATCCTCGATGGCGTCAATGCCGATGATCTCCAAGACTATCGCCCCGGTATTGCTGCGGCCAAAGAACGAGGGGTGCGATCGCCCCTTGCTGAGGTAGGGATCACCAAGCTAGAGGTGCGAGAAATTGCCAAATCCCTAGGGCTGCCGTGGTGGAATAAACCCGCCCAACCCTGCCTGAGTTCCCGCTTTCCCTACGGTGAAGAAATTACCCTTGCCAAGCTGCAACGGGTGGGCAATGCCGAATACTACCTGCGCAAGCAGGGCTGGGAGTTGTGCCGTGTCCGTAGTCATGGCGATACGGCTCGCATTGAAGTGCCCCAAGAACAGATTGCCGACTTTGTGACGATGACGGATCTAGAGAAGCTGGTGAACCATTTCCAAGCGCTGGGGTTTACCTATGTCACCTTAGATTTGGAAGGCTTTCGCAGTGGCAAACTTAACGTGGCGATCGGGCGCGATCGCTAACGCGGTTGTAGGGACTCAGGCTCTGGAGAATTTCTCGGCCGTAGCTGCGCTCCGTGAGCCGGCGATCCAAAATCGCCACTAAGGTATCATCCTGACGCACAGGCGCAAGGGCGCGATCCAATATCGTCAAGCACTCTGGCAAGAGATACTGACGAAACCAGTCCTGTTTTTGCTGTTTGTGCCATTCAATCCGTGCACTCACCACTGCCTTTTCCGGTGAGGGGAGAGGCAACGTCGTCAACACCAGAAGGGCGGGGCAGGGCAACTGGGGGCCATGATTTAACCAAAAGGTCTCGCCAGTCACGAGAATCGTATTTGTGTCAAGGGTTGGAGTCTCCACCTGTACCCGTGAACCGTAGAGGGCAGCCAGTTGAGTCGCCAACTGCTCCCGCAGCGGCACATCGCTGACAAGGATCACGGCTCGCTGATGGCCAATCGTGCCAATGAGATCGTAGAGACGCCGCAGGACGGCTGGGGCAAATTCTGGGGTGTTGGGCAGCGGTAAATCTTCAGCAATGGAGAGCGTAATCGCTTCGCTGTGGCGATCGCCAGCAAATTTAATCGTCGTTTGGGGAGAGATGCCCAATTCCTGTTGCACATAGGCCAAGGGCGGGTCCGTCTCCGGCCCACTACCAATCAGAACAAAGGGCGCTTGCGACCAAAGGCTCTGGAAATAGGGGCGCAAATTCAGGGGATGCCCCTGAAGCGTAAAGTAGCCCACCGTCGGGTGGCGGCGTCCCCAGATGACCGTGTCACTGCGGTTGAGGTATTCGCGCAGTTGTGACCATTGGGGGGGCAGCCCTTGGGGGCATTGATTGAGTAACTCAAGCAGCGGTTGTTGTTCCGTTGGCGTCAGCAGGTAATCGCCATAGGGGTTGTGAGGCCGTTGCAAGAGATGCTGCACCAACTGAGCATAGACCTGTCGAATGGTATCAACTGCACCGGGAAGCGCCAGTTTCAAATGTTCCCAATCGCGGGTGGTGATTGTACAAGTCATCTGCTGCTGGGCAATTTGCGGCAGGGTTTCAATGCCATCGATCAGGGTGACGACGTTGGGGTGAGCAGTGGCTTGGGCACACCAGTCCTCTAAGCTCATCACCAGTACTCCCTCAAAGGCCGGCTGCGGGCAGGGGCTATGCTGAATTGGTTTAGTGACGGCAAGAAAGGTGAGGAGTTCAGGAATTTCTTGATGCAGCAGCCGCGGCAGTCGTTCTTGGGGGACAACCAGCAGCGCCGGTTCGGGGTACAACAGCAGGGGCAGCAGATAACTGAGGCCATAGCGGTGCTGCAAAACTGCCCGCTGGGTCACCTGAAGTAAGCACCCCCGCCGCAAGCGCAGGGCACGGGCGACCAACCGCGCCAATGTCAGATGGTGAGGCCACTGGCGATCGCCACTGCTGCGTAAAAATGCTCGTAATTGGCGGTGAACCTCTGCCTCAATCACAATCTGCTCGCTTTGCGACAACAATCCCCTATTGTGGCACGTTAGCCTTGATCTGGTCGTTGTTTGAGTCGCTCTTTGAGGGCATTTCGCGCCTCCTCGCGATCGTCAAAGTGGACTTTTTCAGTGCCGAGGATTTGGTAGTCCTCATGGCCCTTACCCGCAATAATCACCCCATCACCGGGCGCCGCTGTCAGAATCGCTTGGAGAATCGCTTGGCGGCGATCGACCTCAACAATCATCGGTGTTTGCGGCGGGATACCGGCAAGGATGTCATCGAGAATGCGGCGAGGATCCTCAGTGCGCGGATTATCGGATGTAACTACCACTTGATCCGCAAGGCGAGCGGCAATGGCTCCCATTTGGGGACGTTTCGTGCGATCGCGATCGCCCCCACAGCCAAAGACACAGATCAGCTTGCCGGGAATAAAGGGACGAGCCGCCTTCAGCAAGTTCTCGAGGCTATCGGGGGTGTGGGCATAATCCACCAGTACAGTAATGTCCTGTTCTGGGCTGAGGCGCACCTGCTCCATGCGACCCGGCACCCCCGGAAAGTCGCGAATGGCTTTGAGCATCGATTCTAGGGGGAGTCCCACCGCTGCGCCCATGGCGATCGCCGCCAGCACATTGGCGACATTAAACTGTCCCACCAAGGGCGAGTCTAGGGTGCCGCTACCCATGGGGGTATGGACTGTGCCCGTCACGCCATTGACGCGATAGTTGAGATCCTCAGCCCGAAAATCGGCATCCCCGCTTAGGCCATAGATCCAGTAGCGATCGCGAGGCAACTGTTGAGCCAGTCGCTGGCCAAAAGGATCATCCCCATTGAGAATTGCTCGACCCTTGAGATAGTCAGCAGTAAAGAGCTTGGCCTTAGCGGCAAAATAGTCCTCCAGATCGCGGTGATAGTCCAGATGATCTTGGGTCAAGTTGGTAAAAGCCGCCACCTCAAACTGGCAGCCCCACACCCGATCCTGCGCCAAGGCATGGGAACTCACCTCCATGACCGCAAACCGACAGCCTGCTGCGACTGCGGCCGCCAATTGTTCCTGAAGGGTGACCGCAAAGGGCGTCGTATGACTGGCAATTTCACAGTGTCCCGGCCACCGACTGTAGAGTGTGCCCAAGAGTGCCGTTGGATAGCCCACATGATTGAGGAGGTGCTCCACCAAGTGGGTGGTGGTTGTTTTGCCATTGGTGCCCGTAACCCCCAAGAGGCTGAGATGCTGACTGGGATAACCATAAAATGCTGCAGCTAGCCGGCCACAAGCCCGTTCAACATCGGGCACGACAATCACACAGGCATCCCCTTCAGGGGGTTTAGCGTGGGGAGATACGACTGCGGCAATCGCCCCTGCTGCCAAGGCACTCGGCCAAAAATTGCCCCCGTCCACCCGCGTGCCGGGCATACCAATAAACAACGAGCCACGCTGACACTCCCAAGAATTCGTACTCAGGGACTTCACCTCTTGATCGAGGGCAGGATGCTCAAAGCTGGGGGTAATTGCTGCCGCCCTCAGGAGTTCCCGTAGATTCATGGCTGTCCATCTCCAGTGATAGGCCGTTTAGGGTATTGTGGCACTACGGCACTCGCCTGTGAAAGATACGGAAATGAACCCCCCCTGCATAGGTGGATGAGGAATTCTGCGAGAGGAGTTCAAGCCTCTAGAAAGGCACGTACCAGTTTCTGAAGTGTCTTAAGTTGCACTAAAAGCGCATGGACGGTAGCGGATTGGCGTAGTTGCTCAACACAGCAAGTGACGGCAGTTACGGGCTGTCTCCCTAGCATCCTGTGACAGTTTTTGGCCAAAGCTTGCGTTTTGTTAAAATTCCGATAATCTAGTTCATAAAAATCCGAATAATAACATGTCATTAAGGTGTGGGTGTTGGGTGATGAGTGAGTGGCACAAAGTAGAGTGGAACATGGATGACCAAGAATGGCAAGCGATCGCCAATTCTCGCCGCCAAATTGAACAGTCTTGGCACCGAACAATTCATCGGGTTCAAGTCCCCTTAAGACCCTCCGCGAAACCTTTAGACGAAATCGCAATGCCCGCGGTTTCCCGTCCCCGTTCGATTCAACCCATTGGCATTCAACCTTGGCAAGCGGAATTCACGAAAGAACGATTTGCCTCCCGTTCGCGACTCCCCCTAAAACGGTCACAGGTGGAACTGCCGCAGTTTGCCAGCCGTCGTTAGAGCACTCCCAATTTCTCTCAGATTACGAGGTCTAAGATTATGTGTGGCATTGTTGGTTATATTGGCCCACAGCGAGCAGCCCAAGTCCTGCTTCAGGGGCTGCAAAAGCTGGAATATCGCGGCTATGATTCCGCTGGCATTGCCACACTCAATGAGGGGGAACTCCTCTGTGTGCGCGCCAAGGGCAAACTCCACAACTTGGCTGAGAAGGTCGAACAACTTGACATTATTGCCCATGTTGGCATTGGCCACACCCGTTGGGCAACCCACGGTAAACCTGAAGAGCACAATGCCCACCCCCATCGGGATAGTCGCGATCGCCTAGCCGTCGTGCAAAATGGTATTATTGAGAACTACCGCGAATTGCGGGAGCAACTCCAAGGGCGGGGGCACATTTTCCGCTCCGAGACCGATACAGAAGTTATCCCTCACCTGATTGCGGAAGCGTTGCCTGAGACCCCTACCGCCAACGGACTTTTAGAGGCCGTGTGCCAAGCGGTACATCAATTGGAAGGCGCGTTCGCGATCGCCGTCATTTGTGCTGACTATCCCGATGAACTGATTGTGGCTCGGCAACAGGCGCCTCTTGTGATTGGTTTTGGCCAAGGGGAATTCTTCTGTGCCTCCGATACCCCAGCTCTCATTCCCTACACTCGTGCTGTGTTGCCCCTAGAAAATGGTGAACTCGCTCGGCTGACGCCCACAGGGGTTGAAGTCTATGACTTTGAGGGACATCGCCTAGGCAAAACGCCCCGCACCCTCAACTGGAACCCGGTCATGGTGGAGAAGCAGGGCTTCAAACACTACATGCTCAAGGAAATCTATGAGCAGCCGGGGGTAGTGCGCACCTGTTTAGAGGACTACTTACGAGCCGATTGGGAAATTGACAGTCCCTTTAGCCCTGTGCAGTTGAACCTAGACCCCAGCCTCCTCGAAAATCTCCAGCACATTCAAATTGTTGCCTGTGGAACCAGTTGGCACGCTGGCCTTGTCGGTAAATATCTTCTTGAACAAATTGCCCAGATTCCCACCAGTGTGCAATATGCCTCAGAGTTTCGCTATGCGCCGCCGCCGCTGCTGCCCAATACTCTCACCATTGGTGTCACCCAATCCGGGGAAACAGCAGACACCCTTGCGGCCCTAGAGATGGAACTGAAACGCCGCCAAGGCTTGCAGGGCAACCTTCAACCCCGCTTGTTGGGGATTACGAATCGTCCAGAAAGTAGTCTTGGGCATCTGGTTCCCCACATTATTGATACCCGTGCCGGTATTGAAATTGGCGTGGCCGCCACAAAAACCTTTGTTGCCCAACTGATGGCTTTCTATTTACTGACCTTGGAGTTAGCATGGCAGCGCCAGTCTTGCGATCGCGCCCGTTTGGCAGAACTCGTGGTTGGTCTGCGGCAATTACCCGCCCAGATGGAGCAAATTTTAGAGAGCCAAGAACGCTACATTGAAGCTCTCTCCCATGATTTTTCCGAAACCCAAGACTTTATCTTTTTGGGACGCGGCATCAACTTTCCCATTGCCCTCGAAGGTGCCCTCAAACTCAAGGAAATTAGCTATATCCATGCCGAAGGGTATCCTGCGGGTGAGATGAAACATGGTCCGATCGCCCTGCTCGATGCCAAAGTGCCAGTGGTCACGATCGCCATGCCCGGCAGTGTCTTTGAGAAAGTCCTCTCCAATGCCCAAGAAGCCCGTGCCCGCGATGCCCGCCTCATTGGTGTCACCCCCCTTGACGAGGCCGAAGCCCAGCACACCTTTGATAACCTCTTACCCGTGCCCGAGGTTGATGAGCTGCTCTCCCCTATCCTGACGGTGATGCCCCTGCAACTGTTGGCGTATCACATTGCTGCCCGCCGTGGCTTAGATGTGGATCAACCCCGCAACCTCGCTAAGTCAGTTACTGTTGAGTAGTCTATTCAGGGCAGCTAATGTTCGATGATGAATCCCTGAATCAACAATCCATTGATCGAATCGAAGGATTCTGACTCATCCTTTGTGAATTTAGGATAGCGGGATGCTCAGCATCCTCATCGGATAAAGATCAGTGGAGATGCAATCAAACACTGTAGCCCTCTAGCTAATAAACAACCCCACCGAAAAACTTGTGGTCACCCTCTTGTTGGATAATTAATTTCTCAAAGATAATAATGAATCACTTAAGGCAATGCTTAAGTCAAGTTCAGTAAATTATCTTCTTCATGGGTTGAGATCACACAATCGGACGTGGGATAGGCGGCACACAGAAGCACAAAGCCCGCATCCAACTCTTTAGGTTTCAAAAAGGAGTGATCCGATTGATCCACAGTGCCCTTGATAATTCGCCCGGCACAGTTGACACAAGCACCAGCACGACAGGAGTAGGGCAGAGCAACACCTTGAGCTTCGGCAGCATCAAGAATGTACTCGTCGGCATGAACACGAATTGTTTTATTTAGACCCTTTGCTTCGTTGACCAAGGTGACATTATAAACTTTGCTGTGATCCCGCTTTGTCATCCAAGTTCTCCTAAAACTTGCTTTTGAAATGCCTGTCTGTTTGTCCGCTTAACTCATGACTTTAGAGTGATCGCAACTGCGCAGGCCATCATAGAACGCATTTCACCACCTCTTTTATTCTAGCAAACCGACTCAAGTGAGCGACTGTTCTGCCCGATTGTTTATACTTTGAAACCATTGATTCAAGCAATACAGGATCTCGGTTGAGCTAATTTCGGGGTTGAGTGGCCGGCGGCGATCCCTGCGGTTGACTGGGAGAAACCCCCGATCGCCAAACTGCTCCTGCGATAATGGCAATAACCACAAGGGCAATCGCCCCTAGAGCAACTAGCCCTGTTTTTGATCCGTGACTCTCTTTTTCATGAACGGTTTCTTTGTTATTGGTGGTGGGCTGGCTTTCGTTCTCGCCGGCCAAGGTTTCCTTCGCCACTTCTGGCTCACTATGTAACTGGGTCGCCGCCGCTACTACCAATTCACGGTTGGGGGCTCGCCGCAGTTCACCGCTCAACTCCATGCCCACCAAGGTTTCCTTAGCACCCCGCAAATCGGATTTAATACTCTGGAAGGCAATGGATTGCAGATATTGGCTGAACTCAGTATCCGCCATTGAGAGCATCAGATAAGAGGCCTTGGCCTTGCGACCAAAGAGAATCACATCCCCATGCTGCAATTCATGACTGGTGATGCGCTTGCCATTGACAAAGGTGCCGTTGGTACTGGGCTTACCATTGGCATTGCCATCCACAAGGCGATAGCGATAGCTAGTGGTGCCGGGGACGGGCACCCGCAGGAGAATGGCGTGCTGGCGGGAAACGGTTTCAAAGTCAATGACAATGGCGTTACTCTCATCGCGCCCAATGGAGTAGGCAGCTGCATCCAACGCAATTGCCCGCCGGCCACCAACGGTATTCAAAATCAAGACGTGACGTTCTTGTTGCAGGCTATTCATTCCATGTATCCCCCGTGTTTCAACAGCCTTCAAGCAATTCTCTCCTTTGCAAACCCCAATACCCCCTGCCTTTTTCTTTAGTTGGGGCAGGAGCGCTAGAAAACGTGACACTTCAACAAGTGGTCTAGGCTGTGGGCTTACTTCTACCTTTGCCTGTCTCACCTAGGGGTGCTGTGATATTGATCACATTTAAGAGGGTTTTTAGGGAGCGCTATAAATCGTAACAAGTCGTTATCCTTAACCCCACTGCCAGAAAAGCAGCCTAGAATTAATTTGGTTACTGTGGATTCAATGGTGCTTGGAGTTTGTTCCTATGGCCACGGATTTTAATCGCGGCATTATGAAGTTTGATGGCGCCGACAGCCCAGCCATGATCGCGATTTCTGCTGTTTTGATTCTTGGCTTTATTGCCGCACTGATTTGGTGGGCATTGCACACGGCCTACGCCTAAATACGCTTAAAGGGGCGATCGCTCAAGATGGATGGTGTGCTCGGTGAGGGCTTCAAAGGTTTCATCGTGGCTAATGACAAAAAGTTGATGAAAACTTTTGAGATTACTGAGGCTCTCGGCTAGTTGCTGGCGGCGCACCTGATCCATGTTGGTGGTCGGTTCATCAAAAAAGGCAATTTCGGTGTTGACGAGGACCCGCAGCAGGGCTAAGCGCACCGCAAGGGCAGCACACATTTGCTCGCCGCCAGAGAGACTCTTGAAGGGTCGCCAGTAACCCCCTTCGTTGACCTGAATCTCGTAGTCGGCCGTCCACTGGAGCGCCACATCGGGACGATTGAGGAGTTCGCGCAATAGGCGATCGGCTTCGGCGGAGACGGTGTGCAAGTAGGCTTCACTGATGCGGGGGCCACTCTTTTTGAAAATGTCGCGGGCAGTCTCAATCAGAGAGTGATGTTTTTGTGCCGTGATCAGCTTTTGCAGTGTCTTTTCCGTTTCAGCGGCGACTTCATCAAGGCGTTTGAGGCTGGCAAGGCAGCTTTGGTACTGTTTTTCCTTTTCGGGAATTGCACCAAGGAGCCGTTGATACTCGCGGTGGAGGTTTTCGTAGCGATCGCGCACGGCCTCCAGAGCGGCTAAATCCACCCCCTGCTCTTGAGCTTTGTACTCTGCTTGGGCTTTGGCAAGGGCAGCTTTCAACTCATGGGCGGTTTGCGTGGCTGTCCTCAAGGCGGTTTCGTAGGCCTCTACCTGGGCGGCCTGCTGCTGGTGTTGGAGATAGGTATCATAGCTGGGACGTAGTCTAGCTAGCTCATCGCTAAGCTGTTGCCGCTGTTCTTCGAGAGTGGCGTAGTGTTGGCGTTCCTCATAGAGGGGGGTGAGGCAAGCTTGTAAGGTGGCTTGTTCGCTGCACAAACGCTCGTAGTCTGCTTCCAGTTGGGGGGCTGCTGCCTGCTGCTCCAGTAACAGTTGCCGCTGGGCATGGGGTTGACCAAGGTTGGCTCGTTCTTCGCGTAGTTTGTTCAGGCGGCGTTCGAGATCAGCGAGTTCTTGGCTCAGGGGTTGTAGGGCTTGCTGGCGATCGCCCAACTGCCTGAGATCTGCCTGTAAACGGCGGCGTTCTTCTTCAAGGGCTTGGGCTTGCAGGAGGGATCGTTCTGCAGCGGCAGCAAGGGCAATGTCTGCTTCTAACTGCTCTAGGGTACGCGTGAGGGCGGGAATGGCTTCGGGATCGGTGAGGGTTTGCCGCAGGGCGATCAACTGATCCAAGAGCCAACGGTAGTTGTGCTGAAGCTGTTGGAGTGCCGTCAGCCCCTGTTCAATGGCAGGGCGAACTAGCGTAAATTGCTGAGCGGCAGTGAGTTCGGCGATCGCCACCTTTACGAGGGGATCAGTTTCCATGGCTTGGGTTTGCGCTGTCTTGAGAATGGGATTGAGGGTAGCAGCAAAGGCATGGGCAGCGGTGGCATGGCTAAGTTGGGCTTGGAGTCGCTCCCGCTCTGCCTGTTTAGCGCTTAAGGTGGCGGCTAAGGGACGCTGTTGCTCTAGGGCTTGCACCTGTTGAGCAATGTCTTCAAGGCGGGTTTGTAGTGTTGCTGCCTGTTGCTTGAGGTGGCGCAGTTCTTGATCTGCCTGTTGGGCTTGCTGGTAGCGCGCCTCAAGGGGAGCAATTTGGGCATCGAGGGCGTCGGCAGCGGCAATTTGGGGTTCAAGGGCAGCGAGTTGGCTGGCAATGGTGGCGATCGCTTGGCGTTGACTCTCGATACTGGCCAGTTGGGTAGCCATCTGTTGTTGCTGTTGCTCAAGCTTGCGGATTTCCTGTTCAAGGGCGGCGCGTCCCCGCAATTGCTGGTTTAGAGCTTGATAGTGTGCTTCCTGCTGCCGATAGCGATCGTAGTCGGATTGCAGTTGCTGGCACTGGGCTTGACTTTCGCGGGCAGCAGTCAATTGCCGCTGGCGATCGCGACACAATTCCTCCTGCTGACGGAGTTGGGCTTCGAGGCGTTGGCAGGTTTGCTCAAGACGGTTGAGCGCTTCAACAGCGGCCTCATATTGCTGTTTTTCGGCGGCCAAGGCGTTACATTGTCGCTGCAACTCCTCGCACTGTTGGCGATCGCGCTCTAGCTCCGCTGCCAAGGCTGTTGCCTGTTGTTCATATTGCGATCGCGTGACCAGTTCCTGTTTTTGGACAGCCAACTGACGCTCTAGGGACACCACCTGCTCTTGGGAAAAATTCACGAGGGCAAGGGCATTGTCAAAAGCTTGGCGATAATCACTCACCTGCAAAATTGGTTCAAAAACTTGGCGCCGCTGGGCAGGTGCCTTGAGAAAATCCGCCGTAATCATTCCTTGGGGAATGCCAATGATCTGCTCAAAGAGATCCTTGAGGGCAAGGGAACTGCAGATACCAAGATGCTCCTGCAACCATAGCTGAACATCCTCACGCACCGACAAACCGAGTTCCCCCACTTGGGGATCAACAATCGAGTAGCCCGTTTGTGTATTGCGGCGCACCACATAGGAGCGACCATCTGCTGCGGAGATAAACTGAACTGCGGCTTCGGCACGCTTACTGCCCTTGCGAATAATGGCCTTATTAAAGCCACTCCCATAACCCGATGTCGCATCAAATAGTACCCAAGCAATGGCTTCAAAAATACTGGTTTTGCCCGCACCATTCTCACCGCAAATGACGTTTACCCCCGGCAGAAACTCAAAGGTGCGATCCTGATGGGTCTTAAAGTTTTTTAGAGTGAGTCGCTGAATTTCCACCGTCTGTCTCCAAAAGCTAGGACAGTTGATTGAGCAAGCAACATCAAACAACAAGTTAAAGAGTCGAAGCTAGCTGACCTCGCTCAGCCAAGTGTGAATTTCTTTAGGAATATTGCTGGTCGGCAGGTGTTCTGCATTGATAATCCAAGCTTTTACAAAATGATAATCCAAGCTTTTACAAAAGTTTACTTTGGCTTAAGTCTTCTTGAAAAAAGTTGCCATTGGCCAGTGACTTTCCCTAGGCTGGATCTATAGCAATACCCCTGTTTCTCGGCAAGCTTGGTCTCCGCACTCGATGCTCCTGACTCTGGGCACCCTACTCTGGGGAAAATGCCTACTCTATCAAGCGTATTTCTAGTGCCTAGGGTTGGCGATGCCTCGCACCGCTATTTTCCCTAGAAGCAGTTGAGTTGACAACTACAGCATTCCACCGCGAGAGGATTTGACCCGTGGATTTATTACATAAGCAGATTCTGGTTCTGAGTAACAAAATTGATGCCCTGTACCAGATCGTTGAACAACTCAACCAAAAGGTTTCTAAGGCCTTAGAGGAAGGGCGGCTCAAGCCTCTGCCGGCAGCCCCTGCTGAGCAAAATTCCCTGCCGAAACCTCGCCCTTTGGTGAGTACCCCAGAGCACAAGGATATTCTTGTGGATGATGACTATGGTCAGGCGCGTAACTTCAGTGGCGATCGCCCCCTGAGTCCAGAGGTGCAAATTCAACGGCTGACGGCACAACTCACTGCTGCCTACAACCAGATTGCTGCCCTAGAGGAGCAGTTGCTCTCCCACCACATCCATAGCCACTGAGGCACCGCAACTCAAATCCCAAGCTGAGCCAGTACCTGCTGTCGCCATTGGGCATTTTGCTGGCGATCGCTCTTGAATTCCAAAAGTCGTATCTTTGGCCAAGGGTCGAGGGAAAGTTGGGTTTGCACATCCGCCCAGTTCTGCAAGCAGTGATAGGGAATGCCGTAGGCTGCTGCAAGCTGCGCAAAATTGACCGCTTGGGGTGTGGCAAAAAAGGTTTCAAAGGGTGGATCAAACTGCCGAATCGGTAGGTGCTCAAAGATACCACCGCCGTTATTATTGATCAGCAGTACAGTTAGACACCCCTGCAACTGGGGCGTGATCAGCCAACCATTGGTATCGTGCAAGCAGGCCAAATCCCCAGTGATCAAGAGGGTCGGTTGACCGCGATGGGCAACCCCGAGAGCACTAGATAATGTGCCATCAATACCGTTGGCACCCCGATTAAAGTAAAAGCGATGGCGGCGATCGCTGACCCGCCAAACACTCTCAACATCGCGCACAGGCATACTACTGGCAACAAAAATTGCCGTTTGCGATGGCAACCACTGCGGCAGATGGTAAATCAACTTGGCCTCACAGAACCAATCAATGGCCTCAAATGTCCGCTTCAGTTGCTCATGCACTCGTTGGTCTTGGTCTTGCCAGTCCTTGAGGTAGGGGTTGGGGGGCAGGGGGTCGGGGGGGCAGTCCACCGATTGGGGGGCGATCGCCAACGTCTGACAGCGGCCATGGAGGGGATTGTTGTTATCTCCCGTGGGGTCAAGGCACCAGATCAGGGGATCGCAGGTACTCAGCCACTCCCGCAGAGCTTTACTGGTGGGCAGCGGTCCCAGTTGAATCACTGCCTCAGGACGCAGGTATTCCCGTAGGTGGGCATCTCGCAGCAGCAGATCGTAATGGGTAATACCGTGGGGCAGTCCCCGTGCTGAGGAGAGGGCATCGGCAAGCACTGGCCACTGCAGAAACCGACTCAGGCGATCAATCGCGGTAGCTTCCGCCAGAGAATCCACCCCATGACTAGGCCCTGCAATAATTAACCCCCGCTGCATCTGTTGCCATGTTTGCCAAGGGAGAGACGTGACAACGCGAGGCGGCACAAAGGGCTGCACCTGATCAAAAAAGTTCTTTGGCAGTGCCCCATGAAAATTTGCCTCAGATCGCAGGTCAAGGGGATCCCGCAGGGGAATATTCAAATGTACTGGCCCCGGATCTGGCCAGAGGGCAGTTTGCCAGCTATGGCAGAGGGTTTGCCGCAGATAGGGCAGCAAAGCAAGTTCCGGCAGACTCAGTTCGCGATAGTGACGTACCGCGTGACCATAGAGATGCACCTGATCAATGGCTTGCCCCGCTTGGCAAAAGCGCAATTCGGGGGGGCGATCGGCGGTCAGCACAATTAACGGTAAATGACTGAGGCTTGCTTCAATAATCGCGGGATAGAAATTAGCAGCAGCAGTGCCTGAAGTGCAGACAAGAGCAACCGGTCGTCCCTGCTGTTGGACAAGGCCAAGGGCAAAAAAAGCTGCCGAGCGTTCATCAAGAATTGGCAAGGCCTCAAGATGGGAATGGGCAGCAGCCGCGATCGCTAGCGGTCCCGAACGTGATCCTGGCGAGAGAACGACTGTCCGCAGTCCCAACCGGTAGAGGGTTTCAAAGAGGACGCTCGCCCAGAGGACATTTAGATTTTCAGTGAGAATCATCCATCAATCCAGAAGTTCTATCCTAGCCTACGTGGCCTAGCCATACGCCACCAATAGAATAGGGTTCTAAATCCAGTTTGAGACTATGAGAGAGCCTCTCAGAATCTCTGAAGTGCCCTAAATAGCGTGGTTTTGGAGGTTTTGAGTCTTAAGCGGGCAGCGGGAATCGAACCCGCGTCTCTAGCTTGGAAGGCTAGGGTTTTACCATTAAACCATGCCCGCAGTCCCAAGGAATACTACATTAGCACGACCCTTGGGGCGATCGCAAAGGTCAATCCTAGGGAATTGTTGCCATCTTCACGTCGTTGCGATCAAGAATGCTTTGGAGTTCCTCGGCATCGATTGTTTCTTTTTCAATGAGCACTTGGGCAATTTGGTCAAGGACGTGACGGTTGTTCACCAACACCTCTTTGGCACGGCGATAGGCTTGCTCCACCAAGTTGCGCACTTCGTCATCAATCGTGGCAGCCGTTTCCTCGGAGAAGTCCCGTTCTGCCATAATATCGCGGCCAAGGAAGACATTCCCCGTTTGCCGTCCCAAAGCCACAGGCCCTAGGCGATCGCTCATACCAAAGCGAGTCACCATTTGCCGTGCCACCCGTGCCACCTGTTGCAGGTCGTTGGAAGCACCCGTGGTTACCTCATCTTCGCCAAAGACAATTTCCTCAGCAATGCGCCCCCCAAGGGCAACAGCCATTTGGTTTTGGAGGTAGGAGCGGCTGTAGAGGCCGGAATCCATCTGATCCTCATTGGGGGTAAACCATGTGAGACCGCCGGCGCGTCCACGGGGAATAATGCTCACCTTTTGCACGGGATCGTAGTCGGGCATGAGGGCACCCACGAGGGCATGACCGGCTTCATGGTAGGCGACTAACTTCTTGCGACGTTCGCTCATGACGCGGTCTTTCTTCTCAGGCCCTGCGAGGACGCGATCAATGGCATCGTTAATCTCATCCATCGAGATTTCGGTAAGGTTACGGCGGGCAGCAAGAATGGCCGCTTCATTGAGTAGGTTCGACAGATCCGCACCGGTAAAGCCAGGGGTGCGCCGCGCAATTTTGTCCAGATCCACATCTTTAGCAAGGGTCTTGCCACGGGCATGGACTTTGAGAATATCGAGGCGACCCTTGTAATCGGGACGATCCACCACCACTTGACGGTCAAAACGCCCCGGCCGCAACAGGGCTGCATCCAACACATCCGGACGGTTCGTTGCAGCAATAATAATGATGCCGGTATTCCCCTCAAAACCATCCATTTCCGTCAGCAATTGGTTGAGGGTTTGCTCCCGTTCATCATTGCCTCCCCCTAGGCCGGCACCGCGCTGGCGACCGACAGCATCAATCTCATCAATAAAGACAATACAGGGGGCATTGGCCTTGGCTTGCTCAAAAAGGTCACGTACCCGCGAGGCACCCACCCCCACAAACATTTCCACAAACTCAGAACCGGAAATCGAGAAGAAGGGAACGCCTGCTTCACCAGCCACCGCGCGCGCAAGGAGGGTTTTGCCTGTTCCGGGCGGACCGACAAGAAGGACGCCCTTGGGGATTTTGGCGCCTACTTCCGTAAAGCGATCGGCATACTTGAGGAATTCCACGACCTCGCCCAGTTCCAGCTTGGCCTGATCAATGCCAGCCACATCATTAAAGGTCACTTGGGTTTGGGGTTCCATCTGCACCCGTGCTCGCGACTTACCAAAGTTCATTGCTTGGTTGCCGGGACCCGCTTGAGCGCGCCGCAGCAGGAAAAACAGCAGCACCAACAGGCCAATAGGAACCAAGAGGCTACTTAGAGCACGGAACCAGAAGCCATCATTGCTTTGGGGCAAGACGGCGATGTCCACATTGTTGCTGGTGAGAATGTCCAGCAATTCAGGATCATTAGGCAGATTGACTAGCACTCGCGTGCCATCTTGGGTAATGGCTTGGGCTTGCGAGCGGTCCGGGGTAATACTGACTTTGGTGATTTGCTGATTTTCAACCTGTTCAATGAACTCACTGTAGGGCCAAGTTTGTTTGGTCGTGGGTTGGCGATCAAAGAAGGCAGTGGCCAAGGCCAGCACCACGATTGCAAGAAGAACGTATAAACCTGCATTTCGCCATTGTTTATTCACCGATCGCCATCCTCCGCTAGGAAATGTGAAAAGTCTTTACATAAGTTCATACTAACGCATTCTTTCGCAACCCTAGGTGAGCAGTCCCATGGTTAAGATCATCAATATCCATGATAAGCCGTCAGAAAATGCTCGATTTGGACACCTGCTATCGGGTACTGGAGTTAGAACCGGGGGCAACCCTAGAGGAAATTAACCGGGCTTATCGGGATTTGGTGTTTATTTGGCATCCCGATCGCATCCCCAAGGACAACACCCGCCTCATTGAAAAGGCACAAGAGAAAATTAAGCAGTTCAATGAAGCGCGCGAGCAACTGCGACAGCATATTGCCAGACACGGCAGCCAAACCTCCCAGCGGGCTGCTAGCCAGCGGCAAACCTATCATTCCTCACCCCCGCCGCGCTATCAGTCAAATCCCTACACCTATCGCAGCTATCACCCACCCCGTGAACCGCAGCAAAGCGCGCACCAAGCCTATAGCCAACACCACAACCATACCTACGGCACCTATCAGCGCCAACGCACAGCCGCGCCCCCGCCTCCAGAGCCACCCCGCACGACGCCGCCCCACAAGGATATGTCGGGGATCAATTTACAGGGGGCAAACCTGAGTGAAAAGGACTTTGAAGGGCGCAATCTCAGCCATGCCAATCTCAGCTATGCCGATCTCAGTGATGCCTTTTTGCATCGGGTGATTCTCCACCGCGCCAACCTGCGCCATGCCAATCTGTTCCGTGCCAATTTACTGCAAGCGGATCTCAGCTATGCTGACCTGCAAGAGGCCAATCTCATTGGGGCTGACTTAAGTGGTGCCGATCTGCGGGGGGCTGATCTCCGCGGAGCCAAAATGAGCCAAGGCAACCGCCTCTTGGTTAAGCTCACTGGCGCGCGCCTTACGGGAGCAATTATGCCCGATGGCCATGTCCATACCTAGGCTTGAATGACCCCCTTAGAACTGGGAATCTGCTGACTGCGGCGCGGGTCAATGGCGATCGCCATCCGTAGGGCACGGGCAAAGGCTTTGAAGGTTGCTTCAATAATGTGGTGGGAGTTAATGCCGTCCAGTTGGCGAATGTGCAGCGTCATGCGGCTGTGGTTCACCAAGGCAACGAAAAATTCCCGCACCAGTTGCGTATCATAGGTGCCAACTCGCTGGGTGGGAATCTGCAACCCATAGCTGAGGTGGGGACGCCCAGAAAAGTCTAGGGCAACTTCCACGAGGCTTTCATCAAGCGGCGCTACAAAGTGGCCAAAGCGATTAATACCCCGGCGATCGCCCAACGCCTGATCCAGCGCCATTCCTAAGGTAATCCCCACATCCTCGTTGGTGTGGTGGTCATCAATATGGGTGTCGCCTGTGGCCTGCACCCGCAGATCCACTAAACCGTGGGAGCAAATCTGATCGAGCATGTGATCTAAAAAGGGAATACCCGTGTGATTATCCGCTCGACCATTGCCATCGAGAAACAGTTCAACGTGAACGCTGGTTTCTTTGGTCTGGCGATCGACTGTGGCTTGGCGCAGCAGCGGCGCGTGGCCATTACTGAGGAGAGAGTCGTTCATGAAGGGTTACTGACGCGGTTGGGGATTGGCAGAGGTGGCTGGTGGTGGACTCGCCGCAGGCGTTCCCGAGGGAATTGCCCCTGTACGCGGAAAGGGCACATCTACAAAACCCAATTCTAGCAATTGCTGGTAGGCCTTTTGTCCCAGTTCACGGGTGGGGTTTTGGCTGCGGATGATTTCCACCAAAAGGGGGACTGCTAGCTCCGGCTGGTTATTCGCGCGATAGACCAAAGCCAGTTGAAAAGTCGCTTGATCTCGCAGTTGCGCTGCTTCTAGGGCACGGCGACGGTTGCTATCGGCAGCAGCACTATCAATCCCCAAAAAGCTCGAGTTGAGGGACTGGTAAAAGTTCGAGAGTTGGTTCATCACCGTACGGGCTTCTAAGAGCTTGCGAGCGGCGACAGCATAATTTTGATTACTGACTGCGGCGGCAGCCTCATCCATCAAACGTTTGCCCCCTTCAAGCGTGTAGATTGAAGAGCTAGGCGGGGGTGTGGGATTCACAATCTGGACATTGGGGCTAGAAGATTGATTCTGAGCAAACACCGCCCGAGGGAGTCCCCCTAGCAGTAACACCCCAAGGAGCAGCGATGATCTTGACCAGTGAGCAAATGTATTCAGGGGCATGGTACGAAGCCTTTACTAAGATAGAGGCAGTCAAGCGGACAATCAACATCGCGTATCTTACACCAAGTAATGACAGCCCGTGCAGGATCATAAGTTCCAATTTTCCTCAACACTGAGGCCGTGGCCATGGTAAATCCCACCCCTCAGGGGACAACGACCCATGATGCCATTCGTGAACGCCGCCGCCAATTGCAAAGTAAACGCCGCTGGCGGCAACTGGCAGGGCTTTGGCGTACCAGTGTCCTCTTGACCTTAACGGGGGGGCTTATCTGGGGACTGACGCTGCCGGATTGGATTATCCGCCGCCCTGAGCAAGTGGTGATTCGTGGCAATCAACTGCTGAAGAGGGAAGCGTTGCAGGCACAATTGCCCCTTGAGTACCCCGAATCCCTCCTCCGTCTCCGTCCTCAGGAGATCATTCATACCCTTGAAACGACGCTACCGCTGCAACGGGTAACGATCGCCCGCCAACTCTTTCCACCGACGCTGATTGTTGAAGTCCAAGAACGTAAGCCTGTGGCAGTTGCTCTCTGCAATCAATGCTGGGTAATGAGTGAAACGGGTCGGCTACAAGGCCCTGCCAGTCGTTGGTTGGTGGATGGCCTCGGATTTGTGGCTCCTGTGGGTAGCTATCAAGCCAGTGCGGTGAAACCAATGCCCACGTTTCTGTTGCAGGGGTATTTTGTCCCCGTTGAGAATCCGCCGCGGCCGCAGACATTGGCGGTGGATGGCGATCGCCAGCAGCAGTGGCAGCAAATTCACCAGATTCTCCAGCAGCAGGATTTACCGATTACGGGTTTAGATTGGCGCAATGAACAGAATCTAATTGTCCAAACCCCTCTTGTCCCCGTTCACCTTGGGGTGGTGCAGTGGAATAGTCCCACCTTCAAGAAACAACTCAGTGCCCTAGCCAGTCTCAAGCAATTACCTCAGTACTTAGATCCTCGGCAAATGGTCTTTATTGATCTGGTGAACCCCGATGAACCCTTGGTGCAACTGCGGCAACAACCAACACAGCAGCCTCTTCCCCGCAGCAATTAAGGAGCAGCAGCACGGCATAATAGAACGGTTAGCTTGGAGTGGCTTGTCAATGAAATCCCTGAAGTTCGGCACAATACTGCCACGATTTCTGCCACAGTTGGTAATGGTGCTCGGTGTGCTTCTGCTGGTGAGTTGCGCGTCACTCTCCTCAGTGGCTGACACGAGTTCAATTCCAGGAGCACAAAGCCCAACCCCTATGGCCAATTTACCTCGACTCAATGGCGATGCAACGGTCGTGCTGACGGTCAACGATCGCCCGATTACGATTCAAGTGAAGGGGGATGCTGCCCCGATTACTGCTGGCAATTTTGTGGATTTAGTGAATCGCGGCGTCTATGATGGCACGATCTTTCACCGTGTGGTTCGTGAACCCCGACCCTTTGTGGTTCAAGGGGGTGATCCCCAAACCAAAGACCCCAGTGTGTCACCACAACTCTATGGCACCGGTTCATTCATTGACCCAGCAACCAACCGCCCCCGCTATATTCCCCTAGAAATTCTGGGTCAGGGCAGCGATACGCCTACCTATAGCCAAGCGGGCAAAGTCTCACCCGTCCTCACCCATACCCGTGGCGCAGTGGCCATGGCGCGATCGCAACTGCCTGATTCAGCCTCGGCGCAATTTTACATTGCCCTTGATCAACTGGATTTTCTGGATGGCAATTACGCCGTTTTTGGCTATGTCACCGATGGTATGGACGTGGTGGACACCATCCAACAGGGCGATCGCCTGCAATCCGCTAAGGTTGTGGCCGGTTTGGAAAATTTACAGCAGCCATAGCAGAACGACGGCGAAAGCGTTGTCGCAGGGTGGGTAGCAGTCGCAAACACAGGGCGTAGGTGAGCAACCCAGCAATCACCCCCACCCAAACACTACCAAAAATTAGAATCGTTGCCATTTGCCCCCCCTGTTCTAGGAGCTTTTCCCAAGACTGCCATTCACCAAAGGACAGGGAAGGCTGCCCCATCAACCACCAACCCACCTGAAAGTTAAACCAAAACAAGGGCACATAGGTGAAGGGGTTACTCACCCACGTTGCAAGGGCTGCCAAGGGCTTATTCCCACGCACGAGGAATGCGACACTAACGGCAATGAGCATTTGACCGCCAAACAGGGGCAGCATGCCAGCAAAGACGCCCGCCCCTAAACCACGGGCAATACTCTCGGTGCTACTGTGGGAGCGCATTAAGCGCAGATAGTAATAGCGGAGCGATCGTCGCCAAGAATGGAACCAACGAGGCTGTCGAGAAAGCTGGGAAAAAGACAACCGCATCATAGGTGAGCTTCAAGGGAGTCCAAGGGGTGCAAAATAAGTGCATTGTGACCTTTGCTTAGCAGTTTGACATACTTTGCTTAGAGACTGCTAGGGGTTGCCCTCTTGGGCTTCGACAATCCGAGCGTCAGAAAGCCGAGGGCGATCGCCATCATCACACTGCTTTGCCAAGCGGGCGCCACCCCACCCCAGCGATCGAAGACCCACCCTGCCCATGCCGGGCCAGCAATCCCTGCCACACTCTGGAGCGATTGACTAGCGCCAATAATTTTCCCCTGATCCTGATCGCGCACGCGATTGGAGATCACCCCCCGCAGCGAGGGCAACATGATGCCCACCCCAAAGGCCAAACCCACCACACACCCATAGAGCAAGGGCACACTCAAACCACCTGCACTGGGCACCGCCGCAATCCCCAACAATACCAAGGCCACGAGGAGGAGTCCCCCTAGGCTCAAGCGCTGCTCACCAAACCGCGGAATCAATGAGCGAATTAAGCCCGCCTGCACAATCGTACTCACAAGTCCAATAATCACAAAAATGATTCCCGCCTGTGGGGGTCCCCAGCCTAACTGCCGCTTCAAAAAGAGGACGAAGATACTGGTAAAGCCAGCAAAGGCAAAGTTAAAGATAAAAAAGGCCATGAGTAAGGCTTGGAGGGTGCGTTGATTGAATAGCTCCAACCACTGCTGCTGCAAGGCAAAGCTCTTTAGGGTCAGGGGCGATCGCTGACGTTGGGGCAAGGACTCCGGCAAGATGAAATAGGCCAAGACTACGTTCACTAGAGCCAAGACCGCTGCAAACCAAATCGGCAACGTGAGATCGATCGCCGCAAGGCTGCCCCCGATCGCTGGCCCAAAAATGAAGCCAATGCCAAAAGCTGCCCCCGTGAGGCCAAAGTTCTTCGCTCGATCTGCCGGCGCTGAAGTGTCGGCAATATAGGCCTGAGCGGTTGAAACCACCCCTCCAGTGAGACCATCAATAATCCGCGAGACAAAGAGCAGCCAAGGGACCGTCGCCACAGCAAAGAGAATGTAGGACAGGGCAGTACCGGCAATGCAAATCAGCAACACCGGACGACGTCCCCAGTGATCCGAGAGAGCACCCAAAAGGGGAGCAGCAATAAATTGAGCAGCAGCAAAGGCAGAAAATAACAGCGTCAAGCTCAACGCATCAAATTTAAATCGCTCCACGAGGAAGGGCAAAATGGGGAAAATGAGGCTCTCACCCAAACGGTCGATGACAATTGTGAGCAAAACAATGAATAATGGTGAGCGCAGGTTTATCCCCATTGATGTGATACGTCCTCATGTGATGGATGTCTGACCTGTCGGGTTTTGCCCCTGAGAAAAAGGCAGTACAATAAAAGACTACAACTTAACACAATACAGCTCTTTTCCCATCAATCGGACACCCCCCAAAAGACCCTACTGATGAGGTGATGCAACCCATGTCTGCGTATACAGAATCTTTGAAGCGATCGCTCTTTTTGACACTGATTGCTCTGATTGTATCATTGACCATTTCTTTCTTGATGGCAATCTAAATTTGACCTGAAAATCATTTATCACCCTCTATCAGTGATGTGAGTTGAGTGAGGTATGGCCACTCGTTCTGCCGCTGCACCCCCCCCTCTGCCCCTGTGGGTCATGTTTCGCTTGGGTCTCTTTCAGATGGGACTGGGCATGATGTCGATTCTGGTGTTGGGGGTGCTCAACCGCATCTTGATCAAGGAATTGGCGGTGCCGGCCACATTGGTGACCCTGACGATCGCCATGCATCAATTTGTTTCACCAGTGCGGGTGTGGTTTGGTCAACTGTCGGATGCCCATCCCATTGGCGGCTATCATCGCACGGGGTATGTTTGGGGTGGGGCTTTGGCCTTTACCTTGGTCACCTACGCGATTGTTCAGGTGATCTGGCAGGTGGGGCAAAGTTTAGATCAAGCGGGCTGGAGTCTGGTTACCCAAGGGTGGATTGGCCTATTGGGATTGCTCTTTGCCGCCTATGGCATCTGTGTTAGTAGTAGCTCAACCCCCTTTGCCGCCTTGCTGGTGGATGTCTCCGAAGAGGAGGATCGCGGCAAATTAGTGGGCATTGTCTGGTCCATGTTGACCGTGGGCATTGTGGTTGGTGCCATCCTCAGTAGTGTGCTGCTGCGGCAGTTGGAGTTGGATACACCGGTTGAACGCCTGCAAGAAAGTGTGAATCGCCTCTTTTTGGTAGTTTTGACGGTGGTTTTTGCGCTGGCGATCGCGAGCACTTGGGGGGTTGAGGCCAAGTATTCCCGCTACCATGTGCGCAGTCGTGCCTGTGACAACCCGGAAAACATTACCCTTGGTCGCGCCCTGAAAATTCTCACCGCCAACTCCCAAACGTGGCGCTTTTTTCTCTTCCTTGTCCTGATGACCCTAAGTTTATTTATTCAGGAACCGATTCTTGAACCCTTTGGCGGTGAAGTTTTTGGCATGACGATCGCCGAAACTACTCGCTTGAATGCCTACTGGGGCATGGGCACCCTTGTGGGTCTAAGTTTCACGGGATTTTTGATTGTGCCCCGCCTCGGCAAGATCCGCACCACCACCTATGGCTGTTGGGGGGTGGCCTTGATGTTCTTACTCCTGATCATTTCAGGGGTCACGCAGCAGGTGTGGCTCTTTCAGTTGCAGCTCTTTCTCTTTGGCATTGCCGCTGGGGTGACAACGACGGGTGCCCTCAGTCTGATGCTGGACTTAACAGCAGCGGAAACCGCCGGTACCTTTATTGGGGCGTGGGGGCTTGCTCAGGCGATCGCGCGGGGATCGGCCACCGTTGTCGGCGGAACAGCACTCGATATTGGTCGTCAACTCTTTGGGGTGCCGATCTTGGCCTATGGTTTTGTTTTTTGTCTGCCAATGTTGGGAATGCTGGCCGCTGTCTTGCTTCTAAAACGAGTGGATGTGAGTCAATTTCGCCAACAATCTCAGGTGGCGATCGCCAAGGTTCTGGCCGAGGACTTGGAATAAACGGGCTTACCAGCGGGCAAGAAAGGAGAAATCCAACTTGCCAAAGTGGGTGACATTGGCAATATTAAAATGCTCTAAGCAGTTCACCAGCCAGCGTACCTTGCCGCGACTAAAGGACTGATAGTGATTAAACAAAATGGCAAAACGTTTTTCGAGGTAGGGTTTCACTTTCTTGCTGAGAAGGACGATCTTGAGCAAGAGGCCAATTGTTGCCGCAGTGCCAATGTTATTGAGTAAGTCAATAAAAACCAAATGGTTGGGGTTTTGGGCACTATCCACCACCAAGTAGTTGAGGGTTTGGCTGCACGTGCGCACAATGGTAAATTCATTCAGGGGTTGCGGCTGCTGAAAGAGGGGCAGCGTTTCCAAATACTGATAAAACCGCTGGCGGAAGCGACCCCGCCCCACATCCGCCGTGGTGTCCATCAAGTAGTGGAAAAAGGCATCGCGAAAATCATGGGTGGACTTCATGCGTTGCAGCCGCTGCTCAAATTGATTCGCCAAGTCCCGATAGGTATGACGGCCATCTACCTTACTAACAAAATGTTGAATGGAGGTTCTCACTTCCTCTGGCGAGAGCAGGGTTGGATTTTTCGCCAGTGGAATATTGTTATGCCCCTGAGCACGGCGAAACTCACTCATGAGATATTGACTCAGGTTCATTTCAAACTGCTGAGTGGCCTTTTGCTGAAAGTCTTGAATGTAGCGCAGGTCTTCGGGTGTCGTGTCATCTCCCACGAGGCAGTAGTTGTAGAGATAGGGATAGCGGCGAATCAGAGTCGCAAGGGGGCGATCGCCGTTTTGTTGAATTTGGGAAGTATCTTGGGCATCCTCTTGGAGGAATTGCACCATGCGCTGGAGCTTCTGAAAAGCTTCGCTCTCTAAATAATCCTTGAGGAGCAGCCGCAGCTTGCGCACAATCGGTGCCCGGCTGAGACCCCCCGCCGGCATCGCCACAGGCGTTTGCAGCATGGCCAGAAATTCGGGAACCGCCCCTTGGAGCAAAGGACGCGACTGCCAGCGGTTAATCAAAATGTGGCAGCAGCGGTTCATAAAGGGACGGAAATTGTCCGCCACCCGTGCCCCCGTCACAATCCGATCCATAGCCTCTTGAATCTGGCGATCGGGGTAGGTATAGCCCATGAGAAAAAGGGCACGAAACCGCTCAATGACTTGCTGCGGACTCTCCTGCTGCACACATTCCAGCAAGTGATCGTAAATCAGTTGGTAGTCGTTTGCCTTCATCCAAGTATTCATAGGGGGGAATGCGCTCCTAAGCCACGCCACTACCGACAGTGCTGGAATTCGGGGGCACAACCGAGAGGTTCTAACATACCTGCATCATAAAAGGCAACATATCGTTCACTTGTGATCGCAACCACGTTTTTTTCGTGATCCTAATCACAAGAATGACCTAGGTATCTTTGATCGCTGACTAGCGCAAACGCCCTACTACTTTTTGATGATACGCAACAAGACAATCAATTGACAATCGACTATAAAAATTGGTGCTAAGTTCTCTCCTCAAAAGAGTTTCTAGGGTTCGCGAGCATTAGCGCCCCTGATACCCCGAAAGCTGAGCTAGACCCTCTAGGGGATAGACACCCTCATAGCGTTTACCGTTGATTTCCCATGTGGGGTAGGCACGGATATTGGCCTGTTTGCAGAGTTCTGGCTGGCCATTGGTACCGCGCGCATCGCACTCAATATAGTTGATGCTTTTGAAGGCGCTGCCAAAGAGTTCTTTTTGCTTCATGCAAGCGGGACACCAGTAGGCACCGTACATCTTGGCATTGATTTTCTTCAGGTGGTTCGCCAGCCCTTGGGGGGAAATGATCTGACTGGTTCCCTGCGCCATGACCATATCGGGAGATTGCAAAACAGGTAAACGGGGCACAACGGCGATCGCCAGCCCCACACCCAAGCCAAACAGAAGATAGCGCAAGGAGTTTTTCATTGAGAACCATCCACTAACCCAATCCAGTGTACTGTATTCCACACAGTGCTAGAGCTAAAGACCGCGAGTACCGTCTTGTAGTTCCGCTATTCTGAAAATTGGATCTAATAAAAATAATGCTGGCACGCTTTATCTAGCAACAATGAAGCAGCAATACGACCAAGATTACAGTGCGTGGATTGCAGAAACAGTGGCATTATTGCGACAAAGACGATGGCAAGAGTTGGATCTGCCCCATCTCATTGCTGAGGTAGAAGACTTGGGCAAAAGTGAACGGCGTGCCATCAATAGCCAGTTAACTCGTCTGCTGCTACACCTCTTAAAGTGGCAATATCAACCCCAGCGCCGCTCCGATAGTTGGTTGGATTCGATCACGGATGCCCGCACTCAAATTGAGCTAACCATAGCTGATAGTCCTAGCTTGCGGGATTACCCAGCCAGCCAACTTTCCACAAGCTATGAACGCGCTCGCCGCCAAGCAGCAGAGCAAACGGGTTTACCGCTGAGCACCTTTCCTGAAACTTGTCCTTATCCCCCAGAGAGGGTTTTGACCCAGAATTGGCTCCCCGAAACCGACACTTAGTTCAAAACATGCATTCGCCCATGCTATTGCCGTTAAACTAAAACTACGTTATGGCGGCAGTGCCCTTGCAAAGTTTATGATGGCGGCGATTTTTGAGCTTCATTCGGTTAACCCCCAACCCCGCACGATCGCCCAAATTGTTGAGGCTCTCAAAGAAGGGGCAGTCATGCTCTACCCCACGGATACGGTCTATGCCATTGGCTGCGACATGAACCACAAAGGAGCGGTGCAACGGGTACGCCAACTCAAGCAACTCTCCAACGATAAACCCGTCACATTCTTGTGCTCTTCCCTTTCCAACATTGCCCAGTACGCCTATGTCAGCGATTCCGCTTATCGCCTCATGCGTCGCCTGATCCCCGGTCCTTATACTTTTTTGCTTCCCGCCACTAAACTCGTGCCCCGCCTTGTCCAAAATCCCAAGCGCAAAACCACAGGGATTCGTGTGCCTGACCATACCATCAGTCAAGCCCTGTTAGCGGCCTTGGGCAATCCGATTATTTCCACCTCAGCACGGTTGCCCGATGATGAGACCTATTATGTGAATACAGCAGATCTCTTCGATGCCTTTGATAAACGGGTTGATCTGATTATTGATACGGGTGAACCTCCCGGCCAGCAAATGTCGAGTATCCTTGATCTCACCGTCGAACCCCCGCTACTGGTACGCAAGGGACAAGGGTGGGAAGCGCTACCGGCAGAAATGGTGACTGTTGATTGAACGTTTCTGATCCCATTGGTAGATAAAGAATTCCACGCAAAGGGTTAAGGCATGAATTCACCGCAATTGATTGGCAAAGTATATTTAGTGGGTGCAGGCCCCGGGGATGTGGGGCTACTGACGGTGCGTGCCAAGACGCTGCTGGAGTGGGCAGATGTGGTGCTCTACGATGCTCTGATTAGTCCCGAAATTCTCGACTTGATTAACCCCCAAGCGGAAAAGATTCATGTGGGCAAGCGGCGAGGCAACCACACCCTCTCTCAGACTGAGATTTGCCACTTGTTGATTGACCTAGCACAGCGCCATGCAGTAATTGTGCGCCTGAAGGGGGGCGATCCCTTTGTCTTTGGCCGCGGCGGCGAAGAGTGTCTTGCCCTTGTCGAGGCTGGCATTACTGTGGAAGTGGTGCCGGGGGTCACCAGTGGGGTGGCTGCACCTGCCTATGCGCACATTCCCCTCACCCATCGGGATTTTAGTTCTTCGGTGGTTTTTGTCACGGGCCATGAGGCCGCTGGTCGCTATCAACCGCGCGTCAATTGGTCGGCTCTGGCTACGGCGGTGGATACGATTGTGATTTACATGGGACTCCACCATCTGGGGGAAATTGTGCCGCAACTGCTGGCAGGGGGGCGATCGCCCCAGACCCCCTTGGCCTTTATTGAATCAGGGACAACACCGCAACAACGGGTGGTGGTGACAACCCTAGAGCGAGCGATCGCCACCTATGACGAGGCACAGATTCAAACGCCTGCTTTGATTGTCATTGGTGAGGTCATTCACCTGCGCTCCCAGTTAATGGGAAGTCTCCACCAGATCTGAAGGAGCAGGTTCAGGTTCTAGGGGCAGTGACAGCATCGCCCGCTCTAAATAGGGCAATAGCTTACGTCGTGTTTGATCCAGAGAATAGGCAAGACGGATATTTTCTCTGGTGAGTAGGCCTAACACCCGTTGTGGGTTGTGGCGATCGACTACGGGCAACTGCCTTAAATCCCGCGCTGCCATGCGATCGAGGGCGTCCTTCAGGGGTTCATCACCATAGGCCAGTAACAAGTCTCGCGTACAGACACTCCCCACCGTTTGCGTTTGATAGGCGCTTGTTTCCTGATCCGCTTCCCAACGGGTCAGCACCCGATTAATATCCCCAAGGGTGACCAACCCCATCAAGTCCTGCTGACTATCAGTCACAAAGGCACAGTAGGCTTTTTTTTCAATCAGTTGCAAGCCAGCTTCGACCACAGGCGTTGCTTCGCTAAGCAACAGCACCTCCAATTGCATGGCTTCGGCCACAGAAAGATTGGGGGGACTTTCCTCCTGCTCCTCCTTGTGGGTCTGAGCGCTGGGTGCCAATGCGGGCAGCTCGCCCCGTTTTTGAACACTCAAACTATTCACCAGCCAGACACTCAAGCCCACCGCTGCCATCAAAGGCAAAATAATGCGATAGTCCCGCGTCATTTCAAAGAGCAGCAAAATGGCGGTTAAGGGGGCATTGACGCTAGCGGCAAGGACGGCAGCCATTCCCACGGTTGCGTAGGCGGCAGGAGCAGCAATACTGTTGGCAAACATCGGTAGCAGGATGGGCAACACTTTACCATAGGCGGCACCAAGGGAGGCTCCCAAAAAGAGTGCCGGTGCAAAGATGCCCCCCACCAGACCACTGCCTAGACTCATTGCTGTTAAGACCATCTTGGCGAGTAACAATATCAACAGCAAACCAAGGGAAAAATTCACATCTCTGAGAATCGCTTCCACCGTTTCATAGCCAATTCCCAGCACTTGTGGCAAATACAGAGCAACAAGGCCAACGCAGAGGCCACCCACCAAGGGACGCAGCAGTAGGGGAATACGACCTAAAAACTGCATGGGCGGAATCTTCCCCTGAAAAGCTTGGGGGAGCCACTGAAGTAACTGAGTATAAGCAATGGCAACGCCGTAGGCCAATAGTCCCAAGCCCAAATACAAGGGCAACTCAAGGGAACTGCGTACTTCATAGGCCGGCAGATCAAAGGCGGGTTGTGATCCCAAACCAATTTGGGTAATCAGGGCAGAAATCACAGCGGCCAAAAGCACCACACTCACAGCCGTTGTTTCAAATGTGGTTCCCAAGACCACCTCTAGGGCAAAGAACACACCAGCGATCGGGGCATTGAAGCCTGCTGCTAAACCTGCCGCTGCCCCTGCACCGAGGAGTAACTTTTGCCGTTCTCGGGAAACCTTCAGTGCTTGACCAAGGAGAATGCCGATGTTGGCGCCCACTTCCACACTGGGGCCTTCTGGACCAAGGGACGCACCTGTACCAAGGGAAATCGCCGCCGCAAGGGTTTTGGCAATGGGGCGAATGAAGGGAATTTCCTTGCCCGCTTCTACAGCACCCATCAATGACATCAGGTTGGGACTAAAGTCTTGCACAAACCAGCGGATGATCCCCACCAGCAAGCCCCCTAGGGCAGGAACACAGGCCAATGTCCAAGCGCCCAATTGACCCATCAGCCCCATCAAGTCTTCAAGGGCAATGTGATGAATCGTTTCAATCAGATAACGAAACAGCAGCACACTGAGGCCAGCACTGCCACCAATAAGCACCGCCAAAACTAGCACGACCGTTTCTGGGGGCGGTTGCAATTGATTGAAAAGACGAGTGAGGCGAGATTCAGCAGCAAAAAGGGGGGAGAGGGAGGACACTGGTGGAAAAAATTTGCCTGAAGCGGGATAGCTCTAACTCAATTATGCGCAATTTCCAGTGGAGACGCTAAAAGGGCAAAATTTGCGGCGTGATACGATAAAAGTAAGGATGTAGCCACCACAATAAGGCGACAAAGATTGCCACTCCCCCATAGGCGGAGCGCAAAAATTCTTGCCACACCAGTTGTTGCTTGCCCTGCAAAATGGCTTTGAAGGGAATGATTGAAGTGCGGGCTTTCAGAGCAGTAAACGCTTCTCCATGCCGTGCGTACCAGCGGCGATCGCCATGCCAAACCCCAAAGCAGTGATGGGCAATCAGACCAAGGGAGGTCAGCAGTGTAAAGGACGTGCCCAACCACAGGGTATGCGCCACACACCAGATCACCTGCCCCCATAACTGCGGGTGGCGGGTAATGCGAATCATCCCCGTTTCGTAGAGGTGCACGTCTGGCTTTTGCACAGCGGCAATCTCTAGCAAGTTAAATGTGGCCGGATAAAGAAAGAGAAACGAGATCGCCGATAGCCCCCACACGAGCGCACCCATCCCCGGTACTCCTTGGAGTTGCCACAGTTGCACGCCGTCGTAGCGGTGGGCCAAAAAGTAGAGAATCAAGATTGTCGCTAAGGGCAGACTCACTAGGACGAAAAAAATGCGATAAAGGCGGGCACCCACACGCTTTTCTGCCCAAGGACGTAAGCTTGCCAATCCACTGTGGGCGATCGCAAACAAGAGCAATAGCCCCACCATGATCCACTGCGAACTGGTTTGCCAACTGTGGTGCTCCACGCCAATCTGCTCCCCACGATTGAGACCATTTCCTATAATCCCAAAGGGCAAGTTGTAAAGCAATGTAAATGAGGAGAAAATTCCAACCTATAGGTTATAGTCAGGGCGTTGAGGGCATCCCACCGAGTGTATGTTCAATTGGCTTGATCGCCTTGAAAACCGCCGTCTATTGCGTCTCCTGCTCCTATTTGCCCTTGGTTGGGTGGGGGTACAGCTTCTACAATACTTTGCCTACGTTTTACTGATTTTTCTTTTTGCTGCCATTTTGGCCTTTTTACTCAACTACCCAGTGCGTTGGCTCAAGCGCTACCTGCCCCATGGTTTTGCCGTTACCGCGGTGTTTCTTGGGACGTTGGCACTGTTAATTGGCTTAGGGATTACGCTGGGCTTGGCCATTATTGGCCAGTTTCAAGAATTAATCACCAGTTTACCCAGCCAAATTGATCTGTGGATTGACTCCCTAGAGAGGATGGAGCAATTTCTGGAGCAATGGAATTTAGAGATTAATTTTCAGCAACTGGAGTCAGAATTGCGCAACTTTGCCCTTGCGGGGCTTCAGTTTGGCTTCGGGAAGCTCCAAGCTATCTTTGCTCTTTTTGTAGGGGGAATTATTGTTGCTGTGATTACCTTCTTCATGCTGCTAGAGGGGGAACGGCTGTGGCAGTATCTATTGAGCTTTTTGCCCGATCCATGGCGCGATCGCGTGCCCCAAGCCCTAGAGCGCAACTTTTTGGGCTTCTTTAGCGGTCGTTTGCTCCTGTCCTTATTCTTTGGCACAGGCACCTTCATCGTGCTCTTAGTGTTACGTGCGCCCTACGCCCTTGCCCTAGCGGCGATCGCCGGCGGCTTCGATCTGGTGCCGGGCATTGGCTCAACCATTGGCATTTCCCTCGTGTGCCTCATTCTTTTGCCCAAGGGTGTTGCCCTCAGCCTCCAAGTGCTCATCAGTTGTATTCTGCTGCAACAGGTGGAGGAAAATATCCTGATGCCACGGGTCATGCGCAACTCCGTCAACCTCAATCCCGTTGTTTTATTTTTTGCTCTCTTGGTGGGGGCAACGGTTGCGGGAATTGTCGGTGTCTTCCTTGCCATTCCGATTACGGGTACCATTGTCAGCTTGTGGGATCTCAAGGCCTTGCAGGCCGGTAGTGGGGATCCCCCTCAATCCTCGTCCTAGGGTTGCGATCGCGCCCATCCCCTTGATATACTAGGCAAGCTGATTAAGTTGCCCTCGGCACATCAGTGTATTTTTTGCACATTTTTGGTTGGACACCATCATCACTGTAGGTTGGGTATAGTTGCATGGCTCGATATCGTGGCCCTCGTTTGAGAATTGTCCGTCGTCTGGGTGAACTAGCTGGTCTCACCCGCAAAGCCCCCAAGCGGAGCTATCCCCCCGGTCAACACGGCCAAGCCCGCAAAAAGCGTTCGGAATACGCCCTGCGCCTTGACGAGAAGCAAAAACTTCGCTTCAACTACGGGGTCTCGGAGCGGCAACTAGTGCGCTATGTGCGCAAAGCCCGTCGCGTGAGTGGTTCCACGGGGCAAACCCTCCTACAGTTGTTGGAAATGCGGCTGGATAACACCGTTTTCCGCCTTGGGATGGCACCGACGATTCCAGCAGCTCGCCAGCTCGTCAATCATGGCCATATTTTAGTGAATGGTCGCCCTGTTTCCATTCCTAGCTATCAGTGCCGTCCCGGCGATGTCATTACTGTCCGCGATAACGAGCGATCGCGCCGTTTAGTGGAAACCAACCTCCAAAATCCCGGCCTTGCCAATATCCCCAGCCACTTGGAGCTAGATAAAAGCACCTTGACCGGCAGAGTCACTGGTATTGTGGAACGGCAGTGGGTTGCCCTCGAAGTTAACGAACTCCTCGTGGTTGAGTACTACTCCCGCAAAGTCTAGCCTATCGCCACCTTCCCTATGGCAGAAGCTTATCTTCTGGAAAAACTCCGCACCGTCGAGCAAACCTTTACGGAACTTACCCGTCGCTTGGCGGATCCTGATGTGGCGGTCAACCCAACCGAATTTCAGAAAGTGGCTCGCTCCCGTGCTGCCCTAGAGGAGACGGTGAATGCCTACCACGAATGGCAGTCCCTCAATCAGCAACTGGTGGATGCTCGCCAACTGCTTAAAGAAGCGGTTAATGAACCCGAACTACGGCAAATGGCTGAAGAAGAAGTCGCTGATCTCAGCCGCCGCATTGCTGAACTGGAAGAACGCCTAAAAATTCTGCTCCTGCCCCGTGATCCCAATGATGAAAAAAACATCATGCTAGAAATTCGTGCTGGTGCTGGCGGTGATGAAGCGGGGATTTGGGCAGGGGATTTGGTGCGGATGTATTCCCGCTATGCCAAAAGCCAGGGGTGGCAAGTGAGCTTAGTCAGTGAATCTCTTGCCGAAATGGGGGGCTTCAAGGAAGCCATCTTGGAAATTAAGGGCGATCGCGTCTATAGCAAGCTGAAGTTTGAATCCGGTGTCCATCGCGTGCAGCGGGTACCTGTTACCGAGGCGGGGGGACGAGTTCACACCTCTACGGCCACCGTGGCGGTGATGCCCGAAGTGGACGAAGTGGAAGTAGAAATTGATCCTAAGGATATTGAACTTACCACCGCGCGATCGGGGGGCGCCGGTGGCCAAAACGTCAACAAAGTGGAAACAGCCGTTGACCTCTACCACAAACCGACAGGAATTCGCGTCTTTTGCACCGAAGAGCGCAGCCAATTGAAAAATAAAGAGCGGGCGTTCCAGATTCTCCGAGCCAAACTCTATGAAATGAAGCTGCGGGAACAGCAAGAGGCCATTACCTCCATGCGCCGCTCGCAAGTGGGTACGGGCGATCGCTCCGAAAAAATCCGTACCTACAACTACAAAGACGATCGTGTCACCGATCACCGCTTGGGACAAAACTTTAGCCTCAGCAGTGTTCTAGAAGGGGATTTAGAGCCGATTATCCAAGCCTGCATTAGCCGTGATCAGCAGGAACAACTGGCGCAACTGGCTGCCGAACAAGCCTAGGAGGATGAAATGACCAAATTTGTGGCTTGGGGACGCTACTGTGAGGATGTCCTCGAACGGCGTACCCCCCATCGTCAAGTCCACCTCGACGGCCTCGCGGCTCAAAAAGCCCAAGGGGTACTTGTGACCATTGGCCCTACGAAAGACCTGCGCTACTTTTTTGCCATTTATGAGGCGGATAGCGAAGAGACCGTGCGCCAATTGATTGAAAACGACCCCTACTGGCAGCATCAAGTGTGGACAGAGTACAGCATTCATGAGTGGATCCAAGCCCTCTAAGGATGAGGGCAGATCCGAAACTCACTTAGGGCGCAAGGGCATTGCCCCGCATCAAGCTGCCAATCGTTTTTGCCGTAATTTTCAACTGCACTAAGGGATTGGCCGGCACAACCGTCTTGTAGAGGTAGCTATCGAAGGTGAGCTTCTGGACGTCAATATCACTGCACATCTCCACAAAAGCCTCACGGGTGGCATCGGAGCGATAAAAGACCCGTTGCAGCAGATCTAACACTAGGTACGTCATGCCATAGGCTTTGTCCCAGCGTTTCAGGTAGAGCTTGAGATCTGCTTCCGTAGGGATACGGCGACCGCTGTTGGAGGTCTCGACAATGGTTTCAGCACACATGCGGGCGGATTTGGCGGCAAAGTAAATGCCTTCCCCAGAGGATTTGGTGACAGTACCCGCAGCATCCCCCACAAGAGCCACGCGACCGACTACCCGCCGAGGCCGAGGATGCTCAGGAATCGGGTGGGCTTCCACTTTAATAATTTGCCCCCCTTCCAGTTTGGCAGCCGCGCGGGCGCGGATTCCCGCTTGCAACTCCCGAATGCGGTCTTTGTTGACCTTCATGGTGCCGGTGCCCACGGCGACATGGTCATATTTCGGGAAAACCCATGCATAGAAGTCAGGGGACACGTCATCCCCCACGTACATTTCTGCCAACTCGTTGTAGTAGGCCATTTTGTCCTCAGGCAGGCGAATCCGCTCCTGATAGGCAATGGCGTAGTTGTAATCGCCGGCATCAATTTCCTTGGCAATGCGGGAATTTGCCCCATCGGCACCAATCACCATATCCACTTCAAGGGTCTGAGCTGTGCCATCCTCTTGGACATAGTGGAGGGTGTAGGGCTGATCGCTGGTGGTAGGCTGCTCCAGCTTAAAGACAGTGCCATTGATCAAGTTGGCGCCCAAATCCGCTGCCCGATTGCGCATAAAGCTATCGAGGACTTCGCGGCGGCACATACCGATATACTCGTGGTCTTTGAGGGTATGGCCAATGTTCACCTCGATGTTGGAAGGGGAAATCATTTTCATTTTGCGCACGCGGCGATCAATGATTTCTGGAGGCAAGTCAAATTCACTGACCATGCACAGGGGGATCGCACCGCCACAGGGCTTGGCATTGTCTAATTTACGTTCAAAGAGATAGGTCTGGATTCCGGCTTTGGCTAAGGTTTCGGCGGCTGAGGAACCCGCTGGACCACCACCGACCACTGCTACCCGAAGTGACAACGGACGACTCCCAATTTTAGCTAACAAACAACAGTTTGGATACTATCACAGCAATTTTTTGTCTTCAAGGATTTAATCCCGAAAAGCCGCATCTGTAACAGTTTTCAACATTTGGCCGTCTCTGATCCGCTAGGATAGATCCACCTAATTGATTCAGAATTGATCCAGTGTGCGGACTGTAGCGGAAGTTACCCAATTTGTCTCTCGCGGTCGAGAATGGTATCATTTGCGAGGTTGTACAATTTACACCATTTCCCAGAGAAGTTTAAGGTAGGGCATTCACATGGCATCGTCTCCTGTTGCGCCCGTTGTTTTGATGATTTTGGATGGCTGGGGCTATCGCGAAGAGACCTATGGTAATGCGATCGCGCTCGCTCATACACCAGTCATGGATAGTTTGTGGCAAGTCTACCCCCACACATTGATTTACACCTCTGGGAAGGCAGTGGGACTCCCCAAGGGCCAAATGGGTAACTCCGAGGTGGGGCACTTAAATATCGGTGCCGGGCGCATTGTTCCCCAAGAGTTGGTGCGCATTTCCGATGCCGTCGAAGATGGCAGCCTCTTTAGCAATCCCGTCCTTGTTAAGCTCTGCCAAACCGTGAAGGAGCGCAAGGGCAAGCTGCATTTTATCGGTCTGTGTTCTGCTGGTGGGGTGCATTCCCACATTGATCACCTCTACGGCTTGGTGGAACTGGCCAAGCGCCATGAGTTACCCGCCTGTATTCATGCCATTACCGATGGTCGCGATACCCCGCCCCGCGATGCAGCAGGTGTCCTTGAGGAATTGGAGCAACGCCTGAAAGCCATCGGCTGCGGACGAATTGTGACGGTGAGTGGTCGCTACTATGCCATGGATCGCGATCGCCGTTGGGATCGTACCGAGGCGGCCTACCGCGTCATGACCAGCAATGGGAATATTCAACCCCTGCGGGCGGTGGATGTGGCCAGTAAGTCCTATGCCCAAGATATTGGCGATGAATTTATTGTGCCCACGCGCATTGCTGAAGGAGCTGTTGAACCCGGCGATGGCGTGGTGTTCTTTAATTTCCGTCCCGATCGCGCCCGCCAACTCACCCAAGCCTTTATTGACCCTGACTTTAGCGGCTTTGAACGGACGCTAATTACACCGCTGGAATACGTGACCTTCACCCAATACGATGCCAACTTTAACTGTGGTGTCGCCTTCCCGCCCCAAAACCTCAATCATATCCTTGGGGAAGTGATTGCCGAGCATGGCCTGAAGCAACTGCGGGCAGCGGAAACGGAAAAATATGCCCACGTCACTTATTTCTTTAATGGTGGCCTTGAGGAACCCTTCGCCGGTGAAGATCGCATTCTCATCCCCAGTCCAATGGTGGCCACCTACGATCAAGCCCCGGCCATGTCTGCCCTCGCCGTAACAGAAGCGGTTAAGGAGGCCATTGAGAAACAGGAATATGCCCTAATTGTAGTTAACTTTGCTAACCCCGATATGGTGGGGCACACGGGGCAGTTGGCGGCAACAATTCAAGCCATTGAAACTGTGGATCGCTGTGTAGGCGTATTGGTGGAAGCAACGACAAAAGTGGGGGGCACGCTGCTGATCACTGCTGATCATGGCAATGCTGAGTACATGATTGATGAAGACGGCAACCCCTGGACGGCTCACACCACCAACCCTGTTCCCTTCATCTTGGTGGAAGGGGAGAAACGCAAAATCCCCGGCCATGGCACAGATGTCACCCTGCGGCAGGATGGTTGCCTCGCCGATATTGCACCGACCATTCTGGAAATTTTGGGGCTGCCTCAACCCCCTGAGATGACCGGGCGATCGCTGATTGTCAGTGCCCCCTATGAAACGCGCCTCAATCGCACCCCCATCTCTGTGAAGGTCTAAGGGCTTTCTCAGTCAGAGAGCAGCGGCACAAAGTTTTGACAACTCCCCGACCTTATGGGGATTCAGGAGATAAAGATGCTCCTTGGGGCCGCCAAAGCCCCTCTAGACACTCTGGCAAAGCCTTCGTGCTTACTTTTCCTTCCAATGTTCCAAGCCCCGTTGCAGTCCACGTTAAATTGATATTTGGCCTTTTGCTGGTTATACCACTGGTTGATGCTTTTCAGTTTCTTGCCGTTCATCAAAAAGGACGCCCCAGTCGTCTTCGTGGCTACTCAAACCCCGTATTTGGTTCTTCTGAGTGACATACATTTTGCGCTCCCTGCAACACCATTGTTGTAGAGAATAGGGAAGACTTCTATTGGCGGTTATCCCTCTCTGCTCTAAAGTCTAGGGTTTCTCGGAGGTGTTTGATGATTTTTCATTTTGCTGCCCATGTTGAGGGTAATGCCCAAATTGAATTGGTATTAGAACAATGTTTTTTCGGGTTGCCCTTTGATCCGCTGCTCTAGCCATGCTTGGCGATAGGTGAGTTCTAATTCATTGCCAGTGCGACGAAAAATTTGTGCCTGCTGCAAAAGAAAAGCTTGAAAGAGCCGCTGAAAGGCGAGGGCAATGATCGCCACCACCAAGCCAGAGGCGGTACTAATTAAGGCCTCACTAATTCCGAGACCCACGCCCATGGTTGCAGGTGTGCCAATATCCCCCAAGCGAATTGAACTGAGGGCACTAATCAGACCTAACACCGTTCCCAACAAACCCAGTAGAGGTGCCATCGTAATCGTTGCTTCTAAGACCTTTTCTCCCCGCCGCATGGCACTTAGTTCCTCATCAGCCGCAGCCTCTAAAGCTAGGCGAAAGATTTCTGGGTTGGTGTCAATCAGTTGTAAAGGAGTGTAGAGGAAGCGACCAATGGGTTGGTCACAGGCATTTGCTGCTAATTCAATGGCTTCCTGCCAATCGTGGCGAGCGGCATCCAGAATCTGCTCGGCCAGTTTCGTCTCTCCCCGAAAAACAATACTCCAAAACCAAAGCCGCTCAAAAATGGTGCCTAAGGTCAAGATCGAGAGAATCAGTAGTGGCCACATGGCCAAGCCACCACGGTTAAAAATTTCAGCGATATTCACGATCAGTTCCCTGTCAGAGCATCCGACGTTTAGTATAGTCCAGCCGGTAGCCGCAATTGTTTCCCAAATTCTAGCGAACCGTGCGGCCAAGGGTCTTGAACCACCATTTTTGATGCCCCGTCTAAATAGAGGATTACGTTAATGGAGTGATACCTCGCATGAGTGTATCTTTACCCCTATCAGCGGCAACGGCATCAACGGATATTGTGACCCGACCCCAAGTGATCGATCCCGATCGGCGGATTATTGAGCAGTGCCTTTCCGGGCATCCAAATGGGTTTCGGGAACTCTATCAACGGCATCAACAACGGGTGCGATCGCTCCTGTTTCAGTTGTGCGGTGCGGTTGCCCTTGACGATTTGGTGCAGGAGGTTTTCTTGCGGGCATGGAAGGGGCTAAGGGGTCTCAAACATGAGGCAAAGTTTTCGACATGGCTCTATCGGATTGCTTGGAATGTCGCCTGTGACTATCGCCGCCAACTGGCAACGCGTAAGGCTCGACATCAACAATACCTTTACCAGCATGAGCCACTTACCCCTGGACTCGATCTACGGCAATTGCACTATGAAGATCTGGTACAGCGAGGGCTAGCCACATTGCCCATAGAATACCGCAGTGTCCTAGTCATGCATGATCTCCAAGGCTTGCCCCAAAAGGAAATTGCTGAAATTCTGCGAATTCCAGTGGGTACTGTTAAATCCCGTCTCTTTCGTGCCCGTGGCACATTGCGGACTTACTTTACCGAAGCTGGAGTCAGCCTATGAAACGTGAACCCCCACCTGCGGAGGATGTACCTTTGGTTCAGTTTTTGCAGACCTATGCGGGAACGCCCCCGCCACCACCCCCCCATTTGGAGCAGCGCATTGTCCAAGCCGCTTTGCATCAACATCAACTGAGTAAGCGACGCTGGCAGGTCGTGTCTCTTTTGGGGGCTGGCGCGATCGCCACCGCCATCAGTGTTTGGTTTCTCAAACCCTCAACTCAAGTGGCACAGCAGACTTCCCCAGATGCGGTGGAAACCTTCATCAAGACCAATTGGCAAGCGATGTTCTACGATACGGAACCCGCAGTCTTTGACTAGTTTGATCTAACTTTCTCTTGTAAAATTTCTGACAAAGGAGAACACAGCTATGTTGAAAAAATCTTTGGCGGCGCTTCTTGTATGTGGTAGCCTCAGCCCCCTAGTGGCGATCGCTCCCCCGACCTTAGCTGACCCCGGTTATGGCGGATCTCGCTCGGGAGCCAATCTGGACAACCTAAATCTCACACCTGAGCAGCGGCAACGTTTGCAAGCCGTGCGGCAACAATACCAAGGCCAAATGGAGCAAACTCGCAACCAACTGCGCACCGCCAAGGCAGAACTGCGGCAAATGATGAGTGGCAATGCCTCTGAGGAGCAAATCCGCAGTAAGTATCAGCAAGTGCGCCAACTAGAAAATCAACTGGCTTCCCTCCGCTTTGAAAGCATGCTAGCGATGCGGAGCATTCTCACACCACAACAACGACAAGCCTTGGCTGCTCAAATGCAGCAGCGGGGTCCGGGCAATCGCCCCATGAAACCCCAGCAGTAACCTAATTAAATTTCGTCAACTCTCTAAGGCTCTAAGGAGTTCATGACTTTCCTAGGTGCGGGACAGCGGATCCTGCACTTTTTTGTTGATGAGCAGATCGAGGATCTCGGTGGCAGCGCGATCGACCACACCGGGAGTTCCCATGGCAGCTCGCATCTCTCGGTAGCCTGCCTGCATGGCTAGGCGTTTTTCAGGATGATCCAATAGTGCAAGAGCAGCAGCCGTAATGTTGGCAACAGTGGCTCGTTCTTGGAGGAGTTCGGGAACGATTTCTCTACCCACCAGTAAGTTGGGAGGTGACACAAACTTGAGATCAAATTTCAAGAAGCGCTGATAAAGCCACAAACTTAGGGGATGAACGCGGTAGATCACCACTTGGGGCACATTCAAAAGCGCGGTTTCTAAATTCACCGTGCCGGATTTGGCGATCGCCAGATCTGCTGCCGCTAGGACTTGCAGGGAGTCTTCAGCAAATGTGACACGAATGGGGTATTCCTTGAGAACTGCTTCAATGGCTGGACGATACTGCCGCAGAGACAGGGGTAACCAAAAGCGGGCGTGGGGATAGGCTTGGGCAATATTTGTGGCAGCGCCCAAAATCAATGGTAAAAGGGACTTGATTTCCTGTTTGCGGGACAAGGGCAAAAGGGCGATCGCCAGCTCATCGGCAGCAATGCCCAAACTTTGGCGGGCCACTTCACGACTGGGAGCCGCAGCAATGCGATCCAAGAGGGGGTGCCCCACCCAAACCACATTGGCACCATGACGGCGGTAATAGGTCGCTTCTTCTGGGAAAATCGCAATCAGGCGATCGCTGAGGGCAACAATTTGCCGAGTGGCCTTCAAACTATGGGACCAGACCCACTCTTGGGGAGCGATGTAGTAAACCATCGGCACAGAAAAGTGCTTGCGGATAAACCGCCCCATGGCCACATTACCGCCAATGTAGTCAATCAAAACTACCAGATCAGGCGGGTGCTGTCGTAGATAGCGGCGGGCTTTGAGTTGGAGCGCGATCGTGGGCTTGATCAATGGTAGGGCTTCTAGTAGCCCCACAGAGCCAATGCTCCCGGTATTAAAGAGCAACTTTGCACCAGCGGCAGCCATGCGATCGCCCCCAAGGGCAGAAATTTCAAGGGAAATCCCCCGCTCTGCGGCCAAGCGATAGAGTGCCTTGATCAACAGGGCACCCTGCAAATCCCCGGAGACCTCCCCTGTACTAATGAACACATGCGCCATGCTTAGCCCCGCACTGCCGCCACTGGTTGACAGAGTTGATCAGCAAATTCCTGTTCGGTAGCGGCCATTTCCCGCACGGCTGCGGCCATGATCTCAGGCATTGATTGCCCCGCTGCATATTGAGCCAGCCATTGCTGGGCAGTATTTCCCTGTCGCAGGAGTTTCTTGATCGGGGCGAGAAAGCAGCTAAAGCCCTGGGCTTTGGCGATCGGCCAAACCTCTTCATACAGTTCAGCGACCCAAGCGGCTGCTGTCAGTTGCCGGCGATCGCGCCAATGGGTCAGCACGGCCTCTAGACTACTTTTTGCAGCCAGCTGCTCATTGTCATCTGCTAATTGTGCCAGCATTTCGCCATCGCCCCAGCGCAGAGGGTCAAGGTCAGGGGTATCGAGCAATTGCAGGAGTCGTGCCTCTAGGAGAGCGGTAATCGCCAGTAGGGCAATGGGATCCGTGACTAGATCACAAATGCGCAGCTCAAGACGATTGAGATCATAGGGCCGGCGATCGCCATTGGGGCGAACGGAACTCCACAAATGCCGCACATTTTGCATTGTGCCGAGTTGGAGTTGCTGCTCTGTCCACTCAATAAAATGGCCATGGCTGGTAAATAGGGGCACTTGCGGGGGTGTTTTGGGAAAGATTGCCCAACGGGTGGAGTGATAGCCCGTCACCTTGCCGTCGAGAAACGGTGAAGCAGCACTTAGTGCCAGAAACAGGGGTGCCTCCAGCCGCACCAGCCGACAGGCACGGATCAACTCTTCTGGATCCCGCAGGCCAATGTTGATGTGGACACTGGCGGTGACAACCCGTGTGCCATAGGTTTGCTCAATGTAGGTGTGGTAGGGATTCTGGGGGTCAGAGCGATAAAAGTGTTGAGTATCCCCTAGACTCAGCGTACTACCGGGAACCAGCGTTAAATCCCCCAAAGATTGCAGATAAGCGCGCAGCCGAAAGCGGGGTCGCAGCAGGTCACAGAGGGCTTGGTCATAGAGAAGCACAGGGGGGGTTGTAAATTCGACATTGCGGCTATCGGGTTCACGTACAAACCCCGGCAAGTCTCTCACAATGCGATCCGATAGTCCCACAATCTCGCCCGTGGGTTTACCCGTATAGAGTTCAACCTCAAACCCCTTTGACAGCATGGTATCCCCTTGATGAACTTGGGTCAGCAGGCAACCCCGCGTAGATTGGGAAGTTTTAGCTACTTAGTCACGATACCACGCTCCCGCGCCGGCCGCATATATGAACATTGATGAAACTGCTGCGGTGAGCATACAGAAAGGCTCTGAAGGGTAGCCCTGAATTCACATCCCCTTGGCTACTAGGAGTTTCGGCATGCTTGGCTAGCGGCCGATCCAAGCAGATGTGCGTGTTGGTTGTCTCTTAGATGTTTCCATTGAGTCACCTTCCCCATGAAGAGGAAGGAGTAGCCTCACAGTAGCCGCTTCCGCAGCGGGTTGCAAGCCCCTGTTCCGAGGGATTCCTTTTCGAGGAGGGCAAAAGTTTTTCTCTGGGACATTAAAAAATCCTCAAACGCGCTCCCTGAGAGACGCCGAGGGATTCAACGAAAGAATCAGGGTTGGCGGCAAGTTGGCAGATCCCTCGGAAGCAAGACCCAAATGTTCCAATTCGTATAGCGAGTACAAAAAACTGTTAAATATTACAAAAGATTTTTTATTTTCCTCCCACTGCATATCCCAACTCACTACGCTGGATAAAACATTAGCTGCGATCGCTACAGACACACTGTAGGGGCTTGCAGTGGACTCAATTGTTTTAGGGAGCATTGCCCATGTACTACGAACGCAAGCTTTTTGCCCTCCTCCATGACCCCTACCTGAAGGCGCTGTACACCAACAAGGCGCTGAAAGGCGCATGGCAGCAGGTCTCTTGCTTGAATCAACATGCCCAAGACTTGCAAAATTGGTGGAATCATCACAGTGGTGTCACGGCAGACCATATTGCTTCGGCGAGCGATCGCCTGAGCTTTCAGCGCGGCATGAGCACCCCCCCACAACCACTGTCAACACGACCCAAGTGGAAATTTGCCACTCGATTACTGGTGCCAAAAGTCATCTCAATTTTGTCTTTGCCGGCAGTCTCAGTGACGAGAATTTGACTGCAATTGAGCAGCAGGCCATCTGGAACGACATTCGCCAAGAAACCGATGCTGAAAAGGTCTTTTGGTGGTTTTGGCGGTTTTACGGCGAAGCCATTGCTGCCGATCAGCGTATTAAAGGTCAGGCGGCCTACGCCAAAGATGTCTTGCTCTTGCCCGCAGATACGCGCATTCCCGACTGCCCCCTCGAAGCCCACACCTCCATTACCGCTGCCCTTGCCGGCACCCTCTTTCCCCGAAACGCTAGCAATGGCGATCGACCGCAGCACCCATGGCTGTTGATGTTTTCCTTTTCACCGGTGCAGGAATTCATTAAATCCTCACGCAAGCTGCTGGACTTTTGGTCAGGTTCCTATCTCCTCCACTACTTAAGTGCCAAGGCTTGCTGGTTTCTTGCCGAGCGCTATGGCCCCGATGTTGTGATTACCCCCAATCTCTACAACCAAACCATCATTGATGCGTTTCTGCTGCAAAAATACCCAGATTTTGAACCCTACTTTGAAGCATTTGGCCTTCCCAAACCGGTTGAGGCCGAAGGGCAACCGTCCCCTAGCTTGGTGACCGCGGGTTTTCCCAACGTCATTACAGCCCTCATTCCTGCGGCAGACAAAGACACCATTGGCCAAGAGCTGCAAGACCATCTGCGGCAAACATGGCTCAACCTTGGCAAAAATGTGCGCGAAGCCATCAAAACCAAAGTGCGGAGTTACTATGAGGACTCCAAGTGGCTGGCTCACATTCAAGAGTGGATTCAAGAGCAATTTCCTGCTGAAACCCAAGAGGAGTTAGAGAAAGAATTTCTGAGCTGGCAGCAAGGCGGACGCTGGGAGTGGAATGCCCTTTGGCAAGCCCAACTGGAAAACTTTTGGGAAAGCTACTGGATTACCTTGCCCCTTGGGGATCCCGAAAAATCCCTCACCTGTGACCGTCGAGCATCCACCTACTCAACTTGGAAAACCGCCCAAACCACCTTAGCAAAAGCCGAGGATCCCCTGCCTACTCAGGTTGAGGAAACGGTGTATTCCACAATTAACGTGGGTACATGGTGGCCACTGCTGCAACAACGCCTTGGTTCGGCTCTCTCCGCCGTGAAAAATACTCGCAACTGGCAGTTTCCCGCTTCCCCAGGGGAGCGCTCCTCGATTTCTGGAGCCTACAGCGCACTGCACCCGAATCTGCTGTACCGTGATCCTTTTCGGGAGGGGCATGGTCTGCCCGCGAGTTCCCTGCGCCTCTTTTGGTATGTCATGGGTCAAGCCTTTCCGGGGCTATTTAATGGCAGCGAACGCTTGAATGCCATTGAAGTGACCAAGCGGATGGCATGGAAGCATGGGGGTCTAGCCGAGTCCCTTGGAGTTGAGTGCCCTGAGGAAGACTATGAGAACTTGGTGCGCTTTCCCAATGCCAGCAGTATTGCTGCCGCTCGCTTTATGGTCACGTCTCCTGATCAGGTGCAGCAGTATTGGCGAGAATTGGATCGAGTATTTGCTGATGATCTGGATTTACAGCCCTATCGCAAGCGCTTTGGCAGCACCACTCGCCGCCCCAGCCAGATTCCCCAAGTAGATGCCAACCTAGGGGATTACAACGGTGTCATGTTCTCGGCCAAGTGGTTGGCAGAGGCCTTGGGTCTTGAACGTAAACAGGAGTTGGCCGCACTGCGCAGTGCAGTGAATTGGGCACAAAAACGCTTGGGTTGGGGCGATCGCTCCCCTGGGGACTGGTGGTGCATCCTCTTGGCCGATGGCGATGGCATGGGCAACTACGTCCGCGGTCATAACCTTAAGAAGTATCGCGAGTATGTTGCGACGAACATTATTCAAGACATTAAGCAAGGAAAAAGCTACATCCAAAACCCTCAGCAGTGGCAACAACTGATCAACGACACCCCCAAACGCATGGGGCCTGCCACCCACGTGGGACTCAATCGTGCCCTGTTGGATTTCTCGAATCGCTTGGTGCCCTACCTTGTCGAACAACGTCACTGTGGCCGCGTCGTCTATAGCGGTGGCGATGATGTCATGGCTGTCTTGCCCATTGAGGATGCCCTCTCGCTGATTCATGTCCTACGCCAAGCGTGGTGTGGCGGCACCGATCCAGAGGGGGAGTTTGAACCCCACGGCGACTACTGGCAAACAGTTCAGGGCAGTACAGCGGCTCATGTTTTGGGCATGCGTCGCCTCTTTACGATGGGGCAAGGGGCAACCATGAGTATGGGTGTGGTCATTGCCTACAGGAGCGTGCCTCTGCCCACGGTCCTAGAAAACCTCTGGCAAGCCGAAAAGGAACGGGCAAAGAAACTCCCCGGTAAAGATGGCCTCTGCTTCCGGGTGCTCTATGGTTCTGGCAATGTCCTTGAAGCAGTTTTGAAAGGTGAGCTGCTAGCGGCTTGGCGAGAATTACTTGCGCAAGCCAATGACGATGTGAGTCCGCTACTGCACCGACTCGTGGCAGAGTTGCCCCAACACTGTTGGTTGAGCAAAGAGCGGGTTATTGAGAAAGCGATCGCCAGCATTGCCAATCGCCGCGAAAAAGACATCCCTTTAGAACTGATTGAGCAGCTTTGTCAGTGTTGCAATCAATGGGAAGACTGGGCACTCCAGCATGAAGGTCAGCAAGGAACTGATCTGCAAGACCTCCTCAACCTCTTGCGGCTCATGGCCTTCTTCATTGATAAACGCTTTCCACCCCAAAGGAGTAATTAATGATGGCGCATAAATTACATGAATTAAATTGGTATCGCCTTGACCCCCTAGACGTGCTCCTCTTTCGTGACTCCCGACCCTTTCAACCGGGGGAAGGCTCGTGGGCCAAAAGTCTCTTTCCGCCCTTGCCAATTACGGTCTTTCAAGCCTTACGCTCCCTGTGTGATCCCTACACCGAACGCGAGCAAAATCTGGAGTTTCTTGGGCCTTTCCTCATTGATGCCAAAAATCAGGTCTGGGTGGACACGCCCAAGGATTTGGTGTGCATTGGCAACAAGAGCAATGAGGAGGCCGACATCAATGATCGGGCTGACCTCAGTAAAGTCAAGGGCTTTGCTCGCACTCAACCCGCTGCTACCGACGACCCTGCTTGGCAATATCTCCGCCATCCGTTGCCGGGAAAGTTACGCCCTATTGTGGAACCGACACTCAGGGAGAATGAGCAAACCCAAGGCCGACCGGCTCCCCTCATGCGCTTGGATGCTCTTGTTCTCTATCTCCAAGGAAAACTGGATCAACTGAATGCCCAAGAACACTTCCATGATTTGCCGTGGTCAACCCAAGTCCTCCCCCATATCAAAATGCAAGCTGAGAGTCGCACTGTGGAAGAGGAAGCGGGCTACTTTACCGAGGTGGCCAACCGATTGCATCCGGGCTGGGGCTTTGTGGCCGGCATCAGTGTTGCCAATCTAGAGGGAGTCGTGCGCATTGGCGGTGAGGGGCATCAGGCACAGGTGCATGCCCTCAAGAAGCATCCCTTTGAAAACCTAGAGCAGTTTCAAGGCACGGGTCAAGAAACCCTCGCCTACGTGCTGACTCCCGGTTTGGCGCCCGTGGTGGCCGACGCGCCGCTTTATGGACTGTATCCCTATGACTGGCAAGAGTGTCTGCTGGGTGTCGTGGGCGATCGCCCCCTCCTCGCCGGTGGCCTTAGTACCTTTACTCGTCGCAGTGGGCAACCCCAACTGGGCTATTCAGCACAGCGTGCCTATGTCCGGCCGGGAACTGTCTATCGCTTTGATCAGCCGCCCTCTCCCCAGCCCCAACAACTCCTCGGCGGTGTAGCCGCCAAAGCTCGCAGTACGTTTGAAAAACTTCACTACGGCCAATTGCTCTGGGGCACTGCATAACCCCCCAAACACCAAGGGATAAATAGGTGAGTACCGATACACATTGACCTCAAAGAGACTGGATGATCAACAATGTTTAACCTTGCCTACCTCTACCTTCTCTCCCCCCTGCACACGGGTGGCACCACCCAAGAGGGCAACCTTCTCGGCATTGCGCGGGAATCCCACACAGAATTGCCCTACATTCCCTCCAGCACGATTCGGGGTCGCTTGCGTGCCAGTACCCCCGAGAAAAGCCGCAACCGCCTTTGGGGCAACACCATTGAAGATGTCATGGGCGGCGAAAACACCAACCTTACCCAAGGGCAAGTGTGGGTCGGTGATGGCTCACTCCTGTGGGTACCGGTTCCCTCCCTCAGCCATGGCGTGATCTGGATTAGCTGCCCCATGCTGCTGCATCGTTGGCAACGCCTCACTGGCCAATCCTTGGGTTCAGTGGCTCCCTACAGCACCAGTTTAGGCAACAGCAAAGCTGTCTATCTCAAAGACGCGATCCTCAAAGGCGATCAGCTCAAGCCTTGGGGCAACTGGCAACAGTGGATTCCGATCCACGAGCAAACCCAAATTCAACAGGTCTTGGTTCTACCCGATCAGCACTGCAAAACCCTCATTGAAACGAGCCTCTGGCGACAGGTCAAGGTGAAACTCGATCAACATAAAACCGTTGAAGGGGGTTTTCGCTACGAGGAAGCCATTCCCCCCGATACATTGATGTACTTTCCCTGGGGAACAGTTGCCCAACTCAATGGTGCCGCAGAAAAGGCAAAAAGCGATCTTCTAGATGTTTTCGATAGCCACCCCATTCTCCAAATTGGCGGTCAAGAAAGCCTTGGTCGCGGCTTTGTCCGACTTGTCACTCTTGGGAGTTAGTTATGGCCTTTGATCCACGCACAATGGCACAGCCAGTCTATAAAGCCCTGAGCGAACTACGGCATCGCACCGCAGATGACACTCGGCTGCGGGAGCAAAAAAGCCAAGCCGTTGAACTCTACACCTACTTGGCTACGTGGGGACTAATGCGCCTAAAAGCGGAAGAAGCCGCCCTCAGTCAAGAGGGGAAGAAAGATGTTGTCAAAGCTTTTTTCCGTGCTCTTGAGGACACGGCAGGTATTCAGAATTTGGCCAGTGACAAAGGCTTGGAAACCCTCAAGACCCTTGACACAGAGTGCTACCTTGGCCTCACCGGCTTGGGGCTACAAATTGCCCGTGAATTTAGCTTCTGGACAACTGCCCTTTACGTTGGCATTGGAAATGCAGACTAGGAGTCGTACAACATGACAAATCATCCTGCCTTACAGCGACCTCAAGCTCATAAAGCCACACAGCGCCCCAACTCAGGCAACGCTAGCAATAGCGGTAGTGGTAAAGGTGGCAGAGGAAATAGTGGTGGTTCGAACAATCCACCTCGTCCTTCGCCATGGCTAGGACATCCCCTTGATCCAAATCCCAACCCCCATTGCAGTGCAGGGTTTGTCGAGTATCTTCGCTGGATGCGATCGCCCGCTAGCCCTGCCAAAGATGGTACAAAAGTGGAACTAGTAACAACGGCAGAGCAGGGCGACTACAGCCAACGCTTGCAGGTCTTAACAGAGCGCACCCGCCAAATTGCTGGCGAAGGCAACTATTTTGAAGTCACCTGCCCATGGCGCATCCGCGTTGGGGGCCATCGTGGCCCTGAAAGTATTCTTCTGCCTGCCTTTGATAATCTAGGCATTCCCTATATTCCCTCTAGTACCTTGCGGGGCGTCGCTCGTGCCCAAGCCATTCGGGAAGTGATGGAAAATAAAGGCTTGTCTTGGCCTGAAGCGGATAGACTGGTTGGTCAGCTTTACTTTGGCTATCTCGATAGCAGCGACCCTAGCGAAAAAGCTGGCAAAATTATTTTCCTTGATGCCTACCCCTTGCCTGAACAGACGAATGGGGGGTTAGCAGTGGACATGGCCAACAACCTTTGGTCATGGGATAATGGCAACCTCAAGTACGCTGCCAACCCAAACGTGTTCTTTTCCCTCCGCGGAGTCTCATTTCTCATCGGTATTAAACCCACCAATCATTGCTCTCCTGAAATGCTGCATCAGGTCAAGCGGTGGCTGATTCGCGGCCTGACCCAAGGGATTGGTTCTCAAGTGAATGCAGGCTATGGGGTTTTAGTCGAACCCCAAAAACAGGTGGGGCATGGTTTCTTTAGCGTGGATTTTACAGTTCGAGGGCAGCTCATCCACGGTCGCCAAAAGTGGACGCCTACGTCATGGCAATGGAACGCCAGAAATCAAGCGTGGCAGATGCGTGGTCAACCAGAGGCCGAGGTGCGAGCCACCGCCTTTAAGTCACTACTGCGATACTGGTTTCGTGCCTTTGCGGGGGGGGTGTTGCCCACAGCAGAAGTCCAACGCCTTGAAGGATTGATTTTCGGCGCAATTCAGCCGCAACCCAAACATGGCTACCTGCGGGTACGAGTGATTAGTGGGAAGGTGACCCAACCTGAGGCACGCCCTAATCAGCAAGGTAGAAACGATCCCTGTGGAGAAGAACAGGGGACACTGGTATTAGACTATTCTGCTGAAGTTCCTGATGACCACAAGGAAACGGTAGCAGAGCTGGCAAGACACTTGACGTGGCTCATGTTTCACTTGGGTGGCATTGGCCAAGGGGCACGTCGTCCTTGCTACTCTCGTAAAACCCGTAACCAAGCACCATGGTGGCGTGGCTCTGATCTAATTCCTGAAAACAAGGATCCCTTTTGGGAACTCCCCGACAATGCCAAGGAATTCAAGCAAAAATTTCAACAGCGCCTTCAAAGGTTTTATCAAGCTTTAGAGCACTTTGGTCATTACCAGATCAACCCGGCTCAACCATTATCCATTGGCACTGTAACTTCTGACCAATGGGCAGAAGCAATTGATGCAAACTGCCGTATCGTCGTTTGCAGTGGTCACTCTAGAGGAGAAAAGCCCTATGGTCTTGCCCTTCTTCACGACCCTAGCCTTAAGGTGAATGGTAATTACGACCGAAATCTCTGCGGTTCTACCGGCAAGCCCTCTCCCGTTTGGGTGGCTGACTTAGGCAACTACCAAGTCATCACAATTTTTGGCGTTACCAAAGATCCGCGACTCAAGTTTCTAAAACTATTAAACAACAGTGGGGGGTGTTTGCAATTATTTCCTTTCAAGTCTCCTTGAATGACTGAAGTGACTGATTCTTCATCAACCTTGAAGAAGTGTCCAAAAGATAATGGCCGACTACTACCAAATTCTGGGCTTGCAACCGCGGGCTTCCAAAGAGCAGATCAAAGCCGCCTATCGCCGCCTCTGCCAAGAGTGCCACCCTGATAAATTGCCCCCTGAGACCCCCAAAAAGGCGCGGCAAATCGTCGAGGAGCACTTCAAGCAAATCAACGAAGCCTATGCCTACCTCATGGAGCAGGGCGATCGCCTGCCCCCACCCACCCAACCAGCAACAGATGTTAGAACTGCCCGCTCCATTTTCGATCCCGCTCGTATGGAAGCCGTAGCTCGGAAACTGGAGACAGAGCGGCAGGCCATTCAACGGCAGTATCAACAATCAATCAATGCTATTGACCAACAACAGCGGCAAAAGCTAGCTTGCCACGGCCTCAAGATTGACGATTTAGATACAGTCGATCCAGCAACAAAATGGGGCAACGTTATTCAGGGGGGGATTCTCTTGTTGGTTGGCCTATTGGTAGGGAGTGTAGGCGGTCTTTTTGGCTTTCTGGGATACCTGTGGGCTTTCTTCTGCTTTTGGGGAACCTTGGGGGCAATGCTGACAAAAACAGTGAGTCCCCGAAAATACAAGATTCTCTGTGAAATTAAAAAGGAAACTGAAGCAGCAAAGGCTGCTGCTGCGCAGAAAAAAGAACAACGATTACAGGAGCAATCTAGTTACATTCGTCGTCGCATTGACTATTTCAAAACTCTACCCTTGGAAATGCTTTCAGAATCCTTTGTTCAAAATTTAAGTGATGAAGATCAGTTTTTCCTGCTCTTAGCCATCAAAGAAACAGAGGATGATCAGCAGTGGGCGCGCACAGTTGAAGCTGGTGTAGAGATTGCTGCGGCAGCGGGTGTGGTTCTACTTCTGTCGCAACTCTTTCTGGGTGGGCCATTCTAATCTGAGCGCGATCGAGAAAAACAGGAAGGGAGGAACTATCGCCTCCCTATTAGGAAGAGTTTTACTGAAACGCATTCTACCCCTACCCTTAGCGAAATAAAATGTGATAGCATAACTAGTCTGGCATTATACATAGTGTTTACCTATGCCCAAAGTTCTGGTTTCCGATCCCATTGAACAGGTGGGGCTTGATTTGCTTGCCCAAGTGGCACAAGTTGATGTCAAAATTGGCCTCTCCGAGGAAGAACTGATCAAAATCATTCCCGAGTACGATGCCCTGATGATTCGATCGGGAACCAAGGTCACGAAGGCCGTCATTGAAGCCGCCAACCAACTGAAAATTATCGGTCGGGCTGGGGTTGGTGTAGATAACGTTGATGTGCCTGCTGCCACCCGCAAAGGGATCATGGTTGTCAATTCGCCGGAAGGCAACACCATTGCTGCTGCGGAGCATACCTTGGCGATGATGCTCTCCCTTGCCCGCCATATTCCGGATGCAAATGCGGCGGTTAAGGCCGGTCAATGGGATCGCAAACGCTTTACGGGCGTAGAGGTTTACAAGAAAACCTTGGGCATTATTGGCCTAGGGAAAATTGGCTCCCACGTGGCTACCGTTGCCCGTGCCATGGGCATGAAACTTCTGGCTTACGATCCCTATCTGTCAACGGAACGGGCTGAACAACTGGGCTGCCGCCTCGTGGAGTTGGATGTTCTTTTTGCGGAGTCCGACTTTATTACCCTGCACTTGCCAAAAACCCCGGAAACCCAGCATCTGATCAACGCCAAAACCATTGCCAAGATGAAGCCGACAGCCCGCATCATTAACTGTGCGCGGGGAGGCATTATTGACGAAGCAGCTTTGGTAGAAGCGCTCAAAGCAGGCAAATTGGCTGGGGCTGCTTTAGATGTTTTTGAGCATGAACCCCTAGAAGCTGATTCTCCTCTGCGTGACCTTGGCATGGAAGTTGTCTTGACACCTCATTTGGGCGCTTCAACGGAGGAAGCACAAGTTAACGTTGCCATTGATGTGGCGGAGCAAATTCGTGATGTGCTCTTGGGGTTACCGGCGCGATCGGCGGTGAATATTCCGGGTCTGCGTCCGGAGGTTCTTGAGAAACTGGCGCCCTACATGCAGTTGGCAGAAACCCTCGGTAACTTGGTGGGGCAGTTGGCAGGCGGTCGGGTTGAGTCTCTGGAAGTGCGTCTGCAAGGGGAACTGGCCACCAATGACAGTCAACCCATTGTGATTGCTGCGCTGAAGGGCTTGCTCTCCCCAGCGTTGCGAGAGCGGGTCAACTATGTGAATGCTGGCCTAGAAGCCAAGGAACGGGGAATTCGCGTTGTCGAAACACGGGATGAATCGCAGCGGGATTATGCGGGGTCGCTGACGCTGATTGCTAAAAGTCCCTCGGAAACTCGCTCTGTCTCTGGTGCATTGCTGGCTCACCGTGAATTGCGCATCACCAGTATTGATGACTTTCCCATTAGTGTGGCGCCAACTCGTTATATGTTGCTGACGCTGCACCGCGATATGCCGGGCATCATTGGTAAGATTGGCACCCAGTTGGGCAGTTTCAACGTCAACATTGCGAGTATGCAGGTGGGACGCAAGATGGTGCGCGGTAATGCGGTGATGGTGATTAGTTTGGACGATCCGCTGCCTGAAGGCCTTTTGGAGGAAATCCTGAAGGTTCCGGGTATTCGGGATGCCTATATTGTGAATCTGTAGGCACGGTTGTGGTACAGCGTTGGTGGGAAATTACCGTCACTTGTCAAGCTGAGGCGGAAGAGCTGGTCTATTGGCGCCTTCAATCCTTTGGCTGTCAAGGCACGGCAACCCAGCAACAGCAGGGGCGCGTGTTGATTCAAGGGTATGTGCCGCAGCAGCAGGTCACCCTACTCGATATTGCCGCTCTGGGGGTTTGGATTGAGCAGGATGTAGTCGCCCAAGGCTATCTGTCGCCAAAACTGCATTGGCAATTGGTCAATGAGCAGGATTGGGCCCACAGTTGGCAAGCCTATTGGCATCCGATCCCGGTGGGCGATCGCCTGCTGATTTGCCCGGCTTGGGAAACCCCGCCGCTGGATAACACCCGCATAGTGATTAACCTCGATCCGGGGATGGCCTTTGGCACCGGCACCCACGAAACCACCCAGCTTTGCCTTGAGGCTCTAGAGATGCAACTGGATCAGACCTTTGAGCCGCTGCCGCCCACGGTGATTGCGGATATTGGTTGTGGCAGTGGCATTTTGGCGATCGCCAGCCTCTTGCTAGGGGCACAAAAAGCCTATGCTGTGGATACCTCTGATTTGGCGGTCACTGCAACCCAACGCAATGCTGAACTCAATGGCATTAAAGCTGGACAGCTGATTGTGCGGCAAGGAAGTTGGGAGCAAGTCCTCGAATTGGTGGATGGTGTGGTGTGTAACATTTTGGCACCCGTGATTATTGAGATGCTGCCCCACTTGCCGGCAATTGTGAAACCCAAAGGTTGGGGCATCTTTAGTGGCATTCTTTTAGATCAAGCGGATCGCGTAGCGGCGCAATTGGAACGGCAGGGTTGGAGCTTGGGCAGTGTCTGGCGACGGCAGGAGTGGTGTTGTCTCAATGCTCGCTTTGACGGTCTGCCAAATTAGAGCCATTTAGCTTTTCACCTTAGCTGCAGGGCGTGCCAAAGCATAGGAGGCCATGAGTTCCTGGTAGCAGGCCTCTAGGCGATCCAAGTTGTGACTGAGGCTATAGTGCTCAAGCACCCGTTTGCGGGCTTTGTCTCCCAAGAGGCGAATCATTTCCGGGTGCTGATAAAAAATGGGCAGCAGCGTTTGCAACTGAGTTTTCACGTACTGGGGATTCAAGACAATCCCTGCGCCGGTGAGCACTTCACCATCGGCACCGACATCGGTGGCCAAGCAGGCCAAGCCACAGGCCATTGCCTCTAGGAGCGACAGGGATAACCCCTCAATTTGCGAGGGCAAAATGAACACATCACAGCCCCGTAAAATTTGCAGCCGTTCTTGGTCATTGACGATCGAGCCAAGCCAGAGAATATTTTGATCGGGCCCATAGTTGGCCATCAGGGACGGCATCAGGGCACCACCGCCCACCATCAGTAACTTACAATCAGCGGGCATTTCCGCCGCACACCACGAGCGCAGCAGCGCCTCAACGTTTTTTTCAATGGCCATCCGCCCTTGATAGACATAGAGATAGCGCGCCTTAAAGTCCTCTTTGGCCGTCGAAGGTCCCGGTGCATACTTGCGAGTATCAACCCCATTGGGAATGACCCGCAGAGTCTCCGCCCCTACTCCAAGCCGCATCAGCAGTTCCTTTTGGGATTGAGAAAAGACAATCACGCGGTCATAGCGAGCCAAAAAGGGCGCATAGAGCTGGTAAGTCATCAAGGCGGTGCCGGCAGTGAGGGTACGATACTTTTCGCTATAGGCCGGATGAAACGTGGCAACAAGGGGAATGTTTAACTCTTCACAGATGTCGGGAAGAAAGAAATCGAGGGGGGAGAGGGTCAATGAAGCATGGACAATATCGGGTTTCAGCTTCTTGAGGGATTCAACCAGAACTTTGTTGGCTCGCAGGGAGGGCAGGGTATAAACCTGCGATTTATAGAGGCAGGGCAGGGTGACATCAGGGGTGCCACCTTCACTGGGGCGTTCCTGTTCATCTTCTTGAGCAAAGTGCAAAAAGCTCACCTGATAACCACGATCCAGTAGCCCATTGGTAATCTCACGACTATAGGTGACATTGCCGCAGGGGGGAGATTTTTTGCCAAGCCATGCGATGTGTAGAGCCACGATTATTGATTCCTTTTTATACGTTATTTATAGAGCAGCGGTACCCACTTGATCAATGATGCGAATGGGGCCATTGACATCACCGCTGAGAAACTGCCGCAGGTAGGGATTATCGGTCGTGCGGGCTTCGGTATGGGTGCCCTGCCAACAAATGCGACCTTGGTAGAGGAGAATTAGGCGATCGCCTGTGCGTTCAATTGTGCTGTTTTGGTGGGTGACGACAACGTAGGCGTGCCCCGTCTTCTCCCGTAATTCGCGAATCAAATCCTCAATCACTGTTGAGGCAATGGGATCTAGCCCTGCCGTTGGCTCATCGTAAAGCAGGAGATAGGGATCATCATCGGGGTCTTCCGGATTATCGACAATGGCGCGGGCAAAGCTGACTCGCTTGCGCATCCCCCCGGACAACTGCGCTGGATAGAGGTCTTCCATGCCAGAGAGGCCGACCATCGCCAGTTTTTCACTAACAATTTCGCGAATCCGTGCCTCCGGCAAATGGGTGTGTTGGTACAAATAAAAGCCAACATTTTCAGCAACCGTGAGGGAATCAAAGAGGGCAGATTGCTGAAAGACCATGCTCATGCGCAACCGGCACAGGCCATCTTGGCGCAACCCTTGACGCCGTTCACCAGCCACATAAACTTCGCCTTTATCGGGAGCGAGTAACCCAGCAATAATCCGCAGAATCGTTGACTTGCCTGTGCCAGAGGGTCCCAGAATCACAAGGGCATCTTGGGGATAGATGACTAAATCCACATCATTGAGGACATGCTTATTGCCAAAGGCTTTGCAGACACCGCGCAGTTCTACCAGTGGTTCGGTCATCTGACGCATTCCTTAGCCAAGGGCTTCTAATTGCAGGTCTTCGATCGCTTGCAGTCCCCGTGCATCCCCCAGCTTAAAGAGGGCTGCTTTGGCATCTTCTTGGACACCCATATCACTGTCCCGCAGGGCAGCAATCAGTTGATCAATGGCTTGCGTGTAAAGAGGCCCAAGGGGAATTTTGCGACAGGCATGACCCAACGCCCAAGCGCAGTTACTACGCACAGCAGCGATCGCATCCTGAGCCAAGGCAAGGGCAAGGGCAGGAATGGCAACGGTAGCCGCCTCTTCACTGGCTTCAGCCACTTGGCCCAAGGAGCTGGCGGCCCACAGGCGCACGGCAGAAATATCCGTTTGCAGGGCACGAATCAAAGGATCAAGGGTGCGCCGATAAATTTCTGGTAAGGGAAAGCGGACGCCACAGTTACCCAAGGCCCAAACAATGCCTTTGCGGACATAGCCATTCCAGTCCCGCTCCAATTGCTGAATGAGGGCATCCACCGCTGCCAAACTGGGGTTACGGCCAAGGGCATAGGCCGCACTGACACGGACAAGGGGACAGGGTTCTTGCAGGAGATTGATGAGATAGGGTGTGGCGCGTTCATCCTGCAGTTCACAAAAAGCACGAGCCGCCAACATCCGCTCCGTGACGTCGGCGGAGGTCAGCAGGGGTAACATGGCTTCGGGATCGGGGCGATCGCTCCCCTCACTCGGCAGCGCCGCTAGTGCATCCTCTGAGGTGTCAAGAAGGGGGAAGTCGTTGTCATCCATACTGTTTAATCTACAGGATGCTTGAAATCGCGACTAGAGCGCGCCATTGACTTCACCGCGAAAGCCATAGATTTGGCGACGGCCACCAAAGGCTACCAGTTGCACCACCCGCTCATCCCCCGGTTCAAAACGGATGGCCGTTCCCGCAGGAATATCTAGGCGCATCCCGCGCGCTTGTTCCCGATCAAAGCGAAGGGCAAGATTGACTTCGTAAAAGTGATAGTGGGAACCCACCTGAATGGGGCGATCGCCTGTATTGGCCACGGTTAAAGTTACCGTTGGCCGCCCGGCATTGAGTTCAATGGTTCCTGCGGCGGGGATGAGTTCACCGGGAATCATGCTCAGGTCTCAAACTCTTTCCAAATGTATCCCTATCCTAAGGGTAGAGGCGCACCCGCTGCCAGTGACCTCCTTGGCGACGATAGCAGAGGCGATCGTGGAGGCGATTGGGTCGCCCTTGCCAAAATTCAATCAGGGTCGGCAGAACCCGATAGCCCCCCCAATGCTCTGGACGGGGGACATTTTCACCATAGCGGGCTTCCACTTCCGCAAGGCGGGCTTCCAAATCGGCGTAGGATTCTAAAACCTCACTCTGTTGGGATGCCCATGCGCCCCAGCGGCTGCCAAGGGGACGACTTTGGAAGTAGGCATCGGACTCCGCTGCACTAATTTGCTCGACATCCCCCTCAATGCGCACCTGCCGCTCTAGCTCTGCCCACCAAAACACAAGGGCAGCCTTGGGATGGGCAGCCAACTCTTGACCTTTGCGACTGCGATAGTTCGTAAAAAAGACAAACCCGCGATCGTCCAACTCTTTGAGCAAGACCAGTCGCGCAGCAGGCATGCCATCGAGGCCAAGGGTAGCCAGTATCATGGCATTGGGTTCCGGTAGTTCTGCTGCAACGGCTTCGCTAAACCAAATGCGAAACTGCTGGATTGGATCTTCTGCGGCCTCGCTTTCAAGGAGACGTTGACGGCGATAATCACGGCGCAGATCAGCAATGCTGGTCATGGCTATTCTTCAGAGTCGCTAGTTGGGGTTTCTCCCCTGATCCTAGAGGATTCTGCGGGCGATCGCCGCCACAGGGCGCGGAAAAAATAGCTCAGCAGCAAAAAAATCAAACCAAACCCCATAAATAGGAGTACTCGCCACACCGGCGCAAGATTGATGAGATCAACAAAGAAAAGCCGCACCAAAGTAATGATCAGTGTGATTAAAGCCACAGTACGCACTGCTGAGGTGTCCCGTCGCAACCCGTAGATTAGCAGTCCGACGCCAAAGAGTCCCCAGCCAAGGGTGGCTGCCCCGGTGCCAAAGGGCGCTAGTTCGTGCTGCATCCAAATCATCGTTACCCCATAGCCCAAAGTCCAGTACACCGGGCGGGTGGGTGGGGGCAAAAAACGGATACTGACTGCTGCGGCTGCAAGCACCACCAAATGGGTGAAAAAAGCCAGATTCAACAGCGGGGGGCGATCGGCGGCGGTGAACAGCAGTTGGCGAACAAAGCCAAGGGTCAGTAGTCCCCACCAAAGATGGGCGATAGCCCGCAGGGTTCGCGAGGAATAGTGTTGGCTCAGATAATGCAAAATCAGTCCCTCGATCGCCAGGGGTGCGAGGATAAAGCGATTGCTGTAGTCACGAACAACAATGCCAAGGGCAATTAGCAAAAGTCCCGTCAAACTATAGACCCAGCGCCAAGATTGCGTCAGGGGTCGCCAGAGCAGACTGGTTCCGAGGTAGAGCACCCCAAAAACAATAAACACGCGCCCCGTTACCGTTGTGGACCAATCCCAGAGGACAGCACTTAAGCTTAGAGCAATGAGCGGATTAAAGAGGGCGATCGCCTGACCGTGGGGCTGGTTTGGGGCAGGTTGAACGCGATCGCGCCACTGGTACCAAGGCGGCAGGATGGTAAAGCCCAGCCACGTGACACCAAGAATGCTCTGCAACGCTAGACCTCTACCCCCAAGGTGACCCATAACAGCCACCATCAACATCAGCCATCCCAACCAAAAGGCTGACCACAAGAGCGATCGCCATCCCTTCACCCCATAAATCGCCCAACTCCCCAAAATGATGAGAACGGTATAGCTGGCCAATGCCAAAGGGCGATTGAGGGTTGCGTTGTAAAGCAGCAAGGGGGTTGCTAGGCCACCAACCACACCAATCACCGCAAAGATGGCTCGATTTTGGCGCAAGGAGATGAAAAATGCCCCTAGGGTCACCACCACCATCAATGGGAAGGCCACACCCCAAGGCAGGATGGTCAAAAACTGATAGGCAGCAAAGATCGTCAGGTAATAGGTTGCGAGGCCACCCCCCTGCAAAAACTGGCTAAAGATGGCTCGCCGCTGCAACCGCCAGCCCAGACCAAGCAACACTGTGCCCATGAGAAAGCCCATGGCCACAAGCACCCCATCGGTAATCCAGCCCAATTCAACGGCGTAGCGAAAGAGGAAGCCAATGCCCAGCAGTAGTAGGCCAATGCCAAGACGGTTGAGCCACAGTTCCCAGTTTTGGAGCCAGTCAGCTTGGGAAGGCCTCACTGGGCGTAACGGTGGCACCGATGGGGATTCAGGAACTTGGGGGTGTAATTCAGCAGCAGGGGCAGGAACGATCGCAGGCGGTTCCTCCGGTGGCGTTGATTGTGTTGAAGGCTCTGGAACTCTAGAAGAGGAGAGATCTTCACGGAGAGTGGCGGTTTGCAGAATCTCGAGCGATCGCTGGAGGGCAGCCACAGCGGCTTCCAAATGTTCAAGACGACGCCGCAAGTCATCCCTGTCTTCCATAGTCTAGCTCCCTACGGGCTATATCCCCGTTTTATGCGCTACAGGGAAGAGCAATTCCTTGGGCAATGCACTTTATGAAGTGGCTAGAGGAGCATCCCAACAGGGGTAAAACGGGAAACAAAATTGGGTGAGAAATCGTCCTGTGACACACAGAAAAGGTCACAAAAAGCAAATTTTCTCTTTTAGGCAAATTTTTATTTACGGTGATCTGAGTCACAAAAATATTCAGAAATTAAAAACAGTTTGTTAAAAGTTTATAAAATTTTCTTATTTTCTTTCGCCAACTGTAAATTCCGTCAATATGCCAGTCTGCGTCGGTTTCACCGCCCTCAGTGCTTTTTTATTCTTTTTCAAAATGTTTTCCACGAACAAAATGCCCCTGATGCTTGATTCTAGGCCTTCGTGGTAGGTTGAAACAGTTCCGCGATGAGAGCGAACACGGCACCAGTAGGGGTTTGCCCTGTGTGATGTTGGTGCCCTACTGTCCAGCCGTATGGATGCCCTTTTTAACGGACGCCTATGAAAAAAACGCTTTATGTGGGTCTGACAACAACCACGTTGGCTGTGTTAGGAATCCTCTCCAGTAGCCGTGCAACCACAACCACACCAGCCACAGAGTTAGGTTCAGCACCCTCTTCCCCCGTCGTTGCCACAAAAGTCGGGGAACGCCAATCCAATGACCCCACCACCACACGGGCGATCGCCAGTCTGCATCGTCACCAACAACAGGGGCGTGAAGCCGTAACCGTCTATGTGCGGGGGATTCCTGTACTCACGTTTCTAGGCCAGCGCGCTACCGCTACTGAGGGTGTCAAAGTCGCTGCTGTCAATGGTGCAGACACACCAGAGCAAACCACTCTCTCCGAGGCTGCCCAACGGGCAACCATACTCACTGCTCGCCTCAATCAGCTTCACGAACAGGGCTTTGACGCCAACCTTGTGCGCGTGCGTTGGGATGCCCAACAGCAGCAATATCGCATTTATGCCGATCAAGAACCTCTGCTCACGCTCAACAACGTTGTTCTCCCCAGCGGTCAGCAGCGCAACGAGGAAAGCGCCCTGCGAATTGCCAACCTCATCCGCCGCCAATTGGGCAACGCTCCTGCCCTGACCAGTGTGGAGGGCAGCCAAAATACCGTTCTGGCCATGGGGCCGATTCGCATGCAGTTGACTGGTCTTGCCTCGTGGTATGGTCCCGGCTTCCATGGGGGACGCACGGCCAATGGAGAGCGATTTGACCAACATGCTCTGACAGCAGCCCATCGTACCCTGCCTTTTGGCACACGGGTACGGGTCACCAATCTCCAGAATGGCCGCTCAGTGGTGGTACGGATTAACGATCGCGGGCCTTTTACGGGAGGACGGGAAATTGACCTCTCGCAGGGCGCTGCGGCTGCAATTGGCCTCATTGGTGCAGGTGTCGGACCTGTACGCATTGACGTTTTGGACTGATCCCCATCCCCCCAAGGGCAAAGTGGTAGAATGAACGACATGCTAGGGGTGTCTGCGGTCAGAGCAGGCTGAGAGCAAACCCTTAGAACCTGAACCGGATCATGCTGGCGCAGGGAAGCTGTTTAGAGAGGATTCTATCAATGGTGCGTAGCGAATGGATTGCTGCCCGCAAGGGGCACGACAATGTCACCCAAATGCATTATGCCCGCCAAGGGATCATTACCGAAGAAATGCATTATGTGGCGCGGCGCGAAAACCTGCCCCCGGAATTGATTCGCGATGAAGTTGCCCGTGGGCGGATGATTATTCCCGCCAATATCAATCACCCCAACCTCGAGCCAATGGCGATCGGGATTGCTGCCAAGTGCAAAGTCAATGCCAACATTGGTGCCTCTCCCAACTCCTCAAACCTTGAGGAAGAATTGGCCAAACTGCGTCTAGCAGTGAAGTATGGTGCCGATACGGTGATGGATCTCTCCACAGGGGGGGGTGACCTTGATGCCATTCGCACCGCCATTATTAATGCCTCGCCCGTTCCCATCGGCACCGTTCCCGTCTATCAGGCACTTGAAAGTGTGCACGGTAACGTGGAGCGGCTCACCCCCGATGACTTTCTCCATGTGATCGAAAAGCACGCCCAACAGGGGGTGGACTACATGACAATCCATGCCGGGATTCTCATTGAGTACCTGCCCTTGGTGAAAAACCGCATCACCGGGATTGTGTCGCGCGGCGGCGGCATTCTCGCCAAATGGATGTTGTACCACCACAAGCAGAATCCCCTCTACACCCATTTCCGTGACATCATCGAGATCTTCAAGAAATACGATGTCTCCTTCTCCCTAGGGGACTCGCTGCGGCCGGGGTGTCTCCATGATGCCTCTGATGAAGCTCAATTGGCGGAATTGAAAACCCTCGGTCAACTCACCCGCAAGGCTTGGGAACACGATGTCCAAGTGATGGTGGAAGGGCCTGGCCACGTCCCCATGGATCAAATTGAGTTTAATGTGCGCAAGCAAATGGAGGAGTGCTCTGAGGCGCCCTTCTATGTCCTTGGTCCTCTGGTGACTGACATTGCCCCTGGCTATGACCACATTACCAGTGCCATTGGTGCTGCACTGGCCGGCTGGTACGGCACTGCTATGCTGTGTTATGTCACCCCCAAAGAGCACCTTGGCTTACCCAATGCCGAAGATGTGCGCAATGGCTTGATTGCCTACAAGATTGCGGCGCATGCAGCGGATATTGCCCGTCATCGTCCGGGGGCGCGCGATCGCGATGATGAACTGTCGCGGGCACGGTACAACTTTGACTGGAACCGCCAATTTGAACTAGCCCTCGATCCAGAGCGGGCACGGGAATACCACGACGAAACCCTACCGGCAGATATCTATAAAACCGCTGAGTTCTGTTCGATGTGCGGGCCAAAATTCTGCCCCATGCAGACGAAAGTGGATGCCGAAGCCCTTGCCGAGCTGGAGAAATTCCTTGCCAAGGACAAAGACCAAGTGAGTGCCTCCGCCTAGGGCATGGGGGTGAACTGGACTGGGGGGTGGTTGATTGCGATCGCCCTCCTCTTTGATGTCACCAATGGATTTCATGACGCGGCAAATGCGATTGCAACGGTGGTGGCGACCCGTGCCCTTTCCCTGCGATCGGCGCTCATCCTTGCTGCTGTGGCTAATTTTGGTGGTGCTTTCTTAAGTACGCGGGTAGCGCTGACGATTGAAGCGGGGATTCTCAACAGCAGTGAATTGGGTGCTCACTGGTGGAGTGTCATTGCCGCAGCGCTCTTGAGTGCCATGGGCTGGAATGTGCTCACTTGGTATTGGGGATTGCCCAGTAGCTCTTCCCACGCGCTGATTGGTGGTTTGGCGGGGGCAGCCCTCTTTCAAGTTTCTCCAGCAATTGTTTGCTGGCAGGGGATTGTTCAGTCCGTGGTCATTCCCATGGTTGTCTCTCCCTTGCTGGCGATCGCCATCGGCCTAGGTTTGATGACCTTGGTCGAAAAATGGCTGCAATGGCAAGGGGAACTGGCTCCAGAACACTGGCAACGGTTGCAGATTCTTTCAGGAACGTTGATGGCGGTGGCCCACGGTGCCAATGATGCTCAGAAAACAATGGGGGTGATTACCCTTGCCCTTGTGAGTTGGGGACAAGTTTCAGCCGATGCGGGTGTGCCCTTCTGGGTTGTTGCTGCCTGTGCGCTGGCGATCGCGATCGGTACCTATGGCGGCGGTGAACGCATTATCCGCACCACCGGGGAGAAAATTACACCCCTTGACCCTGTGAGTGGCTGCTTAGCGAATCTCAGTGCCGCCTTGACCGTGGGAACTGCGAGTCTAGTGGGCTTTCCCGTGAGTACTACGCAAGTCGTGGTCGGCGCCATTACTGGTGCTGGCTATCGCCATCAAGGGGAAGTGAACTGGCAAGTGTGGGCGCAAATTTTCATAGCGTGGGTACTCACCTTTCCCGCTGCAGCTCTGCTGGCGATCGCGATCTCTTTTTGTCTAGCGCAACTTTAAGCCAAACTCAGGAAACCTGTGTGGGCTGCATTTGTTGAGCATACTGACGAAAGCGTTCGAGATCCGCTTGCAATGTACTTTCGACAACACGCCCCAAGAAAAGGTGATCCATAATTTGTCCCAAGACCCCCGGAATTGCATAGGAGACTGAGAGCTTGACAACTGTACTGCCATGGCGATTATAAAAGCGGATCGCGCCCCGATTGGGCAGCCCATCCACCGATTCCCACTGAATAATTTGGTGCTTCACTTGGCGGCAAATGCGCGATCGCCAGCTAAAATGCCAGTTTCCGGTGGCCAATGTCCAGCGGGATAGCGTGGGGTCTTCTTCGGTAATGACCACTGACTCAATCCACTTCATCCACAGGGGCATTTTCTCCAGATCGGACCACAGTGCCCAGACGCGATCGACATCCGCCGCCACTTCAATCTGAACCGTATGCTCTAACCAACTCATGCATGACCTCCTGCCAAAATCGCTTGGGCGGCTTGTCGTCCGGACATGGTCGCGCCCTCCATGCTGTCAATGTAGTCCTGCTGCGTATAGCTGCCGGCCAAGTAAAAGTTAGGAACGGGTGTTTTTTGGGGTGGACGATAGGGATCCATGCCGGGGGCTTCACGATAGAGGGACTGCGCTAATTTGACGACACTGTACCATGTCATGTTCAGATGGCGCGATGAAGGGAAGAGTTCATGGACTTGGCGCAGCACGTGTTGGGCAATTTCTTCATTGCTGGCTTTAATGAAGGGATCACCGGGGGTAAGCACCACTTGTAGTAGGGAGCCTTGACCTTCGCGATAGTAGTCCGCGGGGCTAGTGAGAGCCAGATCGGCAAAGCAGGAAAAATCAGCATCGGCAGTGTAAAGCAGGTTATCAATACCCGTTGCTGCCACCTGTTTTTGTTTACTGGGGTCTTGCAGTTCCGTGACCCAACCGTCAAATCGCAGTTGTACGGTGGCCACAGGCACGGCCTCCAGCTTAAAGATGTTGTCAAAGGTCGGGTGCGATCGCCATGCCTCTGGAATCAGGCGTTGAATCCCCGGCACATCGCAGGCACACAGATAGGCATCCGCCGTTACGGTTTCTAGTTCTTCCCCAAGGGGAATCACCAACCCTTCCACGTGCCAAGTGCTCGGATCCTCGCCGCGAAAGAGAATTTCCTTCACCCGTCGCCGCAGATGAATCTTAGCCCCCCGCGCTTCAATGTAGTTCACCAAGGGCTTGAGCAGGTATTCCGCCGGGGATCCCTTGAGCATATTTAGCCGTGAGGCAGTGGTTTTGGCGGCAAACATCATAAAGATTGTCAGCATGCAGCGGGCAGACATCTGCTCGGTATCAATGAAGCCCAAGGCGTAGGAAATGGGATTCCAAAGGCGTTTAAGGCTATTTTCTGAACCTCCGTGGCGGCGAAACCACTCGGCAAAACTCATGCGATCCAAAGCACGGATTTGGCGCATTGCCCCCTCATAATCCACAAGACCCCGCACCACAGGACTGGTGCCAAGGGCAATAGCATTAAAGAATTTGTCGGCAGCAGAGAGTTGACTAGTGGTGAAGAAGGCCTTGAGACCGTTGAAAGGGGCACCCAAGGGAAAGCGAAAATCTAGTTCCCCCACTTGACCACCGCGATTGATAAAGGTGTGGGTATGTTCCTTGGGCAGCAGGTTGGCGATCGCCCCCACTTTGGTCATCAGTTCAAAGAGATTGGCGTAGTTGTAAAAGAAAACATGCAGCCCCATCTCAATGTGGTTTCCATCGGCATCTTGCCAACTGCTGACTTTGCCCCCCACAAAGGGACGGGATTCATAGATTTCAACACTGTGACCGGCATCCACCAAATCTACTGCGGCGGCTAAGCCGGCTAACCCTGCACCAACAATGACAACCCGCATCGGTGATCCTAGAAAACTTTACAGATTTTAACATTTTTCACCCTAGGGACTGTCCCCCTCGCGTTAAGAAACTTGGCAGAGACCCTTGCCCCCAAGGACGCTCGTCTATGATCAAGGTAAGTTGAAGTTTTTGAATCGCTCACGCTCACAGTGTGCTTATGGCTACGCGTCGTGTCCTCGCCTTTCCCCTCTGGCAGTATTTGAACCAACGGCTATTTAGTCCGGGCTTTACCCTCAATCCCAAACGGTTCTGGCGGCAGTATTACGATGCTTACCTCGAACGCTGCTGGCAAAAGGACTGTGCCTCCAAAGAGGAACCCTCCTGTTAATCGTTCCACAGGTTCGCTAAAATGAGATAGCTCACTTTCCCGATCAAGATTAGGGACTTTTAGCTGTCGTCATTTTGGTTACTCTCGCCTGCTGGAAGACAGAACACTATGGTTGCTTCGCCCCCCTCTGCTGATGCTGCACTGAAACGCTCAAAAATTGAGGCTCTCAAGGAACGGAGCCAACACCTGCGGGAACCCGTGGCCACAGAACTCTTGGAACCGACGAACCGGTTTAGCGAAGAGGGGGTGCAGATCCTCAAGTTCCACGGCTCCTATCAGCAGGACAATCGCGATAATCGCGTCAAAGGACAGGAAAAAGACTACCAGTTCATGCTGCGCACCCGCAGTCCCGCCGGGTATATTCCACCCCAACTCTATTTGACGTTGGATCGCTTGGCGGATGAATACGGCGACCACACACTGCGGGCGACCACGCGCCAAGGGTTTCAACTGCACGGCATTCTCAAGAAAAATCTCAAGGCTGCGATCGCCGCCATTGTTCGCAGCATGGGTTCCACCTTGGGCGCCTGTGGCGATTTGAACCGCAATGTTATGGCGCCACCCGCCCCCTTTCGCGATCGCCCCGAATATACCCTTGCCTATGAGTATGCCCACCGCATTGCCGATCTGCTGACCCCGCAAACTGGAGCCTACTATGAGATCTGGCTCGATGGCGAAAAAGTGATCACGGGGGAAGAACACCCTGATGTCAAAGCAGCACGCCAACGCAATGGCAATGGCACAATTTTCCTCAACAATGAAGAGCCAATCTATGGCGATCACTACATGCCCCGCAAGTTTAAGTGCTGCGTCACGGTGCCGGGGGATAACTCTGTCGATCTCTTCTCCCAAGATTTGACACTAGTGGTGATCACCGACAAGCAGGGGCAGCTTGAGGGCTTTAATATCTATGCCGGTGGTGGCTTGGGTCGTACCCACAACAAGGAAGAAACCTTTGCTCGCCTAGCCGATGAAATTGGCTTTGTCCGAGCGGCAGATGTCTATGAGGCCGTGAAAGCAATTGTGGCTACCCAGCGCGACTATGGCGATCGCTACAATCGGCGCCACGCCCGCTTGAAATACCTGATCCACGATTGGGGGGTGGAAAAATTCAAGGCTAAGGTGGAGGAATACTTTGGCAAACCCCTCGAACCGTTTCGTCCCCTACCACCGTGGCGCTACCAGGACTTTTTGGGCTGGCATCCCCAAGGAGATGGCAAATTCTTCTATGGCCTTTCGATTGCCAATGGCCGCATTCTGGATCGGGGCAACTTCAAACTCAAGTCTGCCCTCAGGAAAATTGTGAAGGACTTTCATCTCCCCCTGCGGGTGACGCCCCACCAAAATCTACTCCTGTACGATGTTTCCCCTGATCAACAGGATGCCATTCAACTCATCCTAGAGCAGCATGGGGTGCGCGATGTCAGTGCAATTGACCCCCTTGAACGCTATAGCATGGCCTGTCCGGCACTGCCCACCTGTGGCTTGGCCATTACCGAGTCGGAGCGGGCAATTCCGGGGGTGCTAGAGCGGATTCGCCGTCTCATGGATCGGCTAGGACTCAAGGACGAACATTTGGTGATTCGGATGACGGGCTGTCCCAATGGCTGTGCCCGCCCCTACTTGGCGGAATTGGGCTTTGTTGGCATTGTGCCCGGTGCCTATCAGACTTGGTTGGGTGGGAGTCCGGATCAAACCCGCTTGGCGGAGGTCTATATTGAGCGGTTACCGATTGCCGAACTGGAAACTGCCCTAGAGCCATTGCTAGTCTTTTATCGCGATCGCCGGCACAAGGGCGAATCCTTTGGCGACTTTTGCCATCGCGTCGGCTTGGCCGCCTTGCGGGAGTTTGCCGCTACCTATGTTCCAGCTACCCCGACAAAGCGCTACCGCGTGGATGTGCGTGCGGATCAATACCAGCAGCTTAAGGAATTGGCAGCAGCCAAGGGCATGTCTCTGGCAGCAGTGACCCGTGAAGCCATCCAGCGTTACCTTGAGCAATCTAACTAAGGTAAGCAAGGAGAGGATGCCTATCGGCTATAATGAGGAATCGCCAAACAGGGCGGCATAGCCAAGTGGTAAGGCAGAGGTCTGCAAAACCTTTATTCCCCGGTTCGAATCCGGGTGCCGCCTTGACTGATTTAACTTTTGATGTCCGTCTGCTCCTCTAGCCAATCCAAGAGTCGATGAATCCCCCAGCAGTAATCAGGATCGCCCCAGAGCTGTTGGCACTTGCGATCGCTGGTAAAACCCACATGTCCGCCCTGTTCTGTCATTAGCAGGGTGAGGGCAGGATTGCTCTCGGCAATCGCTAGAAGTTCTGGCACAAGACACGGATCAAATAGGGGATCATCAACGGCATAGAGAATCCATACGGGTATTGTCAGTTGCGGCAGCAGCGGTAGAGGACTGCTGGCAGCGTAATACTCGGCAACGCTAGCAAAGCCAAGGCGATCAATGACGAGCGCTGCATCAAAACCCGCAATGGTGTCAATCTGGGCAACGGTTTTGAGATCAAACATCTGAGGATGAAGGCGATGGAGGTGGCGAGCCAAGTGTTGGAGTTGACGGCTGATGGCGCGTTCGAATTGCCGTCCCCAAAAGGTCGTGCCTAGGTGGGCAAGGGAGCGGTTGGAGTCAAGGTTGGGGCAAATCACAGCAGCCCCCCCAATCTCTGTTGCCCCTTGCTGTTGGGCATACCACGCTCCCCAAAGGGCTAACTGACCCCCTAAGGAATAGCCAACAAACCAGTAGGGAGGGGTATAGCCGAGTTCTTGACACTGCTGCGCGATCGCCACAAAGTCTTGCCCTTCATAGAGACCATCACTGGTCAGAACTGGGGACAGTTCCGCGCTGCGGCCATGAGCACGCCAATCAAAGAGCACGACATCAAAGCGGCGGGCGATCGCCCAATGGGCTAGGGTATGCAAGTACCATTGATTCTGGAGATCACCAGTAATGCCATAGGTGGCAATGATGGTTCCGCGTGCTCGGCCAAGCCAATAGCCTTCACCGTAGAGAGGCACGCCCTCAGCCCCATGGAAAACATGGCTGATTTGCAGTTGCCAAGGGTAGAGGCACCCCCAGCGTTGAACATAGGCGGTAAAGACCGTGTGAATCACGCCAGAGTGCAGCGGCAGTGGTGGCCAATAGGATAGGGATTGCATAGAATTTAGTCATCCATCGTAAGCAAAATAGGCAAGGTTGGGTGTTTTTGGTGATCATTGTGAGGCATTGGTGATGACACGGAGCGATGATCCGAAGAGGACAGATCCCTACACGCTGGAAACCTGTCTGACGGATGTCCAAGCCAATCGCTTGCTGGATGAAGTCTTTGCCGCTGTGGAAGCCAACCTCAATCAGCCAGAATCCCTAGCAGCGGTTTTAGAATCTGAGCCTTCCTTACTCGTTCCCTTTGAAGCGACGACTGCCCCTCCTCCCCCACCGCCGCCGACCGAGGAACGCTCCCGCTGGCTGCACCGATCTCAACCGCAGCAGGCCTTTTCTTGGGGCGATCGCTTTTTGATGGGGGTAGGCATTGCCTCCTTTGTACTGGGAGTTGGCCTCTGGATCAGCCTAAATCGCCAACCGGTCGCAGTTGCCCCTGACGCTGCGGTGACCACAACCACCAGCCCTGCTGACATTGCCTTCGCTGAGTATCTGCAAACCTCCCTTCAACTCCTGAGCCAACAGGCCGCTACACCCACCCCTGCACCGCCGGCGATCGCTAGTAACTCGGTTCCCACTCCCTCAACTCCCGCCCCTACCGTTGAACGCATTTACGTTCCCGTGTACCAAGCCCCCAGCCCGCCAACAGTGACGCTGCCCAATTTACCCACGGTCACAGCCCCTAGCCCTGCGCCAACACCTACCCCGCCGCCCGCTGCACCCACACCCCCGCAGCATACCTTGGTGGGCATCCTAGAATTGGGCGATCGCTCGGTGGCACTCTTTCAAAGCAATGGCCAAACCCTGCGCCTAAGCGTCGGCGATACACTTGGCACCGACGGCTGGCAACTGGTACAGATTCAAAATCAGCGGGCAGTGCTACGGCGTCAAGGAGAAGTGCGTTCATTGACCGTTGGCCAAAGCTTTTAGAATGGGGAAGCAGGCCGTGGGCAACCGCCATGACATTTTTTCGCGACTTGAATGCCTTCCTAGAGCAGAAACTTGAGGACTTTATCCGCGCCAATCCTCAGCTGGAGTTGAATCTCCTCCTCCTAGAGCTAGAGGATCAAGAACGGGAAACCCAAGAGCGGCTGCTGCGGCTGCAACAGGAAGTCAACACCTGTGAACAGCAGATTTTAGGCTTGGTTTCCGAGATTCGTCGCTGGCGCGATCGCACCCACACCGCTATGGCGGCTCAGCGTCCTGATCTGGCCGAATTAGCACGGCAACGGGAGGCAGAATTGCGCCGACGCGGAGAGCAATTGTGGACTCAGCGCCTCAATGCCCTCAATCAAATTCCAGTCACCCAGCAGCTTCTGCAAAAGATTCGCGATCGCCGGCGGGAAGTTATGAACCGCATTCCTACCGCCAGTGCGCCCCCACCCCCACCGCGCATCAGCAGTGACCTCAATGATCCGATTGAAGCCGAGTTTCGCCGCTTGGAATTGCAAACTGCCCTTGAGGAACTCAAACGCTCGATGGGGCGATAGCGCAACAGACGTGGGAGAATCGAGAACGCGGTTTTATCCAGATGTCCCATGGCGGTTATTCAGATTACATCCGATGACACTTGGCAGATTCAGGCCGATGGCCATCCCCTGCGGGGCAGCCTCCAAGTACCAGGAGATAAATCCATTTCCCACCGTGCCCTGATGTTGGGGGCAATGGCAGAGGGCACCACCCATATCGAAGGCCTGCTCGTGGGTGAAGATACCTGTAGTACCGCCGCCTGTTTTCGTGCCCTTGGAGCTGACATTTCTGACCTCAATCCAACAGCAGTAACCGTCCAAGGCTTGGGAATTGGCCATCTCCAAGAGCCGGTGGATGTGCTGAATGCCGGCAACTCTGGTACAACGATGCGGCTGTTGTTGGGAGTATTGGCTGCGCAAACGGGGCGCTTTTTTACAATCACTGGGGATGCCTCATTGCGATCGCGCCCCATGGCACGGGTCGTCACGCCCCTCCTACAGATGGGTGCCCAGATTTGGGGGCGTCAACACCACAGCCGTGCCCCCTTGGCCGTTTTAGGACAGCCCCTAGAGCCAATCACCTACTACAGTCCCATTGCTTCTGCTCAGGTGAAATCGGCGCTCCTGTTGGCTGCGCTCCACACCGAAGGCACCACCATTATTCGCGAACCCCACCGCTCACGGGATCACAGTGAACGTATGCTTCAGGCCTTTGGTGCCTGTTTGAGCGTGGATGAGTCCACCTGTACGGTCAGTCTTGAAGGGCCGGCGGTCTTAAAGGGTCAGAAGGTTATTGTCCCCGGCGACATCAGTTCAGCTGCCTTTTGGTTGGTGGCAGCCTCCATTACCCCCGATTCAGAACTGGTGCTGACCAATGTGGGAGTCAACCCCACTCGCACAGGTATTCTCGACGTTCTTTGGGCAATGGGAGCCGAGATTACCCTTGAAAATGAGCGGCTCGTCACAGGCGAACCGGTGGCGGATCTGCGGGTGCGATCGGCGAGGCTGAAGGGAACCTGTATTGGCGGTGAATTGATTCCCCGCTTGATTGATGAGATTCCGATTTTGGCCGTGGCTGCTGCCTTTGCCGAGGGGATCACCGAAATTCGGGATGCAGCAGAACTGCGGGTGAAGGAGAGCGATCGCCTCAAAGCCGTGGCCACAGAATTGCAAAAAATGGGCGCTAAGGTCACTGAACTCAGTGATGGCCTCGATATTCAGGGGGGCGTGCTCCTGCAAGGAACCCACTTGGAAACTTATGGCGATCATCGCATGGCCATGAGTCTAGCGATCGCTGCCCTAAATGCCACAGGAACAAGCTACATTCACAACGCCAGTGCGGCAGCCGTCTCCTATCCAGAGTTTGTAACAACGCTGCAACAAATTGCTTGACAGCACAAAAATCCCAGTAATTTTTGGGAGAACTTCACTCAACACCAAACGCTGTATGCTAACATCAAATAAATTGTTTTGGTGTCACAATGCAGCTTCACGTTGCATTGAATTTTCTGCAGCCTTCTAATATTCAGGTGTTTACCTTGCTTGATAATTGTAAGACTAAATTAGACCCAAAATGATACAGAACAAAAAAATACGGTAATATAGTTTCACTCCTGCTCTAGGAGCGCCCTTGCGCTTCACTTAGGACAGGTAAATTCCTCTCTAACTGACTTCTTTGTTTTTTCGTTCAAAAAAGGCTGTGTTTGTTCATCATGGCAACAATTCAAGACTTCATCCACGTTCAGGATCAATGGTCATTAGATGAGTTGGTAGAAATCGCCAACGAACTCTTGCCCCAGCACCTCCCACAAGAGGACTCCAAAAACCGTGTTTTGGAAGAGGTCAACCCCCGTCTGGTGCGCCATTACACCTCCTGCAAATTGATTGACCGTCCCGCTCGCATTGGCCGCGAAGGTCGCTACGGCTATCGCCACCTTTTACAATTGCTGGTGGTGCGGCGGCTGTTGATGGAGGGCTATACCGCAGGTGCCATTTACAAGCTCGTGTATCGCATGAGCACCCCAGAACTGCGGGCACTCCTTGAGCAAGGGGTTCATCTTCAATTGAATCCGCCCCCGATCAACCCAGCTTTGGCCTTTTTGCAGCAGGTACAAGACCGCTCCGAGCATCGCTATGGGGAGCCCATGCGTGTCAGTCCCAGTGTCAGCCGCCGCGAGGTACCGCCCCCGAGCCATTCACAGCAACCGGAATCTTGGAAGCGCATTGAGGTGGTGCCCGGCTTTGAGGTTCATATTCGCGATGACTTTAACTTTCCCCAGATCAATCGCGATCAGGAAGCCCTCGTGAAGCAACTGGTGCAATTGCTCTCTAGCTATACCCAGCGCTAACTGGGACTGAATATCTTGTGTCGCGGTCAGCCCGCTGGCGATCGCTATAATAGCGCCATGGAAGGATGCCTCAACGATACGGATATTTACACGCTGTGCCAAACCCTTGCCCTTGGTCAGCGCACTGGGGAACTCTACCTCGAAGATGATGCCGGTCATACGTGGCTTCTCTTTTTGAGTCATGGTCACTTGGTTTATATTGCCGATCGCCACAGCCACAGTTTAGAGCGGTTGCAGGATCTGCTCTATGGGCAGGGCATTCCTTGGCCGAGTCCCGATAGCTTCATCGAAAGCAAAGCTGGTGCCAGTTGGGTGGAATACGAATGCCTATGGTGGCTCCTCGATCACTGCAAGCTCAATCAAATCCATAGTGTGTGGCGTGCTCTGCTGCGGGAGAGTCTCTTTGACGTTGTTAGCCTCAATCGCGCTTGGTTCAAGTTTTATAGTGCGAGTCCCCTCACCCCCCAATGGCACAATCTCTCCCTGACAGCCCTGCTCAATGACAGCCTGAGTCATCTGCGGGAATGGAAAAAACTGCATCCAGAGTTGCGTTCCCTCGATCAATCCCTCGAACTGACAGATACTAAACCCACAGGGAACGATCCAGCGGATCAGTGGTTTCGCCAACTGGAACCCTTCGTGCGCGAGCGGATCACCTTGCGCCGTCTGAGTCGGCAACTGGGACGAGATGGGGTGACTGTGGGCAAACTCCTGCTGCCCTATCTCCATCAAGGGTACTTACAAGTCAGTTCTTGGGGAACCAATGGCCACACCCGTACCTTTCCGCCCCTCTCTTGGCGGCGATCGCCGCGGGTGGTGTGTGTCGATGATGCGGCCACCGTGCGTCAAGTGGTTGAATCCACCCTACAAGCAGCAGGTTATGAAGCCACGGCCATCGCCCACCCGTTGACCGCCTTGAGTCTCATTTTCCAACTCAACCCCGACCTGATTTTCCTCGATATTGCCATGCCCGAATTGGATGGCTATGAATTTTGTACGCTCCTGCGGCACACGCCTCGCTTCCGTTATACACCGATTATTATGCTGACTAGTCTCGTTGGTTGGAGCGATCGCCTGCGAGCCAAAGTGGCCGGTGCCACTGATTACCTCAGTAAACCCTTTTCAACTCAAGAATTGTTAACAATTACGCATCATTATATTGGTGCAGCCCCACCTGTGACCTCCTTAACAGACGAGTCCTTTGGCGACGTGCTAGAACCAAAATCAGGCCTTGAGACTCCCCGTTAGCAGGTTAGCTGTCATCAACCTGTCATACTCTTAGGCTTTTAGAATATAAAGCAAACCCTTAATTCTACGTGTAACCCCCTATGAGCAAAGTCTTAGTTGTCGAAGATAGTCCACCCCAGCGGGAAATGATTAGCGAATTGCTAGCGAAAACAGGCTTTGAAGTGACGGTTGCCACCGATGGTGTCGAGGCAATGGAACAATTGCAGCAGAGCACGCCAGACGTTGTTGTTCTCGACATTGTCATGCCCCGCATGAATGGGTATGAAGTCTGTCGCCAAATTAAGTCCGACCCTCGCACCCAATCCATTCCCGTGGTTATCTGTAGCTCCAAAGGTGAGGAGTTTGATCGCTATTGGGGCATGAAACAGGGGGCTGATGCGTACATCACGAAGCCCTTTGACCCCAAAGAACTCGTTGGCACCATCAAGCAACTCTTGCGAGGCTAAAAAAGATGTTTAGTAGCTCAGACCTACTCGCAACCAATGCCCCCATCGAAAGTGGCAATATCGATGACCTAGTAACCCCCGAAGGGGATTTACATATCCTCTTTACGATCCCTAGCGGTGATACCTTGGCGCTACCAGCGATTGGGGTACGCGAAGTCGTGGCCGTGAGTCCCGATCGCATTACCCCAGTGCCCAATACTTCCAATCTCCTACTGGGGATTTTGAACTTGCGGGGGCAGGTGATTTGGGTAGCGGATACCGGTAAGTTTCTTGGGGATGACACTCCCTTGAATACCGATCGCTCTGAGCTATCAATTATTGCCATTGAGGATGATGAGTTAATGGTAGGGCTAGCGGTTCATCAGGTTCGAGGCATGGAGTGGCTCAACAATGACACCATTAAGCCCGCGACCCATGTCAGCGATCAGATGGCTCCCTTTGTCCGTGGCGAATGGGTTTTTGATGCCGAGCAACAGGACATTGTTAAGCTTTTGGACCCCCTCGCCATTTTACGCAGTGCTCGCTGGGGACTCTAAACTAGAAAAAGTAGCATCTCAATGGACACTCGCGCTCAAGTGTCACCATGGCACTCATCAAGACCAGTCACTTTAGGAAAATTAACACCCCCGTAATATCTTTCCCAAGGATTGGCGCATACTTTGTAATTAAAGCTTCCCTGATTTAGTCCTTAGAATTATCTGCCCCTTGTCATCGTCCATTCTGGGAGTAAGCCCATGGCATCCAGCAGCACCCAACACACCCAAGAATATCAAAAAGCGGTTGCCGCTTATGTGCAAGGCAACTACGAAGAAGCAGCCAAAATCACTGACCAATTGGTGGGCACTCGACCGGGCGATCCCAACCTACGGCTGCTGCGGGGGCATATTTACTGCTGCCAACAACGCTACAGCGAGGCTCAAGAGCAGTACCATGCGGTTCTCAACGCCACAACTGATCCAGAGTTAATCAATCTGGCCAACGAGAGCCTCGCCAAGATTAAGGATTTGATTCCTGCTACTGAACCTGTCAAGAATGGGGGCGAAGAACAACACACCACCCTGCAAGGAGATCACACCCAACTTCAGGGGGACAATACCTTTTTGCAAACTACCCCACCCACTCGCGAACCCCAAGCCGCGAACCCCTCAGAGGAATTGAGTCTTGAACACTTTGATGACTTTGGTAGCGATTTAGGGACGAGCAACCCCTTTGACGATCTTGAGGTTGCTGGCATTGAGGAAGAATTTGGCGTCAGTTTAGAACAGGGTACCTTTAACCCCTTCGACGAAGATGCAGCGGTTCAGGATCCCTTTGCCTTTTCGGCCAATTCTTTGGAGGATGCGGTCTCAGAAGCGGTGGACATTCCAGAAATTCCCATCGGCGAATCGGTGCAACCGCTAGGCGCTGAAGCCATTGGGGATGATGATATCACGATGCTCATGGGAAGTTCTCCTTTGATCCCGTCCGAACCCGCCAGCCCTGTTTTGGGTGGTGGGGCGACAGAAAGTGCAGCGACTCCTTTTCAAGAAATAACGCCGCCCTCCCTAGAAACATTTGATGATCCCTTTGCCGCTGAAATGGCGATGCCTCAAGAGAGTCTCTTTGGGGGGCTTACAGAATCGGGAGAAGCCAACATTTCTGAAGAGAGCCTCTTTCCAAATCTGACGGAATCCGTGGAGACCAACGTTCCTGAAGTCTCTACGTCTGCTGCTGGTATCAGTGATTTGTTAACCAATGAGACGGCAGATGCCATTGAATTGTTGCCGCAGCCCGAATTAAGTTCTTCTGATGCTGCCGAGGAGGAAGACGATCTCTTTGGTGATTTCTCAGCTTCCCTTGAGGCTTTTGAAGCCCCAGATATTGTGGCAGAACCCCTGTCTCTTGAGGCCTTTGACCCTGCTACCTTTGAGGATGAGCAAACGATCGCCATGTCCCAGTTCCCGCGGGGCGAAGCAGTTGCCGAAGACGTGAGGGAGCCAGAGGCGCCAGCGATCGCCACAGGCGAATCCACCCCAAGTAGCGCAGAACCCTTTGAATCCATTGCCGACTTTGACCTAAAGGATTTGTCTTTTGGCAATGCAGACATTTCAGAGGCTGCTTTTGATGATGAAATGACGATCGCCAATCCCCAAGTGCATGGGATGGGAGCAGGGGGAGCAGACGCCACCAGCATGACCGATGCTGGCACAGAAACCTTTGCAGTTTTACCCGATGAATTTGATCTCAGCCAACAAAGTCTTGAAGACCTAGCCGATTTTAGTCTCGACCTTAGCCAAAGCACTGCTAGCCGCGCTGAAGCCTCTGCCCCCAAAGAAAAGCAGGATCTCTCAGCCTTTACCCAGCAAGCACCTATGGCAGCGCCAGTAGCTACCTCACCGACGCCCTCGCGTAGCCCTGTTGGCTCAACGGTTCCAGCGACTTCTACCGCTACAAGTTCCTTTGGTCAGCAAAACATTACCTCAGCAGTGACCACGGGTGTTCTTTCTGCTTTGGCTGCTGGGGCGGTGAGTTTGGGCTTTAGTTCCCCTGGGCCTGCTCCCTTAGTGAGTGGGACGGCAGCGGGTCTCACCGCCGGGGTGGCGGTCTATGCCATGGGGCAGCGCAGCGTCAGCCGCATCAAGCGCTTCTGTACGGATTTGCAGGCGCAGTGTAATGCTGTGATTGCCGGCGATATGACGGCGCGGGTGCCGGTCACCAGTAACGATGAGCTGGGGCTTTTGGCACAAAGCTTTAACCAAATGACGGATACCATTCAGCAAATTACTGCCGATGCCCAGAAAAAAGCAGAGGAAAACGAACGGCAGCGGGATGATTTGCAGCGCCAAGTGATCCGACTCCTCGATGATGTGGAGGGTGCCGCCCGAGGTGACCTGACCGTACAAGCAGAAGTGACAGCGGACGTGCTCGGCGCAGTGGCCGACTCCTTTAACTTGACAATTCACAACCTGCGGACAATTGTGCAACAGGTAAAAATTGCCGCCCAGCAGGTGAGTCGCGGTGCCGCAGAAAACGAAACCTTTGCCCGTAGTCTCTCAGCAGATGCCCTGCGGCAAGCGGAGGAGCTAGCGGTCACCCTGAACTCAGTGCAGATGATGACCAATGCGATTCAGCGGGTGGCTGAAAGTGCCCAAGAAGCCAATGAGGTGGCACGCAATGCTTCAGAAACAGCCCTCCGTGGCGGTGAGGCGGTGGAACGCACGGTGGCGGGTATTTTGCAGATTCGGGAAACGGTGGCGGAGACCACCCGCAAGGTGAAGCGCTTAGCGGAATCTTCCCAAGAGATTGCCAAAATTGTCGGTGTGATTTCGTCGATTGCCAACCGCACGAACCTCTTGGCCTTGAACGCCAGTATTGAGGCCGCACGAGCCGGGGAAGCAGGTCGGGGTTTTGCCGTGGTTGCTGATGAGGTGCGCCAACTGGCAGACCGGGCAGCCAAAGCCTCGAAAGAAATTGAGCAGATTGTGTTACAAATTCAAAGTGAAACCGGCGCGGTGATGACCGCCATGGAAGAAGGGACACAGCAGGTGATCGAGGGGACGAAGCGGGCTGAACAGGCCAAGCACTCCCTTGAGGACATCATCCAAGTGTCGTCGCAAATTGATACCCTTGTACGCTCAATTACCAACGCTACGGTCGAGCAAACAGAATCGGCGCGAGCCATGGCGCAGGTGATGCAATCCATTGAGTTGACAGCGCAGGCTACTTCTCAGGAGGCACAGCGGGTGTCCGACTCGTTGCAAGGTCTAGTGAGTGTGGCACGCAACTTGCAGGCATCGGTGGAACGGTTCCGCGTTGAAAATACTGAAGATCAAGCCTAAGCAATCCGGGAGGGGGCTATGCAAAGCGATCAACAAAAGCGCATTCTTGGCTACTTCATTGAGGAGGCACAGGAACACCTGACCACCATTGAAGACAGTTTGATGAATCTCCAGCAGGTGGTCAATGACCCCGAGGCAATAAGTGAAATGTTTCGGGCAGCCCACTCCGTCAAAGGGGGGGCGGCCATGCTCGGACTCCACAGCATTCAGCACACCGCCCACAAGCTAGAGGATTACTTCAAAATTCTGCGGGAACACCCCGTAACGGTGGATGAAACCCTAGAGCAACTCTTTTTGCAAGCCTTTGATGCGCTGCGGGAACTCCTCGATGAATTGCAAGGCCCCTTTGGTTTGACGGAGGAGACAGCAACGGCAACGCTGAATCGGGTGGAGCCAGTCTTTAATCAACTGCAAGCCCACTTGAGCCACCTGACCCAAGGAACAGAGGCGGCTCCCCCTGTGACTGTGCCTTCTCCCCCTGTGGCTGAACCCGTTAAGCCGCCGGTACAACCCGTTGCCGATTCCAGCTACCGCTTAGTCTTTCAAACGGAGGTGCCCGATCGCCTGCGGGCAATGTTGCAACTCTTTAAGCAGCCCGATTCGCCCCAAGTGCGGCAAGAATTGGCCGAAGCCTGTTCTAATTTGGGTCAATTGGGGGAAACCTTTGCCCTGCCCCAGTGGGTTGAATTGCTGGCGATCGCTCAACAGGCGGTCAGTAACACAGCTCAGCCCCTCACGGCTTTGGCACCCGTGGTGATCAAAGAGATTATGGCGGCTCGCGACTTGGTGCTCAATGGTAAAGGCAGTGCGATTCGTCCCAGTGACAGTTTATTGATGCTTCAGCCTTCTGTGATTGAGGAAGCGCCGGCTGTTGTTCCAGAAGAGCCAGAGCCTGCGGTCTTAGAATCAGCTCCCGTGACCCTTGAGGAACCACCGCAATCCCCTGAAATGGCCTCTGAGGTTGCTCCGCTAGAGGTGAGTGCGCCTGAAGAAGAGATTTCCGAGCCAATGGAGCCAATGAGCAGCGGTGGCGATGGTGTCACTGTTTTTGGCGAGGAGAGTGGGGCTGATTTCCAAGAATTGAGTGACATTTTTAGTGATGCCACGGCACTGCCGACGGACTGGCTGGAGGACACCCTTGAGGAGGATTTGGCCAGTTTAGGGCTGGGGGGTGAAGCGGCCTTTGATGAGGAGATTTCCGACTTTTTGAACATGACCGCTGCTGAGGAGTTGCCTGAGGCAGAACCTAGCCTTGATGCCATCCTCGATGAAATTGAAGGACTCTCTAGTGAGTTGGTCGCCGCGGAGGTGGAGGAAGCATCCCTCGATGACCTCACGCCGCCAGCGATCGCCGAAAGTATGGTTGAGGCCCTTGAGGCGCCCTTGACACTTGACAGTCCTGCTGAGGAGAGTGCAGCCGCAGAACCCGCCGAACTCGCTCTGGATGCATTCCTTGAACAATTCACTGAGGAAGCCCCCTCAGAGATGGCCGCTCTTGATGAGGCAGTTGCTTCCCTAGAAGACTTTTTGGGTGAGGTGGAAAACACTGAGGCTCGCGATCTGCTTCCCCTAGAAGAGGACTTTGAGAGCCCTACTCTCAGTCATGTCGCTGAGGATGTGGCTGAGTTCCTCGAAGAGGTGCCGGGTCTCAACGATGTCCTAGAAAACTTGGTCGTAGATAACGCGGCGGAAGAACCCCTCGCGGAATTTATTGCCCCGCCAAGCACTGATGATCCTTGGGCAGAAACGCTATCCGATGCGCCGGCGATCGCTGAGCCAAGTACACCTGAAGTCACAGCGGCAAATATCGCTGCATCCGAACCACTAGTAGAGGAGGTTACACCCGCTCCTGAGACTGTTAGCATTGCCGAGCTAGAATCCCTCATGGAAGAGTCCCTAATCTCTCCTGAGGCTGCGACCGTTACTGAATCTGAAGCACTGGCAGAGGAATCTCTTGCCTCGCTTGAAGCTGCGGGCATGACGGCGCCCGAAGTGCTGGTGGAAGAATCCATCCCCTCCCCTGAAGCTGCCAGCATGGCTGAACTGGAAGCACTGGTGAATGATGCCACTGTGCCTGCTAGCCGCGAAAGCGTCCTAGAGGAATTGGAGGGGCTGATTGAGCACAGTACAACCAGTACAACCCCACCCGAGGCTGCCACGTTCAACGAATTGGATCAGCTTTTAGAGGCGGCGGCACCACCTCCATCAGCCTTTGAGGATCTCGAGCAACTCTTGGGGCAAGCCACCCCTGCGGTACCCACGCCAGCACCGACCACCACTGATGATAGTTTTGCCGATTTAGAGAAATTAATTCCCCAACCCGCAGGGAGTAGTGCCAAGGCGGCCACTCCTCGACGAACAGGGGCAGGGGCAAAAGGTGGCTCCTTGGTGGAACAAACCATGCGCGTACCAGTGCGCCACCTCGACACCCTGAGTAACCTCGTTGGGGAGTTGGTGGTTAACCGCAATAGCCTCGAAGACACCCAAGAACGCCTGCGGCAGTTTCTTGATAACCTGCTCTACCAAGTCCAACAACTCGGGGATGTCAGCCAACAGATGCAAGACCTCTACGAGCGATCGCTCCTTGAAAGTTCACTGTTGGGCGTAACGACAGCACGGGCAGCCAATGGCCAAGGGGAACGGGGAACCCACGCCACGGGGGTCGAGTTTGATGCCTTGGAAATGGATCGCTTTACCGGCTTCCACACCCTCTCTCAGGAGGTGATTGAGCGGATCGTGCGGGTGCGGGAGGCGGCAGATGATATCCAGTACGTGATTGATGAAGTGGAGCAGGTGGCACGGCAATTTCGTCAAGTCACCACCCAAGTCCAAGAGGGGTTGAGCCGCTCACGAATGGTGCCCTTCCGCGAAATGTCTTCCCGCTTACCGGGAGCGGTGCGCCGCGTTGCCACCACCATTGGCAAGCAGGTGGAACTCAAAATTGAAGGGGAGGATACGCTCATTGACAAGGGTATCCTTGAAAAGCTCTTTGACCCCATGACCCACCTGATCAATAACGCCGTCTATCACGGCATTGAACCGCCGCAGGTCAGGCGGCAATTGGGCAAACCCGAAAAAGGCCTGATTCGGGTGCGGGCTTTTTACCAAGGGAGTCAAGCGATTATCTCTGTCAGTGACGATGGGGCGGGGATTGACCCAGAACGGGTGAAACGCAAAGCAATTGAGAAGGGTCTCCTGAAGGAGGCCGATGCCCCTAATCTGTCGCGCCAAGAGGTGTATGCCTTCCTCTTCCAATCGGGCTTTAGCACCAAAGATCAAGCGGATGCCCTTGCCGGTCGCGGTGTGGGTATGGATGTGGTGCGCAAGAATCTTGAGGATATTCGCGGCACAATTAACATTGACTCGACGGTGGGCAAAGGCACCACATTTACGATCCGCTTGCCACTGACCCTGAGCATTACCAAAGCCCTCTGCTGCATTGATAACCACTGCCGCATTGCCTTCCCCATTGACGGTGTGGAGGATATGCTGGATATTCCCCAAGAGCGCATCCAAACCCTAGAAGATGGTCAGCGCGTCCTCTCTTGGCACGATCGCCTGCTGCCAGTGCGTAAACTTGGGGATTTGCTCAAGTACAGCCGCAACATCAGCCGCAGCAATGTCTATGGCGGCAGCACCCAAGATGATGGCATGGTCTCGATTGTCGTGCTGCGCAGTGGCGATGATCTCGTGGCCATGGAGGTGGATCAGGTCATTGGCGAACAGGAAATTGTGATTAAGCAGTTGTCGGGTCCTGTGCCGAAGCCAGTGGGTGTTGCTGGGGTAACTGTCCAAGGGGATGGCCGCGCAATGGCGATCGCCGACGTGCTGGAAATTATTGACCTGTCCCTAGGACGCATGGATCGCGATTGGCGTGGGTTTGGGCACACTGTCGATATTACCGAGCCAGAGGAAGCCTCTGAACCCTTGGTACTCATCATTGATGACTCGATTACGGTGCGGGAGTTGCTCTCAATGACCTTTACGCGGGCGGGCTACCGCGTCGAGCAGGCACGGGATGGTCAAGATGCGTGGGAAAAACTGCGCTCTGGTCTGCCCTGTGACTTGGTCTTCTGCGACATTGAGATGCCCCGCATGGATGGCTTGGAGTTGCTCTCGCGGATTCAAAAGGATCCCAAACTCAACCATCTGCCGATCGCCATGCTGACCTCACGGGGCGCCGATCGCCACCGCAAGATGGCTGCACAACTGGGGGCACGGGGTTACTTTACGAAGCCCTATCTAGAGGAGCAATTACTGGATGCGGCAGCGCGGCTCCTCAGGGGTGAAGTCCTTGTGCAGCAGGAGCCGACACCTACCCCATGAGTGAGCGATCGCCGGCTCTAACCGATTTTTTAGCCCAACTCCCCTTTGAACTGGATGCCTTTCAAGAAGCGGCGATCGCTGCCCTTGATGCGGGTCGCTCTGTGGTGGTCTGTGCTCCTACGGGGTCAGGTAAAACCCTCATTGGTGAGTATGCAATTCATCGTGCCCTGACGCGGCAGCAACGGGTTTTTTACACCACCCCCCTCAAGGCGCTCTCGAACCAGAAGTGGCGTGACTTTCAGCAGCAGTTTGGCGCGGAGCAAGTGGGTCTTTTGACCGGGGATGTCTCCATTAACCGCGATGCCCCGATTCTGGTGATGACGACGGAAATTTTCCGCAATATGCTCTACGGCACCCCCATTGGCGAAGTGGGCACCTCCCTTGTGGGGGTGGAAGTAGTGGTGTTGGATGAGTGCCACTACATGAACGATCGCCAGCGCGGCACCGTTTGGGAAGAATCCATCATCTACTGCCCGAAGGACATTCAACTGGTGGCTCTCTCTGCCACGATCGCCAACGGCGAGCAACTCACCGACTGGATTCAATCCGTCCACGGGGAGGCCGAACTGATCTACTCCGACTGGCGACCGATTCCACTGCACTTTTACTTTTGCAATGGCAAGGGACTCTTTCCCCTTTTGGATGGTCAGCGCAAACGGCTCAACCCTAAGCTCCACGGCCAACCCGAACAGCGGCGCCGCGGTGGCAAGCGGGACTTCTTGAGCATCCGCTATGTCGTGAGTCAGCTGCAACAGCGGGACATGCTGCCGGCAATTTACTTTATTTTTAGCCGCCGCGGCTGTGACCAGGCTGTCCAAGAGGTTTTGGGCATGAACCTGCTCACACCCCTAGAACAAGAAATGCTGGCGCAGCGGGTGGACGCATTTTTAGCGCAGCACCAAGAGATTGTGGCACCAGAAATGATTGCCCCCCTCTACCAAGGGATTGCCGCCCACCATGCGGGGGTGTTGCCAGTGGTGAAAACCTTGGTGGAAACCCTGTTTCAGGAAGGGCTGATCAAGCTGGTCTTTGCCACAGAAACCCTTGCCGCAGGGATCAATATGCCCGCGCGCACCACGGTCATTTCGACTCTCTCGAAGCGCACCGATAGCGGTCATCGCCTCTTAACCGCCTCGGAATTTCTGCAAATGGCGGGGCGAGCTGGACGGCGGGGCATGGATACGGTGGGTCATGTGGTGACCCTGCAGACTCCCTTTGAGGGTGCCCATGAAGCGGCCTTTTTGGCCACCGCTGCCCCCGATCCCTTGATCAGCCAATTTACCCCCAGCTATGGCATGGTACTAAACTTGCTCCAACGTCACACCCTCGAAGAAGCGCGGGAATTGGTGGAGCGCAGTTTTGGCCAATACTTGGCCACCTTGCAACTCACGCCCCAACGGCAGGCGATCGCCCAACTGGAAACGGAATTGCAAACCGTGCAACAGCGCCTCACGGGCATTGATCGGCAGCAACTAGCGCAGTATCAAAAGCTGCGGGAACGGCTGCGGCAGGATCAACGCCTCCTGAAAATCCTCGAACAGCAGGCGGAGCAGGAACGTGCCCAAGAACTCCTCCCTTTTATGATGGCGGTGCCGCCGGGGACGTGGCTCCATATTAAATCCCCGCTGCGGGAGCATCCCCCCTTAGCCGCCGTCCTCTGTCAGCCCGTTGCTGGTTCCGGGCAGTTGCCCCACTGGCTGTGCCTTGCGGCCGATGGTCGCTTTCGGGTCGTTGGCATTGATGACATTTTGGGGGTTTATCCCGATCGCCCCCCCTGTAGCAATCTCCCCCCGCCCCCAGAGGCGATGAAACTGCGCCTAGGGGAAAGTTATTCCTGCAACGAGACTGATCGCTACTTCGGTACTCTCCCGGATTTGCCACCCGTCTTACCCGCGCCAGAAGTGGCTGCCCAAGCCGCTAAAATCGCTGACCTCGAGGCGAAACTGAGCCAACTGCAAGGGAGTCTGCCGCAAAATGTTCATTCGCTGCTACGCCTAGTGCGTCGTGAAGAACGGCTGCAAACGGAACTGCGCGATCGCCAGCACAAGCTCCATCAACAGTCTCAACGCCACTGGGAGCAATTTCTTGCCCTCATTGCTGCACTGCAAGACTTTGGTGGCCTCAATGAGCTGACCCCCACTCCCCTTGGGGAAATGGCCGCTGCTCTGCGGGGAGAAAACGAACTTTGGTTGGCTCTAGCCTTGGCCTCTGGCGAACTCGATGACTTGCCCCCCCACCTCTTAGCCGCAGCGATCGCTGCCTTGGTCACTGAAACGCCCCGTTCCGACAGTTGGTGCAACTACCCCATTCCTAGTGAAGTAGAAGAACGCCTTGCCGCCCTTAGTCCAATTCGCCGTCGGCTGTTTCAGGTGCAGCGCCGCCATCACATCATCTTTCCCCTTTGGTACGAGTGGGATTTGATTGGCTTGGTGGAGCAGTGGGCCTTGGGCACGCCGTGGAATGAATTGTGCGCTGAAACCAATCTCGATGCCGGGGATATTGTGCGGTTGCTACGGCGTACCCTCGATTTTCTTTCCCAGATTCCCCATGCGCCCCACACCAGTCCCCAACTGCGCCAAAGTGCCCAGCAGGCACGCTATCTTCTCGATCGCTTCCCCGTGAATGACTTGCTAGAAGGGCTGGAGCTAGAGGCGGCAACGGTATAGTTTGATTCCTCAAGGGAATGGCTCAGGCGGGATTTGAACCTGCGACCTTGGGCTTATGAGTCCCCTGCTCTAACCACTGAGCTACTGAGCCGAAATTTTTGCACAATTTTCATTATAACGCGAATGTCCCAAAACTCAAGGCTCGGCGCGCAGATTCAAGTCGAGTTCACCGTACAATAAAGAGTGGATCCATTAGAGGAAAGATAGGCGTTGACCAAAGCAGAACGCACGGCTCTTGACAACAAGCTATCACAGCGATTTATTCATCTTGATCCGGCAGGGTATTTCATTATCTACATTGACCCTGAGCAAGAACTGATCTGGATGAAACACTATGCCAATGACATCAATGAGAAGGGCTTAGCGGTGGATCCCGATACCGGGGAACCCATTCCCACCAAAGGGAAAGTAACGCGGGAACCAGATCTGGTACTCAGCGGTCGAACAGCCAAGGAGTTATGTATTGAACTCTTTGAAAAGGATCGCCAACTGGTGACGATGTTTGACCATGCGGCCTATCTCGGTCGTGAATTGATGCGGGCACAGTTTTGTTTGGATGAAGGGCTTGAGTATATCCAAGATTAGACAACACTGGCGCTGGGGGGTAGGGGCAGTTCTTTTGATGCTCTGTGCCCTAGTGGGTACAGCCCTAGCAGCGATCGCCACCCCAGACTTGAGCGGTACCGTTGATGTTTTGCCCTTGAATGCCCAGTTGGGAGCGCAAATCTATCTGCGGCGCTGTGGCAGTTGTCACCTCGCAGTACCCCCGGAAACATTGCCCACTCAGGCATGGCAGGTACTGATTCAAGATACTAATCACTACGGCGCAACTCTCGAACCCATTCCCCGCCCAGAGTTGGTTCCCCTGTGGAACTATTTGCGCACCTATTCTCGACCCCTGCCTAACGATGCCCAAATTCCCTTTCGCGTTGGGCGATCGCCCTTCTTTCGCATCCTCCATCCCCGTGTTGCGGTGCCGCAGCCAGTCACCCTCGATGGTTGTGCCCAATGTCATCCCAAGGCCACCCTCTTTAACTTTCGTGAGCTAAGTCCGCAATGGCAGGATTCCCCCTAGAATGTTTAGGGATGGCGAATTTTCCACCGCCCCATGTCTTCTAGCTCCTCCAATCGCTACTCTCCGCGTGTTCAACGCATGATCATGCGCCGTCGCTGGCTACAGCAGGAGTGGTGGACGGTTGTGGCACTCCTCCTCTGGGGACTGTTGTTTCTCCGATATTGGTTGCAGGGGCGACTGGGATTATTGATTCACCCCAACTACTTTGGACTGGCGATCGCCGCTGGGTTTCTTTTAGTTGCTGTGAGTGGTTGGCAAGGGTGGCGATTGTGGCGGGGTCAGGTGACGCCTGTGCAGCATGTTGCGCTCTTACCAGCTCGTTGGACGCTCAGTATCCTGATTTTTGCGGCAGTCGTGGGGTTGGTGATTACGCCCCGTCCTTTCAATAGTGCAACGGCCATTCATCGCGGTCTCGAGGATGGTTTGACAGTGACCCGCAATAGTCCCGTGGCCTTTCGCCTCAATCAACAGCCTGAGGAACGTACGCTCATTGACTGGATTCGCACCCTTGATGTCTATCCCGAACCCGATGCCTATAGGGGGTTGCCCGCTCGCATTGAGGGATTTGCTGTCCACAGTCCCCAACTGCCAGAGACTTATCTCACCCTCACCCGTTTTGTCATTACCTGTTGTGCAGCGGATGCCTATCCTGTGGGACTGCCAGTAAAACTGGGGCGATCGCGCCAAGCCTATCCCCAAGATCAGTGGTTTCGCGTTGAAGGTCGGATGACCACAGAAACCCTCAACGACCGTCGCCAATTGGTATTGGTTGCTGAGACGATAGCGCCGATTCCTGAGCCTGAAAATCCCTTTATGTACTAAGGCAATGCTGTTTCACTTGATTCACACTCCCTACTGGATTGTCTTGGGCATGGGGGTCTTGCTCTTTTTGACGGTGATCTTTGGTGATGTGGGCGATGAAGAGGTCGAGCTAGAGGGAGATGCCGATCCCTTGGAAGTGGAAGTCGAACTAGAGGAGGGGATCTCATTTCTGACAATTTTGCACTGGTTGGGGGTGGGGAGAGCGCCCCTCATTCTCTTGCTCGCCTTGGACTTTAGCCTTTTGGGCGTGCTGGGCTGGTTTTTTAATGTTCTCTTTTACACACTGAGTGGCAGTTGGCCGGGGGGAGTGTGGTCAGGGGTGATTGCGATCGCGGCACTACTCTTGGCGCTAACCATTGGCAGCCTTTGCTCGCGGCCTTTGGGGCAAATTTTTGCGCAGTTTAGTGAAGATACCAGTCGCGATCGCCTGCTGGGGTGCAGTGGCCACGTCAGTTCTGCCCATATTCCCCACAGTGGTACTGGTATTGGCCAAGTGAGTGTTTTGGATGCCAATCGCAATCGACTGATTCTGCCGGCAGTGCTGCCCCCTTGGGCAACGGTCACCCCCCAGCATGGTCAGGAAATTTTAATTATCGATCGCCAAGAGAATGAATACATTGTCGTGGCTAAAGATAGCTTGGATGAGGCCACATGGTTACGCCAGCAGCGGCAATCTCAGATTAAAGATAGCGAAGAGTCTTAGGGCATTTTTGATGGGCGGTGAGGGACTCGAACCCCCGACAGCCTCGGTGTAAACGAGATACTCTACCAACTGAGTTAACCGCCCAAGTTCCAGAGTATCTATCATAGCAAAGGTATAGCCCGTTTCTAAAATCACGGTACACAAAGGGGATAGAAGCCTGTCTTACAGAAGTTTGAACCTTTCAAGCCCGTTCAATCCCCGTGAAAAGCGCTGTACGTCAACATGAGTCATCTCTTGCGAAGAAAATCCGCTAGGATCAACGTGTCGAGACGTGCAAGGAACGCCCTATGGGAGCAGCAACGGCAGCCAGTGGTCAACGGTTACGGAATTTTGTGATTGCTGTTGTCGCCATTCTCATTAGTCTTGCCCTATTGGCGGGTTTACGCAGTAGCAATCAACCTCTCACCCTCGCCGAGCAAGCCCAGCACGCCACCCCTTGGGAAGAGGCTCAAGTTAATGGCAAGCCGACACTTTTGGAGTTTTATGCCAACTGGTGTAGCACCTGTCGTTCGATGGCCAAGGATTTGGGGGAATTAAAGGCGCAATATCGCGATCGCCTGAACTTCGTCATGCTGAATGTGGACAACACCAAGTGGCTACCGGAAATTGAGCAATTTAATGTGGATGGCATTCCCCACTTTGTCTTTCTGAATCGGCAATTGGAACCCCAAGCAGTGGCGATCGGCCTCCAACCCAAGGAAGTGATGGCTAAAAACTTAGAAGCCCTTAGTCGTGATCTCCCGCTCCCCTATGGTCAATCAACGGGTGAAGTGTCACAATTGGCCAATCCCCTTGCCCGTCAACGCAGTGATGATCCCCGCAGTCATGGGGGCTAAGCTGTGGAACCCCAAGATGAGGTGCGCCAACTGTATGAAGAGACCCAGGCGCGGCTGACACAGCTTTACCGTGAGTACGAGCAGATCAAAGCCACCCAAGCACGGTTGAAAGGACGTAATCAGGCAGCCCTAGATCAAGAGCGCGATCGCCTCGTCCAAGAACTGCGGCAACTAGAGGTAGAGTTTGGCCTCACGCTCCTATTTCATTTAGGCGAGGCAGCGCGGGAACACTGGCAGGAAATTCTGGCTGAAGAAAACTTTTGGCAGTTTGTGCGCTTTGCCGGTTTGGGGTTTGTTCTAGGTATCCTCGTTAAGACTCTGACGGGTTAGAGCACTGGCCAAGGTTCAAGGCCGTTTGCCAGAGTCCGGGTCGCGAATTGGGAATTGGCATCGCACCAACGGTTTTCGCATAAAAAGCCTCTGAGGAAACCCAGCCAATCACGGCATAGGCATAGCCGGCCGCTCGCATCTGAGCCAAGGTTAACTGCAACAGCAGGCGACCAACCCCCCGCCCTCGATGGGGTTCTGCCACAGCCATTGGCCCAAAGAGTCCCAAGGCGGCTGCATCATAGCAGGCAAAGCCGAGAAGTTCGCCGTTTTGAACCGCAATCAGTCCCCGTGGCGGGCGCTGACTCAAGGCAAGAGCCACTTCACTGCGCCAACCGGCACTAAAGCGATCGCCCACCCACTGGATAATCCAAGCCACTTCTGACCCCAAAGGCTGCCGGTAGTGAATCCCCTGCTGTTGATGCGCCATCACGGCGGGCCAGTCTACTGCGAGATCGTAGAGCTTGACCAGCATATCGGTCATGGGCTGTTTTCCTGTCTTTCCTAGCGGCTCAGACTGACAAGTGGACGTTGGAGTGCTTGCATCAACTCGTCAAACTGATCGGGGGTGAGGGATTGGGCACCATCGGAGAGCGCCTTGGCTGGATTGGGGTGTACCTCAATCATGAGGGCATCGGCGCCTGCGGCTACAGCGGCTTTGGCCATGGCAGGTACAAATTCTGCCCAGCCGGTGCCATGACTGGGGTCAATCATAATCGGCAGATGGGTGAGCTTGCGCAGTACCGGAATTGCTGCCAAGTCGAGGGTGTTACGGGTATATTCGCGGTCAAAGGTGCGAATGCCCCGTTCACAAAGAATCACATTGGGGTTTCCTGCCGCCAAAATGTACTCCGCAGCCATCAGCCATTCCTCGATGGTGGCAGACATCCCCCGTTTCAGGAGCACGGGTTTGCGTTGGGCACCCACACGCTTGAGAAGCGAAAAGTTTTGCATGTTACGGGCACCAATTTGCAGCACATCGGCCACTTCGGCAATTTTGTCTAGATCTGCTGCGTCCATGACTTCGGTAATGATACCCAAGCCCGTTTTTTCTTTTGCTGCTGCCAACAGATCAAGGGCACTTTCGCCATGGCCTTGGAAGGCATAGGGGGAGGTACGGGGCTTGTAGGCTCCACCGCGCAGAAACTTGGCACCTGCCGCTTTCACCCGCTGCGCCGTTTCAAGGATCATCGCTTCATTTTCAACAGAGCAAGGCCCGGCCACAACCACGACATCATGGCCTTCACCGAAAATGACCTCCCCGTTGGGTGTTGGAACCACCACTTCACTGGGTTCACCGTGGCGATACTCGCGGCTCGCTCGCTTGAAGGGCTGCTCAACCCGCAGAACGTGCTCAATCCAAGGGCTAATTTCTTGAATCCGCAGGGGATCGAGTTCCGCAGTGTCTCCGACAAGGCCAATAACGACTTTGTGCTTGCCCACAATTTTTTCGGGGGTCAATCCCCAAGTGCGCATCTCACTGCTGACCCGTTCAATCTCTTCACTGGGGGTGCCACTTTTTAGAACGATAATCATCCGCTTGCTGATCCCAAATTTTCGGCTTAGGGTTTGATTGTATTGTGCCAAATTGGTTCCGTTCTGCCTATGCTGCGTCGTTGTCGAGGCCTGCGGTTGGTGATTTCGCTGGCGATCGCTAGCGTGGTTGTGCTGTCCCTCTGGAATGTGATGATTGGCTCTATCCCTAGTGGCGATCGCCCCCTTGATTTGAGTCAAGCGATGTCCATTGATGATCCACAATTTGATCCGCCAACGGACGTATCGCCCTTACCCCCGCTGCCAGAGAATACCCTCATACCTCTACAACGCAGTGACGGCGCCGCCTACGAACGCCTCTTTGCCCAAGTCCGCCAAGTTCATCAACAGTGTTTATTTACTCCCCCTTGGTACGGTGTCCCCATCGACCGCACCAATTTTGGCGATCGCTACCGTACGGATGTCCGGGGTCAAGTGGTGGACAATGCACCGCTAATTGTTTTGCATGAAACTGTGGCCTCTGCCCAATCTACGCTCGATTTTTTCCAAACACCGCATCCCCGTGATGAAGATCAGGCTAGCTACCATGAATTGATTACCCTCAAGGGTTGGCTGCTGCACCTAGTACCTTGGTCTAAGCGTGCCTATGGTGCCGGCAACTCGGTTTTTAGCGATGAAACCGTGCAGACCAACCCCCGCCTTGCCCCTTCGGTGAACAATTTTGCCCTCCACTTTTCCCTAGAAACCCCTCCTGAAGGTCGCCACAATGGTTCCACACATGCTGGCTATACCGAGGCTCAGTACCGTACCTTAGCATGGCTGGTGGCGCAAACCGGCATTGATCTCCAACGGGTTACGACCCATGCGGCTGTGGATCGCTCTGGCGAGCGCATGGATCCGCGCAGCTTCGATGTGGCTAAATTTAATCGCTATTGGCAGCTCTATCGCGATCGCCCCTGTGGGGATGGTCCCCGCTAGAAATAGCGATCCAAAAACGTCTCGAGGGACTCAAAGGAGAGTTGAAAGTAGGTTTGGGCGCGCTCAATTTCACCCGCAGGGCAGAGACTTTCATAGGCCAATAGGGTTCGCAGCGTCCCTAGGCTGGCCTCGAGATCCCGATTCATCACTCCCAAAAACTGACGAGCGCCGTCAATCACGGCTAGGGGAACGGTCATGACAAAGGGACGTTTATTAAAAAAGCGACCCAAGCGATCGGCAATCTCTTGGCGAGTGAACACCTCTGGATGCGCCATGCTGAAAATGCCAATTTGGTTGGCTTGGCTAGCGCTGAGAATACAGCGAGCTAAATCTTCTGGACTGAGGAGTTGTAACCGATGCTGGGGATCCCCAAGGATGAAATAGACACCGGTTTGTTGAAAGCGCTCGGCAAGGGGAAGCAAACTGGACATGAGTGTAGGACAGCGAAAAATCGCGTAGTTGAGGCCACTGCTAATGAGCACCTGCTCGACTTCATACTTGGCTTTGAGAAAGGGAGACTGCTGGCGATCGCCCGTCACCGCTAGCGGAGAAATCAGTGTGATATGGCGCACCCCCTGTTCCTGAGCCGCCTGAATCACATCCAACGTGGCACGGTAATCAATCGCCTGAATGGCACGGCTGAGTAACTGACTACCATGGCAGCAAATCACTGCCGCCACCCCCTCCATGGCAGCCTGAATATCGCGGGGCTGTTGTAGATCACCAATGAAAATCTCCGCTCCCCATTCCTTGAGGAGATCGTATTGGCTCGTTAGGCGCACAAAAGCTCGTACCGGCAGCCCCAAGGTGATACAGCGGCGCACCACCCGCAAACCCAATTGTCCTGTGGCACCCGTGACCAGATACATGAAGTGTCACTATCTAAGGGATTCTTGTCTCAGCGTGCCCTAGGGGGAGTCACAATGCAAGAGTTTTGAATTACTATTATGATAATTTTAGTTTCATTGCTTTGCTTTGGTTGAGTTTTTGTGAGTCAACTGTTTGCTTTCTACATGGATGAAAGTGGCAGCCCTAAGCCAGATCCTAAAGATGGAGCTAGTTACTTTGCTGTTGGCGGAGTACTAATCAATCATGATGATGAAAAGACTATATTCCAAATGCTCTCGGACTTTAAGAAACGCTGGGGCATTGATGAAAAAATAGCTTTGCACGGCAATGAAATTCGCAGTCGAAAGAGGAACTTTGCTTGGCTAGGTCGAAGCTCAAAAGATGAGCAAGAGAGGTTTTTGAGTGATTTGTCAGATGTGATTATTCAGTGCCCTATTATTGTTCATGGATGTGTTATTTCTCGAAAGGGCTATCTAGATCGATATCTAGAACGTTATGGTAGCAATACATGGGAAATGATGAAGAGCGCTTTCTCAATCTTGATAGAAAGAGTCGCTAAGTATGTATTGCTCCAAAATGGAAAAGTCATGATTTATTTTGAGAAAGCAGGTAAAAAAGAAGATCGTCTGATTACTCACTACTTTAAGAGTTTAAGAGATTCAGGAGCACCTTTCAATGCTGAAACTTCAAGCAAATATTCACCCCTGACACCTATCAAAATGGAGCAAGTACTTGCAGGTATAGAGGGTAAATCTAAGAGCCATCCCATAATCCAAATTGCTGATTCATGTCTGCATCCAGTCGCAAAATCCAAAGAACAACCTGAAAATCAGGCATTTCAGGCTCTACTTCGCCACAACAAGCTTGTCGATACACATTTAAGAGACGATAGTCTCCATGAGATGGGGATAAAGTACTACTGTTTTGATAATCTGCATTAAAAACAACAAAACCGCAATCCTACATTCGGTGCGGTTCTGTGCGGCAATCATACGACTACCCCTGAGCAGTGCTCTAATGACACTCTAACCACTAGGATCGAAGTAGTCAAGTATTTTCCCTGCTTTGTTGAGGAAATCTGATGGACAACCATAGAGGATAGAGAAAGAATACGTTACTCTAAGGAATACCTTTGCAAATCTTCACAAGACCTCTGCGCCGCATGACCCTTGACTTTTTTGCTGCTCAGCACCTGAGCCATGATCTGTTTGCTGCTTTGAAGCCCACGGAGGCGCTCTTCGTTGAAATTGCCAGTGAATCTAGCCAGTTTATTCGCTTCAATCGGGCACGGGTTCGGCAAATTGGCACCGTAGAAGATACGGTGGTGACCCTGCGATTGCAATCCCAGCAGCGGACGGCAAGTACCTCTTTTCCCTACACGGGGACGGCGGATCTAGCGGCTGCCCTAGAGCATTTGGCTGCATTGCGCTCAGAAACGGTGCAATTGCCAGTGGATCCCTACCTTGTGCCACCAACGGATACGGGTTCCATTCAAGACACCTACCTTGGCCGCCTACCTGACCCTGACTCAGTGGTAGAGACGATTCTGACACCCGTTCAAGACCTTGATTTTGTCGGCATTTACAGTGAAGGGACGATCGCTCGCGGCAGCTTTAACTCTGCTGGACAGGCGCACTGGTTTGCTACGGAGACATTTTGCTTGGATTATTCTCTCTTTACAGCGGCGGGCAAGGCGGTGAAAAATAGCTACGCCAGTACCCATTGGGACAACGCCACCTATCAAGCTCAAATTGAGGGCGATCGCCAGCAGTTAGCACAGTTGGAACAGCCTCCTCGTCAGTTAGCACCGGGACGCTATCGCACCTACTTTTCCCCAGCAGCCGTGGCTGAACTGGTGGGCATGCTCTCCTGGGGAGCAGTGAGTGAATCCGCCTATCGCCAAGGTGGCAGTGCCCTTGCCAAGTTACGGGAAGGGGTCACCCTATCCCCCCTTTTCAGCTTGCAAGAGGACTTTACGACGGGGACAGTCCCCCGCTTTAATGCCGATGGTGATATTGCGCCCCCTCGCTTGTCTTTGATTGAGCGCGGGCAATTGCAAACGTTGCTGATTAGTCGGCGCACCGCTCAGGAATACAATCTTGTGGCCAATGGTGCCAACCGCCAAGAAACCCTACGATCGCCCCTTGTACTGCCGGGTACTCTGCCAGAGCAAGATGTGCTTGCTGCCCTAGAGACCGGCCTCTATGTGGGCAATTTACACTACCTCAACTGGAGCGATCGCCCCAATGGACGCATGACCGGCATGACCCGCTACGCCTGCTTTTGGGTAGAGCAGGGCAAAATCGTTGCCCCCATTACAGACTTACGCTTTGATGACAGTCTCTATGAATTTTGGGGAGACAACCTCGAAGCCCTGACGGACACCCCCGTTTGGATTGCCAACACCGCCACCTATGAACGCCGCTCCCTTGGGGGCATTTCTGTGCCGGGGATGCTGGTCAAGGCCTTTAACTTTACGCTCTAGCGCTACTCAGCAGTGGCCAATTCGGTGCTGCCGCGCTGTTTGCGACGAGTGAGGGTATTAAAGAGCAACTGACCAATCGCTTTGATAAGATTACCCTCCAGTTCTTGGAAGATCTTCATGTTCATACCAAAGGCGGCATTGGCCTCATCCACAATCCGCTGCGCTGTTGCTTCATCTACCGCCAGTTCATCGAGGCGTTGGCGATAGAGTTGCTTAAAGGCTTTTTCGTCACTAATGGATTCAAAGCGATAAAAAGCGGTACCCTCGCCATCTTGCAGGTTCATGGCACGCTCGGCAATCCCCTTGAGAATTTGTCCGCCGGAAAGATCTCCAAGGTAGCGGGTGTAGGAGTGAGCCACCAACAGTTCTGGGGCAGTATTGGCCACTTCATGAATGCGGGCTACATAGGCCTGCGTGGCGGGGGAGGGAGTAATTTCGTCGCGCCAGTTGGCACCAAAGTAATAAGTGAGATCTCGCTCAAGGCTGTTTTTGCGGTTCAGTTCTGGAAAGTAAATTTTGCCAACAATGGGATGGTCTTTGAGCCGCTCCATCTCCTGTTCCATGGCACTGTAAATGTGATAGAGGCTGGCAACGAGCTTGCGGTAAGAGCTTTTTTCCACGGTGCCTTTGAGGAAGCAGCGGACAAAGCCAACATTTTCAGCCATGGTATGGGCTTTTTTCGTGCCTTCGCGCAATTTCGTCGCTAGAGACGTCGTCATCACGAGATCCTTCTTAAAAGTTTGCAACGTTTTGTTTCTAAAAGCGACCGTAAGAACAGTCTATTTCTCAGGCTAAGGGTAAATGACACCGTTTTTCATTAAAAATCATTAAGGCGATCGCGAGCCGCAGCAAGGGCTTGGCGCACCTGATCAAACCCCGTCCCGCCATAGCTATTGCGGGCAGCCACCACCTGTCGCGGTGCGATCCGTTCGTAAATATCCGCTGCAAAGGCGGGGTGTAGGGCTTGCCATTCCTCGAGGGTGAGGTCTTTGAGGAACTTTCCTTGAGCAAGGCAGTTTTTCACCACCTGACCCACGAGGTTGTAGGCCTCACGAAAGGGCACCCCCTTGCTGGCCAAGTAATCCGCCACATCCGTCGCATTGGCAAAATCACTCTCGACAGCCGCCGCCAAGCGGTGCGGTTGAAACACGACGCCCTCCGCCATCAGGATCGTCATCGCCTCTAGGCAGGCACGGACAGTATCCACGGCATCGAAAAGAGCCTCTTTATCCTCTTGCAAGTCTTTGTTGTAAGCCAAGGGCAGCCCCTTCATGATCACCAAGAGCGCTTGCAAATGGCCAAACACTCGCCCCGTTTTTCCCCGCACTAACTCCGGCACATCGGGATTTTTCTTTTGGGGCATGATGCTAGAGCCAGTGGCACAGGTATCGCTGAGCTTGACAAAGGCAAACTCCTCGGAAGCCCACAGAATAATCTCCTCCGAGAGGCGCGACAGGTGCACCATGATCAAGCTAGCCGCGCAGAGAAATTCAATGGCAAAATCGCGATCGCTGACGGCATCGAGGCTATTGCGATAGGGTTCGCGAAAGCCCAACAATTCTGCGGTGTAGTGGCGATCGATGGGAAAGGTAGTGCCCGCCAGTGCTCCCGCCCCCAAGGGAGAGACATTCACCCGCTCACGAATTTGTTGCAGTCGCTCGATGTCCCGCGCTGCCATTTCCACATAGGCCAGCAGATGGTGAGCTAAGCTCAGAGGTTGTGCCCGTTGCAGGTGGGTGTAACCGGGGATGAGCGTTTCCCCATGGGATTCTGCTAAGTCCAAAAGAGTACGCTGCCACTGTCGCAGTTGCTGAAGAATGTGGTCAATTTCTGAGCGCAAATAGAGGCGAATATCGGTGCCCACCTGATCGTTGCGCGATCGCGCCGTGTGCAGTTTTTTGCCCACATCCCCTACCAATTCCGTGAGGCGGCGTTCGACAGCAAAATGCACGTCCTCCGCTTCGATACCAGGCGTAAACTGGCCAGCGCGATATTCTTGGCGAATTTGCTCAAGGCCTTGGATCAGCGTTTCTGCTTCCTCAGGGGAAATAATCCCTGTTTTTGCCAGCATGCGCGCATGGGCTTGGGAGCCGGTGAGATCGTACTCAATGAGGCGAATGTCAAAGCCAATACTGGCATTGAAGCGGGCGATCGCCGGATGGAGGGCTTGTTCAAAGCGCTGGCTCCAAGGTTGGGGTTGGGCACTCACAGGCAAATCTCAGGGCTAAAAATTCAGGAGCTTGCCAAAGATCCAGCCAATGGCGAGGCCAATAATCAGTGCCCACAGTTGGCCAGAATCGACAAAGTTTGCCCACGCTTTAGAAACGTCTTCCCCCAAGGTGTCTTTGAATTTCTGCGCCACGATAATCTGCGGCTCAATCGTGATTTGACTGGCAATAAAGTAATTGGGTGCAGTATTCATAGCCATTAGCGGAAACGCAACTCAAGTTTATCCTAGCGGAGGTGGGGGCGATCGCCAACCGCTATCACAACACTAAGGATTGGAAGGTGCATTGGGTGACCACGTCAGCAGAACACAGCGATCGCGCCCCGCTTGCTTCGCCTGATAAAGCGCCACATCAGCAATAGCAAAAATCTCTGTTAGCGTTGCCCTATTCCTAGCAGGCACAAAACATAGCCCTCCACTCACGGTGATGTAGGGATGACATGCTGCCTTTGATTGAAGGATTTTTAGCTCCCGCACATGGTTGCGCATCCGATTGAGAATTTGCAGCGCTGTTTCAGCAGAAAGGCAGGCCAGCACCAAGGTAAACTCCTCACCCCCATAGCGGGCAATAGCATCGTTAGAGCGCACATGTGCCTTTAGGGTGTGAGCTACCTGTTGCAGCACGCGATCGCCCGCCAAGTGACCATAGCAGTCGTTATAGGCCTTAAAGTCATCAATATCAATTAACGCCAGCGTCAAGGGGTGGCCTTGAACTTGCGCCTCCTGCCAAAGACGACTCAAGGCTTTGTCAAAAAAACGACGATTCCCTAAAGCCGTTAGCGGATCCCGTTGGGCAAGGATTTGTAGCTGCTGTCTTTCCTGCTCTAGGGTCTGCTGGCGCTGTTGCAATTCCGTCACAAGGGCGACTTGCCGAGCCAGTTCTGCCTGTAGTTGCTGTAACTGGGCAGCGAGTAACTGCTGATTGTGGCAAAAGCTAGGCACAATCCGTGTCAAAATTGCAGGTTCGCCATCCAGATTGATACCAATGCCTTCAATGACCCAATGATTGGTTTCAGGCTGAGGAATCGGAAAATGAGCAGCCAACATCTGGGCATTGCCTTGGCACAGCTTTAACCATGCCTGTACCTGATCCTGCGATTGTTGGAGCAGCACTGCGAGGGATTGACCTATCAATTCTTGGGCATCCTGTTGCCAAAAGAGCGAGGCACCATCGTTGATTGCCAGAATTTCACCGTTACTGTTCACGATCGCGATCGGCTCTGGAAAAAGGCGAATATACTCAGTAAGTGTGCCCTTCATTTGTTTTGTTCAAGCCTAATCAAAGGAATGGTTGTACTAATAAGAAATATTTCAGGAACACACTGAAAGATTAAAGATTATTTACCAAGATAAAACTTTCTAATTGTTAGGCTACACTAAAGATAGATAGTTAGAGATAAAAATAAAAATTAATCCGAGGGCGACTGACAACTATAGTAATCGGGGAAAACAACGTAAAGGGGCTTTTCAAGAATCGTTGCTATTTCCTTCTCAATCATTGCTGAGCGGGAACGGCCACGAATAACTGCCGATACACAGTGGCGAGAAACCCCTAGCTTTTGGCCGATTTTTGCGCCATTCCAATCCCGTTTCCGCAGTTCTGCCTTAATGTCCTCAGGATGCATAGCGGTGTCATCAATCTGCGCCCAACAACTCAATGCTAGTTGCGAGAACCCATGTTGTCAAGCGACAACTTTTGACAGAGTAGCGGGGGGTGTTCATTGGCAAGGTTGACATGTAAAGTTATTCAAAGACATGCTGCCCTTTCTAAGGGCGTATCTAGGTTCCGCATGGTGAGTTCACTCTCTCGAAAACAACTCTCCAAACTGCTACGTCAAAAGCGGGGGATGCGCAGTCAACGTGCCTTTGCTGCTGAGCTAGGGATCTCCTACACCTGCTTGCAGAAATGGGAAAAGATGGTCTTATTTCCGAATACCGAAAACCTATTAAAGTTATGTCGTGTTTTTGGGTTTGATGATTTGGAGAGCTTTATTGCCTACCTCAATCAAACCGATGTCACAATTCATGCCGAAGAGCAACTGGTCAATGAAATTGTTGCTAAAGTGCGCCACTTACCAGCTACCACCGCAGGTCGGGTACTGGAAACAGCCCTCCAGTGGTTAAAGAAAACTGCTGACAGGACGGACTAAGAGCTTCTTAAGTTCCCAGAGAGGGATAGCAAATGTTCACAGGGGCGATCGCCTGCCCCAGCTTGCCGCTTCTATGGCATTCTGAAAGGGAGAACTTGCGCGATACTGGCGAACCCAATCCTATGCAAACCCTGCCGACTCCAGTTCAATCTCTGCCAACAGAAACCACCATTGTCCGTCGCAAAACCCGTCCTGTACCTATCGGCTCTGTCATCATTGGTGGCGGTCATCCGGTGGCCGTGCAATCAATGATCAATGAAGACACCCTAGATATAGAAGGCTCAGTGGCCGCCATTCGTCGTCTCCATGAAATTGGCTGTGAAATTGTGCGGGTCACGGTGCCCAGCCTTGCCCATGCCAAAGCCATGGAAGAAATTCGCAATCGCCTTTACAAAACCTACAAACCTGTGCCCCTTGTCGCCGATGTTCACCACAACGGCATGAAAATTGCCCTCGAAGTCGCCAAGTATGTGGACAATGTGCGCATCAATCCGGGTCTATACGTCTTTGAGAAGCCCAAACCTGATCGCACCGAATATACCCAAGCCGAGTTTGAAGAAATTGGTGCCAAAATTCGCGAAACTCTTGAACCGCTGGTGATCTCCCTGCGGGATCAAGGCAAATCCATGCGCATTGGCGTGAATCATGGTTCCCTTTCGGAGCGAATGCTCTTTACCTATGGCGACACCCCTGAGGGCATGGTGGAGTCCGCCCTAGAATTTATCCGTATCTGCGAGTCTTTGAACTTCTATAACCTTGAAATTTCCCTCAAGGCCTCACGGGTACCCGTGATGATTGCCGCCAACCGCCTCATGGTCAAGCGCATGGATGAACTGGGCATGGATTATCCTCTCCACTTGGGAGTTACCGAAGCCGGCGATGGCGAGTATGGCCGTATCAAATCCACCGCGGGCATTGCCACCCTCCTCGCCGAGGGCATTGGCGATACGATTCGTGTCTCCCTCACTGAAGCCCCCGAAAAAGAAATCCCGGTTTGCTACGGCATTTTGCAGGCCTTGGGACTACGGCGAACCATGGTGGAGTATGTGGCCTGTCCCTCCTGTGGCCGTACCCTCTTTAATCTTGAGGAAGTGCTGCACAAAGTCCGCGAAGCAACCAAACACCTGACGGGTCTCAACATTGCCGTCATGGGCTGCATTGTCAATGGTCCGGGGGAAATGGCCGACGCCGACTATGGCTATGTGGGCAAACAACCTGGCTACATCTCCCTCTATCGCGGTCGTGAGGAAGTCAAGAAAGTCCCTGAAGCCGAAGGAGTGGCTGCCCTTGTGGAATTAATCAAGGCGGACGGCCGCTGGGTCGATCCCTAAACCATGAGGCAATTGATGAGGAGTGACACCATGAGCACGGAGACGATTTTTAGCCGCATCATTCGCCGCGAGATTCCAGCGGATATTGTCCACGAGGATGAGCTGTGTCTGGCCTTTCGTGACATCAACCCCCAAGCCCCTGTGCATATTCTGGTGATCCCCAAAAAGCCGATTCCCCAACTCAGCTTGGCAGAACCGGCAGATCACCGTGTGCTGGGGCACCTGCTGCTGACGGCGAAACGCATTGCTGAGGCAGAGGGCTTAACGAATGGCTATCGGATTGTCATTAACAATGGCCCCGATGGCGGTCAAACCATCTATCATCTGCACCTACACCTCTTGGGCGGGCGAGCCATGCAGTGGCCACCGGGTTAAGGAGATACCGTTGTTTACTTAGCGTAATTCTTCTTAGGGAGCGATCGCCCAAACTTAGTAGCCTAGGATACAGTTTGCACCAATAACGTCCCCTTAACCTATGGGAGATTCTTGCTTATACGAGACAGCAAAACCCCATGGCTCAACAATTCGGACTCGGACGACGGAAGTTTTTGGTCTATGGCTCAGCTGCATTGGGAACGAGCCTACTCATCAAAGGCTGCGCCCCAGCCACACAAACGGGCGGCGGTGGACAAACCCCAGCTCCCAGTGGCAATCCGATCAAAGTGGGGATTCTCCACTCCCTGAGTGGCACGATGGCCATTAGTGAAAAGAGCGTGGTGGATGCTACCCAACTGGCCATTGAGCAAATCAACCAAGCGGGGGGGGTTCTTGGTAAGCAGATTGAAGCGATTCTAGAGGACGGGGCATCCGACTGGCCAACCTTTGCCGAAAAAGCCACAAAGCTCATTGATCAAGATAAGGTAGTGGCGGTGTTTGGCTGTTGGACCTCTGCTTCTCGCAAAGCTGTATTGCCGGTTTTTGAAGCTAAAAACCACATGCTGTGGTATCCCGTGCAGTACGAAGGCCAAGAGTGCTCAAAAAATATCTTCTACACTGGCGCGGCTCCCAACCAGCAAATTGAGCCAGCGGTGGATTGGCTGTTGCAAAACAAGGGGAAAAAATTCTTTCTTGTGGGTTCCGACTATGTCTTTCCCCGCACGGCCAACACCATTATCAAGGCACAACTGGCAGCCAAAGGCGGTGAAACCGTCGGGGAAGACTATCTCCCCTTGGGCAACACGGAAGTTACCCCTATCATCACAAAAATCCGCAATGCCTTGCCCGATGGTGGTGTGATTTTCAACACCCTCAATGGCGATAGCAACGTGGCCTTCTTCAAACAACTGCAAGGGGCTGGCCTAACGCCCGACAAATACCCAACCATGTCCGTCAGTATTGCTGAGGAAGAGGTTCAAGCCATCGGTGTCGAATATCTAAAGGGGCACTATGCCGCTTGGAACTACTTCATGACGGTGGAAACTCCCGAAAATAAATCCTTTGTGGAGGCCTTCAAAGCCAAGTTTGGCCAAAACCGCGTCACCAATGACCCAATGGAGGCCGCCTATATTGCTGTTCACCTGTGGAAGCAAGCGGTGGAGCAGGCAGGGACAGCCGACGATTTAGAAAAAGTGCGCCAAGCAGCGATTGGCCAGACCTTTAGTGCGCCTGAAGGGCCAGTGAAAATGTTCCCGAACCACCACATTTCCAAAACCGTGCGCATCGGTGAAGTAGGGGAAGATGGTCTCTTTAAGATTGTCTATTCCACACCTCAACCCGTAGATCCGCTGCCCTGGAACCAGTTTGTGGCGGAAACGAAGGGATTTGCCTGTGACTGGACGCGCACCGATGTGGATAACCCCGGCAAATTTAAGGCTGCGGGGGCTTGATTTCCTCATTTCCGCAATTTAGTAGTCCTGAAAACAGTTTTTGCCCCCCAAGGCGGTTGACGATCGCGGTTAACTGTCCGGGGTGGCTTTTTTCCCACAGGTTTGAGAACGATGACCTTTTTGCTAGAAAGTGTCTTCAATGGCATGAGTATTGGTGCGGTGTTGCTGTTAACCGCACTGGGGCTGGCGATCGTCTTTGGCATTATGGGCGTGATTAACCTTGCCCACGGTGAACTGATGATGCTGGGAGCCTACACCACCTTCGTGGTACAAAATGGCTTCCGCCAACTGGGGGAGGGTTGGTTTGATGCTTATCTATTGATAGCAGTGCCCTTGGCCTTTGGCGTTGCCGCTGGTGTCGGTCTCCTCCTTGAACGGGGAGTCATTCGCTATCTCTATGGTCGCCCCCTCGAAACCCTCTTGGCCACTTGGGGCGTGAGTTTGATCCTGCAACAGTTGGTGCGCAGTATCAGTTGGCAGATGACGCTGCAAATCGCCCTCTTTTGTCTGCTCTTCTTTGGTGGCCGCTGGCTCCTCTCCAAACGGGCGATCGCCCCCCGTTGGCAGGCTTGGGTAAGGCCAGTGTTACTAGTGCTCTCTGTCGGGATTGGCCTGACGGCTGGCTTTGTGGCTGGGGGCGCGGTGGGTCTGGCAATGACAAAGCCTTGGTTTGGCGCTCAGGGGGTGGATGTGACGGCCCCCAGTTGGCTGCGGGGAGGGGTGAATCTCTGGGGGGTGCAGTTTCCCTTTGTCCGCCTCTTTATTATTGCCCTGACGGCAGTGTGTCTGGTAGCGATTTACCTCTTTCTGCTGCGATCGCAATGGGGGCTACGGATTCGCGCTGTGACCCAAAACCGCAGTATGAGTGCCTGCTTGGGGATTCCCACTGAAACAGTGGATGCACTCACCTTTGCCCTTGGCTCTGGTCTAGCGGGGATAGCAGGGTGTGCCATTAGCCTCTTGGGTTCTGTGAGTCCGAATACAGGGCAGAACTACATTGTCGAAGCCTTCATGGTCGTGGTTGTTGGCGGCGTCGGTAAAATTGTTGGGTCAATCGTGGCTGCCCTTGGCATTGGCTTTGTCAATTATGTCATTGGTTCGGGGTTGATGACCCGCTTTCTTGAACCGCAAACGGCACTGTTTGACTTCTTTGAATTTTTTGCCAGTACCAGCATGGCACGGGTGATGGTCTTCATCCTGATCATTGCTTTCCTGCAAGTGCGTCCCGCTGGTCTTTTCCCACAAAAAGGACGGACGGTCGATGCCTAAGCTACCGCAGTTCTCCTTTCCCAAGGATCGTCTGAGTGGCCGCGAGTTATTCGTCGTGGTTGCTCTTGCCCTGATCCTGATTTTTCTGATGCCGCCGCTTTTGCCGGGCTTTCGTTTGGATCTCCTCCACCGCTATCTGGCCTTGGCTATTGTTGCTTTGGGAATTGATCTGATTTGGGGCTTTACAGGGTTGCTCAGCCTTGGCCATGGCATTTTCTTTGCTTTGGGGGGGTACGCGATCGCCATGCACCTGAAGTTGCAAGTACCCGCCACTGCCTCTAGCCCCTTACCCGACTTTATGATTCTCTACGGCGTCACGGAGTTGCCGTGGTTTTGGTATCCCTTCTATTCCTTTGCCTTTGCCGTAACAGCAGTGGTTTTGATTCCAGCCCTACTGGGGGCACTTTTGGGGTACCTTGTCTTTCGCAACCGCATTCGGGGGGTCTATTTTTCCATCCTTACCCAAGCGGCCATTATTGTCTTCTTTAACTTCTTCAATGGTCAGCAAAAGCTTTTTAACGGCACCAATGGTTTAACGGATTTTCAAACCCTGTTGGGGTTTCCTGTGCGCAGTCCCCAAACGCAGTATTGGTTCTATGTCCTGACGGTGATCTTTTTGGCTCTGGCCTATCTTCTCTGCCGTTGGCTGACTATGGGACGTTTTGGCCGGCTGCTGGTTGCCATCCGCGATGACGAAGCCCGTGTCCGCTTTTCGGGATACAACCCCACTAGTTATAAAGTACTCGTTTTTGCCATTTCCGCTGCCTTGGCGGGGATCGGGGGTGCCCTCTTTACCCTACGCACAGGCATTATCTCACCACGGGCAATGGATATTGCTTTCTCGATTGAGATGGTGATTTGGGTGGCGGTTGGCGGTCGTGCCAGCCTGATTGGGGCGGTACTGGGGGCACTTCTTGTCAACTTTGCCCGCAGCCTCCTCAGCGAACAGTTTGCCGATATTTGGCTGTTTTTCCAAGGGGCGCTTTTCCTCATGGTGGTCTTGGCGTTACCCAGCGGTATTGTTGGCTGGCTGCGTACGGAAGCCCCCAACCTGATCGCGAAACTTTGGGGACGGCCACAGCCCGTAGCCACCTATCCGGAGTTGGAGTTTGATCCGGAGGTGCAATACGAACGTGAAGTGCTCGAACAGGAGGGCAAACACTCACCGTGACATCACCACCAATTCTAGAAATTGAGGATCTCACTGTTAGCTTTGATGGTTTCAACGCCCTCAACCATCTTTCCTTTCGCATGCAGGCGGGGGAGCTACGGGTAATTATCGGCCCCAATGGTGCGGGTAAAACCACGTTCCTCGATGTCATTACGGGGAAAGTCAAGCCAACCCAGGGGCGAGTGCTCTTCAAGGGTCGCAATCTACGCCGCTACAGTGAGGATCAAATTGCCCGTATGGGCATTGGCCGTAAGTTTCAAACCCCCCGTGTCTATCTCAACCTTACAGTGCGGGAAAACTTGGAGTTGGTGGGGGCGCGCCACAAGAGGGTATGGGCAACCCTATTTCAGCGACCGTCGCGGCAGGAGCGCGATCGCCTACAAACCCTCATTGACACCATTGGTCTGCGGCCAAAGGCAAACTTTCCGGCAGGACTCCTCTCCCACGGTGAAAAGCAATGGCTAGAAATTGGCATGCTGGTGGCACAATCCCCAGATTTGCTGCTGGTGGATGAGCCCGTTGCCGGCCTTACCGATGAGGAAACACACCTCACAGGGGAGCTACTGCTGGCCTTGGCCGAAAGCCATTCCATTATTGTGATTGAGCACGATATGGAGTTTGTGCGCCAAATTGCCCGCACGGTGACGGTGCTCCATGAAGGCTCAGTGCTCTGCGAAGGTTCGATTGCAGAAGTCCAAAACGACCCCCGTGTCATTGAAGTCTATCTCGGCGCCCCCCTTGAAGAATCCCACTCGACGAAACAGCCATGACCCCCGTTGATCACTATCCCCTCCCCACAACAGCGGTAGATGCCGATTGGATGCTGCGCATTCGTGGCCTCAATGTCTATTACGGTGAAAGCCACATCCTATGGGACATTGACCTGAGTGTGCCCACTGGCAAAATGGTGTGCCTGATTGGTCGCAATGGTGTCGGCAAAACGACTCTCTTGAAAACCATTATTGGCCTGCTCAAGCCCCGCAGTGGTCAACTGGACTGTCAAGGTTTTTCACTGCTACCTCTGCGTCCTGATCAGCGCGCCAAGTTGGGAATTGCCTATGTGCCCCAAGGTCGGGAAATCATTCCTCAATTGACGGTCAAAGAAAACCTGCTGCTCGGCTTGGAGGCTTGTCCTCGGTCAAGGGTTAGGGGGAAACAGGAGATTCCGGAGGAAATTTTTGAGCTATTTCCTGTGCTGAAGAAAATGCTCTACCGCATGGGAGGAGATTTAAGCGGTGGTCAGCAGCAGCAGTTGGCGATCGCCCGCGCCCTGATGGGACAACCGAAACTCCTCCTTTTGGATGAACCCACTGAAGGCATTCAACCCTCTATTATCTTGGAGATTGAGGCAGCTGTGCGTCGCATTATTGCCGCCCGAGGCCTTTCTGTCCTCCTAGTGGAGCAACACCTCCACTTTGTCCGTGAGGCGGACTGGTACTATGCGATGCAAAAGGGGGGTATTGTTGCCTCTGGTCCCACCAGTGATCTCAGTCAAGAAGTGATTCAACGATTCCTCGCGGTCTAGCGATCGGCCGCTTCCAAGGAGCTAGGTTGCTCCACAAGGGTCACACGGCGGGGTTGAGCCAATTGTCGCAGCACCGGTTGCAGATTCGCCAAGGTGTGGTTGAGGCTATCAAGCAGCAGTTGCAAATTGCCGGTATCCGCTAGCGCCTGCAAGGCTTGATGGAGCGTCTCTAGAAGTTGCAGCCGCTGTTGCAGCGTGCGATCGCTCTCAGCCAAGAGTTGAGCAATGTATTGGCTCTGTTGCCGCAGTTCCTGGGCAATGGCGGTCTGTTCCTGATTGACACGCGCCAGTAGTTCCCCTTGGCTGTGCTGAATTTGGGTCACGAGGCGCTCAAACTGCTCAATGGACTGTTGCTGACGCTCCTCCAGTGTGGCCACAAATTGCTGTCGATCCCTGACCACGGCACGGGCTAGTTGATTTAAGTTGTCCAACAGTTGTTGTAGCCGTTCCTCCGTGGGCAACTCCGCGCGAATTGTTTCCTGAACCACTTCTTGGAGAGTTTCGCGATCCACCCCTGCGGGCGTATTCGTAACGGGGAGGCGGGGCAGCAGTTGATCGTTAATGTAGGTGTCAATTTGCAGCAGCAGCTTATTCTCCCAGCGCTCAACAATCACCATCGGGATCATGACTAGAACACTCAGCACCAAGGCCACGAGTGTGGTATCAAAGGCAACCGCTAGCCCCGTCGTTACACCGCCAATCCCCTCCTTGATTTGGTTCACGTCCTGAGCCGTCTCCAAAAAACTGGAAAAGCCACTGACCGCTTGGCTAATCCCAACCACGGTGCCAATAAAGCCCAACAAGGGAATCGCCCAGACTAGGACACGGGGAATCGTATAGGAGGCATCGGTGACTGCTGCGGCACTGCCACTATCTTCTGCGGCGGCTTCAACGGCAATCTCTCGCTGGCCACTACTGAGAAACACTCCTAAAACACGGGCACAGCGATTGGGCAGCAGCGTCCGCCGTTGGGCAAGGGTTTGCTGCAATTGCAAAATATCCCGCATCGAGATGAAGGGATAGTTGGCGGGGATCCAGATTTGCCGCAGACTGGGTGCTTGCTGAAAGAGGGCGATCGCCTTCAAAATCGTAAACACCAAGACGATCCAAGCAAAAAAGACGGCCACCGGTTGTGTCCATCCGCGATTGAGCAGCAGTTGGCCAATGTACGTCCCTTGGAGCGGCAAAAAGAAAATGTAAAGGATCACTGTGGCAACAGCAGCGATCGCCAGCGCTAACCAAAGAGGAACTGTGAGATCATGACGGGGGATTGCCACTGGGGTGAATGAGGGGGCAGTTGTTGTCGACACGGGAGAAGAAGCTGTCATGACGATACTCAGGGCGCAAACATTTTTCAATCTATCGTGAAGGAGCCTCAAATTTTGGGAACTGCTGCTCCCTGCTGCCACCGCCAAATACCTGCCAAGAGACTACCCATCAGGGAATGAACAACCCCAGAAATTGCACAGGGTACTGCGGTAAGCGGATTCGCAAAGGCTTGCCGCGCCAGCGCCACTCCTAACCCAGAGTTTTGCATGCCCACCTCGATGGCGATCGTCCGACAGGTGCGTTCCGAATAGCCCACTGCTCGTGCGAGGTAATAACCGCCGAGGAAGCCCAAACTGTGGAGGGAAACAACGGCTGCCAACAGTTGCAAACCATGACTGAGAATCGCCTTGGCACTCGCCGCAAACACGCCACCGCAAATGACACAAATACCCAACACTGAAACAAAGGGAGAAATGGGGAGTACTTTTTTCACCAAGTTGGGCGCTTTGGTGTTCAAAGCTAAGCCGACGAGAATCGGCAGCAACACCACCTGTACCGTTCCCCAGAATAACTGGAGTGCATTGACTTCGACATATTGACCCGCCAAGAGCTTGGTTAACAGGGGGGTCAAAATAATCGCTGCCAGCGTTGAGCACAGCGTCATGACCACTGACAACGCCACATGGGCGCGCGCAATAAACGTCACCACATTCGAGGCCGTCCCCCCGGGGCAGCAAGCCACCAAAATCAGCCCCACGGCAAAGGGGGTGGGTAACTGGTATAGCTGGGCAACCAGCCATCCTGCAGTTGGCATAATCACGTACTGGGCGACAAAGCCTAGGACTACGGTGCGGGGCATCAGACCTACGGCTTGGAACTCTTGCCAAGTCAGGGTGATCCCCATACCGAGCATGACAATCATCAGGATCCAGACAATGAGATCACTACTCACCCACAAAAAGAGGGGTGGATACAGCAGCGCCACAATTGCCGTAAGCAGCACCCAGAGAGGAAATAAGTTAGTCAACCATTCGAGGGGAGACATCAAAACGAACCTACGGTGTGCTGACGTTGCAGAGGCAAAAAGAAGCCATTTTGCCCTTTTATGTACAATAGATGCTATTGTTACTATCAGATAATCAAATCAGTATTGCCTCTTTTGCAACACTTATCAAGCCCCCCTTTTAGAATCCGCCTCAACTGTTTTCCTTAATATAATGTGTCAGGTGTCTAGACAAAAAGCGTTAAGTAGAATACATTTTCCAACGGGACGCGAGGCTTAGAATAAGGATTACAGCAAAAATACTGAAAAATCGACAGATTGGGAGGGGGTATGATTCGAAGGATGGGAGTAGCGACAGCGCTCCTCGAAGGTGAGGCTGCACATCATAAGGAGTAGCAGCCTATCATACAGTGAATTTTGGGGCATTCGATCTTAAGAAAAAAGCGGCAAACCAGCCTGCTTTTGAAACAAGTTCAAAGTTTGAATATTGGGTACTGGTAATTCTCTGACACAAACAGTGCCAAAAAATTTACGAGTTCTTCAACGCAGTAGTTCTCTGTTGCTGAGTCGGTGGTTTATCAGATTGTCAAAGGTACGACTTCTATGACGACGAGTACACCTACGTCAAGTTCAGTAGCGCAAGTGGGCGACAAAGCATTGGCATTTCCCGCACGAGTGATCCAAAAGGTGATTGGCGATCGCCTCTCCGGTCACTTAACCTTTACCGATCCGAAGGATTCCTCCATCGGCTGGAACCTCTATGTCGGCAATGGTCAACTGCATTACGCCAATAGCACTGTCGGGCATCAGGAACGCTTCAACTACCTGTGTCAACGCTATTGCCCCCAACTCAGCACCACATTGGCAGCCGATGAAACGGAGTATCAGTATCTCTGTCGTCTTTGGCAACAGGGGCAATTGACCCTTCCCCAACTGCGTAAGCTGCTCTTTCTCTTTAGTCAAGAAGCGCTGGTTCATATCTTTGCCATGCCCCAAGCCTCAGTGCGGGTGGAGCGAGTGGCGGGTCTCGATCACTTGGTGCTCTGTGTGCCGATCAAGCAAACCCTGAGTCACCTGCGGCAAGCCATTACCCAAGCGGTACAGGTGCGCACCTATTTGAACTCGCCGCTGCAACGGCTGGTGCTCACCACCACTGAGCGAATTCCCGCTGATCTGTGGCCGATGGATTATGGCGGCGATATTGCCGCTGCATTGCCTCAACTCTTGGAGCAGACACCTGTACTCTATGAGGTGGCGACTCAATTGCGCATGGAGGCGATCGCCACTGCCCAGTTACTGCAACCCGCCCTCGTGAATGGGTTGATTGCTCAGCATCCCTACAATGCGCCCACTAGTGATACCCGTCCCATTGTCGCCTGTATTGACGACAGTCGCACCATTCAGCGCAACGTCCGCCTCATTTTGGAGACCTGTGGTTATCGGGTACTGGGCTTGATGGAGCCGACCCATGCCCTGAGTGCCCTCAATGACACCAAGCCTAACTTAGTCTTGATGGATATCTCGATGCCAGAAATGGATGGCTACGAGCTGTGCCGTCAGCTGCGGCAGACGGAAACCCTTAAGGATGTGCCAGTGGTCATGCTCACAGGGCGCGATGGGTTAGTGGATCGGATTCGGGCACGCATGGTGGGTGCAACGGATTATTTAACGAAGCCCTTTACCCCACAGGAGTTACTATCGTTAGCAGAGCGATTTACCCAGACTGCGGCGATGGAGAGTCATTCATGAAGCAGGTGCTAGTCGTTGAGGATTCCCGCACAGAGCAAACCATGATTGTCTCAATTTTAGAGAAATTGGGACACCAAACCCACGTGGCGGAAACAGCAGAAAAAGCAATGGAATGGTTGGCCAGTCATCAGCCCCCCGATTTGATTGTGCTTGATATTGTGATGCCCGGCGTCAATGGTTTGGAACTGTGTCGGGAAGTGCGGGCAAACCCCCTCCTCAAGACAGTACCGATTATCTTTTGCTCTTCTAAGGATCAGGACTTTGATCGATTCTGGGCATTGCGTCAGGGGGGCAATGCCTACATTACCAAGCCCTTTGAACCCGAAGAGTTGATTGAAACCATCAACGAATACCTACCGCCGCTGTCTTAATTTGAAGTCCTAATTTGAAATGATGCCTGTGAGTACGCCGGCAATTCAAGAATACTTTCATGTGGAGCTTCCCCGACGGGTGAATGTAGCGATTCCCCTTGAGCAAACCGCTGAGGTCTTTAGCCTAGAGCCACGGGATATTTGTCTGATGCCGGGGGTTTCAGCTGCCCTTTTGGGCATTAGTAACCAGCGGGGGCGGTTATTATGGATGCTCGACCTATTGCAATTGCTGGGGGTGCAGCATGATTGGGGGCGATCGCCCCACCAACGTTGGACGGCACTAGTCATGCGAGACACGGACAGATCATCGCCGCGTCAACTCGCCTGTGTCGTCAGTCAACTGCGGGGGATCATCCATGTTCCGCCCGAAAAGCAGCAGCCCGTGCCCCAGCGACTTCAACGGCAGGTGCAGCAGTACTTGCAGGGGTTTGTGCAGTTTGATCGTGTACCGATTTTACTATTGAATGTTGAGGCCATTTTTGCAAGTATAGCCCGTTCACCCTCCTCTGCCCTATGACCTCCCTTGCGAATTCTACCCCCACCACCTCCCTGAGCGATCGCTACTTCAATGCCATTCTCACTCAGGATATCCCGACCCTGCGTGCTCTGCTTGAGGAGGAGCCAACGGATCGTTTGCTACAGTTATCCTTGGCCACCGCTTTAGAGCAAGCCGGTGAGATTGGCGCCGCTGAAGCCCTCTATCAGGCGATCGCCGATGCGGATCAGGGAATTTTTGGCCAAAGTGCCCGCAATGCCTTGGCTTTGTTGCAGGGAAGCCCTACTGTCCAACCGATACCAGCCCCCCCGCCGCCGAGTCCTCCGCCTGTGCCGACGCCCATCCCCTTGGGGCGTGGCCAAATCAAACAGCTGCGGCAAGGGTTGCATACGCTAGAGGCTTGGCTTGGACAACTCCATCAGCAACAGTGGGACACACCCTTGCCCGAGTTCAGCGATCCCCAACTAGCAGCCATTGGCCAAGGGATTGCTGCCTTGGTGGCGCAACTGCAACAGCAGCAAGACCAGATCCAAACTCTTGAAACCCAACGCCAAGCAGAGATACAGCGGCAGCGCCAAGAGCGGATGAAAATGCAGGAGGCGGTAATTAACCTACTGTTGGATATTGAAGGGGCACAGCGGGGAGACCTCACCGTCCGCGCCAAGGTGGACGAAGGGGAAATGGGATCCATTGCCGATGCCTTCAATGCCACGGTACGCAGTTTGCGGCAAATTGTCGTGCAAGTCCAGACCGCTGCCAACCAAGTCCAGGCCGCTGCCCAAACCACCCAAGAGGCGATCGCCGGACTTGTGGCAGGGGCAACCCAGCAAGCTGCCGACATTGATCGCAGCGTAGAAGCGGTTGAGAGGATGGCCACCTCAGTGCAAGCAGTCGCCAATTCTGCCCAAGAAGCAGCCGCGATCGCCGCGGAGGGGTTGACGGCAGCCCAATTGGGGGATGCAACCATGGACACCACCGTGGAGAGTATGGAAAATATCCGCCTCAGTGTGGCCGACACCGCCAAGAAAATGAAACGCCTCGCTGAATCCTCCCAAGAGATCTCCAAAATCATCAACATCATCTCCAGCATCTCTGAGAAAACCAACCTTTTGGCCTTTAATGCCTCGATTGAAGCCGCACGCGCCGGGGAACATGGCCAAGGCTTTCGGGTGGTGGCCGATGAGGTGCGCCGCTTGGCCGAGCGGGTGACCGATTCAGCGCGGGATATTGAGCAGTTGGTGACGGGGATTCAGCAGGAGACGGCTGAGGTGCTTCAGGAAATGGAGGGCAGTACGGCGCAGGTGGTCAAGGGCACCCAGTTGGTGAGTCAAACCAAAGCAACATTACAGGGACTCGCTCGCCTCAACCAGCAGATTGATTCACGGCTGCAAATGATTTCTGAGCGTACTGCTTCCCAAACGTCCACGGCCGCAGAAGTGACGCAGATTATGCAGGGGGTTGCCCAGATGGCACAAACAACAACTTCAGCCGCTGCTGCTGTGGTGGATGCTATGGAAAGCCTAGTGGCTGTTGCCGCAGAACTGCAAGCCTCTGTATCGCGGTTCCGTGTGGATGCTTAAGGGTGGGTAGTCTATGACCCTCAATGCTGCCGACCTTGATGCCATTACCCAAGAGGCACGCCATTGCTTCCTTTACGAGGATGCGCCGGAGTATTTACTACTTCTCGAACAATGGGCAGAGCAGGTCGCGACTGATCCTGAGCGTCACTATACGGCTGAGGATTACAACACCCTGATGCGGGCGGCGCATTCCCTCAAGGGAGGGGCTGGGATTGCCCAACTCAGTGAGCTACAGGGCTTGTGCCATCGCCTAGAGGATGTTCTGGAAGCCCTCAAAGAGGGTCGCATGGGGGATCGCCCCCGTGCCCACAGGCTCCTAGTGCAGGGTATTGAACAAGCTCAAGAACTCCTCGCGGCAGCCAAACAAAACCATTCCCTAATGCCCACACCGCTTTACCAAGCCCTCCTTGAGGCACTGACAGAACTCCTAGGAACAGTCTCAGCACCCTCAGCAGCCACCCCTGCTGCTCCCGATTTACGCACCGCTTTGACCCAGACCCTTGAGGAATCCCTACAGACTCTAGAGGCAAGTGCCACGGATGCCGAGCGGGAGACTGCCTTAGCCCACCTGATTGGCACCACCCAAACCCTCGCGGAGCAGTACGCCATTCCTTGGTTGCAGCAACTGGCTGCAGAATTACCGAAGCTCGCAGCGGATTTGCCCCTTGGGGAATTAGTGCCCGCCGTTGTCACTGAGTTTCGGCAATTGCAGCAGGCAGAACTAGCCAAGTTACCGACCCCTACCCCCCCTGCAGTTCCTGAGACAGCGCCCTTAGAAGACAATTACCTGCGGATTCCTGTCAGTAAGCTGGAACGCTTAGGCAACACCGTCAGTGAATTGCTCATTGGCCAAGAGCGCCTCACCCTCTATCAACAGCAATTTTTGCGTGCCAATCGCGAACTTAAGCACCGCCTTGAGCAATTTCGCCCCATTCGCGATCAGGTGCAGACCTGCTACGATCGCTTGGCCACCCCCCTTGGGAGTCGAGGTTTAGCTGCGAATGGTCATAGTGACTTTGATGCCCTGCAATTTGACCGCTACACAGAACTGCACACCGCGCTCCAAGATTTTCAAGAATTGCTGGTGCGGATTCAGGAGACAGGCGCTGATATTGATCTGCTCAACCGCGATCTCCAAGAAGCCCTTGATCTCAACCGCCAGCACTTAAACAGTCTGTACGGTGAACTGACAAATTCCCGCTTGGTGCCCTTTCGGCAACTGGCAGAAAAGTTTGTGACCGCTGTGCAAACCTTGGGCGATCGCCACCATAAACTGGTTCAACTGGTGATTGAGGGGGGCGATACCCTTGTGGATCAAGTGATTTTGCAGCAACTCAAGGCACCCTTGACCCATCTCGTGCGCAATGCCTTTGACCATGGCCTTGAGCTTCCCCAAGAGCGGCAACAATTGGGGAAGTCCCCCACTGGAACGATTTGGCTACGAGCACGACTGTGGGGGAATGCCGTGGAAATTCAGGTAGCCGATGATGGTCGGGGGATTGATCTCCAACGTGTCAGCCAAAAGGCCGTTGAACTCAAGCTCTGCTCTCCCGAAAAAGTTCCCCACCTGAGCTGCGAGCAGATTTTGGAATTTCTCTTCGTACCGGGGTTTTCAACCGCCAAGCAGGTGAGTCATCTTTCCGGTCGGGGGGTGGGATTGGATGTGGTGCGCGAGCAAGTCCAGCGATCGCGGGGGCGCCTTCAGATTAGTACTGAACCCCAGCGGGGAACGACCTTTACGCTTACTCTCCCCTTGACGCTCAGTCTGCTGCCCATGGTGCTGTGTCAAGTCGGGGAGCTAACCTTGGCCATCCCAGATCTGAGTATCCGCGAAGTCATTGCCCTGAAGGAATACACAGATATTCGCCACCCCAGCGCCACCATTGAGTGGCAAGGACAATCTATCCCCTTGTATCCACTGCATCAATTCTTGCCCTATCAGCGTCCCCTGAGTGCCCCAAACCAGCCCCTTGGTGTGGGTGTGGTTGTGGATGTCGCCGGTCAGGCGGTGGCCTTGGCAGTGAACTACCTCATTGCCGAGCGAGAGCTGGTGGTCAAACCCTTTGATCAAACGGTACCTGTGCCCCCCTACATCATGGGGTGTACGGTTCTGGGAAGCGGTGAAGTGGCGCCAGTTCTGGCTCCCGACAACTTTACAGTGCTGCTCACGCCCATGGAGGTACCGGCCTCCCTAGTGACAGCCACAGCTCGGCAGCGCACCATACCCCAAGTGCTGATTGTTGATGATTCGATTGCTGTGCGACGGCTCTTGGATCGTGTGCTGCGGCAGGCGGGCTACGATGTCGTGCAATGCCGCGATGGCAAGGAAGCATTGGATTTTCTCCTTGGCCAAGGGGATCAGGTGTCCCTTGTGATCACCGATATCGAGATGCCCCGCCTCGATGGCTATGGTTTGCTAGAGGCGATTCGTCTTTCGGGGCGCTTACGCCATTTACCGGTCGCAATGTTAACGTCACGGGGAGGGGACACCCACCGCCAAAAAGCCTTTCAACTGGGTGCCAATGGTTACATTACCAAGCCCTTTCAACCCCAAGGGTTATTGCAAACGGTGACCCAACTGCTTGCAGGTCGTCCTGCTGCTGTAGTGACGCTCAGCGGATAAAACTATCAGATTGTATTGCTGCAAAAATTTTTTATCAAACATTGCGATCACCAGATTTCGCGGACATCCTTGCTAGGATGGGGATGACTTGTCACGGAGACTGGAATCATGCCTGCACAGGTTGAGGAAAAGTCCATTGTTCCGACAGTGATTGTTGGCGTAGGTGGTACAGGCATTGAAGTGCTATCGCGGGTGCGGCGGTTAGTTGAGGAAACCTACGGTAGCCTAAAACAGTTTCCCGTGATTAGTTTTCTCGCCATTGACACCGATCGCGACTACAAAGTGAGCAACCCCCTCGCAGCGGGTTCTCCCCTGAAGGACAACGAAAAACACTGGGCCAGTGTCAGTGGCAAAAACGTGCAGCAAATTATTCAAAACCTTGACAACTACCCTTGGATTGCCTCTTGGTTTCCCAAGGAATTAGAGCGCAACATTACGGCTTTAGAGGCAGGAGCCGGACAAATTCGTGCCTGTGGGCGGTTTGCCTTCTTTTGCAATTACCATGCCATTCAGCAAAAATTCCAAGCGGCGAGCGATCGCGTCAAAGGCCATGAAGCCTTCATGCAGAGCCGCTATGGGCTGAAGGTCAACAATAGTAGCCTCAATGTCTTTATTACCGGTTCCCTCTCGGGGGGCACGGGTAGCGGTATGCTCATTGACCTCGGCTATTGTGTGCGCCACTGGCTCAAGGGGCAGTCGAGTCCCCTTATAACTGCAATTGTGCCCATGCCCAATGCCTTTGCCGCCATTAGTGTTGGCGATCGCGTGCTGGCCAATGGCTACGCCGCCCTGATGGAACTCAGTTATTTTTCTGACTACCGCACTGAGTACATGGCCCAATTTAGCAGTAGTCTCAATGATGAAGTTCGCTACAACTCGCCCCCCTTTGACTTTACCTACCTCGTAGGCACCAAAAACGGCGAGAGTGAATTCAAGCTCGATGAGATCCGCGAAATGATTGCTCAAAATATCTTTTTGGATCTCACCTCCGACTTTGCTCCCCACAAACGCTCGATCCGTGACAACATTAAGGCCGCTTGGGCCTCTCAGGATGCCGGGGGTCGAGGCTATCCCAAAAACTTCATGGCCTTTGGCCTCTCCAGTGTCGAAATTCCCATTGCCCAAATTCGCGCCTCCTTGACCTATCGCCTCTGCCAAGACTTTATGAGCTGGTGGCTCAACGAGTCCGTACAACTGCCACCGCAACTCTTGGAGGTGACGCAGAGCCTCCTAAAACCCATGAACCTACTGGATATGGATTTGGTCTTGGCTCTAGCAGCGGCGGGCGATCGCCCCTACATGCAAGAAATCTCCCGCTGGGTGAATGAGCTGCGCAACCAAATTAGCCGTGAAAACCTCCTTGAATGTACCCAACAGGGAGTAGCGGGCATGATTGGAGCTGAAAGGGGGAAAATTTTGCAGTTTGTGCCTTGGCTCAGTGAACAGGTGGACAATTACCGTGCTGCCCACTTGCGCGAACATAGCCCCGATGAGCGCCTCCACGGTGACTTTTTGCAACGCATGTACGACAACCGCAATCAGATCATCCAGCAAGCTCGCCAAAGTCTTGAGGAGGAGTTCTACCGCATCGTTGAGGATCGCAATCGCGGGCCAAAGTTTGCCAATGCCTTTCTGCTGCAAATTCGCCAAATCTTTATGAGCCAAAAGGAAAAATATGACCGTGAAATCCAGCAAACTTGGCATCCCAATATCACCAATCGTTATCAGCAATACGACAATGCCCTCCAAGACATCCGGCACTTTAGTCAGCTCTTTGGCATTTCCAAGCAAGCAAAAATGGAGGAATTTTGTCAGCAGGCTCTAGAGGGAATTGAGGGTAGTTTCAATGCCATCATTCAAGCCAAAGCCCGCTTTCTGGCCAAAGAGGTGCTGACCAAGCTAGAAGAGTGGCTCCAGGGAATGGAAGCGCGCCTTGCCAAACTCAACCAGCGGCTCCTGAATTTACGGGATAGCTTCAAGGCAATGGCCGATAGTCAAGCCGATAGTGCTGATGCCCTGCGGATCAACGGCGTCAAGCTCTACGATCGCCAAGAACTCAATGACCTTTACCAAGACCTAGTAGAGCGCTACGCAGGTGCCAATACCGGGGTGCAGTCCACATTTGCCATTGGTCTCAATCAACTCTGTACCACCACGGCAACAACGGTGTTGCGAGAGGCCAGTCCCCTCTGGAAGGAAACCCGCACTGCCAATGAGGTCATGCGTTTATTAGATTTGGCACAACTGGCGGATGTTCAAGAGAGTGACTTGCGGGAGATTATCCAAGAAACGGTACAGCGCACCGTGCAAAACGCGCCAGAAGAAAGCCGCCTTGTGCGGGATCTCACCGCCTGCGATCGCCTGTTGCAGGTTTATCGCAACGATGAAGGAGACATCCTCAGTGTCCTGCGCATGGCCTACCAGAAATCAAAGCCCTTATTGTTGCTCTCCCAAGCGGTCATGAGTGGGCGCGATGCTGGCTTTACCCCCTCGGTGAATACGAATATCGCCATTGTCGGCGGTGAAAATACTACCGATTTGGCTGCGAAAAAACTGATTCCCCTGCTCAAAAACCTCGTCAAACCCAACGGCCAAAGTATTACGAGTGATGATATCAAGCCCTTGGGCGATCGCGAGCGCCATCGGATTGTCTTTGTCCAAGAGATGGGCGGCTTTTCATTGCGCTGTATTGAGGGCATGCCCGAACTACGCCAGTCCTATCAAGATTGGCGAGGCCAAATGATTACTGCCAAACGTGCCCGCCTGCGCGGGGAAAACCGCGATCTACCTATCCCTGTCCATCTACAAAAGGATTCCCCCTTCTGGGATGTGTTCCCAGAAAACCCACAGATTTTGAAACTCGTGGTAACTGCGCGCGCCCTTAATGTTCTCAAACAAGCGGAAAACCGTGCTACCCGTGAAGCCACAATCCGCTATACGCGCCATACGGCCGTTGGCCTTGAAGATGTGGACATTGCCGCCAACTGGGAGGAAGTGACCCAAGTCCTAGAGGTACTGGCCTGCCGTCCCGACTTAGAGGAAATTCAGCGCCAAGTCACGCTTATCCTCAAAGCAGCCGAAACCCCAGAACAAAAGCAAGCTCTCTATGAGCATTTACTGAACTATTTGAAGCGACGCGAGGAAGAACTCCATAAAGCTGGGGGGCGCGATAGCCTTGAATACAAGCGGGAAGCCGCCATTCTCCAAGAGGTAATCCGAACCTACCAATTGGCTCAATTGGCACCTACAACCCCTAGCCCCACGCCAACGCCCCCTGTCCCTGAACCATCCCCACCCCAACCTGAACCAACATCTGAAACCACTGCTTCGGCGAGTTCCTCTGGCCTAGAGCAACTGCAACAACTCATGGCCATGTACCAGCAGGGGCTACTCTCAGAAGCGGAGTTCCAAGCGGCCAAGAAAAAACTACTGGGGTTATAGAGGAGATCTCTGTAATTTTACGGAGATCTGTGGGAACACTTGAGAGTAAAGACGAGTCCAATACTGGAGCACTCTTATGTCTCCTTATCGTTCCAACCTGCCTTGGCTCTACCGATCGCTCATCCTCTCCAAGGGCTTTACCCTCATTGAACTGCTCGTCGTTGTCATTATTATTGCGATTTTGGCGGCGATCGCCCTCCCCTCAATGTTGAATCAAGCCACCAAAGCCCGTGAATCTCAAGCCAAAACCAATATTGGCGCCGTGAACCGTGCCCAGCAAGCCTACCGTTTAGCCAATCCCACATTCACCACTGACATCGCAAGTTTACAAATCGGCTTTAGTGATACGCCCGACTATGATTACGGGATCACCGTTGCGAATAGTAACTACGCGGAATTCCAAGCCACCCCTGAGCGTCTAGAATTGAAAGCGTACACAGGCTGCACCTACGCCACGTACACAACATTGACCACAACCCAAATTTTAGAAGCCGCTTCTTCGGGTTCCAGCATTGCCTCGCCACCGACTTGCCCTTCTCCCTAGGCTGTTTCTGAATCTTCCTCATCTAAGTGTTCCGCCACCGCCTCATAGAGCGCCAGCACGTGGTGATCCAGCAATTGGTAAAAGATATGTCGTCCTTGGCGACGGAAACTCACCAGTCGCATGGCCTTGAGTATCCGTAACTGGTGGGAGACGGCTGATTCACTCATGTCTAATGCCACGGCAATATCGCCGACACAGAACTCCCCTTGGGCAAGCAAGGCCACAATTCGCAACCGATTCGCATCAGCCAGCAGGCCAAAAAATTGCGCCATCCGTTGGGCTTTTTCCGTAGAGAGCAGGCGATCGCTTGCCCTTGCCAACGCTTCGGGATGATGGGGATGAGGAGCAGCAATGGTTTTAGGATTCATACTTCCATCATAGGCATTGTTCAGGTGCTAACTAATTGATATTTGAACAACCGTTCAGATATATTAAAAGAGAGGTGAAGCATACCTCCCTTGTGTCACCTATTTGGAGAAAACAGCCATGACAACCGTTACCCAAATGAAATGTGCTTGCCCCCATTGCCTGTGTGTTGTCTCCCTCAGCGATGCCATCATGGTTGAAGGCAAGCCCTACTGCTCCGAAGCCTGCGCCAACGGCACCTGCAAACAAAGCGGTGGTTGTGGCCATACAGGCTGTGGCTGCGCCTAGAAAAAGCTAGCCCCTTCCCTACCAGAAAAAATGCGCTGGGCTTGTTGTCGTTGATGTTGATGTCGTAGGGACTTGATTTGGTTCAAAAGACCTGTCGGCAAAACATTCAGCAAAGCCAGCGCAAGTATTGCTTTATAACATTTCCCCCGCCACGCCAGACGTAGCAGATTCATTACATCTACTGAAGCCCCTTGAATTTTTGCATGGGTTAAAGTGGCTAAGGCAACCCGCTGGAAACAAGCCTGAATGCCCCTGTAGTGATAAATAGGCATTGCTTGAGAATGTAAAAGTTCTACTAAAAAAGGTAATGAGGCAGGAATAGGAAGTGTTTGAGGTTCGCCGCAGCGATTCTCTGCATCCTGATTGTAGATTGCTGTCACTGTGGCTTCATGGGCAACAGGAAATCGCAGAGCTAGCTTGCACCAAGTGATGTAGTCTTCATTGAGTTTTACACCCACTGGAAAACCGCCCACAGCTAATAAATGCTCTTTACGCACACAACAAGTTGAAGAAGTCACAATACTCAATCCCTTGGCATAGGCTTCAAAGAAAGGATCAACTATTCCTCGCCATCCTTCTGAAAAGGGAGAAGGGGGTAAACGATACTCACCATCTCGACGAATAACACAACAAGTACTCCACAGAGCAGCGTTTGGAAAATCTCGGATCAGCCTTTGCAGTATTGTGAGATGCTCAGGCAACCACTCATCGTCAGCATCCAGAAAAGCAACGTATGGTTCAGTCGCTTCTGCTAATCCTCGATTGCGAGCGACACTAACCCCTTGATTTGTCTGTTGAATCAAGCGTACGCCCTGACTTACAAATTCTTGAACAATAGCAGCACTGCCATCCGTAGAACCATCGTCAATCACAATAATTTCTGCCGCTGGGCTAGCTTGTTGTAAAACACACTCAAGGGTATGACCAATATGGGCAGCCTTATTGTATAGAGGAATAACAACGGAAATCATAATCTCTGTTTCTGAATGCGAGGCCAGCATCTGATGAGCCGGTAGAGAAGCAGCAGAGTTTGGAAAGTCAATGAATGTCCCATTTTGACTTGAATACGGTACAGCTCGAGAATGAAACCCAGTACATTGCGGCTACTAGTTCCTTGGGGATAGTAACGTCCAGCAATAAAATCTCTAAGAACAACCTTAGCTCCTTGATGTATGGCTTGCAAAATAAACAACTGATCTGCCAGCAACGGAAAATAGCGAGAGTATTCTCCAACTTCCTTGTGCAAGTCCCGCCGAATTGCTAAACCTACGGCATGGCCAGTTACATAAGCATGCATTCCCCTTAGCCATTCCCAAGCTGGCTGCTGAATACCTGTGACTAGTCGATCGCCATCGTAGTAGCAGGTTGTAATCAAGTCCGCATGAGTTTCTGCACAAGCTGTCTTGTAGTGGGCAACCGTTTCAGGAAATAAAACATCATCTGCCCCAACAACCACGTAATAGTCACCAGAGGCTAGCTTCACGGCACGATTCAAAGCATCATAAATTCCGAAGTCTGGGCGCGAATCTACAGTAATTGTCTTCAATTGTGATTTTGCTTCGTTGATTAGTTCTAATGTGCGATCTGTAGAACCGCCATCAGCAACCACCCATTCAAAATCTGGATCAGTTTGAGCAACCAAGGAAGCAATCAAGCGGGAAAGATAATTCTCAGCATTATAAGTTGCCGTGATGATACTAAGAGTTGGTTGCACAGAGGTATTGAGTATGAAGAAGTATGATCAAGGTTGTTGCAACCGCAACATTTCGGCTTGGATACGTTGGCTAAAGGCGCTGTCCTGCTGTGCTCGCAGTGTAATCGCATTGAATTGCTCTAGAGACATATTATATTTCCTCAGCACCTGCATTGCCTCGCGTACATAGTTGGCGCAAATGGTCTCCAAGCCACTGGGGATATTTTGGGGATTCATGCCAAAGCAAGAGTTGCGGGGTACTTGACCTTGGAAAGCTGCCTGAGCTTGACGATAATATTTTTGGCGGATGGGTTCAATTTCCAGAACCACGCGGGCATAGTTCATGATCTCCCACGGAGCAATCACATCTGTGCGCGGAGAGGTTTGAGCCATGGAACGAGGTAAAGGCACAGGCGCCAGCAGCAGACCTGCACTACACATAGCAAGGAATAACCACTTCCAAGACATTGACCACCACACACAACGCATCCGACTACACTGTACTTGGAATCCATAGAACCCCTTCAAGTTCCTCAATGCAGGCAAGCACCACAGATTAAAAACTGTTTTGACTAAGATTGACCCCACAATAGGTAAATTTACCAGACTTTACAAAAAAGTTACATTCTTTGAAGTTTGCTCATCCACCCCGCCCAGCAATCAACCACTGCGGTATCCTAAATCTCGGTATTTATCTCCAGACTGCCCTTATTGTCGTAGCTTAGGGGCTTCCTGAGTTGGCGGCAGGGCATCCACCTGTCATCCTGATCGTTTTAGGAGCGGTTATTACATGGCTCACACTGTCAAAATCTACGATACCTGCATTGGCTGCACCCAGTGTGTGCGGGCCTGCCCCACCGATGTGCTGGAAATGGTGCCTTGGGATGGTTGCAAAGCTGGCCAAATTGCCTCCTCCCCCCGCACAGAAGATTGCGTTGGCTGCAAACGCTGCGAAACGGCCTGTCCTACTGACTTTTTGAGCATTCGCGTTTATCTAGGTGCAGAAACCACCCGCAGCATGGGTCTAGCCTACTAGTCCCCTATTTTCGTGAAACCTTCGTTAGATTCTTGATTGGGCTTGAGGCAACATCCCTACGTCTCAAGTCTTTTATTTGTTGTCTTTAGCACGAACCAACCTGTATTCACCTGCTGCTCAAGGCTGATCCTCATTGCTGAGGCGGTTTTGCAGGTCATCCACCGCTTCATTGATTTGGGCAATTTTTGCCTCTAGCTCTAGCCGCATCGACTCCATCAAATTGTCATCACTGCCATTGAGAGGAATCGCTTTATCCCCCTTCAGCCGTCCAGAGTCACCTGTGATTGCTTCGCTCAATTTATCCTTGACTAAAAGCGTGACTAGGGAACCCGCAATGCCACCAAAGAGGGCACCTGCAAGAAATCCCCAGCCAAAGCCATTGCCACGGTTATCCATAAAGAGACTGATCAGGCTTGATAACTATAGACTAGCCTACTGCACATCAGGCGAAGATACCACGGGGGCAAGGTAGTCATCGTCCCATCCTGCCCTTAAACGTTTTGCCTCAACACCCCCCTTCGCAAAGGTGTCCTGACGTACGTTCTGATTCAACCACGCCCACCCGTCGCAGATTGAGCCACAGATGCCCATCGACCAAACGCTCGGCGGCTCTCAGCAGCCCATAACGGCGCATCTCCATGCGACCATGAGCCCCTTCAACGGTTCGATAAAACTCGTGGTCAACGTCTTTGACGTCCGTCTGCTGTGCCCACTCAAGCACTTGTTGCACATATCCTTATGCAGATGGCGTTGATTGCCCTTGAGGCTCAACACATACTCGCCACCCTGCTCAATCATCTGCTGGGCAATCTGGTTTTGTGTCCCCGTGGCATCAATCGTAACGATGCACCCATGCACTAAAATCGTAGGAGTGTCGCAGGGTCTTCCCATCAACTACAAAAAGCCTCGCAGCCACTCCTGCTTTGCCTGACTGTACGCTTTGCTTATTCCTTCAGTATGCGTTCGCCCTGCCCAGCTTGCCAATTTGTTGGTTGAGTTGACGAGCTTCTTCCCGCAGTAAACGTTCAGTCTCCTGAAAACGACGCTCAGTTTCTTGAAATCGGCGTTCTGTTTCCTTTTGAGCTTCCAGTAGTTCCCCCAATAACCGCCAAACATCTTCAGGGGTGTATGCTTGTGTCATTTACTTAATTGATGATTGCCGACAGACTGGGGTATTTCCTATACGATCATACCCTAGGGGATAGAACCGATGAATGATCGACTACTCGAACAATTTCTAAACCTCATCCGCCGACAAACAGGGATCAGCATTCGTGCAGCAGTAGAAGCAACAACAGACACTCAAACTAGATTAGAATAGCCGCTCAGCAGCCTCCTTTCCTGTTTTTTCTTGATCGTCATCAAGACAGTGAGGGGTGACTCGGACGAAGGGTTCCTAGGATGCCATGCAATGGCTAAAATTACGGTTGTTCTCATTGAAGACTCCCCAGTTGCCCTCAAAGTTCTAGAACGGCTCATTGCTGGCTCTTCAGAAGTTGAGATCGTGGGGACGGCTGCCGATGGTCTTGCGGGTCTGCAATTGATTGAGCAGACTCAGCCCGACGTTATTTGTACCGATTTAGAAATGGCAGGGATGGGGGGCTTTGAATTTATTGAAGCGGTTCAACAGCGGTTTCCACGCCCAATTCTCGTGATTAGTGCTACCCCAGAAGTCCTCCAGCAGACCCATAGCATCGCCCATCTCAAAGCGGCTGGCATTCTCGATTTCTTCCCTAAACCCGCTGCCATCACCCCTGATTTACCAGAGCTTAGAAGCACCTTGATTAGAAAAATTCAGATGCTCGCTCGTCCTAAATCGCAATTCCATCCTGCCAGCCCGATGTCGTCTGTACGGATCTGTACATGAAGGAAATGGATGGGCTAGCGCTAACCCGTCAGCTCATGGCACGCTATCCGCGTCCTATTTTAGTGATCAGTGTGGCAGCAGGAGAAACAGAAACGGCCTTTCAGCTGTTGCAAGTAGGGGCGATTGATGTGTTTCCCAAGCCGAGTAGTGGTCTGCTAGCCGACTACGACCGCACCCAACTGCTGAATAAAATTCGGGTGCTGGCAGGCATGAGAGTGTTTACCCGTCCCCTACGCCCCACCCCTCCTAGTACCACTAGCGTTGCAGGGCCACCGCTGCCCAAGGGTCACTCATCATCAAACCTCGCTATTGTCGGAATTGGTGCTTCGACTGGGGGTCCCCAAGCCATTGCTAAAGTCTTGCAGCCACTGTCTGCGACATTCCCTCTACCGATTGTCTGTACCCAGCATATTAGTTCTGGCTTTCTCGGCGGTCTGATTGGTTGGTTGTCTCAAGACACTCAACTGCGGGTGACGGTGGCAGTGGCAACTGCGGGCGAGATGCCTCAGCCCGGCGTCGTGTATTTTGCGCCGGATCATTTGAATTTAGAAATTGATCGCCGCGGCAAGTTTTGTCTGACACCCGCTGCGGCCAATGAACGACATTGTCCCTCGGTAAATGCCATGTTTCGCTCCCTAGCAGCTTACTATGGTGATGCCGTTGTTGGGGTCTTGCTCACAGGAATGGGAGATGATGGTGCAGCGGGGATGCAGGCGATCGCCAGTGTTGGTGGCATCACAATTGCCCAGAACGAGGCCACTAGCGTGATTTTTGGCATGCCCAAGGAGGCCATTGCCCTCGGTGCCGTGCAGCATGTTTTGCCCATTGACCGCATGGGTGCCTCTTTGCAGGCACTGGTGAATCCCTGATTAACGCGATAGATTTGGGTAAATCCGCAGCCGTCGGTTTGGCTCTTCACCGAAGCTACAGGAAGTGAGTTGGTAGTGCTCAATCAGTTCATGTTGCATTCGCCGAATGTTGGCCGATCGCGGTAATAACTCCACAACTTGACCCTTGGGAATGACAATTTCTTCAACTGCCAAGCGTGCCTCCTCAAGCGCCTCCAATTCATCATCACTCCCCGTTGGGCTAAAGAGGGAGAGATCTGCCGATTCCGCTGGGCTAGGGTCTTCTATGCCAAGTAGATGCCGCAGTCCCCGCACAATTTGTGCCATGCTGTTGGTTTTGATGGCATGCACCGGCAGGTGATGAATATGGGCAAGGTGCCGTAGCTTGCTTTCCCCTTTGAGGTGGGAGCGGAGTGTTAAAATCACATCCGCCTGATCAATGTCTTTAGTCACCACGATAGGTAAGTTGAGGGTGCGAACCGCTTGCTCTAAATGGTGGCGGCTGACGGCGTAGGGAAAAACATGGAGGGGCAGTTCCTCACCATTGGGACCAACTGTGGGAGCATCCAAGGTTCTTTCAAGCAGCTGGGCAAAATTAGCTCTTAGGGGTTCTTTATTGCCATCAACCACGGGTAGCATCTGGCCACTGTCGCGCCAAGAGGGACGCTGAGGCAGGGGTTTAGCCTCTGAGCGCTGGGGGGAAAGTTCGGGGCGGCTAATCACCACTGAGCCATCGGCAGCAATACTGCGAATTTCAGGAGCCGGTTGGCGACCCCGCAACAGGAGATCCACACTGGCAGCTACATCGAGATGGATAGCCCAGCGATCGCGCTCTAGCATTTCCACCGCAATTTGAAAGGTGGGGGGAGCTTTGCGTTCGAGCACACTTTTTTGGGTGCCGCGCCGCCGCGCTTCTTCATCCCCCAAAGTGACCGATTGAATGCCGCCCACCAAATCCGCAAGGGTCGGGTTTTTCATTAGGTTCTCAATTTGATTGCCGTGGGCTGTACCAATCAGTTGTACCCCCCGTTCCGCGATTGTCCGTGCGGCAAGCGCCTCTAACTCTGTGCCAATCTCATCAATCACAATCACTTGGGGCATGTGGTTTTCTACCGCCTCAATCATCACTTGATGCTGAAGTTCCGGACGCGCCACCTGCATCCGCCGCGCCTTGCCAATTGCTGGGTGGGGAATGTCGCCATCGCCCGCAATTTCATTGGAGGTGTCAATAATCACCACTCGTTTGTGCAGCTCATCCGCCAAGACACGGGCAATTTCCCGCAGTGCCGTGGTTTTACCCACGCCGGGACGCCCCAAGAGCAAAATCGACTGGCCACTTTCGACTAAATCGCGAATCATCCCAATGGTGCCAAAGACCGCCCGCCCCACCCGGCAGGTCAAGCCAATGATGGTTCCTTGGCGATTGCGCAACGCACTAATGCGGTGGAGGGTACGCTCAATGCCGGCGCGATTGTCACCACTAAACTCACCCACCCGATCCACGGCATACTGCAACATTTCACGGCTGACGGGCGTCTCGGCAAGGTATTGCGTACTGTGGACAAACCGCGCTTCTGGCAGTCGCCCCAAATCAAGGACGATTTCTAAGAGTTCTTCCCGCTGGGGGTGATGGGTGAGAGACTGCCCCAAGGGCGGTGGGAGGATGGCCAATAGTTGATCGAGATCGTCGGTAACTTGGCGTTGTCCAGCAGTCAATTCAACCATAGGGTACAGAGGGTGACGGGACAGATTTCAAAGAAGACACTAGGGTAGCTGCTTCGGCAACAGCCGCTGCAAGGACAGAGGGAATCGTTTGCCATGGTTGCTCAGCCAGTGCATGAAACGGTGCAAGGCGTTTGCGGGCATAACTACCATAGGCGACACCAGCGATTCCCCGTGGGGCTAACAATCCCATTGCCCTGAGTTTAGCAACCGTATGGTCATTTGTGCCGCCCGCCAGTTGAACAAATCCGGGTAAATTTGCCCCTAAAATCGCTTGGCCGAATTGAATGGTGGCTCGGGTTGCGCCATCGCCAATGTCGCCACTCATAGGACGCCCATCTGCTTGCCAAATGAGGGCACACTCAAGGGGCTGAATTTGCTCATTAATCCAGCGCAAATAGTCAATGACTCCCTCTCCGGGGGGACAACTAATGGCTAGCACCTGCAAATGTCGAACCCAAGGGCGGACGCGCTGCCAAAGTTGGGCAAAAGCACTATTGCGTTGGGGTTGGGTGTGGATTTCGAGGGCTTGAAGGGTGCCTTTGGCAATGAGCGGAGTGATGTGCTCAAAAACCGCTGGCTGCTCATGGGTCGTAATTAAGCCGAAGGGACACAGGGGTAAACAGCGACCACACCCATAACAGCGATCGCGCACTACCCCCTGCAGGGGTTCATCAAAGCGAATGGCCGCCGCAGGACAAATCCGCTCACAGGGGCGATCGCAGGCAGGTGGACAGCGACTCGGATCAAATGTTGCCTTCCGAAAATGCGGGTCAGCTCCATCATTGATGCTCACCATCAGCAGGGGTCGGGCTGCACCGAGGCCTTCAGCCACTGTCAAAGCCTCATTGGCCGCGTGAATCACTGCCGCATCGGCGGCCACATCAATACAATCAGCGCCTGCTAGTGCATAGGCCAAGGTCAGGTTATAGATTTGGGCAACATCTTGGAAACTAGCACCGTTAATGAGTTTGAACCAACGATGTGCCGCTAAAGCCGCTAAAGGGGCAGCAAAATCAGCCATGAATATATTTTATGCGTTTTTACGACTCAGCGTCGTCGTGACTCATCATCCGTTGAAGGGCTTGCAGGCCTTTTTTAATCTGCCGAGAGACTGTGACCGCACTTAGCCCCAACAGTTCAGCTGTTTCCTTTTGACTCAAATCGTGCAAAAAGACAAATTCGAGAATTTGACAGGTGCGGGCTTCTAGTTTCTGAAGACACTGCTGCAAGCGAATGCGGTCTTCTTGAGCTAGTTGAAAACTTTGGTACCGCTGATCGGGCACGATGTCCCCTAAACAAACACTGTCCTCTTCCCCTTCGAGGGTGGGGGCATCTAAGCTCACAGGTGTGGTATGGTAGCTGGCAAGTTTTGCCGTTTGCCATTCTTCAAGGGAGACATCGAGGGCTTGGGCAATTTCACTATCAGTGGGAGGGCGATGCAGTTGTTGGCGTAACTCCTGAGCAACCCGCTTGGCTTGGCTTTGTAGGGCTTGCCAACGACGCGGTACCCGAATGTGGGGGCTTTTGTCCCGCAGGTAGTGTTGAATTTCACCGCGAATGTAGGGAATGGCGAAAGAGCTAAAGGCAACGCCCTTGCTAGGGTCAAAGCGTTCAATGGCGTGAATCAGACCCAAGGTACCCACCTGCATCAAGTCCTCAAAACTTTCTTGGGTGCATTTCACCCAGCGATGGGCTTCTTTGCGCACTAGCCCCATGTTCAACTGCACAAGGCGATTCCGCAATTCCAGTGCAGGACGGTCTTGGTAGGCCTGCAACAGAGAGAGGGTAGAACCCTTTAGGTCAGCATTATCAGCATTATCAGTATTTAGTGCCGTATTGGACATAGGCCACACACGTTTTGGTTTCCCTACCCTTTCCAAAATGAGCGGATATGACGTTACTTCTTCACCTCGTTGGAGAGCGATCGCGCCCCTGTACAGTTTTACCTTCTTTCACCATTCCACACTCAGTATGGCAAGGCATCCGTAATTTCCCTGTGATCCTCACCACACATTTGGTTAAATTTTGCTAAATACTGTTCCTTAGGTTTGCAAATTGCCAAGGGCGATCGCCCCCCAGAGGGCAGCTCCCAAGCCAATGCGATACCAAATAAAGACCCAAGTGGAGTGACGTTGGAGAAATCGCAGCAGCCAAGCGATCGCCAGATAGGAGAAAACCATGCTCGATAGCGTGGCAATCACTAAAGGAAAAAACAGGGTGCCCTGATCAAAGACATCTTTGGCTTGGACAAGGGTCGCGATCGTCAGTGTGGGAATACCCAACAGAAACGAAAAGCGAGCCGCTGTTTGCCGCTCCAGTCCTAGCAACAAAGCCGTGGTTAATGTAGATCCAGATCGCGAAGCCCCTGGCAGCAGGGCAATCATCTGGCCACAGCCCACCAACACGCCATCTAAAATGCCAATGTCTTGATAGGTGCGTTTGCGAGCACCCCACTTTTCCGCCAGTCCCAAGAGAATCGCCATGGCGATCGCCATCGTGGCAATGATTTGAGGGCGATCCAGTTCTACCTTGGCCAATTTCAGAATCAGTCCCGCCACCAATGCAGGAATCGTGCCCACGGCAATGCCGGCCAGCAGCTTCCACTCCTCCCGCTGCCAATCCCGTTGCCGCCATGCTTGCCAACCGCCTTGAACCATTTGGCGAATGTCCTGCCAAAAATAGCCAAAAACCGCAATCACACTGCCGAATTGCATCGCGTCAAGGGCTGTTTTATGCCAGACACTTTTCCACCCCAACACATCACTCAAGAGAATGAGGTGAGCGGTGCTGCTAATGGGTAAAAACTCTGTAATGCCTTGTACTAAGCCGAGGATAACCGCTTGCAACCAGAGAATAATATCCACGTTTTTGCCTCACCTTTGCGACCTCACCATCTTGCCATGAGTGGGTGAACAGGCTATCCTCGCCAAGATTTTGTAATAGATTGTAGAAACAGTCCTCTAAACGCAGCAGCACTGTTTTGCCGTTTTCCCAGTTTAGGCGTGTATGTCGGGTAACTTAGAAGCCGTTGAGCGGGAAATTTTAGGGTTACAGGGGATGCTATTGGCCGCCTTGGCGGAAATGCGTCAGCTTTATGATGTCTATCTAGAGATGCTTGCCCCCATTGCCCGTCAGCAGTTGATCACGGTCAGTTATCAGGTGTGCACTCAAGTCTTTCCAGAGCAATTTTTGACCCTTGAGGATGCAGAGCGGCAGGAACTTCAGCGTCAGATTGTTGAACTGGCGATCGCCTTGGAAACCACGATTTTAGGCCTACAGCCCCGTCACCAAGAAGACTCAACTTCAAGGCAAGAGGCGGTGAATGGGGAAGCGCCGTCAGAGGAAGACACAACCAAAGAACAGGACCCCCCCTCCCTACCGGAGCAATTGAGCCAAGTCCTTTATCAAAGTTCGCTGAAGATTAACTACCTGCTCCAACAGGCCGCCATTTTGCCTCCTGCTCCGATCGCAGTGATTTTAGAGATTGCCAGTAAGGCAGAAAATCGCCCCCTTGGGAGAATTCCTCATTTGCTGACCATGATGCTGGATGAGCAAAAGCTGCAAGAGGCAGGTGAAGAGGAGCAAGACACAAGTGAGTCCAAAAGGGAATCTGTCACCCATCACCCCATGGCCGCCATTTATCTGCAACTTGAGGAACTGGAGTTTCAGCATCCCCCCCTTGCCAATCAGCGCAGCCAAATTCGTCAGCTGGAGGCTCGTCTGGCCACACTCCAGAAACAACTCCACAAAAAACAGCGGCAATATCTGGTTCTCAAGGCCAGTCGGGCGTGGTGGCAAACATGGAAAGCCAATGAAACCGCAGACGCGACAGCCAACGTTTCCGAGGCAATGGATGGTGAGCCTTAGAAAGGAGGCCTGCGATGTCCCTAGACTGGCCACGCCTACAACGCGCCCTTGCCATCGAAATGGAGCGGGGCTTTTGCAACCTTCAGGGCAATACCTATCGGTTCAATGAGTATTTACACGAAGCGTTAACGCAAGCCCCCCTGCAACAACTGCCTGTTCAGGTGCGCGATCGCTGGCAGGAAACGGCAGCAGCCTATGCCCAGTACAACGATCTGTCCCCCACGCAACGACAGCACCTCGTGGTGCAAACGCGCCAACTGCTGCACGATGTCCACAAACAACTTATTACTAGCTCCCCTCCCCGTCTCCTCAACCAGCCGCTAAAGACGGTCAATGGCATTGGCGATCGCACTGCTGCCAAGCTGGAAAAACTGGGGCTTTACACGGTTAGGGATCTCATTGACTACTTTCCCCGCGATCATGTTGACTATGCTCGCCAAGTACCGATTCGGCAACTGCAAGCCGGAGAAACCGTCACCCTTGTAGGTAAAGTTCGCCGTTGCAACTGTTTTACCAGTCCTCGCAATGCCAAGCTAACGATTTTGGAACTTGTCCTCCAAGATCGGACGGGTCAAATTCGCCTCAGCCGCTTCTACGCCGGTGCCCGCTATGCCCAACGCGGATGGCAAGAGCAGCAAAAACGCCTCTATGCCCCACAGACAATTGTGGCTGCCTCTGGCCTCGTGAAACTGACGAAGTATGGCCTCACCCTTGAGGATCCCCAGTTGGAAGTGCTGGATCATGCTGCGGCAGAAATAGACTCCCTCACGATTGGCCGTATTGTGCCGATCTATCCCCTAGCCGAGGGAGTTTCTCCCGATGTGATTCGCCGTGCGGTCGATCGCGTTCTGCCCTTGGTGCAGGGCTATCCTGATCCCCTACCGCAGGAGCTACGCCAACGTCACCAACTGATTCCTCTAGATACGGCGCTGCGTCACATTCACTTTCCGCCAGATCAAGCCCAACTGAGTCTGGCACGGCGGCGGCTGATTTTTGATGAATTTTTCTACCTACAACTGGGATTGCTCCAACGGCGGCGGCAGCAACAACAGCAGGCCAGTGTCCCCCTCAACCCCCAAGGGGCGCTCATCGAGCAATTTTATCAACAGCTACCGTTTCGACTTACGGGGGCGCAGCAGCGGGTGGTGGCTGAAATTTTGGCAGATTTAGAGCGCCCGATTCCCATGAATCGCCTTGTCCAAGGGGATGTGGGATCCGGCAAAACTGTGGTCGCTGTGATTGCGCTATTGGCGGCTGTGCAGTCGGGTTACCAAGCAGCCCTGATGGCACCCACAGAGGTTCTGGCAGAGCAGCACTATCGCAAGCTTTTTGAATGGCTCACCCCCCTCCATGTGCCGGTGGAACTGCTCACAGGATCGATACGCGCGGCCAAGCGACGTCAGATTTTGGATCAATTAGCAACAGGGGAATTACCGGTGCTGGTGGGTACCCATGCCCTCATCCAAGAGGGGGTAACGTTTCAGCGGCTGGGTCTCGTGGTGATTGATGAACAGCACCGCTTTGGGGTGGCGCAACGGGCAAAGCTGCAAGCCAAGGGACTCTTGCCCCATGTGCTGACAATGACGGCGACACCGATTCCCCGTACTCTTGCGTTGACCCTCCATGGGGATTTGGATGTGAGTCAAATTGATGAATTGCCCCCCGGTCGGCAGCCGATTCAAACCACGGTGTTGGGACGGTGCGATCGCCCCCATGCCTACGATTTAATCCGCCGTGAAGTGGCCCAGGGGCGTCAGGCCTACATTGTCCTCCCTTTGGTTGAGGAATCGGAAAAACTGGATCTGAAATCCGCCATTGCCGAGCACGAGCGATTACAAACAGAGATTTTTCCCAATTTTCGGGTCGGGCTGCTCCACGGTCGCATGGCATCTAGTGACAAGGATGCAACGATTCAAGCCTTTGCCAAGGGGGAACTGGATATTCTTGTGGCCACCACGGTGGTTGAGGTGGGGGTAGATGTCCCCAATGCCACGGTGATGCTCATTGAACACGCGGAACGCTTTGGCCTATCCCAACTGCATCAACTGCGGGGGCGGGTGGGGCGGGGTGCCCAACAGTCCTATTGTCTCTTGCTGAATAGTTCTCGCAATGAGGCGGCCAAGCAACGCTTAAGTGTGTTGGCTCAGTCTCAGGATGGCTTCTTTATTGCCGAGATGGATCTGCGGCTGCGCGGTCCAGGGGAAGTGCTGGGCACACGACAATCGGGACTGCCGGATTTTGCCCTCGCAAGCCTAGTAGAGGATCAAGATTGCCTAGAGGCGGCGCGTGCGGCCGCGAGTCAACTAATAGAACAGGATCCTGAACTGCAGGGGTACCCTCTTCTGCAAGCAGTTCTCCAACAACGGCGCGATCGCCTCCTTGAAGGCATGATGAACTAAGACCCCGCCTTGGGGAGGGATATGTTAAATTTAGTTAAGAACCTGATAAAAAGCGCCGCCAATGAAAGTCTCTTGGAAAACCGTTCTCCTTTGGTCAATTCCCCTACTGCTGATGGGGGTTCTGCTATGGCAGGGGGCAAGCAACTTGATGCTCAATCAAAGTCAGCCTCCCTTAAATACCGCCAGTACGCGCATGAGCTATGGCCGATTCCTCAACTACTTAGACGCCGGTCGCATTAGTCGAGTGGATATTTTCGATAATGGTCGCACTGCCATTGTCGATGTCTCTGATCCGGAACTGATTAACGGCCGACCCCTGCGGGTACGCGTGGACATGCCCGGCACAGCGCCAGAGGTCATCAGTAAACTGCGGGAGCAGCATGTAGAAATCGATGTGCATCCAGCCCGCAATGATAGTGCTCTCTGGAGCCTCTTGGGCAATTTGCTCTTCCCTGTCCTGCTTCTAGGAGGACTTTTCTTCCTCTTTCGCCGCTCTAGCAACGTGCCCGGTGGTCCCGGACAGGCGATGAACTTCGGTAAATCTCGTGCCCGCTTCCAAATGGAGGCCAAAACGGGCGTCATGTTCGATGATGTGGCGGGTGTGGATGAAGCCAAGGAAGAACTGCAAGAGGTGGTCACCTTCCTGAAAAAACCGGAGAAATTTACAGCAGTTGGTGCCCGCATTCCCAAGGGGGTATTGCTGGTGGGGCCTCCTGGTACAGGGAAAACGATGCTGGCCAAGGCGATCGCCGGGGAAGCTGGCGTGCCCTTTTTCTCCATCTCTGGCTCAGAGTTTGTCGAAATGTTTGTTGGTGTCGGTGCCTCCCGCGTGCGGGATCTCTTCCGCAAGGCCAAGGAAAATGCCCCCTGCCTTATCTTTATTGATGAAATTGATGCCGTGGGTCGCCAACGGGGTGCGGGAATTGGCGGTGGCAATGATGAGCGGGAGCAGACCCTCAACCAATTGCTGACAGAAATGGATGGCTTTGAGGGAAATACGGGCATTATTGTGATTGCAGCAACCAACCGTCCCGACGTTCTTGATGCGGCTCTCTTGCGTCCGGGTCGCTTTGACCGTCAGGTGATCGTGGATGCACCAGATATCAAGGGGCGTTTAGCCATTCTCAAGGTGCATGCCCGCAACAAAAAATTAGCGCCTGAAGTCTCCCTTGAGGCGATCGCTCGCCGTACTCCCGGCTTTACGGGTGCGGATTTAGCCAACTTGCTCAATGAAGCGGCGATTCTCACGGCCCGTCGGCGGAAACCCGCCATCACCATGCTGGAAATTGACGATGCCGTGGATCGGGTTGTCGCTGGTATGGAGGGCACACCGCTCATTGATGGCAAGAGCAAACGCCTCATCGCTTACCACGAGGTGGGTCACGCCATTGTTGGCACCCTCCTGAAGGATCACGATCCCGTGCAAAAAGTGACCTTGGTGCCGCGTGGTCAAGCCCGTGGTCTCACTTGGTTCATGCCTTCAGAAGATTCCGGTCTCATCTCGCGATCGCAACTGATGGCGCGGATGGCCGGTGCCCTTGGTGGTCGCGCTGCCGAATACGTGGTCTTTGGCGATGCTGAAGTCACGACTGGTGCCGGCAATGACCTGCAACAGGTGACAGCGATGGCACGGCAAATGGTTACTCGCTTTGGCATGTCGGATCTAGGGCCTCTCTCCTTGGAAACCCAAAACGGTGAAGTGTTCTTGGGGCGGGACTTGGTCTCTCGGACAGAATACTCCGAGGAAATTGCCGCTCGCATTGATGCCCAAGTGCGAGAGTTGGTGCAGCACAGCTACGAGCTAGCCATCAAGATCATCCGCGAAAATCGGGTCGTGATTGACCGCTTGGTGGATCTACTGGTGGAAAAAGAAACGATTGATGGTGAGGAGTTTCGCCAAATTGTTGCTGAGTACACCGTGGTTCCCGACAAAGAGCGGTTTGTGCCCCAACTCTAGAGCCAAAAATTTCTCTCTTCCTGTTGTCCCCCAAGTGACCTTGGGGGATTTTTTTATTGGTTTGGCTGCTAGTCAAATTAACCTCAGTTAAGATAAGACAAGTTAGAAAGGATAGCTGCCGAGAATACCTCCTATGAGCTTTAGTCAAGAATACTTAATGACAACAGAACCCCTAACTGATAATCAAAAAAGAATGGATGGGTATTTTGGAAATTTTTTTGGCTTGATGCGGCGGTCACTCGTTGCTGGTGGCTCGGAACTTGGATTGGGCATGACTCTTTTTTCTCTGGCAGTGAGCATTCGTGCCACGCGAATTATTGAAATTGGATGCTTTAAGGGCTTTTCCACACTATGCCTAGCAAGTGCGCTGCGATTCATTGATATTGGTTGGCAAGAACCACAACAACACAAGCAACGTCCTGACATAGACTACAGAGAATTTGAGGCGCCCAAAAAACGGCAACTACTTTCAATTGATCCTTTTCCAACTAAGGAAGCTGAGGAGCTGATTGCTGAAGCCAATCTTGAGAGCTATGTTGAATTTATTAACGCTCGTTCAGATGAAGTTACGGTTGAAGGTTTAGTTGATCTTATTTTCATTGATGGTGATCACAGCTATGAGGGATGCAAGGCTGATGTTTTCAATTATGTGCCTTGGTATTTGCGACCGGGGGGTTACTTTATTTTGCATGACTACTATGGCTGGTATGATGCCGAAGGTAATAATAACTCACCTGTGAAGCAAGTGATTGATGAATTGATTGACGAGGAACTATTTGAGCAGAAGTGTTGAAAGATAGTTTAAGAGGCTAGAAAAAAGGGAAGAAATGTCGTATTCTTCCCTCAAAAGAAGAAAAATTAATCAGCTTACTATGGCATCTTTTTCAGTTCTTGTCAAGTCTATTCTCAAGCAGCTCAGCCCTTGCGACTACCCCGTCCTCAACTCTCAATTGTTCTTCAAAATCTGGTTGACCTACATTCTCGACCAAGGATTAACCAGCATGAGAGCCTTATTTTATCGCTTGAATCATTCGGGGATTACAGTGGATATGTCCACGTTTTCCAAGGCGAACAAAACTCGAACAACCACCTTATTTGAGAGGATTTACACTCATCTCATGTCTCAAGCTCGCAAGAGACATCGTTGTTCAAGTCTGATGCTGTTTCCTATTGATTCAACCGTCATTACCCTGACGAGTAAGCTCTTTTGGTTCTACAAATACCATCAAGTGAAGTTAATTACAGGATTTGATTTAACAGAGAACATCCTGGGTAAGGCAGTAGTCTCTTTTGGGGAGAGACATGACCTAAGCTTTCAAGACGAGATTTTAGAAATGATCCCTGAGAATGCCGTTGCCATCATGGATAGAGGGTTTGCGAGTTGGAGATTTTTAGAGCGGCTGAGTGAGAGGAAGTGTTTATTTGTTGTGCGTATCAAGAATAACATGAGAATGAAGCTCAATCATGAGAGATACCGAGTGGTTCAATTTTTTGATGAGCATGGAACAGAGTTTCGTATTGCGACGAATCTAATGCATCTAAGTGATGAGGAAGTGAGTGAGCTGTATCGGCATCGGTGGGGGATTGAGAACTTATGGAAGTTTCTAAAGATGCATTTATCATTAGACAAGCTGATTACGAAGAGTTTGAATGGGGTGATAAATCAGATTTATATGGTTTTGATTGGGTACTTAATTTTAGAGCTAATGGAGATACCTGAATACTTTGGCAGGAAGCTATTAGACAAATTGCGATATTTGCAACTGGAACTGAGTCGCCGCTGCTCGATAGTGCATTGGAGCTTTGATTGGCAGCCAGAGCTACTTGTCACTTAGGATGTTAAGTTTTGTTGCAGAATTCAACACTTCTGCTATTTGAGCACATTTTAATTGATACTGGTTATCAATCCTTTACAGTATTTAGAAACCCTATTGCTTAGTAAAAAAACGTCAATTCTCTGTTGTAAAACACCCGCTAGGGAGTCAGTTTGGCCATTTTGACTTCAAGGCGATAAGCTTAACTAATGAGAGAAGCAAGCCAAACAGTAAACAGCTTCGGCTTTTTCGAGCTATCTTAACCTGAGTTCGGGATAAGTGGTCTGCTGAAAAAGAAAGAGAGACGGGTAAACTAAGCGAAAACATATCCCCCATCTCTTGCCTTAGATCTACTCTAAATCTAGACGCCTTGTTCTGCTCCGTCGATGACTTTTGTAAACACTTTCTTCCTCTCTGGCGTCGCCAGCAACTAGGTACAGGCTCAAAGCGGCGGCTCTGCCCTCGCTGCCTGACCTTGAGTGAACAGATGACCATCGTTATTGCTTTTCATCAGTCTCACTATCGCACCTTTAAGCAGTTTTATCTGGAGCACATCTGTGCCATTGGCGGGAGGCTTTCCCCCGCTTACTCAGCTACCAGCAGTTTGTCGAATGGATGCCCAGCTTGCTCATGCCGCTGTGTGTGTACTTCAAAACGCTCTTTGACACCTGTACAGGGATTAGTTTTATTGATTCCATGAGTTTAGCGATCTGCTATCCACGCCGGATTAACCGCCATCCGGTGCTCGAAGGCCTTGCAGCCGGTGGCAAAACGTATGGCTTCAAGCTGCATTTAGTGGTCAATGACCGTCGCCAGTGTTGGCCGTACAACTCACTCCGGGAAATGTCCATAACCGCCAGCCTATGCCCGAGCTTCTGCAATTGGTCTTTGGCAAAGTCTAAGTCTTTCCTGACCGAGGCTATGTCTCAGCCTCCTTAGGGTAACAGTTGTGGAAACAGTGCCAAATTCAGTTTTTCGCGAAGCCGCGCCGCACCATGAAAAACCATCTGATGCTGTTGATGGAGAAGGTATTATCGCGTAAACGGGTCATTATAGACACAGTTATCGACCAGTTGAAAAACATTTCTCAGATTGAGCATTCTCGGCACCGTAGTCCTCTGAATTTCTGTGTGAATCTCATTTGTGGGCTGATGGCCTATGCTCATCAGCCCAAGAAGCCTGCGATTGTTCTCTAGCTCTTCTTATCCCAAACTGACGTTAAATTACACCGAGTCTAAGGGAAAGTCTTACTCTGGATTAGAGTTTTTACCCTTGAGCAAGGCAATCCACTCTTCCACCTGAGCGGCCGCGATCGCGCGACATCCCAACCCAAAAGCGAGGGCGATCGCCACCGCAATGGAGCCAAAGAGTAAGCCAAAGGCAAGGTTAACAATACTGGTGGCAACGCCCATGTGCTGGAGCGCCATTGCCCCCACAAACGTCATGATTGCAATCCGTGCCGCTTGAGCCAGAAAACGGGCTTGGGAAGTTCCCGAACTAGCGAGAATCCGAAACGCCAAGTTGGCAAAGTATAGCCCCACAGCCAAGATGAGGATACCCACGAGCACCCGACCGAGGATCACCACAAGGGCACTGACAAAAGCACTGAGGGCAGGAATATTGAGCACCTCCACCGCCGCGATCGCTCCAATGAGAATAATCCCCACTAAAGTTACAATTCCCACAACTTCAGAGGGTTGCCGCCAGCGATAAGGACGCTCCGCAGGGGGACGAGCTTCAGGTTCTTCAGCAGTGGCAGGGACAGATTCAATACCCAACCAGACAACCACCTGATTAAAACCAATCGTTTGTAGAAAGCTCTGCACAGTCTCGGCGACAAAGCGACCAATCACATAGGCCAAAATTAAGATAATCACCGCAGTAAAAATTCGCGGCAAGGCGGTCAGCACTTGGTTCAGCATCGCTATTGCCGGTTCTGTGATTGCCACAATTTGCAGGGCGTCGAGGCTGGCGATCGCTGTCGGGATCAAAATTAAGACATAGACAATCGTGCCAATAACCGTCGCCAGAGACTGGCCTAAACTGGTTTGCCCAAGACCCAAGCGCTGACCAATCCGCTGAATTCCCATCGCAGTCATCAGGTTGATCACTAATCCCCGCACAATGCGGGCAACAAACCAACCCACAACCGCAATAATCCCTGCCTTGAGCACAAAGGGCAGTGCCCCCAAAATATCATTGAGGAGATTTTGCACCGGCTGCAGGGGGCCTCGGAGGTCGAGCACCCCCAAGATCAAGGGCAAGAAAAAAAGAAAGACAAACCAATAAAGGGCATTCCCCAAGGTTTCGCTGACAAGCAGCGGCGGTGCAGCCTCTTGCGAACTTTCTTCAACGGCTACCTCTTGCAGCGGACGATCCAAATTCAAAGAGCGGGCAGACTGCACAACCATAATTTTTGCTAGGGTAGCCACCACCCAAGCTACCGCCGCCAGCAAAATAGCTGCCCCCAGTTTCGGCAAGAAACTAAAAACTTGATTGAGAAACGCATTGAGGGGCTGGGACACCGTTGTCAAACGCAGCGCATCCAAAAAGGCCACCACTGCCAGCAAAAAGATGACCCAAAAGACCACCCCTGCAAGAATTCGGGTCATGGATAGACCCCGTAGGGAGTCATCACCCCCGACAAACTGAGTCAACCGTTCATCAAACCGTGTCCGCTTAAGGAGCGATTGCGTCACCTTTGCCAAAATGGTTGCAACAATCCAGCCAATGATCAACAGAACAACGGCAATGACCACTTGGCTTAAAAGAGCACCCAAATTGTTGAGGTCAAAGGCTGGACTTGCTGAATTCTCGCCAGCGATCGGGGAAGGTTCTCCAATACTCAGTTGCGCTAATGACCATCCAATATGATTTTCATACGGAAGAATAAAATAAGCAACTCTACCCTGCATCACAACTACCCTCAGTCAAAACCAGTAGCGGAATTCAGTCTCACTATAGCCGAAGGATAGAGTGATCTTAAAGAAAATAATTTTTAAGTTTATAGAATATTGAGATACGTTAAAAAATTCTAACCTTTAGCACAATACAACCGTTTTCTAAAGGATGAGATACAAAACTAAAACTACAAACAACAGGGTTGATATCCCCAAGGTAACGGCCTATTTGGCTCCCTTCTGTCAGCAGGATCAACATAAACGGCCTCACGAACAGTGCCATCGGGCATCCGATAAACTGACACCATCATGCCCGTTGCTGCGAGTCCAAAGCTGACGATCGCGACATTTGTACAGTTGTCGGTAATTCTCTGGGCATACGTCCTGCGTAAATCAACACTCCTAAGGAGTTGGTTGGCAGCCCTTTGCCGCCGAGGCGTATTGTGTTCAAGGACAAAAATTAACCACTTATCGCGATCTCTAAAGGGATTCGTGCGCTCAACGACTGGACGAGTCTCTACACCACGCACAACAACGCCAAAGCGTGAGATCAGATTTTGCTGAACCTCCGCAATAACCGCATGACAGTTGGCCTGAGCCATCATAGGTAGAAATACGGCTGGCAGGCTCAAGCCCAGAGAAACAACAGCACTCCTGAACATCATAGGTCGCAAGAACTGTTTGGACAAAGGCATAAAAAATCCCCCACCACAGGGGCAGGGGACATAGCATTCTCAATCAACCCAATCAACCAAACTTAGCTGCGGTTGAGGCAATGAGGAAGGCAGCGTAGGTCAAGACGTAGCCGACGCTAAAGTGTGCCAAACCAACCAAACGGGCTTGAACAATTGACAGCGCCACAGGCTTGTCTTTCCAGCGGACAAGATTGGCCAAGGGAGTACGCTCGTGCGCCCACACCAAGGTTTCGATCAGCTCTTGCCAGTAACCGCGCCAGCTAATCAGGAACATGAAGCCTGTGGCCCACACAAGGTGACCAAACAGGAACATCCATGCCCATACCGACAGGTTATTGGTGCCAAAGGGATTGTAGCCATTGATGAGCTGGGACGAGTTCAACCACAGGTAATCCCGCAGCCAACCCATGAGGTAGGTGGAGTTTTCATTGAACTGCGCCACATTGCCTTCCCAGACACCGAGGTGTTTCCAGTGCCAGTAGAAGGTGACCCAGCCAATGGTGTTCAGCATCCAGAACATCGCCAGATAGAAGGCATCCCATGCGGAAATATCGCAGGTACCGCCACGGCCAGGGCCATCGCAGGGGAAGGCATAGCCGAAGTCTTTTTTATCGGGCATCAGTTTGGAGCCACGGGCATCCAAGGCACCTTTGACCAAAATCAAGGTGGTGGTGTGCAGACCTAGGGCAATGGCGTGGTGCACCAAGAAGTCCCCAGGACCAATCGTCAAGAACAAGGAGTTGGTACCACTGTTGATGGCATCGAGCCAGCCGGGTAGCCAGACATTGCCGTAGTTCGGCCAAGCAGTGCTGGCAATGCTATCGGGATTCGACAGCAGCGTATCGAAGCCGTAGAGCAGTTTCCCATGAGCCGCTTGAATGAACTGAGCAAACACCGGCTCAATCAGGATTTGCTTCTCAGGAGTACCAAAGGCCACCACGACATCGTTGTGGACATAGAGACCCAAGGTGTGGAAGCCCAAGAAGAGGGACACCCAGCTTAGGTGGGAAATAATCGCCTCTTTGTGCTGCAGCACCCGATCCAAAACGTTGCCTTTGTTTTGGGCTGGATCATAGTCGCGCACCAAGAAGATGGCACCATGGGCAAAGGCACCCACCATCAAGAAGCCAGCAATGTACTGGTGATGGGTATAAAGGGCAGCCATCGTGGTGTGGTCTTGGGCAATGAAGGCATAGGGCGGCAGCGAGTACATATGTTGCGCCACCAAGGAGGTGATCACGCCCAAGCAGGCCAAGTGCCAACCCAACTGGAAGTGCAGTGAGTTGTTGTAGGTTTCATAGATGCCTTGGTGGGGCATATTGAAGGGACCTTCCACCTTTGTGCCAAAGAAGTCCTTGGCATCCATCATCTCTTTAATGCTGTGGCCAATCCCAAACTGGGTGCGGTACATGTGACCCGCCACAATAAAGAGAACTGCAATGGCAAGGTGGTGGTGCGCCATATCCGTGAGCCACAGGGACTCTGTTTGGGGATGGAAGCCACCCAAGAAGGTGAGAATCGCCGTGCCCGCCCCCTCTGCCGTACCAAAGACATGGTTGGCGGTATCGGGATTTTGGGCATAGACCCCCCAGTTACCCGTGAAGAAGGGCGCCAGACCAGCGGGGTGGGGCATGGTGCTGAGGAAATTATCCCAGCCCACGTGCTGACCACGGGACTCTGGAATGGCGACGTGAATCAAGTGACCGGCCCAAGCCAAGGAGCTAACCCCAAACAGACCTGCCAAGTGATGGTTCAGCCGGGACTCGGCATTCTTGAACCAAGAGAGGCTAGGACGGAATTTGGGTTGTAGGTGCAGCCAGCCAGCAAAGAGAGCCAGCGAAGCCAGAATCAGCAGGAAGATGGCACCTTGGTACAAGTCACCGTTGGTGCGCATACCGATGGTGTACCACCAGTGATAGACACCGGAGTAGGCAATGTCCACAGGGTTAGAAGCCCCCGCTTGGGTAAAGGCATCCACTGCGGCTTTGCCAAATTGAGGATCCCAGATCGCATGGGCGATGGGACGGGTGTTGACAGGGTCTTGAATCCATTGCTCAAAGTTCCCCTGCCACGCAACGTGGAATAGGCTGCCAGACACCCACAGGAAGATGATGGCCAGATGCCCAAAGTGGGAGGCAAAAATCTTCTGGTAAAGATTTTCCTCGGTCATGCCATCGTGGCTTTCAAAGTCGTGAGCCATGGCGATGGCGTACCAAATCCGGCGTGTGGTCGGATCTTGTGCGAGGTCTTGGCTAAACTTCGGAAATTTAGTTGCCATAGTTGGTTATCTCCTCCTCGCCCCTATCCTACAGAAATAATCCGAGCTAGGAAGAATGCCCAAGTCGTGGCAATCCCCCCTAGGAGGTAATGGGCTACACCGACGGCGCGGCCTTGAATAATGCTCAGGGCACGGGGCTGAATGGCCGGTGCAACTTTTAGCTTGTTGTGGGCCCAAACAATGGACTCAATCAGCTCTTGCCAGTAGCCACGGCCACTGAAGAGGAACATGAGGCTGAAGGCCCAAATGAAGTGAGCACCCAAGAACAACAAACCGTAGGCGGATAGGGCTGAACCATAGGAGCCAATCACCTGAGACGCTTGTGCCCACAGGAAGTCCCGTAGCCAGCCATTGATGGTGATGGCACTTTGGGCAAAGTTACCGCCCGTGATATGAGACACCGTGCCATCGGGGGCAACGGTACCCCAGACATCGGACTGCATCTTCCAACTGAAGTGGAAAATCACAACGGAGATGCAGTTGTACATCCAGAACAGACCCAAGAAGACGTGATCCCAACCGGAGACTTGGCAAGTACCGCCACGACCGGGACCATCGCAGGGGAAGCGGAAGCCCAAGTTGGCTTTATCGGGAATGAGGCGAGAGCTGCGAGCAAAGAGTACGCCCTTCAGCAGAATCAGCACTGTCACGTGGATCGTGAAAGCGTGAATATGGTGCACCATGAAGTCGGCAGTTCCCAAGACAATGGGCATCATGGCAACTTTGCCACCGACAGCAACCACATCACCACCAAAGGCGACGCTGGCAGTCGCTGCTGCATTGGGAGCGGTGCCACCAGGGGCTAGGGTGTGCAGATGTTGTACCCATTGAGCAAACACGGGCTGAAGTTGGATCCCCGTATCCGAGAACATATCTTGGGGGCGACCAAAGGCGCGCATCGTGTCGTTGTGAACGTACAGGCCGAAGCTGTGGAAGCCCAAAAAGATGCACACCCAGTTCAGGTGAGAAATGATGGCATCCCGATGGCGCAATACCCGATCCAGAACGTTGTTTTGATTCATTGCTGGATCGTAGTCACGCACCATGAAGATGGCGCCGTGGGCAGCACCCCCTACGATCAAGAAGCCGCCAATCCACATGTGGTGGGTAAACAGCGACAGTTGGGTGGGATAGTCGGTGGCCAAGTAGGGATAGGGGGGCATTGCATACATGTGCTGCGCCACAATAATGCTCAGCGAACCCATCATGGCAAGGTTGATGGCCAGTTGGGCATGCCAAGAAGTGGTCAGCACTTCGTAGAGACCTTTGTGGCCGGCACCGGTGAAGGGACCTTTGTGGGCTTCAAGAATCTCTTTGAGGCTGTGGCCGATTCCCCAGTTGGTGCGGTACATGTGACCGGCAATAATGAAGAGGACGGCGATCGCCACGTGATGGTGAGCCGTATCCGACAGCCACAGGCCACCGGTAACAGGGTTCAAGCCACCGTTAAAGGTCAGGAAATCCGAGTAGGCAGCCCAATTAAAGGTGAAGAAGGGAATGACGCCACTAAAGAAACCCCAATCCACTTTGGGATATAGCTCGGCCATCAAGCTGGGGTTAAGGATAAACTCGTGGGGCAAGGGAATATCCTTAGCAGCAACCCCTGCATCCAAGAGTTTATTGATGGGTAGCGAGACGTGGATCTGGTGACCTGCCCAAGCCAAAGACCCCAAGCCAAGTAACCCGGCCAAGTGGTGGTTGAGCATGGATTCCACGTTTTGGAACCATTCCAGCTTAGGAGCGCGCTTGTGATAGTGGAACCAGCCTGCAAAGAGCATTAAGCCAGCCATGACCAAGCCACCGATTGCGGTGCAGTAAAGCTGGAACTCATTGGTGATCCCAGAGGCACGCCACAGTTGGAATAGCCCCGAGGTGATTTGGATGCCGTGGAAACCACCGCCGACATCACCATTGAGAATGCCTTGACCCACAATGGGCCAGACCACTTGAGCACTGGGCTTGATACCGGTGGGATCGGCCAGCCAAGCCTCATAGTTTGAGAATTTTGCACCGTGGAAGTACATCCCACTCAGCCAGATGAACACCACAGCCAGATGGCCGAAGTGTGCACTGAAGATCTTGCGGGAAATATCTTCAAGGTCGCTCGTGTGTGTATCAAAATCGTGGGCAAGAGCGTGGAGGTTCCAAATCCATGTGGTGGTTTGGGGTCCTCTGGCCAAGGTGCGGTCAAAATGCCCCGGTTTTGCCCATTTTTCAAACGATGTGGGCACCGGGTCACTGTCAACCACGACTCTGACCTTTGGCTCTCGCTCCGGTGGACTGATGGTCATCGAGTCTCTCCTCTCTCTTAGGCAAGGAAGGAACGAGGGCATTCACCTCGGCAATATAGAAAGATCTTTAGATCAATGATTGTGAAGAATCGTGAATCTAAAGACCCAGAATGGAACGATAAAGCCCGTTCAGGAGGCGAATGCTCAATTCAGCATTATAGAAGGGGAGTACAGACTTTGCCGATAATTAACATTATTTAAGATGCTTGAATTCTTGACATGATTGTGGGGGTATAAATGCATAATATATGGGCTATCATATCCATTGATTCGCCACAGGTAGATGTGGCTCAATCCCCTTTAGAATGAGCGTTTGGGGCGATCGCGCCCTTGATGTAATTGTTTTAAGTTTTATGACAAAAGTGATTATTTATACCACTGATGCGCCTATGCCCGTTGGCCCCTATAGCCAAGCCGTGCGGCAAGGGGAATGGGTCTTTCTTGCAGGGCAAATTGCCCTTGATCCAAAAACGGGTGAGATTGTCGGTGGCGAAGATGTCAAGGAGCAAACCCGCCAAGTAATGGAAAACCTGAGTGCTGTCCTCAAGGCCGCAGGCAGCGATTGGTCACAGGTGGTGAAAACAACCGTGTATCTTGCAGACCTCAATGACTTCGCGGCCATGAACGAAATCTATGCTCAGTACATGGATGCTGAGACGGCACCTGCCCGTGCCTGTGTGGAGGTATCGCGACTGCCGAAGGGAGTCAAGGTTGAAATTGACTGCATTGCCTACTGTCCTACAACGGCCTAACGGCAATCACTGAGGCACGAAAATTATATTCTTTGCCCTCCACCTCAACAGGTGTCCCCACTTTGATGGCTGTATTCCCGAGCACAGGCCCATTGTTCGTGATTTGGCCTCGGCCTTCGAGGGTCAGGAGTAAGTTGCTACTATAGGCCATCTCTGGGCGGGGGTCTGGCAGTGCTTTTACCGACCCATCAGGCTGGGAAACGGTGACCGTTCGCGGCAGCACTTGGACATTTTTTACGGTGACTTGACCGTAGGGCTGGTTGCGAATAATGAAGTTGGCGGTGCTCCCTTTAGGAATGAGGTCTTGCGGGGTGGGAGTGCTAAGACCGAGGACTAAAATATCCACCTCAATGGGCTGTGCGGCTGTCATTTGTGCTAGAGAGGTGCCTGATCGCCCTGGCAGTAAGAACAACGCCGCCAAGACGCACAAAAGTACAACTCCTGCCCCAACGTCTAAGAGACTTACTTTGCCAAAAAGACGGCCATAGCGATCGATGAGTTTCATTGGCAATTGAATCGAACCCGCAGCAACATGCTACCATGCCCTTACTCTTTAAGTGTTTAAGTGGATTGCCAAACCCAGAGTTCCCCTTGGGTCCCCCCGGCCGCGAGATAGGCTCCTTTGGGATGCCAAGCGATCGCGCTAAAGTACTCTTCGGCACCCTCTAACAACTGCTGCGGCTGGGTCTGCTGCCAATAACAGAGCCATCCCTCATCACCACTGGAAACGAATCCTTGACCTTGGGGATGAATGGAGAGGGCACGCACGGTGCCACGGTGTAAGTCCAAAACTTGGGGTTGCCAACCACTGTGATTCTGACTGAGCTGCCAAAGGATAATCCCCTCTTGGGAACTAGTGAGGAGCTGGGGAGCTTGGTCTGGCGTCTCTAGCCAGTTCAGGTTACGAACTTTACCGGGAAAGCCCTGCATCTGCCACGGATATTGATCGCCCCATCGCCAGACAAAAAGGGTGTGATCCATGTTGCTAGCCGCCAAATAGTCCCCTGTGGCTGACCATGCCACCCCCACCGCCGCAGACATAAACCCTAGTTCTTGGGGGTCTGCATCCCAATCCGCAGCCGACCACACCCGTACACCGCCATAACCCGCAACGGCCAAAGCCTCACCGCTGGGTTGCCAAGCTAAAGCGAGAACGGAGGAGGCCGCAAAATCAAGGGTGGCAATGACATCGGCTTGAGCCGCATCCCAAATCTGGACATAGCGGCCAAGGCTAAAGGCTACCCAAGGAGCTTGGGAATGCCAAGCGAGTTGATCAATCCAGTGGGAACCGTAGTGGAGCACCTGAAGATTCTCAGGGTGAGCTAAGGAACCAATGAGCACCTGACCCTGTTCCCCGGCCGCTGCCCACCACTGGCGATCGCTAGAAACGGCAAGGACATTTAAGCTTTGATCAGTCGCCGGCCGAAGCATGAGTTGTTCCCCCACTACTGGGTCAATGGCATAGACTTCGCCGGCTGCTGACGCCGCCAAAAGGGTGCGATCGCCCCACGCAAGGGCGGTGACATATTCTTGGAGTTGGGTTTGTCCTAAGGGAATGAGGGAATTCACCAATGCCGCCTTTAGTGCAGCGTGTCGAAATAAATCTGAATGCCGACAATCATGCCAAACATGAGGACAATAAACAAGACAATCATCAGCCAATGGCGCTGCACATTGACATCAAAGAACTCGCCGTAGATATTGTAAAGGCGGTCAATGATTCCCTCTGCTTGGCCAATGGCTTTCTCTCGCTTCAGCATCCAGTTGGAATACTGCTCCTGCCAGACCTCCAGATCATCTTTGTAGGTGGTCATCTCCTGCTGGAAGGTGGCAAAGGCAGCAGGCGTTGTGGGTGTCGCTGGCTCTGGCGGTTTTTGGGGTTCTGGCTCGTCAAGGGCAGGCGTATAGTAACCGCGCACGCCAGGGAAGTAGCAGGTCTTAAAGAGTTGGGCACCCGTGCAGCGACAGGTGTCGGCAGAATGAGTCTCATTGGGTTTGATCCAGCAGGGATCGAGAGCCACATCTTTGCCCAGTTCTGTAATGGTCACAAAGGCCTCAAAGGGCCACTTCGTTAAGGTGAAGAGGTTCATCACCTGACCAATGGGGTTCATTTGCGAAGGGGCAATGATCCCTCCCCCAAACGTCACCTGAGGAATAATAAAAAGAATCAACAGCAGGGGGGCGATCGCCGTATTCGGCGACAGTGCCGACACCAATAGCCCCATCATCATGCCGCTAAAGGAGGCCAAGAACATCGTGATCCACAACTGCACTTGAGTGAGGCTATCGCCGGGAAAATCAATGGCAATGTTTTTGAACAGGAGAAAGGCAGAGGCCTGATAAAGGGCTAGCAATAGCGCCACTGTTGTTTTTGAAAAGACATAGGCCCCAATTTTCAGCCCCACTAGGTGCTCACGGCGATAAATTTCTCGCTCCTTGGCAATTTCGCGCATCGTGGTTAAGTTGCCTACCATCACCGCCACTAGGGCTGTGGCAAAAAGCATTGTAATCGCTGTGGCGGCATCGCCTTTGCGAATATCAAAAACCTCGCGATCCCAAATAATTAAGTCCAGCAAGCCAATAAAGAAAGGAATTGAGAAATTCAGAATTAAACTCACGCGATCGCGCATCAAAACGGCTGCTTCCCGCTGCAACAGGATTAAGTACTGGCGTAACCCTGAGACGGGATGGTACTGGGGAATTTTGCTGGCACGTTTCCCTTGGGAATCTGGGGTGCGTCCATGATCGAGGTGACACACCACCGACTTCTGGCGATCGAGAACGTAGGTTTTGTATTGCGGGGAGTTGAGATAGCGTTGCTGCCATTCCTCAGGACTGCGTTCCCGCTCCACCAAGGGATAAATGTCATTGAAAGAATTCACCCCAAAGTAGGCAGCCGCTTGATCCGGCGGTCCAAAATAGGCAATGCGCCCCCCTGCGGCAAGAAACAATACCAGATTACACAGCTTGATATTTTCTGTGACATGGGTAATGAGCACGACGGTACAGCCATCATTGGCCAAACGCCGCAGCAGACTCATCACATCCGCCTCGGTACCGGGATCGAGACCCGAGGTCGCCTCGTCGAGAAAGAACAAACTGGGCTTGGTAATTAACTCAACACCAATAGAAACCCGCTTCAGTTGACCGCCACTGAGATTTTTGATCGGCACATCGCGCCGTTGGCTCAGCCCCAAAATCTGCATCACCTCCTCGACGCGGCTGTGGCGTTCAGTAGGTGTGATGTCAGCAGGCATGCGCAATTGGGCAGCAAAGTCGAGGGCTTCCTCAACGGTGAGTTCTTTGTGGACAATATCCTCCTGAGGCACGTAAGCAAACTGAGAGCGGTAGGCATCAAAGTTGTGGTACAGATCGTTGCCATTCACCAAGACCGTGCCACTGGAGGCTGGGTTAAAGCCCGTCAGCGCCCGCAACAGGGTGGATTTGCCACACCCACTAACGCCGGCAACCACCACAAATTCCCGCGGCAAAATCGAGAGGGACACATCGTGGAGCAGTTTTTTGTTCCCTTTGACGACTTTCTCTAAGCCAAAGGCATCAAGGCGGATACTCCCCGTTTCATTGTCAACGGTGATGGTTTCATCAACATTGATTTGCAGCAGATAGGGACCGATGCGAATTTTGTCCCCAATCCGCAGTGCATGGGGTTTGGTTAGGCGCTTGCCGTTGCAAAAGACCCCGTTGGAGGAGTTTAAGTCTGTAATGACAATGGACGTACCCTGACGTTCAATCTTGGCATGATGACGAGAAATTTGCGGGTGATCAATCCGAATATCGTTGTCATCGCCACGGCCAATCCGCAGAACCGTCTTGCCCTGAAAGCTGATTGATTTTTGCAGAAATTGAACTTGGCTTTCGCGGAAGACAATTTTGACGTTGGCACCGATGTAAAAGGTATCCCCATCCTTCAAGTCTTTTTCCTTGAGGGGGCGATCGCCATAGACCAGACCGAGCTTACTGTCCAAGTCACGGATACGATAGCCGGTGTCCGTCTTAACAATTTCAAAGTGATGCCGCGAAATGGTCGGATAGGAAATCACAATCTCGTTGTGGGGCGATCGCCCTACCCGTACCACCGGTTGCAGGAGCGGAAACTCCTCGACGGAAGCGGGCGTACTAATTTGCAGAAAGGGGGATGATTCTTGATCCGAAGCTAAAACCGTTGCCTCACTACTATGGGATGCCATGGGACACAGACTCTACACACCGACGGTTCCCCTTCACGATAACAAGTGCCCTTGAGTCTCGTGGAAGGCCTAGACTAAACCGTTACGAAGTGCAACAACTGCCGCCTGCACACGGTCATCCACCGCCAACTTGTTCAAAATACCGCGCACATGGGTCTTGATGGTGTTTGGGCTTAAAAACAGCTTACTGGCAATTTCAGGGTTACTATAACCTTCCACCATCAGCTTCAGGACATCCAGTTCCCGCTGCGACAGGTGATAGTCCATTGTCGGTTGGGGCGGATGTAGGTGCTGGATCACATGGCGGGCAATCTGGGGATCGAGGTAGGTGGCTCCCTCCTGGGCAGCAGCGATCGCCATCACTAATCGCTCAACGGTTTCCCCCTTGATACAGTAGGCATCGGCACCACTAGAAAGGGCAGCAACGGCCTCAAGAGCTGATTGGTGTGAGGTGAGCATCACCACATGAATGTCAGGAAATTCTCGCTTCAGTCGTTGGGTGGCAGCAATCCCGTCTAGCCTTGGTAAGCCAATGTCCATAATAACCACCTGCGGCTGCAACTGCCGTGTCAAATCAATTGCACCATAGCCATCCTCGGCATAACCCACCACAGCAAACTGCTCTCCTAGGGCTTGTCCTAGCCCCAGTTGCATCATTGGATCATCTTCAACAATCAGGAGCCGCAGCTTGGGTGCCATGGTGGGCGGGGAAGTGCATTAACCGAGACCCGGAACGTTCAAGCCACCCGTTAACTCTTCCATCCGTTCCCGCATGGTGGCGGTGGATTTTTGGTAGGCATCGCGCATGGCGGCTGTCACCAAATCAGAGAGCACTTCAGCCCCTTCACTCAGGAGATCTGGGCTGATTTCGACGCGGCGGGGTTCTTGAGTACCACTCATAATCACTTTGACGGCACCCCCTGCTGCTTGACCCTCAATGTCCATTTTTTCAAGGTCTTCTTGCAGCTTCTTGGCGCCTTCTTGAACTTGCTGCGCTTTTTGGATGGCTGCGGCCAGCTCCTTCATTTTGCCAAGACCGAAGCCAAAACCCTGTCCCTGTGCCATAGTGTTCCTTCTATACAGTGCGGACTATTGACTGCTATCTTATCACTGTCTTGAGAAGGGATTAGCGCGCCGCACGGGCAAGGGCATTGTAGAGACCATTGAGGACGGGAGGCGAAGGGAGGGGGGGCGAGTTCTCGAAAATTTGCATTGGCGTCAGGTTAGGCCGGCCATAGAAGCGGGTACTGGCACTACGGTCAAAACTAATATTGGCGCCCTCAAGGGCAACCCCGGCAAAAAGACCGGCACTGCGTGTGTAGGAAAAGACTTGGGGACTCGGATCTGTGGGACTGACCACTTCGCCACCCACCGGGCCTGCGGCAACGGAGACATTACCCCCTAGGCGAAACGACTGCGCCAAGCTGCGCATGACTACGGATTTGTCCATGAAGGCCAGCACCACATCCGTAGATTGGGCACCAATTTGCAGGCCAAAGCTCCCGCCGGTCATTGTGATAAAGGCGGGCTTACTCCATTCATTGTTTTCGTTGCGCACAAGGAGAATACCGGCGCCGCGCCGACCCCCAAAAATAAAGCCTGCTTGAACCACGTTGGGAATGATGGCAATGCCTTGGGCACGCTGGACAATCCGAGGGGGAATGCGATTGTTGTTGTTAAATGTGAACTCCCCAAGCACAAATGTGGCGTTCTCGACCCGTTGTACTAGGCGAGCATCAGGGGCAGTTTGGGCAAGGGTGGGATGGGGGATGAAAATGAGGGCGATCGCCCCCACAATTGCAGAGCCGGTTCGGTGTAATCGTTCCATAGGAAAACTCAATTCCATCGCATTCCCTCCTATCTGTGCATCAATGTATTGCTAGACTGGTAAACCTTGTCTGCCTGTTCCCTTACCAATCCTGCCTTGGTTGATGGCAGCAAACCTAAAGAAAATCCGTTTTTTTAACTTTCTGTAACTGGTACCCCTCGTCGCTTGCTAAAAGGGATATGGCAGAATGTAGAGGGTTTTGCCTACACTAGCGATTCATACCTATTTGGTTTTCTAGGCAGGCAGCTCTCATGGAAAGTTAGGTGGCACGCATGGAACCCCTGTATCAATACGCTTGGCTGATTCCCGTTTTACCCCTCTTGGGAGCGTTGATTGTTGGCTTTGGCTTGATTGCCTTCTCAGAGACCACCTCGAAACTGCGGCGACCCAGTGCCATTTTCATCATGGCGTTGATGGCGATCGCTATGGTGCATTCTCTGAGCCTCTTCTGGAGTCAAGTCCAAGGCCACACCCCCTATACGCAAATGATTGAATGGGCAGCGGCGGGCAATCTTCACATTGCCATGGGATACGTGATTGACCCCTTAGCGGCATTGATGTTGGTCATCGTCACAACGGTGGCCTTTTTAGTCATGCTCTACAGCGATGGCTACATGGCTCATGATGCGGGCTATGTTCGCTTTTTTGCCTATCTCAGCCTGTTTGGCTCCTCGATGCTGGGGTTGGTCGTCAGTCCCAACTTGGTACAGGTGTATATCTTTTGGGAATTGGTGGGGATGTGTTCCTACCTGCTGATTGGCTTCTGGTATGACCGCAAAAGTGCAGCTGAAGCAGCACAGAAGGCGTTTGTTACCAACCGTGTCGGTGATTTTGGCCTTTTGTTGGGGATGGTGGGTCTCTTTTGGGCCACCGGTACATTTGATTTTGCGGGGATGGGCGATCGCCTGACGGAATTGGTCAATACCGGGCTACTTTCCCCTAGTCTTGCCGCCATTCTCGCCATCTTGGTCTTTCTCGGCCCTGTAGCCAAATCTGCCCAGTTTCCCCTGCATGTGTGGTTGCCGGATGCGATGGAGGGTCCAACACCGATTTCTGCGCTGATTCACGCGGCAACCATGGTGGCAGCTGGCGTCTTCCTGATTGCGCGGATGTTCCCTGTCTTTGAGCAATTGCCCCAAGTCATGACGATCATTGCTTGGACAGGTGCCTTTACGGCATTTATGGGGGCAACCATTGCCATCACCCAAAACGACATCAAAAAGAGCTTGGCCTATTCAACCATTTCCCAACTGGGCTACATGGTCATGGGGATGGGCGTGGGTGCCTACAGTGCTGGCCTTTTTCACCTGATGACCCATGCCTACTTCAAGGCGATGCTCTTTCTGGGATCCGGTTCTGTGATCCATGGCATGGAAGCAGTGGTTGGCCACAACCCGGACTTGGCTCAAGATATGCGCTACATGGGGGGGCTGCGCAAGTATATGCCCATTACGGGGGCAACGTTTCTAGTGGGGTGCTTGGCCATTTCTGGCGTGCCGCCCTTTGCTGGCTTTTGGTCAAAGGATGAGATTTTAGGCGCGGTTTTTCATGCCAACCCAGCGATGTGGCTACTGACGTGGCTCACGGCTGGCTTAACCGCCTTTTATATGTTCCGCATGTACTTCATGACCTTTGAGGGCAAGTTCCGCAATGTGCCCCCAGAATTACAGGAACACCATGGCCACGATGCTCACCACGCTGCTGAACCCCATGAATCCCCTTGGACAATGACGCTGCCCTTGGTGGTGCTAGCGATTCCCTCGACGTTGATTGGCTTTGTCGGCACCCCCTTCAACAATCTCTTTGAGGCCTTTATCCATGCCGCCGGCGAAGAGGTGGTCGCCGAGCACGCGGTGGATTTGACGGAGTTTCTCATCCTTGGCGGTAGCTCTGTGGGTATTGGCCTGATTGGCATCACCGTGGCCTCCTTGATGTATCTCAAGGGCACCCCCAGTCCGCAGGCGATCGCCAAAGCGATTCAACCGCTGTACCAGTTCTCCCTGCATAAGTGGTACTTCGATGAACTCTATGAAGTGGTCTTCATCAAAGGCTGTCGTCGCCTAGCGCGTCAGGTCTTGGAAGTGGACTACAACGTGGTGGATGGGGTGGTCAACCTCACGGGCTTTGTCACGATGGTCACCGGTGAAGGGCTGAAATACTTCCAAAATGGTCGTGCCCAATTCTACGCCCTAATTGTGCTGCTGGCGGTGTTGGGATTTGTCATCTTCTCGGTGCAAGCCTAACCCTGGTCATGGTTCTTTCCCAACTGCTGGAGGAGTAAACACGACTGCCATGAGTACGTTTCCTTGGCTAACAACGATGATCCTGTTCCCGATTCTGGCTTCCTTGGCGATTCCCTTCATTCCAGATCCCAACGGTAAAGGACGCCCCATCCGCTGGTATGCCCTCACAGTGGGGTTGATTGATTTTGCGTTCATTGTCTATGCCTTTATTAATTTCTATGACTTGAGCACCCCCGGCATGCAACTGTGGGAAAGCTATGACTGGATTCCGGAAATTGGCCTGCGCTGGTCGGTGGGGGCAGATGGCCTCTCGATGCCGCTGATTTTACTCACGGGTTTTATTACAACCTTGGCGATTTTAGCGGCTTGGCCAGTGACCCTGAAACCACGACTATTTTACTTTTTGATGCTGGCAATGTACGGTGGCCAGATTGCCGTTTTTGCCGTGCAGGATATGCTGGTGTTCTTCCTTGCGTGGGAATTGGAACTGATTCCGGTCTACCTGCTACTGGCGATTTGGGGGGGGCACAAGCGTCAATATGCCGCTACCAAGTTCATTCTCTACACCGCCGGTAGCTCCCTCTTTATTTTGGTGGCGGGCTTGGCGATGGCCTTCTATGGTGACACGATTAGCTTTGACATGCAGACCTTGGCGGCTAAGGACTATGCCGTTGGTTTTCAACTGCTGGTCTATGCGGGCTTCTTGATTGCCTATGGGGTCAAATTGCCGATTGTGCCTCTGCACACGTGGTTGCCTGATGCCCACGGTGAAGCAACAGCTCCAGTGCACATGCTGCTGGCGGGGATTCTCCTGAAGATGGGAGGCTACGCCCTGATTCGCATGAATGTGGATATGCTGCCGGCAGCCCATGCCAAGTTTGCGCCTGTTCTAGTGATTTTGGGGGTCGTGAATATCATCTATGCGGCACTCACCTCCTATGCGCAGCGCAATCTCAAGCGCAAAATTGCCTACTCCTCGATTTCCCACATGGGCTTTGTGCTAATTGGGATTGCCTCGTTTACCAATTTGGGCATGAGTGGAGCGGTGCTACAAATGGTCTCCCACGGTTTGATTGGGGCGAGCCTCTTCTTCTTGGTGGGTGCCACCTATGACCGTACCCACACGCTGATTCTGGAGGAAATGGGCGGTGTCGGCCAGAAAATGAAGAAAATTTTTGCCATGTTTACAGCCTGCTCCTTGGCCTCCCTTGCCCTGCCGGGGATGAGTGGCTTTGTGGCTGAACTCATGGTCTTTATTGGCTTTGCCACTAGCGATGCCTATTCGCTGCCCTTCCGGGTGATTGTGGTCTTTTTGGCGGCTGTGGGGGTGATCCTAACGCCGATTTACCTGCTCTCAATGCTGCGGGAAATTTTCTATGGACCCGAAAACAAGGAACTGGTGGAGCATGAAGCCCTGGTGGATGCCGAGCCCCGTGAGGTGTTTATCATTGCCTGCCTGTTGGTGCCGATTATTGGTATTGGCCTCTATCCCAAGCTACTGACGCAAATTTACGATGCAACCACGGGTCAGGTAATTGCGCGGGTGCGGGAAGTGATTCCGACACTGGCTCAACGGACGGAGCAACCCCTAGGAACACTGCCGCTGGTGGCACCGAGCCTGAATTCTACCTCTAAATGAGTTGGCTGCAAGATTGGATACTGGGGGAGTGGAGTTGGCTGCGCCTAGGGCGATCGGCACTCCTGATTTACCTGATCATTGCGGTCTATCTCTGCTTTGGCGTCGATGCCCTCATCTTCCATCCACCGCGTCCCACCTATTCCCTTTCTGAGGAGATCAGGCTGATTCCAGTGGGTTGGGGCGATCGCCTTGCGGTGCGGTATGTCGCCAATCCAGAGGCGGACTTTACGCTGCTGTTTAGCCACGGCAATGGTGAAGACCTCGGCATGGTGGAACCCTTTCTAGAGAGGTTACGGCAGTGGGGCTTTGCTGTGCTTGCCTACGATTACCGCGGCTATGGCTTGAGTTCGAGTACCCCCACTGAGCGCCATGCCTACGAAGATGCACGGGCTGCCTATACCTATCTCACAGAGGAACTGCGAGTACCCCCAGAGCAGGTGATTCTCTATGGCCGTTCCCTTGGCGGTGGGGTAGCAACGGAACTGGCGACACAGGTTGCGATTGCGGGTTTGGTTTTAGAAAGTACGTTTACCTCCATCTTTCGGGTGGTGGTGCCCTTTCCCCTCTTTCCCTTTGATCGATTGATCAATCGGGATAAATTGCCCCATGTCCAAGCACCCGTCTTGATTCTCCACGGTACTGCCGATAGCATTGTGCCCTTTAGCCACGGAAAACACCTGTTTGCCATTGCCCGTGAGCCAAAATTTGCCCTCTGGGTCGAGGGTGCCGATCACAATGATTTCGTTGAGGTGGCGGGCGATCGCCTGCGGACAGCCTTAGAGGAATTTGCCACGTTTTTGAAAGCGCAGTCTAGCTAGGGTGTTTATTAAGGGAAAGCTGATGTTCCCAGTAAGGGACAGTTGTTGAGGTACGCTGAGATCGTAGCGCGAGAGTATTTTTTATGGATGCTTTGGCTCTTTGGCAGCATTACCAAGACTGGTTGTACTACCACCCGGAATTGGAGTTCTATGTGGATGTCAGTCGTATGGGGCTGACCCCAGCGGTCGTGCAGCGCCTAGAGCCAGCCTTTGGGCGCGCCTTTCAGCAAATGAAGGAATTGGAGGCGGGGGCGATCGCCAATCCCGATGAGGGCCGCATGGTGGGGCACTACTGGCTGCGGAATCCGGACTTGGCACCGACACCAGAATTAGGCGCGGAAATCCGCGATGCCATTGCCCAAGTCAAACAGTTTAGCCAGCAAGTCCACAGCGGCGCCATTGCTCCACCCCAAGGGGGGCGCTTTACGGAGATTCTCTCCATTGGCATTGGAGGATCTGCCCTAGGTCCGCAGTTTGTGGCCTCTGCCCTTGCACCTGCGAATCCGCCCCTGAACATTCATTTTTTGGACAACACTGACCCCGCCGGGTTTGAGCGGGTTTTTGCTGAATTGGGCGATCGCCTGCGCACCACTTTGGTGATTGTTATTTCCAAATCGGGAGGGACACCAGAAACCCGCAATGGCATGTTGGAGACCCAAGCCCGCTTCCAACGCGCTGGTCTGGTCTTTGCTGATCACGCCGTCGCCATCACTATGCCCGGTAGTGGCCTTGCCCAAGTGGCAGAATCAAACGGTTGGCTCGCCATTTTCCCCATGTTTGACTGGGTAGGGGGGCGCACCTCGGAACTGTCAACGGTGGGTCTATTGCCGGCTGCCCTCCAAGGGATTGACATTGACGCCCTCCTCGCGGGCGCAAAGCTGATGGATCAGGCGACCCGTGCGCCGAAGATTCGCCAAAATCCCGCTGCCCTACTCGCCTTGGCTTGGCACCATGCGGGCAATGGTCGGGGTGAAAAAGATATGGTTGTCCTGCCCTACAAAGACAGTCTGCTGCTGTTTAGCCGCTATTTGCAGCAGTTGGTGATGGAGTCCTTGGGCAAAGAAAAAGACCTCGACGGCAACATTGTCCACCAAGGAATTGCCGTTTATGGCAACAAGGGAACAACGGATCAGCACGCCTATGTGCAGCAGTTGCGCGATGGCTTGCCCAATTTCTTTGTCACGTTTATTGAAGTGCTGCGGGATGGCCAAGAGCCAAGTATGGATGTGGAGCCGGGAATTACATCGGGGGACTACCTCAGTGGTCTGCTTCTTGGCACGCGCCAAGCTCTCTATGAAAAGAATCGCCCCTCTTTGACGGTCACCATTCCAGAGGTGACACCCAAAACGGTGGGTGCCCTGATTGCCCTTTACGAGCGAGCAGTGGGTCTCTATGGCTTCTTGGTGAATATCAATGCCTACCATCAGCCGGGGGTGGAAGCTGGCAAGAAAGCAGCAGCGGCGAATTTGGCGTTGCAACGGCAGATTGTTAAAGTCTTAGAGCAAAGTGACGAACCCCTTGACTTGCAGGCGATCGCCAGTGCAGTCAATGCTCCCGATCAACTGGAGCGGATTTACCTGATCCTGCGGCATCTTGTGGCCAACGATCGCGGCATTGAGCAACTGGGGGATCCGGCGCAACCGAGTCAATTGCAGTTTCGGTGGCAACGCTAATGCAGCGGCGGCAATTTTGTCAGGGGTTGTTTGCCCTTGGGGCGATCGCCCTTAGTGGTTGTCAAGCAAGTGCCAATGGCGGGCTAACCGTTCATCTGCTGCGAAAATCCTTACCGCCTCAACTGATTCAGCGATTTCGGCAACAGGCGGGTGTGGGCATTCATCTGCGGCTGCGGGAAACGCCCCAAGAGTTAGCCGATACCCTTGCTGCGGGAAACCTTGGGTCAGCCGTCCTGAGTTTGGGGGATGCTTGGCTAGCTCAGGCCGTAGCTCAGCGACAGATTGCCCCTCTTCCCAAAAGACTGATTCAAAACCAGTTGGACTGGGCTGAGCCGTGGCAGCCATTACTGCAACTCATTAGCAAAGAGGATGCTTTGTGGGGTTTGCCCTATCGGTGGGGAGCAACAGTCCTCATTTATCGCCGCGAGTTCTTTGCCGATTTGGGTTGGGAACCTACAGATTGGGAGGTTCTATGGCATCCAGCTGTTCAAGGTCACTACAGCCTGTTAAATACCCCCCGCGAAGTGATTGGCTTAACTCTAAAATCCTTGGGGTTGTCCTACAATGCCCCACCCACCCACCCGCAGTTACGGGAGCGATTGTCTCGGCTGCGCCAAGGTTGCCGTTTCTTTAGTTCCGATGCCTACCTGCAACCGCTGATGCTGGGGAGTACGCAATTGGCAGTGGGTTGGTCAACGGATCTACTGCCGCTGCTGAAGCGGGATCCGCAGACCTATGGAGCAGTCTTCCCTGCCAGTGGGACAGCGCTTTGGGTGGATTTGTGGGTCTGTGGCCAAAACCCCGATGCCCCAGCCTTGGCTTGGTTGAACTACTGGTGGCAGCCAGAGGTGGCTGAGCAACTCAGTCAATTTAGTGATGCTCTCTCGCCCCGCGTGAGCGATTTAACGGCCACCCTCTTTCAGCGCTATATTCCCCTCGCTGACCCCACTGCCTTTGCCAAGAGTGAGGTATTACTACCCCTTGATACGGCGACCCAAAAGACCTATGACACCCTTTGGCAAGAGATTTTTCTGACCAATTCCTAACGGTGCCTTGGTTCGGTTGCACTCTTGAGGAGTTGTGCCACATAGGCGAGGGCTTGGGGGCGATCGCGAATTTCTCCCCGCGCTTGGGCTACTTCCACAGCTCGCAACAATTCACCCACACGCGGCCCCGGCGAGAGATGAAACTGTTCTACCAAATCCGCACCCCGTACCAATTGGGGGGGATGGGCAATGGCATCCTTGGGGTCTAACCACGCTTTGACCAAGGGCACTAGATGCTCTTTGGGGATGCCACGGCTCAGGGCAAGGGCAACAAAGGCAGGAAAATGGCTACCTGCTGCGCGGAATAGATAGAAGGCTTGCTCGCGGTTCAGGGGCTGTTCGAGGGGGACTAGCCAGTGGCTGAGCAGTCGGCACAGAACTTGAACAATGCGAATTTCATCCGTGGTGTAGGTGAGAGCCGTTAATTCCTCGGCAGCTTGGCGATCGCTCGCATTCACAAGGCAGGTGAGCTTTGCCAAAGCCGCTAGGGTGCGCCGTTGGGGTTCACCGGGCGCAGGGGTTGTGGCAATCGATGTCGTCAGTGCCGGCCAAAGGGCTGGGAAGGGAAAATTCGCTAGGGTGGATTCAAGGACATGGTAGTGGGTAATCCGCTCCTCCGTTACTGAAGGCAACCATACCGCCAACACCCCATCGCGAAAAGCAAGGGTGACATGGGGAGCACTCTCAACAGCACTGAGAAGATAACTCAGTTCTACCCGTACCCGCTCTGGGGCGACTCGTCGCAGTTGGGGGGCAAGGGTTTGGATCACCTGCCGCGTTTCGGGCGTAATCGTAAATTGCAGTTGCGCGGCTTGGCGATAGGCACGTAGGAGTCGCAGTGGATCAGCAGCGAGATTTTCTGGTGCTACATAGTGAATTTGGTGGCGTTGCAAATCCAAAAGGCCACCGAGGGGATCGATGAGGTGGTGGTGGTGAATGTCGTAGGCAATGGCATTGAGACGAAAATCGCGATCGCTCAAATCGGTCAACAAGGTTTTTCCATGTTGCTGGGCAATGTCCACCGTCGCCTTGGCAAAGACTAAACGGGCAATCCCTCGCTCTCGATCCAAAACAACCAATCCAGCCTTATATCTATCCGCCAGTTCCTTGGCCAAGGCAATTGCATTCCGCGGCACAATAAAATCCAAGTCGGGATACAAGGTTGTTCGCCCAAGGAGAGCATCGCGCACAGCGCCTCCCACTAAGTACGTATCGGGGGGTAAATCACTGACAGCGATCGGCCAGCGACTGAAATCAAAGGGTTGAATGACGACCATCAGAGCTGGTTGAGATCGATCGCTTGCCCACCAATGGTGACCCTGAGATTTTCACCCTGCACACAGACAGGGCCTGCCGCTGTTTGAATGGTCAGGCAGTTATTTTCAAATTTCAGTAGGCCATTCCAAAGCGATGCCGTGGACGTTGGCGCCGTAGCAGTGGTCGTGGGTGATGTAGAGGGGATATTTTCCAGCCAGATCAGTGAAGCATCCGCAGGATAGTGGCGATCGCCCGCAGCGGTTTTGATGATCACCCCCCCCGTTGCCGAGGGTGAAAAGGCAATATCCTGAATGGTCTGCCATTGATTGCCCACCAATAGTTGTAATTGCGACGGCTCTTGTCCAGTGGCAGTGGACTTTAGCAGTAACCACCAAGTTTTCCAAAGTTGCCGTGCGGTTCCCAAGCGAACCTCACCCCCAGGGGGAATGGGTACCTGCTCGTACTGCCATGCCGGCATCGGTTCACTGACGTATTGCGTTGGCAAAAACGAATGGGCTTGGAGAACACTGGCCACCAAATCCGCAAAGGGCGCCTCAGTAAAAAGGGTCACTTTTTCAGTGGCCACACTCTCCCCCTCCACCACTGCCACGACTGCTTCAGTCACCGTGCGCAATTGATAGCAGTGATTGCCCAGATCCACCACCTTCAAATCGGCACTTTGATAGGTACTGGGCAAGGGGTGCTGTTGCAGGATCAGCATTTGAATCACCTGCTCATTCGTCCACTCAATAACAGTGGTTTCGTTGGCAGTGGCCATTGGCTCAGCAATTGGCGTTGTCGCTGGCAACGGTACCTCTTCAATGTCCCCATCATCAAAGACCACTTCGCCATTGGGCAGTATAGTTCCTGAGAGCTTGGCTTCCTCTAAGTCTTGGCGGCGGGCGATCGCCCCTGTCAGATCCGCCTCTGACAAATCTGCCCCCACCACATTCGTGTCCTTGAGGTTACTGTCGTGGAGCACCGCCCCCTTAAGGATGGCACCACTCAGCACTGCCCGTTGCAAATTGGCTCGCGATAGATAGGCGCCCACCAAAATCGCGCCACTGAGCATCGCTTCCTGCAAGTTGGCATCGGTAAGGTTTGCACCACTGAGATCCGCCCCAATGAGGTTTGCCCCCCGCAAATTGGCATTGGCAAGGTTGGCCTTGATCAAATCTGCTCCACTCCAGTTGATGCCCTGAAGATTAGCCCCCGCTAAATCCACATGGCTCAGTTGCACCAGAGGGAACACACTGCCCGCCAGATTCACGCCACGGAAATTCCGCACCCCACGGGCAAATTCACTTAACAAGGTTTCAATAGTCATGGCTTTGCTCATAGCCGCTCACAATCAGGGCACCACAGAGTTACTCAAGCACACTGCTTATAGCTATTCTAGGTCTTGATTCCCATCCACAGGAGCCACTGATCGATGCCATGGTTTGTCAAAATTGAACGCGGCATTGTGGACAAGGCCACATTTGATCAACACGTTGGTGCCCATCGCGCCTATGTGCGCTCCCTTATTGCCGCAGGGCATCAAGCCCGCACGGGATACTGGGCTGAGCGAGGGGGTGGCATGTTGTTGTTTCACGCCGATTCTCGCCAAGCCGCTGAGGAAATTGTTGCCCGCGATCCCCTCGTCCAACACCAGTGTGTCCACTACGAACTCCATGAGTGGTGTATTGTCGAAGCCCCCGATTAGCTCTGACGCAGTTTCTCCGCCCAGACACGGGTGGGTAGCCCCCACACGTAGATAAAGCCCTCGGCGGCCTTGTGATCAAATTGATCCTCAGCGCCATAGGTGGCTAAGTCTGGGGTATAGAGGGAATAGGGAGACTGTCGCCCCACCACCCGCGCAGTTCCCTTAAAGAGCTTGACGCGCACTGTTCCCGTGACCCGCTGCTGTGTCTGTTGGATAAAGGCATCAAGGGCTTGTTTGAGGGGGCTGTACCAGAGGCCGTTATAGACCAAGCGGCTGTAGGTCTCCTCAATGCCCCGCTTGTACTGGGTGACATCGGCCGTTAAGGTCAAGCTTTCGAGGTCACGGTGGGCATCAATCAATACCAACAGGGCCGGCGCTTCGTAAATTTCGCGGGATTTAATGCCGACGAGGCGATTTTCAATCATGTCAATGCGACCAAACCCATGGCGACCCACTCGCTCATTGAGTTCACTCACCAACGTCACTGGATCGAGGGCGCGGCCATCCAAACTAACGGGAATCCCTGCCTCAAAGCCAATCTCCACATACTCCGGTGAGTTGGGGGTGTTTTCAATGGCTTGGGTCATCAAATAGACTTCCTCAAGAGGTTCAATCCACGGATCCTCAAGAGGGCCTGCTTCAATACTGCGTCCCAAAAGATTGCGGTCAATACTGTAGGGGGACGATTTTTTCACAGGGGCAGGAATGCCAAAGCGTTCGCCGTAGGCAATCGTTTCTTCACGGCTCATCCCCCATTCGCGAGCAGGGGCCAAGACCTTGAGGTTGGGATTCAGAGCAGCGATCGCCACATCAAAGCGGACTTGATCATTCCCTTTCCCTGTACAGCCGTGGGCAACGGCATCGGCGCCGTATTCGGCAGCTGCATCCACCAAGAGCTTGGCAATCAAGGGGCGAGCAAGAGCCGTCGAGAGGGGATAGCGATTCTCGTAGAGGGCATTGGCTTGAATGGCCGGAAAGGCATAATCGCGAATAAATTCCGCTTTGGCATCGGCCACCAAAGACACACTAGCCCCAGCATCAAGGGCTTTTTGGCGAATGGGTTCCAGTTCATCCCCCTGTCCCAAATCAGCCGCAAGGGTAATAACTTCCTTAACCCCCCACTCATGTTTGAGGTAGGGAATACACACGGAGGTATCCACCCCGCCCGAATAGGCCAATATAACTTTTTCTGCACGCCCCATGATTTTTTCCTGAAATAAACGCGATCGCTACTATAGCGGATCTGTTTCCTAGAAACCTCATGACCATCACCGTTTAGCCTAAGTATTAGGGCTGTTTGACTTCGTTAAGCAGCGGTCGGCCTTTCTCAAAACAGGTCAAATTTTCAATCGTGGTACGGGCAATGTCATTGAGGGCATTGCGGGTAAAGAAGGCTTGGTGGGCAGTAATCACTACATTGGGGAAAGATTGCAGGAGTTGGAAGGTGTCATCTTGAATGATTGTGTCCGAGAGGTCTTGGAAAAAGAGAGAGTCTTCCTCTTCATAAACATCAATGCCCAGATAACCAATTTGGCCGCTTTTAATGCCCTCAATCACTGCTTTGGTGTCCACTAGTTTGCCGCGACTGGTATTGATCAACATGACACCGCGCTTCATTTGAGCGATCGTGGTCGCATTGATCATGTGTTCATTTTCTGGGAGAAGGGGGCAATGGAGCGTGACAATGTCGGATTCAGCCAGCAGCGTCTCTAAGGTTGTGTAGGTGCCTATCTGCTCAAAATCTTTGTTGGGGTAGGGATCATAGCCGTAGAGGTGGCAGCCAAAACCACGCATAATCTGAGCAACAATACGGCCAATTTTACCTGTGCCAATAATCCCGACCGTACAACCATGGAGGTCAAAGCCCATCAGCCCCTCTAGGGAAAAATTGTCATCGCGCACACGGTTGTAGGCACGGTGGAGTTTGCGGTTCAGCATTAGGATCAGTCCCACCGTATGCTCCGCCACTGAATAGGGGGAATAGACACTGACACGGGTGACCGTTATCCCCAAACTTGCAGCTGTGGCCAGATCCACGTTATTGAAACCTGTGCAGCGCAAGGTGACGAGACGCACCCCCAATTCCGCTAGCCGTTTTAGGGTCTCTGCCCCCAGATCATCATTGACAAACACGCAGACAGCATCATGTCCCTCGGCTAGGGACGCTGTTTGGGGGCGCAGCAGCACGTCGTAATAGCTCAGGAGATGGGGGTGACCTTGAGCTTCATTAGCAGCATTCAAAAACTGGCGATCGTAGGATTTGGCACTGAAAACGGCAACCTTCATAGCGTAGCTCTCCTAGCCCAAGTAACATGACAGCCCTTTTCGCAGGGGTTGAACACCCTGAATACCAAAAATTTCAATGGCGGACAGCATGCGGATGTGTCCTGTTTGTCAGCCCCATCTTTTAGAAAAGAGCTGTAGCTAGCTTAGCGAGTGTCAGCTTAAGGTTCTGTTAAGTCGGGACAAATCCTCAAGACAAATATTTGCAGAATGCACTTAGTCCTTGTGAAAAAACTGACGAATGGTTGCGGCAATATACTCAATTGTGGCATTGCTCAATTCAGGCCAAATGGGTAAGCTGAGAACCTCGCTGGCAAGGCGATCGCTCACAGGATTGGGCGGAGATTGCCCCTTGTACATGGGACAGTGGTCTTGGGGAATCGGGTAGTAAATCATTGAACTAATGCCAGCCTCCTTCAAGTAAGCCGCAAGCGCATCCCGCTGGCCATTCAGCACCCGAATCGTATATTGATGAAACACATGCCCCGGCGACACGGCTGGGGTCACCACCGCCTCAAGACCCGCCAAAGCTTGGTTATAGGTTTGGGCTACCCGCCGTCGCTCTTGATTCCAGCGATCGATATAGGGCAGCTTCACCCGCAAAATCGCCGCCTGTAGGCTATCCAAACGGGAATTGTAGCCAATCATTTCGTGGTGGTAGCGTTGCCGGGAGCCATGCACGCGAAGCATTCGTGCTCGCTCGGCTAGCTCATCATCGTTGGTGGTAATCAGCCCCCCATCGCCATAGGCACCCAGATTCTTGGTGGGAAAAAACGAAAACGCCCCCATGGTACCGATCGCCCCCGTAAACCGATGAGCCAAAGCTTTTTGAGTTGCCGTTTCACATTGACAGTTCTCACAGGGAGGGCAATAGCGAGCACCAAAGGACTGGGCACAGTCCTCAAGAATGGCTAACCCATGAGCTTGGGCAAGTTCCACAATCGCTCCCATCGCTGCGGGTCGGCCAAATAAATGAACCGGCAAAATTGCCTTGGTGCGGGGGGTAATGGCTGCGGCAATCTGCCTCGGGTCGAGGTTAAAGGAGTCCAGTTCCACATCCACAAACACAGGACGAGCACCCACCAAACTAATCGCCTCGGCGGTGGCGAAAAAGGAAAAGGGGGTTGTGATCACCTCATCCCCTGCCCCCACCCCCAAACTGCGCAGGGAAATGACTAGGGCATCCGTGCCGGAATTGACAGCCACTGCATGGCGCACCCCCAAGTAAGTTGCCACTTCTTCTTCAAAGGCCTGTACCTCTGGTCCAAGAATGAACTGACCCGATGCCAGTACGCGGGCAACTGCGCGATCGATGTCTGGTTGGAGGAATTGATATTGGGCTTTGAGATCAAGAATGGGGATTGTTTCCATGACAGCATCGAGCGCAGAGGTCTCCATCATGAGTGTGCCATAAGTCGCTGTTCACTCAGACACGGTTTCTCAAGCAGGGGTAGAATCAAGCCTTTGATTGGGCAGCAGATATCTTAGAAAAAGGCCGCACAGCCCATGGTTACAAGCGCTATCAAGCGTAGTTTGATCTTGAGGAATTAAGCTAGGCTTAGAGTGTAAAGCCGCTCTCAAGGGCGGGGTTTCAGACCCGTTTTTTTGATGAATCCCCAAGAGTTGTTAAAACGCTATGCCAGTGGCGAACGGGACTTTAATCGTGCCAGTTTGACAAATGGCGAGTTTATCAACGCTGATTTGCGGGGGATTATTCTCTCCCGCGCTGACATGGAGTGGGTCAACCTGAGCGGAGCCAATCTCAGTGGTGCCGTGCTGTGTGGTGCAGAAATTGTCAATGCCATGCTGATCAAGGCAGAACTGGTAGATGCCAACCTTGCTGGGGCAAACCTCAGCCGCAGTGACCTGAGTTGGGCAAACCTAACGCGAGCCAATCTCAGCCGCGCTGAACTGAGTGAAACCACGCTGCGGGGAACGGTGCTCCAGGGCGCCAATCTCTCCCGCGTGGATTTGGCCAATGCAGATCTGCGGGGCTTGCGGCTAGACGGCGTTAACCTTTCGGGGGCAAATTTACAGGGCGCCAATTTGCATGGCACGGAGCTAAAACAAGCGAACCTGACCCGTGTGGATTTGATTCAAGCGGATGTCAGCAACGCCAATCTCAGTGGCGCCAACCTCAGCGGTGCCAACCTCAGTGGTGCCAATTTAACAGCGGCGAATCTCAGTGGTGCCGATCTCAGCCGCGTCGATCTCACGGAGGTAAAGCTGAGTGAGGCTAACCTGACTAAGGCTAATCTTGTGGGCGCTGAACTGGCAAAGGCGGATCTGTCGTCCCTAGAACTGTCTGATGTCAACCTGAGTGGCGCGAATCTCAGTGGCGCAAACCTTAGCCACACCAACCTCAGCCATGCGGATCTCAGTGGTGCCAACTTGCGAGGAGCCAACCTCAGCCATGCCAAACTGGTGGGCACCAACTTGCGAGGCGCAAATCTCCAAGGGGCGAATTTGCAGGGGGCATTGCTGGATAATGCCGATTTGAGTCAGACGGACTTACGCAGCGCCAATCTGAGTGGTTTGGTCTTTAATGGTGTGAAGCTGCGGGGAGCCAATCTCAGTGGCGCCAACCTGCGTGAGGTGGAGTTGACGGAAGCCAACTTTAGCCGTGCTGACCTTGTAGAGGCAAATCTCAGCCGCGCTCGCTTGGTGGGAGCCAACCTTAGCCGTGCAACCCTCTCAGAAGCCAACCTTAGCCGTGCGACCCTCACTGGGGCAACCCTGAGCCGAGCAACATTTAGTGGCAGTTTAGTGGGAACGGTGGATCTGAGTGGTGTCAACTTGAGTGGGGCAGACTTAGGAGATGCCAACCTTTCAGGCTCCAACCTCTCGCGGGCGGATTTGACACGAGTGAACTTGACTGCTGCGGACATGAGTGGTGCCAACCTCAGTGAAGTGGATCTGCGGGGCACGATCATGCCCGATGGCCGGCGGCGAGCTTAGGCGGGGTCTTTTTCGGGGGCGGCTTCTTCAGCAACTTCAACCGACTGGGGTCTCGGTGGCGCTTGACGGCCAAAGAGGTGCACCAAGTGCTTCAAATGGGCAGCGAGTTCAGGGGTGAGTTGTCCAGGTGTGAGGCGCCAAGCCCAGTTGCCCTCGCTCGTACCGGGAAAATTCATACGGGCATGGCTATCGAGACCGAGCAAATCCTGAACTGGAATAATCGCTTGGTTGGCCACCGTACCCAAGGCCATGCGAATCAATGCCCAGTGGGGTTCCCTAGGGGTGTAGCCCAAATAGTCAATGAATCGCTGCCGCTCCCAGTCACTCAGATTGCGGTACCAGCCCACCGTTGTGTCATTGTCGTGGGTACCCGTGTACACTACACAGTTGCGCTCTTGGTTAAAGGGCAAGAAGGGATTATCGGAGCCACCGCCAAAGGCAAACTGCAGGATTTTCATTCCTGGAAACTGAAACTGATCGCGCAGGGCAATGACATCGGGGGTAATCTCCCCTAAATCCTCTGCCAAAATCGGCAGGCGTCCCAAGGCAGCTTGCAGCGCTTCAAAGAAGGCAGCACCGGGTCCCGGTTGCCACTCGCCATTGACGGCTGTTTCCTCTCCTTCGGGCACTTGCCAGTAGGCCTGAAAGCCACGAAAGTGATCGACACGAATAATGTCCATGTAGGAGAGCAGGGCACGGAAGCGCTCAATCCACCAAGAGTAGCCATCGGCTGCAAGGGCTTTCCAGTTGTAAATAGGATTTCCCCAGAGTTGACCCGTGGCACTGAAGTAGTCGGGGGGCACACCGGCCATGAGGGCAGCCGCACCGGTTTCCGGATTCAGTTCAAAAAACTGAGGAAAGGCCCAGACATCGGCACTGTCGTGGGCAACGTAGATGGGAATATCCCCGATGATTTGAATCCCCTGTTGATTGGCGGCTTCCTTGAGGGCGTGCCACTGTTGGTAAAAGAGAAATTGTTGAAACTCGTACTCAAAAATGCGCTCTTTGAGAACGGCTTGGATCGCGGCAAGGGCGGTGGGTTCGCGATCGCGCAAAGGCGCCGGCCATTCATACCACGGCTGTCCCTCGTGGTGATCCTTGAGGGCCATAAAGAGGGCATAGGTGGGCAGCCAGTAGTGGGCAAGGGCTTGAAAGTCGCGGAAGGCCTGCCAGTCTTCTGGGGTGGCTTGATTCTGAAAGCGTTGAGCCGCAAGGCGGAGCAGGGGCAGTTTTTGGCTAATGACGGCCTCGAAATCGACGCGATCGCGATTCTCAAGGGTCACGCCCGCCAAATCCGCCTCTGTTAACCAGCCGTCCTTGACCAACTCATCCAGACTAATCAGCAGCGGGTTACCGGCCATGGCAGAGTAGCACATGTAGGGGGAATTGCCAAAGCCCGTCGGCCCTAGGGGCAATACCTGCCAGTACTGCTGATCGCTGGCAACCAAAAATTCAAGGAACTCACGAGCTGCCGCACCCAAGTCACCAATGCCGTGACCGCCGGGTAAAGAGGTGGGATGGAGCAGTAAACCACAGGAGCGGGGAAAGTGCATTACCAAGCCAAGGGGAAAACTTGAGCTAATTATCCCCCAATTCAGGATCAGCCGTATCGTTTGTTTCCGCGAGAATTTTGGCTTCGAGGGCGGCTAGCTCCTCTGGAGACATCCGTGCAAGGCGATCGCTAATCACTCTCTCTGCATAGTCTTGGAGTTGCCGGTGGTAGGTCATTCGACCCGTAAAGACCCGCAGTAGATAGGTGGAGAGCCAACCCAGAACCCCCAAGATAAATATGGCTTGACTCCAAACTCCCGCTTGGAGTGGCTCAACCCCAGCCAGCCGCAACAGGAGATAGACTAATCCACCCGTAAAGAAAAGACCAATACCAATCCCTAAAACATCAATGCGGCGCATAGCACCTAGGAGTTGAGGGAGCGCGGTTGCGGACGAAAGTTAATAAAGGGAGCCAAAAGGAGCAATCCGGGAAAGAAGAAGGTGACAAGAAAATACATAAACGCCCGCTCAAAGGAACTCGCCACATACCAGCGGGCATTCAAATAGGCATAGACGATCGCCGGCACCACCAGCAGATACAGCCCTGCCAAAGCCACATATACACCGAGTACCAAAAGCTCTGTTGAAACTGCCATCAACTGTTACCTCTTCACCAAAATGACTCGACTATTCTGAAACAGCACTGGTTTCGCTCACGGCTTCTCCCAGGGTAGGAACGGCCATTCCCATCGCTGCCGCAAGGGCAGGGGGAGGCGCTTGGCGACTGGGCGCATTGAGATATTGCCCTGTCAAAATGGGGGGCACCGGCTTCATCTTGTGCTTGGCAGTAAAGAGGCGATGGGTTTGAGCAAGGTTACCACGCTCACTGATATGCTCATTGGCAATTTTCTTGCGCAGCTTGACGATGGCGTCCATAATCGCCTCTGGACGGGGTGGACAGCCGGGCAAATAGACATCCACGGGAATGAGTTTGTCCACACCACGCACAGCGGAATAGGAGTCCGAGCTAAACATCCCACCTGTGATCGTGCAGGCCCCCATGGCAATCACGTATTTGGGATTGGGCATTTGATCATAGAGGCGCACCAATGCAGGTGCCATCTTCATGGTGATCGTGCCGGAAGTAATAATCAAATCGGCCTGACGGGGGCTGTTACGGGGGACTAGGCCAAAACGGTCAAAGTCAAAGCGTGAGCCAATCATGGCCGCAAACTCAATGAAGCAGCAGGCAGTGCCATACATGAGTGGCCAGAGGCTCGATAGCCGCGCCCAGTCATAGACATCATTGAGGGAAGTGAGGATGATATTTTCCGCAAGTTCTTGGGGAACTTCAGGACGAGCAATGGGATTGAGGATGGCAGGCGAGGTCGTATTGGTCATAGGGTTCCCTCAAGGGACATCGGCCAAATGTAAAAACATTTAAGATTATAGGCGTTTGCCCCCACAGATGCACCCAATCTAATTGAGCTGGCAATAAAAAAACTTGACAGCAAGGATAAATTATTTTTGACTGCCCACCTGTAAGCCGGGGGGTAATTCCAAGGTGTCACCAATGGTGGTGCCATCCCAGTAGGCTGCAAGGAGAACATCACAGGTTTTGCCCCAGGCGATCGCCCCCTGATGATCTAACCCAATAGCACCAAAATCGCGTTGCCGACTCGCGGCTTCGCGGAAGGATTTTTCAAAGGCTGCCTCAAGGGAAAGACCATCGGTGACGCGCACCACAATCCGCGTGGCCAAGCCTTCATCGAGAATGTCCTCGCCAATTCCTGTACAACTGACCGCTGCCAAGCTGTTGGCATAGTTCCCCGCAGGCGTTGCTGAATCGCTGACACGGCCAATGCGCTCAAATCCTTTGCCCCCCGTTGAGGTACCCACGGCCAAGTGTCCCTGCTGATCCAAAACCACGACACCAATCGTGCCCCGTCGAGCCTCTTCAGCGACCACGCCCGCCATGGACTTTTGAAAATTGCCTTTGCGTTCTTCTAGCCATTCGTAGAGCCGCTGATCCGTGAGGGGTTGATACACGGGAATCCCTAGCTCACGGGCAAGCTCAGCTGCCCCAATATCAGAAAGAATGCGATCAGGACACTGTTGCAACCAATGGGCAAGGTCAATGGGATTTTTCACCCGCGAGACATTGATAACCCCACTGAGGCGTTGCCGCTGCCCATCCATTAACGAGGCGCTCATGCGAATCTGGCCATCGGATTGCAGCACAGATCCGGTTCCGGCGTTGAAGCGCGGTTCATCCTCTAGAAGCCGACACCCCAAAACCACCGCCTCAATCGCTGTTGCCCCTTCTTTGAGGGCCTGAGCCACTTGGCTAACAATGGCGTGCAAGGATTGTCGGACGGGAATCAGACCACCTTTGTCTTGAAGGGAACTGCCAGCACCGCCATGGAGAATAACAGTGGGTTGGGGCATCCTGAAGAATAGCAGTAAAGATCAATGTGCTAAATTCACGATACCCTGTTCGGGCAGTCTAAATCTACTGCCTAGGCAACCGCCGCTGTCTCCGTTGCATCATACTCCATTGTGGCTTCCTCTGTATTCAGTAGGGCTTGCAGTTCTTGAATGGCTTGCTGTGTGTCTTCCACTTGACTGAGGAGCGATCGCGCGATTTTTTCGCCAGAGGCGGTGGATTGTACGACCTCGCGAATGTGATGGCGAAAATGATTGGCCATTTCCTCTACCTGCTGGTTGGCAAAGACCACTTGGTTGGCCAGTTTGTTAATCGCCTCACTGATGAAATCAAAACCTGCCATCTGCTGACCGCTGCGACTAGCAATCAGCCCTGCTTGCACCGCAAGGTGCTTCACTTGACGGGTGATCTCGGCAATTTGATGGGTTGCTTGGTCAATAATTTCCACGTCCTGTTTCAAGCGTTCGCTGAGGCGATAGACCTCCGCGGTGTGACGGGTGATTTGGTTGACTCCTATAAAGGTTTCTTGGAAGGCTTTTTGCCCCCGCTGGGAAAGCACTTGGCTGATGGAAATAAATCGCTGGTTGAGTTGGGCAATTCGTTCTGCTTGCTCACGGACAGAGCGCTCTTGCTGCTCTAGGGCTTCATTCATCTGTTGAGTACGGGTGAGTTCGGTTTCAAGGCGCTTGGCATAGTCTTGGTTGCGCTCCTTTTCAATCTTCAACTTCTCAAGGAGTTCTTGGGTGTGCAGGTGCTGTTGCTGAATGAAGAGATTTTTCTTGCTCAGCACTTGGGCTTGAGCAATTAGGATCACCCGCATATCCACCAACACCAGTTGCTTGCCCTTGCGCACGACCACCGGTTCATAGACAAAGGCAGGGGGACGACTCAAGGCCTGTTCCACAGCTTCTTCTACAGGGGTGCGAGCCATCAAGACCAGGGGAGGCACTTTGGGCGCGGCAATTTCTGGAATTAATTTGATGGGGCGCGGTAAGTACAGATCTCGGCCAAACTGCTGACTCATGCGCTCAAAAAACTTGACTTTTGAGATCATGCCGACGACGCGATCGCCCGCCACCACCAGCACCCCCGGTAGCTCAGGATGACGTTGAAATTCATCGGCCACTTCTTCAGAGATGGTTTCAGGAGAAACCTGATAGGAGAAATAGGGCAGATCGGCTAATGTAGCGGCTGCGGACAGTTGAACAGTGACTGTCTCATTCATTTGATTGTCCCCCGGAATAAGTATTGAATTTTTTGGGTGAAAACTGCACTTTGCTCTACCTCACTCAAATTATCTCGACTGGAGAGTAGGAGGAAATTATTTTTTGGTTATCTTTTGGTTAAGCTTGATTCATGATAAGCGTGAAAATGCTTCAAGTTTCGGGGAATACAAAACTCCCTGACGTTGGTTCAGATCTTAAGAAATGAGTGTGATCTGGAATACAGTTTTTATTTCACTGGTCTATAGATTTTCGGCATACCATCGCTGCACCTGCTGTTGAATTGCTGCCGTTTCTGTGGCACTCAATTTATCTAGATTTTTAAGGATCACACTCATCCGTCCTTGGTGACTGAGAACTTCACGGTGGCGTGCTAGAAAATGCCAATAAAAAAAGTTAAAGGGACAGGCGCGATCGCCCACCCGTTGTTTCGGATCATAGGCACAACCTTGGCAATAGTTGCTCATGCGCTGAATGTAATTGGCAGAGGCCGCATAGGGTTTGGAGGCCAAGCGTCCACCATCGGCAAACAGTCCCATTCCCAAGACATTGGTTTGCATTACCCAGTCGTAGGCATCAATAAACACACTGTGGAACCAGTTTTCCACCGCTTGGGGGGACAAGCCGGCAATGAGGGCAAAGTTCGCAAGAATCATCAGCCGTTGAATGTGATGGGCATAGCCAGTGCGCTCAATTTGACTGAGGACGTGGTGCAGACAATTCATTTGGGTGCGATCGCTCCACCAAAAGAAAGCAGGTACCGGTTGGGTGTGCTGAAAAAAGTTCTGCTGACAGTAGTCAGCTCCAAGGTAGTGATACAGGCCATACATGTACTCTCGCCAGCCAAGGATTTGGCGGATAAAGCCCTCCACACTGTTGAGGGGCAACTGCCGTTCAGCATAGGCGGCCAAGGCGGCATCAATCACTTCTTGGGGGTGCAATAACCCTAGGTTCAAATAGGGGGAAAGGAGGCTGTGCCACAGGGTTTCCTCACCAACAACCATGGCATCTTGGTAGGGGCCAAACTGGGGCAAGCGGTACTCAATGAAATGAGTCAGTACTTGCAGGGCTTGGGCACGGGTAACCCCCCAGTAAAAGGGTTCGATGTGACCGTAGGTGGCAAAGTTGCCTTGGGTAACGGTTTTGATCACGTCTTTGGTGATCTGATCGGCAGAAAAGCGCAGCGGCGATGGCGGTTTGAGGTGAGTAGGCGGCGGTTGGCGGTTCTCAGCATCGTAGTTCCATTTGCCGCCCACAGGGGATTTGCCGTCCATGAGGATTTGGAAGCGTTGGCGCCCCGCACGGTAAAAGTACTCCAAAACAAGGGTTTTGCGACCGGCGGCCCATTGCTGAAAGTCTGCTTCTGACCAGAGAAAGTGATTGTTGGGCAAGAATTTGATGGTACAGGGGAGGTCAAGGGTGGCAATCAGATGGCGAAAGGGGCGATCGCTGGGTTGCATGATCCGCAGTTCGTGGATATGGTGAGCTTCAATCCACTGCCGCAAAGGGGTAGCAAAGTCGGGGGCGATCGCGTAGGTCACCGGCCAACCGGCTGCTTCCAGTTCTTGGGCAAAGTGGCGCATGGCCGACCACACCAGCACCAGTTTTTGGGCATGGTAGCGACGTTGTTTCACCCAATCGTGGGATTCAATCAGAATGACAGGTACAGGCTCAGGACAGCTTTGCAGCGCTGCTTGCTGTCGCCACAGTTGATCCCCCAAGACCCAAACGCCAATGCTCATCTATAGCCCTCTCCTACTGGCCTTTTGACACCATAACAGGGTTAGAGAGGGTGGTGAGGGGTTGTACTTGTGGTTTATGCTTATGGGCAACGATGGCAACTCTATAGGAAGCTGACTATGCAAATTCGCCGGCGTCCTCCCAATCCCGCTGTGACGGTTCGCAACCTCCACTACCAAGTACCGGTGGCCGATGAGGCCCCCCGCAACATCCTTGAGAAAATTGTTTGGCACAAGGAACAGGAGGTGGAGCAGCTTCGGGAAGTGCTGCCCTTGGCCGATTTGCAACGTCAGGTGCTGGATGCGCCGCCGGTGCGTTCCTTTTTAGCAGCGCTGCAAGCGCCCGTGACCCAGCCGGCGCTGATTGCCGAAGTTAAGAAGGCCTCCCCCAGCAAAGGCATTATTCGCCCTAACTTTGACCCGCCGGCGATCGCCCAAGCCTATGTTGCCGCTGGTGCGACGTGCCTTTCCGTTCTCACGGACAGTGAGTTTTTTCAAGGCAGTTTTGAGTACCTCGCCCAAATTCGCCAAGTGGTGGACGTGCCACTGCTGTGCAAGGACTTTATCATCTACCCCTACCAGATGTTTCTGGCAAGGCTGCGGGGCGCTGATGCGGTTCTCTTAATTGCTGCCATTCTCTCGGATCGCGATCTGCGTTATTTCCTGCGGATTGCCCATGGCTTGGGGCTAACGGCCTTGGTGGAGGTGCACACCGCTGAGGAGATTGAACGGGTGCTTCAGCTGGAGGAGGTGCAGTTGGTGGGGATCAATAATCGCAACCTCACCGATTTTAGCGTTGATCTAGGGACGACAGAGCGGCTCCTCGCCACCTATGGGGCGCAATTGCGCGATCGCAATATCCTCGTGGTCAGTGAATCGGGCATTCATCAGCGCACGGATGTCGAACGGGTCGCCCAAGCGGGCGCCAAAGCCATTTTAGTGGGAGAATCTCTGATGCGCCCCTTGCCAGAGATGGCGCACTTGAGCGAAACTGAGCAGCTCCAGCAGCAGATTCAGCAGTTGTTCCCAGAGTTAGCACACTAGTCGCACACTCGGTTATGCCCCTGAAGGCAGTCTTGTTTGATTTCAATGGTGTGATCCTCGATGATGAGGCCATCCATGCTGCCCTCATTGATGAGATCCTGCTGCAAGAAAACCTGCGACCCCAGCGGGGGGAATACGATCTCTTTTGCTTGGGACGGAGCGATCGCGCCTGTTTAGATAACCTCCTTAGTCGCCGCGGGCGGGCAGTGACCCCGGCCTATTTGGATAAACTCGTGGCACAAAAGGCAGCCGCCTACCGCGCACGGTTGGCTCATATGGAGCCTTTTCCCTTCTTTACGGGGGCGATCGCCCTGCTGCAAAAACTCCATGCCGCGCAGTTGAAAATTGCCATTGTCACCGGTGCCCTGCGATCCGATGTGGACTTAGCCCTTGAGCGGGGAAACCTCACGGGTGTTGTGGACTGCATTATCAGTGCTGAAAGTGTGGAACGGGGCAAACCCCACCCTGACCCCTATCTCCGTGCCATTGAAGCCTTGCAAGCCCTAGGGGACGATCTTACAGCCGCTGATTGTCTGGCGATCGAGGACACGTTGGTGGGGGTGCAATCTGCCCGTGAAGCTGGTGTCAAGGTCTTGGGGGTCGCCCACACCTACCCCTTCCACATGCTCCAGCGTCGCTGCCATTGGGTGCTTGATCGCCTTGATCAGTTTGAGCTTGAAGAAATTGCCCCTGTTTTTGACCGCAGTGTCGCCACCGCCACCTCTTAGAGGTGTTTGACCTCAGCAATCAGTTGATTGAGCACTTCCTTGGCATTGCCAAACAGCATCAGGGTTCTGTCTTTGTAGAACAACTCATTGTCAATACCGGCAAAGCCCGGATTCAGGCTACGCTTGATCACAATCGTGTGCCGTGCCCGATCCACATCGAGAATGGGCATGCCATAGACGGGGCTACCGGGGTTCGTGCGCGCAGCTGGATTCACAACATCATTGGCACCAATCACCAAGGCCACATCCACATTCTCAAACTCTGGATTAATGTCCTCCATATCCTTGAGTTGGGGGTAGGGGACATTGGCTTCAGCAAGTAGCACATTCATGTGCCCCGGCATGCGACCTGCCACAGGGTGAATCGCGTATTTGACATCCACACCCAGCCGCTCCAGTTGATCTGCCAGTTCTTTGACACTGTGCTGCGCTTGAGCCACCGCCATCCCATAGCCAGGAACAATCACCACAGACTTGGCATAACCCAGCATCATTGCGCTTTCTTCGGGGTCAATGGTGCGCACTGACTTCGCCGTTGCATGAACGCTGCCCTCAGCACTACCAGTGGTGGAGCTACCAAAGCCACTAAAGAGCACATTGGCCAAGGAGCGATTCATGGCCTTGCACATAATTTGCGTGAGGATCAGCCCCGACGCCCCGACCAAGGCACCCGAAATAATCAGCATACTGTTGCCAACGATGAAGCCTGCTGCACTGGCAGCCAAGCCCGAAAGGGAGTTCAACAGGGAAATGACCACTGGCATATCGGCACCGCCAATGGGTAGGACAAAGAGCACTCCCAAAATGCTGGCGATCGCCACCAACCCCCAGAAAATTGGCAACTGACTCGGATCCAGCCAGACAAACCCACTGCCTGCCAAGAAAACCGCCAGCAAGCCGAGGTTAATGGCCTGCTGCATCGGGAAAATAATCGGGGTGCCGGAAATTAGCCCCTGAAGTTTACCAAAGGCCACAAGACTGCCCGTAAGGGTAACACCACCAATGAGCACCCCCAAAATAATTGTGATCAGGGTGCTGGGGGTCAAGGGTTCACCGACGGCGACGAGGCGGCAAAATTCACCAATGCCCACTAGGGCTGAGGCCGCCCCCCCTAAGCCATTGAGTAACCCCACCATCTGGGGCATGGCCGTCATTTCCACTTTGTAGGCCGCGATCGCGCCAATGACACTGCCGAGGCCAATGGCCGCCAAGATGCCTGTGTAGCTAATAATCTGGCGATCGAGGAGGGTGACCACAATTGCAATCAACATCCCCAACGCGGCAAGACGATTTCCTTGGCGTGCCGTGGCCGGTGAACCCAACTTTTTCAAACCGAGGATAAAGAGGGCCGCCGCGCCCAGATAGCTCAATTCTTGAATACGTGTTAGCCAATCCATGGTTCCTACCGCTTAAACATCTGCAACATGCGATCTGTGACCAAAAATCCACCCACCACATTAATCGTGGCGAGCACCGTCGCAATAAATCCCAGCACCACTGTTAAGGTGGTGTGACCACTTCCTGCCATCAGCAGCGCACCAATCACCGCAATACCGGAAATTGCATTCGAGCCAGACATCAAAGGGGTATGCAGGGTGGGAGGGACTTTATTAATGACCTCGAAGCCAATGAAACTGGCCAGCACAAAAATAATCAGACCGACAAGAATGGGATCTGTCATAGAACCAACCCTCTAGGGAAATTTCTAAACCGTTGTGGCCAAGGTTTGGGCAGGATGCAAGAGTTGCAATACCCGTGGGTTGCGAACCTGCCCTTCATGGGTGACACAGGCGGCATCCACAATGTCATCGCCAAAGTTCAACACCAATTCCCCTTTGGGAGTGAGGTACTTCAGCAGCGTGGAAATGTTTTTGGCATACATTTGACTGGCATGCACTGCCATTGTCGAGGGCAGGTTAATCGGGCCAATAATGGTGACCCGCTGATGACAGATGGAGCGCCCCGGTTCTGTGCAGGCACAGTTGCCCCCCTGTTCTGCTGCAAGATCCACAATCACTGAACCCGGTTTCATGCTGGCGACCATACGTTCTGTCACCAACAGGGGCGCCGGCTTGCCGGGAATTTGGGCAGTGGTAATGACCACATCGGCAGTGTGAACATGGGCAGCAATGGCTTCTTGGGTTTTGTGCTTCGCTGCTTCCGAAACCTCCTTGGCATAGCCGCCCTCAGCAACGGTGTCCTCTTCAAGGTTGACTTCAACAAATTTGGCACCGAGGCTTTGCACTTCTTCCTTAACCGCTGGGCGAATATCAAAGGCTTCAACTACGGCGCCTAAACGCCGGGCGGTGGCGATCGCCTGCAAGCCCGCCACTCCAGCCCCAATCACAAACACCTTGGCGGGGGGAATCGTGCCGGCTGCCGTCGTCAGCATGGGGAAAAAGCGCGGCAAATTGGAAGCAGCCAATAACACCGCCGCATAGCCCGCCACCGCCGCTTGCGAAGACAGGGCATCCATACTCTGGGCACGACTGGTGCGGGGAATCAACTCGAGGGCAAAGGCAGTAATGTGCCGCTCTGCCAAGTGTTGCATCTGCCATGGATTGCCCAAGGGATTGAGAAAACTAATTAAGGTGGTGCCAGGGCGGATCCACTCCACCTCGCGATCGCGCAGTGGGGCAACCTTGAGCAGCACATCCACACCGCCCCAGACCTCTTCAATGGAGTAACCAATTTCCGCACCTGCTGCACGGTAGTCATCATCACTGAAGTGAGCCATATCCCCTGCACCGGACTCCACACAGAGGTGATACCCCTGCTGCACTAGCTTGGCAACGACTTCGGGAATCAGGGCAACCCGTTGTTCACCCACTTCGCGTTCCTTAACGACCCCAACTTTCATAGGCACTCTTGGATAGGGTTTGCAGTCTTGACAGAACAATTTCTCGGTGTACTCATCAGGGCATTTTTATAACCGCCCGACACCGTCACAACACATTCACCTGCTGTCCTGTACTGATCCTCAAGCTACTGCGATCCCCTTGGGAATGCGAGGAAATGTCAGCATTTCATGGGGGTTCTCCACAAGTCTTATGATCCCCGGTAACCTTTGTAACAAATGTTGACATAGCTCTCTTCTGAAATGGAATACATATAGTGATGTGGGATGCCACCCTACAGCGGCATTGGCGTTTACACTTTTGAGTGTGTTCAATCCATCTGAAAAAGGCTGTATTATCGCTGGGTACTTCTACTTGCCAAACCTAGAAAATATCAATCCCAGCACCCTTGTGGCAGACTAAGAGATTGCAAGTACAGAGTCACAGGCATGTTCAAAACAATTTTAGTGGCACTCGATACCAGTGAGTTATCGGCACGGGTGATGGCAGCAGTGGCACAGTTAAATCTTGACCCAGATGCCCAAGTGATTCTCAGTCATGTGATTTCACCGGTGGAGTCGGGGTTTGGGGTCAGTGCCGATCGCCCCTCGTTGCATCCACAAATGGGCACCTACCGTAGTATTGAACAGCATTTACAACAGTTCCAAAGCCATCTCCCCTGTGACTCGGAAATTGAAATTGTGACTGGTGACCCCGTCGAGGAAATTCTACGCTTGGCCAATATCTATGGGGCAGACCTGATTGTGCTGGGGAGTCGGGGTCTCACGGGGGTTGAGCGGGTTGTGCAAGGCTCGGTGAGTGGCGCCGTTGTGGCTGATGCCCCCTGCTCGGTGTTTGTGGTTAAGTCAGCGGAAACCTAAGGTATGACAGCACCATTGACGGGTCTGACAGCGGCGGAAGTGGCGGAGCGGCAAGCCAAAGGTCGCATTAACCGTCAAGCGAGTGAAAGCAATCGCACCTATGGCGACATTTTGCGGGAAAACCTCTTCACGTTTATCAATGGGGTTTTTGCTTTTATTAGCGTCATTTTGCTCTTTTTAGGCCGTCCGGGGGATGTGGCCGCCATTATGGTGGTGGTGTTTCTCAATGCCATTATTAGCATCCTGCAGGAAATTCGCGCCAAACGGCAGTTGGATGAAATTAGCCTCCTCACCCGTCCCCGTGTCAAGGTGCTGCGCGATCGCCAAGAAGCCATTATTGATCCCGCAGAAGTCGTAGAAGGGGATATTCTCCTTTTGGAGCCGGGGGATCAAATCGTTGCCGATGGTACAGTGGTTGGCGATGGACAGATTCAAGTTGATGAGTCGTTACTCACAGGGGAGTCGGATCTCATCTCCAAGCAAGCGGGCGATCGCCTGTACTCTGGGAGCTTTTGTGTGCGCGGTGCCGCTGCCTATGTCGCTGAACAGGTGGGGGAAGCAAGTACCGCCCATCAACTGACTGCTGCCGCCAAAACCCACCACCACAAACTTACCCCTCTGCAACGGGAAATTAATCTGATTATCCGCGTCATTCTGGCGCTCGCGGTTTTTCTATGGCTATTGGTGCTGCTCTCGCTGTTGGTACGCCTGACCACTCTACAAATGAGTGTGCAAACGGCGGCAGTGGTGGCGGGTCTTGTCCCCGTGGGCTTGTATCTGACGATTACCCTCACCTATGCCTTGGGGGCACTGCGTATCTCCCGTGCCAATGTTTTGGTGCAGCAGGTAAATGCCATTGAGTCCCTCAGTGGCGTGGATATTCTTTGCCTTGATAAAACGGGCACGCTGACGGCTAATGCCCTTGAACTCCATAGCTGGTATGCCCTCACCGATACAGAAGAAAAGACAAAAGCGGCTCTAGCCACGTTTACCGCTAGTGTCAGTGCTCCAAACCGTACCATTGTTGCGCTCACAGAGGCCTTTGGCGGCAGTCCCCAACCCCTACGCCTCGAAATTCCCTTTTCCTCCGCCTATAAGTGGAGTGCCACAGCGTGGCATGACTCAGAAGCATTTATTTTGGGGGCACCGGATGTCCTCTTCAAAGCTGAAGACCTCTCGCCTGAGGTGGCTGAATTACTCCAGCGGGGACGGCGGCAGGGACTGCGGGTACTGCTCTTTGCTCGCAGCAGCAGTGATCCAACGTGGGATGAGCGTCAGGAAACCCCCTTGTTGCCCCCAGATTTAGAACCCTTGGCAGTCATTTGGGTGGGCGATCGCCTGCGACCCCAATCCCGCGATGTTTTGGAACGCTTTCAACAGGCCGGGATTCAAATCAAAATTATCTCCGGTGACCATGCGGAAACAGTGGTTGCCTTGGGTAAACAAGTCGGCCTCGATGCGGCAGCGATCGCCATCTCCGGAGCAGAACTCGCCGCTATGGATGATGCGAGCTTTGATCAAATGGCTGAGAAAGCCACGGTCTTTGGTCGCATTACCCCAGAGCAAAAGGCTAAACTAGTTGCTCGCTTGCGTGCCCTTGGACATCAAGTAGCAATGATTGGTGATGGGGTGAACGACGTGCTGTCCCTCAAACAAGCCAATGTGGGGATTGCTATGGAAAGTGGCAGTGCCATTACCCGTAATGTGGCTGATATTGTGCTGCTTGCGGATTCCTTTGCCGCTTTGCCAGAAGCCTTTCGTGAGGGGCAGCGCATCTACAACGGTATTCAGGATGTCACCAAGCTCTTTTTAGTGCGGGTCTTTAGCTTTAGTTTGCTCTGCCTTGTGACTGTGATGGCAGGGCGCGCTTTTCCGCTGCTGATTAAGCACAATAGCCTGCTGACCCTGTGGGGAGTGGGTCTGCCTACCCTGGCAGTGGCTTTTTGGGCCGTGCCGGGGCCGCGTCCCCATCGATCCTTGATTCGTTCATTACTGCACTTTGTTATCCCCGCTACCCTAAGCCTTGCGCTGTTGGCCATTTTCATGTACTTGGGGGTTTTGGCACGGGAACTGACGCCCCTTGTGGAATTGCTCCAAGGGCGGTTTGATCCAACGCTGTTGAATGGTCGCGAGGTGCTCTCGGAATTGGGTCACAGTGTGGCGATCGCCCGTACGGCCTTGGTGACGACCCTGATGCTGGCCTCCCTTTGTTTAGTCCTGTTTCTCAAACCTCCCCATGGCACATGGGTTGGTGGCGCGCCTTTAGTGGGCAACTGGCGTTATGTTGCTGTGGTTTTAGCTCTGTTGGCTGCCTTCCTGATCATCAGTTTCTCGCCGACCCTACGGGCAGTGGCGGAGTTGGAACCCCTTTCGTGGTCGCTGTGGGCATTGATTGTGCTGATTGTCTTGCTATGGGTGATTCTCCTGCGCAGCTTTTGGCGCTATCGGCTCTTGGATCGCTTCCTAGGGGTAGATCTCAGCTAGGCATGGGGGGCGCGATCGCGCTGAATGGAATAGAGATGGGCATACAACCCCCCTTGGGCGAGGAGTGTCTCATGGTCTCCCTGCTCACGGATTGTGCCTTGATCCAAGACCACAATTTGATGGGCATCCCGAACCGTACTTAGGCGGTGGGCAATCACAATCATCGTCCGTGTACCGGTAATGGAGCGCAGAGCCAGTTGAATTTCCCGCTCCGATTCATAATCCAGACTTGAGGTAGCTTCATCAAAAATCAGTACATCGGGATCCGCCAAGAGGGCACGGGCAATCCCTAGCCGCTGCCGCTGTCCCCCCGAAAGCCGCAACCCCCGTTCGCCAACAATTGTGCGATAGCCCAAGGGCAACTGATGCACAAATTCATCCACCCGCGCAATGGCACAGGCCTCATAGACCGCATCGGCACTGACCTCAGGATTGGCATAGGTGAGATTATCCCACAGCGTGCCGTTAAAGACATCGACTTCTTGGTGAACAATGGCCAGACGGCGGCGATAGGCGCGCACATCAAGGGTTTGAATATCTTGGCCATCAATGCGGATCTGCCCGTGATCTGGCTGGAAGTAGCGAAAGAGAAGCTTGATCAGGGTAGATTTCCCCGAACCCGATCGCCCTACTAAGGCCACCGTTTGGCAGGGTTCAATAAGTAAGTTAATATCCCGCAGAATGGGACGCCCCGGCGTATAGCTAAACCAGACGTACTGAAAATCCACTTTGCCGGAAAACTTCAGGCTGGGAATCTCCTGTTGCTCTAGATCAATGGCATCGCGACCGGGGGGCAATTCCATAAATTCATGGAAGCGCAAAATGGAGGCATAGCGGCGCGCAAACACCTCCGACACCTGCGAGAGGGGGGTAATTTCGGCATAGGCCATACTGGCAAGGGTGTAAATCGTAATAAAGTGGCCAATGGACACCCGTCCGGCGATCGTCGCCGCTAGGGAAAACCCCAACAAACTAAACAGACAGAACTGGACTACAGTTCCCTGCCAAGTAATCAAATGCATATAGCCGCGATGGATGCGGTCAATGACCATCTTGAACTCGCGATCGAGGCGCTGCTGTTGACGAGCGAGTTCACGGGCTTCCGTGGCAAAGGCTTTAACGGTTTTGATGTTGGTAATGATTTCTGAGGTGCGGCTTTCTGTGCTTTCGATGTGGCTGTCGAGGATTTCTTCTTTTTGAATAATGCGCCGTAGGGTGCGCAGGGTCAGCACCAAGATCACTGTAAAGGAGATCAACAGCCCAAGGGCGATCGGCCAATCCAGCCACCAGACAATCACGCCAATGCCTAGCACCCGTACCAGTTTGGGAATCAGTTGACCGGCAATTTCAGGATAGCTCCACGTATGGTTGGAAATGCCTTTGCTGACACGGTTGGCAATACGGCCGGGGTTGTTTTCCTCAAAAAATTCTAGGGGTAGAGTGAGGATTTTCTCCACCGCTTTGCGACTGTGATCGCGACGAGCAGCTAGGGCAATCCACCAGTGGAACCATACCCCCAGCCACGGTTGAATCGGGGCACGCACCACAGTGGCCAAAAAGACAATCGCGCCCAGAACGGTGAGGTTGACAGCAAACGGGTTGTTCCAGCCCGTCCATGTTTGGAGCGTATGGGCGATCGCCGCAATTGGCGGGTCAAGGGGTTGTTGCGACAGCAGATTCAGAATTTGGCCAATGGCATAGGGCACAAGCAAATCCACCAGTTCGCAGAGACTGGCGGCAGTAATACTGGCGATCGCTATCCCCCGATAGGCGCGATAGTAACCCAGAATGGAGCGAAACGTAGCCATCATAAACTTCGCACGGGTACTGCCACTTATAGCGTAGCTTAGGGGCATGGGGAATTGCGGTTCTGTCCTTGAGACTCAGACTATAATCGACCGAAACACTGGAAGCGTTGCGTCAAAAGTTGTAATCCGTATTGTCACAAATGACGGCAGGAGTGATTCGTTCTCTGATGGGCTGGTCATTCATTATTGAATTGGCATAAAGAGGGATAACCTCAAAAATCCTGCGGGTAGGGGGAACCAAAATCGTTATAATCGCTGTTGATATTTCATTGGCGAGGCATCATGCGCGTTTACGTGTTGCTCTACAACCCGGGAACTGAAAATGAGGGCATTCATTCTCTGCAACTGGGCGATCGCAACCTGATTCTCATGTTTGAAAGCGAAGACGATGCCAATCGGTATGCCATGCTCTTGGAGGCACAGGATTTTCATCCCCCCAGTGTCGTTCCCATTGATGCCAAGGAAATTGAAGAATTTTGCGAATCCTCCGGTTATACTTGTCACCTAGTGCCCGAAGGATTTGTCCCCACCAATGATGCTGAACGTCTCTTTTTGGCGCCCCCTGAACGCAACGTCGAAGAAACTGACTGGGAACTAGAAAATCGCGTACCCCCCGCTGCTGAGAGTGAGTTCTCCGAAAGTGAACTGAATCAGTTGCGCCAGCAATTTGAAAAGCTGCTGTAGATGGTGCGGGTCTGTGCCTGTCTGATTGTCAAAAATGAGGTAGCCCATTTGGCACGCTGTCTGGGCAGTGTTCAGCCTTGGGTAGATGAGATCGTTGTTGTCGATACTGGGTCAACGGATGAAACGATCGCGATCGCGCGCCAGTTTACAGAGCGCATCTTTACCTTCCCTTGGCAGGATGATTTTGCCGCCGCGCGTAATTACTCCCTAGAGCAGGCCACGGGCGATTGGATTTTGGTGATTGATGCCGATGAGGTGCTCGTGACATTGCAGGAGCCACCTGTGCCCCTAGGGCAACAACTGGAGGGCAGCACTTTCAGTGCCTATCAATTCCTACGGCGGGAAATCGGCACGGGGCAGCAATTTTCTGACTTTGCGATTGTGCGACTCTTTCGCAACCTGCCGACGCTGCGCTATCAGGGACGCTTCCATGAGCAATTGATGTCCACAGCAGCAGAACCGCTGACCATTGGTACTCTGGAAACGCTGCGCATTGACCACTATGGCTATCAACCCGCACAAATTCAAGCCAAGATGCGCGATCGCAACATCCCGATTTTAGAACGCATCCGCGCCAGTGAAGGTTTGCCCTTGAATCTCCTTTTTGCCTTGGCGGATATGTACGACGCTGTGAATAACCCCACGGCTGCGGATGACTGCTACCAAGAACTTTTTGAGCGGCTCTTGCCCCATCTCCTCACCGGCCAACTGCCTGAGAATGCCCCCGGTGCACTGCCCGAAATTCTGAATCAACTCGGGCGGCGTCTGCTGGCTATCGGGGATCACGAAACATTGCAACTCCTATGTCAGCAAAGTCTGGTGTGGTTTCCCACCTATCCGCCCCTCATTGATTTGGCTGGGCGCTGGCTGATGGCCTTGGGATTTCCCTTGGGAGCAACGGCCTACTTTGAGTATTGCCTTGAACTGGGGCGCACCAATGGCTACAGCAAGCAGATGATTTTTCCCTTGGGCTATGTGCGCGAGATTGCGGCGGAACAACTAGGACGCGCCTATGAAGCCTTGGGCGATCGCGAGCGGGCGGCGGCAGCCTTTGCCCAAGCAGCAGCTTTTCGTCAAGAAAAAGAAAAAAAAATTAGCAATTCTTGTTAAATCTCAAATATCAAAGCATAAAAAAAGTGCCGCTGTTACCAGCGACACCGAGTTCTGGGTTTCGGTGATCCAACCTTAGGCAAATTGCTGCCACTCTTCTTCCAACAGACTGATGAGGTCTTCGTTGCCCTGACTCCGCGCCACCTGAAGCCGCCGCTCAAGAGTTTTCAGAATCGCATGGCGATGAGCTTCGGCCAAGGAGTCGCGCTTACGCTGGGGAAGCACAGATGGGGCAGCACTCGTCGTCGGAGCGGTTGTGGTAACTGGTGTACCGTTCGTTTGGTAGGTCACCCCCCGCCAGCAGAGGACATGATTCGCTTGAGGAACCGGTGCAGCCGCTTTGTGCCCTACCCATTGCGCCCCCCGGTAGAGACCCTTGGCACCCGATTCAACAAGGGGAATGTGCTGGTCAGAAGTTTCGTATTTAACGCCGCGATAGATGAGTTGCATAATTAAATCAAGGCTCCTAGGTGAATACTATTGACTCGTTATCAAGCTTCAGGTGGTCTGCGTTAGGAAGCAACTTGCTCCCAACTTTCTGTATTCTATTATACGATTTTTTGATCTTCATTGGGTAGAAGCCGGTTTTTGTAATAAATCTTTAGTTCTCCTACAGTCTTTCTATGAACTTGTTGTCACTCCCCGCCAGTGCCAGTCACCTCCTAAGGACGTTGCGTCCGGGTCAAAGGGAAATCAGTGAATGGCAAGGGGGTCTCTTGGCGGTATCGGCAGTGCCCGGAGCGGGTAAATCCCATGGCATGGCCGTAGGAGCAGCGATCGCCATCGCTCGCCAAAAACTCCATCAACAGCGGCAACTAGTCGTAGTCACCTATAGTCGTTCGGCGGCCGCCAATATCAAGGTGCGGATTCGCAAGTACCTACGGGAGATGGGGTTGCCCCGCAATGGTTTTAGTGTGCAGACCCTCCACAGTTTGGCCTTGAAAATTGCCACTAGCCATCCCACGGCAGGTCTGCGTTGGAGTGGCGAGAATTTAATGAGTGAGCATGAGCAGCGACGCCTATGTGTCACCTGTGTTAAGGAATGGGCGCGATCGCACCCCGACATCCTCGAGCAACTGATCCAAGGTTGCGATACCAGTCCTCTCAGCGACGTTGAACACGATGGCCGCAGGATTGCGCTGTTGACTGACATCTTGGTGAAGTTGGCACAAACCGTTATTAGCAGTGCCCGCAGTATGGCGTTGACACCCCATGATCTGCGGCAGTTGTCCCAGCAGTTGCGCCCCCAAAGTACAGCAGCAGTAGAACCCTATCCTTTTTTAGAGATTGGTGCCGACCTTTTGGAGCTATACCAGCACCATTTAGCGCAGCGAGAGCAAATTGACTACGATGAGATGATTTTGGCAGCGGTACAACTCCTAGAGGGCGATCGCCAGTGCCGCCAAGAATGGCAACAGCGGGTGTATGGCGTCTTTGAGGATGAGGCGCAGGACTCGACTCCCTTGCAATCGCGGTTACTGCGACTTCTAGCCGAGGACAACACCACAGGGCAAGTTAATTTTGTGCGGGTGGGGGATCCCAATCAAGCCATTAACTCCACGTTTACGGCGGCAAATCCTCTTTTTTTTAATGCATTCTGTGACGAATGTGCCCAGCAGCAGGCCTTCTATCAAATGACCCAAGCGGGGCGATCGACCCCATTAGTGATTCGATCAGCCAACTTTTTAGTGAACTGGGTCAATCATGCCCTCAAAGGTCAAGAACTCCCCTTTCGGAACCAAGCAATTCAGCCTGTCTCAGCGACGAACCCGCAACCGGGGGCAAACCCACCCCCTTGGGGCGAAGGGGTAGAAATTGCCCGACCTGCAACCATTTTCGAGACTGTGCGCGAGCTAGCAGCACGCATTTCTCAGCTCTTGGTAGAGCATCCTGAGGCCTCAATTGCCGTACTCGTGCGTACTAACCGCCAAGGGGAATTTCTCGCGGATCTGTTGCGCTCTCCTGCTGACTTCAACAACATTGTAGATCTGGGCGCTCAGGGAATTCCAATTCTGGATGTATCGGGAATTGAACAGCGATCGCAGGTTCCTAGAGAGTTGCTCGACATTCTCTACTTTCTCCACTGTCCCTATTCTCCCGAAGCGGTCAAAGCAGCCCTGAGTGTGCTTCAGGAGCGCAAACGCATTCCGCCACAAAATTTAGATCGCTTGGCAGCCCAGCCAGAGGTCTTTCTCTACCCCGGTCCTTTAGACCCTCCTGCCGAGGAACCGGTGCTCAAGGCACGGCACTACTGTCATCGTCTCCTCAAAGCTCGCTTGGAACTTTCCCTCTTTCCTCTAATTACCTATTGTGCTCAGGAATTGGGCTATGATGCCGCTGAATTGGCCACCACCGATCGCCTCATCTGCCAGTTGGCACAGCAGGAACCAACACAACTGTGGGAGCGCATTCATCCCCACTGGCAAGAGTTGGTGGCAGCGGATCGCTTTGACGCTGTTGAGATGGAAGACCTCCATAGCCGGTTGGTGCGTTCAGGGCAGGTAACAATCATGACCATGCACCGTGCCAAGGGTTTGGATTGGGATGCTGTCTTTGTCCCCTTTTTGGAGGAAAGAACCCTGCCCGGCGAGAGTTGGGTGGCGGCCAATACCAAGTTTCTCAGTCCAGAGGTGGATTTTATTGAAGTGGTGCGATCGCAACTGCGTGCCTACGGCCATCGGCAATCTCTTCCTGACTGGCAAACCGCCTATCAAAAAGCGAAAGAGGCCAAAGTTGCTGAGGAATATCGCCTGCTTTACGTGGCCATGACCCGTGCCAAGCGCTTACTCTGGTTGGCTGCTGCCCACCAAGCCCCCTTTAACTGGCAGAACTTTAATTGGCGAGGGTTTTATCAACTGCAAGACAGTGCCCCCTGCCCCTTTATCCCCGCCCTAGAACAGAAGCTAAAGCACCATGCAAAGGCTACTCCCGGCGATCGCTAAGGCTATCGCGCCCCGGTAAGCGTTCCATCGCTGCCAAGACCGCCCGTTCCGCCGCCAGAATATCGCGCTCCGCGCCCCCCAAAAAGAGTCGGCCAAAACTGCCCACGGCTGAAATCTGCAAGATATTAATGAGTGCTGCCTTTTCAGCTTCATTGGCGGCTAGTGCGGCATAGGCGGCAGGTTCCACTTCAAAAACATAGAGAGTTTGCCCCGCCAAGATCATGTTGCCCTTGCGCGAGCGGTTAATCAGTTGGGTGTGGTGGGCATCAATGTTGCGAATCACTTGACTCGAAATCACTCGTGGCCGCAAGCAATCCTGTACTCGGGCGCCAATCGCATCTAAAATGGCCTCTCCTGCTGCCCGCACTTCCCCTTGATTGCCCGAATGCACCTCCAATAGCCCGTAGAGTCGCTCGATAAACAAGACTCCCGGCCGCACCACCGCAGACTTCAGGGCAATATCTAAGAGGCGATTGACATCAATCCCCGGTGAAATCTCCACCCAGAGGGAGCAATCCCCCGGCAAAGGCAAAAACCCCTGCGCCACGGTTCCCAAGTAGGCCGCGTGTTGCGGTTGAATCGAGTCGAGATAGACATAACTGCGCAGATCAACGCCCAAGGTGGTGGATTCCTAACGCACCAGTACCCATGATCGCTGAAAATGCCCTAGGACAATAGCCTCTGGAGCCGCGGATCCGTAAAATCCTCAATGCAGACCGCTGCTCCCGCCGCTTCAAGCGCTGTCGCCGATTGGGTTGTCAGGACTCCCCAGCAGCACATCCCTGCCCGTACTGCCGCCATCACCCCCGCCACTGCATCCTCAAAGACAAGACAATGCTGCGGCAACACCTGCAATCGCTCCGCCACCAGTAGATAGCACTCTGGATCGGGCTTGCCCCGCTGCACATCCTGCTCCATCACGACTGTGTCGAAAAAGTTGCCCACCCCCTCGCAGGAGAGCACCAGTTCGACATTGGCAGCGCAGGCAGAGGTGCCCAAACCCAAGCGATAGCCCTTTTCCTTGGCACTTTTGAGAAAGGGCAATAACCCTGGCAGTAGCTCTAGGTGGGGCGCCAGTAGTTCCCGAAACACTGCTTCTTTGCCCGCCCCCCAACGTTGTACCTCCGCCTCACTCACCGGTCGTCCTAGCAATTCAGGGAGGAGTTCGGCATTGCGTTTACCCCCCATCTGCTTCAAATGTTCAAGGTTAATGTGCTGCCGCAGCTCTGGGGTGCGATCGACATAAACTCGCCACGCCTCAATGTGATAGGGCATTGTATGGCAGATGACCCCATCCATATCAAAAATCAGGGCACGTTGAGACGGCTCAACCGCGAAGAAATCGGATAAATTAGCCATTGAAGAAAAGTCAGCAGCCAGCAAGTGTAGTGTATCGTTTTTTCTCCGCAAGGGCGCTAGGCAGTTTTTTAGGAACTGCTGACAATCCTATTCGCAGTGATCACAGGACAGCCGACGCAATTTCAACTAAAATACGGGCAACCGCACCTGCAAAAAAATGAGTCAACATCTACAGTAATAGTAAGTTGGCATACAAAAACACGCCAAAGTGAACGTGTTAAGATGAGTGTTACCAGCACGCAGGAGCCATTAGGGGAAGGGTCATGTTTGAACGGTTTACAGAAAAAGCCATTAAAGTCATCATGCTGGCACAGGAAGAGGCTCGCCGCCTCGGCCACAACTTTGTCGGTACTGAACAAATTCTTCTTGGACTGATTGGTGAAGGCACCGGTGTGGCTGCGAAAGTCCTACGTTCCATGGGCGTGAACCTCAAGGATGCCCGCATCGAAGTGGAAAAAATTATTGGCCGTGGGTCTGGTTTTGTCGCGGTGGAGATTCCCTTTACCCCCCGTGCCAAGCGAGTGTTGGAACTCTCCCTCGAAGAAGCCCGCCAACTAGGACACAACTATATTGGTACTGAGCACCTTCTCTTGGGGTTGATTCGCGAAGGGGAAGGGGTAGCGGCACGGGTTCTGGAAAATCTTGGCGTTGACCTGTCGAAAGTCCGCACCCAAGTGATTCGCATGCTGGGTGAAACCGCAGAAGTAGCCGCTGGTGCCAGCCAAGGACGCACCAAAACACCGACGCTGGACGAATTTGGTGCCAACCTCACCCAGATGGCCATTGATGGCAAGCTAGATCCCGTGGTGGGTCGGCAAAAAGAAATTGAGCGGGTGATTCAAATCCTTGGCCGCCGCACCAAAAATAACCCCGTGCTGATCGGTGAACCGGGGGTAGGTAAAACGGCGATCGCCGAAGGTCTTGCCCAGCGAATTGCCAACAAAGATGTTCCCGATATTCTCGAAGACAAGCGGGTAGTCACCCTTGATATTGGCTTGCTGGTGGCGGGCACCAAGTACCGCGGTGAGTTTGAAGAGCGGCTGAAGAAGATCATGGATGAGATCCGCCAAGCCGGTAACGTCATCCTCGTCATTGATGAGGTGCATACCCTCATTGGCGCTGGCGCAGCCGAGGGGGCGATTGATGCGGCCAATATCCTCAAACCCGCCTTGGCTCGTGGTGAATTGCAGTGCATTGGGGCCACCACCCTAGATGAGTACCGTAAACACATCGAACGGGATGCTGCCTTGGAGCGCCGCTTCCAACCGGTGATGGTGGGTGAACCCTCCGTTGAGGAAACCATTGAGATCCTCTACGGCCTGCGGGAACGCTATGAGAAGCACCACAAGCTGAAAATTTCCGATGAAGCCCTTGAGGCGGCAGCGAAGCTGTCTGATCGCTACATTAGCGATCGCTATCTGCCCGACAAGGCCATTGACCTCATTGACGAAGCCGGCTCACGGGTGCGCCTGATTAACTCGCAACTACCGCCGGCGGCCAAGGAACTGGATCGCGAACTACGGCAAGTACTCAAAGAAAAAGACGATGCCGTGCGTGCCCAAAACTTTGACAAAGCGGGTGAATTGCGCGATCGCGAGATGGAACTGAAAGCGCAAATCCGTGCCATTGCCCAGCAGAAAAAATCTGAAAGCGCCAATGGTGAAGAGGAAACCCCCGTCGTTACCGAAGAGGACATTGCCCACATTGTGGCCTCTTGGACAGGGGTACCTGTCAGCAAGCTCACCGAAAGTGAGTCGGAAAAACTGCTGCACATGGAGGAGACCCTGCACCAGCGGGTCATTGGCCAAGATGAAGCGGTGAAAGCCATCTCCCGTGCCATTCGCCGTGCCCGTGTTGGCCTGAAAAATCCCAACCGTCCTATTGCTAGCTTTATCTTTTCTGGGCCAACCGGTGTGGGTAAAACCGAGCTAACGAAAGCCTTGGCCGCCTACTTCTTTGGCTCTGAAGAGGCAATGATCCGCTTGGATATGTCCGAATACATGGAGCGCCACACCGTCTCCAAGCTCATTGGCTCACCCCCCGGCTATGTCGGCTACAACGAAGGTGGTCAACTGACCGAAGCCGTGCGGCGGCGTCCCTATACGGTGGTGCTTTTCGATGAAATTGAGAAAGCTCACCCCGATGTCTTTAACTTGCTGCTGCAAATTCTGGAGGATGGTCGCCTCACTGACTCTAAGGGTCGCACCGTTGACTTCAAGAACACCCTCTTGATCATGACCTCGAACATTGGCTCGAAGGTGATTGAGAAGGGCGCTGGCGGTCTTGGCTTTGAGTTTGGCACTGAGGATGCCGCCGAATCCCAGTACAACCGCATTCGCTCCTTGGTGAATGAGGAACTGAAGCAGTACTTCCGCCCCGAATTCCTCAACCGCCTTGATGAAATCATTGTCTTCCGTCAACTGACGAAGGACGAAGTCAAGCAAATTGCCGACATTCTCCTCAAGGAAGTGTTCTCGCGCCTGACAGAAAAAGGCATCACCTTAGAGGTGACCGAGCGCTTCAAAGAACGGCTCATTGATGAGGGCTATAACCCCAGCTATGGGGCACGACCACTGCGTCGCGCGATCATGCGTCTCCTAGAGGACACCCTTGCTGAGGAAATGCTCTCTGGACGGATTCGCGAAGGGGATACGGCTCTCATTGATGTGGATGAATCCGGTCAAGTGAAAATCCAAGCTCAACCTCGGCGTGAGCTGTTGCCCCAAGCGGTTGAGTAGGGTATTCGCTTCCTATGCCAGAGACAGCGGCAGAGGTTTATGGGGAGCCTCTAACATCCCCGTTGCTCGATCACGAGTGGCGCACCATTTATCCCTTAGGGGCTTACCAAATCCATGGTCTGGCATGGGTCGATCCCCAAGCTCTGTGGCTGCGACAACTGCCCCGTTTACCCTTTTGCCAAGCCACCCTTGGTGCCAGTTTCTTGGCCTTGGATCGGGTGCGGGGCTTTATTTTGCTCATTAATGGCGAAAACGACCACAGTGAGATTCTTAATCCCTACGATCTAGAGCCATTTCTCGATGCCGATGGTCTCTGTCTGCATCGGGAAACCCTTTGGTTTTGTCGCGACACATGGCTCTATCGCTGTCATCTCCCCGATTGGCAGGTGGAAAAGGTGCTGGAGTGCCGCTATCCCATTTACGGTGTGGCGGTGGATGATACAGGTATCTATGTAGCTTGCCAAAAGTCAGGCTACATCCACTGTTTTGACGAGACGGGGCGGGAGCAGTATCGCGTCAGTGCCCCTGGCATTGGTTTTGAAAACCTAGCCCTGAGGGATGGCTATCTGTGGGTGAGCGATCGCCTAGAGCAATCCATCTATTGTCTCGATCGCCAGAGTGGCCGTATTGAATGGGTGGCCTTGACCCCCTTTGCCCAGCCTACGGCTTTCACCTTTGATGCGGCGGGGCGATTGTGGGTGGCCTATGGCGGTGAGGAACCCTATCTGCGGGATAACCCCAACAACCGCGAAGCCCCCCTCGAAATTGATCACCGCGATATTTGTTTGATTCATCCCCTGCTCTACCAGACTCATAGGGAGCAGCATTACACCGTCTCCAATGGCTATCTGATTGAGATGGCCTACGTGGAAGAAATGTCTGCCCTTGATGCGCTGCACCTAGATAACCTCGAGTGGCGGATTGCTCTGCCGGCCAATTCTTTGCGGCAAAAACTCCTGCGGGTGGAACCCGTGGGCATGCCCTTTCGCGTGGAAACAGCGGGGGATCAGCAGGTGGCAGTGTTTGAGTTTCCCGAACTGCGTCCCTACGAGGCTCGCCTTTTTGGTTGGCGGGCTTGGCTAGAAGTCAGAGGCATTAAGTACCATCTCACGCCTGCTGACATTGATGAGACGCTACCGCTGCCGCCAGAATTTGCAGCACAGTATCTGGTGGATAACGATGAGTTGGCGATGGATCAACCCATTGTCCAGGAGGCAGCACGGGAAGCTGTGGGCACAGAGACCAATATCCTGCGCAAGATGCTCAAGATTCGTAACTATGTGTACGATCGCCTCAGCTATGCGATGCGACCCACGATTGAGACACCGGATTTGGTGTTGAAACGGGGAACGGGATCCTGTGGTGAGTACGTGGGGGTGCTTCTTGCCTTGGCGCGATTAAATGGCATTGCCTGCCGTACGGTGGGTCGCTACAAATGTCCCCCCCATCCCCAAAAGCGCGGTATTCCCCTCCAGCCCACCTATAACCATGTCTGGTTGGAATTTTATGTGCCGGGGGTTGGCTGGTTGCCCATGGAGTCGAACCCAGATGATGTGGTGGAGCGCGGTCCCTATCCGACACGGTTCTTTATGGCTCTCCCCTGGTACCACGTCGAAGCGGGCAAAGGGATTCGCTTTGAGACCACGAATTATCGCGATCGCGGGGTGCGCCTTGGAGACTTAGCCCTCAACCATGTGCGCTTCACGATTCACGGCGAGTTGCCCCCTAGTCCTGCCTAAACCTGACCTTGGTACAGGAGCAAGAAAATGACTCCTAAAGGGGCGGGTTGCCAATCACCACGCCAATCCAAGAGTTGTACTAAAAGTAAATAGCCAACGCCCAGCAAAAGGGAGATGGTACCGGTAATGATCGCCACCCATTTGCCCGATGACCGCTTAGACATCTCTGGGTTCTCCTACTCGTTGTTGAGTCGCAACACCGCCATAAAGGCTTCTTGGGGCACATCTACCCGCCCGATCGCCTTCATCCGTTTTTTCCCCGCTTTTTGTTTTTCCAATAGCTTGCGTTTACGGGTCACGTCACCGCCGTAGCACTTGGCCAAGACATCCTTGCGCAAGGCGGGAATACTTTCGCTGGCAATCACCCGTGAACCAATGGCCGCTTGAATCGGAATTTTGAACTGGTGGCGGGGGATTAAATCCTTGAGCTTGCTGACAAGGGCACGTCCCACATAGTAGGCCTTATCGCGGTGGACAATGGCTGCCAAGGAATCCACAGGGTCATTATTGATGAGGATATCCAGTTTCACCAGATCATTGGGACGGTAGCCAATCAGGTGATACTCCATACTGGCATAGCCGCGCGATCGCGATTTCATCTCGTCAAAAAAGTCGGTGACGATTTCCGCCAAGGGAATTTCATAGACCAAGGTGGTTCGCCCTTGGGTGAGGTAGCGCATATCCTTAAAGATGCCCCGTCGGGACTGCGCCAACTCCATCAGGGTTCCCACATAGGTTTCGGGGGTAATCATCTCCAGCTGCACGTAGGGTTCCTCAATTTTTTCGCGGTATTGGGGTTCCGGCAGCAGGCTGGGGTTGTCAATCATGAGCACTTCCCCTTTCACCGTGGTTACACGATAGACCACCGAAGGGGCGGTAATGATTAAATCCAGATTGTATTCCCGCTCTAGCCGCTCTTGGATAATTTCCATGTGCAGCAGCCCCAAAAAGCCACAGCGAAACCCGAAGCCCATGGCACTGGAGGTTTCCGGCTCGTAGTGGAGCGACGCATCATTGAGCTTCAATTTTTCAAGGGCTTCCCGCAGATCCTCAAACTGATCCGCATCGGTGGGAAAGAGACCACAAAAGACCATTGGCTTGGCTTCAGCGTAGCCGGGCAGGGGTTCCTTGGCGGGGTTTTGTGCCAATGTAATCGTGTCGCCGACGCGGGCATCGCCAACGGCTTTAATGGCGGCTGCAAGGTAGCCTACTTCCCCCGCGTGGAGACTGTCCACGGGTTTCTGATGGGGGGCGAGGACGCCGAGTTCATCGATTTCGTATTCTTTGCCGGCGGCCATCAAGCGAATGCGATCGCCCTTGCGAACCACACCATCCATGACCCGAAAATAGACAACCACGCCGCGGTAGGCATCGTAGTAGCTATCAAAAATCAATGCCCGCAGAGGTTGATCCACGGTATCGCGGGGAGGGGGCACCAAATGCACGATGGATTCCAGAATTTCTTCAATGCCAATTCCCTCTTTAGCCGAAGCTAAGACCGCTTGGGAGCAATCGAGGCCAATAATCTCTTCAATTTCTGCCTTCACGCGATCTGGCTCGGCACCAGGCAGGTCAATTTTGTTGAGGACAGGAATAATCTCTAAATTGTGCTCTAGAGCGAGATAAACATTTGCCAGCGTTTGCGCTTCTACTCCTTGGGACGCATCCACGACGAGGAGTGCCCCTTCACAGGCGGCTAGCGATCGCGACACCTCATAGGAAAAATCCACATGCCCAGGGGTGTCAATCAAGTTCAAAATGTAGGTTTCGCCATCACGACTGGTGTAGGTCATGCGGGCAGCTTGCAGCTTAATCGTAATTCCCCGCTCCCGCTCCAGTTCCATATTGTCGAGAAACTGTTCCTTCATTTCACGGGGATCCACCGTGCCCGTAAATTGCAGCAGGCGATCGGCAAGGGTCGATTTGCCGTGATCAATGTGGGCGATGATCGAGAAATTGCGAATGTGGGAAACGGGGACGTCGGTCATACCAGCGAGGGCAACCTTAACAAAAAGAAAAACTCCTTTCTTGATTCTAAGCGTCTCTGTCCGATTGTGCTGAGAATTCGGTGGTAGGATAGAAATTAACTGCCGGGATGTAGCGCAGCTTGGTAGCGCATCTGCTTTGGGAGCAGAGGGTCGCAGGTTCAAATCCTGTCATCCCGATTTAGAGCCACTAGTTAGGGTTTTGCAGTACCGAGAACGATTGTTGCCAATACAATCCTGCGGTAGATTAGCCTCAGACCCTTTGGATACGTATTCATTGATGTTGACGGTTCCACGGACAATTTGCCTTGGATTTTTGGCGGTGATTACGGTGGGGACGCTGCTCCTGTGCCTGCCTTGGTCCACCAGTAATGGGCATTGGAATCCCTTGGTCATTGCCCTATTTACAGCCACGTCGGCGGTCTGTGTGACGGGTCATATCATTGTTGATACAGCTACCCATTTCTCCCCCTTTGGCCAACTGGTGATTCTGTTGCTCATCCAAGTAGGCGGTCTGGGGTACATGACGGCGACCACCTTTTTGATTATTTTGCTGGGACGCAAGTTTAATCTGCGGCAAAAAATAGCGGTACAGCAGGCGTTAGATCGCCGCGGCATCCAAGGGGCACGGCAGTTGGTGCGCTCAATTTTGGGTTTAACCTTTCTCTTTGAACTCACGGGTGCCTTTTTGCTCTGGCTGATTTTTCGCCAAGATTTTAGTGATCCGCGGGCACTGTGGCTCGCGGTTTTTCACAGTATCAGTGCTTGGAATAATGCTGGGTTTAGCCTGTTTAGTGACAGCTTGATGAGCTATCAAACCTCTGTGCCCTTGAATTTGGTGATTTCACTGCTGATTATTTTTGGTGGCATTGGCTATGAGGTGATCTTTGAATTTTATCTTTGGCTGCGGGAGCATCTGCGCCACTGGGGTAAACCCGCCTATTTAATCCGCAAGGCGAGCCAGATGACGTTTAGTCTCAATTTCAAAATTGTGACGAGTACGACGGCGATTCTCCTCATTTTGGGAACGGTGATGCTGTTCCTGACGGAGATGCGAGCGCCAGAGCGGTTTGGTCTTTATTCGTTTGACCAAAAGCTCCTTTTGGCGTGGTTTCAGTCGGTCACAGCGCGCACGGCTGGCTTTAATACCGTCAATATCGGTGAATTCAATAATGGCGGGCTATTTATTATGATTGCCCTGATGTTTATTGGTGGTAGCCCCGGTGGCACCGCAGGGGGCATTAAAACAACCACGTTGCGGATTCTGGCAGGGATCACCAAGTCAGCACTCCAAGGCAAGGAAGTGGTGCTGCTCTACCGCCGTCAGGTACCGCCCTCCCTCATCATGAAAGCAGTGGCTGTGGCCTTTGGCTCAATGTTTACGGTGCTGGTTTCGACAACGCTGATCGCGATCGCCGACCCTGAAGAGAATTTCATTAACATCCTCTTTGAAACCGTGTCTGCCTTTGCCACTGTGGGTCTTTCGACGGGGATTACCAGTGGGCTAACCGTCTTTTCTAAATTGGTGTTAATTGTGACGATGTACGCTGGCCGCGTCGGTATTTTGCTGCTAATGGCCGCCATTATCGGCGATCCTCAGCCCTCTAATGTGCAGTATCCTGAGGAAAATCTACTAGTGGGCTAGGGAGCGGCGTACTTGGCAATGGCGGCAGCCATTTCTTGGGTACCCACGGGTTCTTGACCGGGAGCCGCCAAGTCGTAGGTGACAAAGCGCCCCTCACCAATCACTTTTTCAACAGCCGCTTGTAGACGCCGTGCCGCTTCCATTTCGCCAAGATGTTGCAACATCAACACGCCAGAGAGAATCAATGCCGTGGGATTGGCTTTGTTTTGCCCCGCATATTTGGGGGCTGAACCATGAATCGCCTCAAAAACGGCATATTCATCGCCAATATTGGCGCCGGGAGCCACCCCAAGGCCGCCAATCATCCCTGCACACAGGTCTGAAAGAATATCGCCGTAGAGGTTGGGCATCACCATCACATCGTAGAGTTCGGGCTTCTGCATCAACTGCATGCACATGTTATCGACGATGCGATCTTCAAAGGCGATCTCGGAGTAGCGGCTGGCAATTTCACGGGCACGTTCGAGGAAAAGGCCATCGGTAAATTTCATGATGTTGGCCTTGTGAACGGCTGTCACTTTCTTGCGATTGTTGGCCTTGGCATATTTGAAGGCAAACTCAACAATGCGATCGCTCCCCAGCACGGAAATGGGCTTCACTCCAATGGCAGCATCCTCACGGATGGGCTTACCCGATAGATCACTCAAAAAGGCACGGGCTTTGGCCGCTTCGGGACTGGTGTATTCAAACTCAATTCCCGCATAGAGGTCTTCGGTGTTTTCCCGCACAATGACTAGATCAATGTTTTGAAAATAGCTTTTCACCCCAACAATGGATTTAGCCGGCCGTAAGTTCGCATAGAGATTGAGCCGCTTGCGGATTTCCACATTCACAGAACGAAAGCCGGTGCCCACGGGTGTCGTAATCGGCCCTTTGATGGCTGTTTTCGTGCTTTTGATGGCATCGAGAACGTGTTCGGGCAAGGGGGTGCCGTAGCGTTCCATCATCTCCACACCGGCATCCACCACCACCCAGTCAATTTTGACCCCAGTGGCATCAATGGCGGTGCGAGTGGCAGCGGCAACTTCAGGACCGATACCGTCGCCGCGAATTAAGGTAACAGCGTGGGACACGAAGGCTCTCTCCCTATGCAGAACTGAAAGATAAATGTATTCGGAGGTTATGATGCAGCTAAATGAGCTTCACTGTACGTAGCGTGTGAAACAAAATCGTAGCGAGGGCGATCGCGCCAGCAACAATGACAAAGTACAGCACAATTCCCATTGGTATTTCTCCTCAAACGTGCAATGATTGGCCACGGCATGAAGGGTATCCTAGGCCGTGCCTACAAAACTAACATCACTAAAGCGTTTTTGGGCTTCGCTGACGGGACGATTTTTGCCTTCTTCTTGCCAGTAGTTAATAATTTCTGTGGCACGGTTGAGGAGTTCAATGCGCTCGGCTTCCGTAATCCAAGATTTTTTCTCTAGTTCGGCCTTGAGGAGTTCCCAAGCATCGGTGCGCGGCCAAAAGAAATAGGAGGTGAGGGGGCTTGTCCCTTTGCCAACAATCTGATCGACAGCGATCGCCACATCTTTTTCTAGCCAAAGCACTCTCAGGGTAAAGCGGGACAATTGCAACCTCCTAAAACTCGTTTTTCACAACAGGCCATCCTTTATAATAACCAATCAGGCCAACTGCATACAAGTTTCTGGAGAGCCACCCTTGAGTCCCCCCTGTGCCTGTATCTTTTTTGATATTGATGGGGTAATTCGCGATGTCAGTCGTTCCTATCGCCGGGCCCTAGCGGATACGGTTGAGCATTTTACGGGGGGAGCCTATCGTCCTAGTCAAAAGGAAATTGACGACCTCAAGGCGGAAGGCTGCTGGAACAACGACTGGGAAGGGTCGCGTGAACTCATCTACCGCTACTTTGAACGCCAAGGGAAACCCCGCTCCCAAGTACCCTTGGACTATGAAGCCCTCGTGATTTTTTTTGAGGAGCGCTATAGTGGCCCCAATTGGTCAGGCTATATTCAAGATGAGGCGCTGCTGGTGGATATGTCCTACTTTCAAGCCCTCGATCAGGCGCAGATGCGCTGGGGGTTTGTCAGTGGCGCCACGCGGGACTCAGCAGAATATGTCCTGAAACACCGCTTGGGTCTGGATCAGCCCCTTTTGATCGCCATGGAGGATGCACCGGGCAAACCCAACCCCACAGGGCTACGGCTGGCCTACCGTCATGCTACTGACCAAGCAACGATTCCTGCTTTCTATGTCGGGGATACAGTGGCGGATATGCAGACCGTTGTCAATGCCCGCAAAGAACAGGCAACAACGCCATGGATTGCCCTTGGGGTGATTCCTCCCCATGTCAAACCTGAAGATCGTCAACTGTATGGCGATCGCCTGCGCTCAGCGGGAGCCAGTGCAGTTTTTGAGCACACTCGCGACATTACCCCAGCGGTGGTGGCAGCGTTCTTAGGGCAATTGGCTGACCACGACTCAAACTGCGGGCAATAAGATCGCAGCGCTCATTGCCGACATCGCCACTATGGCCGCGGACATGGTGCCACTGGACTAAGGGATCATTGAGGGCATCTAACTCCTGCCACAGGTCTTGGTTGAGAACGGGCTTTTTGGCAGCTGTTTTCCAGCCCCGCCGTTTCCAGTTGTGGATCCACTCGGTAATCCCCTTGAGCACATACTCGCTGTCGGTGTAAAGGGCGATCGCGCTCCCCGGAGCCAGTTGGCGCCATGCCTTGAGGGCTTCAATGGCCGCCTGCAATTCCATGCGATTATTCGTCGTGGCCGGGTGATGTCCTCCCAGTTCCTGCACAGAGCCATCGGCAAAGTAAATGACCACGCCCCAGCCCCCCGGCCCTGGATTTCCCTCACAGGCACCATCGGTATAAATGGCACGAATATCGGTCATGGGTATCCCCCTTGCAATTGCCGCCAATCAACCAATAAAAAAGGGTGGCAAAAATACCACCCTCTGCATGACTAAAGGCCAAACAAAGACTACTTGATGCTGACTTTGGCGCCCGCTTCTTCTAGCTCTTTCTTGGCAGCTTCGGCGTCTTCCTTGGTGGCACCTTCTTTCACGGGTTTGGGCGTGGATTCCACCACTTCCTTGGCTTCCTTGAGACCCAAGCCGGTCAAAGAGCGCACCACTTTGAGCACCGCAATCTTCTTATCGGCGGGGACTTCTTCGAGAATGACATCGAAGGCGGTTTTCTCTTCGACTTCTTCTGCGGGAGCAGCAGCACCACCACCCACGGGAGCGGCGACCATCATGCCACCGACCGGCGCAGCGGCACTCACACCAAAGGCCTCTTCAATTTGCTTGACCAGCTCAGCGGCTTCCAGCAGGGTCAAGGATTTCAACTTTTCGAGAATTTCATCGGTTGCAGCAGACATTGTCAACTCCTATCGTTTTAAAGTTGGAAAACAAGAACAGGTGGTTTCCCAAGGGAAACCAAAAGCAGGATCGATCTATGCCGCGCCTTTGTCGGCGATCGCCTGCGTTGCCCGCGCCAAGGAAGCGGGAACCTCCTTGATGCCAATGGCAATCTTCGCTGTGACGGCATTGAGGGCACCAGCAATCTGCGCCATGAGTTGTTCTTTTGAGGGCAGATCACCAATGGCCTTCACTTGCGCTTCGTCAAGGGCACGTCCCTCCATGACCCCACCGCGTAGGGTGGTTTTTTTCGTGGCCTTTTGGAATTCTTGGTAGGCCTTGATCGTGCCGCCAATGTCATCCTTGACCAACAGGAACGCTGAAGGTCCCTTGAGGAATTGGGTCATGGGTTGCCAAGCGTCACTTTCTTTGACCGCCAATTCCATCAGCGTATTTTTAGTAACCTTGCAACTGGCATTGCACTTGCGCAAGCGTTGCCGCAAATCCTTCATCTCAGCATCGGTGAGACCTTGGTAGTCAATCACCAGTGCCATTTGTGACTCGCTCAGGCGTTCCTTTAGCTCCGCCACAATTTCTTTTTTGTTTGCTAGCGTGCGTCCCACGCGCATCACCTCCTGTAGTCAGTGAAAGAAAAACCCCAGCAGTGGTGCCGGGGCGATCGCCCAATCCCAACGGATGGACTTCGCAAACCTCGGCAGGAAGATTATGTCTGAGCCAGACCCCTGCGGTCTTCGGTTGCCGTCTTGAGTTGTCAAGCATTGGGCAATAGGCAAGTCCTCCTTAGGCGGCTTCGGCCAGTTTTAGCTCCCGCAGGGCGTTGATGTCCACTTGAATGCTCGGCCCCATGGTGGCGGCCACATAGACACTGCGCCAGTAGCGACCTTTGGCACCGCTCGGACGGTTGCGGTCAATACTCTCTTGCAGGGCTTTGAGATTCACCAGCAAGTCTTCGGCGCTGAAGCTAGCTTTGCCAAAGAGCACATGGACAATCCCAGTGCGATCGGCACGGAACTCCACTTTCCCTGCTTTGAACTCCTGAATGGCTTGGGGTAGATCAAAGGTGACCGTACCCGCTTTCGGCGAAGGCATCAGCCCCCGCGGACCGAGAATCCGACCCACTTTGGCCACTTGGGGCATCATATCGGGGGTAGCAATGACTAGGTCAAAATCCATCCGCCCCTTTTGAATTTCGTCAATGAGTTCCTCTGAACCCACGACATCGGCACCAGCGGCACTGGCTTCGGTCACTTTTTCACCACGGGCAATGACCGCCACGCGAATGGTTTGACCAGTGCCTTTGGGCAGCGCCACGGTGGTACGCAATTGTTGGTCTGTATATTTGGGATCAATCCCCAAGCGAATGTGGGCTTCTGCCGATTCAGGAAACTTGGCTGTGGCCGTTTCCTTGAGCAGTTGCAAGGCCTCGAGGGGAGCGTAGGGACGATCCTCCACCTTGGTATAGAGTTCGCGCAGTCGTCGCGAGAGTTTACGCATCAGAATTTACCTCCACGGGGTACTAACGAAACGAAGTTTCTCCCCCAATACAACAAAGGACTCAACAGGAACACACTCAGAAAGCTTTAATCAGTAATAGTCACGCCCATATTGCGGGCAGTGCCTTCGATAATCCGCATGGCCGCTTCAATATCGTTGGCATTGAGGTCGGGCATTTTCTTCTCGGCAATTTCCCGCAGTTGGGTACGGGTAATGCTGCCCACTTTTTTCTTGTTGGGTTCGCCAGAACCTTTTTCAATGCCCGCAGCTTTCTGAATCAGCACGGAAGCGGGCGGAGTTTTGAGAACAAAGGTGAAACTGCGATCTTCATAGACTGAAATTTCAACGGGAACAACCATCCCCACTTGATCAGCGGTGCGAGCATTGTACTCTTTGCAGAACATCATGATGTTCACACCGTGCTGACCAAGAGCCGGACCAATGGGGGGAGCAGGGTTGGCTTTACCCGCTTGAATGGCAAGTTTAATAACTGCGACGACCTTTTTCGCCATAGTGAGTTAGCGTCCTAATCTACTTTTTCCACTTGAGTCACTTCGAGTTCGACCGGCGTTTCGCGGCCAAAAATCGAGAGTAATGCTTTCAGTTTGCTGCGTTCAGCACTGACTTCGATCACCTCTCCCTCAAAGTCCTTAAAGGGACCATTGAGAACTTTGATCTTATCACCACTGTTGAGATCAATGCGGTGAACCGGTTCTTGTTCTTGGGCTTTGCGGAAGATGCGATCCACTTCGGCCGGACTCAGGGGCATGGGCTTGACGTGACCGCGTCCGCGGCCTGTACTGCGGCGTTGCTCGGCACCAACAAAGTTAATCACATTGGGGGTGTTTTTAATCACCTGCCACGCTTCATCATCAATTTGCCATTCACCCGTTTCGGGGGACTGCTGTGCCCGCACTTGGACAAGAACATAACCGGGAAAAACTTTTTCCTCAATGGTTTGCCGCGAGCCATCTTTTTTGATTTTGATGACGGGGGTTTGGGGAATTTCAATGCGAAAGATGCGATCGGCCACATCCAGCGTATGGAGCCGCTGCTCGATGGTGCTTTTCACTTTTTTCTCGCAGCCGGAGGCCACTTGCACGGCATACCAGAATCGCTTGACCTTACCCGCCTGATCCCCTTCGGCCACTTCAACGATGTCGTCAAGAGGATCACTCAGATCAGAATGATCAGTAAATTCACTCACCATAGGCGCGTACTCGTAGAAATCTTTGGCTGTCTAGAAAATTAGTGTGGCCAGCCAACGAAAGAGTTCATCCACTAGGTAGATGACCGCAGCCGAAAGGGAAACGATAAGAATCACTGCCGCAGATTCGCCAATCAGACGCTGGCGATCGGGCCACACCACTTTGCTGAGTTCTTCCTTGGTTTCACGGAAAAACTCGGTTAGATGAAAGCCACTAGTGGGCTTTTCGCCTTCGGTACTCTTAGTCACGGCGGCACTCCTTGGGGCGGGGGCAGCCCAATTGCTACCCGTTTAATTCAGCGCGATTTATTATCATAGCAGGTTTCTTCTTTTTAGGAAATTCCGATGTTTGATTGCCTGCGATCGCGCACCCTAACGACGGCGATGGGTGAGGTGGCTTATGTCAGCAATGAGTTGGCAGCGATCTCACATTCCCATTCCCAACCACCGCTGTTTTTTTGGCATGGCTTGGGGGGCGGCTCTAGTCGGTATGAGTGGTCGGCGGTCTATCCGGCCTTTGCGGCTGAGTATCCCCTTTTTGCTTTGGATTTGCCGGGTTGGGGTGCCTCTGCCCATCTTGATCAACCCTATACGGTGGCGGGTTATGTGGATCACCTTCTAGAGTGCCTTGGTCACTTGACGACTGAACCGGCCGTGGTGATCACCTCCTCATTGACAGCGGCTTTTGCGATTCAGGGGGCGATCGCCCATCCCCAACGCTTCCGTGCCCTGATCCTCACTTGCCCAACGGGGTTGAGTGATTTTGGTCAAGACTACCGCCAGACTCCCCTTGCCCAGATTGCCCGCCAGCCCTATGTGGATATCACCTTTTATCGCCTCGGCGTGGCCAATGCCCTGAGTGTGCAGTCCTTTATGGCCAATCAACAGTTTGCCCGACCTAACCGCATCAGCCCAGAAATGGTTGCCACCTATACCCAAGTAGCGCAGTCGGCGGGGGCAGAATTTGCCGCACTGGCCTTTGTGCGGGGTGATCTCTGCTGCGACCTCAGTCGCTTCCTACCCCATTTGACGGTGCCGACCTATATCGTTTGGGGAGAACAGGCCAAACTCCCCCCGGTGGCCGTGGGTCAACGCTTGGCACAGTTAAACCCCGAGGCGATTCGTGCCTTTGATGTGATTCCAGGGGTGGGACTGACGCCGCAATTAGAATGTCCTGCGGTGATGATTGGCTTGATTGATCGCTATCTTGGCCAGTTGTTGGTCTCCCCTTGAGGTGATCTAACGCTGGGCATTCGCAGTGGCAGGTAGGGTGGTGCCATAGACACGGGGGCGATCGCCTTGTGCCAATTGGGTGCTGCCTTGGGTATCCACTGCCCAGATTGTGGCTTTGGGGTTCCCCATGGTTTGGGTTTGAAAGAGCACTCGTTGCGGATCCGTGGTACTCCAGCCCAAGAGGGTGGCAAAATCATATTCCTCAGCAGTGGGATACACTGTGGCCACATGACCCACCCCCGCCTGCCAAATCCACGCGCCGTCGCTGATTAAATCGGTGGCAAAAAGACCACCCAGCTGACGTACCAAGAGACGGTTGCCCGTTTCTGACCAACCCACGGGGACAAGCACGGCAATTAGGCCTTCCCCTTGGGGCACCTCTGCCAAAAATTCCCGCGGCATTTCCTTGAGACTTTCAATCCGCTGCTGGTTGCCGCTCTGGCGATCGCGAATCTCTAGGACACTCACCAGTTGTTGCCGATGAGCGTCTGGATGAGCCGTGAAGTAGAGGGTGGCTTGAGCCACATAGCGGCCATCGGGAGAGACGTATTGGGGGGTTTGTTGAGTGAATTTTAGAGATTTCTTGGCCTTGACAGCAGCGGCGTAGCCATCGTCAATCCATTTCCAAGGCAGCGGGAAAGGACTCTGAAGCGGATCTGTGACTACTGTTTCTACGGGTTGATCGGGGGCTGAGGGTCGCTGAGCTTGGGCAGGTGTCACTGGGGCGATCGCGAGGGCTGTGAGTACCCCACAGAGCGAGGAGATCAAAAAGCCCCGCCACGGCTCAAATCGGGTTACCATTGGGTCACTCCTCTTGAAGAAAATTCACTTATTTTATTGGCAGTTTGCTTAAATAAATGACGACCGCTCCTCACACCCCTAGCATAGCAATTGGCCTAGGCCGATCGCAGAAAAATTAACGAAGTTTTATGCACTTGTCAGAATTGATCAAAAAATCTCGTGATTACCTGCATTCACTGGCGGTGATTGAGAGCCATCACCAGTGGTTCCCCCTTTCTTCGCCCTCCTGCAAAGAGCTAGGTGATACGCCTTATCCCGTCAATGCCAAAGGTCACCTCGCTTGGCCGAAGGGGCAGCAATCCCTCTGGTTGGGACAGCGAATCACAGTACCCGCAACCGTTCGAGGCTACGATGTCACAGGCCTGAGCCTATACCTCGATCTCACGTGGTGGGCGGATCAGGCAACGGTGTATGTGAATGGGCAGGCGGTTCACGCGGGGGATTTGTTTGATCATTCGGTGAGTTTTTGCTTGGAGGAGGCGGTCAGCGCCGGCCAAACTTGGGAGGTGATGCTGCATCTCCTTAGTCCCAGCCACGATGACGGCGCCTTGGTGGCATCACGCCTGCGGTTTGCCTCGCCAACGGGAATTGATCCGGACTTTGTCGCCACTGAGTTAGAGATTCTGGAGATCTTTGGCGAGACACTGAACCCGCAACCCCTAGAGCCGCTTCTTCAGGAGATTTTAGAGAGCCAAGGGCAGCGCTCAAGCCTTGATCCACTGCTCACCAAGCTGCACGGGAGATTGCACGCGATCGCCACCCCCTTGCGGGACTTCACCATGCACCTCTGTGGCCATGCGCATTTGGACTTGGCGTGGCTCTGGCCGATCGCGGAAACGTGGCAAGTGGCACAGTCCACTTTTCGATCCATCTTACAGCTGAAGGAACACTACCCCGAACTAACGTTTACCCACTCCACCCCCGCCCTCTATGCCTATTTGCAAACCCATGCCCCGGAACTCTTTGGGCGGATTCAGGAAGCGGTGGCAGGGGGTTGGTGGGATGTGGCGGCGGGTCTTTGGGTGGAGCCGGAACTGAATCTGATTAACGGTGAATCCATTGTCCGCCAGATTCTCTATGGTCAGCAGTATGTGCAGCAGGCCTTTGGCAATCTCAGTCCCATTGCTTGGTTGCCGGACACCTTCGGCTTTCCCGAACGACTCCCTAGTTTCTTGGCTCAGGGGGGCATTCGCTACTTTGTCACCCAAAAATTGCGCTGGAATGATACCACGCGCTTTCCCCACGGCTGGTTTGTTTGGCGGGATGTGGCGGGGGCTGAGGTAAATGCGCTGATGTCAGCGCCTATTGGTGAGGGCATTGATCCAGTGAAAATGGCTGCCTACGCCCAAGAGTGGTGGCAACAAACGGGATCACGGCGCAGTCTCTGGCTCCCCGGTGTGGGCGATCATGGCGGTGGACCAACCGCGGCAATGCTGCAACAGGTGCGGCGCTGGCAACAACTGGGGGGAATTGGCCCGCAGTGGCGGTGGACAACGGTGCGGCAGTATCTGGAGCAATTAAGCCAAGAAACACCGCCGACCACCCATTGGCAAGGGGAACTCTACTTGGAATTTCATCGTGGCTGCTACACCAGTCATGGGGATCAAAAGGCTGCCCACGATCGCGCCCAACGCCAACTCCAGCAGGCAGAATGTTGGTCTGCTCTTGCAGCTATCACGACTTCTTTTTCCTATCCTACAGAAGCACTCAAAACCTGCTGGCAGCAACTGCTCTTTAATCAGTTCCACGATATTCTCCCCGGCTCCTCGATTCCAGAGGTCTATGCTGAGGTGGCACCAACGTGGCAACAACTCCTGAGGACGACAGAGACCGTTCTAGAGGAAGCGCAAACTGCACTGTACCAGTCTATTGACTGCGGCGCCCCTCCTGTGACAGGGGCAATTCCCGTTGTGATCTTCAATGGCTTAGTGGGCGATCGCGCCGGAGTTGTCCACATTGACTTGGCGCAGCTACCGCAGGAGATTCCCTCTTGGCGGGTTTATTGTCCACGGGGCGACTACGATTTACCAGTGCAGTTGAATGCTCCCCAAGGTTGCCTGACGTTTCGTACCCCTGAGGTGCCGGGCATCGGCTACACGCTGCTGTGGCTTTGCCCGCGATCGCGCCCTGATACGTTACCAACCCCACCCTTGGGCTATGTCTTGGAAAATAACTATCTCCACGTTGAAATTGATCCAGCAACCGGGGAAATCACCAATCTGTATGACAAGTTGAATCATCGTCCCTGCTTGGGCGATCGCGGCAATCAACTGCAATTTTTCCGTGATCAGGGGCAGTACTGGGATGCTTGGAACATTGACCCCAACTATGGGCAGCACCGACTGGCGGGGGCAACCCTAGAAGCCATTGAATGGGTGACGTGGCATCAATTGGAGCAACGGCTACGGGTGAGGTGGCGCTTTCAGTCCTCGTGGATTCAGCAGGACTATGTGTTGCAGTATCAAACCCCTTGGCTGCGCATTGATACGGAAATTGATTGGCAGGAGGAACATATTCTCCTCAAGGCTGCCTTTCCCTTGGGTATCCGTGCTGAGCAGATCACCTGTGAAACTCCCGGCGGCGTCACGGTGCGCCCCACCCTCCCCAATCCCCAGCTGCCCGCCCACGAGCAAACGAAATGGGAGGTGCCCTTTCTCACTTGGGTGGATTTGAGTACGCCAGAGTATGGGGTGAGCCTCTTCACTGACTGCAAGCACGGCCTTGATGCCCAAGCCAATCAACTGCGATTGACCCTCTTGCGATCGCCCACTTGGCCCGATCCGACGAGCGATCGCCGTCAGCACCGCTTTAGTTATGGCGTGTTTCCCCACAGTGGCGCATGGCAAGCGGCTGCTGTCCCCCAATGGGTGGCTCAGTTTAATCATCCCCTCAGGAGCGCGATCGCCCATGGCACAGCGAAGCTGTTTGCCCCTCCCAACCCCTCAGGAACCTTACCTCCCCACGCCCACCTGCTCCATTGGTCGGATGCCCACATTCAATGTCTTGCTCTAAAACAGGCAGAGGATGGACAGGGTTGGCAATTGCGAGTGGCAGACGTGGCTGGGGAAGGGGGCACCTTGGTGCTGCACTCAACGCTCATCCCATGGCAGATCAAAGCACTGCAAACGCTCTTAGAGACCCCCGCAGAGGATGCCGATGTAGTCACCCTTAGCCCGTGGCAAATTCAAACCTGCCGACTGCACCCCTAGAAAGGCACCTCATCTAGGTTAATATCTTCGGGTTCAGGGGGTGGGGGTGCCACCCTAGGTGTCACAGGTGCTGTAACTGCGGGTGTGGCCATGGGGGCGGTTGCCGGCTGTGCCGGATGATCCACAATATTTCCTTCAACGGTGTAGAAACGGCTCACCACCAGCTCGGCACGTTTTTCTTTGAAGCCTTCCGGGCGGTCAATCGTGTCCATTTTTAGCCGACCTTCGAGGATCAGGCGATCGCCCACTTTGCACTCCGCCTGCATTTTTTGCCCCAAATTGCCCCAAGCTACTGTCCGCAAACTCATAGGTGGCTCTTCACTGCGCAAGCTGGCAAACTGCACCACCATTGTCGCCACTGCCATCTGATTTTCTTGGGTGTAGCGCAGTTCTGGCGCTTGAATCACTTCTGCAAAGAGGACGCAACTATTCATCCGATGGGCTTCCAACAGGTCGTGTTCTTTCCAGTATAGTCCCAACGGCTGCCGCGACAAGGCCACAGGATCAATTCAGTGCGACTCTAGGGTTCTCCGTAGCACAGACGGTTGTAGCCAATTGCATATTCTTATACTACCATATAGTTAATTAAATAAATTTGCAGAGGATACGGTCATGGCACGGGTGGTTGTCCTAGGGGCGGGCATCGGCGGATTGCCCACAGCCTATGAATTGAAGCATCGTTTGGGCGATCGCCATGCAGTGGTCTTAGTCTCCGATGTGGATCGCTTTACGTTTATTCCGGGACTAGTGGCGGTTGCCCTAGGACACAATTCCCTCGAACGCCTACAAGTACCCTTAGAGACGGTGAGCCGTCGGCATCGGTTGACATGGGTGCAGGGCAAAGTGCAGCGGGTTGATCCTGAAGCAAAGAAGGTTTATTTGCCTGAGCAAACCCTTGACTACGACTACTTAGTGATTGCCACAGGGGCAGAACTCGCCCTCGATCTGATTCCCGGCCTTGGCATCCATAGTCATTCGGTGTGTACTCCCGCCCATGCAGTGGCCGCCCATAGAGCATGGCAAGAATTTCTCAAAGACCCCAAGGACTTAGTTGTGGGTGCGGCGCCGGGAGCCAGTTGCTTTGGACCTGCCTATGAATTTCTGTTTTTGGCGGAGCATGCCCTGCGGCGTCATGGGTTGCGCGATCGCGTCAAGATCACGTTCATTACCCCTGAACCCTACGTTGGCCACTTGGGAATTGGCGGCTTGGCCAACAGCGATCAACTCACCCGCAACTTGATTGAGGAACGGGGCATTGAAACGATCACCAACGCTGAGATCACCGCCCTTGAGCCGCATCGGATTCTGCTACGAGATGGACGGAGCATCCCCTTTGGCTACAGCATGATTTTGCCGTCCTTTCGCGGAGCCTCGTTTGTGCGCGCCTGCGGCCTTGGCAATGAAAAGGGATTTTTGCCCCTGCTGCCTACCCTTCAACATCCCAACTATCCTGAGATCTATGGGGTTGGCATTAGTGTTCACCTTCAGCCTTTAGAAGTCACCCCTGTTCCCGTGGGGTTGCCCAAAACCGGGCAAATGACCGAGGAGATGGCGATCGCTGCCAGCCACAATATTGCTGTTGCCCTTGGGGAATTAGCCGCTGACCCTGTCGTGCCAACACTGGATGCCCTCTGTTTTGCTGACTTTGGTGATACGGGTATTGCCTATATTGCCGCTCCTGTGATTCCTGAGGCCCTCGGGCAAAAGCGCCGCTTGGCCTACGCCATTCAAGGATTGTGGGTCAGTTGGGTCAAGGCTGTCTTTGAGCACTACTTCCTGCTGAAAATGAGATGGGGGCTAAGTGTTCCTTGGTTTGAACAGTGGGGACTGCGGCTATTCTTTGGCCTCTCCCTCGTGCGTCCCCTGCAATCCACCGCGTTGCTAGAGCAGCAACCAACCGTGAAAGTTTAACAGGTAAACATTGACAAAATTTAATAAAGGAGCAACTTGTATGGTGCGAATCTTTCTCATAGGGCTATTGATGGTATCCCTATGGGCTCAGGGTTCCTTAGCCACATTGGCCAGTGTGAATCCCGATGAACTGGGGAAAGCCGTAACCGCCATTGAACAATTGGATCAAATGCGCATTGGCCTTGCCTCTACCCTAGAAGGGAGTCCCAGCGAACCCACCCTTGACACCTTTAAGGCTGTTTGTGCGCCCGTAGGCAAGAAAGCCAAGGAAATTGCTGCCACCAACGGTTGGCAAGTGCGTCAGGTAGCCCTAAAGTACCGCAACCCCAACCACGCCCCGCGTACCGCTCTTGAAGTTCAAGCCCTGAATCAATTTGACAACAATCGTCAACTGCAAGCCTTTTGGCAAACGGATCGTGAGGGAGTGCATTACTTCCGTCGCATTGATGTCCAAGCCAGTTGCCTTGCCTGCCATGGGGCGAAAAATCGCCGCCCTGCCTTTATTCAAGAAAAATATCCCAGCGATCGCGCCTTTGACTTTCGCGTTGGCGATCTACGGGGCATGTACGCCGTGACGATTCCGCAAATTCAACAGGCCCTCCAAACCTCACCCTAAGGAGAAGGAGGAACGCCAATGGCACCTTGGCAACGTTGTTTACTGCTGATCCTGCTAGTGATTCCCCTGTGGCTTGCGGTGTCCCCTAGCAGCAATGCCATGATTCGCACAATTGAGGAAGCTCCCAATCAAGTGGTGGTGCAGTCTCGGCATCAGTTGCGCGATAATCGTGGCTTTACATGGCAGGTGATTCTCTTTTCCCGTCGTGACCAGTTGCAGTTGCGCTTGGTGGGGTTTCCCGAGCAGTACCACTTTCGCCATCCCGATCCCTTGGTGCTGATCACGTCGAGCGGTCAAACCCTGACAGCCGTGGATGACTTTCCCAAGGCAGACAGCGTTGCCAATGTGGGACAGTTTGATCTGTTGCCCCTTGTACCCCACCTCCCCCAGAGTGAACCCTTAGTGTTGCGTCCGCCCCTAGAGGAGCAGGGCATTGAAATCGCGGTTCCCGCTGCTGTGGTTGTGGAGTGGCACGTCTTGATTGAGGAGGCTTAGGCACCTGTACCGATGGGGCTGGGTGTCCCAAGGGCAAGGAGCAGGGCCTGGGCTTTGCTGAGGGATTCTTGCCATTCTCGCTCTGGATCACTGTCGGCGACAATACCGGCGCCCACTTGTCCCCAAGTCCTATGGCGATCGCCCGCCACCAAGAGGGTGCGAATGAGGATATTCAAATCTAGGTGTCCCCGCTGATCCCAGTAGCCACAGGAACCGTAGAACAAATTGCGGGGAAAGGGTTCAAGATCTGCCAAAATCTCCATACAGCGCACCTTGGGACAGCCCGTAATCGTGCCACCGGGAAAGAGGGCACAGATGACATCCACAGGGGATATCCCCGATTGCAAACGGCCGCGAACATTGCTCACTAGGTGAATCACATGACTGTAGTACTCCAAGGTCAAAAGTTCATCCACCACCACACTGCCCCACTGGCATACCCGCCCCAAGTCATTGCGCTCCAAATCCACGAGCATAATGTGTTCTGCCTGTTCCTTGGTATTGTTGAGGAGTTCCTCGGCATGGGCGCGATCGCCCGCTGGCGTTTGGCCGCGCGGACGGGTACCGGCAATGGGTCGCGTTTGCACGCTGTCTCCCTGAACTTGCACCAAGCGTTCGGGTGAGCAACTGACAATGTAGCCCCAGGGGGTCTGCCAAAAACTGGCAAAGGGAGAGGGGTTAATCTGCTGAAGCCGCAGGTACTGTTGCCATGGATCAACGGAACCGTAATGACAAAAGCGGGCGGAAAGATTGGCTTGAAAAATATCGCCAGCGCGAATACGGCGGAGAATCTGGGTTACAGCTGCTTGGTAGGTATCGGCTTGCCAACCCGCAGCCAATTCAATCTTGCTGGGGCGATCGGGAACCAGCAGGGGCTGTTCAGGGGGTGTTGGGTCTAAGGCCTGTTGCAAAACAGCCAGTTGAGCCGGGGTGGAAGCAGCAAGATAAAGGAGATCTGCCCGATGATCTAAAACTGCGAAGGCTTGGGGTTCATACCAGAACGCCAGTGGGAAAGGGAGAGGATCGGGCTTCAGAGGGGGAAGAGCCTCAATTTCCCACGCCAACTCATACCCCAGCCATCCCAACCAGCCGCCCGTAAAGGGCAGATGGCTCACTTCATCGGGCACAGCCGCCCCTTGGGGAAATGTTCGTAACGTGGGCAAGACATCACCGAGGGATAAGACCCACTGGCGATCGCACCGCGGTGACCCCGCGCAAATGGAATAGCGAGCTTGGGGTGTGGGGGCTTGGGCTGGACTTTCGAGGAGAACAGCAATCGGCTCCGCCAAAAATAACTGCTGAAAAATAGCGCGACCCGTGCGACCCCGTAGGGGCAGACAACGCCACAGCCACGGCTGACAGGGGCGGATCACGAGTGCTCAACCCCCAACCAACCCAAACGCACCAACCAAAACAGCGCCATGCCCACCAAAGCCAACCAATCTTGCCGTTGCAGTCGCAGATGATGCCACGGGTTATCATAGGTGCCCGGTTCTTGAAAGCCGCGTACCTGCATGGCACAGGCCACCTGTTCTGCCCGCAGCAGCAAATTGTCCAACAGCCGCACAGCTAGGGCTAGCCACAGCTTGATACTGCCCTTAATGCCCACCAGCCGCCAATTGATGGCACGAGTCCGCACTGAGCGACTCAGGTTTTGCACCTCTTCCAACACCAAAGGGATGAAACGCAGGGAGAGCGTCAAGGTCAGGGCAATTTCTGCTACCGGTAGCTTAAAGCGCTTGAGGGGCTGCATCAGATTTTCCAAGCCGGCGGTGACCTCTTCGGGGGCAGTTGTCAGCAAAAACAGGTGGGTACTGTACAGCAGGGTAAACAGGAGCGTACTGAGTCGTAATCCCAACTCCAGCGATCGCTGGGAGACTTGCAGATGAATGGGCAACTGACCCACTTGGGCACGAAATTGCCACAGGATATAACTGTAACTCGTTGGCGGAACGGTGGGTTCCAACGGACGACGGGGTTGATAGGTGACCGCCATCCCATCGGGCATTAAAGCCGTGATCACCAGAATTAAACTACCCACCAAGAGGAGCCACAGCAGTTGCTGCCGCCACACCCGCGCGGGAATCCCCCCCAGGAGCGTCAAGAGAATTAAACTGACCACTAGCCCCAACCGCCAAGTGACATCCGCCAAAATGGGTGCCAATAAAAAAGTCATCAACCATGCCAACTTAACCCGCGGATCAAGGCGGTGCAACCAAGTCACCGGTTGTTCAAGGTACAGCCCCAAAGGGAGCGATCGCAACAGATCCATGGAAAATAACTAGTTTTTCTCCAGTTCCCGCCGCAGGGCTTCCAACTCTGGATCGTAGGCAGGGGGGCTGCTCGGTGACAGTTGCGGATTGGCCAATTCTGCCTTCAGTCGGGCTAAATCCTCATCCACACTACCCGCTTCTAGGGCAGCAAACTTGGCTTCGAGGGTATCACTGTTGAGTTCAGCTACGGCTTGGGAGCGAGCCTCCATTTCCTGAACGCGTTCCTCCATGCGCTCAAAGGCGGCCATGGGGGCATGGGTGTTGATGCTGCTAAAGGTTTGTTGCAGTTGCTCTGAGGCCTTGGCTGCCCGTGCCCGTGCCACCAGCATTTCTTTGCGGGTTTTCGCTTCGGCAATCTTGCTTTCCAGCTGCTGCATTTGTTTTTTGAGGGCTTCCACTTGGGTCACGGACTGCTCCAGTTGCCCTTTGAGTGCCATGGCTGCATTCAGTGCTGTTTTCTTGCGACTCAAGGCCTCAAGAGCGAGTTGCTCATCCCCATGTTGCAGGGCAATTTTGGCACGGCGTTCCCACTCTGCTGCCTGCTCTTGATTTTGGTTGAACTGTTGCTCTAGCCGTTTTTGGGAGGCGATCGCCTGAGCCACCGCTTGCCGCAGTGTGACCAGATTGTCCTGCATTTCAATCATGGTCTGCTCGAGAATTTTTTCGGGATCCTCGGCAGCGCTCACCACCGCATTCATCCAACTGCGAACCACACGGCTGATGCGATCAAACAGTCCCACAGCGTTATCTCCCTATTGGTTCCTTATCTATAGCAGTATGCCACTTTCTTTAGGCTCTTTGGCCACGAGTCCAAAAAACGGTTGCTGCCCTAGGCTTAAGCTATAGTAAGATAGAATCCTGATCCTACTTTAGTGATGTCTGCTTCTTCGGGGCGACCTTCAGACGCCTTTGATAAACACGGTTTTCTCAGTCGCTACGCCCCAGCCATTATTAATCAAAATAGAGCCGATCAAATGCTGGCAGACTATGCTAAAGGGCGGCGTGACTTTCGGCGACTGGATTTGCGCGGTGTCACCCTAGAAGATGTGAATTTGGCAGGGGCAGATCTCAGTGGCTCGGATTTAAGCAATGCCACACTGACCAACGTGGATTTGACGAATGCCAAGCTGATTGAAGTTAAGCTGATTAATGCCGAACTAACGGGTGTGCAATTGCACCAAGCCAACCTGAGTCGCGCCAACCTGCGGGGTGCCACACTGACCCACACCTCTTTAGCCACGGCAGCCCTGCGGGGCACAGTCCTGCCCAATGGCCGCTTGTCCGATTAGCTAAAGCTGGTTCAAAAAAGCTTGCAGCCGTTGCCAAAAGCGCTCCGTCTCCGCTGGCGTGCCAATGGTGACTCGAATTCCGCCGGCGATCGCCCGCACAAGGGTGCCCTGAGTGCGCAAGGCCTCACACAGGGGCTGGGTCTGCTCTGGCTCCTGCAAGCGGAAAAAGAGGAAATTGGCCACACTCGGCCATACCCGCAGGTGGGGGCACGCCTGAAGCCGCTGATAAAGGTGCTCCCGTTGCGCAAGGACTGTGGGAATCCCTGCCAATAGCTCCTGCCGATGCTCTAGGGCAGCTTGCGCTGCCACTTGGGAAAATGTTGGTAGGTTATAGGGCAGACGTACCTTTTCCAGAACAGCAATGACCTCTGCATTGGCAATGGCATAGCCCACGCGGTGCGCTGCCAGTCGAAAGGCTTTGGAAAACGTGCGCAGAATCACCCAGTTGGAATGCTCGGCCAATTCACCCACTAGCGTTTTGCCGGAAAATTCAAAGTAGGCCTCATCAATCACCACTAAAATCTCCTCCGGCAGCTGCCGTAGCCAGTCCACCTCTGCTGCGGTTAGGGGATTTCCCGTTGGCGAGTTGGGTTGCAGCATAAAGAGGACGCGCACAGGGGGATCTGCTTGGGCAATGAGGGTATTGGCTTCAGTAATTTGCACGACAAAGGTCTCAGGATCTCGCTTTGCCCGATGGACGGGAATCCCTAGGGTTTGGGCGAGGATCCCGTATATGGAAAAAGTCGGTTCGGCCACTAGGATAGAACCGTAGCCCCCGATCGCTGTGGCCAGCAGAATCGAGCGAATCAGCTCGTCCGAGCCGTTGCCAACCGCAATTTGGTGTGGGGAGATTTGAGTTGGGCTATGTTCACTGACATAGCGGGCGATCGCCTGCCGCAGCGGCCAATGGTGACTGTCGGGATAGCGATGACTGGCGAGGGTGCTGACGTACTGTTGAGCTAACGCCTCCTTAAGGGCAGTGGGCAAATCCCACGGAAACTCATTGGTATCGAGGTAATCCAGTTCTGGCGGTAGGGAGTCGCTCGGGGGGGTGGAGTAGGCGCGGAGGTTGCTCAGTTCTGGACGAAGAAACGTCGCCATGCCAAGACGGTATAAAGGGATTCAACTATAATAACACTGAGCTTTTTGCCCTAATTTGCTGCCAGCCCTGACACTCAATCTTCATCTTTTGATTACGTAGAGGCGAATGTTCCTATGGCGCGTACCGACTTCAAAGATTACTACGAAATCCTCGGGGTCAGCAAAAATGCCACGGATGCCGAAATTCGGCAAGCCTTTCGCCGCCTCGCGCGCAAGTATCACCCTGACTTAAATCCGGGGGACAAAGAGGCAGAAGCTCGCTTTAAGGAAATTAACGAAGCCCACGAAGTTCTGTCTGATCCAGAAAAACGGCGCAAATACGATCAATTTGGTCAGTATTGGCAACAGGCCAGTGCGGCGGGAGCTGGTGGCTTTAATGTCAATATCGGTGACTTTGGTGCTGATTTTAGCCAATTTAGCAGCTTTGAAGACTTTATTAATGAATTGCTAGGGCGATTTGCCACAGGCACGACCACAGGGCGTACCCGCACTTGGAGCAGCGCTGGCTTTGATCCATCGGCATTTGGGGGTACCGATGTCGATGCGGAAGTGCAAATTAGCTTCCAAGAAGCCTTTCAGGGGTGTCAAAAAACCTTCAAAATTGGCGATGAACAGGTGACAGTCACCATTCCCGCTGGTATTAAGCCGGGGACGAAGTTGCGGCTGCGGGGCAAAGGTCAATATAACCCCTACACCCAACAGCGGGGTGATTTGTATCTCACGGTACAGGTGGCACCCCATCCCCTCTTCCGCTTTGAAGAGGATCAACTGGTGATTGATTTGCCAATCACGCCGGATGAAGCCGCCTTGGGTGCTCAAGTCACGATCCCCACTCCCTCTGGAAATGTGGTTTTGAATGTGCCTCCTGGCACGCGATCCGGGCAATTGCTGCGGTTGCGAGGCAAAGGGTGGCGCAGCAGTGGGGGCAGTGCCGGAGATTTGCTTGCCAAGGTGCAAATTGTGCCTCCCAAATCCCTGAGTGCCCAAGAAAAAGAACTCTACGAAAAGTTGCGATCGCTACGTACGTTTAATCCTCGTGCCCATTGGCTGGTCTAGGGTGGGCTAGTGTTGTCGAAATTTTTGCCTAAGTTTTAGGGAAATTGTCGCGATCGCACGGCTTGGCAGTAAGTTTCAATGGCAGCGATCGCTTGGGTTCCCAAGTCGGCATACACTCTGGCAAAGGGAGGCACCTGCGGACTCAAGCCCAAGACATCAGCCGTGACGAGCACCTGACCATCACAGTGGGGGCCAGCCCCAATTCCAATTGTGGGAATTTCCAGCTTGGCGGTAATCTGCTGCGCCAAATCCCCAGGAATATGCTCCAAAATGATGCCAAAGGCACCTGCTTCCGCCAGAGCAAGGGCATCTGCCAGAATCGCTTCCGCTCCCTGAGGCGTCTTCCCCTGTTGTCGCCAGCCCCCCAACTGATGCACCTGCTGCGGCAACAAGCCCACATGACCCAGCACGGGAATGCCGGCCTCCACTAGGCGCCGTGTTGCTGCACACACTACGGGCGAGGCACCTTCCATTTTCACCGCTTGGACTTCCGCTTCTTTGACTAAGCGCCCCGCTGAGCGCAGAGCCTGTTCCGGGCTTTCTTGGTAGCTCAAAAAGGGCAGATCACACACGAGGAAACTATGGGTAACTCCTCGGCGGACCGCCTGCGCATGGTGAATCATCTGGTCGAGGGTGACCGGTAATGTCGTTTGATAGCCAAGGGCAACCATACCAAGGGAATCCCCGACAAGGATCACATCCACGCCAGCGGCATCCAATAGGCGTGCCCAGAGATAATCCCAAGCGGTGAGCATGGTAATCGGCTCTCCCTGCTGTTTTTTTTGTTGGAGTTGGGGCAATGTCACGGGGCGACGCACCATAATTCCATGTACCATCGGAGGGTTGTATCCCCATCCTCTAAAGGAAGGGCGAAAACGTCAATTTAGCCACAGGGAATAGGGTAGAAGTGATATGATGATTGCGCGATGTCGGCCACAGTACGCATGTCTTTGCCTGCCTTTGTTGAAGCGTTATTAACGCCTGCTGCTTACCCCCATGCGGTGACCCCCCCAATTCAACTGCTGCAAACGCACATTTCCTATGTGTTTCTCACGGGGGAGTATGCCTACAAGGTGAAAAAGCCCGTGGATTTTGGTTTTTTGAACTTTACAACCCTAGAAAAACGCCAGTTCTACTGTCAGGAGGAGCTGCGGCTTAATCAACGCTTGGCTCCCGATCTGTACTTGGCCGTGGTGCCCATTGTGGCGGTGGGCGATCGCTACTGGGTTGCTGACTCTGAAAATCTGCCGGCTGGGGCTGAGGTGATTGACTATGCCGTGCAAATGCGGCAGTTTGATCAATCGCAACTGTTATCGCACCTCTTTGCTGCCAACCAAGTCACCCCTAGTCTGATTGAATCCCTCGGCAAAGCATTGGCCCACTTCCACCGCACCGCTGCCACTAGTCCCCACATTAGTGAATTTGGTTCGCCGCGGGCGATCGCCCAAGTGATTAACAATTGCCATGCCTTGGCAGCGCCGTTTGTCGGTCGTTGTCAATCCCCAGAGCAGTATGCGGCGATTCAAGCCTTTACCGACGACTTTTTGACCCGTCATCAAGAGTGGTTTGTGCAGCGGCAAGCTGGGGGTAAAATCCGCGAATGCCACGGCGATCTGCACCTGAACAATATCTGTCTCTACGATGGCAGGGTGCAAATTTTTGACTGTATTGAGTTTAACGAAGAATTTCGCAATATTGATGGCATCTATGACGCCGCCTTTTTGCTGATGGATCTGGAGTTTCGCGGGCGCGGCGACTTGGCCAATCTCTTCCTCAACACCTACTTGGAATGGAGTGGTGACTATGAGGGAGCAGTGCTCTTGCCGCTGTACCTCTGTGTAAGGGCCTATATTCGCGGCAATGTGAATGCCTTGGCCCTCAATGATCCCGCCATTAGCGAGGCCGAAAAGGCACAGATTCAAGCCACTGCTGCGGCCTACTATGAAGCTGCCTATCGCTATACCCAACCGCGGCAAGCAAAGCTCTATGTCATGTGCGGTCTCTCAGGGGCAGGCAAAAGTACACGGGGACGGGGGCTAGCCCAAGCGGAGCAAGCCATTCAAATCCGCTCCGATGCTGTGCGCAAACATTTGGCGGGTTTACCCCTTGACCGCCGCAGCAGTGATTTTCCCGAGGTGGCTCTCTACTCCGAGGCCATGACCCAAAAAACCTATGATCAGATCTTGGCCTATGCGGAATTGTTGCTACGGCAGGGACAAACGGTGATTTTGGATGCGAAGTACGATCGCGGGGCTCTGCGGCAGCCCGTGATTGCTTTAGCCGAAAAACTGCACGTGCCCCTAGAGATTCATTTTTGTAGTGCGCCGCCAGAGGAACTGCGCCGTCGTCTCAGCGATCGCCAGGGGGATATTGCCGAGGCCACACCCGATCTCATTGCTGCCCAGATGGCTAGTTTTGAATCCTTTCTGCCTGAGGAGGAACCCTACGTTCGCCATGTGTGTGACTAGGGCGAGGGCGGCGGATAATAGGAACAGTGCACTAGGACGGGTCTGATGTATCACATTGGTTTACTGGGGTTGGGCACTGTCGGTGGTGGTGTTGCCCAAATTCTTGCGGATCCAGTGGGGCGCCATCCCCTACTCAAGGAACTGGCGATCGCCCAAGTAGGGGTACGGGATCCCCATAAGCCTCGTGCCGTTGCCCTTGATCCGAAACTCCTGACAACAGACTTAGAAAGCATTGTGACTAATCCTGAGATTGACATTGTTGTCGAAGTCTTGGGCGGCATTGAACCGGCGCGATCGCTGATGCTTAAGGCCATTGCCCATGGCAAGCACATTGTGACCGCCAACAAGGCCGTCATTGCCCGTCATGGCGCGGAAATTTTTGACGCCGCCAATGCTCAAGGGGTCTATGTGATGCTGGAGGCGGCTGTCGCTGGTGGCATTCCCGTCATTCAAGCCCTGAAACAAAGTCTGGGGGCAAATCGCATCCACAGCATTACGGGAATTCTCAATGGCACCACCAACTATATCCTGACCCGCATGCAGCAGGAGCAGGGGGAGTTTGCTCCCATCCTCGCCGATGCCCAACGCCTAGGGTATGCCGAAGCCGATCCCAGTGCTGACATTGAGGGGTGGGATGCGGCCGACAAAATTGCCATCCTTGCCAGCCTTGCCTTTGGGGGGCGAATTCGCCGCGAGGAAGTATATTGCGAGGGCATTCGTGGAATCACGGCCGTGGATATTGCCTATGCCGAGAAGCTGGGGTTTCGCATTAAACTGCTGGCGATCGCCCGCCAACTCAGCGGTCAGCCCTTAGAGGTGCGTGTTCACCCCACACTGGTGCCCCTTGAACATCCTTTGGCTGGCGTAAATGGGGTTTTTAATGCCATCCTCTTGGAGGCAGAGCCGTTGGGACAGGTGATGTTCTATGGTCCAGGGGCGGGTGCCGGCGCCACCGCCAGTGCCGTGGTTGCGGATTTAATCAACATTGCGGCACTGTTACCCCAAGGACGCGCCAGTCATCCCCTACTCACCTGCCAGCACGATCAGTTCGTCCCGCTGCTGCCCATGACAGAGGTGGATAGTCGCTTCTATGCCCGTGTCCATGCCCAAGATCATCCGGGGGTACTGGGGAAACTCGGCACCTGCTTTGGTAACCATAACGTTAGTCTAGAATCCTTGGTTCAAATTGGCAGCCACAACGAGCTGGCAGAAATTGTCATTGTCACCCACCATGTGCGTGAAGGGGAGTTTCGCCAAGCGATGGCCGAGATTGCCCAAATGGCGGATATTGAGGCTGTACCCTCGATTTTGCGGGTATTGGGTACCTCCTAGGGGTTGGACTTGATCCCTGTTTTCCGCTCCAAAATTTCCTTCACCACCAGCGTCACGAGGGCGAGCAAACCAAGGATCACTGCTGCTGCGTAGGCCGACTCCGTGTTGTAGTTTTTGTAGGCGTCTTCGACAAAGAGGGGCAGGGTTTGCGTCAGACCTGCCACATTGCCAGAGACAACTGCCACAGCACCAAACTCCCCCATCACTCGCGCATTAGTCAACAAGACCCCATAGAGCAGACCCCAGCGGATATTGGGGAGCGTGACTCGCCAAAAGGTTTGCCACTCATTGGCTCCAAGAGTTTTTGCGGCTTCCTCCTGCTCAGTGCCGATTTCCTCCAGCACAGGGATGACTTCTCGCGCCACAAAGGGCAAACTCACGAGAGCTGTTGCCAGCACCATCCCCGGAAAAGAGAAAATAACGCGAATATCTAAAGCTTGCAGCAAGCCCCCAAACCAGCCATTGCGGCCATAGACGAGCACCAGCATCAGTCCGGCAACAACGGGGGAGATGGAAAAAGGTAAGTCAATAATGCTAAGCAAGAGGGTGCGTCCCAGAAAGCGATGGCGGGCGATCGCCCAAGCGGCACAGAGGCCAAAGATCGTGTTTAGGGGCACCACTACCAAGGCAAGGGCAAACGTCAGCCACGCCGCATGGAGAAAATCCGGTTCCAGCAAATTTTCCAAAAAGGGCATGACTCCCTTGTGAAAGGCTTGGAAAAGGACATTGGCCGCCGGCATCAAAAGCACAAGGGCAAGATAGCCGATGGCAATGACAATTAAAAGGGCATGCAGCCACGGGTTCTCCTGCGTGGGCGAGGGTTTAACACTTCGCATAGCGACGTCCCCACGCTTGCAGTAGGTTGATCACAAATAAAATTCCCAAGGACACCAAGAGCATCACCGTACCAATAATGGTTGCTGCCTCATAGTCATACTGCTCTAAGCTCTGAAACACCAGCACCGCGGCAATCAAGTCCCGAAAGGGGGTGTTGGAGGAAATAATGACAATCGAGCCAAATTCCCCCACCGCCCGCGAAAACCCCAAGGCAACCCCCGTGAGAATGGCAGGCATCAACGGCGGCAAAATCACTCGCCAAAACGTTTGGGTATGACTGGCGCCCAACGACCAAGCTGCCTCCTCCACCTCTTTTTCCATCTCTGTCAGCACCGGTTGCACCGTGCGAATGACAAAGGGCAGGGAAATAAAGAGCATGGCCACCGCTACCCCCCAACGGCTAAAGGCTATTTTGATTCCCAAAGGGGTGAATAAACTGCCAATCCAACCATTTTCGCTATAAACCGTAGCTAGGGTCAGACCTGCCACCGCCGTTGGCAGTGCAAAGGGGAGATCCACAACAGCATCGAAGAAACGCTTCCCCGGAAAGGAGTAGCGCACTAAAACCCAAGCAATCAGGGTGCCAAAAACACCATTAATTAAGGCAGTGAGTAAAGCAGTGACAAATGTGACTTCGTAGGCCGAGAGGGCGATCGGCCGCGTTGCCACCTGCCAAAAATGCAGCGGCCCAGCACTACTGGCACGGCTCAAGAGGGCAGCAATGGGCACAGCCAGCATCACGAGTAAGTAAAAGACCGTGATTCTCCAGACCCAAGGGAACTGCCAGCGAGATTTTTGGGAAGCAAAGGCGGGTGGCATGGGATTTGTAACGGTCATCAGGCTTGATTCTCCTGCTGAATTTGATCAAACAGGGCACCATTGGCAAAAAATTGGGCTTGCACGGTCTCCCATCCCCCTAGATCGGCCACGGTAAAGAGCGTGGGCACGGGTGGAAATTCTTGGGCATGAGCCGCAAGGACGGTTGGATCCACTGGCCGAAAGCCATAGCGAGCAAAAATTTCTTGGGCTTCAGGGGTATAGAGAAAGTGAATGTACGCTTCGGCTACCTCACGGGTACCGTGCTTATCGGCGTATTTATCCACAATCGCGACTGGGTTTTCAATCAGGATATTGGCCTCGGGAATTTTATACGACAGGGTCTTCCCCTTTTGTCGTGCCAAAATGACTTCATTTTCATAGTTGATCAGGGCATCCCCCTGTCCTTGTTTCAAAAAAGCATCGGTCGCTTCACGGCCATCGCGGGGGAGAGCAGCCACGTGGCGAAATGCCTCTGTCACAAAGGCTTGGGCTTGCTGAGGGGTTCCCCCGGTTTGGGTCACCGATCCCCATAGGGCAAGGAAATTCCAGCGGGCTGCCCCAGAGGTTTTGGGATTGGCAGTGACAAACGTCACCCCCTCACGAGTGAGATCCTGCCATGTTTGCAGATTTTTGGGATTCCCCCCACGGGTAATCAGGGCACAGACCGATGTGGTGACAATGCTGTTATGGGGAGCTTGACTCGCCCAATCTCGACGAATTAACCCTGCCTGAGCAATGCGATCCACATCCAACCCAAGGGACAAATGCACAATATCGGCCTCTAAGCCATCAATCACTGCCCGTGACTGACTCCCAGAGGGGCCATAGCTGGTGCGAAAGCGAACCTTTTGTTGATGTTCCCGTTCCCACTGGGCTGCAAACAAGGGCATAATAGCCTCGTGGGCTTTTTTGGTCACAGCAAAGGAGGAAAGGGTTAGGTTGACTTGAGCAGGGCGACCATCGGGCAGGGTGGCCTGAAATTGACAAGCCCCCGTGAGACTACTCAGACCGAGTCCAAGCAAGAAAAGTACCAACCAAACCCTAATTCGTCGCCAACTACCCATGCTGCATGAATCTACGATAAGTCGGTCGGAATACCGATGTGTAAATCCATCTTAGCAGAAGGGGTGGCGATTCTGGCTGGAATCCTTAAAACGTGATCAGCACCCCACTAGGATTGGCGGGAATCACATACTGCGGTTGATTGGGATGGGGCTTTTTGCGGTGAGGGCGCGATCGCAGGGAGGCTGGCGGAACACTAACCAGTCCTGGCTGTACCACATACACTGGTTGCGTTTGAGGGGTGGGCACCACATAGACGGGTTGGCTGGGGGGACTCGGCACCACATACACCGGCTGACGGGAACCACCAAGATTTACGTTGACATTCAGTTGCGCAGCGGCTGTATCCGCAAAGGAAAGGACAGCTAAACCAGTCAAGGACGACAGGCCAACGACTTGGAGTGTTTTCAACATCGTCAACTCCTCCACAGAAAAAACGTACTGCGGGGTCTGACGCTCAATTTATAGGGAGGGTTCCGATCACATCTGCGACCAAATAAAAAGGGGGGAGAGCTTCCCCCCATGCGATTAACGTTTAACGTTGCTTACTCAACTCCCTCAATCTTGTCCTCGACCTCTTGATAGAGTTGCCGCAGCAGTTCCAGATTAGCTTCACTGGTCTCCCAGTAGCCGCGCCCATGGAGTTCGAGGAAGGTGCTGACCATTTTGCGGAAGGAGTGGGGGTTGGTATTCAGAAGCCGCTGCCGCATCTGCTCATCGAGAATAAATGTGGCATTCGCCTCCTCATAGACCCAGTTATCCACAGCCCCTGCCGTCGCCGACCAGCCCATCGTATTCACGAGCCGTTTCGAGATCTCGCGCACCCCTTCGTAGCCGTGGGAGAGCATTCCTTCATACCACTTGGGATTTAGGAGCTTGGTACGGCTGTCGAGGCGAACGGTTTCCGAGAGGGTACGCACTTGAGCATTGGCTGTGGTGGTATCGGCAATATAGGCCTTGGGTTGTTTGCCATCGCCGCGCAGTGCCGCCACCAGCTTGGTCGGATCCGAGTCAAAGTAGTGGCTGACATCGGTGAGGCTGATTTCTGAGGAGTCGAGGTTTTGGAATGTCACATCCACCGTTTTGAGAGCCGTTTCAAAGAGTTCCCGCGCCTGCTGCATTGTCCCCGGTGAATCAGCCGAGAAGGCAAAGGACTTGCGGGAAAGGTACATATCCTGAAGTTCTGACTCCTGTTCCCAAGAGCTATTTTCCACCGCTAGGTTGACATTGGCTGCGTAGGAGCCGGAGGCATTGGTAAAGACCCGTGTGGCCGCCTGGCGCAGGTCAATCCCCAATTCTGAGGCCTGTTGCAGGGCGTGCTTGCGGATAAAGTTCAGCTCAAGGGGTTCATCGGCTTCGGCAGCCATCTTGATGGCACGGTCAATGAGCGCCATCTGGTTGATAAAGAGATCGCGGAAGACCCCAGAACAGTTGACGACAACATCAATGCGGGGTCGCCCCAGCTCCTCTAGGGGGATGAGTTCCACCTTGTTGACCCGCCCCAAGGAATCCGGCAAAGGCCGAGCACCCACGAGCCACAACACTTGGGCAAGGGACTCGCCATAGGTTTTGATATTGTCTGTGCCCCAGAGCACCATGGCAATCGTTTCTGGCCATTGGTTGTTGTTTTCCGCTTTTTGCCGCGCTAGGAGGCGATCGACCACAACTTTGGCGGACTGCACGGCCGCTGCGGTGGGAATGGCTTGGGGATCCAAGGCGTGGATATTTTTCCCGGTGGGTAGGACATCGGGGTTACGAATCGGATCGCCACCGGGACCGGGGAGGATATATTCCCCTTCTAGGGCTTGCAGCAGTGCCCCCAGTTCGTTGTCAGCCACAATCTGCTGCAAACAGAATTCGAGGTATTCCATCAGGGGCTTGAGGGCAGCGGCATCGACTTGGGTATAGCCCGCGCCATGGAGGGATTCAATCCACGGCTCTTTGCGCCCCATGTTAAAGAAGTTCAGCTTCGAGACCCGCGACACACGACCATCGGCATCGGCTTGGGCTTGGACGAGGGCACTGACGGCAGCGCGGGTGGCCTCATTAATCTGGCGCAGCAGTTCGACATCCGCGAGTACCCCGCGATCGCTATTTTGATAGATTTCGTCAATGTCTCGCCCTAGGCTCTCGGCAATGAGCCGGGGCAAGCTCTTAATGCCGTCCTCAGAGCGATCCAAGCTGGCAATATTCACCAATGTGGCCACTGCTTCTTCCGTTGTCGGTGGTTTGCCAATCACGTGCAGGCCACAGGGCAAGAGGCGGCTTTCAATCTCCATTAGCTTGATATAGACCTTGCCCACGAGGGTATCGCGCTCCTCGGCACTGAGATCTGCCGCGTCCTTATCGGGAAGAGCCACATCCTGATCGAGATTCACCATGCGGCACTTGTCCATGATCGTGTTGACAATCTGAACCCCCCGACCGCTATCTTTCAGGGTTTGGTAGGAGCCAATGAGATCGCTGAGTTCCCGCAGCCCTTTGTAGAGACCGGCATTTTCCGCCGGTGGGGTGAGGTAGCTAATGGTGTTGGCGTAGCTGCGGCGCTTGGCAATGGTGGCCTCGGAGGGGTTATTGGCGGCGTAGTAGTAGAGGTTGGGAATACAGCCAATGAGATTATCGGGGTAGCAATCCCCAGACATCCCCATCTGTTTACCCGGCATGAACTCCAAGGAGCCATGGGTGCCAAAGTGGAGCACCGCATCCGCCTGCCAAATGTGATTGAGGAAGGTGTAGTAGGCAGCAAAGCCGTGGTGGGGACTGGCGGAGCGAGAAAAGAGCAGCCGCATTGGATCTCCTTCGTAGCCAAAGGTGGGCTGCACGCCAATAAAGACGTTGCCGTAGGTTTTGCCGTAGATAAGCAGGTTTTGGCCGTCACTGTTGAGGTGCCCCGGCGGTTTGCCCCAGTTTTCTTCGAGGCGCTTGGCGTAGGGGGTGAGGCGCTCGTATTCCGGCACGCTCATGCGGTAGGCAATGTTGAGTTCGGGACTCCCCACTTGGGCACGGGCATCGTGGAGGATTTCCTGCATCAGGGCTTCGGCACTCTCGGGCATGTCCTGCACGTCATAGCCGTTGTTTTTCAGGGCTTCCATGACTTTGTAGATGGAGCCAAAGACATCCAAGTAGGCAGCCGTACCGACGTTGCCTTTATCCGGCGGGAAGCTAAAGATGGTGATGGCGACTTTCTTTTGCACCTTGGGTTTGCGGCGCAGATTCGCCCACTTCAGTGCCCGCTGCACAATCATTTCGACGCGGTCTTGGAGGGCGATCGCCTTACCGGTCATGCCATCGCGACCGGAAAGAATAATTGGCTCAATGGCACCATCCAGTTCCGGTAGAGCAATTTGCAGCGCCACTTGAATCGGGTGCAGCCCCAGATCACTTTCCTCCCATTCCTCAGTGGTTTGAAACACCAAGGGCAGTGCTACCATGTAGGGACGGTTGAGTTTTTTCAGTGCCGCCACAGCTTTGGCATGATCCTGCTTGGCAGGCCCCCCCACAAGGGCAAATCCCGTGAGGGAAACGACGGTGTCAACAACGGGTTTTTCAGGGTTGATGGGATCATAGAAGAATTTTTCCAGCGGTGTCGAAAAGTCCAGTCCGCCAGAGAAGACGGGAATCACCCGTGCGCCTTGGGATTCAAATTCTTGCACAATGGCGACATAGTGGGCGTCATCACCGGTAACAAGGTGGGTACGCTGCAACAGCAGGCCAATGGTGGGCACGAGGGGGTCTTTGAGATCGGCACCAATGTCGCGACGACTGTTGAACCAGTTGAGGTACTCTTTGAGATCCTCAAACATTTGCGGTGCAAGGGGGTGCCAAATGCCGGTGTCGGGGTAGGTGACGGGTTCTTGGTAGCTGAGGTTGCTGGTTTGCTGACCTTTGAAGACGTAGCGATCGGCCAGCATCAGCAGGAAGTTTTGCAGATTCTCGGGTGACCCCCCCAGCCAATACTGGAAGCTGAGCATGAAGTTGCGGGCATCCTGAGCCTTGTCAATGGGGAGGTACTTCAGGACTTGGGGCAGGGTTCGCAGGAGTTTGAGCATGGCATCTTGGAAGCCAGCGCCGGATTTCTCCTTGCGCTTCTTCATGAAGTTGGCAATGACGCTCTTGGATTGGCCAATTTGAGCCAAGGAAAAACTGCCCATCTTGTTGAGGCGCATTACCTGGGGCAGTGAGGGGAAGACAACTGCCACATCAAGGCGATCACGATAGGGCTGGACGGCTTCGACGACTTTATCCGCTAAGTCCTCAATGAAAATCAGGGAGGCAATGAATACATTCGCCCGCGCCACGTCCTCACAGAAGGCGGCATAATTTTCGGGATTGCGCAGTTCCTCAAGGAGATAGCCACTGATTTCAATGGCCACCTGTGGATGGGTGTCGTTAATGCTGCGAACCGCTGCCGACAGCGCGCTCTGGTATTGGGCTTCAAGTACCACATACACTACTCGCAACAGCGATCGCCCATTTAACGCCGCTGGCGCGATATGCCGAATTGTGGACTTGACGTGGGTGAACATGCGTTCAAACTCCTTGTAACGATCGAGACCAAACCCCAAGTGGGATATACCTCTTGTGGTTGTAGCAGAAAATCAAGCTGTGGAGCGACTTTGCGCCCCTGTGGTAACAAATTGCAAAGTTTTGCTACCTAAGTATTAAAACTTATTACATGACTTGACTGATGAGAAATCAATGGTACCAGACAACCGTTTTCCAGCCGCCACGCGCGATCGCTAATCTCTTGTAGTTCCGTTGCTTCGTGGGTCACCACCAGCAAGCTCCAATGCTCCTTGAGGCGGCGCAGTACTTGTACCAATTGTCGGCGCATTGACCAATCCAAGCCAGCGGTCGGTTCATCGAGCAAGAGTAAGTAGGGCTGCCGCACCAGTTGTACCGCTAGAGCCAAGCGACGCTGTTGACCACCACTGAGGGATTCAGGGCGAGTGTGCAAGGGGAGATGATCAAGGCCAACATCGGCAAGGGCACGGTAAAAGTTTTCGTAGGGAATTTCAGGATGGCCAAAGCGCAGTTCCTCAAGAATCGTGCGGCCACAGAAGTAGCGATCCGGGAACTGAAAGACCAATCCAGCCAACTGTTGTAAATGGTCAGGTGTCAGTACCTGATCCTGCCACTGGATGATCCCGCGACTGGGGGTGGCCAAGCCCGCTAGAATCTCTAGTAGGGTGGTCTTGCCGGATCCACTAGGTCCGATGATCAATCCCAGTTCAGCCATGCCCAAGTCTAAATTAATATCCTGCAAAATGGGCTGGGGGGTGGCGGCAGGGTGGTAGCTGAGATGGTGAACTGAAAACAAGATGCAGACTCCGGAGGTGAGGATCGTGCAAGTACGTCAATTGCGCCTGTGGCAACGCTTTGCTCTCTATCTTAGTGGAGCGATCGCCCCCTGGGTACTGAGTACTGCTGCCCTTGCGGGAGATCCTTTTCGTACCGGCTCACAGGCGCGACCGATTTCGGATCAAACGGAAGCCGTCTTTGTCGCCCTCTTTCGCGATGGCAACTATGTCAAAGGTAAGGAGTTACTGCCTGCGGCCTTGGAGCGCGATTCCCGCGAACCCCTTACCCTGACATTGGCGGCTGCCATTGCCTATCTCAATGAAGACTGGGCAGGGTACAAACGCTATGCAGAGGAGACCCTCCGCGCTGCCCAAGCTCTGACGAGTCGCGATCCCCTGCGGGGGAACCTTTACCAAGCCGTCGGTCATTTTCTGATCGCTGGCTATGAGATCTCCGATGCTGGCTCAGGTCCTGTGGCCGGTGCCCCAGCCGCTCTGTTGCGCGTACAGCGGGTTCTTGACCATGTGGGGCGAGCCGAAGCTGTCAATCCTCGCGATCCGGAATTGAACCTGATCCGCGGTTTTATGGAATGGGGCATTGCCAGTAATGTCGGCTTTGTCAGTATGGATCGGGCCATTGAAACGCTGCAAACCTACGCTGCTCCCAATTACTTGAGTTATCGAGGCTTGGCCTTGGCCTATCGCGATCGCAAGCAATGGCCGCAAGCCTTAAACGCCGTTGATCAAGCCTTGGCACTTGCCCCTAACAATCCAGAACTCCTTTATCTGAAAGCGCAAATTTTAGCCGCCAGTGGCAACCGATCGCAGGCACAGCAATACTTCCAGCAAGCCATCGCTAAACAAAATCAATTACCACGAGGCATTCGCGAGGAGATTCAGCAGTTTAGCCGCCGCATCGTACCTCAGGGCTGAGGATTCCTTGTACTTATTTGAGGGTGTTCCCCCCTTGGGAAAAAGGCTGTACCGCTACTGTGCGACGATAAATATAAGCAGCCAAAAATCTGGAGAACTTCCCTCGCCCGATGATTGATGAACTATTGGAACTCTCGCCCAATTGGGGACTGGATACCCTGTTGTTACTTGTGGTGTTGTTGGCACTGGAAGCAGTTCTCTCAGCGGATAATGCGATCGCCCTAGCGGCCTTGGTACGAGGCATCGAAAACTTAGATGAGCAGCGGCGAGCACTCAATCTGGGACTCGCCATTTCCTATGTTTTTCGGATTGGGCTAATCCTCACAGCGACGTGGGTCTTGAAATTCTGGCAGTTTGAGTTGGCGGGGGCACTCTATCTGCTGTGGTTATCGGCAAAGTACTTTTTCTTTACGACCGAGCCAGAACATGAACACGAGCGGGTGATTCGTTCTTTTTGGCAAGCGGTGCCCCTGCTGGCCTTAGCGGATTTGGCCTTTTCCCTCGATAGCGTGACAACGGCGATCGCCCTCTCGGATGAGCGTTGGCTGGTATTACTCGGCGGCACGATTGGGGTGATCATGCTGCGCTTTATGGCGGAGCTATTTATCCGCTGGCTCAAAGAATTTCCTCGGCTGGAGGATGCAGGTTACTTTACGGTAACGCTAGTGGGTTTGCGGCTGCTGATTCGCGTGCTAAATCCGCAACTGGTGCCTTCTGACTGGCTAATGATTAGCCTGATTGCGCTTTGCTTTACGTGGGGCTTTTCCAAGCGGGAGGTGGAGGAGCCAGACACCCCTCCAACCCTTTCCAAGTCAACCCATGAGCCTACATCTCATACACCCAAGAGGTAAAGGCCGGTTCCCAAGGCACCAGTTCCTGCGTTTGGAACCAGAGATTGATTTCCCGCTCGGCATTTTCGGGACTATCGGAGCCGTGAATCACATTCCGACCCACATCCACGGCAAAATCGCCCCGTAGGGTTCCCGGTTCAGCATTGAGAGGATTGGTCGCCCCAATCAGTTTGCGGGCAGTGGCAATCACGCCGCGTCCTTCCCAGACCATGGCCACCACTGGTCCAGAGGTAATGAAATTCACAAGCCCCGGAAAGAAGGGCTTGTCTTTGTGTTCGCCGTAGTGTTGCTCTGCCAATTCGCGGCTGACCCGCATCAGTTTGAGACCGACCAGTGTGTAGCCTTTTTGTTCAAATCGTTGGATAATCGTCCCCACTAGCCCACGCTGAACACCATCGGGCTTAATGGCTAAAAATGTCCGTTCCACGCAGTATGTCCTCTGCTCGATCTACAGGATTGATTTTACGGTTTTCGGGGGTCGGATGCCGCTACCACTGTACCAAGTTGATGCCTTTAGCCAAGAACCCTTTCGCGGCAACCCAGCGGCGGTTTGTGTTCTAGATGCGTTTCTTGAGGATGCGACCTTGGCGGCGATCGCCCGCGAAATGAATCTTTCGGAAACGGCTTTTGTCGTACCGCTGGCCAGTGGCTTTCATTTGCGTTGGTTTACCCCTGTGGCAGAAGTGGATCTCTGTGGTCATGCCACCCTCGCAACGGCCCATGTCCTCTGGCAGCATCAGGGGGTTAGCGGCGATTTAGACTTTCATACCCGCAGTGGCTTGCTCCAAGCACGGCGTCTTGGCGAGTGGATTGCCCTTGATTTTCCGCAGCAGCCGGTGACCCCCCTTGAGAATCAGCAGGTAGAAGCATTGATTGTTGGGGCGTTGGGGATCACCCCAGTGTTTATGGGGCAAGCGGGGAGCGATCTCTTGGTTGAGCTGGGGGAGACAGTTGCCGTGCGAGAGCTGACACCCGATTTAGCTGAAATTGCCCGCCTGCCCTGTCGGGGACTGATTGTGACGGCACAGGCCGATGACCCCGAATACGACATTGTCTCCCGCTTTTTTGCCCCGCAACTGGGCATCCCTGAGGATCCCGTCACTGGCTCGGCTCACTGTAGCCTGTATCCCTACTGGCGAGCAAAACTGGGGAAGGACGAATTAATGGCCTATCAAGCCTCAGCGCGGGGAGGGGTGATTCAAATTCATCCCCATGGGGGCGATCGCCTGCTGCTATTGGGTCAGGCGGTTACGATTTTCGCTGGCGAACTCCTGCTTTAGAATTCAATCCCCGGCTGGGCTTTAACTCCCTGCTCGCGAAAGGGATGCTTAACAAGGGTCATTTCCGTTACCAAATCTGCGGCGTCAATCAGGGCTGGGGGAGCACCGCGCCCGGTGAGAATCACGTGGGTCATTTCTGGCTTGTGGGCAAGACCCTCCAGCACTTGCGCGACATTCAGGTAATCCAGCTTCAGGGCAACGTTAATTTCATCCAGTAGCACCAAACGGTACTCAGGGTTCCTGATGTAGCTCAGGGCAAGCTCCCAAGCCGCTTGGGCACAGGCAATATCCCGCTGGCGGTCTTGGGTTTCCCAGGTGAAGCCCTCCCCCATCGCATGAAAGGCTAGTTGGGCTGACCAATGGCTAAGAACTGTTTTTTCCGCTGGCTCCCACGCCCCCTTGATGAACTGGATAATGGCCACTCGGTAGCCATGCCCCAAGGAACGCAGCACCATGCCCAGAGCCGCCGTGGTTTTGCCCTTGCCGTTACCCGTATGGACAATAATCAGACCTTTTTCACGGGTGCGCTCCGCGAGGCGTTGAGCCTGCACGGCTTTGCGCTGCTGCATTTTTTGGCGGTGCTGTTCGTCGGTGAGCATGGGTTAGCTGGCAAGGTACTCGTGAATATCCCCACGGCGTTTGCGGAGTTTGGTGAGGGCTTCCCGCTCAATTTGGCGTACCCGCTCGCGACTAATGTTAAGCAGTTCGCCCACTTTGGCAAGGGTGAGGGGCTGGCCATTCTCTAGACCAAAGCGTAGGGAGAGAACATGGCGTTGCTGTGGGGTCAGATCCGCCATCAGCCGTTCAAGGTCACTGCGCAACGAGGATTGAGCCGCAAACTCCTCCGGTGAAATGGAAGGATCCTCGAGCAATTCCCCCAATTCTGTATCCTGATTATCGCCGACACGGACATCAAGGGAGAGGGGCTGCCGCGCCCGTTCAAGATATTCCCGCACTTGGGCAGGGGTCAACTCCAGTTCTGCTGCCAGTTCATTAATCGTGGCAGCGCGACCAAGACGTTGGGATAGTTGTCGCTGGGCTTTTTTGATTTTGTTCAGCTTTTCGGTGATGTGGATGGGCAGGCGGATGGTGCGGCCTTTTTCGGCGATCGCCCGCGTAATCGCTTGGCGAATCCACCAGTAGGCATAGGTGGAGAAACGATACCCTTTGGTGGGGTCAAATTTTTCTACCCCCCGCTGCATGCCAATCGTCCCCTCTTGAATCAGATCAAGGAGATCCACATTGCGCTTGATGTACTTTTTGGCCACTGAGACCACGAGCCGCAGGTTGGCCTCCACCATTTTCCGTTTAGCGCGCTCACCGTTCTCGATAATCGTCTCCAGTTCCTCTTCACTGATGTTAGCGGCTGCCGCCCACTCAGCACGGGTGGGTTCACGGTTGAGTTCTGCCGCGAGCTTTTCGCGAATCTCGTTCATGGCGGCAAGCTGCTGCACCTGTTTGCCGTAGATCACTTCCTGTTCGTGGGTGAGCAATGGCACACGGCCAATCTCCCGTAGGTAAGTGCGCACTAAATCTTTTGAGGTATCCATAGTCCCTCTCGCTCGTTCTCAAGGTTGACAGCAGTGATTCGTCCAAGGCTTAGGAATATCGCTTTACTCTATAGGGTGGGCGATCGCCCCTGCTAAAGATCGCGGCCAAGCCAACGGTGCTTTAACAGTGTTTGCGGAGATATGTCACATATATTAAGAATCTTAACATTTCTAAATCTGTTCCTCGGAATACTAACACTGACCTTTGACGGTTCTTAATCTTTTTTTTATATTTGCCCCATTGATAAAGTCCTATGAATTTCGGAAATATAGACGAATCGAGTCAATTATTGGTTCACTTGCTGCAACAGCCTGCTGTAAAGTTATCCAATCTTGACCTTAGGAGTATGCAATGCAGTTTTAGGCAGTGGGGGGTGTTTCCTGCAACAGGGATTTGATTTGCGCTAAGAGTTGTCCCAGCTTTCCTTCCTCAAAAAGGGCATTGATCAAGGCCAGACCACTGGTGGACAGGAGCAATTTATTGAGATCAGGGGTTGCCCCACCATTGGCAAAAGTGTAGATTTTGGCGTCACCAATCACACCAGGTTGGGGGGCAAGGGCTTGGAGCACTTGGGGCAGTTGCGGTGCCAGTTCTGGCCAGAGGGCTGTAATCACTTGAGCCGTCAGGTTGGCGTTGCTAATGACATTCTTCGCTGCGAGCATGGCCTCTATCCCTTCAGCTTCGGCAAGGGCTTTATCGCGGTTGGCAGCAGCAAGGGTACGAATGGCTTCGGCTTCAAGTTCAGCTGCCTGCTGGGCAATTTCCGCTTGACGACGGCGGCGGAAGACATCAATCTCCACCACATTTTGCTCTAGCACCCGCTTTTCAGCCGCTTCCCGTTCTGCAGCAATGATGGCTAGGTTTTTCTCGCGATCGGCTTTTTCCACTTCGATGGCGGTGGTGACCGCGGATTCTGCCCGTGCTCGCTCGGCTTCGGCAATCAGACTTTCTTTTTTCTTCATGGCGATGGCGATCGCCACCTCCTCTTGGGCAAGGCGCGCTTGGCGCTCCGACTCCGCAATAGCTGCTTGGGCTTGCAGACGGTTGGCCTCCACCTGCTGCTGGCGACTGATTTCGGCGATTTCTGCCTCCTGTTGTTGTTGGGCTTGCGTCACCTTGAGGAGTTTATTTTTTTCCTCCAGTTCAATGCTGGCCTCAATTTCCTTCTGTTGGATGGCGAGTCTTTTGCGGATTTCTTCTTCCTCAACCGCTTGGGCTTGGAGCAATTTTGCCCGCTGAATCGCGGCTGCCTCTGCTGCTTTGGCCTCCTCAATTTCCCTTTCCCGCTGTGCTTTCAGCGCTTCCACCTTCAGGCGTTGGCTCAACAGAGCCGCTTCTTTTTCCTCTTCGATTTGCAGAGAGCGTTTTTGGGCATCCAGTTCCTTTTGTTCGATCGCCACCCGGGTTGAGAGTTCGACTTCTCGTTTTTGCTGGATGGAGCGTTGAATCGTTTCCGTGCGCAACCGCACCCCTTGGGCATCAAAAAAGTTGTTTTCGTCGTAGGTGTCGCTCTCCTGAACCTCTGAAATAGCAATGTTGTTGAGCGTGAGTCCGACTTTTTGCAGATCCTGCTGCATCAGGTTGAGCACCTCTTGGGCAAAGCCTAGCTTGTCGGAGTCAATTTCTGCTAAGGACTTGTGTTTTGCCGCGGCACGAATGGCATCGTCAGCGCGTTTTTCGAGGGCATTTTTAATGTCTTCCGGAGTAATGCGATTATTTTGGGAGAGGCGCGCAGCGGCGGTGAGCACATCTTCCTCGGTGGCGTTAATACAGACATAGAAAGTGACCCGCATATCAGCCCGCAAGTAATCTTGGGTACGCACCGCCAATTTGCCCGTCCGTTCCACATCAATGGAGATTTCTCGCAGGGGCACCCGTGTCAACTCATGGAACCCTGGCAGGGCAATGCAGCCACCATTGAGGATGACTGTTTTTTTCTTCACAAAAACACCCCCCGTGCGCACAAAGGCTTCGTTGTTGGGGGTAATCACATAGACGCGGGTATAGGCCCAAATGCTCAGCAGCAGTAAAATGACAATACCGGCAATCACACTGGGAAAGAAAAGCAACCCACCCATGCTGCCCATGACAAGAGGGGGAGGTTCCGCAAGTACCGTTGCTTGGGTTTGCGTTCGGGGTGGAGCTGGCAATTCTGGGTTGGGTAATGCTTGGAGAAATGTGAGCCAGTACAGCATCAATCTGCCCCCTCAGCGGTAACTCCAGTATGGCATTTTGGGGGCGATCGCCCGCTATTTTTAAGGGTTCTTTAATTCGCTGGAGCCACCTCAGTGGTTGAGGCCACGGCGGCATCTTTGCGCTTTTTCTTCTCTGTGACGGTCACAGGTCGCATTTCAATATGGTTGAGCAGTGTGGTGACAAAGGCAAAGAGCAAAAAGGGCAAGGTTAGAACCAAAATTAGCCCCCCGACCAGAAACGCCTGCACGGGATTGTTGTAGAGGGTGAGGGACGCAGCCAAACCAATAAAGATCACAATCAGCCAAACAATGACTTGGCCATAAATATCCCCGAAGGTGAGGGTGCAGACGAAACGGTATTTTTGTAAACCATTTTGTAGTTCATTGGCCATAGGGGCTATCCTCGCGGCGTATGCTGAGCAGTTAAAAAACGAGCGTTCGCTAAGTTGGGGATGAAAGTTGAGATCGCGTTACACTGCTAGCTAGTACAGAGCAACGAAAGTACTCGAATTTTAGAAAACCTACCCCAAAGATTAAAGTCTTTGCAACAAATGTACAAACTTTGGTCAGAAAAAGCGGCCAAGAGCGTTGGACAACCCTTTTCTAAAATTCGGATACACCCAACCCGCCTCTCTGATCGTTGCTTTCACAAGCTTGAATGTCTTCTCTCGGTGTGAAAAGGGCTGTAGTATGACAGATTGTATCAAAACTGCACGGGGCGATCGCCCCTCCAACGCTCTATGGGTAAGTTTTACCATTTAACCACCACGGCGGGCTTACAGGCTGCCCTTGCCACCCTCCCCTCTGGGACGACCCTTGGTTTTGTGCCCACAATGGGAGCACTCCATGGGGGTCACGCTGCCCTGATCCAACGGGCACGGCAAGAGTGCGATGTTGTCGTTGTCAGTATTTTTGTTAATCCTCTTCAGTTTGGTCCTCAGGAGGATTTAGACCGCTATCCCCGTACCCTTGAGGCTGATGCCCTCCTTTGCCAGCAGTTGGGCGTGAACATCCTATTTACACCCAGTGTCGGTGAACTCTATCCAGCAGGCATGGACGGTCTCACGGTGGTTGAGCCACCAAGGGAGTTAACAGAGCGTCTCTGTGGGCGATCGCGCCCTGGCCATTTTCGCGGGGTGGCGACGATTGTCCTGAAGCTGTTGCACCTAGTGCAGCCAGATCGCGCCTACTTTGGTCAGAAAGATGCCCAGCAGTTAGCGATGATTCGCCGCTGTGTCGCCGATTTGAATCTGGACGTGGAGATCATTAGCTGCCCGATTGTCCGCGATGTCGATGGCCTCGCCCTCAGTTCCCGCAATCAATACCTCAGTGAGCGCGATCGCGCCACGGCCTTAGCCCTAAGCCAGAGCCTAGAGGTAGCGACTGCTGCTTTTCATCAGGGCTGCTTTGCCGCCAGCGATCTCTTGCAGCAGGTTCACAACCATCTGCGCCAGTTTCCGCAGTTGCGCCTCGACTATGCCGAATTGGTGCATCCCCAGACCCTTGTGCCCTTGGAACGCATTGAGACCGTGGGGCTGCTGGCGATCGCTGGTTGGGTGGGGCAAACGCGCCTCATTGACAATTGTCTATTGGATCGGCGGTTACCGATTCTAGCAGTCGATGGCCCTGCGGGGGCGGGGAAGTCCACCGTCACACGACGCGCTGCCCAAGCCCTAGGGTTGCAGTACCTTGACACCGGTGCCATGTATCGAGCGGTAACTTGGTGGTGTCTAGAAAACCACATTGATCTCGACGATGAACCAGCCGTAGTGGAGGCGATTGCCCACTGTCAATTGCGCTTAGAAAGCAGTGATCCCCACCAACCCCCACGGGTATGGATCAACGAGCGCGACATCAGCCAAGCGATTCGTTCCCTAGAGGTGACGCAGCGAGTCTCCCAAATTGCCGCCCTGCGGGGTGTGCGACGACTCATGGTACAACAACAGCGGGCGATTGGGGCCAATGGCGGAATTGCTGCCGAAGGCCGAGACATTGGTACCCATGTGTTTCCTGACGCGGGTTTGAAGATCTTTTTGACAGCCTCTCCGGAAGAGCGTGCCCAACGCCGCTGGCAGGAATTACAGCAGCAGGGAGAATGCGACCTCTCCTACGAGGAGCTGTTGAGCCAAATTACTGCTCGCGATACTGCTGATCGGCAACGTACCTATGCCCCCTTTCGCAAAGCGGCTGATGCCATTGAAGTCTGTACCGACAACCTAGGGATCGATGAGGTCGTGAGTAAGATTGTTCATTTGTACCGCAGCCGCTTCCCTCAATCTTGCTGACTTGCTGAGTTAGGGGCATTTCCCGTAGAGTAACAAAGGAGAGTTCACTCCCTTCAGGGTCAACCCTATGGATCGCAATCCCTTTGAACTAGCACAGCAACTTTACTACACTAGTATTGGGGCTGCCGCTGCTGCCATTGAATCTCTACAGGATGAAGCCAAGCGTCAAGAATACCTGACGCAACTGCGGGTGGATGCTCGCCAACTCGCTACCGTCTGTGCCGAAAAAGGGCGTCTTACAGAGGCGCAAGCGCGGGAACTCATTCAAGCCTTTATTGCCCAGCAACAGCAATCCTCTGCGGCTCCCCCCTCTGCCACTCGCGAGAGTGCTGAGTTGGCTGCCGATCTGCAAACTCTCTTAGAAACCCTACGCGCCATTCGTCAAGACCTACAGCAGGATTCAGAGGCACCCACTTCCTAAGATTTGAAGTTGGGGGGAGCAGGTGCCCTAAAGCACTTTGAGTTTTTTAGTCGTTGTCCCAGCACTCACGACCAATAAGGTCACCAATGCGATCGCGCAACATAAAGTCACAGCGCTCTAGCTCGGCTTCAATGAGGGGCCACTCCCGAACGGGGACAAATTGGCAGAGGGTGTAGATGGGCTGCTGCCGACTCACCACACCTTTGGCCACCAGTCGCCGTGCTTCCTCTTTGACGAGTTCGATGGAATATTGAAGGGATTGAACCATAACATCCTCGTTTGGTGAAGAGACCCTAGCGTTCAGAATGGGTAAAGTGTAATTTCCAATACTGAACTATTTTAATTTTTGCCCTAGGGAGCTACCTGCCATAATAACAAATGTTTCCTAAGTCAGGGGGTTCTGACGAAAAAATCCTACTGTTGGTGGAAGTAAACTGCTCTTAACCTGGTCTTGAGGTGGCATTTGCTGCCGCTGCCCAAGAGCATCGTTTATCCTAGATAAGAGCAATGCTAAACAAAATCTAAAGATTGCCCCCATGCCTTTCCATCTCCCGCAACTGAGCTGCCAACTGCGTCCAGAGATAGCTGCATTACAGCCAGAACTTGTGCAGTGGCGACGCCATTTGCACCAGCGACCCGAATTGGGTTTTCAGGAACACCTGACGGCGACCTTCGTCAGTGAGAAACTGCGGGAGTGGGGCATTCAGCATCGCACGGGCATTGCCGAGACGGGTGTTGTGGCAGTCATTCCAGGAACACGTCCAGGGCCTGTGCTGGCGATTCGCGCTGATATGGATGCCCTGCCAATACAGGAGGAAAACGATAAGCCTTACCGCTCTCTCCATGAGGGGAAAATGCACGCCTGCGGCCACGATGGTCACATCGCGATCGCCCTTGGGACGGCGAAATACCTTGCTCAGCACCGCGATTTTGCTGGTACGGTCAAAATCATCTTTCAACCGGCGGAAGAAGGCCCCGGTGGTGCCAAACCCATGATTGAAGGGGGGGTTCTCGATGCTCCGAAAGTGGATGGCATTATTGGCCTACACCTCTGGAACTTTCTGCCCGTTGGTACGGTGGGGGTGCGTAGTGGGCCGTTGATGGCGGCGGCAGAATTCTTTGAGTGTGAGGTACACGGCAAGGGGGGACACGCAGCTTTACCCCAGTTTACCGTGGATACGGTTCTCGTTGTTGCGCAGATTATTACGGCATTGCACACCATTGTCTCGCGCAACGTGGATCCCCTAGAGACGGCGGTGATCTCCGTGGGGGCAGTGCATGCAGGCACCGCAAAGAACGTGATTGCCGATACCGCGACGTTTCGGGGAACGGTGCGATACTTTAAGCCAGAGTTGGGAGAATGGTTGCCCCAGCGCATTGAGCAGGTGATTGCCGGCATCTGCCAGAGTCATGGTGCAACCTATGACTTTCACTACGAGCGGATGTATCCCCCCACTGTCAACGATGCCAAGATGGCGAAATTAGTGCGCTCTGTTGCTGAATCCGTGGTCGAAGTGCCGGCTGGGGTCACATCCCATTGTCAAACGATGGCCGCAGAAGATATGTCATTTTTTCTGAAAGCTGTTCCAGGCTGCTACTTCTTTTTGGGGTCAGCCAATGGCACACTGGGGTTAGATTTCCCCCACCACCATCCCCGCTTTGACTTTGACGAAACCGTTTTAAGTATTGGGGTTGAGCTGTTTGTCCGCTGTGTGGAGAAATACTGTGGTCTAGTGGAGACATAAATTCCCTATGTCCCTCACGGTACTCATTGCTGACGACGATGCCGGCATCCGCCTTTCGGTGAGTCGCTTTTTGGAATCCGAAGGGTACTGTTGTCTGACGGCGGGAGATGGTGCCCAAGCCCTCGAAATGATCCATCGCTATCAGCCTCACCTGCTGATTACGGATATTGCCATGCCGAATATGAATGGCTATGAGTTGGTGCGGCAGGTGCGCCAGCATCCCTCGTTACGGTTACTGCCAGTGATTTACCTCACCGCACGCACAGAACTGGAGGAGCGGATTCGCGCCTATCGCACTGGGGGCGATGTCTATCTCTCCAAGCCTTTTGACTTAAATGAGTTGGCAGCGGTGGTACGTAACCTGTTGGATCGGGCGCAGCTGATACAAATGGAATGGCAACAGCGACAGCAACCCTTCGCGGCACCGAAAACTCAGCAGATTACGGTTGATCTGACGCAGCGGGAAAAAGACGTTTTGGCTTTGCTGGTGGCGGGACTCTCCAATGCCCAGATTGGCGATCGCCTGCACCTGAGTGCCCGAACCATTGAAAAACACGTCAGTAGCCTGTTTCAGAAAACCGCAGTTCACAATCGGGCAGAGCTGGTGCGACTGGCCATTGAACAGGGCTTGGTGGAGCGGCAAACCAGTTCCCAAGCTTGAGCCATAGCTGTTACGGTCAAAGAAGAGTGTTCAGGAACTGCAACCCGATGCAACGGATTCCCCCTACCCCCGGCCAAGAATCGGTTTGGGACTACCCCCGTCCGCCCCGTGTTGAACCCACGTCAAAACACCTACGGGTGGTCTTTAATGATGTGGTGATTGCCGATACCCAGCGGGGACAGCGGGTGCTAGAGACCAGTCACCCCCCTGTGTACTACTTTCCGCCAGAGGATGTGCAGTCACAGTATCTGGTGCCCTCGCCGCGGCAAACCTTTTGTGAATGGAAGGGACAAGGCGCCTACTACCATGTCAAGGTGGGCGATCGCCAAGCCAATAATGCTGCTTGGTACTACCCCAACCCCACCCCCCCTTTTGCCCCAATCCGCAACTTCATTGCCTTCTATGCGAGTCTGATGGATGAATGTACGGTGGATGGCGTGGTTGTCATTCCCCAACCGGGGGGCTTTTATGGCGGCTGGATTACCCCGGACATTGTTGGCCCTTTTAAGGGAGCGCCGGGGACTTGGGGTTGGTAGGTGTTTCTGAAATCACTCTATCTGCGCCACTTCCGCAACTACAGCGAGCAATGGGTGACGTTTGCCGCCCCGAAAACAATTCTTGTGGGGGACAATGCCCAAGGGAAGTCGAATTTATTAGAGGCCGTAGAGTGGCTCGCCACGTTGCAGTCCCATCGCACCCATCGCGATCGCGACTTGATTCAGCAGGGACAAGAGAGTGCTCAAATTGAAGCCACCCTTGAACGCCAAGGTGTGCCCCTTGATCTGGCGGTGAGTTTGCGCCCCCTCGCAGGCCGTGTTCTACGGGTCAATGGTTGTACTGTTAAGCGCACTGCGGAATTTCTGGGTCAACTCAATGCGGTGGAATTTTCCTGCTTGGATTTGGAACTAGTGCGGGGCACACCGGCCATTCGCCGCAACTGGTTGGATCGGATATTGGTGCAGTTGGAACCCCTCTATAGCCAACTTCTGCAAACCTACCAAAAAGCCCTGCGCCAACGGAATGCTCTCCTCAAACAGACAGGCAGCCGAGGATGGGATGAGGCCCTCTGGCAAGCATGGAATCAGCAATTGGTGATCAATGGCACCCGTATCATCCGCCGCCGACAGCGCCTCATTGAACGCCTGGCTTCCTTGGCACAGGATTGGCATCGGGTGTTGAGTGGCGATCGCGAGCGACTGACCTTGACCTACGAAAGCCATGTGCCCCTTGGGGATGGCACCTCCGAGGCCATTGTTGCAGCCTTTAACGAGGTTTTGGCGGCACGGCGGGCTATTGAACTGTTGCAAAAAACTAGCCTTGTGGGGCCACACCGGGACGATGTCGGCTTTTGTCTCAATGGGCAACATGCTCGCCAATTTGCCTCCCAAGGGCAGCAGCGCACGCTGGTATTGGCACTGAAACTGGCGGAACTGGCTCTTGTCGAAAGTGTGGTGGGCGACACCCCCCTCTTGCTCTTAGATGATGTCCTCGCAGAATTGGATTTGCAGCGACAGGGAATTTTGCTAGAAGTGATGGGCGATCGCTACCAAACGCTGATTACCACCACCCACCTCACCCCCTTTGCCACCCCTTGGCGCAAACATGCCCAAATTCTTAAGGTGACGGCGGGGAGGATCGCAAGCGTGCCTGACACTGCTGCTGAAACCAGCAACTAATCTGCGGAATCGTTAGCTCAGCAATGGGCACCCCCTCCTGTTCAGCTATTTGCCGTAGTTGCTTGAGGGCACTGATGAGAATTTGGCCATACCACGTCAGGAATCCCCCTTGGCGTTGCTCCTCTGCTTGCAACTGGGGATCGGCGGCAACGAGTTCATAGACTTGGGCTTCTGTCAGGTCTTCGAGGCGGGTCACCTCTGTCTTGGCTCGCAGATAGCGTTGGGCATACACCGCTACTCGAATTGCAAAGCGATCTGCTGCTGGCAAGAGCAGTTGATCAATCTCTTGACACTCACTGACGGTGAGCAGATCCTCAGGGTTCATGAACGGCTTAAGCCAGTCCAGCAGGTGTGGGTGCTGCTGTGGATTCTTGGATATTAATCACATTGGGCGTAAAGAGAAAGACACCATCCCCAAGGCGCGACTGATGGCCATTAATGGCATAGGTACTACCAGCGGCAAAATCAGAAATGCGCTGTGCCTCGGTGACATCGAGGTGCTCTAGGTTGAGAATCACTGCCTTGTCAGCCCGCAGCGCTTGAACGATCAGGGTCGTATCACTGAGGGACTGCGGCTTGATCACCACGACTTCATAGCCACTACTCAAGGAATGACCAAAGGCAGTCAGTTCACTCATGACAACTCCCCCTTGGGAACATAGCAACAGTACCTACGATTCAATAATGACATTTAATGACATTAGACTTCATCCTGTTATACCGACTACATCAAGATTTATGCAAATTTCAGGCTTACAGTCTTGCCACCAATGAATTCTTGAGAATGGATCGCCGTTGCTAATATCTGTTTCAGCCCCCACTGGGCATATCCAAGTCGCCCGTTGCGCACTAGAATAGGCGCACTTAGGTTGAGGAATGTGTTCATGAGCAAGAGCAGCCCAGCAAGGCAATATGGCTCCCTTGGGGCGATCGCCCTCCTAACCACCTATCTCGTGGTCGCAAGTCCCAACTCTGCCTTGGCAATGCACATTAGTGAGGGCTTTCTGCCCCTAGGGTGGGCGGTGGGCTGGTGGCTTGCCTTCCTTCCTTTCTTGGCATGGGGACTATGGGCACTGCGTCAACAGATCAAATACCAGCCAGCGTCAACTCTGCTGATTGCTTTGGCGGGCGCCTATGCCTTTGTGCTCTCCTCGTTGAAGATTCCTTCCGTCACGGGTAGCTCTTCCCATCCCATGGGAATTGCCCTTGGCGCTGTTCTCTTTCGGCCACCCCTGATGGCGGTGCTGGGGACATTGGTGCTGCTCTTTCAGGCCTTGCTGCTTGCCCATGGCGGCTTAACCACGCTGGGAGCCAATGCCTTTTCGATGGCCGTTGTAGGCTCGTGGTTGGCTTGGCTGACCTATGGAGGATTGTCTCGTGTGACGACTAAGCTAGGGATCGCTCTTTTTAGTGCGGCTTTTGTCAGCAACTTGGCCACGTACTCAGTAACTGCTTTGCAATTGGCATTGGCCTTTCCGGATCCCATGGGTGGGGTGGCGACGGCTTTTGCCAAGTTTGCAGCGCTCTTTGCCGTGACGCAGATTCCCCTCGCCATCAGTGAAGGGTTACTCACAGTGTTGGTGTGGAACTGGTTGACCACGTACTGCACAGCAGAATTGCAAACCTTAAAACTGTTATCCGCAGGGAAAGGCGATGAATAAAAAAACAGTGGCACTCCTACTGGGGGGAGTGATTCTCTTGGGGGGACTCCCTTTGCTGTTTGTCAAGAGTGACTTTGAAGGTGCTGACGCCCAAGCCGAAGCCTTGATTCGTGAGGTGGCGCCAAACTTTGAACCTTGGGCAGAGCCATTGTTTGAACCACCGAGCGCGGAAGTCGAGTCGCTGCTCTTTGCTCTGCAAGCAGCCCTAGGGGCAGGGGCGATGGGGTTTATCTTGGGGCAGTACCGCGAACGCCATCGCCAAAAGGCAGCCGCCGCCTCAAAGTCGCAACAGTCCTAAGGCCTCAATGCACCATCACCTCGATACCTATACCTACACCAATGGTCTGCGGCATCTACACCCCGAGCAAAAGCTGATTTTCGCGATCGCCAGCCTGCTGTTTAGTTTTTTTGCTCGTCCCCTTGTCCAGAGTTTGCTTTGGCTGTGGTTGAGCCTGTGGATTCTCGGCTATGCCCGCATTCCGTGGCGGGTTTATTTCACCCTCTTAGCCGCAGTCGCCCTCTTTTGGCTCGTGAGTTTGCCGGGATTTCTCGTGCAACTCATTCCTACGGAGACACTGAGGGCTTCAGGGCAACCGGTTCTGAGTGAAATCTCCCTAATGGGCTGGTCTCTCTTTATCAGTGCCGAGAAATTCGACCAAAGTTTAACGGTGGGACTGCGGACAATTGTTGCTAGCACTTGTTTACTATTGATTCTGTTGACCACCCCTTTTCCGGCACTGTTGGCAGTGGCTGAGCGCTGGGGCATGCCCCATTTTATCCTCGATATCCTGATGCTGATGTACCGCTATATTTTCACCCTCCTAGAGACGGCTCTCACGCTTCAGTTGGCGCAGCGGGCACGGGGCGGCTATCAACGGCGATCGCGCTGGTTGTTTAGTGTCAGTTTATTGGCCGCTCAACTCCTGCGGCAGTCTCTGTACCGCTATGAACAAATCAACCTTGCATTGCTGAGTCGTGGCTTTCAGGGGCAGTTTCGGGTATTACGTCCCCAGTCCTATGCCTATTCGCAACGCTATGGCCTCGAAATCGTCATTGGTGGCAGTGCCCTCCTCCTGCTAAACACAATCATGGGCTGAGATGTCTGTCCCCCTCCTCGAATTTCGTCAGGTTGGCTTTCGCTATCCCAATACAACCACCCCCGTGCTTCAGGACTGCTCGTTTACCCTCGAGGCGGGACAGAAAGTTGTTCTTCTGGGACTGAATGGCTCAGGCAAATCAACGCTCTTTTATTTGGCGGCGGCCCTCTATCGGCGCGATCGCGGTGAAATTTATTGGCAAGGGCAACGGCTCCTCTATCAACCAGAACGACTGCGGCAGTGGCGGCAACGGATTGGCTTGGCTTTTCAAGACCCCGAACAGCAATTGGTGGCAGCCACCGTGGCGGAAGACATTTCCTATGGGCTGTGCAACTTAGACCTACCCACCGCCGAAATTGAAGCACGCTTGTACCAAACCCTACAGGACTTTGATTTAGTTGATCTTGCCGATCGCCCCCTGCATCATCTCAGTTTGGGGCAAAAACGGCGAGTGGCACTGGCGGGAGTAATGGCCTTAGGGCCGACCCTATTACTGCTCGATGAACCCACCACCTATCTGGACTCTCAGCAGCGGCAGCAACTGGAGCAAGCCCTAGAGAACATTCACCAGCAGGGAACCACGATTATGATTGCCACCCATGATCTTGATTTTGCCTATGGCTGGGCAGACTGGATCATGGTGCTCGTCAATGGTCAGGTCACCGTGAGCGATCGCGCTTCCCACGTCTTTGGGCAGTGGCCGACCCTTGCCCCGGAATTGGGAACCCCTATTCTACTGCACCTGTGGCAACAATTTCCGCCCTTTTGGCGTCGCCAGCGACCCTTGCCCCGTACCGCCCTAGCCTTGAGTCAAGAATTGGCCGCCCTCTTTCAGGAATTCCAGCGCAGCGATCGCGCCTAAAGACCAAGGTGCCAATGTTCAGGACTCAGGTGAAAATGATAAGCTAGGCGATGGATAGGATATCCAACTGTTCACTAATTACCAGCGTATTATTTGCGGCATCAGGCAGAACCTCTATGGCCACAATTATGGTTGTTGATGACAGCCCCACCCTGCGGGCAATGATTGTTGAACTGATGAAAGAGCAACGTTACGACGTTGTTGAGGCCGAGGATGGTGTCGAAGCCCAAGAAAAGATCAAGGCTCAATGCCCTGATTTGGTGATTCTCGATGTGGTGATGCCGCGCATGAATGGCTATGAACTGTGCCGCTGGATTAAGGGGGAAGCGGCCTCCCAAAATGTGCCCGTGATCATGTGCACCACCAAAAGTGAAGAGTTTGATATTCACTGGGGTAAAAAGCAGGGGGTAGATGCCTACATCACCAAACCCTTTGATCCCGCAGAACTCATTGCCACCGTCAAACGGCTCTTGGGATAGCTCTAAATCCAAGAGGGCAACCACATCCGCCTAAAAAAGCCTTGGGGCGTCAGGGGTAATCCTAAATACAGGGGGAGCCAGTAAAGAAAACCCCCAACAACCACCCCTAAGACGGCAATCCGTGCCCAGCGTGCCCACGCTCCCCAATCGTGGCTGGCTTCCCAGACCAAGGCCAAGGCCATAAAGCTATAGAGGGCAGCGGGGAGGTAGTGATAGATAAAAACACAACGACTCACTAGTACCCAAGGCAGGAGATTGGCAGCATAGTTTAAGAGCACAAAACGGCCTGCGGTTGTGGTCAATCTAAGGGGTACAAGAGCCAATGTGGCCAAGGTGCCAAGCCACAGGAGGGGGGGATTAAAGAGGGCATAAACAGCATAAACCCACTGCGTATCTGCCATTGGCAGGGGCGGGCCAATCACGGGAACTGGTTCACCAAGGGTTTGTACTCGCTGAAAAAAGTAGCTCATGGGGCGCAGCAACAGCGGCCAAGACCACCAGGGTGAACAGTAGGGATGGGCAGTACTGGCAACACTGCGGTGAAAGTTAAACATTTGGCGATGGAGGTCAAGTAGGCTCTGGTGGGGATGAAACTGGAGATGGGGTAGCCAGAGCAGGGTATAAACCACAAAAACAACAAGGGGCAACAGTAGGCACATCTGCCACCACTGGTACGTGGTCTTCCACTCAGCAGATAGGGGTAACCCCTGCTGGAGAACCCAGAACAGACCTACGCCCAACAGGAATCCCAAGCCACTCCACTTCACCGCCACACAGGCACCAAAGGCAGCTCCTGCGGCCATCAGCCAGAGCGATCGCGCCCTGCCTTGGTAGCGCAACCCCCAGAGCCAGAGAATCTGTGCCACCACCCCAAAAAGCACAAGGGAGATATTGATGAGAGCATAGCGGGACTCCACCAAAAAGAGGCCATCGAGGGCAACAAAGAGTCCCGACAACAACGCCACGCGCGATCGCCGCGTCAGGAGGTAGGCCAACACCGCCACCGCCACGGGAATCAGCGATCCCATCAGGGCATTCAACCAGCGATAGCCCCAAGGGTGAAAACCACCCCCCAGCCAAATGCTCAGGGCAATCAGGTATTTTCCCAAGGGGGGATGGGCATCAAAGAAGGGGACACCGGCGAGATAGTTGCGGCCAAAGCGGGCAAAATAGACCTCATCAAATACCAGCGTGGGAAAGCGGGTCAGCCCCCAAAAGCGGGTGGCAAGGGCAAAGAGCCACAGCAGCAGTAGCCCCAAGGGCATCCTAAGCCGCTCCCTGCAACTCCGCTGTGCGCACCGCAATCCGTTGGCTGCGATCGCCCCGTTGAATCGTTAGGTTGAGAACTTGCCCCACAGCGGCACTATCAACAATGCCCTGCAACTGATCCGCACTGGTAATCGGTTCCCCATCCACGGATGTAATCACATCCCCCCAGCGCAGACCGGCTTTTGCCGCAGGCGTATTGGGCAACACTTGCAGGACGAGGACGCCACTGACCTCTGGCAGAATCACTGGTGAGTTGGGGTTAGCATTGTTTTCCTTGGCCATTGCCGGTGTGAAGGTGGTCATTTGAATGCCAATGTAGGCGTGTTGAATTTTTTCACCGCGAATCAAGCGGGCTTGCAGGGCTTTGGCCTTATTGATTGGAATGGCGAAGCCAATCCCCATGGCATCGGCACGAATGGCAGTGTTAATGCCAATCACTTCCCCCTCTTCATTGAGCAGCGGTCCTCCAGAATTGCCGGGGTTAATCGCAGCATCCGTTTGAATAAAATCAAGGCGCTTATCGGGGATGCCCACTTGGGCGCTGGAGCGGTGCAGCGTACTGACAATCCCCAATGTTACTGTGTTATCAAGGCCAAGGGGATTCCCAACGGCGATCGCCCAGTCCCCCACTTTCACGTCACTGGAATCACCGAGGGGCGCAGTGGGCAATGGTTCGGTGACCCCTTTGAGTTTGACAATCGCTAGATCGGATACCTCATCCACGCCGCGCACTTCTCCCTCGAAGACTCGGCCATCCTTGAGGCGCACCGTCACGGTATCCGCTTGACTCACCACATGGGCATTGGTCATGACAATGCCGCTGGGATCAATGATGAACCCCGACCCCTGACCCCGTAGCCGATCCTCTTGGGGGGGCAAGGCTAGACCGGGGAAAAATTGGCGAAAGAAGGGATCGCTCAAAAGGGGATCCGGTGTGCGTACAATCGTGCGTTCGGTATCAATACGAACGACCGCATCGCCAACTCGTTCCACGGCGGCTGCGACAAAACTATGGTGAGCTGCTGCTGCCCACACTGGTGTACCGCTACTGAGGCACCCGACAAGGGCAAGGCCAAGGCAGAATTTGAGGGTCTGCTGAAGTAAATGGGCAAGGCGTTTCATCATGGATGGCCTAAAGTGCAACAGATTCATTTTTGATTGTATCCAAGGCATCCCCTCTAGCTGTAAATCCAAAACGCAAATCTGCATGGGCAGGGACTGTCCCTCAAAACAAGAATCAATGTCACAATTGGAAAGGAGTTCAAGTTAGAGGCAGCATGCTGCGCATTGGCATCGTGGGGTTGGGACTGATTGGCGGTTCCCTTGGGATTGATTTGCGGGCAAAGGGGCACTATGTGGTTGGGCTGAGCCGGCGGGCTGAAACCTGTGAGCGGGCGATCGCCAAGGGTGCCATTGACTGGGGCAGTACCGAGCCAGAAATTTTGCGTGCCCTTGATCTGGTGTTTCTCTGTCCTCCCATTGGCAGCATCCTCAGTGTGGCACTCGACATTACCCCCTATCTCAGTCCAGAAACAGTGCTGACAGACGTGGCATCCGTCAAGGGAGAAATTGTCCCTGCCCTTGAAAAACTCTGGTCTCGCTATGTCGGTGGTCACCCGATGGCCGGTACCGCAGAATCTGGCATTGAAGCGGCGCAAGCCCATCTCTTTGAGAATGCCCCCTATGTTCTCACTCCAACCCTCTACACTGACAGTGCGGCCATTGACTGTGTGGCTGGTGTGGTCAATGATCTCGGCGCAAAGCTACTCTATGCCACCCCCTCGGATCACGATCGCGCCGTTGCTTGGATTTCCCACCTGCCTGTCCTAGTGAGTGCAGCACTAATTCTTGCGAATGCCCAAGAAGCCAATGAGCCGATTCGGAAGCTTGCACAGCGGTTGGCTAGCTCCGGTTTTCGGGACACGAGCCGGGTGGGGGGTGGCAATCCAGAGTTGGGACGGATGATGGCGGAATATAACCGCGCGGCGTTGCGCCACTGCCTGGTCCACTACCGTGCCACCCTTGATGATCTGATTCGCCAAGTGGAACAGGAGGACTGGGAGCGGCTGCAAACAACGCTGGAACAGGCGCAAGCCTACCGCGAGCAGGTCTATCCCTCAGGGACGCCGCCGGTAGTTTAGACGACGCACAATCCAGTAACTGGCAGACAAGGCCAAGATGGCGATCGCCAGCCCCAAGAGCTTCGCCACCGTTTCCGGTTGACCAATATCCAGAATGATAATTTTGCGGGCAATGGCAATCAGAGACGTAACAATCACCAGCTCAACGATTTGCGACGAGACGTGGGTTTTCAGGTAGGCGGTGATATTTTCGAGAATCTCCAGAGCCACAAGCACGTTGAGAAAGAGGCCAAAGATTTTCACCAGTTCAAGGCTAAACTGCCCTAAAGGGGGTGAGAATAGCTCTATGGTTAAAATCCGCCCCAAATCAATAATGGCGACGATGACCACCAGCAGCATCCCGATCGCCAGCACCCGAGTTGCAATCCCCTCAATCTGACTGAGGAACTGCAAAAACCGCTGATTGTCCTGAAGTAGAAGGATCGTTTCTTGCCAAAAGAGAAACAAAGGCCGTAGCCAGCGTCGCATCCCTAGACCTCAGCTAGAAGAACAAGGGGAGTGTAGGCCACTGGTTCCACCAAACGAGTGTTCAGACCCAGCCGCTGAAACGACACTTGCAGTTCCTCAAAGGTGCCTTTGACCGAGAGCAGTCGCGGTAGCCATCCCTGAAGGTGGAGGGTACCATTGCCAGCGGTGGTGATCATCACCTTGGGGTGCAGCCATTGCCCCAATTCCAACGCTGCTTTGCCCCCCTTCAGAATTGCACCCACCAGAGGCAAACAGACATCGAGTAGGGGGGTAATCACGACATCCACCGTGCCGTGGCTGCGCAGCCACGGATCATGGCAGCCATGGGGTTCATAGTAGAGACTTTGCGTTCCCCAACGCAGAAGATAACCGTTTTCCTGTTGACTAGGACCGATACTGGCGCCCTTGGTGGCTTGGATGGTGAGATCGCGGTAGGTGTGGGTTTGGTGGGGAGTCAGGGAAATCACCGTTTCAAAGCCAAGGCTCTGGGCAACTTTGGCGGCACTGGGGGAGGCAATGACCGGTAGGGTGCGATCGCAGGTGCGTAGACTGGGTTCATGACAGTGATCCGGTAGCCCTTGGGAGAGCAAAATGACATCCACATCGGTTGGCATAGCACAGGGGCGCGATCGCTCTGCCTGAAATAGCCAAGGGGTATTGCCAAAGGTCAGCGAGCCAACCAACCACGGATCGACCAAAATCCTAGTATGACCCAACTCCCACAGCCATGTATTGCTCTCCAACCACGTCAACTGCATTGCCCCGCTCCTACAGTAACCGCGCCAAGATGTTGTAAATCAGCAAAAAGAGATTACCCACGACGACGCAACCCAACCCCACTAAACCACAAATGAGTAGCGCTGTCACACCCCCTAGGCCTGCTTGCAAGAGGGGGACAAAAAAGAGAACTGCCCCTGAAATGACCGCAATGATCAACTGCTCCCAGTGTTCGATCCAGCGTTTGTACTGCAAAAACACCAAAAAGGCAAATAGAGCGCCAATCAGCCCCGCACTCACACCCACGGGCAACTGCCAAGCCGTCATCAAACTAAAAATCATCAGCCCCAAGGCGGTCATTTCAAAGCCCGTAAAGCCGGCACCAATGAGAATTTTTAATGCGGGCAAGGGTGGGGGCGGTTGCCGCGGCGGTCTGACCCTAGGTCGGGGCGTAGTTGTCGGAGGCGTGACTGGCACCGGTGAAGGCGACGCTGGTATTGCTTGCGACACAACGGGAGGAGAGACGGGGGGGGGTGTTACCGGTTGTGGCGGTGGGGGCGGTGCTGGGGCGGGGGTAGAAGAAGTATTTAAGTCCGCTAAGACCTCTGCTGCCGATTGGTAGCGATCGCTAGGAGCGGGTTGTAGCATGCGATCCAGAATGGCTTGCAATTTTGGACTGACTTGGGCATAAGAATGCCAATGCCAGCGGTTGTTATAGGCATCAAATAGCTCACTGGGATCTTTGCCGGTCAGCAATATGATACAGGTCACTGCCAAAGCATAGAGATCAGAACTGGGATAGACCCGTTCCCCCCGTGCTTGTTCCGGTGGCGCATAGTATTGGGTATAAATACCTGTAAAGTGTCCTTGCTGTCCCCCTGCTTGGGAAATTTGCTTCACAGCCCCAAAATCCAGCAGGTAGAGCCGCCCTTGGCCGGGAAACTTTGTCTTGCTGGGGTGCTGGCGCATAATATTCGAGAGCTTAATATCACGGTGGATCGAGCTGTGGTCATGGACGTACTGCAACACGGGTAGGAGTTCCCGCAGCACCTGCCGCACCTCTTCCTCACTAAAGCATCCCTTTTGAGCCAGTTCATCCTCGAGGGTTTCGCCGTCAATATATTCCTGCACCAAGTAGAAATACTGCTCGACTCCTTGTCCATTGGCACTGGGAACTTCTTCAGCAAAAAATGCCAGTAAATCCGGAATTTGAGCATGCTGCCCCAGTTGATCAAGGACTTGTCCTTCTCGCTCAAAGAGTTCCTGAGCCTTTTGCCGACTCTGGGGATCGGACACATTAGGGCGAAATTGCTTGATCACGCACTCCCGCCGACCGGGGGTATCCAAATCCCGTGCTAGATAGGCCGCCCCAAACCCCCCCTGCCCCAAAACCCGCTCTGCCACATACCGTCCCCGCAGAATCAGAGGCATTCCGCAGGCTGTACAAAATCGTTCAGCCACACGACTGTATCGTTTGTTGGGGTTGTCTAGCTCTGGAACATCGTTCTGGGGGTGACTACAGTAGGGACGGGTGCAATAGACGAGCATGGCAGGGGTGGCAAGATCGCTTCCTTGATCATGATAGACCTGTCGTTGCGAGCAAGGCTTAGCCCAAGGGACAATCCTTTTGTGCTGAAATGAATGGAAGTTGATCAAAGCTGATGGTCGGACTCGAACCGACGACCTACTGATTACAAGTCAGTTGCTCTACCAACTGAGCTACACCAGCACTATTCCTAGTGTACTACGCTTTGACAGCAGCAGGGAACCCTAGACTATAGCCCTCTTAGGACGGGGCTTGTATCCCAATTTTTTTGGTCAATCTAGATAGAACAAGGCGGCATGCCCAGTTAGAACAGTGACAGCGGAGTCTTGAGCTGTTGATGATTCATTGCAAACCACCGCAGACATCGGCAAAGCGTAGGAAAATAGGCTAAATTCTGATTAGTTTGCTGTGGCAGTTGCACACCTGTGATTATCCTGCACCTGTTGAATCCTTGGAAACGCACTCCGGTCAAAACATGGCGTTTTCCGATTAAAACAACCATTCGCATTGGTCGTGCTGCAGATAACGATGTCATTCTCAACGATATTCTCATTAGCCGCTATCACGCGGAACTATCTTGTTATCGGGATCCAGAAAATCTCGGTCGGTGGTATCTCAAAAGTTTGGGGGCGATCGGGACATTTGTCGATGGTCGCCTTGTGGATGAAAGTAGGCTCGCTAATGGCAGCTTGATTCAACTGGGGCCTACAGGTCCGATTCTCGAATTCCATGAGCAAACCTTTCGCCGCAGTGCGCCAACTCTCAGTGAGTGTACCCATGCAGGCAACATGCCAGGCAACCTGTTTTGCATTCACTGCGGTCAACCCCTGAATGTGCAGCGCACCGTACGCAACTATCACATCCTGCGCCTTTTAGGGCATGGCGGAATTGGCACCACCTACTTGGCCTGTGAAGCGCAACCCCTTGGGGGATGGACTGGCAAGATACCGGAGGTGCGGGTGCTCAAGGAACTGCAGTCTGATATGGAGGACAATGAGAAAGCCCAGGAGCTATTTGAACGGGAAGCACGAATTTTGCAACTCCTAGATCATGCCGGCATTCCCCGCTTCTATGATTTTTTTGTCGAGGACGGCAAGAGCTATTTGGTCATGGAACTTATTCATGGCATTGACCTAGAACGCTGGGTACTGCGCAATGGTACGGTGCCGATTCCCCAAGCAGTGCAATGGATGATTCAAACCTGCGGCATCTTGGACTATCTGCACAATCAGGAGCCACCGGTGATTCATCGGGATCTCAAACCCAGTAACCTACTGGTGCGATCGCGGGATAACCAAATTGTTTTGATTGACTTTGGGGCGGTCAAAGAACTGGGACATTCCCCCGATAGCACCCGCATTGCCGTGGAGGGCTACAGCGCCCCCGAACAGATGATGGGTCAACCGACCATTCAGTCAGATCTGTTTGCGGTGGGGGCAACGTTGGCTTTTTTACTGTTGGGGGATAGTCCAATTCGTTTCTATCACCACCGTGAGGGCTTTCATCGCCTCGATGTATCCGATCGCCCAGAAATCCCCGATCCTTTGAAAGACGTGATACACCGTGCCACAGCTCCCCTGTTGCCCGATCGCTACCCTTCCGCGATCGCCTTGGCTAAAGCCCTCAAGGAAGCCCTTGCGGCACTGCCCCAAGAATCCTCGCAAGTTTAACGTGATCGTCAATTCCTATGATTTATCTGCCGGTTACTGCCCTGCTTTTTGTGCTGCTGCTGCTGTTGCTGCCCTTTCTTTGGCTAGCGATCGCCCTCGATGCCTTGCAAGCGGCGGTTGCCAAGTTGGGTTTTTCACCCACTGCCGCTTCTGTCTTACTACTGCTGGTGATTCTCGGCAGTACAATCAATATCCCCCTCTATGAACGAGTTTCAACAGTGGCGATTGTCCCTGATTTTGAAGAACTCTGGCTCAGTCGGTTTTGGGGAATTCCCCTGCGCAAAATTCAGCAAAAAACCATTGTGGCGTTGAATGTGGGGGGCGGCTTGATCCCGACGGTGCTGGCGCTCTATCAATTTACCCGCGTCAGTCCCTTGGCAATTCTCTTGGTGACGGCGATTGTGGCCGTTGTCAGTTACTACTCTGCTCAGGTGGTACCGGGGATTGGTATTCAAATGAATGCCTTGGTCGCGCCCCTGACAGCAGCAATGACAGCCATTTTGATTTCCGGGGGCGTGGCGGCGGCACCCATTGCCTTTGCTGGAGGTGTGCTGGGAACCCTGATTGGCGCAGATTTACTCCATCTACGGGAAATTGAGCGGATGTCGGCGGGAGTGCTGAGTATTGGTGGTGCGGGTGTCTTTGATGGTATTGCCTTATGTGGGTTATTTGCACTGCTATTAACTTAGGCATACCCGCAGTAGGAATGACCATGGTAAAGTGCTGAATGGAATGCTAAAACCTGTGAGAAAAGATCTATGGGTCTGCTGGCTGGCTATCAATTTGTCAAAGATTTAGAATCTGCGGGGGCATTGGCACTTTTTGTTCCCCCGGAGGGCGGTTTTGAGGGTCGCTATCAACGGCGACTGCGTTCCAAGGGCTATACCACCTTGCATATGAGCGCACCGGGCTTAGGGGATTTAGCAGCCTACTTGACCCAAGAGCACGGGATTCGTCCGGCTCATACAGGCAAAGAAGACATTCGCGTTTATTTCCAGCCCCCCTTAGTGACCTACCACTTGGAAAACCTGCCCCCCAATGCCAAGGGACTGGTGCTCTGGCTGATTGATGGTAAGCGTCTCTCAAGGCAAGAATTTGCCTACTTGGCACAGTTAACCCAGACCCTACCGAAGTTCAAAGTGGTGGTGGAAGTGGGGGGCGATCGCTATGTGCGCTGGGAACCCCTTGCCGATTGGGTTGCCGCTGCTTAGAACTGGATATCTCTACGTCAATCAGCAAACTGCCTACCTGCCCCTTGACAGTCCCTGCCAAACCCTGAAGGATAGAGGCGAGGCGGGTGCGATCGCGCTGTATCAAAAATAACCATTGGGGAAGGGACGATGACCTCGAATTCCGATATTTCAGGGAAAAAAATTGCAGCCGGCATTTGTGGTATTCTCTTGGGTGCCCTCGGCATCCACAAATTTGTTCTCGGCTACAATACGGAAGGCTTGATCATGCTACTGGTCAGCCTTTTGACCTGCGGTTTGGTCGCCCCTGTCATGGGCATTATTGGCTTGATCGAAGGAATTATCTACCTCACCAAGAGCGATCAGGAGTTTTACAATACCTACATCGCTGCCAAAAAAGGCTGGTTCTAGAGCCTAGTAGCGATTCCATCAGGGGACAGGAAGGATCATCGTTGGCCTGCTAGAATAACATGCGCGGATTGAACCCTCTTAACCTGCACGCCCCTATTCTCGCGTTGGCAGGTGGTATGCGCTTTGTACAGTGAGCCAAGCACAAAATTCCTTTGGCAGATCAATTGCAGCCTAGCAGTGACCTACGAACCCCTGCATCACAAATACCGTCCCCAACGCTTTGCGGATCTAGTGGGTCAAGGGGCGATCGCCACCACCCTCACCCAAGCCCTCCTCAAGGAGCGCATTGCCCCGGCTTATCTCTTTTCTGGCCCCCGCGGCACAGGTAAGACCTCTAGTGCTCGCATCTTGGCCAAATCCTTGAACTGCCTCAGTAGCCCTAAGCCTACCCCTGATCCCTGTGGCCAGTGCGAAGTTTGTCAGCAGGTGGCCAATGGCACCAGTTTAGATGTGATTGAAATTGATGCTGCCAGCCACACGGGGGTGGACAACATTCGCGAACTAATTGAGAAGGCGCAATTTGCCCCCGTGCAGTGTCGCTACAAAGTTTATGTGATTGACGAATGCCTCACGGGTGATTCCCTCGTGCTGACCCAAAATGGACTGATGAGGATTGATGATCCAGCGATTAGGGGCAAGCAGGTGCTCAGCTATAACGAGCAAAGTGGCCGATGGGAGTTCAAGCGAATTGTCCGCTGGCTTGACCAAGGCACCCGCGATGTCTTGGAAATTCAGACGACCCATCGTAGGATCAGGTGTACTGAAAATCACCCAATTAGGACGAATCGGGGATGGATAGCCGCAAGGGACATCACAGTAGGAAGCCAAATCTTGTCCCCTGCGCCTGTGGATGCGGCACCCTTGTTGACAGTGTCAGTTCCGACCGACGACCGCGTCGCTTCATTCGAGGACACCAATTTAGGGGCAATACCTACGGGCAAAAGTCCTACAACTTGGAATCCATCCTCGAACACACTGAGCCTTTGCGGCCAATTTGCAAATGTGGCTGTGGTGAAAAACTGGCTATTCCAGACTTTCTTCAGCAAAACGGAAAAGGACTCAAAAGTATTCAAAGCTACTGGAGCAGGCATCCCTATAAAAAAGGGCATGGGCTTTGGGACATCCGCACTAAACACTTCTGCAACCAGTTCAACCCTCTTAAGCCTGATATTCTCGGATGTATTTACGGCACGCTTCTGGGGGATGGATTCATTACTTACCCTAATAAACACAGCCGCTTCCCTCGACTCGCTTGGACTCACGGGGAGCAGCAGCAGCTGTGGATGGAGTACAAGGCTTCAAAATTGGCTGACTTGCGACCCAAAATCTGCACAACCGCAAATTCTGGATACAGCGATCGCTCAATCTGTTGCCGAACTGTCTGCTATCCAGATCTTGTCACCGTTTTCGCCTGTGTTAAAGGCAAGGCTGGACAAAAGACTGTCTCGATGGCTTGGCTCTCTCAAATCACCTTGGCAGGACTGGCTTGGTGGTACTTGGACGACGGTTTGCTCAGCCTTAGCCCACAGGGCAGCCCCCAAATCCAGTTTCACACTGAAGGCTACTCCGAGGACGAGAACTACCTCATCGCTGAGTGGCTTACCAATCTGGGATACACTGCAAAAGTCCGATCCTACACAAGAGTACGTACTAACAAGCAGTACAACTACATTGCCTTGGGAGCAGACGCTGCCCGCAGCTTCTTGGCAGACATCCGACAGTTTGCCATCCCTGCAATGGAATACAAGTTTGGAGACGGTCATAGCTGTGACCCCCGCTGGGGCTGAGCCAGTTTACGACATTGAGGTGGAAGATAACCACAACTTTGTTGCCAATGGGCTATTGGTGCATAACTGCCACATGCTCAGTGTGTCAGCCTTCAATGCCCTCCTTAAAACCCTAGAGGAGCCGCCGCACCATGTCGTCTTTGTCCTTGCCACCACGGATCCACAGCGAGTCTTGCCAACGATTATTTCCCGCTGTCAGCGCTTTGATTTTCGCCGTATTCCCCTAGGGGAGATGGTTGCCCACCTTCAGCACATTGCCGACAAGGAGCAAATTGACATTGAGCCTGAGGCCTTGACACTGGTGGCGCAATTGTCCCAAGGAGGACTGCGGGATGCCGAAAGCCTCTTGGATCAGTTGAGTTTATATCCTGAACGCATCACGGTAGAACACGTATGGCAACTGGCAGGAGCCGTGCCAGAGCAGGATCTGCGGCAATTATTGGGGGCGATCGCCCGTCGCGATGTGGTGGCCGTTCTTGAGCACACCCGCCAATTACTGGAACGGGGTCGCGATCCACTGACGATTCTGCAAAATCTAGCCAGTCTTTATCGCGATTTGCTCTTGGCAAAAACCGTTCCTGAACGACAGGACTTGGTTGCCCTGACCGCGGAAACGTGGCAGGCACTGATTGCCCTTGCTGAGGCTTGGTCAGTTGAGGAGATTCTGCACGCCCAACAACATCTGCGCACTTGCGAAGGCCAAATCAAACAGAGCAATCAACCCCGTCTCTGGCTGGAAATTAGCATTTTGGGGCTGATACCGCAGACCGTTCTGCAAGCCCCTGCAACGCCAGTAACGCCCACCAGGCGTCCACAACTTACAATCGCCGCACCCCCTCGGACTGAACCTAAAGCCGTTGCTGCGCCCGTCAAGCCCTCAGAACCACCTCCCAAGGACTCTGAATCGCCAGTTAAACCCGCTCCAATTAAAAACACTGTTTCGCCAACGCTTCAACCAGAGCCATCCTCTGAGTCGCCAGCCGATCATCGCGAGGAGGTGTGGCAACAGGCACTACAGGCCTTGCAGCAGATACAAATGAGTACCTATGCACTGCTGTCCCAACACGGTCACCTGCGACAAATTAGCGATCGCGAGGTGCACATCGGTATTGTTAACCAAACCCTGCTCAACTTGACAAAAAATAACCAAGCCAAAATTGAAGCTGCCTTTTCCCAAGTGCTCGGCCGACGCGTCAAAGTCATCTTTGAGATTGCGCCCTTGCCCTCAAAAACCTCTCCTGCCCCAAAGGCGAAGGAACCGTCTCCATCCGCTGTTGTGATTCCCTTGCGGCCACGGGAAGCGCCACCGCCGCCACAGCCCCCCCCTGCCCCCCCCTCATCCCTGCTGACCACTACTGCTGATCCAGTGCGTGAGTCCGCAGAAAAACTCGCGCGGTTCTTTAACGGTGTCCTGATTCGTTTACCAGATGGGGAAGACAGTCCTGACGTGCCGCTGCCTGAGGAGGATGATCTGGAGTTTTGAGTACCGCCGCGCCACGGCAGGGGTTTAGGCTTGATCTATGGGATCTATGGTTTGAGAATCTGCAATGGGATTTTCGGCGGCGATTCAAGAGGGGTCTGAAGCTGCGCCTGTAACTCAGCAACTGCCGTCAAGAAGGCTGCTAAGTCTAAACCGTAAAAGTCAGGATCAGACTGTTCAAGACGCCGCCGTCCTTCTCCCAAAAGCAACATCGCCCCTCGCTGGTTACCCCGACTGAGGTGATAGCAAGCCACGGCAATTTGCAGGAGTCCTTGGTAGAACGTGCGCTCAGGTTCACTGGCCTCCATCCAGAGGGCTTCGAGGGTGTCATGGCAAGCATAGAATTCACCACTGTTGAATTGGCCAATGGCTAAGGCAAGCTCAGGCGGCATGTTTGATTGGGGGAGCACAATGGGGGATAATAGTAAAGAATCATGACATTTTTTAACGAATATCGGCAGAGCTTGTGCAAAATCCTCGAACTGTCTCTGATACCAAACGCGCTTTTTATGCGGCCCACACGCGACCGATTCACTCGATCTACCGCCGCTTTATTGAAGAACTCCTTGTTGAAGTTCACCTACTGCGCGTTAATGTAGATTTTCGCTACTCTCCCCTGTTTGCCCTTGGGGTCGTTACCGCCTTTAACCAATTTATGGACGGTTATCAGCTAGAGAGCGATCGCGCCAGTATTTTCCATGCCTTCTGTGTGGCTGAGGAAATGAACCCGCAACAGCTGAAGGACGATGCTGCCAGTTGGCAACAATATCAAGGCCGTCCTCTCAGTCAAATCCTTGACGAACTCAACAGCGACCACCCCAGCGCCCCCCTCAACAGCCTCAACCATGAGGGCAAATATAGCCGCCTCCATGCCGTAGGACTGTATGCTTTGCTGGAGGAGTTGGCAGGGGATCTCACGACTAATCTCAATGACACCTTAGATCAACTGGCTCCGGTCATCAAGCTCCCCATCGAAAAAGTCAAGCGCGACCTTGAACTCTACCGCAGTAACCTCGACAAAATTAATCAAGCTCGCAGTCTCATGAAAGAACTCGTAGAGCAAGAGCGCAAGCGCCGTGCCCAGCAGGCCTCTCCCCCACCCGCTGTGGATGCCAGTTCCGATGCTCCCGCTTGATCCACCCCAACTCATTACCCTCGATGCCGTCGGCACTCTCTTTGGTTTACGGGAATCGGTGGGCACGGTTTATGGTCGCTTTGCGGCCGCGACGGGGGTTCAGGTTGATCCAGCCGCGTTGGATGTGGCCTTCTTTAAGGCCTTTAAGGCCGCTCCGCCCTGTGCTTTCCCTGAGCTTGAGGCTGCACAACGGGCAGAGGCAGAATTGCGGTGGTGGCAAGGGGTTGCGGCAGAGACATTTCGCCGTGCAGGTGTCTTGGATCAATTTGCTGATTTTGATAGGTTTTTTGCCCCTGTCTTTGCCTACTACGCCACGGCTGAACCTTGGTTCGTTTACCAAGATGTCTTGCCTGCTTTGAAGGATTGGCAAGCGCAGGATATTCCCCTGAGGGTGGTGTCGAATTTTGATAGCCGTTTGTATGGTGTCCTCGAAGCCTTGGGGTTAGCACCGTTTTTCAAGGAGGTGTGGATTTCCAGTGAGGTGGGGGCAGCGAAACCGGATCGGCTGATCTTTGAGCGGGCAGTGGCTTCCTATGCGACCTCTCAGGTCTGGCACATTGGCGACAGTTGGGAGGATGATGTCCTTGGTGCCCAAGGTGCCGGTCTGCAAGCGATTTGGTTGCGGCGCGATCGCCCCTTGCTACCAGAGCCAGTCATCCACGAGACCCTAGCCGTACCCCAACTTACTGACCTCACAGATGCCCAAGTTATACTGAGAGGGATAGCATCATGACGGAATCAGCGGTGAAAAGCCAAATTTGCATTCTCGGTGGTGGGTTCGGCGGCCTTTACACTGCCCTCCGCCTTGCCCAATTCCCTTGGTCTTCACCTCCAGAGATCACCCTTGTGGATCATAGCGATCGCTTTGTCTTTACGCCTTTACTCTATGAACTCATTACTGGAGAGCTACAGGCATGGGAAATTGCCCCGCCTTTTGTGGAGTTGCTCAAGGATACTCCAGGGGTCTTCCATCAGGGAACTGTGAGCGCTGTGGATCTCAAGGAAAAAACAGTGCACTTGAGCGAGGGCGCCTCGCTCACCTACGACAAACTGGTTCTTGCCTTGGGGGGAGAAACCCCTAAAAACAGTATTCCCGGTGTTGCAGCGTATGCCTTGACCTTCCGAACCCTGAGTGATGCCTACCGTCTTGAAGAAGCACTGCAACGGCAGGAGCGCTCCGATCGCGATCGCATCCGGGTGGTGGTGGTCGGTGCGGGGCCGAGTGGCGTGGAATTGGCCTGTAAGCTAGCAGAGCGACTGGGCAGCCGAGGTCGCATTCGTCTGGTGGATCGCAATACGGAGATTCTCAAGTCTTCCCCGGAATTTAATCGCAAGGCGGCTCTGCGTGCCCTTGAAGAGCGGGGTGTTTGGATTGATTTGGAGACCACCCCGGTTGCTGTCACTGTCGATCAGATTGCACTGCAATATAAAGACCGCGTGGATGAGCTGCCCGTTGATATTGTTCTGTGGACGGTGGGTACGGCAGTTTCGCCGGTGATTGCTGCCCTTGATTTACCGAAAACGCCCACAGGCCGCCTCCAAGTCACGCCAACATTGCAAGTGGTTGATCACCCAGAGATTTTTGCCCTTGGGGATGCTGCCGATGCAGTGGATGAACAGGGAGACCCCATTCCCCATACGGCGCAGGCGGCCTTTCAACAGGCGGATTATACCGCTTGGAATCTTTGGGCCAGTCTGAGGGATCGCCCGCTACTCCCCTGTCGCTACTCCCATCTCGGTGAAATGCTCACCCTCGGTACCGATCGCGCCGCCTTGGCAGGGTTGGGACTGACCCTCGATGGCCCTCTGGCCTACTTGGCACGGCGACTGGCCTACCTCTACCGCATGCCCACTTTTGAACATCAACTGAAGGTGGGGTTGAACTGGATGGCGAAGCCTCTGTTGGATCTTTTTACCGGCATTGCCAATTAGGGCGAGTGCGTATCCTTGGCCTAGACCCCGGCTTAGCCACCCTTGGCTATGGCTGTATTGAAGTACAGAACAACACTTGCCAAGTGGGGGATTTTGGCGTCATTACCACCCCTGCCAATCTCCCCATGGGCGATCGCCTCCAGAGTCTCTACACCGATCTGCACATGCTCATTCCTGCCCTCCAACCGGATTTAGTGGCTTTGGAGCGACTCTTTTTCTACAAAATGAGCCATACGATTGTGGTTGCTCAAGCCCGGGGCGTGATTCTTTTAGTCCTGAGTCAACTGCACTGTCAGCTAATGGAATTCACTCCTCCCCAAGTGAAGCAAGCCCTCACTGGCTATGGCAATGCCGCAAAAATAGACGTTCAACAGGCGGTGCAACGGGAACTCAATCTCAGCACGCTGCCCAAGCCCGATGACGCTGCCGATGCCCTAGCGATCGCCCTCACGGCCAGTCGTCACTGCCCCTGCTTCCACGCTTGACCAAGCCATTTCCACCGCCTCACTCAGCCATTGGCGCGTTTTTTGATCCAGCAGATCATCCTCAGCGAGCACCCATTCCTGAACCTCCGCCAGACTATAGCCTTGGGCACGGCAAATCGTAATCACGCCAGCGATCGCTGCCGCTACCAGATCGCCATTGACAGGTTGCTGGCTTAGGGCAGTCATTTCTTCGAGACTCCGAGGAATGGGATAATGCATAGGGCAACAGGGCAATTCTGAGAAATCGTAAACTCTCTTAAACTGTTTAGTACAGTGCAGTTTACGCCAAATCGTGCCGTTGTCAAGTGCCGTAGCGGACTTTTGAAACAAAATGCAAGAACTGTTATACCTTGAGGTACCCACCCCCAATACCGCAGCGGTAATTCACTGGCTGCACCACAGCTTTGAGCCGCGCATTGGCACTATTGCGCCAAAACCAACTGGGGGTTGTTGGCAGGTTCCTGAGACCGCAACAGAACTGGCCATTTTCCTATGGAGCTTGCAGCGAACCACGTACCTCAAGGTGATGCGCTGGGGAGAGCGGCCTTTCCCCCAAGAGCGTGCCTGTGTCCAACACCTTCAGCGGGAGCTGCGTTTGGCCTTTCCCCTCAAACCTGAGGTGCTTCCTCCTTGGCCTGCTGATAAGACAATTTTTGAGGCCTTGGTCGATCGCTATCCCCTAACGGTGAAATACTTCCAACGCATGCCCCAAGGAGAAGCGGATCTAGAGCGCGTCTATTGGTGGGAGCAACGCTGGCGCCAAGGGGTACAACAGCCCACCTCCCCAGTGCCTGTTTTGCACAGGGCAACGACCCTCTGTGAGGCGCCTACCTATGATTTGGTCTATGTGGGCGGTGCCTTGGGGGTGATCCATGCAGCAGTGATGGCGCGGTTAGGCTATCGCGTTCTGGTCATCGAGCGACTACCCTTTGGCCGCATGAATCGGGAGTGGAATATCTCTCGCATGGAATTTCAGAGCGTCATTGATCTGGGGTTGTTTACGGCAGCGGAATTTGAGAGCCTGATTGCCCGCGAGTACCGCGATGGCTTTAACAAGTTCTTTGATGCCACTAGCCCTGCCCATTGTCGGGCACCCGTACTGCACACTCCCACCGTTCTCAACATTGCCCTTGATTCGGCAAAATTTCTGCATCTGTGTGGTGAGAAACTGCGCCAAGCGGGCGGTGAGATTTGGGATTGGACGGAATTTGAGACAGCGACGATTCATCCCAATGGCGTGGTTCTCCAAACGCAGCACCGTCAGACCCAAGAACAACGGCAGGCGATCGCCCGTGTCCTCATTGATGCGATGGGCACTGCTTCCCCTATTGCCCGTCAGCTGAACGGCGGTCGTGCCTATGATAGTGTTTGTCCCACGGTGGGGGCGATCGTCAAGGGCATTGCCCCAGAAGTTTGGGATGGCAATTATGGGGATGTCCTCTTTAGCCACGGTGATATTTCGCGGGGACGCCAACTGATTTGGGAACTGTTTCCGGGAGCAGGGGAAGAGCGCACCATTTATCTTTTTCACTACCATCACATCCAGCGCGAGTTTCCCGGATCGCTGTTGGAACTGTATGAGGACTTTTTTACCATCTTGCCAGAGTACCGCCGCTGCGATCTCGATCAACTCACTTGGGTCAAACCCACCTTTGGTTACATCCCCGGTTACTTTAGCCACCATTCGGGCGATCGCGCGGTGGCATTTGATCGCGTTTTGGCCATTGGTGATGCCGCATCCCTCCAATCTCCTTTGGTGTTTACGGGGTTTGGGTCTTTGGTGCGCAACCTACCGCGACTCACGGATTTGCTAGATACGGCATTGCGTCACGACCTTGTGCAAAAACAATTCCTCAACCAAATTCGCGCTTATCAGAGCAATACAGCCGTGACATGGCTCTTTTCGCGGGGAATGATGGTGCCCAGCGATCGCCCCCTCCCCCCCGAGCGGGTCAATGCCATGTTAAACACCTTTTTTGGCATCCTCGGACAGGAATCCCCCGAATTGGCCGATCGCTTTATCAAAGACCGCGCTGGCTGGTTGCCCTTTAACCGTATGGCACTGCGAGCCGCTTGGCAAAACCCCGGCCTTCTCTGGTGGATCTACGAAATGGTCGGGCTTGGGGATCTGCTACGCTGGCTGCAAAGCTACCTGAGTTTTAGCTTGGATGCCCTGTACCATGCCCTCTTTGGCTTTTGGCTACCCGCTTTAGTACGCCGTTGTCAACCATGGCTAGAACCCTTAGCACCGCAACTTTGGTTTTGGCTCTTGGTGCAAAGCTATGCCCTAAGTTACTCCGTGGGACAACCCCGCCTTGAGCGTCCTTTGGCACCGCTGCCAACCCCTAGAGTTGATCAAGCCGTTTCCCCTCGCTAACCTTGGGAACAAAGGTGTTGCGGAGAGAATGACGGTGAATGCAGCAGAGCAGGCAGTGACGGTGCAAATGGCCAGCAAATTGGGGGCGATCGTCCACCTCTTTAGGCAGTGCAATCCGGATCTGCGGGCAGACCTGCATCCTTGGGCGGATGACCCCCACACCCGTAACTTGGTGGATCCCGATTCGATTGACATTGGCTTTCACCTACCCGGCTGGAGTCGCCGCTGGCAAGCCCGCAGTTTGCTCCTGCAAATCCGCCTCTATGGCGATCCAGACTCTCCCCAACGCCGTGCCATTGGTCTAGACATCGTGGGGTTTAGCTATATGAGTGAGCAGTGGCGGTTCAGTAGTATTGGTCAGGGGGTTTTTAGTGGCAACAATCTGCCCAGCGAAGATCTGCAAAACCAACTGCGGGTCATTAGCCATGAGATCATTGCCCTATTGAACACTTGATTTTGGCTATTGGATCAATCGTCAAAGACCTCCTCGACCACCTCGTAAACGTATTCTCCAGCCGTACGCACAACACCCACCCCCACGATTGCCGACAACAGGAGGGCTAGCCCTACTAACCACTTCTCCCTGAGGAAATGCCAACCCTCTTTTAGGGAAAAGCGATGTGTTGGCGTCAGTGGCTCTAAAATTTCCAAGGCAACTGGATGCTGCAAATACTCTTGGATGCGTTCTAGTTCACCAATGTATAGACGGCGATGTTGGCGATCGAAGAGCAATCCGTGTCGGGGCACCCGTTCTCCTGCCGTTAGTTGATAGGACAACAGGCGGGGTTGTATCTCTGGATGTTGGCAAAATAATTGCCATCCTTGCAGATTTGCTGTGCCCACTGTCTGGCCATCAGTGTAGCAGGGATGCCCCAGTTGTGGCTCCCAATACAGGCCCAGCCAACGGGATTGCGCAGGCAGCGCCAAGGCGCGTTCAAACTGTGCTGGTACTAGAATCGGCAAAAGGTCTAAAGTCATCCGCCTATTCCTCCACAGATTTATTTGAAAACGTTTTCGAGTTGATGCTCAGCTTGGAATAAAACTCTAGTGCCCAGTAGTCCTAGGAGGGCAGTTGTGATCAAAATTGGCTTTTTCATTGGGGGATGCTTCCAATACCTCAGCCTTACTTTAGAGATCAACTGTCAAAAACTCTGCAAGAAAGCTCAGTTGCGACCCTTTTCTGGAAGAGGGATCACTCCAGAGGATTTCTCATATCTTGACGATTTCTTGACAATTCTCCCCTACCTTGAAGGTTGGCTCTACAACAGAGCATCAAAGTCAGGTTCAACGGAGTTAAAACAACGATGAAAAAGTTAATCAAGGCAACCCTTACCTTGGGCTTGCTCTCAGCAGTGGCAACCACTGGTGCAGCAATGGCTGCTCCCTTAAGCCCTCTATCCCAAATGCCAAGCAACTCAAAACCCACTCAGGGTACCATGACTACCCAACACACAAAGCCAACCAATGATCACTCAATCCAAACCCACAAAAATAAAACTAAAACCAAAGAAACCCAAAAGCACCACACTCAATCTCCTCCAAAACCAATGACAAACACAACTAAGTAAATTCGTCCTAACTCATTGCTCCTCGCAGGGGACTCGAGGGGATTTCTCCCTCGCCCCTTTTTGCTAGCATCCTAATCTCAAATAATCTAGGAGGCGATCGCCGGAATCCGCTCGTACCAAGCCAACAACAACATCGGGGAGTGCACTCCAGCTAGGATAGATAAGGTAGCGTGGCTCCCAAGTGGGATTAAATTTCTGCTTGAACCGATGTAACCCTTGGAAATTATAAAACTGGTTTAAGTGCTTCGATAAATAACACAGTGCTTTTTCAACACGGCGAGAGTGAACAGACTCTCCTACTCCTGCTAAAGGAGCCAGACTAAAGCTAAACCCTTCCCAATGAGGCTTAAGTAACTCGAAGGTAGAAACAAATAGGAATTCCATTGCGCCATTCGGTAGATCACTACGATAGCGCATGAGGTCAACAGTGACCTCTGATTTATGATAGCCAAATATCATACTAATAAACGCAACTGCTTCTCCCTCGGCACTATACAGCACACTAATCATGGACCTTTGTAAATAATCTAAATCAAACCAGCCAACGGAAAACGACTTTTCAGCACCTTTTTTATTTTTTAACCACTCATCACTGATGGCTCTGATTTCTTTAAAGAGACGACTTGGAATAGGTGGCTCATACACCAAAACTTCATAATTCATTTTTCTAAATTTATTAATTGCAGTGCGCAGACTCTGATTTGACTTTCCTTTCAGAGAAAAATTTTTTAGATTTAGGATAGCCTCTTCACCAATTTGTAAGCAATCAAATCCTAAGGAGAAATACAGTTCTAAATAATTGGGAAGAACTTCATAAAACGCAGGAAACCAGTCATTCAATTCACAAAACTTTTGAAAGCCCATAATAGTTTCTACTCGGTCTTCAACAGGACCAATCGGGTCACCTAAGGCAATTGCCGCTCGTCCTTTGGCAACATAGCCCACTACACTTTTTCTGGAGGGACTAAAGTAATAAGCCTTATCCTTTAGCAAACACAGTCGGGCTAAGGAAGTTTCTCCATACTCGTCAATGATTCGTTTTGCTGCTTCTCGTTCAGTAGGAGTTGCAGGTTCTTTGCGTAGTAGCACTGGGCGCAGCATCATAAACAGTGCAAAGGTGAGGGTAAATGCCCCTACGATATAGATAGAATTTGCAAAGAAACTTGCATATCGTCCTTGGGGTTCCAAACCTGCATTATCCTCTGTAAAGAACATTGCAAATGTTTGTATAATTGCCCCAGTTAAGTTGAAGTTAATCACCTCTCCATTGATCTTAAAATGTCCATCTAAAAAATAAAATCCAAGGGTTCCGTAGGCTAAGGTAAATAGTAGTGCCACAATCAAGACCACTACTCCCTGTCGTAGAGAAGGGGAGTCTGAGCGTGCTGTAAATAGCGATCGCATGCTTAATAGTTGAATGAGTAATAAACCTGCTAAAACTGCTTCCTCGTAATCTAATCCCTTAATGAGGTTACTAACGATTGAAATAACAAGTAAGCCAACCGTAATTAACCAAGCAATACGTTTGCGTCTCAACAAGCTATTAGACAGTAGTAAGAGTATAAAACCACTAATTGCCGCAAATAGATGCCCACTTGCACGAATAGGAAAAGGAAAAACTTCCCTCAGGATATGGATACGTTCTGGTAGGCTTGGTGTAACCGCAGAAACCAGATTAGTAATTCCTACTATTGCTGTAAAGATAGCCGTAATCCAAAGCTGAAGTCTCATACGAGCCAAAATCATAGTGAATACTCCTCATCAATAGATTGATAGACTACTTAGTGAGTTGGGCTACTTGCCTTTAAGACTTGTTGAAAATGGTGGCCAACATAGGATAAGGAATCAAATAAATGTTTATGCCAGTAATTCCAGCCAATATCTGCACCAAAAAGACCATGGCCGCCCGGAAAGGTGTGGTACTCATGATCAACCCCTAATTTCTGAAGCTCTTGATGAAAATTTTTCGTTGAAACCAAGAAAATACCATCACTCAAGCCAGCATCTAAGTAGATATGAAGCTGCTGTCGCTCTGATTTTGGTATTTGTTTGATATAAATCAAGGGGCTATTGTTGACACCACTTTTATCTGTAAAGTAACCACTGTGGCTAAATAAAATCTTAAATTGATTGCGATGGTGTAAGCCAATATTAAGTGCTCCCCAACCGCCTGAGGATAGACCACCAATTGCCCACAGCTTGGGATCATCGACCGTGCGGTAACGGGACTTAATAACTTGAACAAGCTCTTGGCCAATTAATGTATCTATCTTGCCATTTTCCCCATCATAATACTGGGGATCCCAAAAAGGACTACTGCCCCGGCGATCGTTGCCATCTGGTGTCACTACAATTGAGGGGGGTAAGCGCTTTGTTTCATATAATTTATACAGAACTGTTGTCAAAGCAGCCTTTTTATCATAATCATAATCATTCCCATGACCACCGTGCAGTAGAAAAATCACGGGATAGCGCTCTTGTACATTTTGATAGTAGCCATAGGGTAAGATAATGCCATATTTACGCTCGGTTCCCATCGCTGGGCTGAAAAAGCTTTGCACCTCAAAGGATAAACCTGTGTTGCTGGCTACCGACGGCGCATCAAGTTGTGGCGCTCCCGCAATAAATACATACCAGTAGCTGCCAACAAAAAGAATACCCAAACAACCTAAAGCTGTTACTAAACGCTGATAATTTCTCATAACTGGTTAGAGTGATGGAATCATTTGTATTTGTAGACTTCTCCTGAAATATGGAGTACTTAAGGTTTATGTGACCTGTTCTACAAAAATTTGACTGTATTTGAGTGTATTGCATCTTCGCAAAAAGGTCTCTACTTGATTATCAATAGAAAAGCAAACAAATGTCAAGAACTCGTTAATACAGCCATTTTCTAAAATCTAGATCATACAAAGCAAATGCAACTCTCTTTTATAGAAGCTTTCACAGTTTTGAGTATATTCTATCTATGTGAAAAAAGCTTTGTCTAAACATAAGTTTTCAGTTAATTGTAAATGAACGAATCATCTTGACGCTTTCTTGACGATAGTACCTTACTTTAAGGATAGCTCCCTAAGGGGACAGTCGAATTTACTGGAGACAAGAGCTATGAAGACCTTCACTAGGACAATACTCGCTTTGGGACTACTTGGAACGGTGGCTATTGGTGGTGGGGCAATGGCATTCAAGCCACAACGACACATTAGTTATGCTCTCGCAGCACAAACGGATCAAAAGGGTGGGTATGACGAGAGCGATCGCTACGAAGCGAAAAATACGGCTGAGGAAATGCAAGACGAAGCCCAATACCGTAGCCTTGCTAAAATTAGTCCCCAACAAGCTCAGCAAATCGCAGAAGCCGCTCAAGGCCAGAAGGCGATACGGGTTGCCCTAGGGGCAGAAAACGGTAGCTTGGTTTATGAAGTGCGCTTTCCCAATGCTGAAGTCAAGGTGGATGCCGGTAATGGGCATATCCTCAAAACGGAGCTAGCGGGTCAAGAGGAAAATGACCTCCATGAAGCCCCCTTGGGTGGCAGTATCCAAGTGCCCAATTCTGATCGTCCATAGCAATAATGGTAACCATCCTTATGGTTCTCTAAATTTTACTGAAATTGCCAAGCTGTCTAGGGTAGATTAACAGGCACAAATATCTACCCTAATTTTTTGCCTAAGGATGGGTTTGTGGTGAAAAGAGTTCTGGATGGGTCATTTTCACGATTTGGCGAAGACTGGGAAGTCGGCGCGCAAAACTAAGGGCGATCGCCATACTGCGCAGACCACTAATAGTCACTTCAAGGGGAACGCCAATCCATTAGAAATATGTTTCATGGGTGACTTGAGTTAGAGTGGCCGCCGCTTCTTCACGAATGACTCGGGCAGGATGATCCAATAACATTTGCAAGGCTGTGGTTTTCTCAGGAGAGTCAGGTAGCTTTCTTAGGGCTCGGACAATTTCCATGGCTTGCCAAACGTCAATGGAGTAGGTTAGAGCACATTCAGCAAGGGGAATGGCTGCTTTGGGATTACCACGATTGCCAAGGGTAATAATTGAACCCATGCGTGCTTCAGAGTTGGGATGCTTCAGGGCATTGATCAGTCGATCTTCATAGGAGGGATGCTCCTGTTCCCACTGGTGAATGTTGACACCACATACAGGACAGATTAAGTCGTTCGCAGCAATCTCCGCAAAACATGCTGGACAAAAATAGGCGTGATCCATCTTTTTACCCCCCAAAGGATACTCCCAATATACGCCCAATTCCAAAAGTGAGACCAGTTGAATGTGCTGTCGGCTGATCATGTGTCACACCAAGCCTGTTAGACTCAAACATAAGATAGTTACATCTTCCGGAGCATTGAAACCCTTCTTTGGCTCCACGGGTGAGTCCGTCATTAACTTCTGTTCGTACCACTGACTACAGTCCTGATATTAGCAATATGGAATCCGTAAAGGGGATGTCATACTGTCTCATAGGGGCTTTCGCAGTTTTGAGCTTGTTCCATATGTAAAAAGGGTTGTATGTAGCTTCAATTGAGCAGTACCAATTATGGTCAACACCCTCTTTTCTTTCATGTTTGGCATATTGACAGCTCTCTTTCCCATTGCAAATCCAATTGGAGCCATTCCTATTTTCTATAGTTTGACTGCTAAAAATACTGCGAAATATCGCCTGCGACAAGCACGAAAAATTACCTTTAATGTTTTTGCTGTCTTAACAATTTTTTTCTTAGTGGGCAAGTTTATTCTCAGCTTTTTTGGAATTTCCCTAGCAGTGGTGCGAATTGCTGGTGGATTAATTGTGGCTCATACAGCTTGGCAGATGGTTACTCCTCAACCGCGTCTTAGCAATCAAGAGCAACTGGAGGCAGTGGACAAAGAGGATATTTCCTTTACACCTATGGCAATGCCCATCATTAGTGGGCCGGGGGCGATTGGTATTGTAATTGGTTTTTCAACCCGCTGCCATCAATGGCCAGAGTATCTTGGTTGTGTTCTGGGAATTACCCTGTTTAGCTTTATCACCTACTTTTGCTTAATTCTAGGGGAGCCTTTGATTAAGGGCTTAGGAACAACAGGCATAGGGGCACTGAATCGGATTTTGGGCTTTTTGATTTTAGCGATCGCTGTACAGCTCATTGCGGATGGGGTGATCACCTTTATCAAATATCAAATAAGTTAATGACTGAGGGGAAGCCTGACGGTAAATGAGGTTCCCTGACCCACTTGACTCTTGACATCAATGCTGCCGCCATGGCTCTGAACAACTGCTTGGACAATGGATAGGCCTAACCCTGCTCCCCCATCCACATAGTGACGGGAGGGATCTGCTCGCCAAAAGCGCTCAAAAATTTTACTGAGGTGCTCAGGCGCAATACCAATGCCCGTATCAGCGATAGTCACTTGAATATAGTGCATGAGCCGCTTGGCAGTCACACTCACTTTGCCCCCTTCAGAAGTGTAGCGCAGCGCATTTTGTAAAAGGTTGGTGAAAGCCCGTATGAGGGCCGCTTCGTCGCCCCGCAGCAGTAGTTGAGGATCGGTACTAAACTCTAGGCTAATTTGCTGTTGCTGTGCCTGTGGTTTATAGAGTTGAATTAATTGTGCCAAGGTCTCTGAGAGGTTGATCGTCCGCATGGTCATTGGCTGTTGACGATCAGTTCTTGCCAGAATCAACAAGTCGTCAATGAGGCGGGTCATTTGATCTGTGGCACTGGCGATCGCCCCTAGGACTTCTCGATCCTCTGGTCGCATTCCTTCATCGTACTTGAGGGCGACTTCAGTATTACTGGAAATGGCCATCAGGGGACTGCGGAGCTCATGGGAGGCATCGGCCGTAAACTGTCGCAACCGCTCAAAACTTGCTTCAATAGGCTGCATGGCTTGGCGATTGAGCCACAGACTACCAACAGCACTGAGGAGGATGCCTGTAATCACCCCGACAATGAGACCAGTATCGAATTGCCAAATAGTCTCATTAAATTCATCCAATTCTTGACTAATGCGGATGTAGCCAATGATTTCCTTGGTTTCCTCGCGCAAAATTGGCAGTGTGACTAACTGTAAGGGGGGATCATGGGTGTGAATAGCTACTGTAAGCTTTGGATTGAGTGGGATGTAGGGAAGTGCTTCGCCCTGTTGCTTGAGAAGTCGGCCGTGGGCATCAAACCATTCTAAGGTTTCTGCTTGCTTTTTTAGCTCATGGGGCAAACCGTGCTCCTCAATCTTGAGCTGACCATTCTCAATATCAACATTAGCAGCAGCGCCTTGGGCAACGGCAATGAGACGATTGGTGAGTTGCTCCCTGAGATTGTGAACAAAGACCATGCGGACAGCGATCGCAAAACCCCCAAGGACGACTGCAAACACGAGGAGATTAAAGAACAGTAAGCGGCGGCGAATATGGGTAAACATTGGGCTAGACATGGGGGGGCACAAAACGATAGCCAACACCATAGACCGTTTCAATCAGTTCTTGGGAGCAACCTGCTGCCTTGAGCTTATGCCGCAGATTGGTGATGTGGGTTTTGACGGTGCCTTCACCAGCCTCTTGGTCAAATGCCCAGAGTTTGTCTAGGAGGACTGTGCGACTAAAGACCTGCCCCGGATGCCGCAGAAAATGCTCTAGGAGTAGATATTCCTTGGGGGTAAGGGAGAGTACCGTTTGATCGTACGTCACCATCTGACTCGCCGGATCCAGTTGCAGTGCCCCGTAACACAGCACAGGGGGTTTCAGTTCACGACTGCGGCGTTGCAGTGCCCGAATCCGTGCCGCCAGTTCTTCCAACTTGAAGGGTTTGACAAGGTAATCATCAGCACCTGCATCTAGGCCAATGACTTTATCAGTGGTTGTATCCTTGGCCGTCAACATCAAAATCAGCGCCTGACAACCTACCGCCCGCAACCGTTGACAAAGGGTGATGCCATCTAGGCGGGGTAGCATTAAGTCCAGCAAAATGAGGTCATAGGCAGTTGCTTGGGCATAGTCCCAGCCACTCAGGCCATCCTCGGCAATATCAACAGTGTGGTGTTGATGTCGTAAATCCTTCGCCAAAGGTGCTGCAATGCGGGGATCATCTTCAACAATGAGAATTTTCATTGCTCTTGCCCTTGCTAAATTGACTAGGCTTAAATTGTATTGTGGATAAAATCAACCCTCATTGACGAGTGACAACCCTGCGCCTTTTTGTCTATGGCACTCTCAAGCCTGGCTATCAGCCCCATGATAAACTCTGTCGGCCATGGTTAAGTGCCCATCAACCGGCGCTGGTCAAGGGTCGCATTTATCACCTGCCAATGGGGTATCCCGGTATGACGGCAGAAGAGGGCTGGGTGCAGGGGGAGCTGCTCATCTTCAATGACTCCCCTGCGACTCTTTTGTCCCGTATCGATGCCTTTGAAGGCTACAGTCCCAGCTTGGCGCCCCACTTGAATGTCTACAATCGCCAAGAGGTGCCGGTGTATGACTTAAATCATCAACCCTTGGGCACAGCATGGGCTTACATCATGAGCACTGAATGGGTGCGGGAGGCCAACGGCGAATGGCTACCAGAGGGGGTGTGGAATCGGCCAACCGATCTGCGGGCTTAGGCATGTTTAGTTGTTTTGGCGGTTGTTTTAGCCGGTTTTGCGGGAGCTACATGGAGTTCCTTGAGTTGCTGTGGCTCAACACTGCTGGGGGCACCGGTGAGGAGACAACGCGCCTGCTGGGTTTTCGGAAAAGCAATGGTGTCGCGAATGGAGTCTTCGCCGGCAAGGAGCATGACTAAGCGATCCAAACCATAGGCAATGCCCCCGTGGGGCGGGGTACCAAATTCAAAGGCTTCTAAAAGAAAGCCAAATTTTTCTTGGGCAGCTGCTTCATCAATGCCGATAATTTCAAACACCTGCCGTTGCAATTCCGGTTGATAAATGCGCAGACTGCCGCCGCCCACTTCGTAGCCGTTGAAGATGAGATCGTAGGCTTGGGCACGGGCGGTTTTCAGATCCTCAAGGTCGTCAGGATGGGGGGCTGTAAAGGGATGGTGCAAGGCCTCAAGTCGCTTTTCCTCGGCATTCCATTCAAACATGGGGAAATCCACCACCCACAGCAGATGGGTTGCGGTCGGATCAATGAGATCAAATTCGCGGGCAATGGTCTGGCGCAGGCGATCAAGGGTTTTATTCACCGTTGCGGTATCCCCTGCTCCAAAGAGGAGGAGATGTCCCGGCGCAGCCCCCGTGCGCTCTAGAAGCGTGGCTTTTTGCTCTGGGGAGAGGTTGTCCTTAATGGCGCCAATCGTATCAATCTCGCTGTTGTCACGCACGCGAATGTAGGCTAAGCCCTTGGCACCGGCAGTGGTGGCCTCTTGGAATAGATCGCCGCCGGGTTTGATACGCACGTTGGAGATGCGATCGTTGCCGTTGGGAATGGGCAGGATTTTTACGATGCCCCCTTGGGCGATCGCCCCACTAAAGACTTTGAAACCGCAATCTTTGAGAATATCGGAAACATCCACCAGTTCGAGGCCGTAGCGAGTGTCGGGCTTGTCGGTACCGTAGCGATCCATGGCCGCTTGATAACTCAGGCGAGGAAAGGGGCGAGGCAGCTCAATGCCCTTCACGGTTTTGAAAATGTGACAAATCAGAGCTTCGTTGAGGTCAATAATTTCGTCTTGATTCATGAAGCTCATTTCCATGTCCAGTTGGGTAAATTCTGGCTGGCGATCGGCCCGCAAGTCTTCATCGCGAAAGCAGCGGGCAATTTGGTAGTAGCGATCGCACCCCGCCACCATCAACAACTGCTTGAACAACTGCGGGGATTGGGGCAGGGCAAACCATTCGCCAGGGTTAACGCGGCTGGGCACTAAATAATCGCGGGCACCCTCTGGGGTCGAGCGGGTGAGAATGGGAGTTTCCACCTCAATAAAGCCCGCCTCATCCTCTAGGAAACGTCGCATCGCTTGAACCACCCGATGGCGTAAGCGTAAATTCCGTGCCATTCGTTCCCGCCGCAGGTCGAGATAACGGTAGCGCAGCCGCACTTCTTCGCGGACTTGCTCATTCTCGGTGCTGGAGATGGCAAAGGGGAGTTGTTGGCGCACCGTATTGAGCACTTCGATGTGATCGGCATAGATTTCAATGTCCCCTGTGGCCAATTTCGGGTTGACAGAATCGGCAGGGCGCTTGCTGACGCGACCGACAATTTTGACCACATACTCGCTGCGCAGGCGATCCGCTTGAGCATAGGCGTCGGGGGTGCGCTGGGGGTCACTGACAATTTGGACAATGCCCGAGCGATCGCGCAGGTCAATAAAGATCACGCCGCCATGATCTCGCCGCCGATCCACCCAGCCGTAGAGGGTGACGGTCTTCCCTAGATCCGTTAGCCGAACATCGCCACAGTAGTGTGTGCGCATAGACCCCAGTAATTGAATTGATAGATTGGTAAAGCCTTATTATTTTAGCGGTTCACTGTCCTACCCTTGGGAACCCCTCCCCCTGAAGACCATGGTGGTGTGAGGGCTGAGCTTTGGAAATCGCGACAGAAGTTTACATAACTTCATGTGGATTCCCTAACTTTAGTTGCAGCTTCGGCAGATTCATCCCCAATCGTGAGGGGGCAACGTATGGTAGTAGATAGACAAATCTAAAGACAATCTTAAAGGAGGGCCAGCATGACCCCCTCTCTCCTTCGCCAATTCTGGCATTTTGTGGAACACGCACAAGTCGCACGACTGCTCAGTTTGGACGATCGCGCCCTACAGGGGTGGCTAGTGACCCAGTTTAGCCATGTCTATCCTTTAGAACACCACCAGCGCTCTCATCTAGAACGCTATATTTCCTCTCGCCTTTCCCTGATCCGTGAGGTGGTTAGCGATCGCGTTCCCCATGCCCTTGGCGATCGCCCCTCCTGACACTCGGTCAAGCGCTCAAAAGGTGAGAGGATCCTCTTGACAAACGGTGCCTCGCAGAACAGCAGTAACAGCGGATGATCAAGGTGCATCAACGACTGTGGCGGTGGGGAGCGATCGCCCTTGTGGGATTTTTTTTAGCCATTCTCTCGCCGTGGCCGAGTGTGGCGCAGCTCAACATACCCGGCATCAGTCAAACCGCAGCCACCCCCCCACCCCCCGGCGTCACCCGCATTGGTGAACTGGAAATTGCCGATGTTCGCTTTGATGGCAGCACCCTTTTTACCATTGCTGCGCCGACGGTGCGCGATCGCACTGATCCCGGTGAGGCCATTCCCGTTGAAGTTCGCGCTGAACTCATTGAATCAAATCTACGGCGAGTCCTCCATAGTGCCATCCATCAACGCCGCCGATCGCCCGAACTTGTGAACATTGGTGTTGCTCGCCTCAATAAGGTTTTGGTAATCAGTGCCCGCATTGGCCAAGCAGAACGCACCACTCGCCTACTCAGCGTGACAGAAGCGGATAGCGACTACCATCAACTGCCTCCCGAGAGCCTTGCACAGCAGTGGCGGGACATTTTGCAGGAGCAGATGAATCGAGCCATTCAGGAACGCACCCACACGGCGCTAAGGTCGCAAATTCAGACTGCCACGCTGATCTTCCTCAAGGTTGCTGGGGGGAGTTTCATCCTATTGATGGTGCAGCGGTTCCTTATGCACCAACAGGAGCATCTGCAACGGCAACTTGAGACGATGGCACCGCAGACCCCAGAACCCAATTGGGTGTTACCTCTCTTGCCCCATCTGCGGCACAACTTTTTTCTCAAGCAGCGCATCAAACTGATTCGCCTTGTGCGTTATCTCCTTCTGTGGGGACAAGTGGCTCTGTGGCTGTTGGGCGCCGCTGCCATTTTGCGCCTCTTTCCCATGACCCGCTGGCTGAGCTCCCAAGTCTATGGCTTGCCGATTCTCTGGATGGTTGTCTGGTTTGGAACGGGGTTGCTCAATCAATTTGCCGATTTGGCTTTTGATCGCATCCGCGTCTTTTGGGAGCATTACAATCTTCTCAAGTTTGCTGATACCCAGCGCAAAACCTTGCGGATTGGCACCACCGTTGAAGTTATGCGGAGCGTTAAGACCGCTGTTATTTACCTGACTCGTTTGGTAGTCATTCTAGGCTCACTGGGGGTACCAGTCTCGTCAATTTTGGCAGTGGGGGGCTTTTTAGCTTTGGCAATTTCTCTAGGCTCCCAGAACTTGGTTAAGGACATTATCAATGGGCTGTTGATTGTCTGGGAGGATCAGTATGGCATTGGCGATGTGGTGGAAATTGAACCCTATTCAGGGATGGTGGAGAATCTCAATTTACGCATTACTCAGTTGCGCAATGCCGAGGGTCGCCTGATCACTATTCCCAATAGTACGATTACCAAAGTGGCCAATCTCACCCGCACTTGGTCGCGGGTTAATCTCGAACTGTGGGTGGATATTGAGACGAATCCCGATCGCCTTTTGTCGTTGCTCAATGACTTGAGTCTTCGTTTTTACGAGGAGCCTGAGTGGCAACTCAAGATGTTGGAGCAGCCAGAGGTTCTAGGGATTGATCAAATTACTGCCAGTGGTTTACTCGTGCGCATTTGGATTAAAACCCAACCAGGACAACAATGGGCTGTGGGGCGGGAGTTTCGGCGGCGGGTACTCAACTTGATGGCCGCAGAGGGGATTGCCGTGGGTCGGCTGCATCAACAGCTTCATTTGGCGCGCGATCGCAACGGCAAAGGTGAAAATACTCATCCTTTGGAATCCTAATGGTCGGTCGGCGAATTTTGGTGATTGGCGGCGGGGCCGCGGGATTTTTTGGGGCGATCGCCTGTGCGACAGCTAATCCCCGCGATCGCGTCACGATTTTAGAAGCTGGGGCAACGGTGCTTGGCAAAGTCCGCATCTCTGGCGGTGGTCGCTGCAATGTCACCCACCATTGTTTTGATCCAGCCCTATTGGTGCAGCACTATCCCCGTGGCGGCAAGGCCTTGCGGGGTGCCTTTAGTCGCTTTCAACCTCAAGACACAATGGCGTGGTTTGAGGCGCGGGGGGTGAAGTTGAAAACTGAGGCCGATGGGCGAGTCTTCCCCGTCAGTGATGATTCAGAAACCATTATTGACTGTCTGATGCAGGAAGCAACGGCCTTAGGGATTCGCATCCGTACCCGTGCGGCAGTAAAGAACATTGCCAAGGTGGGCAGCCAGTTTCAGGTAACAGTTGCTCAACAGGATCAACCCCTTCTGGGCGATCGCGTCCTTTTGGCCACGGGCAGCAGTCCCCAAGGGTATCGCTTGGCGGCGCAATTGGGACACACGATGATTCCCCCCGTCCCTTCTCTGTTTACGTTTCAAATTGATGACCCGCTCTTGCAGGAGCGCTCAGGTCTCAGTGTCGAACCGGTGGAAGCGACCCTCAAACTGCCACAGCAGCCGCCCTTAACTCAAACAGGTGCGATTCTAGTGACCCATTGGGGCTTGAGTGGACCCGTGATCTTGAAACTCTCGGCATGGGGGGCACGGGCTTTGGCAGCTCACAACTACCGTGGCACATTGGTTATCAACTGGCTCCCCTATCTATCGCTGCCCCAGATTCAAGCGGAGTTGGCAGCCTGTCGTGCCGATACCCCCAAGCGAGCGATCGCTCGCCATTGTCCCTTGCCGTTACCGCGTCGTCTCTGGAGCTACTGGACAACGACCCTAGGAATTCCTGCTGAGCAAACTTGGGCGCATCTCAGCAAAAAACAACTCCTCGCCCTCGCTGAGGCAGTGCAGCGCGGGACATTCGCGATCGCTGGCAAGGGCGCCTTCAAGGAGGAGTTTGTCACCTGTGGTGGGGTGGCTCTCAAGGAAGTGGACTTCAAGACCATGGCTAGCCGCTGCTGTGAGGGGCTATTCCTCGCGGGGGAAGTTCTCGATATTGATGGTGTGACGGGGGGCTTTAACCTGCAAAGTGCGTGGACAACGGGCTGGATTGCTGGTCAGGGATTGGCAGAGGGTTCAACGGGCACCGTTTCGGCAGGAGCTTCCACAGCCACACTTTCTTGAGCTGCGCCTTGGAGGGCAAGGGGTTCGGTGTCTTTTTGCTTGAGGGTAAGGGGTAGGCGCAGGGGTTGCAGTTCCCGTTGTAGGGCGGGTGCCAAGGGCAACGATTGATCCAAATCCTCAAGGGGACGGGGTACCAACATCACTGCATGGAGTTCGCCAATGCGATCGGCTTCTGCCATCCCGGCCTCAAGGGCGATCGCGGTATTGGAGGCCGTGCCACGAATAATGGCCGTACACAAACCGGCGCCAATGGTTTCGTAGGCTGTCAGCATCACATCTGCCGCCTTGAGCATGGCATCCGCTGCCCCCACCATAGCTGGAAATCCTCGGGTTTCCAATAGGCCAACTGCGTGGCTACTGAGGCGATGGCCGCGACTTTTAGAGGCAATCTGGGCGAGGAGACTGCCAATAGGAAGAATTTTCTCTAGGTTGGGGTCAGGTCGGGGAATCACCAGTGTACTGAGTTCTTGACCAAACTGCTGCGCCCGTTCAGCGCCCTCTTCCACAGCCAGACGCACATCAGCAATTCGCCCGCGCACGATCGCGGTACAGTGGCCACTGCCAATTTTTTCATAGCCCACTAGGAGGACATCGGAGGATTTGAGCATGTGATCGGCAATGCCAACGATCGCCGGAAAACTCTGGGCTGAGACTAGCCCCAAGGCCAAATCCCTAAAGTCATGAGGCCGCTCCATTGCTGGAATTAGTTAATCCTGTTTACTGGGTGCATTTCTATCTTAGCGGTTGGGTTGCGGAGGGCGCGGATCCCCCAAAAAACCAAATGATCGTCTTCACGCCAGCGATCGGGGTCTAAAAATGTCCGCAACAGCTCACTGATGAAGGGGCGATCGCCCCCGGTGACAACCACCGTGCCTTGGGGGTAGTCCTGCAAAAATGCCCCCAGATAGCTCTGTAGGATTGCCGCAGTGCCGTAGTAGAGGCCACTTTCAATGGCCGTAGCGGTGGTGTTGCCCCAGCGGTGAGGTGGGTTTGGGGGCAGGGCAACACAGGGTAAAGCCGCCGTATAGTCCGCTAGCGCCCGCGCCATTGATCCGACCCCCGGCAGAATCACACCTCCCGCAAATTCCCCTTGGGCATTGGCTAAGGTAAACGTCAGTGCGGTGCCTGCATCAACAACACACACGGGTGCACCATAGACCTGAAGCGCCCCCCAGAGGGCAAGGGCACGGTCAATCCCCAAGGTGGGATACATCTGGGGAATGGGAATATCCCCTAGGGTGAGTTCAATTGCTGTCGGATGAACATGGTGCAAGGGCACAGAACCGACACTCGCCCCCCAACAGGGCAGTCTTGAATACTCTTGGGCAGGGTTGAAGGCAAATCCCTCAGGGGGGAGGTGCCAAGTGCGGCTTAAGTGTTCACCCCTAAATAACGCCCAGTGCTGCCGACTATTGCCGACAATCAGTGCTAACCATTGATCATTCTGCGGCGGTGCCATTCCTCTCGTCAGAATCAATCAAGTAGAGATGAATATGTTTATACCCCTGCTTGATTTTAAACGTGTCCCCCGGCTTCAAGTTCATTGCTTTGGTATAGGCAGCACCAATGACAATCTGACCATTTTGGTGCACCTTCACCCGATAGGAGGGCGATCGCCCCCGTCCTGATTGAGCATTGACTTCTTTTTCCGATGACTGGACTTCTAGTCCACCGGCAGCAAGTACCGCTTCGTAAAATTTCCCTAAGTTGACACGCACCTCACCGGATTTTGTGACGCGATAGTAACCACAGAGCTTTGCGGCTTCTTTACGGGATGCAGAACCTAGTTCACTTAATCGCTGCAAGAGTGCTTTACCAGTTAGGGGCTTTGGCAGAAGTGTTGAAAGATAGTTTAAGAGGCTAGAAAAAAGGGAAGAAATGTCGTATTCTTCCCTCAAAAGAAGAAAAATTAATCAGCTTACTATGGCATCTTTTTCAGTTCTTGTCAAGTCTATTCTCAAGCAGCTCAGCCCTTGCGACTACCCCGTCCTCAACTCTCAATTGTTCTTCAAAATCTGGTTGACCTACATTCTCGACCAAGGATTAACCAGCATGAGAGCCTTATTTTATCGCTTGAATCATTCGGGGATTACAGTGGATATGTCCACGTTTTCCAAGGCGAACAAAACTCGAACAACCACCTTATTTGAGAGGATTTACACTCATCTCATGTCTCAAGCTCGCAAGAGACATCGTTGTTCAAGTCTGATGCTGTTTCCTATTGATTCAACCGTCATTACCCTGACGAGTAAGCTCTTTTGGTTCTACAAATACCATCAAGTGAAGTTAATTACAGGATTTGATTTAACAGAGAACATCCTGGGTAAGGCAGTAGTCTCTTTTGGGGAGAGACATGACCTAAGCTTTCAAGACGAGATTTTAGAAATGATCCCTGAGAATGCCGTTGCCATCATGGATAGAGGGTTTGCGAGTTGGAGATTTTTAGAGCGGCTGAGTGAGAGGAAGTGTTTATTTGTTGTGCGTATCAAGAATAACATGAGAATGAAGCTCAATCATGAGAGATACCGAGTGGTTCAATTTTTTGATGAGCATGGAACAGAGTTTCGTATTGCGACGAATCTAATGCATCTAAGTGATGAGGAAGTGAGTGAGCTGTATCGGCATCGGTGGGGGATTGAGAACTTATGGAAGTTTCTAAAGATGCATTTATCATTAGACAAGCTGATTACGAAGAGTTTGAATGGGGTGATAAATCAGATTTATATGGTTTTGATTGGGTACTTAATTTTAGAGCTAATGGAGATACCTGAATACTTTGGCAGGAAGCTATTAGACAAATTGCGATATTTGCAACTGGAACTGAGTCGCCGCTGCTCGATAGTGCATTGGAGCTTTGATTGGCAGCCAGAGCTACTTGTCACTTAGGATGTTAAGTTTTGTTGCAGAATTCAACACTTCTGGGGCTTTGGTTTTTCCATTCGCTCTATATTTCCTCTATCAGAACGCTATTCAAATGAATAAAGCAACTAAATTGTTCTTTAATCAACAGGTACCCACACTAGAGAGAAAAAGGGTGTCTGCGAGAATGATCTGAGTAGAAATCATTAGATTTAATCAAGCTACCACTTTATTTGAAACACAAAGTATTATTTTTAACAATATGTTAGTTTGAAGCAATCAATATAATCATAATCAATATAATCATATAGTGATACCGAATCTATTTAACAGAAAAAGTGATTTCGTGTTACTTTGTTAAGTTTTATTTATCACTGATTGATTTTTGGGTCAAATTTATCTACAGCACCGTCCCTCTCTAGAAGCGCGGAATACGTGTAGGCATTCAGTCTGTCAGAGCAGCCCTAGGATAGAAAAAAGGCTGTATAGTGGCTGTACCCTAGCGGATGAGTGACGAATGACCCCTTGGCAAACGTTGCGGCGCAACCCCTTAGTGATGGTTAGTTTGGGGGTGTTGCTGACGTTGTACCTGCTGGCGATCGCCGCAGATTTTATTGCCCCCTATAGTCCCTATACCTTTCAAGTGGATGGTGCCCTGCTGCCCCCCACCCGGATTTACTGGCGCACGCCCGATGGTCAGTGGCTAGGTCCCCATGTCTATCCCACCCGCTTGGGGCCTGTGAACTTGGAAACAGGGGAACGTCCTCTGATGGTGGACTGGCAGGAACCGTCGCCGATTCGCCTCTTTGTTAAGGGCAGCCCCTATCGCTTCTTAGAAATTACGCTGCCCCTACCGACCCGCTGGAGTCTCAGCAATCCGCAAATTGAACCGCGTACCATTTTTGCGGGGTTCCCCAGCGATCGCCATCTCTTTGGTACGGTGGGCAAGGGCTATCTGAATCTGTTGGGAACGGATGACCAAGGACGCGATCAGTTGAGCCGGCTGCTCTTTGGTGCCCGCATTAGCCTCAGTATTGGCCTTGTGGGGGTCGCGATCGCCTTCCCGATTGGTATTCTCGTGGGGGCGATTTCTGGCTACTTTGGCGGCTGGCTCGATGCAGTTTTGATGCGGGGTGTTGAGGTGCTGATGACGCTGCCGACCATCTATCTGCTGGTGGCCTTGGGGGCGGTACTCCCAGTCGGACTCAGTAGTGGCGAGCGATTTTTGCTAATTACCGTGATCACATCGTTTGTGAGTTGGGCGGGGGTAGCACGGGTGATTCGCGGTCAGGTGCTGGGGATCAAAGAAATGGCTTTTGTCCAAGCGGCGCAGGTAATGGGGGGGCGATCGCTCTACATTATTGTGCGGCACATTATTCCCCAGACGGCGACTTATGTAATTATTGCCGCGACCCTCTCCATTCCCAGCTTTATTGTCGCGGAATCGGTACTCAGTCTGATTGGCTTGGGAATCCAGCAGCCGGATCCCTCTTGGGGCAATATGCTCTCTTTGGCAACCAATGCTTCGATTTTGGTCTTGCAGCCGTGGTTGGTCTGGGCACCGGCCACATTAATTGTCCTGACTGTGCTGTGTTTCAATATTGTCGGCGATGGCCTGCGGGATGCCCTTGATCCCAGACAAACACAAAAATAGCCAAGAGCCTTGGGATACACTAGGGGGAGATTTCTCAGGCTGAGGCTATGAGTGGCGATCGCCAGCCCTATCGAATTCTCGTTATTGATGATGATCCCACCACCCGACTCTTGCTGCGGAAAACGCTGAAGGATTTGGGTTATCAGGTATCGGTTGCTAGCCATGGTCGCGAGGGGATCGCGATCGCCACCGTCGAAAAACCGGCGCTGATCATCTGTGACTGGATGATGCCCGAACTGGACGGCCTAGAGGTGTGCCGCCAAATCAAACAGGATCAGGAACTCTCCCGCAGTTTTTTTGTCCTGCTCACTGCCAAGGGGGAGTTAGAGGATCGCATTCAGGGGTTAGATGCCGGTGCCGATGAATTTTTGTCAAAGCCCATTGACCCCAATGAACTACGGGCACGGATTCAAGCGGGTTTGCGCCTGTACCAACTCAACCAAGACTTGCTTAAGCAAAAACAACTCCTTGAAGCGGAACTCCACGAAGCAGCGGCCTATGTGCGATCGCTCCTGCCTGCGCCCCAAGACACTCCCTGCAAAATCAACTACTACTTCTTGCCGTCGAGTCAGTTGGGCGGCGATTGCTTTGACTTTTTCTGGATGGGCGATCGCTATCTAGTGCTCTATATTCTCGATGTTTCAGGCCATGGCTTGGGCGCTGCTCTACCTTCGGTCTCCGTCTTGAACCTCCTGCGCAGTACCACGCGAGAGCAAACGAGCGGTACGTTTGACTATCTGCACCCTGCCCAAGTCCTTGAAGCCCTCAACAATGGCTTTCAAATGATGGATCAGCACGAAAAGTATTTCACGATTTGGTACGGCGTGTACGATCGCCAGAGGCGGCAGTTGACCTATGCCAGTGGCGGGCATCCCCCTGCCCTGCTGCTCACCTGTGCGGCTGATCAATGGCAAGCGACCTCCCTGAAGACACCGGGCATTCCCATTGGCATGTTTGCTGACATGGTCTTTAGCGAAGTCACGATTGAAGTGCCCGACCCGGCGGTTCTCTATCTTTTTAGCGATGGCATCTACGAGTTTGAAACCACTGAGAATCGCATTTGGGGACTCGACGCCTTTAAGGAGTTGCTCATTGCGGCTCACGCCCAAGAACCTGTTCCCGCATTGCCCCAGTTGATTCGCCAAGTGCAGAGCCATGCAGCAGTCAATGCCTTTGGCAGCGATGATGTTTCATTGGTGCAGGTGGCCTTCCAATAAACCGAAATTGGCGTCGCAGATTGCATAATATGGCATCTTCTGTGCAATATCCTAAGCAGTGGCAGCGTAAAAATGACCTATGGGCGGATGGGAATTTTTGTTACAAAAGGAGGGCGATCGCGCTTGGTTGCCCCTAGAGCCACCATCGGCGGAGGTGTTGGAGGGCAGTTACCGCTTGATGGCGCGTTGTCCGGTTGCCGAAACCTCGGTGGAAGTGCAAATTACCCATCTTTACGATGATCAGGGGGTACCCAAGCAACGCTATCAACGCCGCACCCACCGCAGCAGTTCCACCGGGCTAATGGGGATTCTGCCTTTTACGTATTTACAGCCGGGGCGCTGGGAATTTCAATGCCGTGTGGTGCAAGAGGGCGTTCTCGATTCAGACCGCTTTGCGATCGCCCTCGATGTTCTTGCCCAAAGTGAAGAATGGGATTTGCCAGCACCAAAAACTATTGCCGCTGTCCCAGAGCCATCAACCCCAGTGAGTGATTCTCCCCCGCCCAACCCCCCCGAACCAACCGCTGCTGCCCCTGCCCTCCCCACAACACTGATTGAATTGCCCCAAAGTGCTTATACCATCTTTGCCGATGAAACCTTGGTGTTGGAGGGAACCGTCGCTGTTCCCGGTACCGTGGTGATTCGCTTGCGCAATCCCGTCACTCGCGATGTGGTGCAGGAGCACTCAGTGCCGGCGATCGCCCGTGAAGGGAAATGGTCTTTTCAGTGTAGGCTGACCCCCCTAGCGGATTACCCCGTTATGGTCGGCGAAGCTCGTCTCCAGCCCCAAGAGCCTCTAGAGCGCAGCGATTTACGCCAAGTCCAAGCCTTTATGGTCACGGTGTTGCCCGCACCGGAAATTCCTGCTGTCTCGGCGCCACCGCCTGCCCCTAAACCGGCTCCACCGCTGAGCAAAACCACCGCCGGTCCGCAGTTGCCCGTGTTAGCGGATATTGCCCTTGAACCGGTACCTGTGAGCGGTTTTTCCCTCCCTCCCCAATTGAAACCAGTAAAAGCACCTATCATGGTGGATTTGCCCACTTTTTGTCAGCCCCTTTCAGCCGTCACAGTACCGCCACCGCGGGATTTGCCCATTGATCGCCAAGAACGATTTTGGTCGCGGTTGCAGCAGTTAGCAGAATTAGCGTCCCCGGCCGAGCCTACACCGCCCACTGATCCCAAGAGTCCCTATCTATTAACCCCGCCCCAGTTAATGCTGTCGCCGGAGCCATTAGTCTCTCCCTTGCACCTCAAGGTCAATTTGCCTGCCACCCAACGGGGGTGCTCTGTGAAAGTCTGGATTACCAATGGTGAAACCGGGGAGTTAATTGCTGGTCCGCGCTGGCTCGTGGAGTTTGATTTTTATCGCTATGGTGATTATTGGCAAACCGTTCTCCACATTGATGTCCCGGCAAGTGTGCGTTCCATTGCCCTGATGGCGATCGCCATTGACCCCAAAACAGGCGCGGAAAGTCCGACGGTCACCCTGCGGCGGCAACTCCAAGTGGCCTAGCTTTCGGGTTCCGGTTGCGTTTCTGCCCGCTCAAAGGCTGGACAATACCCCTCCGGTGCCACTTTGAAGTTGTACAGGGCAGAGGCTTCATTCCAGCAGCGTTGACCCCGATAAAACTGGCAGTTAAAGCAGCTCTGCTGATCGGGAGCGATCGTGGCTGAGGTACCACCGAGCACTTCTTTCGGGGTCATACCGCGAATCAGCAATTGCTCTCCCTGCCAAGACGCCAAAACAAAGCCTGTGTCCGCCAGCCGTCGCCAGCGGGGGTCGGTGGTAATCGCTGCCGGTAGGCGAATCATCGCTTCATCGTTCCACTCACTCACCTCCCCCTCATAGGCCAATTGCACCAATGAACTGGGGGTAGAAAGCGTCAGTTGACCAATGGGAAATTGAATCGTGGAGCCACTGGTGGGAGTGTGCAGATGGTAGCGATTGCTCAGTTCGTTGAGGCTGGCTAAATCCGCAAGGTAGTTCGGATCGCCGTGGATAAGCACCACATGCTGCGGGCGGATATTGTGAATCAGTTGAGTCGTTGCAGGGCCATCGGCATGGAGGGAGAGTAAAAACGTATCCACCTCTACATTGGGTAATCTGGCTAAGGCAGGATCACCTCCCCGAAAGGGCTGACCATAGCGCAGACGCGGATAGAGCACGAGCCAAGGCCGTCTCCCTTGGGTGACGTAGGGACGCAGGTCTTGATCCTCCTCCACAAGGACAATGGTGGGGGCTTCGCCTCGAATTTGCGCCAAATCGCTTAAGGGCTGCACTTGGGGTTTAACCCGCTGATCCCAAAAGAGGGACTGGTGTTGGGCAAAATTTTGAATGGCCGTGGGTAAATGGGGTAAAACCGTGAGGTAGGCATCACATCCGCGAGCGATCGCTCGACTCACCCAAATCTGAATCGGCTGTCCCGTAAAAAGATGGTGACTGCGCAGCAGGATGAGAATTTCTTGAGCCGTACCGAGGGGCGGCAGGGGGAGCAGCACATTGTAGCCTTGGTCAACCGCCGTGCGGATGCGCTCTGCCAGTTGGTTTTCCTGTTGACGGCGGTGGGGGTGACGCGCTGTACCCAAGCTGCCCTCAATGATCAGCACATCCGGTTGCAGACCCCGCAGATCTGCTAGGGGTAATCCTTCCGTAAAGCGCGTATGGGAGAGGAAAAAATCCCCTGTATAGACCACACTTAAGGGCGGTTGCTCTGTGTTGGCGTCTTGGTAGGTGAGGACAAAGACGGCTGCCCCCGGTAGATGTCCTGCTGGAAAGAGTTCTGCTGTCAGACCATCGCCAAACTCAACGGGCGATCGCCAAGGCAACGCACGGCAGAAGGGCGGTACCGTTTCATCCGGCCAATTGAGGGGCAACAGTTGCGTCGTGACCTCACTGGCATAGATGGGAATATGGGGAAAACGGCGATGGAGTGCCAAGAGACTCTGGGCATGATCCGCGTGGGCATGGCTACACAGCACCAAGTCAAAGGGATGCTGTTCAATCTCATCGAGGGGCAACACATCAAGGGACGGCACACCACAGTCCAGCAAAATCCGATAGGTGCCAATTCCTAGGCCAATGCACACCCCCTCATCGGCGTGACCCACCCCATAGTTGAGGCACTCGATCATGAATCGTGATCAGTCACCCTCCTTGGTTAGCTTTAGTGAGCAGAACCGTTGCCGTGGTAGTTATCGGTATCGTAGAAGCCATTGCGGGTGCCAAAGACCAAACACAGCAAAATAAACACCGGCGTAATGGCCAGTAGGATCGGTTTCACGTTAATGGCAACGTCCATGGCTGCGCTCCTCGCTCTTGTCAACTGAGTAAATGGTGTCTTCTGCTACTCAGTGTATCGTGGATCATTGGCGGGCATGTGCTGATTTTCTCTCCTCAAAGTAACGCAACTGCCGCCAACCCACAAAATTGGCATAGGGCTGGCGATCGCCCATACATTCTGCCACATGCTCTAGAGGAGACAGGTGCTTGGGTTCTGCTCCTGCCAAGCGCTGGTAGAGAGCCAGATCCGAGGCCGGATCACTGCGTTGGCCATCCCGCAGATAGTAGGACACTCGTGCACAGCGCGCCACAGACATGTACTTACATTCTTCAAGGCTATATTGCTCCCGCTCACTGGGATCGATATAGGGAAGATGCCAATCCCCCACAGCAATGGGAGTGGGTGCATGGGTCTCAAGCAAATGCTGAATCAGCTTGGCCAAGGCCTGCATTTCTGGCTGGGCATTGGGGTGATTGCGCAGGCGCAAAAAATTATCCCACTCGGTACTACTGACAACCGTTTGCATCCACATCCACGGTTCCAGCATGCGGTTGACCACCTGCTTGTGGATTCCTAGCTCATGGAGTTGGCGTGCCCCCTCAAGAACCGCAAGGCGAGTTTTTAGCCAAATCTCCTTGGCAGCCTCCTTATGTTCACTTTCTTGGTGTGCCTGCATCCCCCGCTGATTTTTTCCCCAATGGTAGGGAATAACGGGGTTGTGTTCGACTTGCTCCATCAGTTTGGCTACAGGAACGGCTCGCGAACTAGCGGAATTGCGGGAAAACACGCGATGGGTAAGGAGTTCACTATGGATAAAGCGCGGATATGTGAGTTGGAGTGTCACCAAGCGCACCCCTGCTGGCGAAATTGAATCGGCAATCACACGCCCGTCTTGCATCTTTGTCTTTTCTGAATCTCTGCCTTTTCTAGGCTAGTGCAATGGGAGGGCAGTCCGCGCAATCCGGCCATGCAAAGCCCTTGAATCCCTAACCTGTGGCACAGTGGAACTAAACCGATTGCGGATGCCGCTCATGTATGCCGTTGTTTCTCCCACCAAAATTGTTCTTCCCTCTGGCAGTGTGCTACGCATGCCCGCACTTGGCAAGATGACTGTTGCCTACGGGACAGCCGTGGTGATGGTTCAATTCCCCGCATCAAATTTCGTCAAGGGGAAATTCTACTCATGAGTCCTCTCCCCCGTCATGGCCGTGAAGCGAATATTGTTGCCGATATTCTCAAAATTTTGCTGGATAGTGAGGAGCGCAATTACGAAGCCTTTACGCCGATCACCATGGAGATTCCTGAGATTGGCGGCATTGAGCCTGACTATTGCTTCTATATTGACAACTGGACAGCAGCCGTCGGCAAAGACCGTATTGATTAGCAAACCGATCCGCCGCCCGACTTGGGGATTGAAATTGATGTCACCACCTATACGGCGGCTGAAGACTACCTTCTTTATCACGTTCCTGAAGTGTGGCTCTTCAAGTCAATCGGCTTGAGCATTTATGCCCTCCATGGTCAGACCTATGTCCCTCAATGCAAAAGCCGCTATTTTCCAGAAATTCACTTAGTAGAGTTGATGAGTGCTGTCCTCAAAGAGGCGGCAACCCAAGGCACAGGGGCTGCGCTGCGACGGCTGCGGCAACAGTTTGCCAGTCAATAGGGAATTGTTAAAGATTGCTTTCTCAAGTAAAAAAGAGTTTTGCTAGATCACCTAGTCCTCTTCCTCGTAGATGCTATCCTTTTTGTAGCATTGCCCTTAAGGTTTCTAACTCCATTCATCCCCTAAAAATTAGAAAATTTTAACTAATTGGCTTATTAGTGCGAAACTTCTATACCAATGACACGTCAAGTTGCTTGTGTTCCCGAGTCTCTAAAGCCATATGTCCAGATTGACCAGTGGGGGATAGTTCCCGTTGTGCTGGGACATGGTTTTGGTACTGATAAAAGTGCTTGGGATTACCTAACGCCTTTCTTCCCTAAGGGCTTCACCTATATCCGCTATGATCTTGCCGGCTGTGGCTCTGATGAAGATACGCTGCGCCGTTACGACCTGCAAAGACACAGTCATTTATATGGCTATGCGGATGATCTCATTGAACTACTGGATGGCCTTGGCGTTCGGTCTTGTGTATATCTTGGCCACTCTGTGAGTTGCATGATTGGGGCGATTGCCGCGATCGCCAGACCTGACCTGTTTCGACGACACATCTGGATTGGCCCTTCCCCCTGCTATCTCAAAGACGAGAATTATCCCGGTACCCTTACCCCCGAAGACCTACAGGCCATTTATGACGCCATAGTCACCAACTACCAAGCATGGGCTGCGGGGTTTGTCCCCCTGATGTTTGGCGTTACTGAGGATCATCGACTAGCTGATTTTTCAAAAACCCTCTTTCGATTGCAGCCAAGCGTTGCCTTGCGCACACTCCAAGTCATTTTTGACTCTGACACAAGGGCGTTTGTGGGCAAAGTGTCTCAACCCGTGCACCTTATTTTTAACCGTGACGACTTTGTCGTTCCCCAAGCGGTGGCACTGTGGCTGCATAGGAAATTGCCCAACAGTACCCTTGATTGGATCGAGGCGCGAGGCCATCTCCCCCACATGACCCATCCTGAGGTCGTTGGTTCTTTACTCAGAAAATATATAATTGTATAATTTATAATCCATTCTGACTAGGGCATGCTCAAAAGTTTGCACGAACATCTACCCCGCCAACTTCTCCCTGCTCCCGATGCTATCACAGCATTTTGTCATCTAGTCGCTAATTGGTCTCAATCTGACCTTGTCCTGGCCTTAACAGTCGATCACCAAGGCAATCGGGCACAAATTATCACCACAACTAGCACCTCCCGATTTCCCAACGTCGAAATTATCGCCCCGTGGCAAGATTTGGTTGAGGGGGCTGTCATTGATGTCACGCCTTTTCTAAAATTGCCCTCTATTTTTTTCTGCCTTTTAGACAAAGTTGAGCGAATTGTTTACCTTCCATGCGGTGAGCCGGAGCAGTGGCAGCAAGGGTTGCTATTGGTGAATCCCGTAGAGGGGCTACTGTGGCAACTCGCAGAACAACAAGGCTATATCGCGGCTCTTTATCGGCAACTGTTGACCCATCATCGCCAACGGCAAAGCAGCGTCATTTTTGAAGTGCAATTCCAAGATATTTTCGACACCGTGCCGCTGGGCTTGGTTTTGATCAAGGGGGATGGCTCTACAGCCATGGTCAATGCCTATGCCAGTCAGTGGTTGCAACTGCCAGCAGGGAGCCATCCTGTTCAGGTCGTTGCCGAGCAAATGAAACAGGCACGGCAGAGATGCGATAACGGCGACGAATTAACCCAAATTTTTCAAGGCTTGAGTGCTGATGCAAACTTCAGTGCGAAGGGGGAGTGTCTGATGGGTGAGAAAACCTTCCTCATTGACACCCATCCCGTGCGAGGCGACAGTCGGCTAGGGCGTGTGTGGATTGTTTCTGACATCAGTGATATGCGCCAGCGAGAGCAAGCGCTGTTGGCCTTGGCTTGGTTAGATCCCCTCACTGGGGCTTTTAATCGCCGCTTTCTGTTGAGTCGGGTTGAGGCTTACCAGTCCCAAGCAGCGACAGGGGATGCGCTGCTAACCGTCATGATTTTCGACATCGATCACTTTAAGCACATCAACGATACCTATGGTCATGATCAGGGCGATGTGGTTCTGCGTACCTTAGCGGCAAGAGCAAAGCAGGTGATAGAGGCCTGTCAAGATAGTATTTTGGTTCGCTGGGGGGGCGAAGAATTTGTTCTCTTGTTTTTTGCCACCAATGTAGACCATGCTAAATCAGTGGCCGAGGAACTCTGCTCCGCGGTGAGAAACGAACCCATTGAACTAGAGGATCAGCAGTTTTTGGCTGCAACCATTAGCTTAGGGGTCACACTTTTTCGACCGGGGGAACAGGTGCTGAGTGACTCAATTCCTCGCGCGGATCAAGCGCTGTATCAGGCAAAGCATGGGGGGCGCGATCGCTGGGTCTGGGTATGACACCCTGCTCTTCATAAGCTTACCCACCAATTCAATTGAGTGAGAGCTGCATCAGCAAGTCAGCAGGCCTGAGGAATATCTCAGGAAGAAAATTACGCCGATGAAAGCTGAGAAACAATTTGTTAGAGTAGCGGTGTCTAAAGGATGACTTTTACACTAGTTGAACTTGCATGACCTCCTCCCGGTTTAGCTTTAGCAGCTTGGCGGTGACCCGCCATATCGGTACCCTGATGCTGACCCTGACTGTCGTTGTTTTGGCGGTCTTCATTCTCATGCGGCTGCAAGTGGATTTGCTACCGGCAATTACCTACCCGCGCATTGGTGTACGGCTGGATGTTCCAGGGGTGGTACCTAGCGTCGCTGTTGAGGAGGTGACCAAGCCCCTTGAGGAAGCCCTCAGTCGTACGGAGGGAGTGGTGCAGGTTTATTCCCAAACCCGCGAAGGTCAAGTCAGCATTGACTTATTCTTTGAACCCGGTGGCGATGTTGATCAGGCCTTAAATGAAGCCACTGCTGCTTTTAACCGTGCCCGCAGTAGCTTGCCGGATATGATTGAGTCGCCGCGCCTCTTTAAGTTTGATCCGTCGCAATTGCCAGTCTATGAGTTTGCACTGACCTCAGAAACGCTCAGTGGTCGCCAGTTACGGGTCTTTGCCGACGAGGATTTGGATCGCGAACTGAGTGTTGTCCCCGGCGTGGCAGGGGTGGATATCTCTGGGGGGACGACCGAAGAAGTGCGAATTCTAGTGGATCTGGATCGACTGCAAGCTACGGGGGTGGGGCTAAATCAAGTGTTAACCGCTTTGAGCGATCGCAACCAAGATGTCTCCGGCGGGCGGATTCGCGGCTCAATGGCAGAACCCTTGACGCGAACAGTGGGACGGTTTCGCAATGCCAGTGAAATTGAGGATGTGGTGCTGACGGGCACCCATGGTCAGCGAGTCTATCTGCGGGATGTGGCGCAAGTGGTGGATGGCAGTGCCGAGCAGCGGGTATTCGTAACGCTCAATGGCCAGCCAGCGGTTAAAGTCAGTATTCTCAAGCAGCCGGAAGCCAATACGGTGGAAGTCGCCGATGGTATCAAGCGGCGTTTAGCCGAGCTACAAGCCGCCAATCTCGTGCCCCGCGATGCGCAGATCATTCCTGTTCTTGATGAGTCGGTTTATATTCGTAACTCGCTGAATAATGTGATTACCGCCGGCCTGACGGGAACCCTGTTGGCGGCGATCGCTGTGCTGCTGTTCCTTGGCTCGGTGCGGCAGACGTTGATTATTGTGCTGGCTATTCCCCTCTCAACCATGGCAGCAATGCTGCTGATGGGGCTATTTCATTTCTCCCTCAATGTTTTTAGCTTGGGTGGACTTGCCCTTGGAGTAGGCATTGTTGTGGATAATGCCATTGTGATGTTGGAAACCTTGGCGGATATTGACCCTCATCACATGAGCCAAGAACAGTACCTAGAGGAGGTCAAACGCCGCAGCCAAGGTATTGAATCGGTACTTTTGGCCTCTACCCTCACTAACTTGGTCGCTATTTTGCCCTTTTTGTTGCTGGGGGGCTTGATTGCCCTACTCTTTAATGAATTGATCCTGACGATTAGTTTTGCTGTTGCGGCGTCGCTGCTGGTGGCACTGACGGTGGTACCCGCTTTGGCTTCACGCCTACTGGGGGTGCGGGTGCAAAATCGCCTGCGACAGGTGGCCGTTATTCGCCTTTTTAATGAAAAATTCCGCTGGCTGACAGGACGCTATGAATGGGCTTTGGCACAAGTGTTGCGGGCACGCTGGCTGGTGGTGGGACTGGCGATCGCCCTGCTTGGCGGCGGCAGTTGGCTCTTAGCGCAGCAAATTCCCCAAGAGTTGCTACCGCGGATTAATACCGGTCAAGTGAACCTAACGGCCATTTTTCCACCGGGAACCCCCCTACCCACGAGTCGCCGCATCATGGCGGCAGTGGATGAGGTGCTGATGGCACAACCGGGTACCGAGGCCGTCTTTACGACAACGGGGGGTGCCCTCTTTGGCACCAATACGATTGCCAATCCGCTGCGAGCCAATAGCAACATTATTCTGCGGCGCGGTGTTAGCGCGGATCGCTATATCACAGAAGCGACGAAAGCCCTTGATCAACTCAACCTTGTGGGCGTGCGACTGCGCCTGAGTCCCGGCCAAGTGCGCGGCATTATTCTCACCAACTCGCCGGTGCGAGGGGCGGACATTGATGTGATGCTGCGGGGTGATGATGAACAAACCCTGAACCGCTTTGGTCGCCAAGTGCTCCAAGTCCTTGATGAGAAGGCGACGTTGGTGCGCTTTCGTCCCGATGCCGATCCTCGCCAGCCAGAAATTCAAGTTCTGCCCGATTGGGAACGGGTCAGTGAACTGGGGCTGAATACCCTCAACCTGGGCCAGACGATTCAAACGGCTTTGGAGGGGTTTGTGCCCACACGCCTGCAACGGGGCGATCGCTTGGTGGATATTCGCGTCCAATTGGACAGTGAAAGCATTCAAGAGCCGGCGGATCTCGCCACGATTCCCCTGTTTACCCCTAACAACCGTCCCCTCCGCCTTGGGGATGTCGCTCGCATCGAACCCAGTCAAGCACCGGCGGAAATTCGGCGGATCAACCAGCAGCAAGTCTTCATGCTGGCGGGCAACCTTGTCGAAGGGGCGAGTCTCAGTGCTGCCCTTGCCCAAGTGAATGATATTCTCAACGATCTGGAGTTTCCGCGGGGGGTGTCCTTGATGCCGAGTGCAGCGGCTCAATCCAATCAGCAATTGCAACAGGCCTTATTCGTCTTGGGCAGCTTGGCCGCCTTTCTGGTCTTTGTAGTCATGGCGGTACAGTACAATTCGCTGCTTGACCCCTTAGTGATCATGTTTACGATTCCCTTGGCCTTGGCCGGCGGCATTTGGGGGCTGTACCTCACGCAAACTGCCATTGGTGCCACCGTGATTGTCGGTGCCATCCTGCTTGTGGGGATTGTTGTCAATAATGCCATCATCATGGTGGAGCTAGCCAACGAAATTTACCAGCAGGAGGGTTGTAGTCGTAGCCAAGCCATTCGCAAAGCTGCCCCCGCCCGTCTGCGTCCGATCCTGATGACGACCATTACCACGGTGGTGGGGATGTTTCCCTTGGCGCTAGGGTTAGGAGAAGGATCAGAGTTTTTGCAACCCCTTGGAATTGTGGTCTTTTCTGGTTTGGCGGTTGCTACCCTGCTTACCCTCTTTCTCATTCCCTGTTTTTATGTCATCCTCCATGGCTTCGAGCGATCGCCCCGCCACTCTCCTGAAGTCATCTCAGCAGCAATCATCACCCCCACCAGTTCTTCTCCTGAGGAACATCAAGAAGGTTAGCCCCCCTGACTCAACAGGGCGGTATAAGTGGGAGTGACACTGTTTCCTCCGTCCTACCGATGACTGCCCTCGACCCTATCGCCATTGGCCAAGATACGCTCCTCGATGTGCATCACCTCAGTGTCTTCTACCGCCATCAATTGCTGGTGAGTAATGTCAGCCTGAGGATTCCTAGGCGACAACTGGTGATGTTCATTGGTGCCTCTGGATCGGGTAAGAGTCTGTTGTTGCAGTGCTTTAACCGCCTCAGTGAGATGTTGCCGGGGATTCACGTTACCGGTGCCATTTACTACCGCCAACACAACCTCTACGACTGGGATGCCTTTCAAATCCGCCGCCGTCTGCCCATGATTTTCAGCAGGCCGAGTCTATTTCCGAAATCCATCTACGACAATGTGGCCTTTGGCGCCCGTGTGAGTGGCTATCAAGGAGATTTGGATGCCCTTGTGCAATCTGCGTTGGCACAAGTAGATCTGTGGGAGACTCTCAAGGATCATTTAGACACTCCTGCACTGCACCTGTCCCTAGAGCAGCAACAGCGCCTCTGTTTGGCGCGGGCGATCGCCCTGCAGCCGGAGATTCTACTACTGGATGACCCCTGCATGGGGCTTGATACTGCCGCCACCCGCCGCATGGAGGAGTGTCTGTGTCACCTTAAACAAACCTACACCGTGATCATGGCAACCCATCACCTGCGACAGGCAGCACGCATTTCTGACTGGACTGCCTTTTTAGCTGTGCAACCCACCTCTGAGGGATACGCTGTGAATCAGCTCATTGAGTACGCCCCAACTCGCTTGCTGTTTCAAAAGCCACAACACCCCCTGACTCGCAATTACGTTAGCGGTCGATTTTAATTCCGCAGCGGTTTTGCGATGAACCCGTATAGAATTGGAGTGTAAAAGCTAACCTAGGTATAGGGACAGCTAACCTTTGACTAACTCAGGGATGCTGAGACAGGCCATGGGGACTGTTGTCGTAGGTTGGTTGGACTGGCAGTGGAATAGGGGATCATTACGATGATTATCTGTTCCGAATGTTTCCATCCCAATCCCGTTGGTGCTGTTCAATGTGAAGCGTGCTTTTCGCCCATGCCCAGTATGAATTCTTGTCCAAATTGTGGTGCCCCGGTTCAAGCAGATGCCAGTTTTTGTGGCCAATGCGGTTTTAACCTGCGTCGCATGGCTGTCAGTCCACCCCCTATGCCAGAGATCATTCAACCGAGAGCCACTGCTGCCCCCACTTTGGAAACTGTGGCGTCTCAAGGCCGCCTGTCAACCCTATCGCCGCCGCCTCCCCCACCCGCCCATGTCTTCTCGCCGGTGATCGCCACCATCGAAGCGAAGCTTGTCCACGTGCAAACCCGTACTGAACTGAAAATTCCCACCGGCCGTGCGGTGATTCATATTGGCAAGCCCAACGATCGCATCCCCCCTGATATTGATGTCGCTGGCTTCCCCAACTCAGAAATTGTCTCCCGTATTCATGCGGATCTGCGGGTTGAGGGGGATGCCCATTATATTGAAGATGTGGGAAGCGCCAATGGTACATATATTAACAATATTCCTCTGTATCCGGGCAATCGTCACCGTCTTCAGTCGGGCGATCGCATTGCCTTGGGTAAAGGAGACTTAGTCACCTTCATCTATGAACGCATCTCCTAGTTCTTTCGAGTCTATTCAGGTACGAAGAGGCGGTTAGACAACGTGATTACATTGACATTACTCCATCCCGTTCAAGCCACCCCAGTCCAAAGCTGGACCTTTGAAAATGAAAATGTCATCCGTATTGGCCGAGCAGTCGATAATCACGTCGTGCTCTATAGCGCGGTGGTGTCCCGTCACCATGTGGAACTCCGCCGTAATGGCTTGCAATGGGAAGTGGTCAATCTTGGCACCAACGGCACCTATTTGGATGGTAAACGCATTCAGCAGGCAACCTTAATGGATGGCGGCATTCTCCGCTTGGCGCGCTCTGGCCCCAATATCCAAGTCCGTCTCGGTTCTGATCAGCGCCCCGCCACGCCCAGTGCCCGTATGGAAACAGTCCCCGAAGGCCGATTAGTGGATGCCGAGAAGGGCACCTACGCAGGGGAAGAAGCCGCCCTCAGTACCGCTGCCGAACCCGTTTCCAATGCCGAAGCTAGTAGCTCCACCTCTAGTAGTACCAGTGTCACCACCCAAGAGGAGGAAGAGGAGGCTGAATTTGCCGTTGAGGGTCAACTGCCTGTGCATTTACTGAGCGAGTGGCGGGCACCACCCGATTGCCAGCATCGCCGTGCCCAAGAGACTGATCTTTTTTGCATTGAGTGCGGTGTGCCCCTGCGCGTCTGGAAAACCCTCGGTAATTACCAGATTATTCGTGCCCTTGGCCAAAGCAACATTTATTTGGGCTGGCGCAGTGGTCTGACGGCAGTGATCAAGGGACATAGTCTTGCGGCTTCACCCCAAGAAATTCGCGCCTTTCAACGCCAAGCGCGGCAACTGTGTCAAATCCAACACCCTGTGTTGCCCAAGTTTTGGGAAGCCTTTCAGTGCGGCTCAGATTCCTACTTGGTTTCAGAAATGGTCTATGGCCAATCCCTAAAACAACGGGTTCAGGAGCAGGGGCCAATGAATGTGATCGAGGTGAGTCGTTGGCTCATGCCGGTGTGTGAGTTGCTAGAACTGCTCCACCAGCAAACCCCCCCCGTGTTGCATTTGCACATTCGTCCGTCCAATCTCATTCATCCCCATGTTCAGCGAGAAACCACCAACCTAGTGCTTGTGGGGTGGGGCAAAGCCTCAGTTTTGACCTCCGACTCCGGGACATTTATTGGTACAGTCGGCTATTCTGCCCCGGAACAGCAGGAAGGAAAACCCGAACCCGCTTCAGATTTGTTTGCCTTGGGGGCAACAATGGTCTATTTGCTCACGGGCTATGAGCCAGAGACCTATTTCCGCTGGGGTAGCCGGGAGTATCGTCTCTATGCAGAGGACATTCCCCATTTAGACCCGCTCATGGTGGATTTGATTAACTGCCTCACCCACCCAGACCCGCGGGAACGCTATACCAGTGCCGCAGAAGTGAAGAAACGCTTGCAGGAAATTGCGACTATTACCCCCGCCGTCTCTTCAAGTGCCTCATAGAACATCAATTTTCACCAAACACTTGCACGCTTCCAGAGGGCATTAAGACTAACCGCAGTAAAACTGGGCGATCGCCCCCAAAGGGACTGGCAAGGGGACTTTGCTGTAAAGGAATGGGTGTGCGATCAATAAAGCGAACTGCCGCACCATTGAGGGGTAGGGCTTGGGCAAGTGTCCCATCTGGGTTGAGGACAATACGGTATTCCAGACTCGTGTCTAAGCTGGATGGTGGGCGCCAGCGATCTTGAAAGTAAGTTTTCACCTCCCGTAGGGTAGTGGCAGGGACAGGGACGGTTTCGGTTGGGGGTGCGATCGGCGCCGAGGCAATGCCTGCGGGAGCACGCTCTAGGGGAGTTTGAACAATGACATTCTCTTGATCCCCCTGATCTGAGCTGGGATTGAGGTTTGCAGGGGGCGTCACTGGTTGTGGCGCGGGCAAGGGCTTGACAGCAGCGGCTGGAGGTGGCGGAGCTGGTCGTGTTGCCGGTGGGGGCATTTCTGGGGGTGTAGGGAGCGGCACTAGGGTAGAAGCTTCGGGGGGAGCTGGGGGTGGACTTGGCAGAGGAGCGAGTTGGGGTATTTCTGGCGATTCTGGCAAGGGGGATGGCAGAGTGAGGGGTGGCAAGTTTGCCTGCTCACGGGCAGGCTCAGAGGATGTCATAACCATCTCGGCCGGGGGGAGCAGCCAGCGTTGGCTGACGACGGTTAAAGCAGCAACAACCCCCACGGCCAGTGCAGCACTTTTAGCCCAGATGGGAATGTGGGCAAAGGCTGATTGGGCGCGATCTACCAGTTCCGGCAACGGTTCCATAGCCGCAGACCAGTCGTCCAGAACCGTCACTAAGTCGGACAACTCCGTCAGTTGCAGCGGAATCACCGAGTGATCGGGTAGGTGTAGTTCATGTTCCAAGGGCGATCGCGATCGCAGACGAAAGCCCCCTGATGAAACTTCCGTGGGTATCTGATGATGACTGAGGAAAACATCAATATACTCGTTGACTAAGGTTTTCAGTTGATAGAGCTGGCGATCGTTGCCCTCAAATCGCAATTTCTCCCCCAAGGCCAGCCTAAAGTGGAGCGATCGCACCGGCGCACGGCGCAGCTTCTGACTGAAGGGCAAAAATTCAGCAGCAACATCCAGTTGGCAGGTGGGTTGAGAGTAGCTGAGGGTGGTACTCATTAGACATCGGAATGGGGAAACAGGGTGGGCAATTCAGGGGCTGGTGCAGGTACTGGTTCAGGTTCCACCAACGATAGGGATGGGGGCGCAGGAGTAGTGCGTTCTAGCAGGGTGATCCAAAGGCGACGTGCCCCTTGGGGTGTACTGTAAAAGAGCAAATCCACGAGTAAATCTAAGGCCAGTTGTGCCAATTCACTACCATCGCTACTGTCGTCGGCCATTCGCTCTTGATACAAACTGGTGAAGCGGTCAATATAATCCCCGAGAACGGGATCTAAGTGGGGGGGGCGACCCTGACTCGTCTGCTGTTGCCAGCGTTCAACGGCTGTGCGGATGGTTTGCTGGTGTTGCTGGGCTAAGCGGGTGCAGATCAAGGCCAAGGCACGGGCTTCATCCACATCCAATTTACGTCGCCCATTGCGACCCCGCCGCAGAGGACTCGATTGCCGCAGTCGCCATAACCCCACGCGATCGGGCAAATAGGCCTCAAACCCCATGGCTTCTGCCAATGCCAGTACCTCTGCCGAACCCACATCAACCAAGGCTTCGAGACTCAGCAAAATCAGGTCAATTTGTGCCTTGATGGGCAGGGAAGAGGCCATCGTGCCCCCCTAAGCAGCGCTCAAACCCAACATTGCGCGTAACGTGAGTGCCACAAATGTCAGTAACCCCACGATGAAGCCAAGGAGGGCGATCGCGCTCAGCGGACGCTTAAAAAGAGGCACCAATGGCTCAACGACATTCCACACTACGCCCAATAGAACCGTAACAAAATACCGTTGGTAGCGCAGGACATTTTCCCAAAAGCCATCCATTGATTGATGCTCCTAACTTGGTGACGCCAGTGGGCTTGAAATTGCTTTCATGATACTACTCCAGCGGAGACTCTAGGGAAGCAACACCCTTGGCCTATACCATAGGCACATAACTAGACGCCAGAACAAAGCTCTCCTGACTCGCAACGGCACGGGTCAGTTCTTGGTAGGTGTCTTTCAACTGCTCTAGGCCTAGTGACAAGAATGGTATATCTCTGCCTGCTGCCAGAAAGTATCACGGGAGAATGACTGATGAGCATTCATGAGCGCTTAGCGATCAGCCTTGACTGGATGAGAAACCATGCGCCAAACGTCCTAGAAGGACTGAATCCACCCGCTAGTGCTGCTGAAATTGCCAGAGTGGAGTCTGCTATTGACCTATCACTGCCCCCCTGCTTCAAAGAATTCCTCAGTCTGCACAATGGCGAATCTGGTATAGTCGGGGCACTACTTGGACATGGGAATAAGCTGCTCTGCTGCGATAACATCATCCAGCAATACGAACTAGATCAAGACATTGACCGCAGTTGCCAAGACCCTGATTTCTTTAGCGTTTCCTTAACTATGCTCAGCGGTTGATCGCAGGCAATTATCAATTCAATCCAGAGTATGAAGAAGTCCAGAGTATGAAGAAGTCATGCTTCAAACCCCCAAAAATATACTGGAGCGGGAAATGCCAGACTGGCTAGCACGCTTGGCTTAAGAGAGAATGACCATGCGCTTATTATATTACAAATATTTGTTAACAAATTGAATTGCTTATTTTTGTCAACGATAATTTTGTTGAATGTGTTTCTAAGCGCGCTCCCTGCATAGCAGCTTCCCATGGCTAATGAAGCAAATACGGAACACAAAATTATCCTACCGTTGCTCAAGCAGTGGGGCTATCAGTCTTCTGAGTATCAGGCGAAACCTCGGATTGGAAACGGCTACCCTGATTTTTTGGTGACCTTAGCGATGACGGGCGATCGCCCCCTGAACTATCTGATCATTGAGGTCAAAACCCCAGCGCAGTCCCGACTGACAGGTGGCCAGCAATTGAGGCACTACATGGAAGCAGCTCAGGCTGTGTTTGGCTTACTTACCAATGGCCGAGAATACCAACTTTTATATCAAAATCCCCTTAGAGAACCACTTCAGCAGGTGACATGTGCTTCAGGTATCCTCGATAAACAAACTATTCAGAAACTGACTAAAATTTTACACCGCTCCGTAGCCGCTGCTCTAGTGACTGCCTTAACCCAGCAAAGGCTCAAAGTCTATCATTATTTTGAAAAGGCACTTGCAAAGAGTTTTTCTATCTCCTCAACCGCTTCTAAGGAGTCACCCATGATCATTACTATTTTCAATCACAAGGGTGGCGTTGGTAAAACGACGCTAACCCTCAATCTTGGTGCTGCCTTTGCCACGATGGGCAAGCGAGTTCTCTTGATTGATATTGACCCACAGTCTAACTTAACTATTGGCGTTGGCATTAACCCCCTTAAAGATGTAGAAGAGCAAGGCAAGAAGGATATTGCTGACCTATTGCTAGAGCCAAGGGTTGGCCTAGAAGAGGTAGTTTATCAAAGAGCTTGGGGCAACCTGCATCTTGACATTGTTCCCGCCCACATTCGCCTAGCCGATAAGGAACCCGCACTCATCAGCACAATTGATATTGATCGGGTATTACAACGAAAACTCAAAAATCATGGCTATGACATTGTGCTGATTGATCCACCACCCGCCTTTGGTAAAGTCAATGCCATTGCTTTGATGGCGTCTGATGGAGTACTGATACCGACACAATTTGCCCCCTATCCTATACGGGCAATAGAGTACGTTTTAGCCCGCCTTGAGGCCATGAGGGATGCCATGGAAACTCCGCCTCGACCCCTTGGAATCGCTGTGAGTATGTATGATCGTAGAACATCGGCAGCTAACTATGAGATGAAAGAGAAGTTGTCGAATATTCTTGAAAAAGCAGCTAATGGAAGACAGACAGTGCAAATTTTGCCCGAATCAACATGGATTGCACACCGAGTTGTGATGTTGCGAGCCACAGAGTCTCAGCAACCGATATTCAGTAGAAAGTTTTATGAAGAATTAGATCGATCAGATAAAGAATCCATTGATGATTTAACGACTTCATTTGAAAATTTAGCTCGCTATCTTTCTAGTCAAGCATCATAGAGTATGAGTCACTCCAATCGAATCTCAAAGCACCTCGGCTTACATCAGACACATCAGGGTCAGATTCATATTGATTATCTGACAGTACCAGAGACCTACCCCAAAGACTTATTCTGTACTTCACCACAACTGATCCGTGAGGACTTGGATAAATATAAAACCAACCTCATCCCCCTCATTATTCGTCCAGTTACTACACCAGAAGGCGACAGAGCGTATGAAGTTGTCTTTGGCAAGGAGGTAGTTGAGTTTGCCCGTGAATTGGGCATCAATCAACTATGGGCATCAAGAATTGAGCTTGAAGATGAGGAAGTTCTAACCTTCCAAGAAAGACTGAAGTCTATTTTGCAAATAAATTCTCAGAATAGTAGCTCTCATTTACAGACATCAGAGAGAAGCAACTTGATTGATCACAATTCCCAATCATTTATGACATTATTTAACGAATTGCAAAAGAGCTTAAATGACCAAATTAAGCTGATTATAGATAAACTCGAAAAAATTGCTCAGGAATTGGATGAACTCAAAACAAACTTTGCTGAATTGGAGCAGCGTGTCTCTAAAAAAACAAAATTTGATTCGCCTGTGTCGATCAATCGCTGTAAAAAAGCTGAGAATCTTGCCAAGCGTGTTCTAGGCTTAAAAGTGGAAGAAGCTGAAAAAATCATCCAGCAAATTCAAAAAGGTAGAAAATTTAAGTCTGCGGATGAGCTGAAGGCAATTGCGCCGTCAGGCCGCTGGGATGAAGTTAGCATCGTATTCCGTTAAGATCTTATTCTGTGTGAAAAGAGGTTGACTCTAATAACAAAAACACTAAGCAATACTGTGCATCACTCAATCAATAACCTCACCTCACGTCCTTTGTTACAGTCTACTCCATGTTCCTCTCCTTCAAGACAGAACTCGACCTCAAAACAACGCACCCTTTGTGCCCAAGACGCAGGGATGGCTCGTCATGCCTACAACTGGGCACTCGCCCTGTGTCAGTCCATCCTAGAACACAACCAACAAGCAGCCCCAACCGAAAAGCGCCAGTTTCCCTCGGCTATTGACTTGCATAAGAAACTCGTTGCCGAGGTGAAATCGGCAAATCCTTGGTACTACGATGCTTCCAAATGTGCCCCACAACAAGCCCTGCGCAACCTCTACCTAGAAGGCAACATCCGCATCAGCGGCAATCGCATCAAGCTGCCCATTTTCGGCTGGGTGAAGTGCTACGAACCTCTGCCTGCGGTCTGCCCCAAGAATGTCGTCATCAGCTGCCGCGCCCATCGCTGGTTCATTGCCTTTCGTTACACCATTGAACCACAGTCCACCCCCAAGAAAACCCCCGTTGTGGGCGTAGATGTCGGCAGTCGCAAGTTGGCAGTATTGTCCACAGGGGAGCGGCTTGAGAATCCCAAAGCCTTTGCCCGCTATCAGAAACGCTTGCGCCGTCTTCAGCGGAAGCTGGCTCGTCAAACCAAAGGAGGAAAAAATAAAAAATTATGCCAAGACCCGACTCCAGCTGGCCAAGACGCACTACCGTATTGCTTGCATCCGCAATGACGCTCTTCACAAACTCACAAGCTATCTGGTCAAGAACCACGGCAGGGTCGTGATTGAGGGCTTGAATGTAGGCGGCATGCTGAAGAATCCTCGTCTCGCCCGCACGATTGCCGATATTAGGTTGTACGAGATCAGGCGGCAACTGACCTACAAATGTGAGTTGTACGGTAGTGAGTTGGTGGTGGTTGATCGCTGGTATCCGAAGGGCGGTTTACGAGTTATGGGCAGAAGAAGCAGGAAGCTGGTGCGAGTGGTTTGCCACTCGGTAAGTCCAGTAGGCTTGCGTCAGCAAGTTCCAGTACTGAACAGTAATGTTCAGCCTTTTGGAAGCGGTCTAGGAAGCTGACCTTTGGCAACTAATAGCTCCCATGCCTGCAAAACAGCAATCAAATCAGAGGCGAGGCGGTATTCATTGGCTTCAGCAAAGCGCACCGTTGCGGTGGGGGTAGAGACGAGATGAATAGGCACTGCTCGCTCTAGGGGTGTGGGTATAAAATCAAAGCCATTGAAGCGGTCAAACCGGCGATCGCTCAACAATTGATTAAATTGACTGACTTGAGCAGGTGTGACTGTGCGCAGGGTGCGGCTGAGGGTTTCCCCGCGAGCATTGGTGGTTTGCTGCACAATGCGACCATCGTTATAGAGCAGTGTCGTTGTCGTTGAGGGTGGACGATTCCCAGAGGCATCACTTTGCCGAATCACACGAAAACTCACGCCCTCAGGAAGGGGGGGCGGTAACTCTTCAGAACTGAGGCGTTGCGGTCGCTGAATCAGGGTACCCATCATCTGACTGCCAGCGGCATCCCAAAGAATGAGCGAGCCATTTTGATTGGTACGATAGACCCACTGTTGGGGATAAGGAGCATTGGGATTTGTGAGGATAATTTCCCAACCGGGGGTCAAGCGCTCAGCACAATCCACCCGCAATCCCCCCAAGCCCAAGCAGCCATCAGACCAAACCTTGGGTTGAACTTGAACTACACTAATTTGCTCTGGTTCCTCACCAAACTGCTCGGCAGCGATCGCGATCGCCCGCGTCATGATCTGCGGGGCTGGGGTTGCTGCTTGAACCACAAGGGGCACTGCCACTGCCAAGAGGGATGTCCAACCATTCATCAATACAGTCTCTAACCTTTGACCATCATCATAAAAAAAGACCGCCCCTGATGAAGAGGCGGTTCCTTTAACTAAGACGCTAGTTAGAGTTGCTCTAGGAATTAGCCGTTGATGCTAGGAGCAATCATGGCCACAGGAGCAGACTCAGCGCTAGCCAAGTCGAGGGGGAAGTTGTGAGCATTGCGCTCGTGCATCACTTCCATACCCAAGTTGGCACGGTTGATGATGTCCGCCCAGGTGTTGATCACGTTGCCTTGAGCATCCACAACGGAGTGGTTAAAGTTGAAACCGTTGAGGTTGAAGGCCATCGTGCTGATACCCAGAGCGGTGAACCAGATACCGATCACGGGCCAAGCGGCGAGGAAAAAGTGCAGGGCACGGCTGTTGTTGAAGCTGGCGTATTGGAAGATCAAGCGACCAAAGTAACCGTGGGCCGCCACGATGTTGTAGGTCTCTTCCTCTTGACCGAATTTGTAACCGTAGTTTTGAGACTCGGTTTCGGTGGTTTCACGGATCAAGCTGGAGGTCACCAGAGAACCGTGCATGGCCGAGAACAGAGCACCACCAAAGACACCGGCCACACCCAGTTGGTGGAAGGGGTGCATGAGGATGTTGTGCTCCGCTTGGAACACAAGCATGAAGTTGAAGGTGCCAGAGATACCGAGGGGCATCCCGTCAGAAAAGCTGCCTTGACCAATGGGGTAGATCAAGAACACAGCGGTAGCAGCAGCCACAGGAGCAGAGTAGGCGACGCAAATCCAAGGACGCATACCGAGGCGGTAGCTGAGTTCCCACTCACGACCCATGTAGCAGAAGACACCGATCAAGAAGTGGAAGATGATCAGCTGGTAAGGGCCACCGTTGTAGAGCCACTCATCGAGGGAAGCAGCTTCCCAAATGGGGTAGAAGTGCAAGCCAATGGCGTTGCTGGAGGGGACAACCGCACCAGTGATGATGTTGTTGCCATAGATCAAGGAGCCAGCGACAGGCTCACGGATGCCATCGATGTCCACAGGGGGAGCAGCGATGAAAGCAATCACGAAGCAGATGGTGGCAGCGAGCAGAGTGGGGATCATCAACACGCCGAACCAGCCCACATAGAGGCGGTTGTTGGTGCTGGTGACCCAGCTACAAAATTGCTCCCACAGGTTCAGTTGCTCGCGACGTTGTAAAACAGTCGTCATAGTGATAAGTCCTGTTGAACAAGATGAATGAATGTTACAAACCGTTTACACTTCCAAATCAGGTTCCTGAGAGGCTTCAGGAGCACCCGCTGGCGTTGTGCAACGGAATGTAACCTTATATTAATCAATCTCTCAGGAAAATGTAAAGGGTTATGTCTGAATTTTATATTCTGTTAATGATTTCTCAGGGATCAGGGGCGTCCTCGCGCGATCGCTGGCTGGGGATCCAAGCAATGGGCAAGGTCAGTAGATAACTGGTTAAGGTCGCGATTGTAATCAAGGGCAGCATTGACGTATGGGAAATCACCGTCAGAATCACCGCCAGCCCCAAAGGCGTTTTGGTCACCGCCACCGTGATTGCCGCCATCATGCCAGCCAAGGCCACACTCAAGGGTGTATTCGGGAGTGCTTGGTGCACAGCCATCCCTACACAGGCGCCTACGAAAAATAGGGGAAAGACCACCCCCCCACGAAAGCCCCCCCGCAGACAGAGACTCAGGGCAACCAGCTTAAAGAAGGCAACACTCAGCAAAATGCCAATGCTATAGCGGTTGACCACTTGGATTACTTGTTCGATTTGCCGCTCACCGTAGAAGAGAGTGATCGGGTGAATCAGGGCAATTAAGCCAATCAGAAAACCCACCGCCACAATTAAGACAAGAGGATACTGCCGATAGGGGGTCAGCCAGCGTTGAATGTGCCGATCTAAAAAGATAAAGAGCGTTCCCACCGCCGCACCAATAATGCCGAGCAGCACTGCAAAGCCAGTATCCTCAGGACGCAGCGTGTCGTAGGCAGGGAAGGTATATATCCCACCAATGCTCGTTCCCGTGATGACTCGAAAGAGTGTAAACCCAGCAGCAGCAGAAATCAGGGCTGGAATGATCGCCTCATAAAATTCAACACTACGGCGATGGGGAACTTCCAAAACAAACAGCGTGGCGCCAATGGGCGACTCAAAAAACACCCCCATGCCCGCTGCCATGCCACAGAGGGTGAGAATACGGGTGCTCTCTGGAGGTAGATGTAAACGCTCCGCGAACCAACTGCCTAAGCCACCATTGATATCAATCATTGGACTTTCAGGACCAGCACTACTGCCAAAGAGCAAGGATAGGCCAGAAGCCAGTGCCATACCCGGTAGAAAGCGATAACTTAACCGACCCTCATGGTGTAACTCTGCGATCGCATCTGCGAGTCCCCCCGTTGCCCCCAAGAATTTGACCGATAAACCCACCAACAAACCGCCAAAGGCCGTGACAAGCGGAATGTAAGGATAGAGGTGCGCCCACGTACTGATGCTCACTTGGCTAGGATCAGTCCCCCACAACAGGGCAAACCCCAGCTTAAGACCGAGATAAAAAGCTGTGGCCACGCAGCCACCAAGCAGACCAACGATTAGGGCATACAGGAGCAAACGGGGATACGGGTAGGAGGCTCTTGCCATAGAAGAAGAGTTAGCGGCGCCGCCACCAGACAAAAACGGCTGCACCAAAGCCCACAAGGGGTAATAGGAACACACTGATAATCTCTAGCCAGCGACTGGTGGTGACATTGAGTTGCAGGCGACGATTGGTGGTTTCGCGAGGACGAATGGAAAGTGCCTTTTGGTCGCGATCGCCCAACCACAACACGGAATTCACAAAGAGATCACTATTAATCCCTTGATAGGCAATCACGCCATCGGTGGCAAACTCGGAGTCCCCAAAGACCACCAAACGGGCTTCCTTGGGCGGATTTTCACTCAGCTGACGGGTAATCGCCACGCCAATCGGCAGCGGGCCTTTGGTATCTACGCCTTCAGTGAATTCAAGGTTGCCCGACTGCCAGTCGGTTTTCGCCCAAGTTTGCGGGCCCGAGAGGGCAATCTCGACAATGTCATCATCCTTCACAGGATCAATGCGAATGGCTTGCGCGCGGGGAAAGACACTCGGACCTTGGGCAAAGCGTTGAGTAATGGGGTGATTACCATAGGTGGTGACAATAATCGTGTCGGGACCGAGTCCCACCTGTTGACCCACACCAGAGCCATCAATGACCCAGCGATTATCGAGCGTGAGTCCCCAGTTTTTCAGTAAATCATCCAGACCCGCATTGACATCGACATCAAGCATCAGCAGCAGACTACCACCACGATTCAGGTAGTCCTTGAGCAGATCCTGCTCCAGACGCAAAAAGGGCTGCCGGGGTCCAGCAACAACAATGACATTGGTATCTTCGGGAATTTTCCCCTTCTCCAGCAAATTGAGGGGCAGGAGTTCCACATCTCGCTGCTCGAGGAGTTTAGCCACTTCACTGAGACTGGCGGAGCCACCTGTAAGGAGGAGTTCATTGTGTCCTGTGGTGAAATAGGCACGGATCGTGCGATCGCTCGTCACCCGAATCAGGGCTGGCGTGAGATTACTTTCAGAAAGCTCTTCATCAATGCGCTGCGTTTTCTTGCCCGCCACAACAATCACTTGCCCCACTTGAGTCACGTTGTACTTTTTGGCAAGGGCTGGTTCAGCTTGGGGGTCAATGAACTCAAATGAAAACTGGTGATTGGCCTGACGGCGGTACTGTTCCAACAGCAGGCGATCGCGACTGGCGGCATTGGCATCAAACACCAATACCCGCACCGGCTGATCCAGAGTTTGCAGGACATCACGGGTTTCTGCCGCTAGGGTAAAGGCACGGTTTTCGGTGAGATCAATCTCAACACTGTAGCGATCGGCCAAAAAGTTAACGATGCCCAATAGGGCAATCACGGCAATTACCGTAAGGATGGCATTCGTACTGGTTTGAGTGGAGCGCCGCCCCCAAAAACCTGTAGAAACACGACTTTGTTGAATCAGCCACAGCAGTAGCGCAACTCCCCCCAAGGCCAAGAGTCCCAAGGGCAGCCAATTCCAGCGATTGGTGACGATGCCAGCACTCAAGCCGGCAACAATTAGGAGTGGAGCTGCCCAGAGCAATAGCGTGGAGAATCCTTCAGGCGAGCCTAGGGCAAAGCGTTTCATGACCTGTTCCCCCTAATTGCGTTGGTAGCGAAAGGCATCAATGGACTGCGCTGTCAGGAAAATGCCCAAGAAAACGTAGCTGCCAAAAACAACGAGGCTACTGCTGCGAAAGATGCCTCGCGTCAGGTTGGTAAAGTGCTCTAGGGGCGAAAGATAGGTCAGCACATCACTGAGGTTACCCCCCGTATTTTTAGCCAAGACATCAAGTACCCAGAGAATCAGCAACACGGCGAATCCCAAAATAGCTGCCAAAATGGTGCTATCCGTCAAGGATGAAAGAAACATGCCCAACGAGAGAATAGCTGCTGCCAAAAGAATTAGTCCCCCATTGCCCGCCAGAATCAACCAAGGAGATAAGGGGGGGGTGCTCTGCCGAAGTGCCACAAACTGATAGACAATCACGGGCAGCAGCAGAGTGGTATAAAAGGTCAGCACCGCCAGTAGTTTACCCGTTGCCACACACCAGTTGGTAATGGGTGAGGTGGCCAACAGTTCAAGGGTGCCGCGTTTGCGCTCCTCAGTGTACAGTCCCATCGAGAGCATGGGCAGAATGACTTGGGAGATCGAGCCGAGGAGTCCAAGGAAGCTTTCGAGAATCAGCTTGGGAACGTCAACGGCTTGGCTCGGCGCCCCAAACTGTTGTTGTAGCAAATCCTGCTGGGCGACTTGGCCAATAATCGTCGTCATCACAACAAGGAAAAAGAGGCCACTGAGGAGCCAGAACACCCCGGCAATCACATAGTAGAAGGGGGCACTAAAGTAACTCTGAAGTTCACGGCGATAGATGGCGAGAATGTTAGCAAGGAGGACACGCAGCCCGTGGAGAGAAATGCTAAGCATGGGCTTCTGCCGTTGGTTCGCTGGGTTCTGCGGTGGGTTCATCGGTCGTTAGCTTCAAGAACACCTCCTCTAGGTTGGCACGGGAGCGGCGCATTTCAAAGAGTTGCACTCCATGTTGGACAAGGAGAGTGGCCAAATCGGCTCCAATTTCTTTCGGACTGCTGACTTGAAGCTGCTGCCGTCCTTGGGGCGTAGCATTCCCCCACGTGACCTGTTGCAGATCTGGCAGGCCTTGCAGGAGCGGTTCAATGTGGGTGCGATCGCCCGCCAATTCGAGGTCATAGGTGTAGCTACTACTGAGGCGTTGCAGCAGTTCATCCAGTTGGCCAATGCCTGCCACTTCGCCCTTGTTAATAATCACGGCGCGATCGCAAGTCATACTCACTTCCGCCAAGATGTGCGTGGAGAGAATGACGGTATGCTGCCCTGCCAAGTTTTTAATCAGGTTGCGCACCTCAATAATCTGCCGTGGATCCAGACCGACGGTGGGTTCATCGAGAATAATGGCTGGTGGATCGTGAACAATCGCTTGGGCAATGCCAACCCGCTGGCGGTAGCCCTTTGAGAGTTTGCGAATAATCGTCCGTTGTTGATCCCAAAGGCCACAGCTTTTGAGGGCATATTCTAGCCGCTGGGGGCGATCGCCGGCACTGACGCCCTTGATGCGAGCCACAAAGTGCAAATAACCCGCCACCGTCATTTCTGTGTACAGGGGGGGATTTTCTGGGAGATAACCAATGCGTTGTCGCACCGCCATTGGATCCGTGTGGACTTCATAGCCAGCAATGGACGCGGTACCACTCGTGGCCGGTAGATACCCTGCCAAAATCCGCATTGTCGTGGTTTTACCCGCACCATTCGGTCCTAGCAGACCAAGAATTTCACCGCTGGCTGCTGAAAAGCTGACATCCCGTAGCGCGACGGTTGTACCGTAAACCTTCGTCAGGTGTTCAACCTGAATCATTGCGTTTCCTCAACTCATCCTACCGCCCTTTTCCGAAGGAAGGATGGAACACACTCCCAAGCCTCAAAACCGCTGTTGGCAAGGATCAGAGTCCCTCAGCGTACCCCGTATTTTAGAAAAGGGCTGCACGGGAAACACTGACAGACCATCATACCTGCTTTTTTCCTCAAATACTGAGGACTTGGATGGTGGTCTTCTGGGGCAAATTGGCTGCCGATAGGCTAAGGGACGCACTGCCACTGCGGCGAACCGGGGTTCCCTCCATGACTTTCAAGAAGTCCTCTAGACCTTTGAGATCACAATTATTGGGGTCAGCCGCAGCCGTCCGATAGTGGGAAGGAATGACCAAACGCGGTTCCAGAACTTCAATGGCTGCCTTAGCCTCCTCAGCTGTATAGGCCTTATCACTGCCGCCCACGGGGACAATCATCACATCAGGCCGTCCCATGAGGATGCGCTGCTCAATCGTGATGGGCATGGCAATTCCCCCTAAGTGCAAGAGATTGATGCCGCCTTGCTGCCAGCGCCAAACCACATTCACGCCAAAGCGGAAGCCACCGACGCGATCATGGCTGGTACGGATGCCCTGAATACTCAGACCATTGACTTTATAGGAACCCGGTTGAAAGAGTAGCTTTGGCCGTCCCGCTAGGCCTTCAATATACCCCTCGTCGAAGAGGCGACTACTAATCATGACAATATCGGCAGCCACCCGCGGGGGGCGCAATCCTTTGGTGCAACCAATGGGACGAAAGGGATTCACCAGTACCCGCTGGCCACTGCCGGTAAAGAGAAAACAGGTGTGGCCCAACCATTGCAGAGAGAGACCACTGCTTTGGGCATGGGCTGCCCAGTGTCCGCCGAGGCTGGCGATCGCCCCAATTTGCGCCCAACGCAAGAACTGCCGCCGTTCCATTTTCTCTCCCCACAAGACTATCCCAGCTCAGTGTACCGAAAAGTGGCTGGCTCACAACGCTGGACTGGCCACTCCTCGCAAAAAGTTCCGCAGCAGGTTTTTGCCGTAGATAGTGAGAATACTTTCCGGATGGAACTGCACGCCTTCAAGTGTCGGATAGTGGCGATGGCGCACCCCCATGATTAGCCCATCAGTTGTCCAAGCGGTAATTTCCAGCACATCGGGGCAAGTGGCACGGTCAATCACGAGGCTGTGGTAGCGGGTCGCTGTAAAAGGTTGGGGCAGCCCTTGAAATACGCCGACACCACTGTGGTAAATCTCGGATGTTTTGCCGTGCATTAGGGTTGGAGCTAGAGTGACCATGCCGCCAAACACTTCACCAATGGCCTGATGTCCCAAACAAACCCCTAAGATTGGTAGTTTTCCAGCATAGGTGCGGATTAGTGCTTCGGAAATACCTGCATCGGCGGGGCGACCAGGACCAGGGGAAATGACCACAGCCGCGGGGGACAGAGCAGCAATCTCATCAAGGGTGATCTTGTCATTGCGAAAGACCCGCAGGTCAGCGGCCGTAGGAAATTCCTGCGCCAGTTCCCCAAGGTACTGCACAAGGTTATACGTGAAGCTGTCGTAGTTATCAATAACGATAAGCAAGGGGGCAACGTCCTCTATCTTTTTCTTTCTGATCCTACTACCTAGAGGTTTTACGGATGGTACGGCTGTCGTGTCGCGGACGCTCTTTTGACCCTGTGGCAGCGGTGGTATTTGATAAGGATGGCACTCTAGCAGATGTTGCTAATTACCTCAAGGCGGTGGCGATCGCCCGCGCTGTGAAAATTGCCGAGCACTTTCCCAATCTCAAAGCGTCGTTACTTCAGGCCTTTGGGGTGATGGGTGATCACCTTGATCCAACGGGATTACAAGCGGTGGGGACACAGCAGGAGAACCTGATTGCCGCCGCAGCCTTTGTGGCCACGCAGGGAGTTCCTTGGATTGCCGCCTTAGAACGGGCGAATGCCGCCTTTGCCGCCGTAGACCGAGAATTTGCCGCCAAAGCAGAGTTGACACCGCCCCTGCGGGGGGTAATTGAGCTAGTGCAACGGTTGCATGGACTAGGATGTGCCTTGGCGATTATTTCTAGCGATCGCACCTCAGAAATCGAGGCTTTTTTAGACACCTATCACTTGAAACCCTTTTTCCAATGTTGGCAGGGGGGAGATGAGCCACCCACGAAGCCCGATCCGCAGGTATTCCTGAGGGTGTGCGATCGTCTTGGGGTGCGACCCGATCAAACCGTCGTTATTGGTGATGCCGATAGTGATGGCCTCATGGCACGGCAGGGGGGCGCAGCGGGCAGCATTGGTGTTACGTGGGGTTGGCATTCGCCACCTGTCCTGAATTATTGCGATTGCGTTGCCACATCCCCCTGCGAACTCCACATCAGCCTTGATGGGTCTGAACAGCTTGCTGACCCCTGATTTAAACGGTAGTGGAGATAAACCTCATTGCCCACAGGCAAGACATTGAGGAGCGTCAACCTCCCTGAGAAGGCAATCTCCTCTGGATAGAGGCTAGGGGCTGCCGAACCTAGGAGGAGGGGGCAGAGGGTCAACCACAATTCGTCAATGGCCGCAATCCGCAACAGGGAAGCGAAAAGCTGTCCTCCTCCCAACACGGCCAAGGTTTGCACACTAGCCCCTTGAATGTGCGTAAACGCCTGTGGCCAGTCAATCTCCTCCACCCCAGCACACCAACAGTGATCAAAGGCAGTGGATCCTTGCCAACGGCTGGCGCCTTTCTCGGTGGTCAGTAAGGCACGGCGAATCGGCTGGCGAAAGAAAGGGAGATTGAAATCTAATTCACCACTAGCGGAGCAGACAATTTGCAGCGGTTGGGGCGATCGCCCTTGGTGTTCGCGCTCAGCAATCAGATGGGGAGATTGAAGGCGCATCGCTGTCCCCCCCAAACGCAATGTTGTCGCCCCGAAGAGTACCGCATCTACCTGTGCCACCTGCTGTTCAAGGTGCTGAAAGTCATAGGCTGAGGCAATGCGCTGACCTAAAGCATCGGCGCGAGCAAGGCGGCCATCTAAACTGCTGGCCAAAATCGCAATTGTATGGGGACGGGCAATTAATTTCGATTGACTCAATGACTCATGACTTTTTCAGTCGGTTCCACAGGGGCTTCATTGAGTAATTCTAGCCGTTGCTGGCTGACGGGATCACTGGGAAAAAAATTATCTCCCCCCTCTTGCACCAGTAGCTCCCTACAGGGGATCGTGTCGGAGAGAATTGCACTTGCCATCATGCCGCTGTGAACTTCCAGTTGTCCTGCCCGTGGCGATTCAAATACCAGTCGCTGCCCCGGAAAAACAACCCGCTCGAAATACCAGTTGGCAATATTTGTGATCCGCACCACCTGAATTTTGCTGGTGGCGTTGACATAACAGCAGAGGATGCGATCGCAACTATCGCTAGGGACGGGATCAAAGATTTGCGGCATAGGAAGTAATGGTTTCTTATAGGGACGTGTCTTTACCCTTGTTAGCCTAACATTGCCAATTCGATACAGTTGTAAACTCAACTACAGGATGGACAGTTAATCCTTTCCTTGAGTTCCCGTGATCCCCTGCTGGAAAGGCGCAAATGTGTTAAAACCTAAACAGCAATAGAGATTTATTAAGAATTTAGCGTTTCCATAGATCTTGGGCTAGCCTATGTCTCCGCGTGTCCTCTACGTCCGTCTCCCCTGCAACCCCATTTTTCCCATTGGTGTCGTCTATCTTGCGGACTATATCCATAAGCAATTAGCCAGTGTTGAACAACGCATTTTTGATTTGGGAACGGTGCCACCCCTTGACTTTCGCCGTGCCCTTGCCCAAGTGATTGATGACTTTCAACCCACACATCTTGTTTTTTCTTGGCGGGATATTCAAATCTATGCCCCTGTGGGGGGACGGGGGGGCAATCCACTGCAAAATGCCTTTGAGGTCTATTACGCTCGCAATCCCTTGGTGAAGTTGCGGGGGGCGATCGGGGGGTTGCGGGTGATGAGTGCCTACTATGGTGAACTCCGGCGAAACCTCAATTTAATCCGTTTGGGACTCCACCATGCCAAGCGTCACCATCCGGAAGTCACGACCATCGTCGGTGGCGGTGCGGTCAGTGTCTTTTATGAGCAGCTCGGCTCTCAACTGCCCAAGGGAACGATCGTTTCAGTGGGCGAAGGGGAAACGCTACTTCACAAGGTACTCACTGGACAACCTATTTCAGGGGAACGGTGCTACATTGCCGGTGTTGAAAAGCCCCGCGATCGCCTCATCCACGAATGGCCAACCCCGATTGAAAAAACCGCCTGCAACTACGACTACATCGAAACCATTTGGCCAGAATTTGAGTATTACCTTCAGGGGGGCGACTTTTATATTGGCGTGCAAACCAAGCGCGGCTGTCCCCACAACTGCTGCTACTGCGTCTATACCGTGGTTGAAGGCAAACAGGTGCGCATTAACCCCGCTGAGGAAGTCGTCGCTGAAATGCGCCAGCTTTACGATCGCGGTGTGCGCAACTTTTGGTTTACGGATGCCCAGTTTATACCCGCTCGCAAATTTATTCCTGACGCGATCGCCCTGCTGCGGGAAATCCTCAAAGCAGGCATGAATGATATTCACTGGGCGGCCTACATCCGTGCCGACAACCTCACCCCCGAACTCTGCGGCCTGATGGTGCAAACGGGGATGAACTACTTTGAAATCGGCATTACCAGTGGCTCCCAAGAACTAGTGCGGAAAATGCGCATGGGCTACAACCTGCGAACGGTGCTGCAAAACTGTCGTGATTTGAAAGCCGCCGGGTTCAACGCCCTCGTTTCTGTGAATTACTCCTTCAATGTCATTGACGAACGCCCCGAAACGATTGCCCAGACGATAGCCTACCACCGCGAACTAGAGCGCATTTTTGGTGCGGACAACGTTGAGCCAGCCATCTTCTTCATTGGCCTGCAACCCCATACCCACCTTGAGGAGTACGCTCTCGAGCGCGGCATTTTGCGCCCCGGCTACAACCCCATGAGCCTGATGCCTTGGACCGCTAAGAAACTGCTTTGGAACCCCGAACCCATGGGATCCGTCTTTGGTGAGGTGTGCCTTGCAGCTTGGCGACTCAATCCCAATGACTTTGGCCGCACCGTCATGGATCTACTGGAGGAGCGCTTTGGCTGTGCTCCCCTAGAGGAGGCCTTGTCTGCGCCTCTTGAGGAACGCCCTTTGGCGCATCGTTAAAAAAAGCGCAATAAAATGACCATTCCCCCTTAGAATGTTTCCTAGATCATTTCTGGCAATGAGTTAGTAAACAGAGGAAGGGATCAGGTGGTTAGAGTCGCTATCAATGGTTTTGGGCGCATCGGTCGGAACTTCATGCGTTGCTGGTTACAGCGGAAAGCCAATAGCAAGCTAGAGATTGTAGGCATCAACGATACCTCCGATCCCCGCACCAATGCCCATTTGCTGAAGTATGACTCGATGTTAGGCATTTTCCACGATGCCGAAATTAGCGCTGACGACGACTGCATTTATACCGACGGCCATGCGGTTAAATGTGTGTCCGATCGCAACCCTGAAAATCTGCCCTGGAGCGCTTGGGGGATTGACTTGGTCATTGAAGCCACGGGGGTCTTTACTAGCCGCGAGGGGGCGAGCAAACACCTCAATGCCGGTGCAAAAAAAGTTCTGATCACCGCACCCGGCAAAGGCAATATCCCCACGTATGTGGTCGGGGTGAATCACCACACCTACGATCCCAGTGAAGACATCGTCAGCAATGCCAGTTGCACCACCAACTGCTTAGCCCCTATTGTCAAAGTGCTTCATGAAGCCTTTGGCATTCAGCAGGGGATGATGACGACGACCCACAGCTACACGGGGGATCAACGCCTACTCGATGCCAGTCACCGCGATCTGCGGCGGGCACGGGCAGCAGCAATGAACATTGTGCCCACCTCCACGGGGGCTGCTAAGGCGGTTGGATTGGTGATTCCCGAGTTGCAAGGTAAGCTGAACGGGATTGCCCTGCGGGTACCCACCCCCAATGTTTCTGTGGTGGACTTTGTTGCTCAGGTGGAGAAACCCACTATTGCTGAGCAGGTCAACCAAGTGATCAAAGAAGCCTCGGAAACCACCATGAAGGGGATTATCCACTACAGCGAACTGGAGCTGGTGTCTTCGGACTATCGGGGCCACAACGCCTCCTCGATTTTGGATGCGTCCCTCACGATGGTGATGGGGGGCAATCTGGTGAAAGTGGTGGCTTGGTACGATAACGAGTGGGGCTATAGCCAGCGGGTCCTAGACTTGGCAGAGCACATGGCCGCTCACTGGGCTTAGTCGTTTCATTTTAAGGATTGGTTCGCAACTCACGATGCAAGATAAATCGATGTTAATGATTCCGGGTCCTACGCCGGTGCCGGAGTCGGTTCTGCTATCCCTCAGCAAACATCCCATTGGCCATCGCAGCGGTGACTTTAGTGAGATCATGGCAGCGGTGATGGCAGGGTTGAAATGGCTGCATCAGACTACGAATGATGTGCTGATTTTGACCGCCAGTGGCACAGGGGCAATGGAAGCCGGGATCATTAACTTTCTCAGTGCGGGCGATCGCGTCCTTGTGGGCTGTAACGGTAAGTTTGGCGATCGCTGGGGGGAAGTGTGCGATGCCTACAGCCTCAAAACCGAGCGTATTACTGCCCCTTGGGGACAACCTCTCAACCCCGATGACTTCAAAGCCGCTTTGGAGGCAGACACCGCTAAAACCATCAAGGCAGTAATCATCACCCACAGTGAAACCTCAACGGGCGTCATTAACGATTTAGAGGCAATCAGCCGCCATGTCAAAGCCCATGGTCAAGCCCTGATCATTGTGGATGCGGTCACCAGTCTCGGTGCAGTGAACGTGCCCGTTGATGAGTGGGGACTAGATGTGGTTGGTTCTGGTTCCCAAAAGGGGTATATGATTCCGCCGGGGTTGGCTTTTGTCAGTGTCAGTGCCAAGGCATGGGAAGCCTATAAGACAGCCACGCTGCCGAAGTTCTATCTTGACCTAGGGAAATACCGCAAAGATGCCGCCAAGAACACAACGCCCTTTACGCCACCAGTGAATCTCTTCTTTGCCCTGAAAACAGCACTGGAGATGATGCAAGCGGAGGGCTTGGAGAATATCTTTGCGCGTCACCATCGCTTGATGCAGGCGACCCGTGCAGCGATGAAGGCATTGAACTTGCCCCTTTATGCGCCGGATCACTGCGCCAGTCCCGCCATTACGGCGGTGGCACCCCAAGGGGTAGAGGCCGAAAAGATTCGCAGCCTGATGAAAAAACGCTTTGACATTGCCCTAGCGGGCGGTCAAGATCACCTAAAGGGACAGATTTTCCGTTTAGGTCACTTGGGTTTTGTGAGCGATCGCGATATTTTAGCGGCAGTGAGTGCCCTTGAAGTGGTGCTTGGCGAATTGGGATACACCAACTTTAGTCCCGGCGCGGGGGTGGCAGCTGCCAGTCGCGTATTGACCACGGCCTAGGCCATGGAATTTTGGTTAGAACCTAGGGCAATTCAACAGGCACGACGAATTTGTGCCAGCTTTCAGCATTGGACGGGGCGATCGCTCCTACCTAATCCTGCTCAGGATGAGGGGAGATTAGCGCAGCAATTGTTTCACTGGTCACAGCCCGTTCTCTCCCATGGGTGTGAGGCTGACCCAATCCTCAACTATGGCAACCAAGCCGCCCTCACCCTGTGGGAACTCTCTTGGTCAGAATTCGTGCAGCTTCCTTCACGGCTCACAGCGGAACCCATGGCTCAGGCCGAACGAGCACACCTCCTTGCCCAAGCAGCCCGCCAAGGCTATGCCAATAACTATAGCGGCGTTCGTATCTCCCGCACGGGACGGCGGTTTCGCATTGAAAATGCGTGGATTTGGACCGTTTTGGATGAAGCGGGCACTCCAGTGGGGCAAGCAGCGACCTTTGACCAGTGGCAGTTCCTGTAGGATTGATCTAACCGATCCTGCTTTCTACTGATTTGGGCGCATAGTTCATGAAACAACTCCTTGTCCATTGGCTGCATCAGGTTCAAGCCTTCCGCTACCATCGCCGCACGACGGAAAGTCTCAATCAACTGATTCAAATTCTCTATGCTGAATCTTGCCTGAGTGTCCCCTACATTATTTTGATTATTAGCTCCTGCGCGATCGCCACCTTTGGCTTGCTGTCCAATAGTGCGGCTGTGATTATTGGCGCGATGGTGATTGCACCGCTGATGCTGCCGATTCGCGGCTTGGCCTTAGCCGCTCTCATTGGCGAATTTAAGATGTTTCGTGAGGCCGCAACTGCTCTAATTGTGGGTACCCTCATGGCCATTGGCATGTCTTGGACAATCGGCGTCATGGTGGGTCTTGAGGTCTATGGCAGTGAGATCATGGCACGCTCGCAGCCCAATCTGCTGGACTTGGGTATTGCGGTGGCAGCCGGTGCAGTGAGTGCCTATGCAGTAGCGGAACCCCGTGTCTCAAACACGTTGGCAGGGACAGCGATCGCCGTTGCCCTCATGCCCCCCGTTTGCACAGTGGGTCTCGGCATAGCGCAGTTGAATACGAGTCTGAGTGTGGGGGCAACGCTGCTCTATCTCACCAACCTGTTGGGAATTACGCTGGCCTGCATGGTAGTTTTTGTCATTGTTGGCTATATCCCCTTGCACCAAGGGCGTCGTCCTCTTACCATTGCTGCTGCCCTCACGGGTCTGTTGGTGATTCCCCTCGCCATTAGCTTTAGTCGGCTCATTGAACAAGCGCGGCTGCAACAGCAAGTACGGGAGGCACTCACTCGAGGAACGCTGACATTTCAGCGTCTTGACTTATTGGGCATGGAGACGAATTGGGTCAGTAACCCACCCGTAATTCGGGTGAATGTGCGTGCCCGCGAGCCTGTGACCCCAAAACAAGTGGCACTCATGGAAGAGTTTATCCAACAACAGATGAATCGCCCTTTTCGTTTAGTGCTACAGGTGTCTAGCATTGAAGAAGTTACCTCAGAGGAGCCATTGCCCTAGTTTCTTTGAGCGTCAAGCCAAAATGTTAGACTATTGAGATTGCAGCTTATCTTCGGTTTCATCTGTCTTTTGTCAACGCTTCCCATTGACGCATGAGTGACTTTCTCCCCTACGCCTATCTCAACGGTCAATTTGTGCCCTTTGAAGAGGCCAAAATTTCTGTGGCCACCCATGCCCTTCACTACGGAACCGCTGCCCTAGGTGGCTTGCGCGGTCTCCCCAATCCGGCGAACGCCAAGGAAATTCTCCTCTTCCGTCTTGAGGATCACTGTCGTCGCCTCAGTCGCAGCGCCCACTATCTGGGCTATGAATTGCCCACTAGCGAGATTAAGTCGAAAATTATTGCATGGGTGCAAAAAAACCAACCAACCGTGCCCTTCTACATTCGGCCTTTGGTCTATACCTCTGGGCTAGGCATTGCGCCACGGCTCCATGATATTGAAAAGGATTTTCTCATTTACGGCATGCCCCTTGGGGATTACCTCTCGGCTGCAGGCGTCACCTGTCGCATTAGTTCTTGGCAGCGGCAGTGCGATCGCTCCTTTCCCCTACGGGGCAAGTTGACCACCTCTTATATTGTCTCTGCACTGGCCAAAACAGAAGCGGTCTGCTCTGGCTTTGATGAAGCGATTCTCCTTAATGAACAGGGGAAAGTCTGCGAAGCGTCGGGAATGAACCTTTTTTTGGTGCGGGAAGGGCAACTGGTAACCCCTAGTGTGGATCAAGACATTCTGGAGGGGATTACCCGTCGCAGTGTCATTGAGCTAGCGCAAGCGGCTGGTGTCAAAGTCATTGAGCGGCCTGTGGATCGCACGGAACTGTTGATTGCTGATGAGGTCTTTTTAACCGGCACGGCTGCGCGAATTGTGCCGGTGAGTCGCATTGAAACGTACACCCTGCCCAGCGATCGCCCCCTGACGCGCCAACTGCAACAGCAATTACAGGCCATTGTTGAAGGCCGCGAGCCGCAGTATCGCCACTGGATTGATGTGATTCCCCTTTAGCTAAAGCGGCTATGATGCGTTGGCGTAAGATACTTGCACAGGCTCACTTCTGTACCTTTAGCGTTCCAGTACACCTCATCAAAAATGGCATAGATCAAAAATAAGCCGCGACCACATTCACAGTCGGCGGCAGGTAATAGCTCATCGGCAGTTTCAGAAACGTTACTGGGGGGGGAAAAGCCCTCCCCCTGATCCGTAATGACCCACCAGCATTCATCCGGGAAGATGGTGTAGCGCACAAAAACAAGTTTTTCGGGATTGAGTTGATTGCCGTGGCGAGCAGCATTCACAAGGGCTTCTTGGAGACCCAGCCGAATCTCATCTTTGTACTCGGGAGGAAGATCAGTGAGTAGAATCTCTAGAATCGGTTGTAGAAAAAGCGTCGAGGGAAATGTTAGGGTCTGCCATTGAGGCGCAACGTACATTAACGTCATAGACGGCACAACCCGCGAAACATCACTGGGCACTGGGATGCAGATCCGAGACTGGTGAAAGTCATTGGCGGATAACCGAACCCCTCCTCCTTTAGCTTAGCAAGGGAGTCGTGGCCAGCACAACCGCTGCCTGCCCTGCCCATGGTGGAGAGACTAATGCAGGCGATCGCCAAAGTAGCGGCGGTAAAGATCACAGCGTACCTGAGCGAGGTTCCCCTCTAGGGTAATCAGTCCCAAACTGTGGAGCTTAAAGCCAAGGGTGCTATCCACGACCCTGCCACCCTCCGCCTGCAGAATGTCCCGAAAAGCCGGCAGCAGTTCCGCCTGCTGCTGAAGATGCCACCACTGTCGCCGCAGGTGATCGCGATATAACCCTGTCTCTGAAGCCGCATTAGTAATTAATTCCTGCCATGTCAGGTCTTGGCGGGCGAGATGGTACAGGCTGAGGCGAATCAGATAGGGATGCCCCCCCACCAAGTGCTGAAGTTCTTGGAGCTGCGCTTCTGAAAGGGCGAGACCATGGAGGCGACACAACTCGGCAATTTGTTCTTGATTAAATTCGGGAAGGTCGACGGCTAAACCAACGTTGAAGGGCGACTGGTTGATGTCCAAGGGAATGTAAACCTCAGTGCCGTGAACGACGATTAAGCGTAAGTTGCGCCAAATATCGCGGTTTTTACCCTCCTCGTGCCATGCCCGCAATAGCCCAAAGAAGTCACTGGCCACTTCTGGATATTCAAAAACCCGATCCACTTCATCAAGACCTAAGACAAGGGGACGACCCTCAAATTGCGTCCCCGCTTTTTGACAATTGGGTAAGAGATACTCCTCAAAGTAGGCGGTGCAGTTATACTTACTGCCAAAGATGTCATCCCAATAGTCATTGAGGCGGTTTTCTAACCCCAGTCGCCGCCCGACACTGGCACAGAGCCAGCGCAGGAGTTTTTCCAAATCACTGAAGACTTGGGCATCCGCCAGTTGGAAACTGAGGGGAACGGTGCCATAACCCTCTTGGGTCGCGCGGTACAGCAGTCGTGCCATGAGTGAGGTTTTGCCCATTTGGCGGGGGGCTTTGATGCGAATCAGGGAGCCGGGTTGCAAGAGGGTTTCGCGACAGCGTTGCTCAATGGGGGGTCGCTCAATATAAAATGCCGAGGCCACTTCCACTTGCCCTTCGGGGAGTTCTGGCTCAGCCACAGGAACTGGGGCACCATCACCCACCAATGTGCCCGTTTGAGCGGATTCAGCAATAGTTTCTTGGGCGGCATCGCTACTGGTGGCCATGGGGGCAGTGGTCGCATTCACCAAGTCGAGAATCTCTTGCAGTAGGGTGTCGGTGTCTGCTGGCGATCGCCAGAAGCGCTGTTGTAGCCGATGCAGATACCCCCGCAACTCATAGTTCAAAGGCATATCCAGCGGAAAATTGACCCGTACAGGCAAGATAAAAGGACGGCGATCGCCTCGTTGGGCTTGCAACTGTTTGACGGTGCGGACTTCCTCAAGCACCATTTCACTTTGCGCCGCTGTCTGCGAGAGCAAAAGGACAAAGAAATCACACCGCTTCAGTTCCTGATCAATCCGCTGTGCCCAGGCCTCCCCCAAGCGAATACTTTGACTGGCCATAAAGGGTTGGTGACCTGCTTTTTGTAGTGCCTCTTGGAGGGCAGTGGCCAACTGCAAATCGGTGCCGTCACTGGAGTGACTGATAAAAACATGGCGACCCTGGTTGGGAAGAGCAGCAGTGGCTGCCGGTGGAGAGGACACCAGTTTGGGTTCGGTGGCTTGCGGGGGCAGCGTGGAAACAGGGGGTAGCGAACTGGAGGGCACTGGAGAAACACCCTCACCTGCCTTTGGCGATCGCCAGAGGTCTTGAACAGGGGTTTTTAGGAATTGACCCAAGCGAAACCAGAAAGATTTGGGGACTTCCACCTGTTGCAGACTGGCAAGGGCATCAGCAGCGGTGGCAAACCGTTCGTAGGGGGAAGGATGGATCAGCTTATTGACAAACTGCACTAGGCGATCGCTCACTGGTTGAGCGGCTTGCCAACACCAACAGCCGTAAGGGTCTTGGGTGAGTTGCAGGGGACTCAACCCCGTCAATGCCTGTACAGCTACCATCCCTAGGGAATAGAGATCACTGGCCGGGCGGGGACGCCCTTGGGCCTGCTCTGGTGCCATATACCCCGGTGTACCAATGGCGATTGTCTGCGGATTCGTATCTCCCACCAAGGTACCACCGCCAATGGAGACCCCCATCTCCTTCACAGCACCGAAATCAATCAGCACTAAACGATGATCCGATTGGCGACGAATCAAGTTATCGGGTTTAATATCGCGGTGGATCACACCACACTGATGCACAAAGGCGAGAATGCCAAGGGCATCTTGGAGCAACTCAATCACCCGTGCCTCTGACCACCCACAGCCCGGCAACAATTCCTGCCGTAGGACTTGACCCTCAATGAAATCTTGAACAAGGTAGAATTCGTTGTCTTCCTCAAAGTAGGCAAGGAGGCGGGGGATTTGCTCGTGAGTGCCCAGCCGCTCCAGAATTTGTGCTTCCCGCTGAAAGAGCGATCGCGCCAAAGGGAGAAAGGCCGCATCCGTACGGGCGGGGCGCAGGTACTTAACCACACACTTGGCACGAATGGGACGGTGAACATCCTCAGCAAGAAACGTTTGGCCAAAGTTCCCAGCCCCCAAGACTCGAATGAGTTTATAGCGCCCGCCAAGGGTTTTCCCAATCATGATAATTGTCTTTTACCGGCTTCTCCTCGTTGATATATCTTGACACAGCCCTTCCCTGCTCCACCATGACAGTGTCCCCAGTGGCTATTCAGCAGTAAAGACGGCGTACAACACAGGAGATAGAAAAACCACCCCTGCACCCCCAGAAATTACAAAGGACGAGATAAAACGACTCGTTGCCGTCACCGTAGGATCAATGAATAGACTGATCACAAGGCTCAGCAGGAAACAGCCCATACTCCCTAGGATGGGGAAGAGCAGGGTCATGATCGCTGCCTGTTTGGTATCGGCATCTTGGATGAAGCTAATCCTAAAAAGGAGCAGCGCAGTCACCAGTAGCCAAGGCAGGATAGCTCCCAAGGGCACAGCCCAATAGCTCCAGAGGGAGATGCGCCGCCAATGGGCAATCAAGGTCAGCCCTAGCGCCCCAAGGAGGAGGAGTAATAGCAGCAACAGGAGTGAACGATGAGAGGCCATGAAAATACTCCCTGTACGACGATGAGTTTCAGGAAATGGGTACGATCGCGCTGGAATTAACAGCGACGACAATGGCAGTATTCAGTAACTGATAGAGGGTATCCGATAGGGTTTCGTATTCCGTTTGGCTGTCACCGCTAAAGGTCAAATCATTCCACGACCCCATGCCGCCAAAGACCCAAGCCACCTCTACAGCACTCAGGAGTTGTTGGCAAATTTCGGCTAAGCGACTCACTGGCCAAGGCGTTTCCGCCTCAGTGAGAGAACCACGGCTGCTCAGCATTTGTCGGGCAAGGTCAAAGGTGCGGGCAAAGGTCTCTTGGTCATGGTTAGCCGCAAACTCAGTCATTCGGTCGAGGTGGGTCAGCAACTCTGCGTGGATAGTTTCTGGGCGAGTGGTTCTCATTGGCGAAGCTAAGCGGGGATGATTGCAGAGAATACGCCCATAGGCTACCTCCCAGTGTTGGTCGCGTTCACTCCACCGCCAGCGGCTCCGCCAATAGTCACACCCCGTGGACTTCACCACCTCAACTAACCAGTGGCCACCACCGCCGGGAAAGACAACCGCTATGCGATCGGGAATCTCTGGATTTTGGGAGGCTTCATAGAATAACTGCAAGGCTTCAGCACCCTCCCCCCGCAGGTGTTCCAACCAAGTCATGGGGTCAGGGGCATAGGGAATTTCCTGCCACGAGGGATTCTCCTTGCGTAGATCGACAAAGTTCACGGGCAGGGAGGAGGGAAACTCCTGCCTTGAGGGTTCACCGGTAGCCATGGTCCCTAAAACAGCATTGCCCCAAAGAATCAGATGCATATCTTGGGCGATGGATTCTTGCACGTTGCACCTGCCACTGGGGGAAAGGGGGCTTTATAACGTTAGCGGAATAATTTGACCAAAGAGGCCGAGGCTCCAGACGGTTTGAATGGGTAATTCTGTCACAAAGAGGGTGGCAACGCCAAGGTTGTAGGATTGGGTGTTGTAGGCAATGTAGCGTTCAATTTCCTCCGCAGGGCGGGATTCCAGTTGCTCGCAGACTTCTAAAGCCACCATGGCGATCGCGCTACTGCGATCAATGATCTCTGGGCACACCTGAGTCAAAAGGAAGGTGTTAATTTCTGCTGCGGCACGGCGTTGATAATCAGCAGGGGTGGGATTGGTGAGACAGGCCGCAATAATCCCTAAGAGCGAGAAGGCGCCACTGCCCCACCAAAGAGGGCGTGCCATGACTTGGGACAGGAGAGGCACTTTCATGGGAGAGTTCTCTATGCTATCCTAGAAGACTAGCTCAGGAAACATGGCGAGCGTAGCCAAGTGGTTAAGGCAGTGGATTGTGGTTCCACCATTCGTGGGTTCGAGTCCCATCGCTCGCCCTTTATTCTAGTGGATGATGTACCGAGCGGGTGTGTCCGTGGCACGACGGCTACTGTGGGGATGTCTTGTACTGTTGTTGGGCCTGCTGTTGGTTGGCTGTGGCGGTAATGGGCCTCGCCAAGGGGATCACAGTATTGTCATTGGTACCACGGCTCGCCTGCGCACCCTCGACCCTGCCGATGCCTACGAAAATTTGGCGGGACTGCTGCTTTTTAATTTGGGCGATCGCCTCTATACCTACGAGGGTCAAGACCTCATTCCCCAACTCGCCACCGCCTTACCCGATGTCAGCGAAGATGGCCTCACCTACCGCATTCCCCTACGGCGGGGGGTTCGCTTTCACGATGGCACTCCCTTTAATGCTGCTGCCATGGCCTTTTCCCTTGAGCGGTTTATGAACAGTGGCGGTCAGCCGGCCTCGCTCTTGGCAGGGCGGGTCAAGGAAATTAAAGCGATTGGAGAGGATGTACTAGAGGTTCGCCTCAAGGAACCCTTTGTGGCTTTCCCCCATTTGCTGGCCTTTAGTGGTTTGTGTGCCGTTTCCCCCACGGCCTATGGCGCAGCGGGCGATCGCTTTTTACCCACCCAGTTTGTGGGCACAGGGCCGTATCGTTTAGCAGCCTACAGTACCGATGGCGTGCGCCTTGAACCCTTTGCCGACTATTGGGGAACCAAGCCCCAAAATGCTGGGATTCGCCTGCAAATATTTTCCAGTAGCGCTAATCTCTACAATGCCTTTCGCACCGGGGCAGTGGATGTGGCGATCGGGGCATTGGATCCCAATCAAATTCATGCCCTTAAAACCCAAGCCAGTCGCCAGCATTGGCAGGTGATTACAGGAGCGGGCAACGCCATCACGGTCTTGAGCATTAATTTGCGGCAACCCCCTTGGGATCAATTGGCAGCACGGCAAGTTTTGGCCGCCAGTGTCAATCGTCAACGCTTGGCAGAACGGGTCTTTTTGGGGGAGGCAGAACCCCTGTACTCATTGGTGCCCAGTTTATTTCCTGAGAGTGAACCCGTCTTTCGCGATCGCTATGGAGACGGCGCTTCGAGCCAAATAGATCACTGGTTGCAAAGCACCACCATTTCACCGCAGCAGCCGCTGGTGGTGAACCTTTGGTACCGTGCCAATGTTCCCAGTAATGTGCTGGCGGCAACGGTTCTTAAGGCCTCACTAGAGCGGGATTTGGGCGATCGCGTGCAGGTGCAATTGGACAGTGCCGACTCCGCTACCATCTACCGCAATTTAGAAAGTGGGGCTTACCCCTTGGTCTTGCTCGATTGGTATGGTGATTTTTACGATCCTGATAACTACCTTGAACCCTTCCTGGGTTGCGATCGCGGTTCTGTAGAAACGGGCTGCGACAGTGGTGCCAGTGCGGCATGGGGGTCGTTTTTCTACAGTCCTGAGGCCAATGACCTGATTGTTGCCAGTCGCCGTGAGGCCAATTCTCAACGCCGTGGCCAGCTCTTGCGCCAGCTTCAGGAACTCAATGCCGCGGCAGTTGCTTTTATACCCCTGTGGCAGAGTGAAACCACTCTCTTTGCTCAAGGAAACTTGCGCGGTTTAGCGCTGGATGTCAACCAACTCTTTGCCTTTGCTCCCCTCCAGAAAGCACCAAAAGATCAATGAGTCCCCGCAAACAACGCTTGGATAGTCTCCTTGTGGAACGGCACCTCTGTGAGAGCCGCCAACAGGCGCAACGCTGGATTCGCGCCGGGGAAGTGCAGGTCAACCATATCCCCATTGATAAGCCGGGCACGCTGGTTGCTGTGGATGCCACTATTCAGGTCAAGGCGAAATCCGCCTATGTCTCGCGGGGGGGTGAAAAGCTGGCCCATGCCCTAGGAGTCTTTCCTGTGGTGGTGCGCGATCGCGTGTGTTTGGATGGCGGCATTTCCACAGGGGGCTTTACGGACTGTCTGCTGCAAGCAGGCGCCAAACTGGTCTATGGCATTGATGTGGGTTATGGGCAAGTGGATTGGAAGCTGCGCCAAGATCCACGGGTCATTCTCAGGGAGCGCACCAACCTGCGTTATCTGACGCCTGCGGAACTCTACACCGAGGATGCCCCCCGACCCACCCTTGGCGTGGTGGATGTGTCCTTTATTTCCCTGACCAAAGTTTTACCTGCCCTATGGGAATTACTGCTGCCGCCGCGAGACTTGATTGCGCTGATTAAACCACAGTTTGAAGTGGGGCGCGATCGCTTGGGCAAAAATGGTGTGGTTCGCGATGCCAAGGCGCGTCAAGAAGCCGTCGATCAGGTGATTGCAGCCGCCGAAGCTTTGGGGTGGCAGTGCTACGGTGTGACTCCCTCGCCGATTTTGGGGCCTGCGGGCAATCAAGAATTCCTCACCTATTTTTCCTGTGGTGCTGTGGAGGATGCTTCCCTAGAAAACGAAGTGGTATCATCAACCTGACAAAAATGACGGCTTTTCGAGAATGCAGCAAGTGGCACCGTTTATTCCTCCTTGGGCAAAATGGCTCAATGGCATCTTTTTGGTGTGCCTAGGACTGGGCATTCTTGCCTTTTGTGGTTACCTCTATTTCTTTCGCGACACGTTAGTACTGTACGCGCCATTTCTGTTTCAGGCGGCAATCACAACGTTTTTAATCTCCGTCTTTAGTTTGCTCTTGGCCGTGATTTTGGGGGCGATCGCCACTTGGGCAAGGCTGCATCCTGCTCCTCCCCTACGCTGGATCAGTACGGTTTACATTGAATTTGTGCGCGGTACCCCGACCTTGGTGCAACTGCTGGTGTGGGGCTTTGGCATTGGTGGCCTCTTGAGTCAGTTGGGTTTTGATCCGCGGCGAATCGCCTTTGACATCATGACTGTCCTGCAAAGTAACCGCTTGGTGTCGCCGCTTTTTAACTACATTTTCTACGGCATTCTTGGCTTGGGCTTTAACTATGGTGCCTATCTCAGTGAGGTCTTTCGCAGTGGCCTAGAGGGGGTTCCCAAGGGACAAACGGAAGCCAGCCTCAGCCTTGGTCTCTCGGGTCAGCAAACCCTATGGCGGATTATTCTGCCCCAAGCCATTTTGATTATTCTGCCCCCTTTTACCAACAACTTCATTACCCTGATGCAGGACTGCGCCCTCCTTGTGGTCATCGGGGTTCCAGAACTGCAAAACATGACCAGCACCTTTGCCAATCCCATTACGGATCCGCAGCGGAAGCTCTTTGTTTATGTCTTGGGCGCGATGTTCTATTTTGGCCTTTGTTTTCCCTTGGCACGACTCTCGCGCTTCCTTGAACGACGGTGGCAGCGATCAGCTATTTCATAATCAAAACCGTTATGAGTATGATATAGTAGGCATAGCTGTTAAAAAATGTGAACAGCCCTATTCAACCTGTCGTAGTTAGGAGTACGAGGTTTTCTATGTCTGAGTGTCTGCGCGTGGGTCAACCCGCCCCTGATTTTGAAGCGGTTGCCGTTTATGACCAAGAGTTCAAAACCATCAAGCTCTCGGACTATCGCGGTAAATACGTTGTTTTGTTCTTCTATCCCTTGGACTTCACCTTTGTCTGCCCCACGGAAATTGTCGCCTTTAGCGATCGCTACGACGAATTTGCCAAACTGAACACCGAAATCCTCGGCGTGTCTGTAGATAGCCAGTTCTCCCACTTGGCGTGGACACAGATGGATCGTAAAGCCGGGGGCGTGGGCGACCTCAAGTATCCCCTTGTTTCCGACCTGAAGAAAGAAATTAGCACTGCCTACAACGTCTTGACCGAGGAAGGGGTGGCACTGCGCGGTCTCTTCATCATTGACAAAGAAGGGATTATCCAGCACGCCACCATCAATAACTTGGCCTTTGGCCGCAACGTAGATGAGACCCTGCGGGTGCTGCAAGCGATTCAATACGTCCAAGCTCACCCCGATGAAGTCTGCCCTGCGGGCTGGCAACCGGGCGACAAAACAATGAATCCAGATCCCGTCAAATCCAAAGTCTATTTTGAAGCAGTGGGCTAATTCCCCCCGCTGTTTCAGATTCTTAAGACTGATCCGGTCTGGGAACCTGCCGTTGAGGTGGGTTCTTTTTTGATCTCGCCAAGAGATGGGCAAAACGTTAGGGTGGAACAAGAGGTCTTTTGCCGAAGAAGGGGGCAAAAATGACTGTGGATCGCCGCTTGATGGAAGCTGTAGAAACCTTGGGATACCGTGTCACGGCAGGGGATGTCGCAGGTGCGGTTGGCCTGCCCCTGCGCGCGGCTGAGCAGGGATTGATGGCCTTGGCTGCCGATGTCGGGGGAACCCTACAAGTGGCCGAAAGTGGGGATATTGCCTACGTCTTCCCAAAAAATTTTCGCAGTATCCTGCAAGCAAAATACTGGCAACTGCGGCTGCGGGCGGTGGCGCAGCGGGTTTGGGGTGTTGTTTTCTATCTAATTCGCATCTCCTTTGGCATTTTTCTCATTGTCTCGATTATTTTGATTTTTTTGGCGATCGCCATCATTTTGATTGCCCTTTCCAGTCAAGGGCGAGACGGTGACGATCGCAACCAAGGCAGCTCTTGGGGCGGGGGTGGCATCAATTTTTGGGTCTTTCCTGACTTTTGGTATTTCTTTGGCGATCCATATTCCTCTCCGCGGCGATCGCAGCCTCGCTCACGGGAAGATGGCGAAGAGATGAACTTCTTTGAGGGGGTCTATTCCTTCCTTTTTGGCGATGGCAATCCCAATGCTGATCTCGAAGAACGCCGCTGGCAGCTCATTGGCCAAGTCATCCGCAACAATGGGGGAGCAGTGACCGCAGAACAAATTGCCCCCTATCTGGATTTGGAAACGGATCTAGGGGACGATGAGTGGTATATGCTGCCCGTGCTGACCCACTTTCATGGTCGCCCCGAAGTCACCGAGACCGGGCAGATTATCTATCGCTTTCCTGAGTTACAAACGACGGCTCAGGCTGGCAAAGGTCAACGCCAAACGCTACCCCCGATTTTAGAAGAGCACCTCTGGCGCTTTAGTCGGGCACCCTCTTGGCAAATTATGGTGGCCATTGGCTTGGGCTGTGTCAATCTCATTGGGGCGTTAATGCTGGGGTACCTGTTGGGGGATGGGGCGATCGCCCAAGAACTGGGGGGACTGGTGGCCTTTGTCGCCTCGATCTTTTGGATTTTGCTTGGCTATGGCATTGGCTTTTTGGGCATTCCCTTGGGGCGGTATTACTGGTTGCTGTGGCAAAACCAACGCATTCGCGATCGCAATGCCCGCCGTTACCGCTACGCCAATATCTTGGCCCATCCCTCACCCGAGTTGCGGGCTAAATTGCGGGCAGCTCAAGCCTATGCCCAGCAGCGACAAATCCGGGAACAGGATGTCATCTATCGCTCCGATCAAGACTTAGTGGAACAGGAATTGGCTCAGTCAGAAGCGATTGATCGCGAGTGGTTACGCCGACTGGAATCGGAGTAGATCATGACCCGCTCCGCCCTGCGCCCAGTGGCTGCCACAGGGGATCTTGAGGCCATTCAGGCCCTCCTAGAAGCGGCGCTTGCCCCCAAGGGAATAGGGGTCACAGTGAACCAGCGGCACGAATGTCTCTTGTTGCGCCTTCAGTGTCCAAGGGCTGTCCCTGCTGCGATTGTGCTAACGCTACTCGCTCGCGAACTGATCCACTGGCCCAGCTATGCCCACAGCAGCATCCTGATCACGGCCTCCCAAGACAGCCATGAACTTTGGGAAGAGGTGCTTGATCTGACCAGCCCCCATGAGCTACAACGCTTGGCCAAGGGGGAGCATCTGCGTCAGAACCTTCCCATCGCTTCATCCCCCCGCAGGGAAGAGTTTGGCATTCCTGTCCAACCCCTCAGCACCAAAGATTGGCAAGTGATCGCAGCGGGATTGGGTCTATCGCTTCTCCTCCTTGCGTCTGAGCAGGTGACGTTTTTGCTCAGTCCTTTGATCACCCTAGTGCACGAGATGGGACATGCGGTGATGGCGTGGCTCTTTGGCTATCCAGCGGTTCCCGCCTTTGATTTTCGCTACGGTGGCGGTGTCACTCTCCATGGCGATCGCGCAGGGGGCATTGTCCTGCTCATTTATACGGGATTGCTGGCCTTGGCCTACTTCTACCGCCACAATCAGCTGACCCTTATTTGCCTTGGGGTCTTGACGCTGCTTTATACCCTTGTGGCCTTTAGTCCTGTCCATGAAATGCTCTTTGTGGCCATGGGGCATGGCTTTGAACTCATTTTTGCCGTCATTTTTCTCTACCGTGCCCTCAGTGGTTGGGGGTGCCGCTACCCCATTGAACGTCCCCTCTACGGTATGGTGGGGTTTTTCATTGTGTTTTTTAATATGCGCTTTGCTTGGCAGTTGCAGTTTAATCCCGTGTTTCGGGAGATGTACCTGATGGGCAAAAGAGGCATTGATCACGATTTTGTTCGTCTGGCTCGCGATTTTCTTCACACGGATTTGGCAACGGTGGTTGGCCTGTATGGTCTTTTTGTGATTCTCACCCCAGCGATCGCGTTCCTCCTCTATCGTTATCGCCAACTCATGCTGTATTTATTTATTCGCCTCTTTATCTCTGAGGGCTAGACGCTACGCCCCTCGGCCACCACCGTAGGAGCCAAACTGGGAGAAGATAGAAGTGACCAACTACTGGGAATTGCTCAGAAATGTCCCTAACCGTTGGGGCGATCGCCCCCCCCTTTGAACTGGCGGATGCTACGGGTGAGCTGGTGCGCTTGGCTGACTTTCAAGGCCAGTGGGTGATTCTCTATTTCTATCCCCGTGACAATACTCCCGGCTGTACCAAAGAAGCCTGTGCCTACCGTGAGGTCAGTGCCACTTTGGGCGATCGCAACGTCGTTATCCTAGGCATTAGCCCCGATAGTGTCGCCTCCCATGCCAAGTTTCAGCAGAAGCTCAATTTGCCCTTTCGTCTGCTAGCAGATGTGGACACCACGGTCGCCCAAGCCTATGGCAGCTATGGCCCGAAAAAGTTCATGGGCAAGGACTATCTCGGTGTTTATCGGGATACGTTTCTCATCGATCCCACAGGCAAAATTGCGGCTATTTATCGGCGGGTGAAGCCCGATGCTCATGTGGCGCAAGTGCTAGCGGATCTGGAGCGACGGCAAGCGTGAACTGGTTTTGGCGAGTGGTGCGTTTTTTCTTGAAACGACTGTGGCGGCATCCTTTCATAGCGGTGTCTGTGATTGCCTTGACAGCGGGCGATCGCCTGATTTTGGTGCAGCGTCGCGACACGGGTCAATGGTCGCTGCCAGGGGGCATGATGGACTGGGGGGAAACCATTCTCGATACCGGTGCCCGCGAACTCGCCGAAGAAACAGGGCTGCGCCTCAAGAGCTTTGAAGGCTTAGTCGGGGTTTACTCTGACCCAAAGCGAGATCCCCGTGTCCATGCCGTGTGTATCGCGATCGCTGCCCGCGTTGTCGGTGAGCCGCAGGTTTTGGATATCAAGGAAGTGCGTGCAGTACAAGCCTTTCCCCTGAGTGACCTTCCCTTAGCCGATCTCGCCCACGATCATGCCCAACAGTTACAGGACTATTTGAGTGGGCATCTAGGACTGACATGAACACCAAAGCTAGATTGTTAAATCTTATTTAAAGATAAGGCACTTTTCTTTCCTTTCAAATTGAGGGTACACAATCGTCCCTCACTCAGTTACTACACTCAGTTACTACTTTTTGAGCTAGAGGAAGTCCCCGGCGTACCTTTGGATGATGTGACCGAGGTATCCAACTATGTTAGGGCACTTCATCATGGTATCCAATACCTAAGAGAAGGCTTTCCCCTGTCTAACGACTTATTCGTGAGATGCATGGTGTTTTACTTTCCAGTGGCCGTGGGAGTGAAAAAGCACCGAGGGAGTTTCGGCCTACTCAAAACTGGATTGGAGGTACTCGACCAAGAAATGCTCACTTTGTACCTCCTCCACCCGCCTATATTCAGGACTGCATGGCTGACTTGGAGAGATTCTTGCACGGGAAAGGACATGACTATCCATCTCTAATTAAAGCGGCTTTAGCTCATGTGCAGTTTGAGACTATCCACCCCTTTTTAGATGGAAATGGACGCATTGGCCGACTGCTGATTGCTTTTGTTTTACACCATGACAAACTTCTATCAAACCCATTGCTCTACCTCAGCCTCGATTTCAAGCAACACCGTAGCGAATACTACCGACTCCTTGATCAAGTACGTTTAGAGGGAGATTGGGAAGCTTGGCTAGATTTTTTCCTTGAAGGGGTGGAACAAACCGCTACTAATGCAGTGGAAACAGCTAAGCGACTGTTTATACTCTTTCAAGAAGATGAACAGAGAGAAGATTCACACCGTTGGCCGCAGCGCTTCCACAGTCTTGAGGGTACTTCGTTTAATGTGTCGTCGCCCTCTGCTGAACCTTAAACAAGTCTGCCATCATACAGGGCTTTCTTTTCCAGCGGCAGCCAAGGCCATGCAATCCCTAGAAAAACTTGACTTAGTGCGTGAGATAACGGGGCAGGAACGTAACCGTGTGTTCGCTTATCATAGTTACCTAAACATATTAAATGAAGGTATGGAGACACTCTAGGAGAATTCACACTCTATAGTGAGGAGACGGCCACCCCCGTGGAGCCAATAAAGAATCATTCGGTACCGTTGTACATAGAATTGACTTAAGCACCCAAGAAGTTCTGCAAGATTGGGCGCCGCTTCCAAACAATGAGCAGCGAAAAGTAGGGCAGGGTTAACTCTGGATAGTCTGTGAGGGGGGTGTAGATTTGCTGTTGAGGCGTTGTTGCCCAGCTCACCACTGCTGCTTGTTCCAAGAGGTTCTGTTCCTTGAGCCAATGCCAGACGTGGCCATAGACCGATCGCACCTTCATCAACACCACCACATCCGCCCATACCCATACCTGCGTCAAGTCCTCCACGTGGTACATCGCCGGCAAAATTGCCAAGCGATCGCTCCCCAAGGTCAGGGGCACTCCTACACTCGCCGCTGCTGCCAAGGGGGAGCAAATTCCCGGAATCACCTCAATCGCGATATGGGGATCAAAGCTCTGGACGGCTGCCGCTAGATAGGAAAACGTACTGTAGAAACTGACATCCCCCTCAGAGACAAAGACCACATCGCTGCCCTGAGCGAGGTATGCATAGACTTCCTCGGCTGCCTTTTGCCATGCCTGTTCTAAGACATCTTCGTCAAGAACATAGGGGAATTCGAGGGGCAGATAAATTTGCTGCGGTTCTTTGTAGGGGGAAATAATCTCCTCGGCAATGCCACGCCGTCCCTGTCGTCCCGCAGGAAAGGCAATTACCCTTGCTTGCTGTAGGCGTCGCCAACCCTTGAGGGTAATGAGTTCGGGATCGCCGGGGCCTACGCCAATGCCGCAAAGGGTGGTCACTAGCCCCATCCCCACCAGTGCCCCAGTTGATAGACACTGCCACTGACAACCCACGCCATCACTAGGGCATAAAGGGTGGCAAAAATCGTAAACTGCCCGCGTTTTGATTCACTCCAGAGGGTGGCAAGGGTGCTCAGACAAGGGGTGTACAGGAGCGTAAAAAGCATAAAGCTGTAGGCCTGCAGGGGCGTTAAATCTTGGGCGATCGCCTGCTGTAGCGAGGTCCCCGAAAGGTGATAGATAACTGCCAACGCGCCAATCACAATCTCCTTGGCCACAAAGCCAACAATGAGGGCGATCGTCAGGGCAGGTGTAATGCCCACCGGTGCCAAAAGCGGCTGTAGCGCTATCCCTAGTTGACCCGCCCACGTCTCTGGACTTGACGGTGTTGCATTCAGGGGCAAATGGGTCAATGCCCACACCACCAAGACGCCAATCATAATAAAGCCCGTGGCCCGCGAGAGAAAATGCCGCACCTCACCCCACGCCCGCAGGAACACCTGTCGCCCCGTTGGCCAACGATAGGGGGGTAACTCCAGCAAAAAGGGATCGGTGTTGGGGAAATAGCCCTGAAAGCATAGAGCGGTGAGTAATGCCGCCAAAATACTCCAACCATAAAGGGACAACAGGACGGCGGCGCCCCACTGGGGTGGAAACAGACAGGCAATCAGAAAAACAAACACTTGGAGTCGCGCTGAACAGAGGGAAAAGGGAATGATCAGCATCGTCAGCAGCCGCAGCCCCGGCGAGCGAATAATGCGGGTGGCCATCAGGGCGGGGACATTGCAGCCAAAGCCCATCAAGCTGAGCACAAAACTACGCCCATCCAAGCCCAAGCGTGCCATCAGGCCATCCATCAGATAGGCGGCACGGGCAAGGTAGCCGCTGTCCTCAACGATCGCCATCACAATAAAGAAGATGGTGACTAAGGGCACAAATGCTGCCACCGTGGTAATACCGCCGTAGAGGCCCTCAATGAGCAAACTGCTGAGCAAAGGGGGAAGTCCTGCTAGGAATGGCTCTAGCACTTGGCCCTGAAAGGCCTCAAAGGCATCACTCAGCCAGCCTTGAACCCCTAGACCCAGCACCCATACCACTTGAAAGACAAGGTATAGCCCCGCAAAAAAGAGGGGTAGTCCCCACAGGGGGTGCAGCAACCAGTGATCCAATTGGTCTGTCAGTCTGCGAACGGTGCAACTAGGGAAAGTAACGGTGTCCGCCAATAGGGGCGCGATCGCTCTTGGTTCAATTTCTGGCAACGTTGGCTGGAAGAGCGGGGCTTGGGGAATGGGTGCCTCCTTGAGGGCATGGCAAATCGTTTCATAGGCCTCCCAATAGCCGCCCCCGTATTTGGCACTGAGAGCCACCACCGGTACCCCAAGGCGATCGCCCAATTTCTCGGTATCAATCTGAATCCCCAGTTGCCGAGCTTCATCGGCCATATTCAGGAGCACCACCATGGGTAGTCCCCAAGCCTTCACCTGAAGTGCTAAGCGCAATTGATGCTGAATCTGACTGGCATTGAGAATGACCAACACCAGCCGCACTGGCACCCGTTGGAAAAACTGACGCACAATGGTTTCATCAGCCGCCGTCCCCGCCAGATCGTAGATGCCCGGCAAATCCACCAGTTTAACCATCTCACCATTGAGAGAAATCTCGGCCTCTGCTAAGTCCACCGTTATCCCCGGCCAGTTGCCCACATGGGCACGGGCTGCGGCAATGCGATTGAAAAATGTGGATTTACCAGTGTTGGGGAGACCGAGAAGGGCGATCGTGCTAGAGGTCATTGGCGCGGCTGTGAGGATTGCAGTTCAAAGGTACCCGTGTCGCCATGATTCAGGGGAATCAGCAGACGACTGAGGAAGCGGCCATCCTCCAACTTATACATGTCGAGGCTGTAGCCGAGGCGTTGACACAGGTTAAAGCAAACTTTGAGGTGTCGGCCGGGCGGCTGATCGAGGCTAGAGGGCGCCAGCCAGTCAAGATGTTCAAGTTGGTGCAGCTTGATCAACAGTTGCGGATCCACCTCACCGTTGTCGGTAATTGAGAGTTCCAGCCAAGACTGCATCTTGCCCCCTTGACCCATGCCCTCGATTTGCTGGCACCAAATGTCAACACGGCCTTGGGAGGGCGATCGCTGGCAGGCAAACAGAAGCAATTCGTAGAGGATTAGCTCCAGCTTGTTAATGTCACCAGTGAGCGTGAGTACCGGTTGATTATGAACTTGAATCCACAGCTGCTTGCGCTGTTTCCAATTTTCGATGCGATCCATCACCCGTTTGAGGAGCACCGCTAACCCCGCTGTGTCGCTGCCTTTGTCCAGTTGCCATACCTCATGGCTCAACAGGGGATGCAGGGATTCCAGTTGCGTTTGCAGCAATGTTCCCAACCGTCGCAGCAGCGGATCTGCCTCAGGGTGCTGCTGAACCCACTGCGTCAACTGATGACAGAGACTTGCCAATTGGCTGTAGGTCTGTTCAAGGCGACGGTGTTTGTACCAGTTCAGGGTTTCAAGACTTGGCCAACCTTGGGTCAGCATCTGAATGAGGGAGGTACTGCGGTGTGCCCAAGCCAAATGGTTGACGAGGGTAATAAAGGCCTCTAGGTGCAATGTTGACCACAGGCGATCGCGACCATCGGCGACAATGAGAACTCCAGAGGGTTCGTATTCTGGATCAGTGCGCAGGGCGATCGCCAAAATTTGACCAATATCTGGTCCTGAAAGCCACTCCCGCGTACGCGGATCCAGTTCTGCTGCCGTTGTTTGAATCAACCACGCATAGGGATTGCTGGTGACATCGGCTTGGGAAGCCATTAGGGCACTGTGGATCAGCGGATCCTCATAGATAGCAACTTCAGCATCATTGCGAATCGCAAATTTAGGATGACCCGGCGGGGGTGCCACAATTGAGCCAATTGTTTGGCCGGGTCGCCACGTGACTAAAGCCACAAGGGGCACCTGCATTAAGTTCATGAGTTGCTGCAAGCCTGTCAATTCAATGCGCTCGAGGTTTTGGGTGCGTTGCAGTGCCGTTAACCCTGCCAGCATGGCTGATCGCACCTGCTCCTGCTGTGTATTCGTGTTTTGCAGTTGCCACTGATGGCTAATGAGGCCAAGGGTGCGTGCCACCTCCTGTATCAGGGTTTGCTGACTTTTGCCCCAAACCGTTGGTTCAGTGCGCCCCACCAACAGCAGTGCCTCTAGGGCATGACCCGGCGTGGTTGTCGCCACCAAGAGAGACTGGATATTCAGCTTGCCGAGAACCTCTTTCCAAGAGTAGAGGCGTAGTTCATTGCGGTAATCTTCAAGAGCAATCGCTGTTGTTCCCGTTTCTAGGAGCTGCCAATCCATTTTTTGCAGTGGCGGGAAGGGCGGATGGCGATCGCGCCCGCGGGGAACTGGATACTGAAACAGGACATCAAAGGCTTGGGTCAGCGAGTTATACGTCAACAAAAAGACCCACTGTGCCCCTAAATCCGCCGCTAACTTTTCGCCCGCATGGTGGAGCACCCGCTTCCAGTCCTGCTCATCACAGATGGCTTGCGCCAACTCACTAACGAGGCTTTGGGCATGTTGAGTCTGTGCCAACAGATGTTCGAGACGTTCACTGGGAGCCGCCAAGGCCAGTAGCTCCGCCGTGACTTGGAGAAGTTTCTTCTCGTTGTCATTCCAAGGGTAAGGCTCACTGCGCTCCAATGTGAGAAAGCCCACGACATCCGTGCCCACCAGAATCGGGGTGGCCACAAGGGCGCGACAATTCAGCATTTGCATCAGCCGTAAGGGTGCGGTGGCACTAACCACACTTTGACTATCGCTGACGCTCACAGTTTGGCCGTTAGCAAGGGCAGTGTAACAGCCCGCCAATTCCTGCTGTGTAATCGCCAAGGGTTGCCGCTGGCTCTCGCGGCTCTGGGGTTTACCAAGGGTGTAGCTGCGGCGCCGATAGAGGGGTTGCTCCAAATCGCGCCAAAAGAGGCTGGTACGTTGAGGTTGACAGAATTGGTGCAGTGCCACCAACAGGGCTTCAATGCGTTGCCCCAAGCTAGTGGCACGGCTGGCCTCCTGGAGGAGATGGCGCACTGGATCCTCACTAGTCATCGTGGGCGCCGCAGCTGGCTTGGTGTCAGGGGCTGGTTTTGCCGCTGTCAAGCGTTCCAATTCCGCCCCAAGGGCACTCACCAGTAAGCTCATGTGCGCTAAATCATCGCCCCGCAGGGTATCCCCCCAAGTGGTAGAACCCACGATGAGAATGCCAAGGGCTTGACGATGGCGGAGAATGGGATAAATGGCGGCGCCTTGAATCCCCAAACGGGTGGCGGCTTCTCGTAACTCGGCTAGGCGCGCCTCCTCCTTAAGACTGGGCAAACTAATCGGCTTGCGGTTGATCAGCACCTGATCGAGAAGACTACCGGCGGCAAGGGTCAGTTTCTGCTTGAGAAAAGGATGATCGCCTACGGGGGTTGTGCCTCCCTGCCCGATGAGTTGTTTGGAGGCTTCATTGTATAGTCCCAGCCAGACAAAGGACATTCCGAGGGTTTCTTGGGCAAAGCTGACGAGGGGAGCAATGAGTCCGCTAACTTGCTCTTGCTGTTGGAATTGTTTGATGGTGTTGACCAGTGCGGCCAAAGCGGGGCTGACCTTCGAGGATTTGGCAGAGGTCATAGGGGCGATCGCAACCGAGAAGGATGTCTTCTATTCTAAACTTTGCCCTTGCTCAATCCCTTGGAGTAGTTCACAGCAGGCCAGCAGAAATTCAGCGGGCACAGGAGCCGGCCATGTCCCCTCAACTCGGCGATCGCCCAACACAATTAGATGCAAGCTATAGGCATGGGGATAGCCCTCCAATTCCAAATGTACAGCGTCGTTGCTGCCACTGAGGGTAATCCTTTCCTCTGCCATCAATTCGGGGGCGATCGCCTGAAGCTGCCCGTGGAGTTGGCAAAATAAATCCACAAATGCCTTGAATTCTGCTGCGGTAAGTTCCGTTGCCCAATCCTCGGCGCCCACTAGACTTGCATAGGGTTGATCCTTGCGCCAGCCCACCCGCCAGCCTTGCCCCACCCGCAGTTCCATAGGCTAGCCTGCTAAAAAGTAGGTACAAGCGTGCTGCTGTTCCCAAAAAGTGCCCACGAGAGGAAGAAGTTGAGAATAAAGATGGCCAAAAGCGAGATCACCACAGCCGCCGTGGTGGATTGACCGACCCCCTTAGCGCCCCCTGTGGTTGTAATACCCCAATTGCAGCCAATGATGGCCACCACACCGCCAAAAATGCCCGATTTAATGATCGAACTCCACAGATCCCAAGTTTGCAGAAAGTTCTGAATGGATTCCATATAGACCCCACGGGGAATGCCGTAGAGATAATCGGCAATAATCAAGCCCCCCCACAGCCCCGTTACGAGTGCCAAGATATTGAGAATGGGCAACATCAGCACACAGGCAATAAACCGGGGCACCACGAGATAATCCACAGGATCTGTGCCCAACATATAGAGGGCATCAATTTGCTCTGTGACTTTCATGGTGCCAATTTCAGCGGCAAAGGCGGAGCCAACCCGACCAGCAAGCACGACTGCCGTCAGCACTGGCCCTAGTTCCCGCGCAAGGGCGATCGCCAGCACCCCACCCACTGCTGAGGTGGCACCAAAGGTCAAAAATTCACGGGCGACCTGAATCGTAAACACCATACCCACAAAGGCCGCCGTAATCAGGGCAACACTGAGGGACGCAGGGCCTACTAAGGCCATTTGCTCAATTGAGTTGCGCAGCGCAATCCGCCCCCGTACGAGATAAAAGATCACCTGACCCGCCAAGAGAAAGGCCGTACCCAAGCGTTGTACCCCTTGACTGACACGCCAGCGCAGCCGTGGCCATTTCATCGCCTTCATTGTTGCGTCCTAGAAATTACCGGTTTCACCCGCAGCACCATTACCCAAGCCTGAGAGTTTGAGGAAGAGGTTTTTATCCGTTGTGCTCTGATAGAGACAGCTAATTTCAGGATTGGCTTCTAGGTTGCCCACATAGCCAAAGGTATTCAGCCGCTGCCGACAACTGCGCAATTGCTCACCCGTAATGAGTTGTCGCTGTTCTAGTAGGGCGACGTTATTGGCGCGAATCACACAGCCCGGTTGCATTACGGGTTGGGAAACAAAGACAGAAAAGGGATTAAAGGTCACAAAAATCCGCGTATCTACAGCAATCGCGCTTGCGCCAAATTGCACACAAATATCGGGATTGGGCGCCGCCTGATCAATAAACTGCGTCGAGGCAACGTTATCGGGATTGAGGGTGGTGGTTTTGCTAAACGTTACACCAACGCCAACCCCAATAATGAATACCCCTCCCAGAACTGCCAAAGTGCGGGTGTTCACCGGTGACTTCGATTCTGGCTGTGGGGGACGGCGCGTTTGGGGACGGGGACGCGGTGGCGATGGCGAACGTCGAGGCATAGCAGGAAGAGTGAACAGCACTTCCCTACCAGTATGCCCTTAGAAGGCGGGGTTTGACTGCCCCCCCGCTTGTTTTGGCTTCGCCTTGTTAACTTTCAGGACTCGACCTAACCATGTCGCCCCATCAAGATCATCAATGGCAACGGCCTCCTGAGTTTCATCCACCAGTTCGACAAAAGCAAAGCCACGCCGTTTGCCTGTTTCTCGATCCACCGGCAACACAATCCGGCGAATAGCACCATATTTTTCAAAGACTTCGCGAAGATCGTTTTCTGTCGCCTCATAGGAGAGGTTGCCGATGTACAGTGTCATAACCCGAACTCAGAAGCAATTTGACAATCATCATAGCCTCTCGCTTTCCCTTCCCCATGCGATCCAGACTACAGAACCCAACATCTTGCAAAGAAAATTAACGTTTTCTATCAGCCCCAAAATATACCAAAGTTAAAAAGAAATTAATTACTCCCTTGATGTCACCTACAGCCCTTTGCTCCGGGTTCGAGCTGCGTCCGACAGATTCAGCAAATCGCCGCCAAGCCCATTCTCTCGCAGAATCCCTCGGAGTCGCTCTAGGAGAAGATTTGAGTATTTTCAATAGCTTTGTAGAAAATAATTTCACCCCCCTCGCAAGGGATCCCTCGGAACAGGGCGTTGCAATCCGCTCTGGGAGAGGCTATGTTAAAGGCGCTCTTGCTTCTCTTCGGGGAAGTGGATTAAATGGAAACAAATGGAAACGCTAGCAAGGACTATCCTCTTTAGGGGTCAATTTGTGCCTGTGCCACTACTGGCATAGTTCCAACGAAAAACGGCTATTCACCTGTCAGGATCAAAGTATCAGCGTAACGACACCGCCCTTCGCTACGGTTGACGCTTCAAAACGCTGGTTTAGGTCACTTTGCGTTTCAGGTAGGGAAATAGAATGATTTCGTTGGCACGTTTGGGTCGGTCACTTTCAGTTGTATTGGGAGTTGTTACCCTTGGGTTCACCAATGGGCTGGCGATCGCTCAACCGCTCTTGGCACGACAAAATCAATCTCCATTGGCCAATGGCCTGTATCTCCTTGGCGAGTCCCCCCAACCCCAACAGGTGGGTCATAGCTATATTGTTTTTGAAGTCAAAGATCATAAAGTCTATGGGGCGTTTTATATGCCCAATTCCTCCTTTGATTGTTTTCGGGGTACCGTGGACGATCGCCAATTGCAGGTGACCGTTCTACCCACCTACGAGGAGGAACCCTACCAAGCAGAAATTGATTTATTTAGTTTCTATAGCTTGCGCCGCCTCAGTGCCAGCGATCGCGCCATTTTGGCCGCCTGCAAAGCCGAACCCCTGCCCATTGCCACCCAAACAGGAAGCTAGGCAGAGGTGCTATTATCAGACGGTACCTTTTGTCGTTAAGTCTTAGATGGTTAAACTGACCCCCACGCCTGCCTATAGTCTGACGCTGCGATTGGAGACCTCCTTGGATCCGACGGAATTGGGAACCGTTCTCCAGATCATTGGTGGGCAAGAGGGGCAAGTGGGTTCCATCACCCTCATCGAGAAAACCGCCAATAAAATCCTGCGGGAACTAGTGGTGGTGGCTGCCAGCCGCGATCATGCTGAGGCCATTGTCACTGCCGTGAAATCGGACACCCAAGCCACGGTGCTAGACGTGAGCGATCGCACGTTTCAGCTCCATGAGGGGGGCAAAATCACCGTTAAAAGTAAGTACCCCCTCCAAGACTATGACGATCTAGCCATGGCCTATACGCCGGGTGTGGGGCGGGTGTCCCAAGCGATCGCCGACCATTCGGAATTGGTGCACAAACTCACGATCAAAAGCCATACGGTGGCCATTGTCAGTGATGGGAGCGCTGTGTTGGGATTGGGCAATATTGGCCCTGAGGCTGCTCTACCGGTGATGGAGGGCAAGGCCATGCTTTTTCAAGAATTTGCTGGCTTGGATGCCTTTCCCATTTGCTTGAGCACACAGGATGTGGATGAAATCGTCGCCACTGTGAAGCGCATTGCTCCTGTGTTTGGTGGTGTCAACCTCGAGGATATTAGTGCTCCCCGCTGTTTCGAGATAGAAGCCCGCCTGCAAGCAGAACTGGATATCCCTGTGTTTCACGATGACCAGCATGGCACCGCCATTGTTACCCTCGCCGCCCTGAAAAATGCCCTACAATTGGTGGGCAAATCTTTAGACACTGGGCGCATTGTCATTAACGGGGCAGGAGCAGCGGGCATTGCCGTGGCACGACTCCTGCGCAAAGCCGGAGCCAAAGACTTAATCTTATGTAATCGCCGAGGTATTCTCTCAGTGCAGGCAGACCTGACCCCCGCTCAACAGGAATTTGCCGTTATCCAAACGGGAACCCTTGCCGATGCCTTGGATGGTGCCGATGTCTTTATTGGCTTGAGTGCCCCCGGCGTCCTGACATTGGAAATGGTACAACGCATGGCCAAGAAAGCGATTGTTTTTGCGATGGCCAATCCGGTGCCGGAAATCCAACCCGAACTCATCTATGACCATGTGGCGGTGGTGGCCACTGGTCGCAGTGACTATCCCAATCAAATCAACAATGTGCTGGCTTTTCCGGGGGTGTTTAAGGGTACCCTTGCCTGTCGGGCACCCCGCATGACGGAGGAGATGTTCCTCGCAGCAGCAGAAGCGATCGCGGCCTTGGTGAGTCCCTCGGAATTGCACTCGGCCTATATTATTCCCTCCGTGTTTGACCCACGGGTGGCAGCGGCAGTGGCCAAGGCTGTCGAGGAATGCGCGCGATCGCTGGGGTTAGCGCGTGCCTAGTCTCTATTGCGAGACAGTAAAAGGTTGAGTCAGGGTCAAGCCCAAATCCGTATTGGCATCAATCACCACTAGTCGCTGCACGGCTGGATCAATGGCACCACCAATCGTGGCACCGGCGGCTGCACCGGTAATCACTTTTTCGGGGGTAATCTTGCGATCGCCAATCACCGCAGAAGCACCGGTGGCCAAAGCGGCACCAATCAGCGTATCGCGAATAATGGAGGTAGCAGGCCGTCCTTGGTTGGTTTCAATCGCTGCCCCCGTCACTGTCCCCGTGAGCACTTTTAGGGGCGTAATTCTGCGGTCTCCCGCCAAGCCAGAAATCCCCGCAGCAACAGCGGAACCAATGGCGGCATTACGGAAGACATTGCCAATGTTGGGATCACGGGCATCGCGAATTGTGCGAATCACTTGCGAATTGGCGGCGATCGGCAGTTGACGGTTATTGATCACCACCGTATTGGCCACGAATTGAGATCCCCCTTGAGCCGGCTGAATCTGGCCAAAAATTTCACTGCCCACGGGAATGACAACACGACCTTGGCCATCGCGGACATCGGCAGCCGTCACCAAGCGGATCGCAACACTTTCATTGGGGCTAAGGACAATCCGCTCTGCATCGGGGAAACGAGCTGGAATTTGCTGACCGGCTGGGAGCGCAATGGGCGAGGTGGTAGCCGCACCTGCAATGTACTGCGTCGGGACAAGGGCTTGGGCACCGGGAGCACGGGTTGCTTGGCAGAGGAATGCCGCAATATCGGCACGGGTGGCCAGTTGATTCGGCGCCAAGAACTGCACATTGGGATAGTTGACCACCACTTGTTTCGCGGTGGCCGCAGCAACACCGGCGCGTCCATAGGCGGGAATTGCAGCCGCATCATTGAACTGGGCTAAAACCCCCTCCACAGAGGCAGGGGTGGGATATTGCAAGCCACTGGCCAAGGCCACGATTGCCTGAACGCGAGGAATGTTTTGATTGGGCTGAAACACATTGCCGGGGTAGCCACTCAAGAAGCCGGTACGGGTGGCATTTTGAATCGCACTCGCTGCCCAAAACGTGCTGGGGACATCGTTAAACGTACTGGGAGCACGCACCACTGGGGCATTGGGAAACGCCTTCCCCAGCATGGCTGCATATTCAGCCCGGGTGACTTCCGCAAAGGGACGAAAGGTGCCATCGGGATAGCCGCTGATAATGTTGCGACTGGCAAGGTGGTCAATACAGGCCTGTGCCCAAATGCCTTGGGTGTCGGTAAAACGGGATTGGGCTTGGGCGGGAACAGCAGCCAGAAGGGCAAGGGGACTGGAACTCATTAAACCACAGCTCAAAACGGCCAAGCTGCGCTGTGCTAGGCTCTGCATAGCAAATCTCTCCAAGTAAGAGGGTATTCGAGTTATCTGAGAGGGTTTTGGCTACCCCTCAGCAATTTTGATTGGGAAAACACGTCAATGGTTGACTCTGCTGATGCCTATGGACGCAATGCCGTAGATTAGGTTCCCTTGGGGGTAGGGGCTTCAGTGGGGACAAGAACCGATTCCACTTGGGTATTCATTTGCCAACCCGAAATTAAGGCAGCGGGTAGGGTATGGGGTCTAGGGCTGTGGAGCAGGTAAATGAGGCGATCGCCCACTTGCCACTCTTCATTGGCTCGCACCACCCGCAGTCCCTCGGGCCGTTCTACAAGCAGGGGAAGAACTTTTCCAGAACGCACAAGGGCTTCGAGGTGTTGGCGCTGGAGGTGCGATCGCTCCTCCTCAATGACCAGTTCCCCAAGGCGAACCGCGTCGCTATTGATGTATTGGTTCCATTTTTTGATCGACAGTTGTGTCGTAAAGGCCGGACTCAACCCCAAGGGACAATCCTCTAACTCAAGGGCAGCCAAGACCCGCGGTGGATGAAATTCCTCAAGAACGCGCTGAGCCAGCACCGCATTGACCTCGGTATTACTGGTAACCGTTAAATAAGTGCCCAACTGGGTAATGCCCGCCTCCTGCAAGATATTCAAATCAAGGGCACTGCTGAGATAGACCGGCAAATGTTCGCGGCGAGCCTGCTCTACCGCCTCTGGATCCGTGTCAATCATCACTACTTCTTCACCGCGATCGCGCAAAATCCGCGCCAGTAGCCGGCCGAGGGGGGTACAGCCAGCAATCATCACCCCCGATGCCCCCTGAGCACGAACATTGAGTTGGGTGGCCACCCACCGCGCCGTTAACCCTTGGCCAAACACCGTCATCAGGATCGTTAGAAAGACTTGCCCCTTAATCGCATCGCCCCCACTAATTCCAGCATTGGTCAGGGTAATGGCAAAAAGGGAGGCCACCGAGGCAGCCACAATTCCCCGCGGCGCAATCCAACTGAGGAAAGCTTTTTGTTGCCAACTGAGATCACTGCCCCATGTGCACAGAACAACCCCCAAGGGACGGATGACAAACATCAAACACAGAACAGTGAGTACCCCCGACAAGCCTAGCTCCAACAGGCCCGCGATCGAGAGATCGGCAGCAAGAAGCACAAACAACACTGAAATTGAGAGGGTGCTCAGTTGTCCCTTAAAGCGGCGCAGCAGTCGTTCTCCCGGAACTTCACACCAGCGCAGTACCAAGCCAAGCACCACGGCCATCATCAGACCTGACTCGCTGACCAGTTGATCCGACAGCCAAAACAAGCCCCAGAGGACGGCCAGCACCAGCAAGTTGCGTAGATCATCCCCTAGAAACCAAGCGCGGCGCAGGAAGCGGCTGAGACACCATCCCCCCATACCGCCGATCAAGGCACCCACCGCCAAGCGCTGAACAATGCCGAGGGCGATCGCTCCCATGCCCAAGTCTTGATTGAGAACCACGTTGAGCACCATCACCGCCAAGATGGCACCAATCGGGTCAATGAGGACGCCTTCCCCTTCGAGAATAACTGCCAATTTGTGCTCTACACCCACTTGACGCAGCAGCGGCCCCACAACTGTAGGCCCTGTTACCACGACCAAGGACGCATAGAGAAACGCCAGCTGCCAAGGAAACTCGCCGATCCAATGGGCGGCCATTGCCCCCGCCACAAATGTCACCAACCCGCCAACGGTCACCAGTTTCCAGAGACTGCCCGTAATATCTTGGTCGGCACGGCTGAGATCTAAGCTCAAGCCCCCCTCAAAGAGAATCAGTGCCACACAGAGGGGGACTAAAACTTCTAGGCCTTCCCCTAGCACTTCTGGATGGACTAGCCCCAACCCGCTCGGTCCTGAAAGAATACCCGCCAGCAACAACAGGACAATACTCGGCAGGTGTAACCAATGGGCAGTTACTTGGGCACCAATGCCAAGGACAACGGTCATGACGAACAAGGCGGTCAGTTCGGCACTACTTTCCATCGCAGCCTCCACAGGTGTTTAGGCATTCAGGGCTAGACTGACGGGCAAGCGTTCCTCCTTGTTCTACGTCAAAGATCAAAATGGAGCTGTTGTTTTTATCACACCCCATTCAATAGGGGAATCTGATTACAGCATACTGGAAGTCCCTGAACACCGCCAATTTCAATCCATTTTGTAAAAGTTTCCTAGAGGGGGGAAACGGCTCGCGATCGCCACCACAGCCATGCCGCTGCCCCACAGAGGGTACAGTTGCCAATGAAGGTAAAAAGGGCTTGCAGATCTACCAACCAAGCAAGCGTTACTGCATTGTCAAAGTAATGCCACGTACAGGCACACATGGCACTCACCAATGCCGGCAGCATTGCCCAAGCCAGCCACCGCCACCCCCGCCCCGGCAAGCGACGATCCAATTGCGCCACAAACCAAATGGCGGCCATCCACTCAAGGACACTGGAAATGTGCACGATCCATGTGGGAATTGACAGGGCGTGCATTAGGCCTCCGGGTAAATGAGAATTTTGTAAGTCTCAGGGGTGGGATGCACAGCCTGTTCCACTGCCTCAGCAAGTTTGGCCAAGGGGTAGCGATCGCTCACGAGGGCTTTGACATCAATGCGGCGGTTAAAGATAATGTCGCAGGCAAGGGACTGCAAGCGATAGGAGGAGCTGTAGCTCCCCATGAGGTCAATCTCACGGCGGTAGAGAATGTTGGGATTGAGGGGAATCTCCACTTCATCGGGAAACTCTGCAAAGAAGAGAATTTTGCCCCCCTTGCGCGTACACTCTAGGGCTTGGAAAAAGGCTTTTTCACTGGGAACAGCAAGGAGGCTAACATCCACTCCCAAGCCATGGGTGAGGGCGTGCACCTTGGCACTGAGATCGGGATCGCGGGCATCAAAGGCAGCCGCAGCACCCACTTCCTTGGCTTTGGCAATCCGCGAAGGGAGTAAATCGGTGGCGATCGCCCGTGCCCCAAAGAGATTCACCAACATAATAAACATTAGGCCAATGGGACCGGCTCCCGTAATCAGCACCGTTTGGCCGGGAGCAACGCCCGCTTTCTTCACCGCCTTTAGACAACAGTTGGTGGGTTCAACAAAGCTTGCTTCTTCATCACTAATGTCATCGGGAATGGGGATTAAGCCCCCATGCTGCACAATATGCCCCGGCACCTTCACATACTCGGCGAAGCCACCACCACTGGGAATGAAGCCCGCCGTGGTTGTAACAGTTTTATAAACATGGCACATCGAATAGTTTTCGTTTAAGCAATAGGCGCAGTGCATACAGGGAATATGGTGCATGACCACCACCCGCTGACCCACCTGCCAACCCGTCACGGCCTCGCCCACCGCCGCAATTTCACCCGCTGTCTCGTGGCCAAAGATACGGGGCGGCTCATAGAGGGGATAGCGAATTTTTTTGATGTCTGATTGACACAACCCAACGACCTTGACGCGCACAAGGACTTCATCCGCCGCAATCTCAGGGATGGGAATGTCCTCGTAGCTAAGTTGGTTCACCCCTCGGAACACTTGGGCTTTCATTGAGACCTTTGCAAACTCGTCACCCCTAAGATAATTGGCCGTTGCACCGAGGGCAAGTCTGGATGATACCGCTCTTCAAACAAAGGAAAACTCTAGTTGTTTTGCTGCCAACAAGCAAATAGTGGGCTGAGGTGATTTGGTTTCAAGGGCATTCAATAGATTCACGAGCGATCGCCCCACCGCTGCCGCCAAATTCACGGGTACCGCATTGCCAATCTGGCGATCTTGACTGGAGAGGGAACCACAAAATTGCCAATCATCTGGGAACGTTTGGATACGCACATATTCCCGCACCGTCAACGGCCGCGTTTCGGTGGGGTGGCAGCGTTCCGTTTGCTTTTGGGCAGGAGAGCAAGTCAATGTCAACGCAGGTTCATCCCATGCCAACCGCCGTGCCATCCCAGTTTTGCCACCATCAAGGCGAAAACTCCCCATCAGATAGGCCTGCTGAAGATCCGGAGCCAAGTGGCGCCAACATCCCCCTTCGGAAACCTGTTGTAAAATCGCTGCCTTTTGTTCAGGGTAACGCTGAGCCGCAGAGGGAGGCACATCGTTCTTATAGAGAACCCCTGCCTTGAGGGCATCCGCCAACGTCATAATTTGCGGACAAGGACTCGGCAAAGCAAATTAAATTGAGCATAGGGCAACAAGTCATTGCGAATGCCCACAAAGAATAACCGTTGGCGTTTTTGGGGCACGCGATAAAACAAAGCATTGAGAACCTGTGGTGGCATCAGCGTATAGCCAATTTCGGAAAGCACGGCTTCAATCGTTCTAAGGGTACGCCCGCGATCGTGGCTGAGCAGAGCCCGCACATTTTCGCCTAAAAACACTTTCGGTCTTACTTCTTTGATGGCCCGCGCAAATTCAAAAAATAGAGTGCCACGGATATCGGCGAAGCCGAGCTTTTCCCGCGCGTAGGAAAAGGCTTGACAGGGAAACCCACCGGTCAACAGATCAATTTCTGTTTCGATCAGACGTTCCCAGTTGAAGGTGCGAATATCTGCCTCAATCACTTGCCACTGCGGGCGATTTTGCCGCAACGTTCCACAGGCATCTTTATCAATTTCATTCAGGGAGACAACGTGCAACCCCGCCTGCTCTAGTCCCAAGGCCAATCCCCCTGCCCCGGCAAACAATTCAAGGGTTTGGTAAGGCCGCAAGGGTTGGATGAATTGCTCCTGCTCCCAAGGACTAAAAATGAGTTCCCGAAATTTTGGAAACTGAAGCAGTTGGGCTACAGGATAGTAGCGTTTGCCCCGTTCATCCTCTTCACGACAGGTCAAGAGACCTTGGCACTCCCACTTTTGTACGGTGGCTTTTGTCACACTGAGAATATCAGTGATCAGCTCAGCCGATAGAACATCATTGGTCTTGTGTAAAATCCTTAAATCCTTCATAGTTGGAAAATGCCAAATAATAGAGAGCCACCAAGAGATTTGGATGAACTTTTCTTAAACTTTCCCTGATATTTTCATTTTTAGATGAGAAACCAATTTCAACTCCTTCAGATTGAAGGACATCTTGAATGATTTGTGGTAGGTGTTTGCACCAATTCGCGAATGCATCCTTGTCAGCTGTGGCGATCTTATAAAACTTATCAATTGAAATTATTCTTATTCTTTCATCCCTGACTACTTTATCATCTATTTTAACAGACCAAGGAATGTTTTTAGATTCTTTTGAAATCACTTCAATAAAGAAACAAGTTGCTTTTAATTCACTATTTATAGTTTGTTTCATTTTACGGAAATTATTTTCTTTTGCATTGCTATTCATTGTGTTAAATTTGTTTTTGATTTCCGCATAGTAAGATTTCTTAAAATTGACTATGTCATAACCTGATTCAGGAACTTCCCAATCTTGAAAGCATTGAAAAATGTTTTGATGAAAATAGCCAATGTGATTATTATTAGATTTGTCAATTTGTCTGATGATTTGTCTTTTAATAAATTCCTTATCACTGAGATGATAAACAGCGATATCGAAGGTTGCTTTTATTGGATCAATTTTAAGTTTCTTAAATTCTGTGAAATCAATTGATGAGCGATACTTCAGTATTGTTTTTTTTTAACATGAACACGAATATCTTCGTCGCTAATAAATCCTAAATGGTACTGATTTTGGGTTGACAGGCCGACTCTTTAGAAAACGCAAAAGCCTTATAGAGCATGGTGTGGTTCTTTTTATATGGATAGGAAAGGCTCAAAACAGCCAAAACTGCCGTGCGCCGATAGCAGGCACTGAAACAGGAGCATAACTCATACTCTAGAAAAGGGCTATATTAAGATTTTTGCTGCCTTTGACATCTTACGTAACAAAGTGGTACAGAAGCAAACGCTCCTGAAATACTGGAGAAAGAGTCTTAAGTCATGGGGGCAAGTTTGTTGTGGCGTATCCCTTGCACATTGCCTTCATTTGGCATCAACACCAACCCCTCTACAAAAGTTGCCGCACGGGTCAATACCTCCTCCCTTGGGTACGGCTCCACGGTACAAAAGATTACTTAGACCTGATTCTTGTCCTCGCTAAATATCCGCGCCTCAAGCAAACCGTCAACCTTGTCCCCTCGCTACTGCTGCAAATTCAGGATTATGTCAACGGTACGGCTCTTGATCCCTACCTCACAGCCACACTGACGCCGGTCGAGCAACTCACGGATCAACAGCGCTGGTTTATCATTGAGCATTTCTTTGATGCCCACCACCGCACGATGATTGACCCCTATCCCCGCTATCGCGAACTCTACGAGCAGCGGCAAACCCAAGGGAAAACATGGTGTTGGCAACATTGGCAGCCCCAAGACTACGGGGATTTGTTGGCGTGGCACAATTTAGCGTGGATTGATCCGCTGTATTGGGATGAACCAGAGATTGCCCAATGGTTGTCCCAAGGGCGGAATTTCAGCCTTAGCGATCGCCAGCGGATCATTGCCAAACAAAGGGAAATCCTTGGCCAAATTATTCCGCAGCACCGTGCCCTCCAAGAGGCCGGTCAAATCGAAATCACCACAACCCCCTACACTCACCCCATTTTGCCCCTGCTGGTGGATACGGATGCCGCAAAAGTAGCGGTTCCCAACATTGCCTTGCCCCAACAGCGATTTCACTATCCTGAAGATGTGCCGCGTCATTTGCGGCGGGCGCGAGTTCTCTATGAACAATTCTTTGGGCGATCGCCCCGAGGACTGTGGCCGTCAGAGCAATCCGTCAGTCCAGCAATTCTTGAACCGATTCTTGAGCAGGGATTTGAATGGATTTGCTCCGATGAAGCCATCTTGGGCTGGACAACCCGAACCTACTTCCACCGCAATGAGATAGGGGTGGTGCAACAGGCAGAGGTGCTTTACCAACCCTACCGCCTGACAACCGCTAAGGGCGATCTCAACGTTGTCTTTCGAGATCATCGCCTCTCGGATTTGATTGGTTTTACCTACAGTGCCATGGCACCTGAAGTGGCGGCAGCGGATTTGCTCAAGCAGCTAGAAGGCATTCGCCAGCAACTCATTGCCTACGAAGGCAGCGGCCAGACCAGTCTAGAGCAACCATGGTTAGTGACGATTGCCCTCGATGGTGAAAACTGTTGGGAATACTACCCCCGTGATGGTCTGCCATTTTTGCAGGCGCTCTACCAAAGCCTGAGCGAGAGCCAGCACTTTGCCTGTGTTTCTGTGGCGGAGTATCTGCAACAATATCCCCCGCGTGCGGTGATTGCGGGTTCTGCTCTCCACAGCGGCTCTTGGATTGATGGCAATTTCTGCACGTGGATTGGCGACCCAGTGAAAAATAAAGCGTGGGACTATTTAGCGGCTGCCCGCCAAACCCTTGAGCGCCATCCCGAAGCCACTGAAACCAAGAATCCGGCGGCATGGCAAGCCCTTTTTGCCGCTGAAGGCTCCGACTGGTTCTGGTGGTTTGGTGAGGGGCATTCCTCAAATCACGACGCCATGTTTGACCAGCTGTTTCGTGAGCATTTAATGGCGCTCTACACGGCCTTGGGTGAGCCGATTCCTGAAGTGCTCAACGATCCCTTAGAAGTCCACGAAGCCAAGGATACCTACCCGCCCCAAGGCTTTATTCACCCTGAGATTGATGGGCGCGGTGATGAGCAGGACTGGAACTTTGCCGGTCGCATTCAAATCGGTGGCAGTCGGGGAACCATGCACCGCCAAACCCTGATCAATCGCCTCTGGTATGGGGTGGATCACCTGAATATCTATTTGCGTCTCGATGCGCCTAGCCAAAAACAGCCCTTTGGCCATGAAATCAGTACTATTCATTTTTGCTGGTACTACCCCAATATGGTCACGTACAATAGTCCCCTCGCTGACCTACAAGATTGCCCCGATGAAGCGCCGCTGAACTACCTGTACCACCATCAACTGGTGATTCACTTTGAACCGCAACGGATCACTTTCAAGGAGGCGATCGCCAACTATCAGTGGGAAGAGCGACCCAGCCATGCCCGCTATGCCCTAGAGACCTGCCTAGAAGTGGTGATTCCTTGGGCGGATCTGCACCTACGTCCCGATTGTGGCCTTCATTTGTTAATTGTGTTGGCTCAAGATGGCTATTACCTTGATCACTTGCCCACAGAGCAACTGCTCTTTTTGACCACTCCCTAGGCCTTGGGGGAGAGCCTGTTTTCCACGACAATGCTCCCCATTCCACAACAAAAAGACACTGCTAACTCTCTCAGATGAGACTGGCACCAAGAACGAATAATTTGCAGTGAGAAATTATTTTCTCGACCCCAAAGTTCTGTAAGCTCAGATAGGAAACCTCTGCGGGATCAACTTGTGCAGTCTAGGAGGGTTGTGTGGATAACGTCATCGGCTTAGAGATTATTGAAGTTGTCGAGCAGGCGGCGATCGCCTCAGCACGGTGGATGGGCAAAGGCGACAAACACATGGCCGATCAGGTGGCCGTGGATGCCATGCGCAAGCGCCTCAATCAAATCCATATGCGCGGTCGCATTGTGATTGGCGAAGGGGAACGGGACGAAGCTCCCATGCTCTACATTGGCGAAGAAGTGGGCATCTGCACCCGTCCCGACGCAGCACAGTACTGCAACCCTGAAGAACTGATTGAAATTGATATTGCCGTTGACCCGTGCGAAGGGACGAACCTCTGTGCCTATGGTCAACCGGGCTCGATGGCGGTACTTGCCATTTCGGAAAAGGGGGGTCTGTTTGCCGCGCCAGACTTTTATATGAAGAAATTGGCGGCTCCCCCTGCTGCTAAGGGCAAAGTGGATATTCGCTACTCCGCCACAGAAAACCTGAAAATTCTCTCGGAATGCCTTGACCGTGCCATTGATGAGTTGGTGGTGGTGGTGATGAAGCGCGATCGCCACAATGACTTGATTCAAGAAATCCGCGACGCCGGCGCCCGTGTCCAACTCATCTCCGATGGCGATGTCTCCGCAGCTCTCTCCTGTGCCTTTTCGGGAACCAACATTCATGCCCTGATGGGAATTGGCGCTGCGCCTGAAGGGGTGATTTCCGCTGCTGCTATACGGGCCTTGGGTGGGCACTTCCAAGGGCAACTGGTTTATGATCCCGCTGTGGTCATGACCAAGGAATGGGCGAATCGCACCCGCGAAGGCAATCTCGAAGAACTGAAAAAAGCGGGCATCACTGATCCCGACAAGGTCTATGAAGCGGAGGAATTGGCCTCCGGGGAAACGGTGCTCTTTGCTGCCTGTGGCATTACGCCCGGTATGCTCATGAAAGGGGTGCGCTTCTTCAAAGGCGGTGCCCGTACCCAATCTTTGGTCATTTCCACGCAGTCGAAGACCGCGCGCTTTGTGGATACCATTCACATGTTCGATAAGCAGTTGAAGTCGCTCCAGTTGTACTAAGCACTGACCGTGATCAAAGACAATGAACTCCCTCTGCGTGAGGGGGTTTTCTTTTGCATGAGTGCCATGCCTTTGAACCTCGCCACGACGATTACCCTTGCTCGCCTGTTGATTGTGCCAGTGATCCTAGGCTTGCTCTCCTTCAATGAGGGAGCGGTCTATCGCTGGTGGGGGGTGGGTCTGTTTCTGGGCGCAGCCCTGACGGATTGGCTAGATGGCTACATTGCCCGTCGTCTCAATCAGGTCACGGATTTGGGCAAAGTCCTCGATCCTCTCGTGGATAAGTTGCTGATCTTGGTGCCCCTGTTGCTGTGCATTGAATGGGGAGAGGTGCCCGCATGGTCTGTGGCGTTGATCCTCTTTCGCGAGCTAGGCATTGCCAGTTGGCGGGTTCAGCGATCGCAAATTCAGGGCGCCAATCTCTGGGGTAAAGCAAAAACGGTCAGCCAGATCGTCGCTGTCGCTCTCCTCTTGGCACCCTTACCACCGAGTTGGCAGGGGGGAATACTCATTGTTTATGGGGGGGCGATCGCCCTCACCTTGATCTCTGGCGGACTTTACCTCCTTGGTTGAGAACCAATCCGACCCGCTAGCACCTCTTGCAACTGCTGCGGATTGATGCGATCCACCCAGTAGGCTTGAAAAGTGGGCTGAGCCACCTGATTGACGAAGGTTTGACTCAGAAACGGACGCAAGGATTCATTTTTTTGATTGAAGACGCCAAAGAAAGCCTCCGCCAGTCCCTTGAAAAAGGGCTGTGCCAACTGTGGGTTTGGGCCAATCAGATCATTGGGAACTGGCAAGACTCCCGCTTCACTGACCCCCACCACCGAGAAATGGGTACCGGGCACGAGCATGGCAAGGTACTTGGGCTGAGTCTGCAACCACGTAAAGGGTAAGACCTGCTCCTCCAAAGGTGGCGCAAAGACATCCCGACTACTGGAAACAATCAGCGTGGGCACCTTGATATTGGCCATCCCCCCTTCACCAATCAGGATACTGCTCACAGGATTGACAGCAATTACTGACTTGACCCGCAAATCCGCCAGTGCAGAGGGCACATCAGAAAGGCCAAGACTACGACATTGCAAAGGCACTGAGATATTGAAGATAAAGAGATCATTCGCCGCTGCTAGACAGCGTTGTTTCACTGCATTCCAATCAACAGTACCCCCTGCTGCCGCCAACACGGTGAAGCCCCCCATCGAGTGGCCAAATAGCCCCACATTATTGGTGTCAATTTTCAGGGCTGGATTTTTCTGAACCAAAGCCGCTACAGCATCCACACCAAATTTCAAGTCAAGGGGGCGTTGCGCCCAATCCTTTGGCAAGTTCTCGTAGTCGAGGGGCGCCCCAGAGAGAAAACTATTAATTCGGCTGGCATCCGAACCGGGGTGAGTGACTGCCAAAACTGCCAATCCATGACTGGCGAGGTGCTCTGCCAAGTAGGCAAACGTCGTGCGGTCTGAGGCTAAACCGTGGGAAATGACAATTAGAGGTGCAGGCGCCGTGATTCCTGTTGGAACATAGAGATCTGCGGGAATGGGGCCTGTGGTGCGATTGGGATTGGTAAATTCAATTTTTTGCTTTTGCCACTGAAAGGAACCCTTTTGGGCAGGATTAAGGCTACTGGCTGGCAGAGGTGTTTTCGGTTGGAGTTGCGCCAAGCGTTCGATAAAGTCTTGCGCCCGTTGTTCTTGATTCACTGCACGGGTAAAGGCTCCAACTGCCTTCAGACCCAACTCACCATTGACTTTAACACTCTTGCCAGGAAAGGCCTGTAGCACTGAGAGTAGGGTAATGCCTGAGGAGGAACTAGCGGCGGTTTTCAGGGCTTCACCAAGCGCTTGGCCACCATTGACATCATTGTCTGCACGAATGACTTGGCCAATACGCTCTAAGAAAACTTGACCAATAGGGCTGCTGACAAACTGACTGACGGTGGTGGGTTCTAAGTCCATGCGGGTTGTTAGGCCTTCCCGCAGGTTTGGCTCTTGGTCACTAGGAAGCAATTGAATTAAAAACCTTAGCTCTGGACTGGTATTACCCGTTTTGGCAAATGTGGCAAGGTCGCTCACTTGAATGTTGAAGGTGCCGAAGGGCGGATAAACAAGGCTAATTTGCTCGGCAGCAAGTCCTGTCTGTCCCCAAAATGTTGCAGCCACGCCCAAGAGGGAGAACCACTGCCATTTTTTCCTTGTGCGTGCGATCGCCATCCCTAAAACACCCTCACTTGGTTCTCAAGCATTATCGTGGTTTACCAAGCCAACGGCAACTACAGGTCTGATCTAAAAAGTATGTGCCGTTCTTGTGAAAGAGGCGCTTAACCTTCCATGATTACCTGACCACTGCCCTGGGTGGCAAGTTCCTTGCTGTGGTATCTTGCTTTTGGAAAAAATGAGGGAACCCGCGCATGAGTGATGATGCAGTCAAACAAATGAAGCAGGCCGTTGCCAAAGCTGCTGCCGATCGCGTGCAGTCTGGAATGATTGTCGGCTTGGGTACTGGGTCAACCACGGCCTTTGTGATTCAATTTTTGGGCGATCGCCTGCGCAATGGAGAACTGAGCAATATTGCTGGTGTGCCTACCTCGTTTCAAGCCTCTGTTCTCGCCAAAAAGTACGGCATTCCCCTTGTCACCCTCGATGATGTGGAGAAATTGGACATTGCGATTGACGGTGCCGATGAAGTGGATCCCGCCAAAAACCTGATCAAAGGGGGTGGGGCGGCTCATACCCGTGAAAAAATTGTTGACTCCCTTGCAGATCAGTTCTTGGTGGTGGTGGACAGCAGCAAACTGGTGCAGAAATTGGGTGCTACTTTCCCTGTGCCCGTGGAAGTTTTACCCTTTGCCGTGGCTCCGGTGACCCGTGCCCTGAAAGCTCTTGGGGGTCAGCCCGAACTGCGCATGGGGATAAAAAAAGATGGCCCAGTAGTCACCGATCAAGGCAACCTTGTCCTTGATGTCAAATTTGATGACATTGCAAACCCTGCTGAACTGGAAAAAACGATTAACAACATCCCTGGGGTTGTCGAAAATGGCCTGTTTGTCAACGTAGCCGATGTCATCCTCATTGGTGAGATTGTGGATGGCCAACCTCGTGTGCGTGAAATGCGCTAGCACAAAGCCGCTTGCCCCCTGTGATCAATCTCTCAACCAAGCAGTGATTCGGTTCTTAGGCGGAGAGTGGGCTGCCACTGATAATCGGAGTATCCACTCCACAGGAGCCTCTAATGTCTCTCCACTCCTTCACCCGTCGGTTGGCCACACTAGGCAGCATTGCGGTTTCGGGCTTTGTGGTTGCTACTACGGCAGCACAGGCGAACCCACCGATTATCGTCAACTGCAACAGCGGCGGCCAAATTTGCGATCAAATGGCTCGTTATAACTTCAACTCTGAAAGCCCGAACTTTGACTATGCCCTACAGGTCACTGCACCTGCCACCCACTGCTCCGAAGTGAAATATTTCACCACCAATCGTGAGGGACAGCGGGTTGAAACGGAGTTCCTTGGCCCCAACCGCTCAGGATTTTTGCCTATTGGTGGCAACTGGCAACAGGGGAGTCACACGATTCAAATTGGGGCGATCGGGCGTCAGGGTGGATGTAATGTGGGTACGCTAGGTTCTTGGGGGGTTCAAGTCCGCCCTGTCGTTGTTCCCCGCTAATGAGAAATGAACTCCTAGAAACTTGACTTCTCCTCATTTATTGAAGGGTTGGTGGCAACAACACTGACCTTTTTTTGCTTATTTTTGGCGTACTTCTCCAGTTTCCATTCATTCTACTTCCCCGAAAGGAAGCAAGAGCATCTTTAATATGGTCGGCGCGTCCAGTTTAGTGTATTTGAGGCACGCTTAGAAACCTACCAAGTTGAGGAGTTGTGCGATCGCCTGCAACGGCGGATTAAACGCAGTAAAGATCACATTCGTATCTATCCGCTCAGCCGCCACACCGAAGCCAGTATTCTTGTTCTTGGCACGGGTCAAATTCCCGTCGACCTCCCTTTAGTACAGTTGTTTGAGTTTGGTGCACTCTAAGATGAACTCTTGGGGGCGATCGCTGGTCAAATTATTGAGAAAAATTATCTTTGAGGATTTGTGCCATGCGATTGCGTTGGTTGGTATTGGCATTAATGGTGGCAGCAATGTTGATCACAGGGGCGATCGCCAGCCGTGCTGGTAAGGAGGTGCCCGCCACGCTTACGGGTCGAATTACGGCGGTTGTTGATGATGATGAAGTCTTAATTGAGGCCAATAACCAACGCTACAAGCTGGATTTACCCGATGCCTGCAAACCTGCCCTGCGCAATGGGGTTCTGAGGGTAGGCAGTGTTGTTACTGCTAGGGGCAAAATGGAACGGGGCGATCGCGAGCTAGATGTTTCCGTGATCCAGATGGAGGGGCGTCAGGTCTGCCCATAATTGCGCACACCAAAGGGCACATGCACTGAGGGAATCGAACCCGCTGCCGACTCAAGGTGGGTCAATTGATCATCAAAGAAGATGTGCGGTTTGAGTTGCTTGAGAATGCGCACTTTCTCCATGCCACCGAGGAAAAAGGTTTCATCGGGCATTACGCCCCAACTATTGAGGGTAGTCACCACCCGTTCACTGGCAAGGATGTTGCGTGCCGTAACAATCGCAATCCGTAATAACCGCCGATAGCTGGCATCCTGCTGCTCCTTGGCCATCTCCAACTGTTGAAAGGCCGCTAGTTTTCTAAAGAGATCGCTCAAGGGACCTGGATTGTGGGGAATGTCGGCCTTTTGCAACTCGTGGGCTTGAAATTGTTCTAAATCCCCTTGACGAAAGACCGCTTCGGCTTCATCATCCGCCAGCACCCCATCAAAGTCAAAGGCAATCCGCAACTCGGCATCGTCTTCATGATCCGTAATCGGCGAGCGAATCACCATGCCCGCTGGATAGCCGGCGGCGATCGCCTGCTGTACATCTGTTGCATTCGCAGAGAGAAACAGGGAGACATTAAAGGCCGGAATGTAGGGATGGGGAGATTTCCCCCCTAAAAACGCCGCACGGGTGATATTGAGGCCGTAGTGTTGGATTGAATAGAAGACCCGCTGACCGGTATCCGGATCGTTTCTAGAGAGCAGCACCACCTCCACCGGCTCCTGTTCGGGATAGGCACGATTGAGATTTAAAAAGCGGCGAATAAAGGGAAACGCCACCCCCTTAGGCAAGACATCGTATTTCCTTTCCCGCTGAAACTGGCGGTACTTTTCGGTACCCTCATTGCGAAAGACATCATCCGCCTCCCCCAAGTCAAATAGCGCACTAGAGGCCACCGCAATCACTAATTTCTTCTCAATTGGGTATCCCATTGTTGAGCATCCGATAGTGGGCCTGAAGGGCAGTACGCAATTGGGCGATCGCCCCTTGCCAATCACCCCGGTGGGGCTGGCGAATTAACTGCGCCGAAGGATACCAAGGCGATCGCGATTGCTGCCAGAACCACCGCCAATCCGCCACAAAGGGCAACAGGATCCACAGCGGTTTCCCTAGGGCACCTGCCAAGTGGGCGACGGCTGTATCAATCGTAACCACTGCATCGAGCTGCTGGATCAACAGCGCCGTATCCAGAAAATCCCCCATATAGGGCTGACAGTCAATCACCCCCACCTGCCGTAGTTGTTCCGCTTCCGCTGGCGATCGCTCCTTTTGCAGGCTATACCATTGGACATCGAATTCCCGCAGTAGGGGCAGGAAGTACTCAAGGGGACAAGACCGCTGCGCCGTGGTGCGTGTTTGGCTATGGCTGGCCCAGACGAGACCAATCCGCGGTTTGGACACATTAAAGATACTCCGGGGCAGGGGGGTGGGTAACTGAAAATAGGGACTGAACTTGGGAAAGTGGTCTTTATCAATACCCAAGTAGCGAGGCAAACTCAACAGAGGGGTGTGGTAGTCAAAAACCGGCGGTACCTCCTCGGTACTGATCACCTGAATCCGCGGCAGTGTTTGACAGAGGCGCACCAAGGGCGGATAGGCAGCAAAAATTACCCATTGGGCACGCCGCGCCATCAAGGGCAGTAAACGCACAAATTGAATGCAGTCCCCCAGACCCTGCTCACTATAGACAAAGAGGGTTTTCCCCTCTAAGGATTGACCTTGCCAGCGGGGTTGAGGATAGGAGCGTAATCCGCCCGTGGGTTGCTGCCAGCGCCATTCGTATTCCTCCCATCCCTCTCGAAAGTGCCCTAGCATCAGAAGAACAAGGGCAAAGTTGAGGCGCACATCCACGACATCGGGATCCAAGGCGACAGCTTGGCGAAAGTGGTGGAGGGCTGCTTGCGGATCCCCAGTTTCCAAGAGCGCTGTGGCCAACCCGGCATGAGCCGCACTATTGAGGGGGTCAAGACTCAAACAGCGTTGGTAGTAGCTGATTGCTCCCGTAAAGTCGGCTTCGCTGAGGGAAATTTGACCCAGTTGCAATAGCGCCTGTTGGTGCTTGTTATCCCGCAGGAGCACTTCTTGGTAGCGATCGCGAGCCGCTGCAAGGTTTCCCTGTAAATGAAGGGCATAACCCAGATTGTAATGGGCTGCCAATAGTTCTGGATTGGCGCTGAGGGCAGCTTGAAACTGCGGAATGGCCGCGGCGTAGTTTTTTAATTCCAAATAGACACTGCCGAGATTGTTGTGGACATCCGCCTGACTGGGTTCGAGATACAGCGACTGTTCATAGCAGGCACTGGCCTCGGTGAGTTTGCCTTGGGAGTGCAGGCAGAGTCCTAAGTTATACAGCGTTGTGGGCAAGTCCGGATTTAGGGAGAGGGCTTTTTGGTAGCAGGCGATCGCTCGTTCAGTGTCTCCTAAGTCCAGATAGGCATTGCCGAGGTTACTATGGGCTTCCACCCACTCCGGCTTCACCTCAAGGGCGCGTTGATAGTGGGGTAGGGCAGCAGCGGGTTGCGCCAGAAGATCATGGAGAACCAAAGCCAGCCGATAGTGGGCAGGGGCATGCCACGGATCGAGGGCGATCGCCTGTTCATAGGCTCGCCGTGCCTCAAGGGGTTGCCCCAGTTGCTCAGCAATCAACCCCAACAAATAGTAGGCCTCTGGCTGCGGCGAACGTTCAATCACTTGACGTGCCAATTGCTGTGCCCCGCTCCACTGCTGTTGCTGATAAAGTTGCCAAGCCTTTTTTAGGGGCAAGGCTGTCGGCCACCCAAAGATACCCACGGCGATTGCTACGAATAGTAATTGTGTTGATTCAAATAATAGGCAACAGCGGCAGCGATCGTAGAATTCCCATTGAGATCAAGAGGCGTGGGGTCTAAAGGAGGCTGAGGTGCCGCTCGCAAAAAGTCCCAATGGCCGCCAAAAAATTCTTCATGGCTGAGAATTTGATGGTAATGATGTGCCTGCAAGCCGGCCACTAAAACGGGGCCTTCGGCAAAATCATCGCGGCGAATGGTTGCCACCGGTACCCCCAAGCGACAGGCTTCTGCATAGGTGCCATAACCGGGCTTGGAGATGATTCGGCCACACAGGGGCATCACATCCACAGGGCGCAATTGCCGGCCACAGAGCTTCAGTAGGTTCGGTAAGTCCTCAGGGGCACTGCTATCAAACGTAAGGAACTGCCAATCGGGAAACGCCTTAAGGGTCTCGTAGGGAATCGCTTGCAAACTCAGGCCGCCAAAGGTCAAAAGAACTGTGCGATCGCGGGGAACAGTCAGGCCGAGGCGTTGACGCAGCACGTCTGGTTCAAAACGCGGTTCAGCACCAGTCAGGCCCACCGCTTCCTTGTGGGGAAAGGCGCGCAACGGTTCAGCAAAGGGCAATTGAAACAAGCGATCGCACCCGCTATACAGATCACTCACCCAATCGGCAATCTCCAGAAACGGCTCCCCAAAGGAGCGATAGATAAAGTCCCAACCAAAGTTACTAGCCATCCAGCAGGGCACCCTGGCCGCGTGGGCGATCGCCACAGCTAAAGGGGGAATATCCGCCAACACTAACTGCGCCCGATTTTGTTGAATAAAGTCCGCCTCGGCGCGGATCAACTCAGGGGCTGCGGCCTGAAGTTCCAAGAGCTTGGCACGGGTGGCGGCGAGATCCATTTGCAGACTGTCAGCCTGCACCACTCCCAGATCAAGTGCACGGGGACGGTGAATGAACTCCCCTTCAAGGTTTGCCTGCAACAACCAGTAGGGTGCCGTCGTCACGATCAGCGGCAAGAGATCGGGCACTTGGCGACGAATGGCATTCACGAGTGCCGTTGTCCGCGCCACATGGCCAAAGCCATGGTTTGTGATTGCCACGTAGAGGGTTGGTCGAGCCACAGGCGTGTTCTTGCCAAAACAGATGCAATCTTAACATTTGTAACAACTCTCGATGGGTGTGCCAAACCGCTTTTTTCTGAAGAAGTGGCAACAGGCGGGGGACAGATGACTCAAATCAGACCCGTCTCGCTCTGGGTGGCTATAATAGATTTATTTCATTCTATTCAAATGAGTCATAAGATAGATTTATTACCGATATTTATAAAATTGTGTTGCTTTTTATGAAGATATGTAACATACTGTTGACTAGGAGGCAGAGATAAGCATAGCAACACGCTAGACATTTAACATCTCTGAAGCTATATGACCTACACCACCGATACTCGTTTCAATCCCTCGACACTGGCCACAGCGGTTCAAGACGTAACTGCTCTCTTCAACTGCCTGAGTGTGGATGACAAACTGGGACTCCTGTGGTTCATCTACACTGAAACGGGTCGTTCGATTACAGCCGCCGCCCCCGGTACGGCTCGCCTACAACTGGCGGAAGGGCTGCTCAATCAGGTCAAAGCCCTCAGTTTTGATGAGCAACTGCAATTCATGCGCGACTTGGTGGCCAATGTGGACACCCCTCTCACCCGTGCCTACGGTGTGTTTAGCCCCAACACCAAGCTCGCCTTCTGGTACCAACTGGCAGAATTGATGAAACAAGGGTTTGTGGTACCCGTTCCCCCCGGTTACACCCTCAGCCGCGATGCTGATCGCGTGTTTGCAGCTATCAAAGCCCTTGACTTTGGTCAACAAATTACCGTCCTGCGGAATGCGGTTGTCGCCATGGGTGTGGATCCGCTTGCTGTCTAATTGAGATGCCATGGGTTACGCAAGGGGGCAATGCGCTCCCTTTTTTTGTCTTGATACAAACCACTGAGGAAATGAAACCATGACCCCTCTCGTTCAAGAGAATCCCATTCTCGGCATTGACGAGCCAACCATAACCGCCTATTTTGCTGCCCTCAACGACGAACGCTACGAGGCTGTGGCAGCCCTGTTTGCTGAGCAGGGAGTGCTCTATCCGCCCTTTGAGGAGGCGGTGGTGGGTCGGGGGGCGATCGCTCGCTATTTGAGCGTTGAGGCCGTGGGCCTGCGCGTCGAACCCCGTAAAGGAGAATGTCTGAGCACAGAGGACAATGAACGCTGCTATCGCTTGGTGGGCAAAGCCAAACTGCCGCTCTTTAGTGTGAACGTGGCGTGGCAATTTGGTCTCAATACCGAGGATCAAATCACGTTTGTGACCGTGGATCTGCTGGCAACCTTGGAGGAACTCCTCAACTATCAGCCTCTGCGTCAACAGCGTTAGGGCGATGGGCAAAGACTTCTGCTTCTAGAGCCTCCACGCGATCGCGCAAATTGTGAAGAATGCCTGAATGACTCAAGCGCACGGCTGCCAACTGTTCCCGCAGGCGATCGTAGTTTTCTGGCAATTGCTGTCGCAGATGGATGACCTCACGGCTAAGGGCATTCACCCGTCGCTCTAGATCTGCCACCCGTTCCGGTAAATGATTCCCTTGCGCATAAAACTTGCAAACAATATCAACGATGGCGCCCTCAAGGCTGGCAAATTGATGCTCCCGCTGATAGGCATACAGCCAATTCAGCACCTCTGGCGGTAAGTGCGCAGTAATTTCCGACCCAGAATCCATGCTCCCGTCCTATGGCAGTCTGTATTTCTATTTTGTCGCTTTGGGACGATTTGGGTTAGAGAGGTAGCTCAGGGGAATAAAGGGTCGCAGTCAAGCAAGGCCACTGCTGTTCAGCAAAAACTTGGGGGGCGTCAGCCAAAAGAGTTGGCTATTACCAAGGGGATCGGTTTCGGGCAGCTTGAGGCCAATAATCCCAGCTTTCTTGAGCTGGAGGTGTCCCAGGGCTTTGCCACAGATGAGGAGTTCTGCCCAGTGACTGAGATTCGGCTCATGGCCCACGGCAATCAGGGCACCCTCATGGTCTTGACGCCAGTGGTTCAGCCAATGGAGCCATTCTTGCAAACTGCCACTCGGAGCCAACAGGTCAGAAATCATCAGATCAGGGGCAACCCCCACTTCAAGGAGAATTTCTGCCGTTTGCCGTGCTCGCACTAGTGGCGAGGAGAGAATCAGTTCTGCCTCAATGCCCAAATCCAGTAACCGCCGTGCAATCTGATGGGTTTTCTTTTCCCCTTTGGCCGTCAGGGGGCGATCGCCATCACTGCCTTGAAATACCTCCCCTTCAACCGCGATCCCGTGGCGGAAAAAAAAGACTGTTAGCTCCGTCATAAAAACCTAAAACTTGATTACTGCAAACAGTGCCTTACTCCGTACCATGGAGGACATTGTTCTTCGGATTAACGAGGTGGAGGAGCTTCTGCTTAATCTGCGTATCGTAAACGCTCCACTTGAGTTTAGCGTATTCTGGATTTTCATTGAGACCCGACAAGAAGCCCACGGGGATTTCAAAGCCACCGGCTTGGGAGCGACCCCCACCAAAGAAGCGTCCTTGGCGATCCTTACCAAAGGCCTCTTTGATAAATTCGTCGGGGTCAAGGGTAATTTTTGTCGTGCGCAGTGAACCGATAATCAGTTCTACCTCTTCATCTTCATCGTGGACAAGGCCATAGACCACGGCGGTGTGGACGTTCTCTTCGGTGACGAGGAAATCTGCGGCTTGGGGAATGGCATCGCGGTCTTCGTAGCGGATATAGCCCACCCCGGAAATCGAGAAGTTGTTGTGAATAGAGCGGTTTTTCAGCGATCGCTCGATCACATCCATCACTTGCTTTGAGCGGTGGGACTGCAAAATGGTATTCAGCAGTTGATAGTCAATGAACCGACTCAAGAAAGCGGCTGCCAGAAAGTCTTCTTCTTTGGCTTGTTTGAGGCAGTCGGTGTCTGAGCGCAGCCCATGCATCAGAGCCGTGGCACATTTCACATGAATCGGATTGCTACTGTCGAGGGTGAGCAGACCCGCTTGCAGGTATTGGGTAAAGATGGTGGCTGTGGCGCGGGTGGTCGGCCGAATGTCTGTAAACTCGGCTTGAATAGATTCTTGAAGACTGTGGTGATCAATGATGGCGATCGCCGGCAGGCCAGCCTCCTGTACCATGGGCAGCAATTGACTGGTGGTGCCTTGGTTGTCAATCAGCACATAGCCTTGGTAACAGGTACAATCCCGCTGATCTTTATTTTTGGTTCCCTGCACAGACCAGCGAACTAGAGGCATCCCCGTCAGCCGCACTAGGGTAATGTTTTCCTGATGACTCAGGGCACCGGCGTAGGCAATATCGCACTGAATCTCAAATTGCTCAGCGATCAGTTTGTAAGTCCATGCCGAAGAGAGGGCATCGGGATCAGGAAAATCTTGGAGAATAATCAACTGCCGCGTACCGCGATGGCGTTCCAGCATCTGCCGCAGGGCTTCGGCACGGGGGTCACTCAAGCGAACTTCCGCCTTCACCAAATCTGTCGTCTTCGTCTCCGATTTCACCAGTGCGTTACCATTCAGTTCAGGATGAGCGGTACTAACGTCACTGGTAAGAGAGTCACTGAGTTCAACTGGATAGGGGGATTGCATAGTTGTTTCAGCGTTGGATGACAGGGATAAACCCAATGGGGAACGCGGAGCAAAGAACAGTCGTTACCATATCGTCAACGACTCTATCTCGATCTTGGCAGATATTTTATCGTTTGGCATCCCCCCTTGGACAGCGGTTGCGCCAGTGGCGATCGTCCCCTGCTTGGCAGCCCTTAGTCCTCACTTTAGCGATCGCCCTCTTTGTGGCGGGAACCCACAGCGCGAAAGCGCAGCAGGTGTGGCGAGGCAGCGAATGGGTATCTTTGCAGCGAGCTTACGAGGAGTGGCAGCAGAAACACATCCTCTACTTGGGTGAAACCCATGACAGCACTGCTGATCATCAGGCACAACTGTTGATTTTGCAGGAATTGCAGCGGCGGGGGCGTCCCCTCGCGATCGCCCTCGAAATGATTCAGCGTCCCTTTCAAAGCGCCCTTGATGCCTACATTGCCGGCGAGATCACGGAGATGGAACTGCTGGAGCAAACGCAATATGCCCAGCGCTGGGGCTTCCCATGGTCGTTCTATGCCCCCATTTTTCGCTTTGCCAAGGAGCAGCGGATTCCCCTGATTGCCCTGAATACGCCCACCGAAGTCACCCGCCAAGTGGCGCGCCAAGGTCTAGCGAGCTTAGGGGAAGACGATTTGCGCTATATTCCGCCCCTAACGGACATTGATTTGAGCAACACCGCCTATCGCGATCGCCTGAAGGAGATTTTCGTTGCTGCCCATCAGGGCATGAGCCATAGTCTCAATTTTGACTTTTTTTACCAAGCCCAAGTGCTTTGGGATGAAACCATGGCCAAAGTCATTGCCCACCATCATCAGCAGCATCCCGATCGCCTGATTGTGGTGCTGACCGGGCGGGGTCATGTTTATTTTGGCGATGGCATTCCCCAGCGGGTACAGCGACGACTCTCCCCCAACCTCCGCCAAGCCATCATTCTCCTCAACCCGACAGCAACGGAAAAAGCCAAACCCCGCATTGCCGACTGGTTCTGGCAAAATGATCCCTCTCACTAACTTAATCCGCTAAGCCATGTTCAAGGGCAAAGCGCACGAGTTCTGTACGGCTACTGGTACCGGTTTTCACAAAGAGGCGACTCACGTACTTTTCAATATTGCGGACACTGGTATTCAGTTGACTGGCAATTTCTTTATTCATCAGACCCTTGACCACCAGTTCCAGGACACTCGCTTCGCGGGGCGTGAGATCCAGCTGAATGGTTGGGGCAGCGGGGGTACGTTTGCCCTGTTGGACGAGCATTGCCCGCAGTTCGGCAATTTGTTGGGCTAGATTGGCCAGATTGGGTTCTGCGTCATCACGGGCAGCCGCTTGGCGCCGCAGCAAATTTTTAATAATGGCCACCAGTTCATCGGGGTCAAAGGGTTTGGCTAGGTAAGCATCACAGCCGGCATCATAGCCTTGGATGCGATCGCGCTTCATGCCCCGCGCTGTGAGGAAGATAACGGGAATATGGTTGAGGTGGGGCTGTTGGCGCACTGTCTCCAAAAAGGCATAGCCATCCATTTGCGGCATCATAATATCCGTAATAATCAGGTCAGGCACATTGGTTTCTAGGTACTCCAGAGCTGCTTGACCATTGGCGACTGCTGTCACTTCAAAGCCACTGTCTTCTAAATAGGCCGTTACCGCCTCGCGCACCCCCGGCTCATCATCCACCAGCAATAATTTTGCTGTCATTGCATCTCTCCTACTCCTGTAGAACCCAATCTACTCATGGTTTACTATTATTGGCAGTATCTGCGTGGAATGTTTTAATGGCAATTATTGCGCTGCGGGCATGGTACCTACCGCAGTATGAACCCCTCGAACACATCGAGCAACGCCCCCACGATCTACGCCTCAACAAAAGTAGCTTGCTGAAAACGGCATTGCGGGCAGATTTTCTCGATGACTTAGAAACAGTTCAGCGTTCGGAGTGGTTTCAACGCTATCGCCTTGGGGAAACCGTGGAATTTTACATTGAGGGCAGCGGCAGCTATACGATCGCCAACATTGATGTTCTCAGCCACGAAATCTACTTCATCAAGAGCGATCGCCTGAGTTACTTGGAACCAACCCTCTTTTTCAGTGGAGCCGATAGCCCCAGTAGCGACGAGATTCGCACCGCCCTCAAAGACTTTATCAACCACACTCCCAGTCGCTTAGCCTTGGAACTCGTAGAAAGCCCACGCTCAGCCAGTGCTCCCCTGCGCCTTGAAAGTCCATTCATCACCCAATTGCGTCGCTCACTGCTCTTTATTGCAGATGGGAGCGGGAATGAACATTTGTCCCCAATGGTTGCCCTCGAACTCGGCTATGCCCTTGCGAGTAAACGCCGCAATCAAATACTTATCATTCAGCAGGAGCATCCCGACCAGCGAGCACCTCTGCCCATTGAAATTCCCAGTCGCCAGCGCCTCATTTATAGTCATTCTCAAGAGCTAAGCAAGAAGCTAACACCCCTACTGCAAACCCTTTTAGAACCCTTTGAACTCTTTCGGCAATAGATCACCCCCATTCAGGCGTCAACGAACCAGATCGTAAAGCAGGTGGGAAGGCACCCCTGCAGCCAAGAGGAGACGGGGAAGGGTTGGCAGCACGCGACAACAATGCTGAATGAAATCATGAATCCACCGTTGCAGGGTTTCTGCTTCATGGTTGGTGAGCAGTTGATCGTGGGGCGTAAAGTCGCGGTTGTGGAACTTTTCCACTTGAATTTGCGCTAGCCAGCTCTCACGAGGCCGTGTCAATAACCAATAGTTGGTGACAATCATCTTGCCAAGGTAGCGCACCGCCACTTCCGTGATTCGCCGACAGTATTCGTAGTAATCAGCAAGGGTTGTGGCTTCATGGTTCGAGGAAGAAACAGGGGGTCTCTGTTCTGTCTTAGCCAACCCGCTAAAGAAAGACATCAACTCTGCCACTGCATTGTAGGAGACAGGGAGTTCAAGACCCATGAGATCAAAAATTCTCTGCTCAATGTGTTGCAGTTGCTGGGTTTGATGCGGCTCGTTAACTTTTATTTTTTGATGTAACTCAATGAGAAATTCTAATTGATTGAGTTGTGGATAGGTTAAATGATCTAAATTGATGTAACGCTCTAGGTATTCTTCCTCAATTCCCCCTGCGTGATGATCACGACTCACATAAGACTGAATGGCGGGATGCTCGGCCACCAAGCGCCGCAGATAATAGCGACTGACTGGCGAAATATTCATATGGCACCTCCCTAAAGGCCAGAACGAGAACACACTAAGACAAGCAAAGGTGGACTTCAAAGGCTATCGGCTGATGGTGAATGAAGAAGGGTTAATAATTTTTTAACAAATTGACTCGTTAGTAAGCTGCGTATTTATAGCCAAATAGTTATTCAAACAGTTAATCCTTATCATCAGGGAAACACCAAATCACTTTAGAAGCTAGGTTTACAGGTAAATTGACTGCCTTTAACTTCAAGAGAACCCTAACTGCGTTTGTATAAAACTATATCTCCTTTATAAAGGCTGGGATCTGAGATCGTCAAGTATTGATTGATACAAACAGTTTTTGAGTCACCGTTCTGTAACAGAACCGCTATGTGACACTACAAAATTTAAGAAAGTCTTTACCTGAGTTCATATTCAGCCTGCATATCAGTATCCAAGACTACAGTTAGTGTCAATACTAATGTAATAATGATTTGTTTTCTTTATACTCAGTTATAGTTCTTAGTATTAAGCTGTGTGTGGAACGACAGCCTCATTGTGGCAGAGGGGTGGGGATCATTAATATTTTTTGGCGATCGCCCGTTGTTTGCCCATGTAAGGCAGGGCATGCACTGTGCCTAGAAATCAGGGATGATGTTTTAGGCATTCGCCGTTAACTGTCTTATTGAGTTGTCTATGCTGGCTGTCTATCCGGGAAGTTTTGATCCCATTACCTTGGGGCACTTGGACATTATTGAGCGTGGTGCTCGTCTCTTTAGTGAAGTGATTGTGGCGATCGCCCACAACCCCCAGAAAAAAGCCCTCTTTAGCGTCAGCCAACGGATCAAACAAGTACAAGCGGCTACCGTTCACTTAAAAAATGTGCGGGTGGATACCTTTGATGGCCTGACGGTTGAGTACGCGCGATCGCAACGGGCAACGGTTCTCCTGCGGGGCCTGCGGGTGTTGTCCGACTTTGAGTACGAGCTACAGATGTCCCACACCAATAAAAGCCTCTCGCCAGAGATTGAGACTGTCTTCCTCACCACGTCCAATGAGTATAGTTTCTTAAGTAGTAGCTTAGTAAAAGAAATTGCCCGATTTGGCGGTAATGTTCGTCATCTAGTACCAGCCACTGTTGCAAAGGATTTAGAAGCATGCTTTACCCAAACACCGATCACATCTCAACCACCACTGGAGTAAACGAAACCCCTGATGTTCCTTTGGCATCGCTGCAACTGCTGCAACAACTACAAAAGCTGGAAGAACTGGTGATTCTCGAAGGAACGAAGATTCCCCTGACGGGACGCAAACTTATTGATGAAGAGCAAGTCCTCAACCAGCTGGCTCAGATTGAACAGGCGATTCCTGAATCCGTCATGACCGCTCAGCGGATTCTCAATCAGCGCGATGAGATCATTAAACAGGCGCAACAGCGTGCCCAAGACATCCTGCGTGCCGCAGAGCAGCGCGCTGCCCAAATTGCCGATGAATTGCGCATTCGGCAGCAGGCAGAGCTAGAGGCACAAAAAATTCGCCAACAGGTGCAGCAAGAGGTGGAATTTATGCGCCAGCGGGCGATTGAGGAGATGAATCTGCTACGGCAAAACACGGAAAAAGAACTGGCTCATCTGCGCCAAGTGACCCGCCAAGAGTGTCAGGAACGGCAACAGGAAGCCGATGCCTATGCCGATCGCACCCTTGCAGAAATGGAACGCCAATTCAAGGAAATGTTGGCGGTGATTCAAAATGGTCGCCAATACCTCAAGCAGCACCAAGCCCAGCGTCAACCCTAGGGATCGCACATCACCGGAGCAGAGGGAGACCAGCAGGTTGGGTCAAAATCATCTCTCTAGCGGGCTTTTTGAGGCTCTAGGGTAAAGAAGGTTTGGAAAATTTGCGTATCCACTTCATTCATTTGCTGCTGCAAGTGATCGAGGAACTCGTGCATGCCTTGACTAATAATTTCATCAATTGTCAAATAGTCCAGTTGCGATCGCAGGCGTCCCAGTTGGCGTTCCACCGGCTGATGCCAACTCCCCAACGGAGTACCAGTAATCTTATAGAGGGACTTTTCCACCTGCAACAGACAAAAGCGAATGGCGCGCGGAAACTCCGCATCGAGAATCAAAAACTCGGCCACCCCTGCGGGCGTAATCCGATGCGAACCCCGTTTGCGGTACATTTCATAGGCACTGGCCGACTTCAGGAGCGCAATCCACCCCAACTCATCAATCGGCGTGCCCACATCCTCCACCGAGGGCAACAGCAGATAGTATTTCACATCGAGAATCCGTGACGTTTTATCTGCGCGCTCTAAGAGCCGTCCCATTTGACCAAAGTGCCACGCTTCATTGTGGCTCATCGTACTATCCATCACCCCCGCAAAGAGGTGACTGGCCTGTTTGACCCGTTCCAAAAAGCTAGCAATCTCCACTTGATCAGGGGCTTGGGCAGCCTCACGCACCATCGTATAGAAGGCATTCACCTGCTGCCACATTTCTGAAGAAATGACCTCACGAATTGACGTGGCATTGTCCCGCGCTGCTCGCAGACAGGAGATGATGGAGTTGGGGTATGTCGTATCAAATGTGAGGAACTGAATCACATTCTCAGCGGTAGCCGTGCCATAGTGCTCCTGAAAAAACGCCAGATCGCCCGTTGTCAACACTAATGGATCCCACTGACTCGACACGCTCGTGGGTAAATCCAGCAGCATATTCAAATTGACATCCACAAAACGGGCAATGTTCTCCGCCCGCTCAATGTAGCGATTTAACCAATAGACCGCATCGGCAACACGACTTAGCATATACTGGCAAGCATTCCCTCTGTGCCCACTTTAGCAACCTTTTCCCGCCCTGCACATATGCAGCAAACTCGGCTAAATACCCTGCTTGATCGTTTAGGCTCTGGGATTCAGGAGCAATTGAAAAATCCGTGGCGACGGCTCGCCACCCTGACCATTGCGCTTCTTTTTGGAGTGTTCTTGGGCTTGGCAATTGCCTCCAGTGCTGGCCAGCTAGCCTACCTCGATATTGTTGCCTCGAGCATTGTGGCAATCATTGCTGAAGTGATCAGTGCCTTGTTCTATAGCGATCGCTGGAAACTGCGGCAAACGCTCTTTGGCGAAATTCTCAATGCCCTCAAGTTTGGTTTGCTCTATGGCCTGTTCCTCGTTGCCTTTCTTTTGGGGAGTTAGTTGCCAACCCCCGCGTTCAATTTCCGGGAATACCGCTCATGAGTCTTGCCGCCATTTTAATACCTGTTGCTGAAAACGAACCGCCAGAGGATCTAGAAGCGCTGATCGCCGCTGCCGAAGAGGGAGAGCTTCCCAGTTGCATCCTAGAGGTGGAGTGGCATGGTCTGCATTGGCTGCTCACAGGCACTGTTGATGGGGGTGATGAACCTTGGTGCTACCTCCTCAAAGGGGGGATAGAAATGACTAGTGGGGAGATGGTTAACGGTACGCCACGTTTCCTCAGTCATCAGCAGGTGGACGCTTGGCATCAAGCCCTGCAATCGGTTACTGAAACAGCCCTAGCCCAACGCTTTGATCCTGAGGCAATGGCTGCGGCTCACGTCTATCCCTCCTCTATTTGGATGAGCAGCGACCAAGAACCCTGGGGAATGCTGTGGCAAGCCTATTGCGATGTTCGGGACTTTTTAGCAAACGTGCAGCAGCAAGGAGCAGGGGTACTGATTTATTTTGGTTAGACGAAAAACAGCATCTATATTACTGGGCAGAATTGAGTACAATAAGGGGATGCCAATGGCGGTTTGGTCTGTTGGCACAGCGTTTACCCTAGGTTGATCACTGCCTGCTATGGTTCAAGAGCGTAGTCTGCCCTCTTTGTCAATTCCCCAAACCACGATTACCCGTGAACAGGGGTTAATGCTCTATGAGGACATGGTACTGGGGCGCACGTTTGAGGATAAGTGTGCCGAAATGTACTACCGAGGGCGGATGTTTGGCTTTGTGCACCTCTACAATGGCCAAGAGGCGGTTTCTACGGGTGTGATCAAGGCCATGCGTCCCGATGATTACGTGTGCAGTACCTATCGCGATCACGTTCATGCCCTGAGTGCCGGTGTTCCTGCCCGTGAAGTGATGGCTGAACTCTTTGGTAAGGCAACAGGGTGTAGCAAGGGGCGGGGTGGCTCGATGCACCTCTTTTCAGCAAAGCATAACTTTCTGGGCGGCTTTGCCTTTGTGGCTGAGGGGATTCCTGTGGCCACAGGAGCGGCTTTTCAGACCATGTACCGCCGTCAAGTCATGGGGGATGCCAAGGCCGATCAAGTGACGGCTTGTTTCTTTGGTGATGGTGCTAGCAATAATGGCCAGTTCTTTGAGTGCCTAAATATGGCCGCTCTCTGGAAATTACCCATCCTGTTTGTGGTCGAAAACAACAAGTGGGCGATCGGGATGGCCCATGAGCGTGCTAGCTCTGATACTGAAATCTACAAGAAGGCCAAGGTCTTTGGCATGGTGGGTGAAGAAGTGGATGGCATGGATGTATTGGCGGTACGTACCGTTGCCGAGGCCGCGATCGCCCGTGCCCGTGCTGGCGAAGGCCCAACTCTCATTGAGGCTTTAACCTACCGTTTCCGCGGGCACTCCCTTGCCGATCCCGATGAACTGCGCTCCAGAGAAGAGAAAGAATTTTGGCTAAAGCGAGATCCCATTAAGAAACTGGGAGCTTACCTTGTGGAGCAGGAGCTAGCCACTGCTGAAGACCTGCGAGCCATTGAGCAAAAGGTGCAAGCCATTGTTGAGGATGCGGTTGAGTTTGCGGAGGCCAGTCCTGAACCCCGACCCGAAGAACTCTATGACTATGTTTTTGCCGATGAATAACTCGCAGGAGCGCACGCCCAAAAGCAGAGGGATAGCGTTAGCGACGCTCTAGGGAGGCGGCGGCAAGCAGGTAAACGGCATAGCCAACACAGTATCCCGCCAATACATCGCTCACCCAGTGGGCACCCACATACACAGAACTGATGCCCATTAAACCCATTAGGGCGATCGCGATGCCATAGGTCAATCCCCTTAGCGCTGGCTGGTTCTTGGAGAGGAAATAGCTCCATAGAAAGTACAGCAGAAGATTTCCTGCTGCGTGCCCACTGGGAAAACTATGCCCGCTCAAGTGCAATACCAGTGGATTATCGGGTCGAGCGACATCAAAGAACGGTTTAAACACCCGATCAATAAGAATCAAGATAAATAATGTCGAGAAAGCCATGACCTTCATTTCACGCCAGCGCCGCTGTTTCCCCAAAATCACCAGCGAAAGAAAGACGAAGGTGCCAGCAACAGGAGCATTACCCGAAAAATAAGATAACTTTGCCAGTGGGACAAGCTCACTTGGAAGAGTGTTGCGGATCACTGTGGATAGGGAAACATCCTACTGCTGGCTAACGCCACTGAACACTAAAGAACAAATTCCTAGGAAGCAGCAACACACCCAAACCAGTTTGCCTTGTACTTTCGGAGAGAACTGTGGTGCAGCACTGGCCTGTCGCAATGCTTTGAGGGGCATGACTCAAAACTATGGTCTAGGGCAAAGTGTGTTTAAGAAAACATTATTTTCAGGTTAAGCAATTATACCCTAGCGTCTAAATTGCAGGCCTACGGGGCAAAAGGTTCTAGTAATCTTGGAAAATGGAGGGGCTATTCCTAAGCCAAGGTCAAGCAGTGCTAGCAATATCTTGTGAGGAGTGAATAAACTGTTGCGGGGTCTGTTGACTACGATAATGACTAGAATGAAAGGAGCTTTCCCTAGAACATTGGCATGTTGTTGACTCCTCTGTTGTTTGCTTGGCTGGGCGGTCTCTGGGAGGGGGTATTCTCCACCCAAGGGATTATGATCATGCTGCTGATGGGCTATGCAGGGGCAATGTGGCTCTTTTTGTCCAGTGCCCCCAAGGTCTATACCATCATGGTCTCGGATTTGGAGCATGCTCGGCAGTTCTACGAGCAGGAGTTGAAGTTACCCATTGCTGATGTGCCGCTGCACTACTACTACAACTATGAGCAAACCCTTGGCGTGGCCTCGATGGATCCGCTGTATCTACCCTCGGCCTTGAGCTACAGCAGTCCCAAGCGTCCTAGTCCTAGTGATGGCCTGTGGTACCAGCTCAAGAAGAATACCCAGCTACATGTGATTAGTGGTGCCAGCAAAGGGGAACGCAACCGCCAGCGCCATGTCTGTTTTGACCGCGAGTGCTTGGAACTGTTGCTATTGCGCATCCAGCGGCGGCAACTGCGTTACAAAATGCGGAGCGATCGCCCCCTGAATTTCCTAGTCAAGGACTACGACGGCACCGTGATTGAAATGGCAGAAATTTCGGCACGGCCATGATGGATCTCGAGGCGCTTCCCAGTCGTGGTTATCTCTTGACGGAGCAGGTTAATCCCGCCAGTCAGCATTTAGATCAGCTAACGCCTTTGGAACTGGTTGATCTCTTTAATCAGGAGGATGCCCAGACGCTGCGGGCGATCGCCCAAGCACGGGAAGCACTGGCACAAACCATTACTGCCACCGCAGACCGCCTCCGCCAAGGGGGACGACTCTTTTATATTGGGGCGGGTACCAGTGGTCGCTTGGGGGTGTTGGATGCTGCGGAATGTCCGCCCACATTTTGTACCCCTCCCGATTTAGTCCAAGGCATTCTCGCGGGTGGTGAGGCTGCCCTTGTCCGCAGTTCTGAAGGCCTTGAGGATCGCTACGAAGATGGCGTAGCCGTGGTGCGCGATCGCCAGATCACGGCTCAAGATGTTCTGATTGGGATTACCGCTGGGGGAACCACTCCCTATGTGCATGGGGCACTGGATGCCGCCCAAGCAGTGGGAGCACTGACGGTTTTTATGGCCTGTGTGCCCTCAGAACAGGTGCCGTGTGCTGCCGACATTGACATTCGCCTTCTGGTTGGGCCAGAACTCCTTGCTGGATCCACTCGCTTGAAGGCGGGCACTGCCACAAAGATGGCCTTAAATATCATTTCCACGGGGGTGATGGTGCAGTTGGGCAAGGTGTATGGCAACCGCATGGTGGATGTGGCCGTCACCAACCGTAAGCTTTTGGATCGTGCCCTGCGGATTCTCACTGATCTCACAGGGATTGATCGCGCAGCGGCAGCAGATCTCCTTGAACGCAGTGGTTATCAAGTGAAGCGTGCCCTCTTAATGCACTGGACAGGATTGGACGCCCTTGCCGCTCAAGCCCTACTGGATCAACACAATGGCCAACTCCACGCCGCTAAAACTGCTGCGACAGGCGCCTAAATTCCGACCTTAAAGCCCAACCCCCGATTGTTGCGGGGTTCCTCAAACTGCCTGTACACCTTTGGATCCGGGCGAGTAGGCACAGGCGAAATCTCTAGGCTGTTTTCAATCTCTGCCATATTGCTCGCAGGTTGGACGGCATTGGGGTTTGCCGCAGGATCGGGAGCCGACTGTAGTGCTGATCGCAGATCTGGGCTAACCTGAATCGTACCAATGGCCGCAGAGTTTGCAAGGGCAGGTAAAGGGGCTAGGGCACTGGCAAGTAGCACTAGGGAAATTGAGGAGAAACGCATAAAAAATCCTCAAACGGGGCAACAATTCAAGATTCAGAACCCCTAACTGCGTTGGGAATAGTCTGTTGTTCTCTATTTTAGTCCGGCTAATTGTCTTCTAGGCATGACAAAGGGTGCCCTCTGTGGTGAGAATAGGGCAATAGGAACGGAGAGAGAGGGATTCGAACCCTCGGTGAGTTGCCCCACACAGCATTTCCAGTGCTGCGCCTTCGACCACTCGGCCATCTCTCCAAGTTTAGGCAGTTCTACTATCCTACCAGAAGTCCTGTGTCTCTGCTGCATCCAATTGCCCAAGCCAGTTTTGCCATCATCGATCGCGAGATCGGCGCTCACCATTTTGACGCCCCAAGCTATGCGATTTTGCGGCGAATTATCCATAGCACGGCAGATTTTGAGTTTAAGAACCTACTGGAGATTTTGCCGGGGGCGATCGCCCACATGACCCAAGCGCTACGTTCCAAGGTTCCGATTATCACCGATGTGGCAATGGTCAGTGTCGGCATTCAAACGATGGCCAGCCGCACCTTTCAAAACCCGATTATCACTGCCCTCGACGATGGCAGCCACACCGCTCCCGGTCAAACCCGCAGCGAAGCAGGGATGATCCGCGCTTGGCAACAATGGCCCTATGCCCTGTTTGTGGTTGGGAATGCACCAACGGCACTCCTTGCCCTGTGCAACTGTCTGCAAGAAACCCGCGTGCCTCCGGCAGGGGTGATTGGTGTCCCCGTTGGCTTTGTCAATGTCGTGGAGTCAAAGGCGGCTCTTGCTCAACTGCCCGTGCCCCAAATTCGGGTTGCCGGGCGCAAAGGGGGATCTCCTGTGGCGGCGGCGATTGTGAATGCCCTACTGGAGTTGGCCTATAGCGAGGAGCCAGTGTGACCCCGATTCATGTGGTGGGTATTGGCCTAGAGGGACTGGCAGGGTTGGGGGCAACGGTTCAGGAGATTATCCATTCAGCGACGCTCTTGGTGGGGAGCGATCGCCATCTCCAATTGATTCCCCAAGGAGGGACTCCCCGCCTGTCTCTACGGGACTTTAACGCCAGTTTCAAGGCGATTCAAAAGCACTTGGAAACAACCCCCAACCCCCAAGTGGTCATTCTCACCAGTGGCGATCCTCTGTTTTATGGATTGGGACGCTGGCTGCTTGAAGTCTTTGCCCCTGAACAGTTGACCTTCCATCCCCACCTCAGTGCGGTGCAGTTGGCCTTTAGTCGCCTGAAGCTCCCTTGGCAGGACGCCGTAATCTGCAGTGCCCACGGACGGGATCTGGCAGGCCTCGTGCCCCTGTTGCAGCGGGGGGTGGAGAAAATTGCCATCTATACCGATAGCGAGGCCAATATTGCTGCCATTAGCCGCTTATACCAAGCGTTGCAACTGCCTGTGTCCTATCAGGCGTGGGTGTGTCAGGCTTTGGGTAGTGAAGACGAAGCCATTCTCCCATGGGACTTAGCCCAACCAGTGACAACGCTGCCGCCGGTACATCCGCTGAATTTGGTGGTGCTCCTGCGTCAACCCCAGCGCCTACCCCCTAGGGAACAGCCCGTTCTTGGCCTAGGGGATGATCAGTTTTTCACGTTTGGCGATCGCCCCAGCTTGATGACGAAGCGGGAAGTACGGGTATTGGCTTTGGCAGAATTAGCCCTCACCAGCACTGTAGAAACCGTTTGGGATGTGGGTGCCGGCACCGGGAGTGTGGCCGTGGAAATTGCCCGCCTTGCCCCCCAAGCCACTGTCTATGCGATCGAGAAAACCGCCATTGGCTTTCAGTTGATCCAACGGAACCGCGAGGTTTTTGGTGTCACCAATCTCATTCCGATCCAAGGGGAAGCGCCGCAGATCCTCAGTGGCTTGCCGCAACCGGATCGCGTCTTTATCGGCGGCAGCGGTGCCCAGTTACTAGCGAATCTGGAATATTGCTGGTCGCACTTGCGGCCCCATGGGCGGATAGTTCTGGCGATCGCCACCCTTGAACACCAAGGCCAAGTTCTCCAGTGGTGTCAGACCCATCAGATCAGCCCGCACCTGCTGCACGTGCAAATTAGCCGCTCCGTCCCCCTTGGCCAAGGCCACCGCCTCCATCCCCTCAATCCTGTCACCCTGATCACGCTGACTCAGGGATAAAAATAGCCATCGGGATAGATAGTCGTGCGATCCCACACCGCCGCTGACAGATCAACCCCCGTTGCTCGAAAAAAATTGCACCGCTGCACCTGAGCCTCTGTTAAATCTGCCTGTTCTAAATTGGCCTGTTGCAGATTTGCCCCTTGGAGGTTGGCCTGTCGCAAATTGGCATAGCGCAGATCGGCTCCCTGAAGATTGGCACCCTTTAGATTTGCCCGTTCCAAGTTGGCCGTGCGCAGATTTGCCCGTACAAGGCTGGCGCCTTCGAGATCTGCTGCTGCAAGGTTGGCTTGATACAACTGAGCATCCCCCAGTTCACTGTGGCGCAGATTCGTAGCAGTCGCCTGAATTCGATTCAACTGGCAATAGGGCAAATAGGCATTTTCCAAATTACTCTCACTGAAATCGGCATCACTGAGGTTGGCATCAAAGAGGCTCAGACCCGTTAGATCCCTGCCGCGAAAATCCCGTTCCCCCGCTGCATAGGCTTCGAGTAGCTCCTCTGGGTTGAATTTCGCCATAATGGTAAAAGAGCGTTTCACTGTTGTAGGTATTTCTACTTAAGCTTTTTTGACTGTAGGGGAATTTATTGCAGAAGTTCATATTACTTAATGGTTTCTTAACTTGGTGAGGCACCACAATGGGGTTTCAACCGCTTTCCTTGGCACAGCACTACCACGAACGCACCAAGTACGCCCCTGAGACCTTAGCTCAACAGGCTGCCCCACTGGATTTTAGCCGTCAGCCCAGTCCCTTCAAAACCTATCCCTTTGGCCAAGTCTTTTCCCTGAAGCCCTTCTTAGAAGCAGAGGAAGGGGCTATCCACCCCTACTGGCAGCGACTCTCACGGCTGTTGTACTGTACCTATGGCATTACCGGCGTTGTTCCCTATCCCGATCAACCCTTCTACATGCGAGCAGCGCCTTCAGCAGGGGGACTGTATCCCGCAGAGGTCTATCTACTGAGCCGTAACGATACAGTGATTCCCGCAGGCATTTACAACTACCAAGTCAAAGACCATGCCCTTGTGCAGGTGTGGCAAAGCTATTCTTGGTCAGCGTTGCAGGCAGCGTGTTTGTGGCATCCTGCCCTTGAGGCAACCCATATGGCTCTGATTGTCACAGCGGTTTTTTATCGTTCCGCTTGGCGTTATGGCGATCGCGCCTATCGTCGCATTTGTCTCGATATCGGGCACCTGTTGGGCAACGTGGAACTGGCCGCCAATATCCATGACTTTCGTGCCCACTTCATTGGTGGCTTTGTCGATGCCCAAATGAATGAGCTGCTCTACCTTGACTCAGAGCAGGAGGGAGTCTTGGCGGTGGCTGCCCTTGCCAATTTGCTAGAAGTGGGCGAAAACTTATCCACGTTTTCCTCGGTGTTGCCCTCTCCCACCTGCTATGACTATGGGGCGATCGCCAGTGGTGAGTTACTCAAGGCCTGCCATCGTGCCAGTGCCCTCACCAACAGTGACATTGTCTACGGCATGCCCAAAGTTGAAGAGACCCCAAGCTCCCGTGCTAAGGAGCCGGCTGCACCGCCCGCCAGTAAATACAACTTTCCCTTTGGGCTGCGGGTGAGTCTCAGCAAAACCATCATTCACTGGGAAGCCAATCTAGCTGCTCTCCAACAAACCATCCTCCAGCGGCGCTCCACCCGCCGGTACAGTGGCCAAGGGATGGAGATTGATCAACTGGCCGCCCTGCTCACCTTTACCTACCATCCTCAGGACTATCGCGATCAAGGCTTGGACGAAGCCCCCAGTTTCTTTGACCCAACGCTAGTGGAAACCTTTATTGCCGTGACACGGGTCAGGGATCTCGAGGAGGGGTGCTACTACTATGCCGTGGCTGAGCATGAGCTACGCCAGATTCGCTTCAAGAACTTTCAAGAGCAGTTGCATTTCCTGTGCCTCAATCAAGACCTCGGTCGCGATGCCGCCGTGGTGATTTTCCATACCGCCAATCTAGAGCGGGCGATCGCTCGCTATGGCGAACGGGCTTATCGCTACCTCCACATGGATGCCGGCCACCTCGGCCAGCGGCTGAATTTAGCGGCCACCGCCTTGGGACTGGGGGTGAGTGGCATTGGCGGCTTCTTTGATGATCAGGTCAACGATCTCCTAGGTATTCCTCCCGAAGAAGCGGTTCTCTATATCACCACTGTTGGCAAAGCAGCATGACCCTCACCACCCGTGGTCACTACAGTATCAAAGCCCTATTGGACTTGAGTCTATTACCCAACTACGGGCCAGCCTCTGTGCGTGCCATTGCCGAACGGCAGAAGATTCCTGCGCCCTATCTTGAAAAGCTACTGATTGAATTGCGCCGCGCCGGTTTAGTGCGATCGCTCCGAGGTGTTTATGGGGGCTATCAACTTGCCCGTCCCCCGGCGGCCATTTCCCTGCGCGATATCCTCACCGCCGTCGGTGAATCCCCCACCCCCCTGTTTTTGCACCCCCCCCAACCAGAAGACAGTACAGCAGATTGGGTGACCCTGAGCCTCTGGCAACGTCTGCATCAAAAACTTCAGGATGCCTTGGCCAGTATTTCCCTTGAAGATTTATACTTTGATGCCCGCAGTTGGCAAGCTGCTCAAGGGGATGGGGCAACCTTTGTGATCTGAAAATCTGTCAATCTGTGATCTAAGCTGAGGGCATCCCATCAGAGTGGGAGACTGAAGGTGCCAGTGCCAACGTCTCACAAAGCATGGCTGATCATTCGCGAGCGGGGGTGTCCAAAGCGGGAAGTCATCCTCAGTCCCGATCGCCAGTGGACCATTGGCCGGCAACTTGATTGCAGTATTCTGCTCAAAGATGCCTATGTCTCGCGGGTGCATGCCGTGATCAATGCCTTTCTCTGTAAGGGACAGCCTCTTTACTTCATTAGTGATTACCACAGCCGTAATGGCACCCTCGTCAATGGCGTTCCCATTCAGCACAGCACCCTTCTCCACCATGAAGATGTCATTTGTGTCGGCACCACCCTCATTGTTTTTTACTATCCCGACATGTTTAAGGAGATTGCCGCCGACGCATGCCGCAAATTGAGCAAACGTTCCACAGGCAGTCTGCCTTGGATTGGTTAGGGATTTGACAGCCACAGGGTACAAATTTTATGATGGAAAATTGTTGAGTTTGCGCGGAACAGGTTTTCCAAGAGGCGCGGATGCCCTCACCTGCACGGCAAGGAGTTTTTCAGTTTCTATGGCATACGCAATCATTGAAACCGGTGGCAAGCAGCTGCGCGTCGAAGCCGGACGCTTTTACGATGTGGAGCGGCTCCCCGTTGAGCCAGAGGCCACTATTGATCTAGAACGGGTGCTGTTGGTGCAAACCGATAGCCAAGTCCACGTAGGTCAGCCCTACGTCAGTGGTGCCGTTGTCAGTGGTACCGTGATGGAGCATCGTCGCGGCCCCAAGGTGATTGTTTATAAAATGCGCCCGAAAAAGAAAACGCGCAAAAAACAAGGCCATCGTCAAGAACTCACCCGCATCATGATCAACGAGATTCGTCTCAACGGTGAATCCCTAGGAGGTTAACATGGCACACAAGAAAGGAACCGGTAGTACCCGCAACGGGCGCGACTCTAATGCCCAGCGTCTGGGGGTCAAGCGCTTTGGGGGTGAAGTGGTTAAAGCAGGTCACATTCTGGTGCGGCAGCGGGGAACAAAGTTTCACCCTGGGGCGAATGTCGGTCGCGGCAGTGACGACACCCTTTTTGCAATGATCGCGGGTGTGGTCACCTTTGAGCGCTATGGCAAAAATCGCAAGCGCGTGAGTGTGTATCCCCTAGCCGAGGGTTAAAACCGTTCCCTGATAAACGTTCAAAAATCAAGCAATGGGGTCAATCCTCTGGGTTGGCCTTTTTTGTTGTCTTAGCCCATGACCCTCCTAAGGAAGTGTTGCCCCGAGTATTGTAAATTTCTATGAACAGCTTGCTTTAAGGTCGAGAAATTGTTAAATTAGATACAGAAATGAATCGTTCATCTCTCGCAGGACATCAGTAAACGCTTTTCAGAGCGAGTTTAATTGTCAGCGTTGTACCTTCGCGAGGGACGGAAGTAGGGAAACAGATCCCGAAGGAACGCGCCTCAACCAGTCCACCTTGTAATAAAAATGGGGCGAAAGCTATGACTACTCTCACTTATCGTGGCGTTCAATACAACTACGTTCCTCCAGCGATCAACACCCAAGCAACGGATGTCGTGGCCAAGTATCGCGGTAGCACCTATCGGGTGGCGGCTCCGACAAATCCACCGGAAGAATCCTTAAAAATCATGACCTATCGTGGCGTCAAGTATCAAAAAGGTAAACAACCCGCCGGTGTTCCCGCTGCTCGCTTAGCCGATAATGTGGCTTCTGTGCCCATGACGGCAACGGTTAACGAAATGGCTCGCTCCCTGGCGATGGCACATCATGTGATGATTAAAAGCCGTGAGCAAACCCTCCTTGCCCGGATGGCAGAAGCAATCGGCATGCCGGTGACAGCAGCCCACTACTGGAACCAAATCCAAGGGAAAGTGAACCCCGTCTTTGGTGCCACCTACGATCGCTCCCATGTGGCGCTGAGTTAAGGCAGAAGTGACAATGACAATGGGTTGAACTGTTGAGTTGAGTCAGTAGGAAAATAAAGAGGGAGTCAGGTGATTCTTGGCTCCCTTTTGCTTTGGGCATTAACCCCGCCGATCCCAAGGTCCCCAAATGGCAAACGTCATCCCCGGATGGTAGAGATTGACAAACATGGTTTGGCCGTCGGCTGAGAAACAAACTCCTGCCAGCTCCTGATCATTGAGGGCATTTCGGGCAAAGGTGTATAGCTCTCCTTCGGGGGTGACCCCTACTAGACGATTCACAGCATCTTCGCCATCTTCGCAGCAAATTAGGTCTCCCCAAGGTGCCATTGTCAAATTATCCGGATAGTCAAGAACCTCTTTGCCGGGGGACTCGACAAATAGCTCAATCGTGCCACCATCCGCTGAGGTACTGCCGGGGCGGTATCGCCAGATTTGACCTAATCGTTTTTCACCGCCGCTGGTGGCGGCAAAATAGAATTCGCCATTGTGGTAGCAGAGGCCTTCACCGCGTACAAATTGGGCTGCCCCTTTGTCATAGCCTTCGTAGCGCACGGTATCTAGGGGGGGGTCAGGCTGGGTGATAGTCACCCATTCCACCTCGAAGGGTTTGCGCAGGGGAAAATCTTGGCCGGTGTTGATCTTCGGGTAGCGTTTGATTTTCAGGGCTTGGAGTTGGCCGCCGGCGGCAAGGTTGGTGGGTTCCTTGGGAATAAAGCGATAAAAGAGACTATCGCCGCGATCCTCCGTTTGATAGACGATATTCGTTTTCGGGTCGATGGCGATCGCCTCATGTTGAAAGCGCCCCATTGCCTTGAGGGGAACTGGCGTCACTGGCCCTTGGGCACTGATCGGTACTTCAAAGTTGTAGCCGTGGCGTTTTTGCACTGGGCCTCGGTTGGCAGGATGTTCGGGCGTGGAAATCGTTTCTTCGCAGCTAATCCAACTGCCCCAAAGGGTTTTGCCGCCACCACAATTGCGAGAGGTACCCGCCAAAGAAACGTAATGCTTGAGAAGTTGCCGATCTTTGCTCACCACGAGTGTGGTGGTGCCACCGGGGGCGAGGGGGTCATACATCCGGTCCTTGGGAGCCACCACCCCTTGAAAGGCACGGGGGAGTCCGGGGTACATTTCATGGTTGCGCACCAGAATGGTTGTACCGTCCGGGCCGGGGAAGGCGGCCATGCCATCGTGGAGCGTTGGGACGGGGGTACCATCACTCAGGCGATCGCCCAGCTTTGAGAAGACTCGATACTGAAAGCCTGCCGGCAAATCCAACAGGCCATTGGGATCCTTGACCAAAGGGCCAAATCCGCGTGTGGTCAGCGGTTCACCTTGGGCTGCCCGCTGATACAGAAGCTGTAATCCTTGGGGAAAAAGTGCTGCCCCCATACCGGCGGCGGCAAGGGTGAGGAAGCGACGACGTTGCAAACCCATAAAAAAAACATTTAAACTCCACAACCGACGGCTAAAAGCCGACCCCTATTGTCTTACTGCAAATCTAGGAAGTTATTCAAGGGAGTTTTGTTGCCGATTGTAGATTGCTTGCTAAAATAAAGTCATAACGAGTTCGGATAAGTCAATGCGAGTTATCGATTTGCCCCTCAATGCTATTCGTCGTCCCCTGATTCGGCAAACGGATCCGGCCAAAGTCGAAGCGTTGATGGCTTCCATTGCCGAGATTGGTCAGCAGGAACCCATTGATGTCCTTGAGGTCGAAGGGCAATACTATGGCTTTTCGGGATGCCATCGCTACGAAGCTTGCCAACGCCTCGGACTGCCAACAATTCGGGCGCGGGTTCGTCGGGCACCCCGCTCAGTCCTGAAGCTGCATCTTGCCTAGGCATCTTGTCAGATTCCCCCTAGTGTGGGATTCTACCGAATTAGCCGCAGCATCTCTAGGACAGCGATCGTGACTGGTGTACGCCTTGAACAACTGACCAAGGTCTATCGCGACCCGCAGCGGGGGAGTACTGTCACGGTGCTGCAAGGGATTGATCTCAATGTGGCGGCTGGGGAGTTTTTGGTGCTGGTGGGGCCTTCAGGGTGTGGCAAAAGTACCCTGCTGCGGTTGATTGCGGGTCTAGATGAGCCAACCACAGGCACAATTTGGGTGGGCGATCGCGTGGTCAATGGTTTACCGCCCAAAGCGCGGGACATTGCCATGGTCTTTCAAAGCTATGCCCTTTATCCCCACCTGACGGTCTATGACAACTTGGCCTTTGGCTTGCGCCGCAACCCCCAGATGCATGGTGTGCTCCCTGCCCCTATTGAAGCCACCCTAACCCGTTGGACGCGATCGCTCCCCAAACCCCTGCAACTCTCCTTTCCCCGTGAGCGGGCAATTCACCAACGGGTGATGCAGATTGCGGAGATGCTGCAAATTGAGCACTTGCTCTACCGCTATCCCAAACAACTGTCCGGTGGTCAGAAACAGCGGGTGGCGCTAGGACGAGCCATGGCGCGCAATCCCCAAGTCTTTTTGATGGATGAACCGCTGTCAAACCTTGATGCCAAGCTGCGCACTGAAACCCGCGCTCAAATTGTCCAACTTCAGCAGCAATTGGGCATTACAACAATTTACGTGACCCACGATCAAACGGAAGCAATGACGATGGGCGATCGCATTGTGGTGCTGCATCAAGGTCAGATTCAACAAATTGCTACACCCCTCGACCTCTATCAACGCCCTGCCAATCGCTTTGTCGCTGAGTTTATTGGCTCACCGCCGATGAACGTTTTAGCCGTGACCCTCAACCAAGGCAAGATTCAGTACCACGATTGGCAGCTGTCCTTGAACCTGCCCTTACCCTCCACAGCAAAGGCGTGGTTGGGCATTCGTCCAGAACATTTTGCGTTGGCCACGGCTGAAGAGACCGATGCCCTGCCGATTCAAGTGGATCTCGTGGAAGTCCTGGGCCATGAAACGGGCTTGAGCGTTCACCTCACTGCGACAGGAGAAACGTTGCGGGTACGCCTACCGGGGCAACAGCCGATTCAGCGGGGCGATCGCCTGTATTTGCGTCCTGATCCAGAGCACCTCCACTTCTTTGACTACTCCACTGGACAGCGACTAGAACCATGAGCCAGCGCCTGCAAGCCCGCCTCGCCATGGTCGGCATTACCCGCAAAAGTCAACTGCGTCGCCACGGCTTCACCCGCCACCAAGCCAATGCCATTTGGTCAGGGGAACTGCGCCGCTTGCGCCTAGAGACCCTTGAACACCTTGCCCAAGTTCTGGGGGTGACGCCCTTGGAGTTTTGGCAGTGGTTTTATGGTGAAGCGTCCCCTGAAGCCGCCCTGCAACACCAAGCCCTCCAAATTCTTGAACCTTTCCTGCGGTTCTGGCCCACTGCTGCCTACGCCGCTAGCCAAAACCCTACGGCACCCGCCCAGGGAATTTTGCCCCTTGTGAAGCCAGTGTTTCAACTTGTGGAGCAGTGGGGGGTCAAGTGCATTGGTGAGGTCGGCGCCTGTGTCCCCTTTGATCCGCACCAGCACCAGAGCGATCGCGCACCGTTAGAGGAAGGAACCCCTGTGCGCATTACCCATGCGGGCTATTGGTGGGGCGATCGCCTGCTCTTTCGGGCAGTGGTGACGCCAATAGATACTCTTGGACAATCTGCCCCCCCAGCACATGCTCCTGAATCACCCGCTCAATAACGGCCGGTGTTGCCGAGTGATACCAGACACCTTCGGGATAGACGACTAAAATGGGGCCTTGTTGACATACGCGCAAGCAATTGGCCTTTGTGCGAAAAATACAGCCCTCTGGGCGCGGTTGATCCAAACCCAATTCCTTAAGGCGTTTTTTCAAATACTCCCATGCCTCTAAGCCCACTGCCTTGTCACAGCACAGCGGCTTCGTTTGATCCGCACACAGGAACAGGTGCTGCCGAATCTGACCAATGCCAAGGGCGGCCACTTGCTGGTCTAAAGAAAGGGAGGTCATAACCTGCTGTACCTACTCTCCAATCAGGGTTTCCGATGTCGGCAAGACTATCGAGGAGGTGGGGGAAGGCTGTCGCCGATTCCATTCAATATCGGGCATTTCCTCAAAGGCGCGCCGTAGAGAGGCTTCCCAAAATTGCCGCACCTTTACCAAAAAGGGATCGCCAAGGACAAATTCGGCGCGGTGACAGATTTCAAAGCTATCGGTGCGGTACATGATCAGGTCAAGGGGCGGCCCAACGGAGATATTGGATTTCATCGTTGAATCCAAGGAGAGCAGCGCATACTTGGCTGCCGCATCTACGGGGGTATCAAAGCGCAATGTGCGGTCGAGAATCGGTTTGCCATACTTTGTTTCACCAATCTGGAGAAAGGGAGTTTCAGGGGTCGCTTGCAGGAAATTACCTTGGCTGTAAATGAGGTAGAGATAAGGTTCCTCACCGCGAATTTGTCCACCCACGAGAAATGTGCATTGGTAGTCAATGTTATCTTTGGCCAGCCAAGGCCGATGACTTTCTGTGACTTCCCGCAGCTTCCCACCGATATAACGCGCCACCTCATACATGTTGGGTAGCGAGTTGAGACTGTGCTCCAATTGCCCCTTGAGATCACGGCGAATGAGTGTGAGGACTTCCTGAGTAATTGAAAGGTTACCAGCGGTACAAATGACAATTACCCGCTCCCCCGGCACCGAAAAATCAAAGAGCTTCTGATAGGTGGAGATATAATCCACCCCCGCATTAGTGCGAGAGTCTGCCGCCATCACCAAACCTGATGTAGTGAGAATTCCCAAGCAATATGTCATCTTGCCTATGCTCCGCCAATAACCAAGCACTATAGAGCATATAAGGGATTTGCGGCGATCGCTAGGGACGCCGAGGATTGGAAATCGACCTGATGATCCGATAGGGTAGGGTTCGGTGTCACAGTGAGGTTTGCAGCAATGTCAGCCATTCTAGAAACCCTTGCCCTGATTCTCCTGCTGGGATTCTTTGCGGGTCAGTTGGCACGGCGACTGGGGGCACCGGCCTTGATCGGCATGATTCTCGTCGGGATTGTCCTCGGGCCTGCGGCCTTGAATTTGTTGCAAACCGATGTCCTAACGGCAGCCCCCACCTTTCGGGCTGTTGCGGTGATGGTGATTTTGATGAAGGCGGGGCTAGGCTTGGATCGCCAGAAGTTGGCACAACAGGGCACGGTGGCGCTACGCCTCGGTGTATTACCCGCACTGTGTGAAATGGCAGTTGTGGCCGGGGTGGCCATGCTCCTACTGGGATTTGATTTGCGCCAAGGACTATTATTGGGAGCGATCGTGGCACCAGAGTCCCCGGCTGTCATTGTGCCAGGCATGCTACGGCTAAAAAGTTTAGGCTGGGGCGTGGACAAAGGCATTAGTGATGCGATTCTCTCGGGCAGTGCCATTTCTGATGTGGTGGTGCTGCTGCTTTTTAGTCTGCTGATGGGGTCTGAGCATGAGGCAGGATTCCTAGGGGCTTTGCCACCAGCCTTGGGGGTGAGTGTGCAGGCACTCCTTGAAATTGGTGGTGGCTTGATCGTGGGCTATGGCTTGGCATGGGCACTGGTCTTTTTGTTGGTCAAGCAAAACTGGAGTCAAAATCGGGTGCAAACGACGCTGGTGGCAGCAGCAGTGGCCTTAGGGGCGGTGGGCTTGGCCGATCGCCTGCCGTTGTTTTCCGGCTACCTTGCAGTTATGAGTGCAGGATTCTTCTTGATTGAGATGGATGCGCCCCTAGCGCGGCAATTGCGGGGGGGGTTTGATGTGCTGTGGCAGGTGGCAGAGATTTTTCTCTTTGTGCTGTTGGGTGCCAGTGTCCAGTTGGGGGTGTTGCAAAGTTCCCTCGGCGTGGGCTTGGTGATTTTAGCAGTGGGTACCTTGATTGGGCGCGGCATCGGTTGGTATCTTTCCACCCTTGGCAGTAATTGGACACTCTCAGAACGCCTCTTTTTACTGCCGGGGAATTCCGCAAAGGCAACGGTGCAAGCGGCGATCGGTGCTTTGCCCTTATCCGCTGGGGTGGCGGGGGGTGAAACGATGCTGGCGATCGCTGTCCTGTCGATCCTGATTACGGCTCCCTTGGGGGCATGGGCGATTCCCACGTTTGCGCCAAAACTCCTGCAAAAGGGCGAGGTGGATCCCACCAAAGTCCTGCTGCAACCACGGGTGGTTCTCTTAACACCGGTGGATGTTTCTAGTGTCACCCCCTACGTCCTGCAAAAGGCAGCGGAATTAGCGCGGCGTGCCGATGCAGAAGTGATTGTTCTCCATGTGCAGGACGTACCTGAACCCAAGGCAGTGGCCACACTCGAAACTCAAATTAAGCAGTACCTCGCAGATATTCGCTATCGTTTCATTGTGACCGCTGGCCCGATTACCGAAGCCATTTTGGATACCGCTGCCCTGTACAATGTGACTGAAATCATTCTTGGCAAACATGGTCAAAAGGGTCTCAAGCGTGTCCTCATGGGGTCTGTGTGTCAGAGTATTCTTGAGACCTCAACTCGACCTGTGTTGATTGTGGAGGAGCCACGCTCGTGATCTCGATGCATCCCCGCTTGCGCCCTGCGTTGGCCGTTAGTCTTGGAGCCATCCCCGGTGCCTTGAGTCGCTTCTTACTAGAGGTCTATTTGGAACCCTATCTTGCCGGCAATGTGCCCTTTGCTACGCTTGTTGTCAATGTCACGGGCTGCTTTTTGCTGGGGGTGATTGCCCCCCTTGCCTTTGCCCGCACGTTTGTCCTGCACCCCGATTTGCGCCTACTCTTGACAACGGGATTCATTGGTTCCTACACTACCTTTTCATCCTACGAGTTGGATAACGATAAGCTATTGGGGATCAGGGATGCCGCCGTCCAAGGCTTTTACTGGCTTGGCAGTATGGGACTAGGGTTGCTCGCACTGGAGTTGGGCAGCCGCTTAACGCTGCGGAGTCTAGCCCACTGGGAGAAGTGGGATGATTGCCCCTGAGAGTTTATTGGCCATTGCCATTGGGGCAGTGCCCGGCGCCTTGACCAGATATTATGTGGGTCTGTGGAGCGATCGCCGCTTTGGCACCCTTGTGTTTGGTACCTTGACAGTGAATCTCATGGGTGCCTTTCTCATGGGTTTTTTGAGCCATGTTTTAGCCCGTTGGGGGGCACCGCTGTGGCTCAGCTATGGCATCACGGTGGGATTTTTGGGGTCTTTGACCACCTTTTCCACATTTACCCTCGAGGTATCTAACCTGCGCCGCGAAGGCTACTCCCGCATTGCGTGGTTTTATTGGCTCAGTACGCCGATCCTTGGGTTTCTTTGTGTGGAAGCCGGTATCGCTTTCTCCCATTGGGTTAAGATCAACGGCTAGCCGCCAATACTGGCTACTAGCTTCGCTTCCTCCTCTTTGGAAATGAGGCGGCCTTGGTTTTCGTAGTCGGGAATTTGGTCAAAGTAGAGGTAGCGATAGAGATCCGCTGCAAAGGGATCAATTTTCCGCGTCACGATCGCCAGGTACTCCTCGCGGGTGGGAATACGCCCCAGCAGGGCACAGACTGCTGCTAGCTCTGCGGATCCGAGATAGACCCGTGCCCCTTTGCCCATGCGGTTATTGAAGTTCCGTGTGGAGGTGGAAAAAACGGTGGTGTTGTCAGCAACGCGAGCTTGATTTCCCATACACAGGGAGCAGCCCGGCAGCTCCATTCGTGCGCCAGCCGCAGCAAAAATGCTGTAGTAGCCCTCTTCACGCAACTGTTGCTCATCCATGCGCGTCGGCGGCGCAATCCAGAGGCGAACTTTGACGGGGCCTTCTCCTTCAAGAACCTTGGCTGCGGCACGGTAGTGACCGATATTCGTCATGCAAGAACCAATAAAGACCTCCTGCACCGCATCTCCCGCACATTCTGAGAGGGTTTTGATATTGTCGGGATCATTGGGCGCCGCTACCAAGGGTTCTTTGATTTGATCGAGATCGACCTCAATGATATCGGCATACTCAGCGTCCGGATCCGCAGAGAGAAGACTGGGATTGGCCAACCACGCCTCCATTTTTTTCATCCGCCGCAGAATTGTACGGGCATCGCCATAGCCGCGAGCCACCATGTTCTTGAGCAGTACCACATTCGAGCGCAGGTAGGTCGCCACTGTTTCTTCACTGAGTTTAATGGTGCAGCCTGCTGCCGATCGCTCCGCTGTAGCATCGGTCAGTTCAAAGGCCTGCTCCAGTTGCAAGTCTGGCAGCCCCTCCATTTCCATGATCCGTCCGGAAAACACATTCTTTTTATTTTCCTTGGCGATGGTGAGCTTGCCCTGCTGAATGGCCACATAGGGAATGGCATTGACAATGTCCCGCAGCGTCACCCCCGGCTGCAACGAACCTTTGAAGCGCACCAGCACCGACTCCGGCATATCCAAGGGCATCACCCCCAAGGCCGCCGCAAAAGCCACCAAGCCAGAACCTGCTGGGAAGGAAATGCCCAAGGGAAAACGGGTATGGGAATCGCCCCCGGTGCCTACGGTATCGGGTAGCAGCATGCGGTTGAGCCAAGAGTGAATAATGCCATCCCCCGGTCGCAGCGAGACGCCACCCCGCGAGGTGATAAAGTCGGGCAGCTCTTTGTGGGTTTTGATGTCAATGGGCTTGGGATAGGCTGCTGTATGGCAGAAACTTTGCAACACCAAATCGGCACCAAAGCCAAGGCAGGCCAGCTCCTTGAGTTCATCACGGGTCATCGGGCCTGTCGTATCCTGCGAGCCAACCGTGGTCATGACCGGTTCGCAGTAGGTGCCCGGGCGGACACCAGGGAGACCACAGGCTTTGCCAACGATTTTTTGCGCCAAGGTATAGCCCTTACTGCTCTCGACGGGGGGCTTGGGACGGGTAAAGAGGGGACTGGGTTCTAGGCCAAGGGCAGCCCGTGCTTTGTCAGTGAGGGTACGACCAATGAGAAGGGGAATGCGGCCCCCCGCCCGCACTTCGTCCAAGAGGGTATCGGGCTTGAGAGTAAAGCGACTAATCACCTCTCCCGCTTCATTGGTGATTTCGCCTCGATAGGGATAAATCGTGATCACGTCCCCCATATTCATTCGGGTGACATCGCACTCAATGGGCAGCGCGCCGGAGTCCTCCATGGTGTTGAAGAAAATGGGGGCAATTTTGCCACCGAGACAAACACCCCCTGTCCGTTTATTGGGGACGCAGGGAATGTCACGGCCAATGTGCCAAATCACGGAGTTGGTGGCGGACTTGCGGGAGGAACCGGTGCCAACCACATCCCCCACATAGGCAAGGGGATACCCCTTTTGCTTGAGTTCGGCAATGATTTGTAGTGCTCCCGGCAAGCGGGTTTCGAGCATCACTGTAGCGTGCAGGGGAATATCGGGACGGGTAGTGGCATGGGGGGCAGGGGAGAGGTCATCGGTATTGGTTTCGCCGTCCACCTTAAAAACCGTGACGGTAATGGCCTCTGGTAGCGGATCACGACAGGTAAACCAATCCCCATTGGCCCAAGATTCCATCACTTGGCGGGCGTAGGGATTGCCTTGGTGCATCAGATCTTGGACGTCGTGAAAGGCGTCATAGACCAAGAGGATGTGGCTCAGGGCTTTGGCTGCTGCACTGGCAAGTGCTGGGGTCTCATGGCGCAGCAGGTCAATCAGGGATTGGACATTGTAACCCCCCAACATTGTCCCTAGGAGTTCAACGGCGGCAACGGGGGTGATGAGAGGACTAGTCAGTTCTCCCTTGGCGATCGCTGTCAAAAACCCAGCTTTAATGTAGGCCGCTTCATCCACACCGGGGGGCACGCGATCGCGAATCAGGTACAGTAGGTAGTCTTCCTCTCCCGCTGGGGGGTGTTGCAGTAGATCACAGACCGCTGAGGTTTCTGCCGCCGTCAAGGGCAAGGGGGGAATCCCCAAAGCAGCACGTTCTTGGGTTTGCTGACGGTATTGGCTGAGTACGGTTGTGTCCACGCTCTGTTGACCTCAATTCGGAGACAAGGGAGAACAAAATCATTTAAGTGCGGATCTAGATTTTAGAGTACAGATTCCCCTTTGGGAGTTTGGTGACCTTCGCTACCCTTGGGGCGATCGCCCCCTGTTATCGCCAGTCCCGCTGTAGTTCTTCGGCAACACGGCGGTAATCTGCTTGGGCTTCTTTGGCCTGTTTGCCTTTCCATTGGGTAATGGGTACGCCGTCGAGAGCCGCCCGTTCGTGGGCTTTGTAGGCGCGGATAAAGGAGTGGCAGGCGGCTACGCCCAACTGCAAAAGCGTATTTTGGGCTTCGAGGGCTTCATTGACACAGCGGGGATCAACGCGGGTGAGCAAAACGCGGTGAGGAACTTTAGACGGTTGCACCACTTGCTTCACTGTTTCAATGAGGGCGGCTAGATCAATGGGGGCGGGGGGGGTGGGCAGCACCAGATAGTCGGCAATGGGTACAATTGCTGCAAGGGCACTGGATGCCAAGGCAGGGGGGGTATCCACGACAATTAAGTCATAGCCAGAGAGCTGGCGCACCTTGCTGAGGAGCGTGGGGTTGACCTCCTGCGCCAAATCAAAGCCCATGGATTGTCCACTGCGCTGAAACCACCAGGTGGCTGAGGCTTGGGGATCCGTATCCACCAACAACACTTTGTACTGCTCGGCATAGGTGGCTGCTAGGTTGATTGCCGTTGTGGTTTTGCCAACGCCTCCCTTACCGTTAAGCACAGCGAGCAGACGGGGTTCAGCCAAGGCTCTGCCCTCCTAAAACTGCCGCAGAAAGCGCAAATCACTGGTGTAAAAGCGGCGAATGTCATCAATTTGATGCAGCACCATGGCAAACCGCTCCACGCCAAATCCGGCAGCAAAGCCCGTATAGACCTCTGGATCGTAGCCCACATTTTTCAAGACAGCGGGATCCACCATGCCACAGCCCATCACCTCTAGCCAGCGCCCCTGCCACTGCACATCTACTTCGGCGGAGGGTTCCGTAAAGGGAAAATAGCTCGCGCGGAAACGAATTGGAACTTCGCCAAACAGTTCCGCGAGGAAGGTGGTGACAGTGCCCTTGAGATCCGTAAACGTCAGCCCCTCATCCACTGCCAAAATTTCAATCTGATGGAAGACGGCGGCATGGGTGGCATCTTCAGTGTCGCGGCGGTAGCAGCGCCCAGGGGCAACAATGCGGATGGGCGGATCGTTGAGTTCCATGTAGCGAATCTGCACTGATGAGGTGTGGGTGCGCAGGAGATTACCATCCGGCAGGTAGAACGTATCCTGCATATCGCGAGCAGGGTGATCCGCAGGGGTGTTGAGGGCTTCAAAGTTGTAGTAGTCAGTTTCCATTTCTGGGCCATTGGCAACGGTATAGCCGAGACCCACAAAAATATCGAGGATGCGGTCAATGGTGCTATTGAGGGGGTGAATGTGGCCTTGGGGGCGAAACACACCCGGCATCGTCACATCCAAGCTCTCAGCTGCCAATTGAGCAGCAATTTTTTCGGCTTGGAGGGTTTCTCGGCGTGCTTCTAGTTCTTGGAGCAGTTTTTCCTTGAGGGTATTGGCAAGGGTACCGATGGTGGGGCGATCGCTAGGGGGCAATTTCCCCATGAGGGCGAGAATTTGCGAGAGTTCCCCTTTTTTGCCAAGGTAGGCCACACGCAGTTGTTCTAGGGTATCGAGGCTGCTGGCTGTGGCGATCGCCTGCAGGGCTTTGGCTTCTAAATCTTTAAGTTGTTGGCTGAGCAGGTCACGATCAAGGGTGGGGGTCGTCATGGCAAAATGCGATTGCGGGGTGCACAAATGGCAACAATTTCGGTCAAGATAAAACATTCCCACGTATTGGGAATAAGCCTTGATTATAACGCTATGCCCGCAGTTGCGATCGCGATGGTTCTCCAATGCCGCTTCTTCAAGAGATTAGCCAGTTGATACCACCGCTCAGGAACTGGTTGACCAAAGCCCCCCAAGCTTTTCTCAGGTTACCCCGATTTTCAACGCGCCGAGAGCAACAGACAGCGATCGCAGCCTGTGGTCTGTGGTTTTTGGCACAACTGCTCTACCTCCACTACTTGTCATTAACCCCTTGGCCGTGGCCAGAAAGTCTCGTGGAAGCTGCCGCCATCGTGATCATTGGCGGTTTCCCCGTGCTGTGGTGGGCAAGCGGCGAGCGGGATTTTAGACGGATGGCTCAACGGTGGCCGCAACGGTTGCTCCTAAGTTTGGCACTGTACATTGCCATTGGCTTGATGCTCCCCCAAGCAGGCCGCTTTCCTTGGCAGCGGGTTCTCACCAATTTAATCTTTGCTGATCAGCCGTGGCTGAACTTGCTGATCTTTCTCGGGGGAGTGTGGGCAATGGTACAGGTTCCTTGCCTGCTGCGGCAGAAAACTACGCCGACGCCGCTGTTGTGGGCTTGGATCAGCGGAGCAGCGCTCTACTTGTTGCTCAGCCATAGTGGGCTGATCTCGCCAGCCTTTCCCAAGGAGTACACTGAAGGGTTCATCATTACGCCCATTTATCTCTTCCTCTGTGCTTGGGGCGATTGGCAGCGGCGACACCCCCCACGGGCGACCCCAAAGGGATTGGGACTGCACGACATTCCCTTAATTGCGGTCTCGCTTTTTAGCCTCTACTGGTTCTCGAGACCCTACTTTCGCTTTGGTCCTTTTGTGGCGCTGCAACTGTTTATTCTTGTGATCATTTTTGGCAGTGGGCTGGGGCGATCGCACTTTGGCTATAGCTTTGAACCCCGCTGGCGCGATGCCCGTTTATTGGCGGGAATGTTCTTGGCGGCTCTAGTGACCATGGTGCCCTTGGGAAGTCTATTGGGCTTTTTGCCCTTGGCGGAATTCAACTTCACGCCCTCGCCCCTAGAGGTGTTTGTTTATGTCACCCTCTTTGCAATGCGGGTGGGCATTTTTGAGGAGGCACTCTTTCGCAGTGGCTTGATGATTTTCGTGCGGGATCTGTTGCAGCAGTATGGGGGCGATCGCCAGCGTCCGGTGGTCATTGCTTGGGGCGCCATTCTCATTTGTTCGCTCCTCTTTGGCGTTCTTCATGTGGGTAATGAGCCGAATGCCGATATTCAACTGCCCCTCATGGCCTACCGAGGAGTTTATATTCTCATGGCAACATTGGCCTCCCTCTTTTACTGCCTGACGTTTGCCTGTACACAGCGCCTCTGGGCAGGGGTCATGCTCCATGGCCTAGTGGATGCGATCGCCGTTGTCTTTTTTGGCGCAGCCCTTGTCGCTCCTTTCTAGCGCACGACAATTACGGGCACACCCAGCTTTACTTTTTCAAAAAGCTCCTCAATGTGGTGGTTATACATGCGCACACAACCATGGGAGACGGCATGGCCAATGGAATCCGGATTTGGGGTACCGTGGAGTCCAACCCAATTTTTGCCGTCACTCCAAAAGCCAATCCAACGCCGCCCCAAGGGATTCCGCGGATGTCCACCGGCAATGACGGCACCTGTAAAGGGGTTTTTCCAAGCGGGATTGCGAATCATCTCGCGAATTTGAAATTGACCCGTGGGGGTCTCCCACCCCGGCCGACCCACGGCCACTGGATACCGCCGCAGGGGAGTTTGCCCTTGATAGAGGGTCAATTGGCGCCGCGATAGGCTAATTTCTAGGCGCAGGGGGGCAACCCTTGGTTCGGTTGTGGTAGGTGGGGGGGCGGTGGCAAGGGTAGAGGAAAGCTGACCGCAAAGGCTGAAAGTCACTAGTCCAAAAGCCGCGATCGCTCGCTGGCCTGCCTGGAGGAACCCTTGTCCTTGCATTGCCAAATTCACTCCACAACACCGCCACATCAGGCTTACTGAATAATAAATACAGGGACTGTCAGAGAATTTTTCAAAATTTTAGATGACGGATCAATTTCTGCGCTATTTACCCCTAGCAACGGGGGTTTTGGGAGGCACACTGCTCCTCGTCAATCGCCTCTTGACGCCAATGCTAACGCCCTCGCAAGCCCGCGCTGATGTTGTGGGGGTGATCTTGGCAGCGGTATTGATTTTGACGACGCTGATTTGGCAGCAGGTGCAACCCCGTCCGCCGCAAGCGGTGATCCTCGAAGGTGAAGAAGGGTTTGAGCTAGCGGCAGATCTCTCCCCTGAGTTGAAAACTGAACTGGCGTGGCTGTCCTACACGTTGTTGACGAATACGCCTACAAAGTCCATCGTCATTTGGCGGGGCGATCGCCCCCTCTTGCGGCGAGGTATTCTTGGGCCAAAATCTATGACGGCCACCGGTGCGATTGTTCAGCGAGCACTGCAAACCCAACGTCCCATCTATTTAGTGGATCTGGCACTTTACCCCGGCCGCATTGAATTTGACTATTTGCCCCCCAATACCCAAGGGGTGATCTGCCAACCAGTGGATGCGCAAACGGTGATGATTCTGGGCACCAATGCCCCTCGCAGCTATACCAAGCAGGATGAGCAGTGGGTGGCTGCCCTTGCCGCCAAGTTCGCCCAAGTGCTAGCAGAACAGTACAATAAAGCCTAGACACGCTTTGAAGCGACTTTTTTTTTGACACTGAAGACCGTTTATTTAGGATTTCGATATTTACTTATGACTATTGCAACTTCTGCTACCCCTCCTACTGTGCCGAGCGACTCGCGTCAACGGGTGGCCACGTTTCTCAAAGACCTACAGGATCAGATTTGTCAGGCCTTAGAGGCAACCGATGGCGGTGCCCGCTTTCATGAAGACAGTTGGCAACGTCCCGAAGGGGGGGGCGGTCGCTCGCGGGTGATGAAAAATGGCCAGCTTCTGGAGCAGGGAGGGGTCAATTTCTCAGAAGTGTGGGGGGAGCAGTTGCCGCCCTCAATCTTGGCACAGCGGCCGGAGGCGGCGGGTCATGGCTTCTATGCCACGGGTACCTCAATGGTGCTCCATCCCCGCAATCCCTATGTGCCAACGGTGCATTTGAACTACCGCTATTTTGAAGCAGGCCCTGTGTGGTGGTTTGGCGGTGGCGCAGATTTGACCCCTTACTACCCCTTTGCCGAGGATGCTAAGCATTTTCACCAAGTCCATAAGGCTGCCTGCGATCGCCACCACAGCGAATACTATCCTGTTTTTAAGCGCTGGTGCGATGAATACTTTTACCTGAAGCATCGCGGCGAAACCCGTGGCGTGGGCGGGATTTTCTTTGACTACCAAGATGGCAGCGATCGCGAGCTTTACCGTGGTCCCCATCCCGATGGCGAGGCCGCTCGCTACAGCCAAAAGGTGGGTTCCATTGGCAATCGTTCGTGGGAAGACCTCTTTGCCTTTATTCAAAGCTGTGGTCAAGCGTTTCTAGAGGCCTACCTACCGATTGTGGAACGGCGGCGTCACCTTGAGTATGGCGATCGCGAGCGGCAATTTCAGCTCTATCGTCGCGGCCGCTATGTGGAATTCAACCTTGTCTATGACCGCGGCACCATCTTTGGCCTGCAAACCAATGGTCGCACCGAGTCGATTTTGATGTCACTGCCCCCCCTTGTGCGCTGGGAATATGGCTATACACCGGAACCCAACAGCCGCGAAGCGGAACTGTACACCACCTTTCTCAAGCCCCAAGACTGGGTCAATTGGCCAAGCTAAATGAGGATTAGTGCCCCTGTGTTTCGCCGTGTTCTGGCTCTCCTTGGAGATCTTCGCTTAGCAATTCTCCTGCTGCTGGTGATCGCGATCGCCAGTATTGCTGGCACAGTGATTGAGCAGGGGCAGTCCCTCAGCTTCTATCAAGCCAACTATCCCGAAGACCCCGCCCTGTTTGGCTTTCTCAGTTGGCGGGTACTGCTGGCACTGGGGCTAGATCATGTCTATCGCACCCCTTGGTACCTCACTCTTTTGGTGCTCTTTGGGGCAAGTTTAACTGCGTGTACCTTTAGTCGTCAGGTGCCTGCCCTCACCACAGCCCAACGCTGGCAGTACTACCAAGAACCGCGTCAGTTCACAAAGCTGGCCCTGAGCACCACGATTCCCCAAGGCTCCCTCAAGGAACTGGCTGCTGCCCTGAACGCGAAGGGCTACCGTGTCTGGCAAACCGACAATCAACTCTATGCCCGCAAAGGCATTGTCGGTCGCATTGGCCCCATTGTTGTCCATGCCAGTATGATTTTGATTTTGCTGGGGGGGATTTTGGGGGCACTGACGGGCTTTATGGCACAAGAACTTGTTCCCAGTGGCGAAACATTTCATCTTCAGCACATTGTTCAAGCCGGTCCTTTGGCGCGGATCCCCCAACACTGGTCGGTGAAGGTGAATCGCTTTTGGATTGATTACACTGATGTGGGTGATATTGATCAGTTCTACTCGGATCTCTCCGTCTTGAATGCCGAGGGTCAGGAAGTGAAGCGGGGTACGATTTATGTCAACCACCCCTTGAAGTATGGCGGAGTTACCCTCTATCAAGCGGATTGGAGTATTGCGGCGCTCCGCTTTCGCCTCAACAACAGTCCCGTGCTGCAACTGCCAATGGCACAACTCGACACAGAAGGGAAAGGTCGTCTCTGGGGGACATGGCTGCCTACGAAACCCGATCTCTCCGAGGGAATCTCCCTCATTGCGCGGGATTTACAGGGCACGGTCTTAATCTATAGCCCCAAGGGCGAGTTTCTCACCAGCTTGCGCACAGGCATGAGTACGGAAATTAATGGGGTCACGCTGACGTTGATTGAACTGGTGGGCAGTACGGGGCTGCAAATTAAATCCGATCCGGGGATTCCCCTTTTCTATGCCGGTTTTGCCCTGTTGATGGCGGGCGTGATCATGAGCTATGTCTCCCACTCTCAAGTCTGGGGGCTGCAGGAGAATGATCTTCTCTATGTGGGTGGACGTACCAATCGGGCACAGTTGGCCTTTGAGCAAGAATTGGTGGCGATCGCCGATGCCTTAAAATCCCAAGGCCAGCCCCTAGCCGTTGAACAAAATTAGCCTGCACGCCCCCTTGACTCTCTAGTTCACTGGAGACTTCAGGATAAATAGGAGGAGCGTCAGGGGAATGTCACCATGGTTCTCAAACTGCACGTGCCCGACATGGCCTGCGGGGCTTGCCGCGATACCCTCATCCAAGCGATTCAAGCCATTGATCCTCAGGCAAGGGTGACTGCTGACTTGGCAACCAAGTGGATAGAGATTGACACCGTCCTCCCAGCCGCAGAGATCCGCGCTGCGATTCGCCAAGCAGGCTATACCCCGCAATGATGACTCACCTCACATTCAAGGTGCAGGGGATGCGGTGTGCCGCTTGCGCCAATGTGGTTGAAACCGCCCTGCGATCGCTCCCCGGTGTCATGGACTGCGAAATTAACTTTGCCGCTGCTCAGGCCACGGTCGCCTATGACCCCCAACGGGTCACATGGTCAGATCTACAGGGGGCGATCGCCAAAGCCGGCTATCACGCAAAGCGACTCCCCGAAGAAGGACTGGTGACCGACACCGCCGCCGAAGAATTTGCCTATCGGGCAGAACTCCGTCGTCTCAAACGGCGACTCCTCTTTGCGGGTGGTGCAACCCTACTACTACTGCTGGGGAATCTCCCAATGATGACGGGCTGGTATCTGCCGTGGATCCCTGCGTGGCTGCACCATCCTTGGGTGCAACTGTTGCTCACAGCGCCAATTCAATTTTGGAGTGGTGAATCCTTTTACGAAGGGGCGTGGCGGGCACTCCGCTATCGCACGGCAACGATGGATACCCTTGTGGCCTTGGGTACTAGTGTCGCGTTTTTCTACTCTCTCTTTGTGACGCTCTTTCCCCGCACCTTCCATGCACACACGCCAGAGGTCTATTACGAAGTCTCAGCCGTTGTCATTACCCTGATTCTCTTGGGACGCTTTCTCGAAAGTCGCGCCAAACGGGAAACTGCCGCCGCCATTCGCAAACTCCTAGCCCTGCAACCGAAAACGGCACGGGTGATTCGTAACGGCGAAGCAGTGGAGGTGCCGCTGATCGAAGTCCAAGGGGGGGATCGACTGCTGGTGCGTCCGGGCGAGAAAATTCCCGTGGATGGTGAGATTGTGGCCGGCGCTTCGACGGTAGATGAATCCATGGTGACGGGGGAGAGCCTACCGGTAGAAAAGCGCGAGGGGGATGAGGTCATTGGTGGTACCCTCAATCAAACGGGGAGTCTGCAAATGCGTGCTACGCGGGTGGGGCAGCAAACCTTTCTGGCACACATGATTCGACTGGTGCAGCAGGCGCAGGCCTCAAAAGCCCCCATTCAAAAACTGGCAGATCGGATCACGGCTTGGTTTGTGCCGACGGTGCTGGCGATCGCCCTCCTGACGGGGTTGTTGTGGCTCACTGTTGGCGGCAATCCCACCCTTGCCCTATTGACCACCATTGGTGTCCTGATCATTGCCTGTCCCTGTGCCCTTGGCTTGGCGACCCCCACCTCCATCATGGTGGCCACGGGTAAAGCAGCAGAGTATGGCATTTTGATCAAAGAGGCCCGCAGTCTCCAACTCGCCCATCGGGTACAAACTGTGGTTCTCGACAAAACAGGAACCCTGACCCAAGGCCATCCCAGCGTGACAGATTTCTATACCGAGAGTGATCCGATAACGCTTCTGCATCTTGCGGCCAGTGTGGAATGGCACTCGGAACATCCCCTTGCTGCCGCTGTGGTCGAGTATGCCCAAGCCCAAGGCGTGTCACCACAACCGGTTCGGGACTTTGTTGCCACCATTGGTCAAGGGGTACAGGGCATGGTTGACGAGCAATGGGTGCGGCTGGGTACCCCAGCCTTTCTCGAAGCCCACGGCATTGACATCACCCCTTGGCAGCCCCAAGCCCAAACCTTTGCCGCACAAGGGAAAACGGTGGTCTGGATGGCTGTGAACGCAGAAGTGAGGGGTCTCATGGCCATTGCCGACACCCTCAAGCCCGAAGCCCCGACCGTCATAGCCACCCTGAAGCGTATGGGACGAGAGGTGATTCTGCTGACCGGTGATCATGCTGTAACCGCTGCGGCGATCGCCCGGCAAGTGGGCATTGATCAGTACGTTGCCCATGTCCGCCCCGATCAAAAGGCAGCCATCATTGCTGATCTGCAACGGCAAGGCAAGTGTGTAGCCATGGTGGGGGATGGCATTAATGATGCACCCGCCCTCGCCCAAGCGGATGTTGGCATTGCCCTTGGCACAGGCACCGATGTGGCGATCGCCAGCAGTGACATCACACTCATTTCCGGTCACCTTCAGGGCATCGTCACCGCCTTACAACTCAGCCGTGCCACCCTGCAAAACATTCGCCAGAACCTCTTCCTTGCCTTCATCTATAACGTTGCTGGCATTCCCATTGCCGCCGGTATTCTCTACCCCTTGAGCGGCTGGCTCCTCAACCCCATGCTGGCAGGTGCGGCCATGGCCTTCAGTTCCTTTTCGGTCGTCATGAATGCCCTGAGACTGCGCTACTTTCGACCGCAACTGACGGCTCTTTCTTAAAATATGGGGTACTGACCGCAATTTACTCAGTAGTGACCTACTGCCCTCACAGGAGATCAAACCATAGTGCCGAAAGCAGCTATCATTCAGCCCGATCGCGCCTATACGTTCGCGGATTATTTCAAACTCAATTTTGCGCCCCAAGACATCTTGGCATGCTTCAACGTTGCTTTAAGGCGGTGTTCCCTGAATTTGCCTCGCTATATTGGAACCCTCGATCGCCTGACTGATCTCAAAACCCGCATCGAAGAAAGCCTGCCCCGTCTCAGTCTCACGAGCGAAATCGCACGGCGGGAATTTCTGATTGCCCCTGTATTAATGGATGTCCTGCACTATACCCAAGCAACCCTCAACGTTGAGTATCCGATCGTTGTCAGTCATCAGCTCAAAGGCTCCCTAGATTATCTTTTGCAAAACGGACAGTTCTTTCTGGTCATTGAAGCCAAAAATGAGGATTTAGAACGAGGCTTTGTGCAACTAGCGATCGAATTGATTGCCCTTGATCAATGGATTGAATCAGAACAACCCCTTCTCCAAGGAGCGATTTCAACAGGCAATATTTGGCAGTTTGGGCAATTTGATCCTCAGACCCGCACCTTCACTCAGGACTTGAATCTTTACCGAGTGCCCGCCGACTTGGAAGACCTCCTGCGAATTCTTGTACAAATTTTGACCCCTTAAAGTTATTCCGTCGTCTGAATTGCGTAAAACTTCACCGGTTCACCCGTTCCTTGAGGCACAGTTGCCCAGCAATCCCCCGGAGGCGCAGCCGTCGTCCCCTCCTTCACAGAAGCCGTGGTTACACCGAGATCACCGGGCTTTGCCCAGACACAGCCGGAAACACCTCTTCCCGCTGGATCAATGGCTTGAGCATGCACCGACACGTACCACGGATTGCCACCCGCATAGAGAATGGCATTGGTCTTGGCATCCTTGATTTGGTCATAGGTCAGAACAAGGGGATGATAGCCCTCTATCTTATAACCACCGCCACTGGTGTCGTAAATTTTCAAGTAGGATAGCTTGGTGGCAAAAATTTTGTGACGCACACGGTAGGCTTCCTGCGCACGATTAACTGCACCAATCGTGGACTTGGCACTGGCCAGTTGCGCCTTAGTGCGCTGATTCAGCAGTGAGGGCAAGGCAATCAGAGCAATCACGCCAATAATGACAATAACAGCCAGCACCTCCGGTAATGACAACCCGCTATTGTGATTCAGTTGGCGCCGCCGCTCCAGTTGTTCATTGAGCGTAAAGAGCAATTTCAAACGAATAATCGGCTGGGACATAGAAACTCATCCTTGGCAATACTGCTTTCTACTTCTAAGTTAACGAGCGACATCTATTCCATGTACTGCGTACAGACATCCCCCTCCTCAGTGCGCATCGCACCTAGCACGGTTGAAAGGCGCACACAGCGCAAATAGTCATACTCATAGGCATAGATGCTAAAGGAAATCCGCCGTGGCGTCACCGGTGTAATCACCCGACCCTGATGGTCAAAGGCCAGCTCGCACTGATTTGTGTCCCGCGCCGCCTCCTGCCAGCACTCTAATCGTGACCCACTAGAACTCGTGATAGGACTGTTGAAATCTGTTCCCCACATCACCATTACCACTTGCTCATCATCCTCTACCAAAGGTTGCCACCGCCACTGCTCGCGAGGCGTCGTGGTGCGGTTCATGGTCCACTGCACACCCGTATCCGTATTGCGAAAGGCGACAACCCAGGGCAAGTTTTCCTTTTTGGCAGCCGCTTGCGCAAGGCGCAAAGCATTACGGGCATTATTGGTTGCTGCCCGCACCCGTTGCCGCTGTAACAAGGGGAAAATGCTCATCGTGCCAATGCCAATGACCACCCCAATCAGGACAATGACGACCAACACCTCAACAAAGCTATATCCCCGCGTTGACTGTCGTGACACTTGCATACCAGACTCCTTTCTAGAAGTTGGGGACTTTGCGCTGCACAGAGCGGCTCAGCACCGTAGTGGTAATCACCGGTCGAGTCGCTTCATCTTGAGGACGAATGCCCGGCATTCCCTGAGGGTTTCCCCGCAGATAGACAAACGTGGCATTGTTAAAGCTGGCGCCGCGGGACTGTACACAGGCATAGAAACTATTGGGCACCCCAAGAGTGGCCAAGGGAGTTCGCACATAGGCGGGAGCAAAGGGAGTTGTGACGCCTTCTTGACAAGGGATCAGGGCATTCTCATTGTCCCAATTGAGGTCAATAAAGTCCGTCACCACCACTGCGCGCGCCATATCGGCTTGGGGACGAACACTCTGCAAGCTAGCACCCGTATTAACGTTAATCGGCCATTGGGCAAAGCTGGTGAAGCCCGTCGGCTCCACATAGCCTTGGTTGAGTTCAAGGTAGGTGTTGGTCAAGACGCGATATTTGCGCAGTGTATAGCGCCGCAGGCGGGCACGCCCTTGCCAGAGGGAGCTAGGAGTCGTATCGAGGTAATACACCACTAAGGTGTGGGCGCGGCGGGCATTTTGCAGAGCAATACAGTCAGGTCGCAGATTCTCTGGCCATGCATTGTTACAGTTTTCGGGAATGGTGTAGGTGTCATACCCCAGTTGGTTTTGGTCATAGGGCACTGGCTCAAGGATCCACATTGCCAGCACCGGCTGCATCGTACTGGGGAAGGCGGGCAAGTAGTTGGTTAGGGGTTGACTTCGAGTTGCTTCACCACACGCACCGCCGCTACCTGCCAAGCAGTTGCCGTTATAAACAAATACCGCTTGCGACAAATCAGTGCTGATCACATCCATCGCCGCCTTCAAGTCTTGGCGCAACTGGTTCAACGACGCCTCACGGGTCTCCGTTTGCAGCATATCAATGAGCAGTGCCCCTAGCGAGACCACAATCACTGAGGCCATCACCAAGGACACCAAAATTTCCACAAGGGTAAAGCCTTTTTGCCGTTTCCGTGGCCAGCGCCAGCGCTTCATAGAGCCTCTCCTTAGGAACAGTTAGTTAGCCGACACAGGGTTTCTGAAGAGTCACTGCGAATAATTTCTGTCGTCAGCACTGCCAATGGACGCCGTTCTGCCCCCACCAATGAGCTGGTCATTGCCGCGGGTTCTTGGGTGATCGGTGTCGTTGCTGTTGTCGTGATGGGAACAGCCTCAGCGCTATAGACGCGCACCTGCACGGGATACGCCAGCACAAGGTTAGCACTGTTGACGCTCAGTTGACCGCGATACACCTGCACGGCAAATTCTGTATTGTTGAGGCGACGGCGGCAGGCTTGGGTAGCACTGGTTGGCAGCCCCAAGGGGTTCGATGAACTAAAGCAATCCACAAGGCTATTGGGAGGTGGCTGTGCCGACAGCAGAGCTGCTTGGCCAATCGTTGCTGAAACAGAACTCGCGGGGGGCAGAACATTGGTCGTTGTGGTGCGAATTTCCACCCCCTGCTCCATCATCACCCGCAGCCGATCCACCTCTGCACGCGCTAGCTCCGTAGCTTGGTTAATGCGGTCATTGCGCAACCGTGTCGCTGCCACCATCAGCAGGGGTGCTGCCAACATGGCCACCCCCAAGTTCACTACGAGAATGGCAATCAGACACTCCACTAGGGTAAGGCCACCATTGACTTGCTGCTGCCGGCCAAATTGAGGATTCATATCGAGATTACCTCCGTAAATTAGGCAGGACAACTGGTTACAGCCGGGTCAATACGGCCACTGCCCATACCACTGGGACGTTGGGCACAGCGTAGGCGCAGAATATAGGGATCGCTCGCCGGCAGTTCAGTGAAGTACTCACTCCGCTGGCGGGCAGGGGAGATAAACCGTGAGGCCACAGGTCCTGCGGGTGCCAGTTGCAGACCCACGTCATAGCCCCAGCGTCGAGTCGGAGCATTGTAGTAGCGGATCAGCTCAGCACCTTGCGCCTCACAATTGAAGGCGGTGTTGACATCGCGGCAGCGACTATCGCTGGGAATGGTTGGCGAAATTTCCCACTGATCTTGGTCAAAGGGGCCTGTGGCTTGGGTGGAGAAGTTCAGTTGAATAAATGCCCCCTGAATCCAAAGGTTGCCCCAAGACTCAATAAAACGTGGGAAGTTATGGATGCCACCATAGGCTTGGGTCGGTCGCGAGGGCACAGTGGCGCTAATGAGCACCGCATTCACACGGGTATCTGTAGTATCGTTGCGGGCACGATTCTCACCAAACACATAGAACGAGTTGTAAACATTATTTGGCACTGCTTGAGCTGTTTGGCCATCGGGATATTGAGTAAGAGTTACAGCATTAGCTACTGGAGGAGTACCTGAGATGGTAACGCCAATTCGTTCACCGGTTTGATAGTTCAAAGCCCAAGGGGTACCATTGCGATCCACATAGACTGGCGAGGTGGGATCAAAAGGACTTTCCCGCAACCAAACAGTATTTGCCGGTAAGTTGGCACTAGGACGATTGGCATTCAAGAAAGAGGTACGCAGTTGATCGGTGTTGGCACACCCCAAGTAGATTTGGCCAATACTGGTGCTGTTGTGAACCCGTGCGCTACTTCCCACGTCTTGGACAAAGTTGATCGCTAGGTTCTCAGGAGAAGTGTTGCCCCATCCTTGAATCGTATCTTGGTAGGCTTGAGCAAAGTAGTCGTTGGCTGAGCCATTGCAGAAGTTATTGGAAATAATTGTAATCGCATCCGCAAGAATTTCCGTGGGGCGCCACGTATCCCCTGTCGGACGAGCAAAGTTACTATTGATCGTGCTGCGGCCGTAGAAGTTGCTCCAGTCAGTTGTCAAGGTTTGGTTAAATTCCTCAATTAGGTTATTCGTTGTGCCATCGGTGCTGTGGAGGTTAAAGTCCCCCTGAATATAGACAGGGTTATCCGTGATAAAGGACAAACCCGCGATATTCTTCTCTGCAGCAATTCCTTGGCGGTCAAGGCGTTGGCCATTCCAGAGGCGGAAGCCATTGGGACGCCGCATTGGATCAGCAAAGAAGTCCACCGGCTTCGTGGAAATACCATTCGCCGTCAAAATCGGATCATGAGGCCCATTGGGGTTGGTATTCATCCAATTTTGGCCACTGACAGCAGGCCGGGCAATGCCATCCTCCCGCACTGCATCTTCACGGAAGGCATAGACAATCCCCCCCATCGGCAGCCACGTATCGCCACCAATAGGCGTGCGCCGCAGCAGGTTGAGGTCAATATCCATTTCCCGCACGGCCATCTCTTCACGGCCATTGAAGAGGGTGTTGTCAAGGAAGGCCACGTTGCGGGCATTGCCGTTAAAGTCAATGATTTGATTGAGGCGATCAGGAAAGCGAATGTTATTCACCAAAACACCATTGGCGGCCTCATTCGGCGTGAGGAAAGCTGTTGGGCTAGAACGGGGGGTTGCGGCAATGGCAGCGGGTGATACAGCCGTCCCTCCTTGTGGGTTGAAGATCGCCCGCAGCGCCGGATATTTGATCACCGTATTAAAGGTACCGAGAATCGGTGCAGTGGGGTTGCTCCCTCGGCGCGAGAGCACCACTAGTGTCGAGTTCTCCGCAATGTTAAGACTACTACTACCACTACCACTCCGCTCTGTGCCGCCAAGGTAGCGCAAGGTTGCTGTATTGCCAGTAGGAGTGGCAGTCACCACAAAGCGTCCCTCTAGGCGACCAGGCAGGACTGAGATACCAGTGGGACGGCGAATTTCGACAACGTCTCCCGCTGCAAGTGCAGAGCTTAGCCCTGTGTAGATGATCGTTACACTAGAATTAGCACTTGTATTTGAAAGGTTCAGAGTGGGAAGAGGGTTATTTGGAAATCCAACAGCAACAGTAATGGTACCCACCTCCAGATTATTGCTGCCCATAATCGAAGCAGAGGCTCCCGCTGGAATCGTTGTGCCCGCTGGCGCATTACCTACTTGGGCAGGGTTCGGATTTAGTAGAGTGACGGTGAGAACTTTACCTCGGCCATCAGTGGTACGGTTTGTCAAAATCATCCGCCCCACACCCGTTACATAAACACTATTGTTAATATCAGAGTCGCGCACATCAAAGTTATAGCTAGGGGCATCTTCAACATTTACCGTCACAGTTTGACCGACCGGCGGCACAGTAAACTGCTGACCAATCACAAATCCTCGTCGCCCTAGGCAAAAGGCATTCCGCAAGTGAACATAAGTGTCGGGAATACTACAGGTGTAGCCTGCTGGATCACGGTCGTAGGCCACCTGCTCCTTAAGGGCAATCAGGCGGGCAAGGCGGGCATTGACATCGGCACTGGTTTCCTGCAGAGGGCGCTGACTCCAGCGAGCATTGGGAATGAGGGCGGTGATATAGGCATTGGCATCCAAATAGCCTCCGCGATAGGCGAGTTGGCGATCTTGGGCAAACCCTTGGCGATAGGTACGGATGCTGTGGGTTGTACCACTTTCAGGGAAGGGAATGACTTCACCATTGGTGAGAACCGAGCCGTTGAAGTTAGGACGATAGTATTCATCCAAGTCGGCGATCGCGTTGTTGAGGTTCGTCAGTTGGTTGCCGACGTTGAGGCTGCCTATACTCAACTGCTGCAGCGTATTCACACTGTGGGCGAGCATCCCCAACATACACCCTGCGGTGTGTTTCGCACTTTCATCCGCCAAGCTGTTGTTCCCTTGCGGTGAGAGCGCGCGGGCAAGGTTCGAGAAATTGCCGGCACGGGTGGTAACCGGGTTGGGGTGAATGAGGGTACCGCCTGTTTCCTGTTTGGGTGGAAAAGCCCCATCCAGACCATCACTCGCATAGGCCACCAGGTTTTGCATTGCCTGTTGCATGGCCGGACTGTTGAAACTCGGGGGAATAAACTCCCAACCATTGGTGCCCCGCCCTGTAAAGAAGTCAAAGAGCTGGAAACCACTGGGCAAGCCTTGAATGCCACTGTACTGATCAAACATGATGCTGCGCAGAGTCGCTTGAGGCGTGCCGTGGTGGTGGGTTGTGGCTAGACAAGCAATGGGTTGATAGCCCCCCGTGTTTTGCCCCGGATAAGGCTCTACAAAAGGATCTGGAATCGCGCTGTTAATGGTTGTGCCATTTGCTTTGTAGTGGTAAATAGCCGTTGCCTGCACCGCCGCAAGGTTGTCCCGTAAGGTACGGTGTTGATAAAACTCATTGCGACGGTTGTTGTCAGCGGTATTACCCGCAGGCGGATCAAGAGGTTTGCCCAATTCCAGTCGTTCACCCACAATAATCCGCAATCCCTCTTGGCGTGCCCGCCGCTCCCAATAGCCATCCAAGCCCAAGTCAGTACGCTTGTTGGGGCTATCATTGGGTGCGATGTTGCGCGTCAGCAGATCTTGAGCACCCGCCACTTGGTTGCCAATCGGGTCACCCACTTTCGTACCCGCTGGAATTTGCCGCCGCGGGTCAGAGGAAGGAATACTAACGTCATAGACGGGTTTAGGACCATAGCGGTCATCAGCGCGATAGGTGTCATCTACGTAGGGCTTGGGTTGGGGCTTGTTAGCAAAGCGCCCCTGTTGCACATAAAACTGATTCCCCCAGTTGGTATCGCGCACACTGAGGTTGGTTGGGTCACTGCCACGAGCTATACTCCGATCTTGGGTCAAAATGGCCACGGGGTTCAGGGCAACGTCAGCAGGATTACGGTTATCAATCACTGAGTCCCGTGCAGCCGTTAGTCTGACGTTTTGCGCAGGCGGGTTTTCATCCCCCGTGGTAAAGGGGGCAGCAGGGGGTTCACGATAGGAGTGAATTTCAACCGTCCCTGAGTTCGTGTTGTTATCCCGCAAGCTCCCTGCCATAAATTGGCCTTGGAAGATAATCTCGGTCGTATTTCCATCGTTATCTACATCGTTGACATCCACTACCTCGGCTGTGGTGATTTCTGAGGCCGTGCGGGTGTAGATACAGGAATTGGGCGAACTGACAAGGAATGCTGTGTAGCCACTGTTACTCGTAAAGAAGATACTCCCCTCGGTGTGCATCGCTCCATTCCAGCGGAAGACAGGCCCTGGGAAAATTTCAAGGTCATTACGGAACCATGCGCCCCATTTATTCCCGCGATCCAGTTCCCGCTCTTGGGTAAAGTCAATGGTTGCAAGGGCTTGGCCACCATTGCGGTTTTCATAAACAAAGGCGTTGATTTGGAAATTCTTACGTAGCGTTGCCGTGCCGACAGGATCCCAGCCTACTTCTGCTTGTTGCGCTGCTGCACTCGTCGGGCCAACATTGGCACACTGATTGCCCTGTTCAGTAATTCCTACAGGACGACTACGGGTCAGCAAGCCAGCCGCTTTTTGCGCATCCGTTTGATTGATTTGGGTATCGTTGGGTCGCCGCATTAGGATCGAGTAGGCCACAATCGAGTCAGCCGTCGGCTGAAAGGCCCATGCATTATCAACAACGCCATCCCCATTAATGTCAATTCGCCGCTCATCAGCAAAGGTGTAGGGATCGGGGTTGCGGTTGGCAGTGTTGAGCATAATTTGTTCAATTTGAGCCTCGCCGGGAACCCCTTGAGGTCGCAGCGGGTCTTGAGTGAAGAAATACTCGAGCTTTGCCTTCGCGCGGTCAACTGCCGGAGCAGTGGCATTTAGCACCTGTAGTTCTTGTCGTTGGGCACCGACTTCTGCTGTGCGATTAAGTGTCCGCAACATGAGTGCCCCTACTGTGAGCGTGATCACCACAAGGACAATGACCGCTGTGGGCAGCACAAAACCAGCGCGGCCAAATCGCAATCGTTGCCGTCGCAGCACAGGACTCAGCCGTCGTTGCAACCAGAGGCGCAACTGGTGAAGCAAGTGACGAATTGTGCGTATTAGCTTACGATACTGCCGTTTCGAGAGGCCAAAGCGTCGGTCATTCTTTTTCATAAGGACACCTAGTCAGGGCACGGGAGCGACAACCTGCTATCAGCAGAGACCACAAATTGGCTAGTAATTAGTATGGTTTTTCCTTAGTAAAAAATTTCAGGTGCTAGGCAATTTTTGCAATTGTTGCAAACAGTAGTAATACTTACCACCAAGGGGCTAAATAGGCACTGCGGTAGCTGGTCAAGGAGCCAATAACACAGTGGTTGCCAATGCATGGCCTAGGGAGAGCGCTCTAGCCACGCAGACACTTGCCCAAGGTCAGTAAAGTCAAGGAGGGCTTCTGCCAAAGCTTCAATCTGATGGGCAGAGAGCTGGCGAATGCCCTCTTCAAGGCCAGCTGGTAAATCGCCAAACCGCCGCCTTAACTGCCGCAAGACAACGAGGGTCTCTCCCTGTTGTAACCCTTGTTGCAATCCCTGCTGTAATCCTTGCTCCAATCCCTGCCGTAGACCCCGTTGCAACCCTTCTTCTTGTGCCTCGGCATAGATCTCCTGATAAAACCGTGTCCGCTTCAGCTCTTCTGTGGTAAACCCCAGCATCCGCAGCACCTCCTCCCGACTTAGCTCGGTGAACTTGTACAGGACAATGGTTGTGATCAACTCCATTATGACCTCTGGCCTTGGAACTGCCTCTATGCGAGTGCGCTCTGCCAATAACCGTGCCGCTGTCGGCATTTCTGCTTCGGGTAAGGCTGTGAGCTGCATCAGGGCAAGACTCAAGGGTAATTCCTCAGGTGACCCCAGTTCATTCAGATACACCCGCCGCAGGCGATCGCTCTCCACCAAGACGTCATAGGGTTCAAAGGAGGTTTGTTCCGCTTGGCGATGGGGATAAATGACCACGGCTTGCCAATCAGAGAAGGTGTGGTAATACAGGCGCAGATAGAGAAAAATTTCAGCAAAGAAACGTTCGTAGAAGGTCGTGTCCCGTTGAAACTGGACTTCACAGAAATAAACCGTTCCTGAGGGGTCAGGGGGCACAAAGACGCCGTCAATGCGAAAAGCGGTTTGCTTCAACTCGACTGAGTCAAAACGATACCCTTGAGGAGTCTGTATGCCCAAGAGGTCAAAGAGGGTCTGAGGTAGCTGGGCAAACAGTTGGTAAAAGAGGGAGTCGCGGTGCATGGGCTAGGGGGAGCGCTCTAGCCACGCAGACACTTGCCCAAGGTCAGTGAAGTCAAGGAGGGCTTCTGCCAAAGCTTCAATCTGATGGGGAGAGAGCTGGCGAATGCCCTCTTCAAGGTCAGCTGGTAAATCGCCAAACCGCCGCCTTAACTGCCGCAAGACAACGAGGGTCTCTCCCTGCTGTAACCCTTGTTGCAATCCCTGTTGCAATCCCTGCTGTAATCCCTGCTGTAATCCTTGCTCCAATCCCTGCCGTAGACCCCGTTGCAACCCTTCTTCTTGTGCCTCGGCATAGATCTCCTGATAAAACCGTGTCCGCTTCAGCTCTTCTGTGGTAAACCCCAGCATCCGCAGCACCTCCTCCCGACTTAGCTCCGTGAACTGGTACAGCACCATTGTGGTGATTAACTCTATTATCACTTCTGGCTTTGGCGCTTTTTCGCTCTGACTCCGCTGGGCAAGTAATCGGGCGACTCTGGGCATGTCTGACTCTGGCACCACCATCAGCTGCATGAGGGCAAGACTCAAGGGTAATTCCTCCGGTGACCCTAACTCATTCAGATAGACCCGCCGCAGGCGATCGCTCTCCACCAAGACGTCATAGGGTTCAAAGGAGGTTTGTTCCGCTTGGCGATCGGGATAAATGACCACGGCTTGCCAATCAGAGAAGGTCTGGCGGTACAGACGCAAGTAGAGAAAGATTTCAGCAAAGAAACGTTCGTAGAAGGTCGTGTCCCGTTGAAACTGCACTTCACAGAAATAGACCGTTCCTGAGGGGTCAGGGGGGAGAAAGACGCCGTCAATGCGAAAAGCGGTTTGCTTCAACTCGACTGAGTCAAAACGATACCCTTGAGGAGTCTGTATGCCCAAGAGGTCAAAGAGGGTCTGAGGTAGCTGGGCAAACAGTTGGTAAAAGAGGGAGTCGCGGTGCATGGGCTAGGGGGAGCGCTCTAGCCACGCAGACACTTGCCTAAGGTCAGTAAAGTCAAGGAGGGCTTCTGCCAAAGCTTCAATCTGATGGGCAGAGAGCTGGCGAATGCCCTCTTCAAGGCTAGCTGGTAAATCGCCAAACCGCCGCCTTAAGAGGCGCAAGACAACGAGGGTCTCTCCTTGTTGTAATCCCTGTTGCAATCCCTGTTGTAATCCCTCTTCCCGTGCCTCAGCATAAACTTCTTGATAAAACCGTGTCCGCTTCAGCTCTTCTGTGGTAAACCCCAGCATCCGCAGCACCTCCTCCCGACTTAGCTCGGTGAACTTGTACAGGACAATGGTTGTGATCAACTCCATTATGACCTCTGGCCTTGGAACTGCCTCTATGCGAGTGCGCTCTGCCAATAACCGTGCCGCTGTCGGCATTTCTGCTTCGGGTAAGGCTGTGAGCTGCATCAGGGCAAGACTCAAGGGTAATTCCTCAGGTGACCCCAGTTCATTCAGATACACCCGCCGCAGGCGATCGCTCTCCACCAAGACGTCATAGGGTTCAAAGGAGGTTTGTTCCGCTTGGCGATGGGGATAAATGACCACGGCTTGCCAATCAGAGAAGGTGTGGCGATACAGGCGCAGATAGAGAAAAATTTCAGCAAAGAAACGTTCGTAGAAGGTCGTGTCCCGTTGAAACTGCACTTCACAGAAATAGACGGTTCCTGAGGGGTCAGGGGGCACAAAGACGCCGTCAATGCGAAAAGCGGTTTGCTTCAACTCGACTGAGTCAAAACGATACCCTTGAGGAGTCTGTATGCCCAAAATGCCACCTCGCAATCCGCTTTTAGCTTTTCCACGTGCGCCCTAGCGATCGCTAACTCTTGCCACAGAGAAATGACATTTTCCTCAGAAGAAACCCCATCAACCGCAGTCCCACCAGTTCCGCCAATGTTTTCATCAAGCGGTCTTGCTTGGGTTGTAGCAGGGGGGTAACGATATTTCGGGCTGTCAGGGGGTGTAAGGGAGCACTGCCGTGACCACACAGACTTACCGTTGGATACCCCGGCCGCTTCGCATTTCAGGTGTGATAACCGCCACCAACCACTTCTTACCCCTCGTTTTCAGCAATGGCAATTAAATCCCTTTGGTTGAAGTCCACGGGCAGGGTTCGCAAAAACTTGTTAATCCTGTCTAGTTTACTCAGAAGGTGCTGAATGGGGTCTTGGGGGTCAAGGATTAGGTTCATCGGCCAGCCTCTCCACTCGTGTCTATGGAGTTATCCTTTGCCGATATGCTCGATATGCACAGAAGGCAAAAATTTTTTAGGTTGCTGCTGTGACGCTCTGCCAAGACACCCCCGCCTTCATCGCACTCAGGACGCCAATGGCCTCGGCATAGGACTGGCAAGGGATTGTTTCTATCCCCAAATGGGCACCTGTCACATTGAGGGTTGTGGTATTGTTAGCCACCGTTAGGATGGGGACGCCCTGATGGGCAAAGGCGAGAATTCCCCGTCCACCAAGGGCAGTGGCCGGTACAATCACAGCATCCACGGCCTGTCGCCACAGCGCCTCAGTAGCACTTGGGCTATAGCGGGGGGCACAACTCAACCCCACCAACACCGAGGGCAAAAAGGTGTAGCCAATTTCCTCAGCAAGGGCACGGGGATGCACCGTTTCGTCAAGGGGGAGGGGTTGCAGTGCAGGAGCATGGGCCGCAGGAATCTGAAAGTGCTGAACCACTAAATGACTAATCACGGCTTCCGCCCCCGCTAGGGGATCTACCCCTTGGCCACTGCGATAGTGCTGTAAAGCTGCCGTACTAGGATTGTCGGGAAAGCGGGTGACAATCGCGATCGCGTCCGCCTGAGCCGCTTGAATCAGTTTTTCTGCCGCCCGCAATAAACTACCCGGGTTCGCCACCGTGCCCCATGTTGCGCCGGAGGCAGCGGTTTGCAACTGTACTTCCAAGGGTTCATCCGTAATAACAGGTTCAGTAATGGTTAAACCTAAGGTGGCAGAACAGGCCGCCGCTGCTTGACGATGGCGAAGTTGGAGAGCCGCTTCAATCGCCGCATCTAGTAACAGGCCAATACGATTTGGACGGGGTGGCAGCAATCCCCAACGGCCAACCGCAAATTCATCAAGGGCATAGCCTTCCACATACCAAACATTGGGCAGTGGCCAATAAAGCATTGCCCCATTGAGAACATTGGGATGGGTAATCAGGCGATCGCACACCTGCGCCAAGGCACGAACAACTGGAATCGCATCACCCGCATAGCCGCCAATGGCAGCCCCAATGCCGGTTGGAATGATCAGAACTGCCGTCAGCACGTTAGCGACTAGCTTGGGCAGGGAGGGGAGCCGGCTGCACGGCCACGGTTACAGTTTGGCCACTACGGCGCACTTCCAGTTCCATGGTGCGACCAATGCCTGTGCTTTCCACCATTTGCTGTACTTGATCCGCTTTGGTGATGTTTTGGCCATTGATGCGGCGGATTACATCTCCCGGTTGCAGACCCGCACGGGCGGCTGGCGAGTTGGGCAGGACTTGAAAAATCAAAACACCCGAACTTTCCTGGACGCGGACAGGACTATTGGGATTCGCATTGAGACGTTGCTGCACCTCAGGGGTGAGATCGGTCATGCGAATACCCAAGAAGGGGTGATCGACGCGACCGTTGGCAATCAGTTGGTTGGCAATTCGTTGAGCTGTATTGATGGGAATGGCAAACCCCAAGCCCTGGGCACCACCAATGATCGCGGTGTTCATGCCAATCACCTCTCCCCGTTGATTCAACAGGGGGCCACCAGAGTTGCCGGGGTTAATGGCCGCATCGGTTTGAATGAAGCCCACCCGCTTATCGGGCACGCCAATATCGCCGCTAGAGCGTCCCGTTGCACTAATGATGCCCGCAGTCACCGTATTATCGAGACCCAAGGGATTACCGATGGCGATCGCCCACTCACCAGGACGCAAATTATCAGAATTGCCAAGGCGTACCACGGGCAAATTGTTGGCATTCACCTTGACCACGGCCACATCAGTCAGCTGGTCTTGCCCCAGAACTTGACCCTCAAACGTGCGACCATCTTTGAGAGTTACCCGCACCCGGTTGGCACCATCCACCACGTGGGCATTGGTGAGGATCAAGCCATCACTGCTAATGATAAAGCCAGACCCGATACCCCGTTCTTCACGGCTGCGGGGGGGCATCATTGGCCCAAAAAATTCCTGAAAGAAAGGATCATTAAAGATCGCGGGCACACGGGTCTGCACCGTACGGGAAGCATCAATCCGCACCACCGCAGGGCCGACTTGGTCAACAGCACGGGCAATGAAGTTAATGTCATTTCCCGCCGGTAGCGGTGCCGGTAACTGCGCCAAGCTGGGAGTCACCAAGGGCGTTGACGCTGGCATCAAGTGGGTAGCAAACATTGCAGCGGCTGCCCCCAATGCCATTAACGACAGATAAGTGACCGATTTACCAAGACGCACTGTCATAGGTGATTGCCCTTTTGCTGACACTGGTTCTTGAAGATAGACGGCAATTGAGGGAAGCAAGTTCCAGTTTCTAGCCTACCACTTCAGCAAGTTGAATTTCTCCATGTCAACAGTGTCACGGTTGCGATAGATGGCCAAAATAATGGCTAAACCCACGGCTGCTTCGGCGGCTGCTACCGTAATCACAAACACGGCAAAGACTTGCCCTTTGATTTGCTGGCCATCCAGATAGTTGGCAAAACCAATCAGGTTGAGATTGACAGCATTCAGAAGCAACTCAATGGACATAAGCACACGCACAGCATTGCGACTGGTGACGAGGCCATAGATGCCAATACAAAACAGCAGTGCTGCCAAGATCAAAACATAGGTTAACTGCATCGTCTTTCCCTATTTTTCAGACAAGGCTACAGGTTCACGGGGACGCTCCGGTAACTCCAAGGGAGGTACCACCTCTTCCCCTAGGATGGGTTCAGGTTCCAAGACCAGTTCGCGGCGGGCGAGAACCACTGCCCCAATCAAGGCCATCAGCAGTAAGACCGAGGCCAATTCAAAGGGCAAGAGGAAATCGCTGAAAAAGTGCTGGCCAATCGTGGTGATGCTGTCAGTCGTGGGCGGCAGGGAGCTGAGTTGCCAAGGGGTTTGCAAAATCATTTTTGTCAGCAGGGCAAAGACGCCAAGGGAGACCACTGCGGCGCCCCCCTGACGCAGCCAACGCCCCGGCACTGGCGTATAGGCCTCGCGCTTATTGACGAGCATGATCGCAAAGAGGATGAGAACGTTCACCGCGCCGACATAGATGAGAATTTGAGCCGCTGAGACAAAGTCAGCATTCATGAGAATATACAGCCCAGAGATGCTGAGGAACACGCCCCCCAGCAAGAAGGCAGAATAGACAACATTGTTCAGGAGCACAACACCAAGGGCAGCAACAATCACCGCACCGGCAAGGGCAAAGAAGGTAATCGTTTGGGTCAGGGTGGCTAAGTCCACAGCAACAACTCCTAGTTCTCAGATAATTCAGCAGTGTTGGCGATCGCCTCTGGACGCTCTCCGGCCCGTTGGGCACCCGCAGGCAAATCATGGCCAGACATTACCCCCGCCGGCAGGTAGGCAAACTCGCGGATTGGTGTCACCATCGGGTCTTGGGTCACTTTGTAGGGAATGCGTCCCATTGCCACACTGTCGTAGTTCAGCTCATGGCGATCGTAGGTGGCCAGCTCGTATTCCTCTGTTACCGAGAGGCAATTGGTGGGGCAGTATTCCACACAGTTGGCACAGAAGATGCACACACCGAAGTCAATGCTGTAGTGCTTCAGTTCTTTCTTCTTGATCTCTTTGTTGAAGACCCAATCCACCACGGGCAGGTTAATGGGGCAGACGCGCACGCACACTTCACAGGAAATGCACTTGTCAAACTCAAAGTGAATCCGTCCCCGAAACCGTTCCGAAGGAATGAGTTTTTCGTAGGGATACTGCACCGTCACGGGCCGCCGCCGCATGTGATCAAAGGTAACGGAGAGGCCTTGACCAATGTACTTAGCGGACTGCACTGCCTCTTTGGCATAGTTGGTAATCTGATTGAGGAATTTCATGGTGTCACCTCATGGGAATGGAGAGTTTGTTAACCGCCAAAGGCTACGGGAAAGGCGAGCTTTAAGCCAGCGGTCAGCAGCAAATTCACTAGACCCACGGGCAATAGGAATTTCCAACCAAGGTCTAGGAGTTGGTCAATGCGCACACGGGGGACTGTCCAGCGCAGCAGAATCGCCAAAAAAACAAAGAAGTAGGCCTTAATCAGGGTCATTGTGATCCCCAGCACCGCAAAGGCAATCTGCAAAAAGGGATTGCTCTCACTCACCCCAAGGAGATTGGCAATGGTTTCTAGGGGAATGGGGAAGCTCCAACCACCGAAGTAGAGAACACTCACCAAGAGCGCCGACAGCACAAGGTTAACGTAGGCACCAAGGTAAAAGAGGGCAAACTTCATGCCAGCGTACTCTGTTTGGTAGCCAGCCACGAGTTCTTCCTCGGCTTCCGGCAAGTCAAAGGGGAGGCGCTCACACTCTGCCAGAGCCGCAATCCAAAAGATCAAAAAGCCGATGGGCTGCCGCCAGACATTCCAACTCAGGATGCCATACTCAGACTGCTGCTCAACAATTTCCACCGTGCCCAAGCCATTGGACATCATGGCCACTGCCAACACCGCCAAGGCAAGGGGAATTTCATAGCTAATGGATTGTGCCGCTGCCCGCAGTCCCCCCAGTAGGGAGTATTTGTTGTTGGAGGCATAGCCCGACATCAGCAGGCCAATGGGCGCAATACTGGAGAGGGCAATCCAGAGGAAGACCCCCATCGCCAAGTTGGAGATCAGTAGGTTTTGGCCAAAGGGGACAATAACATAGGACAAAAAGACGGGAATCACGACCACCGCTGGCCCAAGGGTAAACAGCCAGCGATCGGTATTCGCGGGCAAAACATCTTCCTTAAAAATCAGTTTTAGGCCGTCGGCCAAGGGTGCCAAAATCCCCAATGGGCCAATGTATTCCGGGCCAATACGCTGTTGCACAGCAGCAGAAATTTTCCGTTCTAGCCAAACAGCCACCAGTACACCCACGGTAGCCACAATGAGCATCATTAACATTGGCAGGGGTAGCCATAGCAGCTTGGCCAGATCATGGGAGAGGCCAAGGGATTCCAATGCACTAATAAACTGCCCCTGTAAGTCAATACCAGATTCCATAGCGATTCGATCGCGCCCCACCTACAGACACGCTCTACAGTATAAGGGTTTTATTTCCGTTCCGAAGATAGATCTGGGGCAAATTTTTATCACCACAGGTATTACAGATGTTTATAGTTTACACCTAGTGTCTTTGGGTCTCAGATGTCAGTAGGATCAAGGCAGGTAGCCAGTTTTGAGGGAGAGAGAGGGTGGCGATCGCGATCCAAAATGCGGTGATTTGTACCCCAGAGGGGGAATTACGACAACAACAGGTGCGCCTTGAGGGCGATCGCATTACCGAAGTGGCAGAAACCGTCACTGTCCACCCAGAGGATACGATTATTGATGCAACGGGCTTAACGCTACTGCCGGGGGTGATTGACCCCCAAGTGCATTTTCGCGAACCGGGCTTAGAGCACAAAGAGGATCTATTTACCGCCAGTTGTGCCTGTGCCAAGGGGGGAGTCACTAGTTTTTTAGAAATGCCCAATACCCGTCCCCTGACGATTGATCAGGCCAGCTTAGACGATAAACTCGCCCGCGCTGCTGCCAAATGTGTCGTTAACTATGGCTTTTTCATTGGCGCTACTAAGGATAACCTTGCCGTCCTCAATACCGTCCACCCCGTCTGTGGCATCAAGATTTTCATGGGGTCAATGCACGGCCCGCTACTAGTAGATGAGGAGCCAATTTTAGACCGTATCTTTAGTGATGGCAAACGCCTCATTGCTGTCCATGCCGAAGATCAGGGGCGTATCCGTGCCCGTCGTGAACAATTCGCCGGCATCAGCGATGTAGCCGTACACTCGCAAATTCAAGATGAAATTGCTGCCCTCAACGCCACCCAGTTAGCAGTGAAGCTCTCCCGTAAATACGAACGCCGCCTGCACATTCTCCATCTCTCCACAGGGATTGAAGTGGACTTTCTGCGCGAGCACAAACTTCCTTGGATAACGGTGGAAGTCACCCCCCAACACTTGTTGCTGACAACAGATGCCTATGGGAAGATTGGCTCCCTAGCGCAAATGAACCCACCCCTGCGCACAGCAGTAGATAATGAAAAACTCTGGCAGGGACTATTGGAGGGGGTGATTGACTTTATTGCCACCGATCATGCCCCCCACACCCTAGAGGAAAAGGCGCAGCCCTATCCCCAAAGCCCTTCGGGTATGCCGGGGGTGGAAACCTCTTTGCCCCTGATGTTGACCCAAGCAATGGCCGGTCGCTGTACTGTGCCCCAAGTGGCGCGCTGGATGTCCACTGCCGTTGCTGCGGCCTACGAAATTCCCAATAAAGGGAAAATTGCCCCCGGTTACGATGCGGATCTGGTGCTCGTGGATTTGCAGACCTATCGCCCAGTGCGCCGTGAGGAATTGCTCACCAAATGCGGATGGAGTCCCTTTGAGGGCTGGTCATTGACGGGGTGGCCAGTTTACACCTTTGTGAATGGTGAGATTGTTTTTAGCCAAGGGCGGGTGAATACCGATGTGCGCGGGCGTGCCCTTAAGTTTGGCTTGGGCTAGGGGCATTGGCCAAATGCCAATTAAAAAAAGACGCCAGCTCTGCAAAAACGTCCTCTGATTCGGGAGTTTTAATCTGCGTGGGACATCCCCTCAAACAACTGTACCTCAACGACAACGCCAGCCTGTCGCAGTTTCCGTTGTAAGCGCACGGTATCACTGAGGAGCAAATCACGGGTGCCAGAAATTAACAGGGTGGGGGGCAGGCCTTGTAAATCGTTGTACAAAGGGGACACTAGGGGGTGCTGTAGATCATAGCTGCCTGCATAGCGGCGTGCCATCGTCGCCAACATGCCCTCATAGCTGACGATGGTGCTGTCAACATATTCGTGGCTAAATAGGGTGTCACTGGTTTTGCTGAGATCAGCCCTAAGGAGTCAGGGGAGAGTCGCCCTCGGCAGCGGTAAATTTAACCGCCGTAGCTCGCACACCAAAGCTAAGAGTAACCCACCCCCTGCTGAGGTGCCAAAAAGACCAATGGTTGCCGGTGCTTGAACTTGGATTAAGGCTTGCCACACCGCCAAAGCATCTTCCAAACTTGCGGGAAAGGCCTCATCAGGCCCTTGACGATAATCAACACTGAGGACTCTTTTTTGACAGCGATAGGCAGCTAAGATAGCTTCCCCAATGCCCAACTCGCCACTGACAAGGGTATAGCCACCACCGTGAACGTGGAGGAGCAAGTGATGACGAAACTGCTCAGGTATCTGGGGGGGCACAATTTGATAGACTCTAACTCCCGCCATTCCTGTGGCGAGGATTTCTACTGGATAGTGCGCCATCAATGGCGGCAATGAAGTCTCGCCAACCTTGTTCATCCGTAGGGGCATGGATTACTGCTTCAATGATGTCCTCTAGGGGTTGGGCAACGGCCTGCTGTAGTTGTGGACTAGCGGCAGCGGGGACAGGCAACTACCGAGGGGGGAGCGATCGCGGACTGGAATGAGACATTGCTGGATTCCTATGAACTCGTGCTAATCTGAGGCAAAGGGATAGTGTAACTCTATTTAGACAACACAATGCGTATTCTGGTTACTGGCGGCGCTGGTTTTATTGGTTCCCATCTAGTTGATCGGCTGATGGAAGCGGGTCATGAGGTCATTTGCCTAGACAACTTCTTCACTGGTACAAAGCGCAACATTCTACGCTGGATGGGTCATCCGAATTTTGAGCTAATCCGCCATGATGTCACCGATCCGATTCGCCTTGAGGTGGATCAAATCTATCACTTGGCCTGCCCCGCCTCGCCAGTTCACTACCAGTACAACCCCGTGAAAACGATTAAAACCAATGTCATGGGCACCCTCCACATGCTGGGGTTGGCCAAACGTGTGAAGGCACGGTTTCTCCTTGCTTCCACCTCAGAAGTCTATGGTGACCCGTTGGTGCATCCTCAATCTGAGTCCTACTGGGGGAATGTCAACCCGATTGGTATCCGCTCTTGCTACGACGAAGGGAAGCGGGTGGCAGAAACTCTCACCTTTGACTACCACCGCCAAAACAATGTAGATGTGCGGGTGGCACGGATTTTTAATACCTATGGCCCGAAAATGCAGGTCAACGATGGCCGCGTAGTCAGCAATTTTATTGTCCAAGCCTTGCAGAGCATTCCCCTCACCGTTTATGGGGACGGCTCCCAAACCCGTAGTTTTTGCTATGTCAGCGATTTGGTGGAAGGGCTGATTCGGCTGATGAATAGCGATCACATTGGCCCTGTGAACCTTGGCAACCCTGATGAATACACCGTGCTGGAGCTAGCCCAAAAAATCCAAGCCCTGATTAATCCGGGGGTGGAAATTCAGTTTAAGCCCCTGCCCAGTGATGACCCCCAGCGCCGTCGTCCCGACATTACCCTTGCACAAACCGTGTTGGGCTGGCAACCGACGGTTCCCCTGCTAGAGGGGCTGCAGCGGACGATTCCTGATTTTGCGGAGCGGTTGGGCGTCCCCTATACGCCTATGATGGTGGAAGTTTAGGGAGAAATTGGCAATGCGGGTGTGTGTAATTGGCACCGGCTATGTGGGCTTGGTCACGGGAGTGTGCTTGGCACATATTGGCCATGAGGTACTTTGCATTGACAACAATACAGATAAGGTGAAGCTCCTCCAACAGGGGGAATCCCCCATTTATGAACCCGGCCTTGCGGAGTTGCTACGCAGTTGTATTGCCAGTGGCCACATTGCGTTTAGCAGTGACCTTGGTGCTGGGGTGGAGTTTGGTGACGTCCTCTTTATTGCTGTTGGTACACCCGCCTTGCCCAATGGTGAAACCGATACCCGTTATGTAGAGGCGGTTGCTCGTGGTATTGGTGCCCATCTGCATTTGGGGTACAAAGTCATTGTCAACAAATCCACCGTGCCGATTGGTTCAGGGGACTGGGTGCGGATGATTATTCTCGATGGTGTGGTGGAGCGAGAACCGGATTTGGCGGATGCCATCAAAGCAGGGGCAACCCACCCCCCCTTGGATTTTGATGTGGTCAGCAACCCTGAATTTCTGCGGGAAGGCTCCGCTGTCTATGACACGTTTAATCCCGATCGCATTGTCTTGGGCAGCAGTAGCCGCAAAGCGATTCAAATCATGCAGGAACTCTATGCGCCGATCATTGAGCGCAAGTATGCGGCTGATCCCACCTTGCCCCCCGTGCCTGTCTTGGTGACGGATCTCAGTTCGGCAGAAATGATTAAGTACGCTGCTAATGCCTTTTTGGCAACAAAAATTAGCTTTATTAATGAAATTGCCAATATTTGCGATCGCGTGGGGGCGGATGTGGTGCAAGTGGCCAAGGGGATTGGTTTAGATTCCCGCATTGGCGAGAAGTTTCTGCAAGCGGGCTTGGGCTGGGGTGGTTCCTGTTTTCCCAAGGATGTTTCGGCGCTCATCCACACGGCCGAAGACTACGGCTACGATGCCCAGTTGCTCAAAGCAGCGGTGCAGGTCAACCAACGCCAACGCTTTGTTGTCATTGAAAAACTGCAACAGGTGCTAAAAATCCTCAAAGGTAAAACGATTGGCCTTTTGGGGTTAACGTTTAAGCCCAACACCGATGATCTGCGGGATGCCCCTGCCCTTAATCTGATCGAGGAACTGCATCGCTTGGGTGCCAAGGTCAAAGCCTATGACCCCCTCGTATCCCAGTCGGGTCTGCGATCGGGCCTCTCCCATGTGATTGTGGAAACGGATTTGCTACACCTCGCCGATGGCTGTGATGCTCTAGTGTTGGTGACCGACTGGCCGCAGTTCCAACAGGTGGATTATGGGGAATTGGCCAAGGTGATGCACCAACCTGTGATCATTGACGGCCGCAACTTCTTGGATCGCAAGGGGCTAGAGTCACTAGGCTTCCGCTATGCGGGGATTGGCCATTAAGCATGGAACCGCCCAGCCTGATCTATGAGCAGGCCTACTGGCAACAGGGCTATTATCGCGTGGTCGGTGTGGATGAAGTGGGTCGGGGTTGTTTGGCAGGGCCAGTGGTGGCCGCAGCCGTAATTTTGCCTGTGGACTGTATGCCTCTTCCAGAGGTGCACGACTCCAAGCAGTTGAGTGCCCGCCAGCGATCGCGCCTCTTTGGGCAGATTTGTAACCAAGCGATCGCCATTGGCATTGGTAGTGCCAGTGTGGCGGAAATTGATCAGGTGAATATCCTGCAAGCCACCTATCGAGCGATGGCGCGTGCCCTAGCGCGGGTTGCCCCTTGGGATCATGCCCTAATTGACGGCAAGCTAACAAAAACAGCACCCTTTGAAAAGGTAACGGCAATTATCGGGGGCGATCGCCACAGCTACAGTATTGCCTGTGCCTCGATTATTGCCAAAGTACGGCGCGATCGCTTCATGGCGCGTTTGGCTCGCCGCTATCCCCAGTACGGCTGGGAACGCAATGCGGGCTATGGCACCCCCCAACACCGTCAAGCCCTTGAGCAGTGTGGCCTTACCCCTTGGCATCGGCGATCGTTCTTGAAATCCTTGCTTCATCCTGACCCACACTTGTGTAATGCCATCACAGGAGAGTAGGCTGAAGAATGGGAAAGGATGACGTTTTGTTGAGGATTCCATGCGGGTTTCCCTTCGCTGGCTACGGGAATTAGTGGCTGTTGATCTCGATGTGACGACTTTGGCCGATCGCCTGACGATGGCGGGATTTGAAGTCGAAGAAATTGAAGATCGGCGCACATGGGCGGAAGGGGTTGTGGTGGGTCATATTTTGGCCTGTGAACCCCATCCCAATGCGCAAAAATTACGGGTCTGCCAAGTGGATGTGGGAGAAAGGGAACCCCGCACGATTGTCTGTGGGGCACCCAATGCCGCAGCAGGGCTGTATGTACCCGTGGCGCTACCGGGGGCATATTTGGCAAAAATTGATCTAAAAATTCGGCCGGCAAAACTGCGGGGGGTGAAGTCTGAGGGCATGATTTGCTCTCTTGCTGAATTGGGTCTGGCCAGAGAATCCGAGGGCATTCACACATTCGCTGATTCAGTAACCGTAGGGGAAGATGTACGTCCTCTCCTCGGCTTAGATGATGTGATTTTGCACCTGACCTCAACGGCTAACCGCGCCGATGCCCTGAGTATGGTGGGCATTGCCCGTGAAGTGGCGGCCTTAACCGGTGCCCCTCTGACCCTACCTACGCCACTTGGGATCGCCCCCAAAAAGTCCCGTGGGAAGGCGCCTGTACGGCTAGCGATCGCCGACTCCCAAGCCTGCCCTGCCTACTGTGGCACATTGATCACCAATGTCCGGATTGCCCCTTCGCCCGATTGGCTCCAGCAACGCTTAGAGGCTGCGGGTTTGCGTGCCATCAATAATGTGGTGGACATTACCAACTACATTCTCCTGAAGTGGGGTCAGCCCCTCCATGCCTTTGACTGGGATCGCCTGCAAGCTGTTGCCTCACAAACCCCTGTCAGCGTAGGGGTGCGCTTTGCCAAGGCGGGGGAAACGCTGAAAACCTTGGATGGCGAGGAGCGAGTCCTAAGTCCGGACAATCTGCTGATTACTGCTGGTGACGTGCCCGTTGCCCTTGCCGGGGTGATGGGGGGTGAAGAGACAGAGGTACACAATGCCACTCAAAACGTTTTTCTTGAAGCCGCCCTCTTTGCCAGTCCGGTGATTCGGCGATCGGCTCGCGCCCAAGGACTGCGCACGGAAGCGTCAGCTCGCTACGAACGGGGGGTAAACCCTGCGGAACTAGAGGCGGCTACCGCGGAAGCGATCTCCCTATTGACCGAAATTGCCCAAGGCACAGTGACCTACACCACGTTGGCGGATCAGCGTCCTCCCCTTGAGCGCACCCTGACGCTGCGACTGGAACAAGTGCATCGGCTGTTGGGGGCAGTGGTGTCTCAGGATGAAGACAGCGACGAACTGGCCTATTTGGATGCAGAGACCGTTGAAGAGTTGCTGAGTCGCCTTGGCTTTCACATGACCCGTCAAGAGACCTTTGAGGATGAGTTGGTCGTTTGGTCGGTGCGGGTGCCCCCCTACCGCTTTCGGGATATTGAGCGGGAGGTGGATCTGATTGAGGAGATTGCGCGGCTCTACGGTTACGATCGCTTTGAGGAAACATTGCCCGCACAAGCGGAGTTGGGGGCATTGCCGCTGGAACTCACCCTGTTGCGGGAGCTACGGGCAGCCTTTCGCGGGGCGGGTCTGACGGAATTGATGCACTATTCATGGGTAAAAGGTGGTCAACCCAACCAAGTCACTGTGGTGAATCCACTGGTGTCCGAGTTTTCTTCACTGCGGACGGATCTCATCACGGGTCTCGTCCAAGCGTTTCGCTACAACCAAGAACAGGGCAATCCGCCTCTCAATGGTTTTGAAATTGGCCGTGTCTTTGGTCAGGATGAGGAAGGTCTCTGGGAAAGCGATCGCCTTGGGGGCATCATTGGGGGCGATCCGTGGCAAGGCAAGTGGGTGCGCCGCTCTCAGCAAGCCCAACCCCTCACGTGGTATGAAGCCAAGGGAATTCTTGAGAGTGTCTTTCAGCGATTTGGGTTGAATGTGGAATATCAGAGCGATCGCCAAGATGAACGCCTGCATCCGGGGCGAACAGCGGCTCTTTGCTTAAGTGGAGAACGCCTTGGCATCTTTGGCCAGTTACACCCGCAGTATGCGGCTACTCTTGACCTTCCTGCTGCCGTTTATGTCTTTGAACTGGATTTGGAGGTGCTCCTGAGTCGCCTAGAGGAACGCTATCGCCAAATTACCTTTCAACCCTTTTCAACCTATCCTGCCAGCGATCGCGACCTTGCCTTTTTTGCGCCGGCAGAGCTGACGGTGGCTGAACTGAGTCGCACGATTTGGAAAGCTGCGGGTGGTCAATCCTCCCTGCTAGAGAGCGTGGAAGTCTTTGATGAGTACAGTGGCACAGGGGTACCCGCAGGACAGCGCAGTTTAGCCTTTCGACTGACGTACCGCGCCAGCGATCGCACCCTCACCGAGGCAGAAGTCAACGAATTGCATCAGCGCATCCGCGACAGCCTTGTGGAAAAATATGCCGTTACCCTCCGTAGCTAAGGAAGAGCCATGAGTACAGCCTTGACTACCGATTGGCAGAGCCTTGCCGATTTAGCCCTCGCCGATGAATGCCTCAGCCGCGATCAAGCCCGTGCAGTGCTTCAGGCTCCGGATACTGAACTGCTGAATCAACTGGCGGCGGCCTACCGAGTGCGCTACCATTACTGGGGCAATCGGGTACGGTTGCACTATCTCCTCAATGCCCAGAGTGGTCTTTGCCCTGAGGATTGCCACTACTGCTCCCAATCGAAAATCTCGACCGCTGAGATTGAAAAGTATCCCCTACTCTCCCAAGAAAAAATTCTGGCCGCCGCCGATCGCGCTGCTCAACTCAAGGCCGGGACGTTTTGTATGGTCATTTCCGGGCGATCGCCCAATGAAAAGGTCTTTGAGCAGGTGCTTGCTGCTATCCGGGCGGTTAAGGAGCGCTATCCCCTGAAAATCTGTGCCTGCTTGGGCTTACTGACGGCTGAACAAACAGCACGCCTTGCTGCGGCGGGGGTGGATCGCGTCAACCACAACCTTAACACCTCAGAAAATTATTACAGCGAAATTTGCACCACTCACACCTTTGGCGATCGCGACCAAACCTTAGCCAATGTCCAAGCCGCGGGAATCACAACCTGTTCTGGGGGCATCTTGGGTATGGGGGAATCCGATGACGATGTGATTGATCTTGCCCTCTCGCTGCGGCAGCGTCAGGTCACCAGTGTGCCGGTGAACTTTTTGATTCCCATTCCGGGGACACCCCTTGGAACACAGCACAGCCTCAATCCTCGCCACTGTTTACGCATTCTCGTGCTATTTCGTCTGCTCTTGCCGCGTCAGGAGATCCGCATTGCCGGTGGTCGCGAAGTGCACCTGCGATCGCTCCAACCCCTGGGCCTCTATGCCGCCAACTCCATTTTTGTTGGTGATTATCTGACCACCCCTGGGCAAGCTCCCCACCAAGACTGGCAAATGATTGCCGATGCCGGCTTTGTCCTCGAAGACCCTGAGGGGCGGGCGATCGCCCCATAACATCTGCGCTGCGCATCGCTAAACTAGGGATTGGCGGCACTACTGTTGCGGAGTCTCTCATGGGCGTTGTTGGTGGCCTTTTGCTGATAGCAGCGATCGTCCTCTTTTTTGTGCAGCGCCACTATCGCCTAAAGCTCCGCAGCCTGAAGCTGGCCACACCCGCGACAACGGCAGATTTGCATCATCTGCAACAGCAAGTGGCTGAGGAAATTGGTGGCGGCAACCTGCGGGAATATGTCAAGGTCTCTGGCCAGATTGTTGTGGATCAGCCGTTGATCTCGGAGTTGAGGCAAGTGCCCTGTGTCCACTACCGCATGTGTGTCAGCCGCGAATATGAAGAGCAGGTGCGCGAAACCGATAGTGAAGGCCGCACCCGCTGGCGCACCGAACGGCGCTCCGACACGATTAGCAGCAATAGCCAGACCATTCCCTTCCGTGTGCGCGATCGCTACGGTGAAATCGAGGTGGATGCCCGTGGGGCGGATATTGAAACCATCCAAGTGCTGGATGAATTTCGCCCCGCCAATACCGCTGGCCGCTTGACCTTTGGCAGTTTTCAAGTGAATCTCGGTACTCTCGCCTTTGGCAGTGGTAATACCATTGGTTATCGCTACCAAGAGTGGATTTTGCCCGTGGATCGGCAGGTGCTTGTTGTCGGCACCGCCAGTGATCAGACGGGAACGCTGCGTATTGAACGTCCCACTGCTAAAGGGCAAAAGTTCTTTGTCTCCCTGAAATCCGAAGACAGCCTCAGTCAAGACACTAGCAATGCCGTGCTCTATTCAACCATTGGCGCTGCCGCCTGTGGGGGGTTGGGGATCTTGTTGATCTTGGTGGGGTTGCTGTAGCAGTTCACTGAGGGCTAGCCAATCCTCGAGGCGGAGGGCTTCGGCGCGGCTATTAGGATCCCGCCCCAACTGAAGCAGGGCCTGGCGCACTTGATCGGGTTCCACAAGGGACTTGAGGGCATTGGCGAGCATCTTGCGGCGAGTGGCAAACCCTTGTTTCAGCAGAGTTTCCAACCATTGGGGCGATCGCACCCTTGGCAGCGTGGCGTGGGGTCGCAGACAGACAACCACAGAATCTACCTTAGGTGGCGGCTGAAAGGCACGGGGGGGCACGTGACACACCGTCTCACAGGTGGCTAAAAATTGTGCCCGTACCGAAAGAGCACCATAGGCCTTGCTATTGGGAGCGGCCATCAGGCGATCGCCAATTTCTTTTTGCACGAGCAGAATTAATCGCTCAAAGGGAGGCCGACGCGGCCGCGCAATACTGCCCAGCAGGTGTCCCAGCAATGGCCCTGTGATGTTGTAGGGGATATTGGCCACCACCTTGTGGCAGTTCAAGGGAGCTAAATCAACCTTCAGAATATCCCCCTCAATCAACTGAAATCGATCTCCGCCAAACTGCTGCCGCAACTTGCTGCACAGATCCCGATCCAGCTCAACTGCCACCACCTCAGCACCGCTCGCCAAGAGGGGTCGAGTCAGGGCACCCCGACCCGGACCAATTTCCAGCACGCGATCGCCCGCTTGCAGTTCTGCAGCAGCAATTATTTGCGCTAAAACCGACTCACTGCGCAGCCAATGCTGGCCAAACCGTTTGCGGGCACGAATCACCTAGCGTGGTCCCAAGCCGACCGTGGGCGCATACACCGCTTGATCTCCCAGTTCTGCTTCAATACGCAGAAGGCGGTTGTACTTGGCGACCCGTTCACTCCGACAAAGGGAGCCTGTTTTGATTTGACCTGCACGGGTGGCGACAGCCAGATCCGCAATGGTGGTATCTTCGGTTTCGCCAGAGCGGTGGCTAATCACCGAGCGGTAGCCCTTGCGAGTCGCCAGATCAATGGTTTGCAGGGTTTCCGTCAAGGAACCAATCTGATTGAGTTTTATCAAGATTGCATTGGCCACCCCATTGTCAATACCGCGTTGCAGCCGCTTCGGGTTGGTGACAAACAAGTCATCCCCCACCAGTTGAATGCGCCCGCCAAGGGTTTCGGTCAGCAGTACCCAGTTGTCCCAGTCTTCCTCCTGCAAGCCATCCTCGATTGAAACAATAGGATAATTGCTCACCAGTTCTTCGTAGTAGCGGATTAACTCAGGACCAGTACGGCTGGTATTATCAAACACATATTTGCCGTCTTCATAAAATTCATTGGCGGCGACATCGAGGGCGAGCGCAACCTGAGTGCCGGGGGTATAACCAGCGGTTTCAATGGCCTGAAGCAGAATATCCAAGGCCGCTTGGTTGGAGTCTAGGTTAGGCGCAAACCCACCTTCATCCCCCACCCCCGTAAGCAAGCCCTTGTCAGCCAGCACCTTACTCAGAGCGGCAAAAACCTCTGCTCCCCAGCGCAATCCCTCCCGAAAACTGGGAGCACCAACGGGCATAATCATGAATTCCTGAAAGTCAATGTTGTTGGCGGCATGGGCACCCCCGTTGATCACGTTCATCATCGGCACGGGGAGGACATTGGCCAGAGGCCCCCCCAGATAGCGATACAGCGGTTGACCGAGATATTCTGCCGCCGCTTTGGCCGTGGCAAGGGAAACCGCAAGAATCGCATTGGCGCCAAGGTTGGATTTATTCTCACTGCCGTCGAGTTCGATCAGGCACTGGTCAATTGCTGTTTGATCAAGGGCATTGAGATCCACGAGGGCATTCAGAATCGTGGTTTCAATATTTTCGACCGCTGTCAGTACCCCTTTGCCACCGTAGCGTTTGGGATCGCCGTCACGCAGTTCATGGGCTTCAAAACTTCCCGTTGAGGCACCACTGGGGACTTGAGCGAGTCCAACAATGCCACAATCGAGTTCAACTTCTGCTTCTACAGTGGGTCGCCCCCGGGAGTCCAAAATTTCGCGGGCACGAATCGTTGCGATCGCCGTATCCATCATCTGCTTGTTCCTCAGTATGCAGATAAATTCTACGATACCTAACCGACAAAGCTTAAGTCTGAAGGTTCGCCTCGGCAGGAACTGTCCTATGCTGGATTGCTTTTGTTGCCTTGGACTGGTTTAATTTAACTCAACTTTTGCTTGATTTCGTCCATTTGCCTGTTTAGGGAATGATGGTCAGCACAAGTCGACACGATTCAGTAATTTACTTCTGACAAAAGATATTTAGAACCTTTTGGCCATTCGATATCACTAGGAATCAGTCATGACCACCATTACCCGAAGTCGTTCCCCACAATCAGAATTACCCAGCCGCCAGATCACCGCAGAAACTGTTCATTATCAGGTTGTGCACTGGATTAGGGGTCGCTTTCGGATTCGCATTCCGCGGTTGGGCTTTGATGCTGAATATGGGGCACGGTTGCTCTATTTGGTGGGCAATTTACCGGCAGTCACAACGGCGCGCATTAATCCCCCCGCTCGCTCTTTAGTGGTGGAATATAACCCGAAGCTCTTTGGCGAAGCCTTGGCAACGGTACAGGGGCAAATTTTTGAGTCGATTCAAGTGGCAGCCAACCCTGAAGTGAAAGCCCTCAGCAGTGAAACAACCGCTGCTGCGACTGAGACCCATGAGATTAACTACTGGGAACGCTTGGGCTTGCCGGCGTTGGGGCTAGGGTTGAGTTTGGCAGCTTGGATGGGGGTGCCCATTCCCGGTTACCTCATTGCCAGTGTGGTGATTGCAGGGGCAATGCCCGTGTTTCAGCGAGCTTGGGCAGCCATTCAAGAGGAGAAACAGTTAACGATTGACTTCCTCGATGGCTTGGCAATTTCCCTGCACACGATGCAAGGGCACTATTTTGCCCCCTCCTTTATGCTGGGTCTGATCGAGGGGGGCGAAGTGATTCGTGACCTCACGGCAAGGGGATCGGAGCGCGCCAACCTTGATCTGCTGGATTGCCTCGGCAAAACCACCTTTGTGGAACGGGATGGGGTTGAGGTTGAGGTTGAAGTGAAAGACCTCGTCGAGGGCGATCGCGTGGTTGTCTATCCGGGGGATCAAATTCCCGTTGATGGCATCATTTTGCGGGGTACAGGTCTCATTGATCAGTGCAAACTCACGGGCGAGTCCGTACCGGTAACGCGCACTGAGGGAATGGAGGTTTTTGCTTCGACCCTACTGGTGGATGGCCAATTGGTCATCTTAGCGGAGCGGGTGGGCAACAATACCCGCGCGGGTGTGATTGTCGGCTTAATGCAGTCGGCACCGGTGCATGATACTCGCATTGAAAACTATGCGGCTGCTGTCGCTAACCAGATGGTGGTGCCTACCTTGGCCATTGGGGCAGGAGTAGGGTTACTCTCTGGGGATTTGAATCGGGCGATCGCTCTGCTGACCCTTGACCTCGGTACGGGGATTCGGGTTTCTGTCCCCACCACGATTCTCTCGGCGCTGACCTATGCCGCTCAACATGGCGTCCTCATTCGCAGTGGTCGCGCGATCGAAAAACTGGCTCAAATTGACACGATTGTCTTTGATAAAACCGGCACCCTGACCCAAGGCCATGCCGGCGTGACAGATATTAAAGTCATGGATCCTCACTTCAGCGCCGATGACATCCTCAGTATGGCCGCCAGTGCTGAGCAGGGACTCACCCACCCCGTAGCTGAAGCCATTGTCCGCCATGCCCGCGAAACCCATCAGCCCCTCTTTGATTGTGAAGACTGGGAATACCGCGTTGGCCTCGGTGTGGCCACAAAAGTGCGGGGTGTGGATCTGCGGGTGGGTAGCCGCCGCATGATGGAGCAGGAAAACATTTGCCTGATGGATCTCAATGAACGCTTCCCTGATCTCGATTCTGGGCGGGCGTCAATTGTCTATGTGGCTGGGGATGGTCGGTTAATTGGGGTGATTCTCTACAGCGATCCCATCCGCAATGAAAGTCCCGAAGTCATCCGTGAACTCAAAGGCGCAGGCATTACTCCCCATATGCTGACGGGTGACATTGGCCGCGTTGCCCGTGCGGTGGCTAAAGACTTAGGGATTGCTCCCAACAATATCTACGCCGAAGCCTTCCCGGAAAAGAAAGTGGAGGTGGTGCGTGCCCTCCATGACAGCGGTAAAGTGGTTGCTTTCTGTGGCGATGGTATCAATGACTCTGCGGCTCTTGCCTATGCCGATGTCTCTATTTCCTTTGCCGGCGCAACCGATATTGCCCGTGAAACCGCCGATGTAGTGCTGATGGAGGATGACTTGCGGGGACTGACCCTTGCCATTCGCATTGCCAAGCAAGCGATGGAGATCGTCTGGCAAAACACAGCCATTGTGGCCATTCCCAATATCGGTGCGCTGCTGTCGGGGGTGTTCTTTGCCCTTGACCCGATTTTGGCCGTGGTCATTAACAATGGCACCGCCATCCTAGCCGAGTTGAATGGGTTGCGCCCCTTGGCAGGTCCCGGTGGCCCCTTGCCCTTACCGCCCGTCAAAGACACACAGGAATTTCTCGCTGAATGGGAAGCCACCCACCCGGCTCAGCCGGTGCAGCATATTCCCCCCAAAGTTACTGGCACTCATGCTTAGGACTGCCGCTGAGTGGAGGGCGAGAGGGCTGCCAATTCACGGTTGCTGAGGGGACGAACGGCTCTGGGCGGAAGATTGCCAAGGTGAACGGGGCCGATCGCAATCCGTTGTAAGGCAACAACAGGATAGCCAAGCTGATCAGCAACACGGCGAATCTGGCGGTTGCGGCCTTCGTGCAGGATAATTTCCAAGAGGGAGCGATCGCCCTCACTGCGCAGGAGCTGAACGGCTGCGGGTAACGTCATCACCCCGTCCAAGGGAATGCCCTCTCGCCATCTTTGTAACACCTTTTCTGGCGGCTGTCCCTGCAGCCAAACACGGTAGGTTTTGGGGATGTGATGGCGGGGATGGCTGAGATAGTAGGTGAAAGCCCCATCATTGGTGAGCAAGAGGGCACCGCTAGAGTTGGCATCTAAGCGACCCACAGGATGCAGTCCGGCCACGCGCTGATACGCAGGCGGCAAGAGATCAAGAACGGTGGTGCGCCCTTGGGGATCGTTGCAGGTACAGAGAACACCCCTTGGTTTATGGAGCAGCAAATAGAGACGCCGGGGCGGGTGGGGGGGGGTGAGGCGCCGGCCTCTGTATTCAATGCGATCGCGCGTTGGATCGACTTTGTCCCCCAATTGTGCCCGCTGACCATTCACGAAGACCTGACCGCTGCGGATGAGCATTTCTGCATGGCGTCGCGATGCCACTCCCCAATGGGCAAGGACTTTTTGTAACCGCTCCGTGGTCATGGTTGCTCTCTAGGATCAGGTTGCATTTTTGAGGGGAATCTCTATGACCAATCGTTGCCGCAGAGTTGCCAATCCCCCAGCAGAATTGGTACAAAAGAACTGTTCAATCCTTACCTAATTATCTGCCGTGAGGAGTTCTATGAAATCTCTCTACAAACTTGCCGCCTTAGGATTAATTTTAGTCGGCTTTTCGACAACGCTAGTTGCCTGTGGTGGTGGCGGTGGTGGTACAACCAATAACCCAACCCCAACCCAATCCCCCAGTCCGCAAACTCCAGGTCAGTAGTTCCTTTTAGCTTTTATCGATAGAGTCTATTTTTATTTTAATGATGTTGAAACTAGGGGTAGCCGTCAGGGTTGCCCCTCTTTAATTGCAATTGCCCAGCCGCTGATCGAGTTACCCAAGGGAGCTTTCCAACTGATACTGCTCCCAAAGGGATTGATATAGTCCCTCTGCTGCCACCAGTTCATTGTGAGTACCCTGCTGGACAATCTGCCCTTTATCCATCACCAGAATGCGATCGCAGGTGGCCGCTGCTGACAGTTGATGGGAAATAAACAGCACCGTGCGTGTGCGCCGTTGTTCCCGCAGCGCTTGCAAAATTTGGCTGGCAGTTTGATTATCCACACTGGCTAGGGCATCATCCAAAACAAGGATCGGTGCATCCGCCAGTAGGGCACGGGCTAAAGCGGTTCGTTGTCGCTGGCCTCCCGACAGGGTAATCCCCCGCTCCCCCACAAGGGTCTCGTACTGCTTGGGAAAGTTGAGAATCTCGTTGTGAATTTGGGCTTGGCTGGCGGCGGCAATCACCTTTAGGTCTGTGGCATCCGGTTCGCCATAGCGGATGTTGTTTTTAATCGTGGTGCTAAAGAGAAAGCTCTCTTGGGGGACGTAGGCAATCGCTGCCCGTAAGTCGGCAAGGCGCAAGCGCGTAATGTCAATGCTATCGAGAAAAATCTGACCGGGGGCAATCTCCAATAAATGGGGGAGAGCACTGGCCAATGTGGATTTGCCACAGCCAATGGGGCCGACGATCGCCACCATTTCTCCCGCTTGAATTTCAAAACTAAGGTGATTGAGGGCAGGGGTGCTGCGATTGGGGTAGGTAAAGGTCAAGTCTTGACAACGCAGGTGTCCCTGAACGCGATCGCGGGGTAAAGCAATGGCATCTGGCGCATCTGTAATGCGGGGTTCGACACTTAAGATAGCTTCAATACGGTCAATGCTCACTTCTCCCCGTTGATAGGTGGTAATCGTAAACCCCAGCAGGGCTGTCGGGAAAATCAACCGCTCAATGTACAGCAGCAGAGCAATAAAATCCCCCACCTGAATCGTATTGGCTGCAATCATGCGGCTGCCAAACCACAGCAAAATCAGCAAACTAAAGCTGACCATCCCCCCCAAGAGGGGAAAGAGAATGTTGCGGGTTTTGGCCAAGACCAAGTTATTCCGAAGTAAGTCTTGATTTAACTGATCAAACTGGCGTTGTTCATTGGCTTCTTGGCCATAGATTTTAATCAGGGCAATGCCACTCATGTCCTCTTGAATGAGATCGCTGAGTTCCGAGAGGCTTTGTTGCACCTCTAGTTGTTCGGCCCGCAGGCGATCGCTAAAAGTTTGGACAATAAAGAGAACTGCGGGATAGACGGCGATCGCCCCCAAACTCAAGCCCGGATGAATCGCCAGCATCACCGGCAGCGTCATGCCGTAGGCAAAAACCGTGTTAGCGGCACTCAAGAGGGCAAAGCCCACCAGACGGCGGATATTGTCCACATCACTCGTGGCACGGCTAATGAGATCCCCAGGGGTATTCTCCGCAAAGTAACTGGGTTCTAAACGCAGGAGATGTTCAAAGAGCCGTTGCTTGAGGTCAAATTCCACCAATCGCCCTGCGCCAAAGATCCAGAGGCGCGAGGCCATGCGAATCAGCCACATCAGGGAGGCTAGGCCAATGAGCAGCAGGGCATAAAATACCACCCGCTGAAAGTCAAACTTAGCCTGCAATTCATCAACCGCAGTGCCAATGAGCAGGGGCAAATAGGTGCCCAAAAGGTTGACGATAAAAAGGGCGACAATCCCCCCCCAAATTTTTCCTTGGTGAGGACGCAAATAGGTCAGCAGGCGACGAAAACGGCTAGAGCGGCCAGTTTTAGGAAGAGTAACCATATCCTCAACCTAACAGATGTTGTCCCCCTAGGGGGGAAGACTGGCGAGAAACTGGTTGAGGTCTTCCACTAAGCGATTTAACTCTGCCTCCGTCGTCAGGCGAATGCGGTCATCGCGTACGGTCAATAGAACCTTGGCGGCGTAGGGGTTGGGCCAGAGATTGGGATTACAAAACACTTCGAGAAAGACTTCGCCCACGTGCTGATATTCCATGGCGGCTTGGGGAGGCGGAAGAGTCCCTCTACTCTTGGCGTTGGCAATCGCCCGCATCCGTTCCATTAAAGCCTGAATCTCTTGCCGTAGGGCCTCTGCTGCGTCTGGGGAGAAGCGAAAACTCACCGAGCCTTCGACCAAGTTAATCCGAATGCGATAGTCATCCATAGGCTCTGGCTGAACACAACTGTTGTCATTTGCTGTCATTATAGGTGTCCCTTCACAAAGGACAGGACTAGGGAGCCTCCTCCCCCTGTTGGGGATCTACGCCCTGAGCCACGAGATATTCATAGCGCAGTAGTTCCCAGCTCTGCTCTCCGTAGCGATCGCTAATGTGTTCACAGCAGCACTGAATGGCAAACTCATCCAGCTCCTCAGGCGTCACACCGTACAAATCCTCAAACACTTCTGGAGTGACGCGGCAAAAGCGGGGACGATTTTTATAGATACGGCAGCGGCGGCTCAGGGGGTCAAAGTGAATACACCAGCCATCGGCACCAATGAGGGATTGATAGAGGGCAAATTCTTCCTCATTGAGAATGGTCGGCACTTCTGAGCGATCGCTCAACTCAAGGTAACAGCAGGCACCACACCCCTGCATACATTGCCATTTTCGCATTGGGATCACGTTGAAGACAAAGCAACGGTTTCTGTTGATGTCACTGAATCGCTGGGCACCTCCTCCAGCCAAATTTGATCACCGCGAGGATCAACCCGACTCACCCGCACCAGCACCGATTCTCCCAGCTTTGCCTGCCGTTGAAAGCGCATGGCCAGTTCCACGCCCAAATCTTCCAACAGTACTAGCCCCAGTCCCTCCTCAGGACGCAACCAACGCAACAAAATGCCCCGCCACACCTCTTCGCGATGCCGCCGCAAGTACTCCAAGCACCAATAACGATTGGTTTGCCGCTCTACCAGCGAGGACTCCTGAACCGAAGACATCAGTCCCAATAAAATTTCATTGAGTTGTTCCGGGGTCAGGGGCGGCGTTTCCCCCCGCAGGTGGGCTTTGATCTGACGATGTGCCAATAGATCTGTGTAGCGGCGAATCGGGGAGGTCACCTGACAGTAGGCATCAAGACCCAGACTGGCATGGGGGCTGGCTTGGGTACTCATCTCACTGCGGGGCATACAGCGGCGAATGGCACAGTCACGGACAATACCCGCCGGCAATTGCAATAATTCTTCTTCTGGGGGCAGTTCTGGTGGCGATTGACTACGAAAGGGCAAGGGGATTCCCTCACGGGTGCCAAAATGGGCGGCCACTTCACCGGCAAGGATCATCATTTCTGCCACCAGTTGGCGGGCGGGTGAGTCATGGAGGGGCGAGATTTCCACCTCTTCTCCAGCTACTTTAATATTAGGTTCAGGAATGTTAATGCGAATGGCTCCCCGTTGCTGTCGCCACTCACTGCGCCGCTGTCCCCATTGGGCGATCGCCAGTAGATCTGCTTCGCCGGTGACCCCCTGTTCCAAAATCATGTCCACATCGTCATAGCTGAGGCGATAGGTGGGGCGGATCCAACTAGGGCAGATTTCGTACTCGAGCACTTCGCCGTTCTCAGCCAAAAGGATGCCAAAACTCAGGGCACAACAGGTTTGTCCCGCAACCAAGCTCATCGGACCTGTGGCCAATTCCGTGGGAAACATGGGAATCATGCCCGTGGGTAAATAAACGGTTGTGGCGCGGCGGCGAGCTTCCTGATCCAAGACATCATCCACCATCACCCAGCGGGTAGGATCGGCAATGTGAATCCACAGCTTTTGGCGATCGCCCACGATTTCGAGGCTAAGGCCATCGTCAATTTCTTGGGTACTTTCGTCGTCAATCGTATAGACCTTTAGATGGGTGAGATCGCGGCGCAGGGGAGCGTCAATGTCCGTGGGGGGTGAAGTGAGGCGTTCATGGGCCACAGCAAGTACCTTGGCAGAGAATTCAACGTCAATTTGACTACGGCGCAGGAACAGATTTTCGTGCTCTGACCAAAGGCCAAGATCCACCAGCAGTTGGAACGCCCCAAGGGGTTGGGTGGGACGCTTCAATTCACTGAGCAGATCAATAGCAGCTTGGTGTTGGGCACTCGGTTCAATGGCTATAGCATAACGTTCTAATTGCTCGAGGCGCTTGCGATCGCTCGCCGACCACACCACTGCTTCGCCCCTGAGGGCTTGCGCCACATGTTCCCGAAAGCTGGCTTCCTCCGCCAAGCGTTGGGCTTCCCGCTCACTTTGGTGTTTGAGTTCCGCCACTTGAGCTGCCGGCCGAGGTTCGTAGGCTTCCCCCTTGAGCTTGAAATAGAAGCGATCCTCACTGAGGAGGTAGTAGGCAGCATAGCAGGCCACCGCCGATCGCTCCGAAAAAAGCAGTTCCGCTAAATCTGCCGGTGTAATCGTGCGGTTTTCCTCACGGATAATTTCCCAAGCCACCTCTAAACTCTCCGCATCCAAGAGGGGCTGCACCTGCTGCCAAAATGTCGGAATCTCTTGGGGACGAAACCGCTCCTCCGGCACCGTAAAGGTCAGTTGGCGCGGGTGGACTGTGTGGGCTTGGAGATGCTGATCTATGGCAATCCAATGCTTTTTACCTTCGGGGCGATCGATCACCGCCAAGCGACGCTGGTTATTGACCCGAAATTCAATGAGGGTGCCTTTCTCCACGGCTGCCGTGCTGTACCATAACCTGACAATTATAAAGTTTATTGCCTCTTACTGAGCAGCAGGGGATAACCACAGTAGCGTTCCAAAAGGACAATGGCGACAATATCGTCAAGGGGACGGGGGGGCACTCGCAACCCTTTTGGAATCAACCGCTGCCAACCTTGGGGTGGAAAGAGTTGCCAATAGCGATCGCGAGCCTCGAGGGTGCTGTTGCGTTCATTTACTGAAATCACTGGAACAGCCAAAGCTGCTTGCAGTTGGTGTTGCCACTGCCGTGAGGTGGTTTGATTGCCCATAATCACCGCCTCAAATGGGTAGGCAGCATACCATTCTTGGACACAGGCGATCGCGCGATCGCTGGCCACCACTTCATGGCGCACCACTTCTTGACCAAGGGCAAGGGCTAAACCACACTTGTCCCGCCCCGGATCAAACCCCAACAAATACTTAGTGCGACTCATTTCCGTCATTTGCTAGAGTGGAGAAGTTATCCATTGGGAGCAATCGCCTCGTGAGCCTACCCGCTGCGACTATCCGTCGTCTGTTGAATGTACCGCAAATTGCTTCCCTTTGGGTGGGTGGTGGCCGCAGACTCGACAACAGCAGCGAGGAAGTCTTTTGTGCGGCTTGGCTCGATCCCACAGATCAGGCAGTACGCAGCATGGAGGTCGGTCAGTTTCCACCCAGCCCAGAGGAACTGATGCGGCTGTTGGTGCAGGCCATCGAACATCCCCGCCATCCCCAAGCTCAGCCCTGCCGTCCCTACACCATCATCGTTGATGACCGCGAGTTGCAGTTTTTCTTACGCGGTGTGGTTGCTCCTCTCGATATTCAGGTGGAGTATCAAGCCCACATTCCCCTTCTTGATGAATTTTTTGAATTCATTGCGGCGGAAGTAACCAGCGATGATGAAGATGTCGAGGTGCTCCCCCCTGAATATGTTTCCCTCTACAAACAGAAAATTAGAGAATTTGCCCAACTGGACATCTGGCGTCGCTTAGACAGTGTTACCCCCCTCAAACTCCACTGCGAGGCTTGGGACTCGCCCACCCTTTTTGCGGTACTGGTTAACCCCCAAGGAGCCAACCGTGACTTTGGTCTGATGCTCTACCGAGGGGAAGAGGCACTCCGCAACTTTTGGCAGCAGATTGATCAGGAGTATCCCTACATTGATGAAGAGGACGATGAACGCCTAGAGGAAACAGTTCTGCGCAACGATTGTCTCTTCTTGAATTTTTCCGAGGTTGACGAAGCGGATTTAGGCAACGATCTCTCTTTTGTCCTTAGGGGGCATACTTACACCATTGAACCGGGAGCCATCCATCCTTTGGAGGGCATGCGACCCTTTTACGCCCCTGAGGAAGCGGAAATGGTCTATGTGGCGATCGAGGCTCTAATCAAATTCTGGAAAAAGACCAAGAAACAGTTTGAGAAGGAGGAGTTCCCTGAACTAAACCTCGGCTTCAAGATTCCTTCACCCCGCCATTCTGCCCTTAGTTATCAGGTGCAAGTGGCAACAGCGCCACAGATGATGCCGGACATTGACAATGGCACTGAGGCGAGTGAATCACAGCGCCAGATTCCCATTGATACGGAAGCGATTCCTGGGGAGGCCTATGTCCTCTTTAAGTTGTTTCCTCCTAAAGAGCTACAGGAATTACAAACAGCCGTTTCCTACCATCAACGGGGAGAGATTCCCGAGGGGTTTGAGGGCTATCCCGTGTTGACGATTCAAACCAAAAAAGCAGCAGCGGAAGCGCTCGCCGCCAAAATTGCGGAGGAGGGCGGCATTCACCATCTGACGGTCTTTCCCCTCTCAGGACCGGAGCAAATAGTGATGCTCCTTGCCCAAACCAACGCCAATCATCTGTGGCTTTTGGATACCTTTGACCCCGAAAGTGGTTCACTGCTCCTCGACTGGATCAAGGAAGTCAATGAACTTGAGGGCGCCTGTGGCCTTGCTGTAGCCTATGGCATGACGGGCAAAACGCGGATGCAGCCAACCCTCAAGCAAATTGTGGGACTTTTTGAAACGTCCCTTGTATTTAGTTTTGTGGACACTCAACGTCCACCGACTCCTCAGCCTATTGAGATTTCTAAACGCTAGAGAACTGTGAAGTCTCTACGGATTCTACTGCTTCAGGCACGGGGCGATCGCACCACACAGCAAGAGGAATTGGCAGAATTTATCCGCTTTAGTGGCCTAGCCGCCGAGCAATTTACGGTGCTCAATGGCTTTGAGTGTGATGACTTTACCCCCGACTGTCTGCAAGGCTTTGATGCCCTTTTTATCGGTGGCTCCAGTGATGCCACGGTGCTCAAGCCAGAAATCTATCGCTTTGTGCCGCCCGCAATGGACTTAATTTTGACCTGTATTGAGCAGGAGATACCGGTCTTGGCCTCTTGCTTTGGCTTTCAATTGGCGGTGCAGGCCCTAGGGGGGCAGGTGATTGTGGATCGCAAGGCCATGGAAATGGGCACCTATCCTTTGTATCTCACCCCGGCGGGGGTTGCGGATCCATTGTTTACTGGCTTTCCCAATCCCTTTTTGGCGATTTCTGGACATCAGGAACGCGCCTTGACGCTGCCCAAGGGAGCTGTCTTACTGGCCTACAGTGAGTTGTGTCCCTACCATGCCTTTCGGTTGGAGGGCAAGCCCTTCTACGCCTTTCAGTTTCATCCTGAGGTGGACGATCGCGACCTGATTGCCCGCATTAGTCGCTATTGCGATCGCTATAAATTGGGCACTGCCGAACTGGAAAAACTCAAGCAAACAGCCCGTCCCACCCCCTACGCCAATCAATTGATCCGCCGCTTTGTTGAGGTGGTGCTAGGCTATATCTAGCTACATTAAAAGTCAAGCTCCTTGAGCTCATTTCTTCGGTGGCTGTCCATCATAAACTTTATGTGCAACTAAAACTGAGTCGGCAGTGTATGGCTAGCGCTATGCAAGCTAAGATAGTGCATTGGAGCTTTGATTGGCAGCTGGAGCTACGTGTGGCTTAGAATGTTAAGTCTTGTTGTGGGATTCAACACCACAATTTAGCTTGGTAGCTCCGTCATTTTAATGCGGGGCGGAAAAGCCCTACAACGACTTTAGTCGTGGGAGTATCTCAAAATAGAGAGAGAGACCTAAATTTGGTGAAAAAACCGAACGGTGAAATAGAAAAGTAGAGGCAACTTTCAGGTTTGACCTGAGAGGAGTCAGTAGAGGCGTCTTGACAGCGCCATTACGAGTTCGATTGTGGACTGCGTAAGAATCCCCCAAATTCATTCGGCGAGAGCGTCAATTCTGGCTATGTCGTGCATACCCTTGAGGCCTCATTGTGGTGTCTCTTGACTAGTCAATCCTATTTGGAGGCGGTGCTGAAGGCAGTCAACTTGGGGGGTGATACCGATACAACAGCAACAGTGACAGGCGGCATTGCTGCGCTTGTCTTTGAGCTTGGCGATGTGCCTGCGGATTGGTGGCAGACCTTGGCACGCTACCAAGACATCGTGGCCTTGGGGCAGCGGCTTGGCCAATCCATCTCAGAAAACTAAAGAAATTTTTTCAGGGGCAAGTGCATAGTAGCCATCTCGCCACAAGATAACAAAATAGGGAAAATCTGATTTTTTTGATTGCTTCATGTCGCACCCTCGTCGCCTCATTGAGTCCCGCTTGCCCCTACAACCCATCTCCGAGGCCTCCGCCCGCGAAAAGTCCATTCGCCACGGCCACATTTCTACGCTCCACATCTGGTGGACTAGAAAACCCCTAACAGCTAGTCGAGCAGCAGTCTTTGCCACACTGGTGCCAGATACTGACGAAAACTACAAGCTGGTGGAGGCGATTGTCCCTTGGGAGGCGGTTAAAGATGGCAACACCCCGGCCATTGAGAAGGCGCGGCAGCAAATTTTAGAAGCTTTTGGTGGTACACCCCCACGGGTATTGGATCTCTTTGCCGGGGGTGGGGCGATTCCCCTTGAGGCCTTGCGCTTGGGCTGTGAAACCTATGCCGTGGATTTGAATCCTGTAGCCTATTTGCTGCTGAAAGGGACACTGGAATACCCCCAACGCTATGGCCAGCCCAATAGCCGTGCGATTCCTGAATACATTCGCGCCCGTGATGCCCAAAACCGCACCCAACAATCTTTGCTGCTCAGTGGTGAGACGGGGGAATGGCAGCAGGCCTATGCCCAAAATCCCTTGGCCACGGAAGTGCGTTATTGGGGCGAGTGGGTATTGGAGCGAGCACGCTCAGAACTAGCGGACTTTTATCCAGTAGATGGCGATGGCAAGACGCCGCTAGCCTATCTCTGGGCACGGACAGTGACGTGTACGAACCCCACCTGTCGAGCCGAAGTCCCGCTTGTGCGCCAATGGTGGCTAGCGAAAAAAGAGAAAAAGCGCCTTGCCCTCAAACCCTGCGTGGATACAGCAACGAAAACCATCACCTTTGATGTGGTGGAAGTCCCTGCGGGAGCCACTTGGCCAGAGGAGGGCACGATGCAACGCGACAATGCCAAGTGCCCAATTTGTGGTTCTGTTGCTGAGGGGAAGTACCTGCGCCGCCAAGGCTGTGAAGGCAAAATGGGGCAAAGACTGTTAGCCGTTGTGCTGTCGAGTGAAGGCAGAGAAGGGAAAACCTATCGTGTTGCTACCCAAGCAGATTACAACAGGTTTCTTTTAGCTAGTCAGCAATTACAGAAGACTCAGACCCAAGTTTCTTTGAACAACCTATCTGCCATTCCTGAAGAACCAATTTTGGAGTGGTCGGGTGTTTTCAATGCGCCATTGTACGGAATGAAGAGATGGGGAGACCTCTTTAACGCGCGGCAAGCCTTGGCCTTGGTCACGTTTGCCCAGTGGGTTCGCGCTGCCCACACGGAAATGCTGCAACAGGGCATGGAGGAGGAGTTCGCAAAGGCAGTCACAACCTACTTGAGCCTAATTCTTGATCGTGTGATTGACAAAAATGCTTCCATTGTTGTTTGGGACAACACACGGGATAACCCAACTCACGTTTTCTCGCGTCAAGCTCTACCCATGGTTTGGGATTATGCGGAAATTAATCCCTTAATTAATAATGGTTGGCCTAACGCAGCTCAGTGGGTTTGGTTCTCTATTCAATCGCTTTCTTTTGCAAGTATCTTGCCTGTTACTGTAAAACGCGCAACTGCCACATCTCTTCCCTTTGCCGACAACTTCTTTGATGCCATTGTCACCGATCCCCCCTACTACGATGCTGTGCCCTATGCTGACCTCTCGGACTTTTTCTATGTCTGGCTGCGGCGCACCGTCGGGCATCTCTATCCAGAGCACTTTCGCACCCCCCTCACCCCCAAAGGCCAAGAAATTGTCCAAAATCCCGTCCGCCACAGTGGTGACAACGACAAGGCCAAAGCTTTCTTTGAAACCATGATGCAGCAGGCCTTTCAGGAAATGCACCGCGTCCTCAAACCACGGGGAAAAGCCACCATTGTCTTTGCCCACAAAAGCACCGATGCTTGGGAAACCCTGATTAGCGCCCTCATTGCCGCTGGCTTTCAGGTGCAAGCCTCATGGCCACTGCATACAGAAATGCAAACACGCCTACGGGCACGCAACTCAGCGGCACTGGCCTCTTCAACATTCCTCAGTTGCACCAAGCGGGAGGGTGGTCAGCGGGGCTTGTTCACCAGTGTGCGCAATCAGATGCAAGCGTCGATTCGGCCTCGCCTAGAGCAGTTTTGGCAAGCGGGGATTCGTGGCGCGGACTTTTTCATGTCGGCGATCGGCCCAGGGCTAGAGGCCTACAGTGCCTACGATGTGGTGCAACGTGCCGATGGTCGGGCAGTCACCGTGGGCGAACTCTTGATGGAGGTACGCAAAATTGTGCTGGAGTTTGCCCTTGAGCAGGTGCTGGGGACAACAAGTGTCGCTGATGTGGATAGCCCGACGCAATTTGCCCTCTTGGCACTGTGGGCCTATGGCAATGAGTTGCCCTCCGATGAAGCCCGCAAGCTGGCCCAAAGTACCGGGGTGGAGTTGAGTGAGCTGGGCAGTCTAGTGCAGATCAAGGGAGAAAAGACCCTCTTGCCCAGTGCCAAGGAACGCAGCCAAAAGGACAAGAACTTTGGGTTTGGTGAGGCGGTACCCATCATTGATGCCCTGCATCGGTCACTGTTGCTGCTGCCAGAGGAAGGCCGCGAGGGGGTTGCCAAGTACCTCGACGAGGTGGGGTATCTTCAGCAGCCGAGTTTTTGGGTGGTGACCCAAGCCCTTGCCGATATTCTCGATGACCGTTTGCTCCATGAATTCCTCGCCTATCGCGAAAGTCTGCCGCAACTGATTCAACCTGATCAAGGACAACTCAGCCTATGAATAGTCAACTTGCCGATGCTTTCAAACTTTATGCCAATCATGTCTGTCCCTTTGTGGTGGACAAGCTCAAAGCCCACTATGGCGAAGGCCGCGCTTGGTTTGAAGCCTATTTGCAAAGCCTCAGTGAGCGCCGCCGCGAAAATGTTCTCCAAGAACTCGAGAAGGGCACACTTCCCGAAGAGGTGGTGGATATTACCCATCTCAAGGATGTCTTCCTTGGCCAGCGGGAGGTTTTCCGCGATACCTTTAAGCGCCATGCAAGAGTCGTGGCTTGGGTCGATGAAATTGTTGAAGTCCGTAATTTGTGGGCACATCAAGATGACATTCGGCCAGAGGATAGCTACCGCACCCTCGACTCCATTGCCCGCATTCTAGAGATCATTGGCGCGACAGAGGCAGCAATCACCGTCAAAGCCCTGCGAGATGGCCAAACCCGTCCTGCAGCGCCTTCCACTCCCACGTTTAACCATCTGCCCTCGTGGTGGCACATTGCCACACCCCATGCCGACATTCGAGCAGGGCAATTTGATGAAAGTACCTTTGCTGCCAAGCTGGATGATGTGGTGGCCGGGACGGCTGGCTTTGAGTACAACAACCCCCAAGAATTTTTCCGCAAAACCTACCTCACCCGTGAACTGCGTGCCCTGCTCCAGGATGTGCTGCGGCGACTCCAAGGCAAGGGCGGAGAGGCGGTGGTACAGCTGCGGACACCCTTTGGGGGTGGTAAAACCCATGCCCTGATTGCCCTCTATCATCTCCTTGCCCATCGAGCGGCAGTCAATGATCTACCCGTGATCCAAGATTTACTAGAAAAGAATGAGATTCCCACCGCCAAGGTAGCCGTCTTGGTGGGCACCGATCTCTCACCGCAGAAGCACACCCTCTGGGGAGAATTGGCTCGGCAATTGGGGGGTGAAGACGGGTATGCCCTTGTGGCCGCCGCCGATCGCGAGCGTATTTCCCCCAGCAAAGAACCCCTGCGAGAACTCTTCCGCCAGTGGGGCCCTGCCTTGATCCTCATGGATGAAATCTTGGTCTATCAGGTGAAGGCCGCCGGTGTGCGGGTTGGCGAAACCACCCTCCAAGCCCAAACCTTTGCCTTTTTGCAAGAACTGAGTGAGGTGGTGGGCAGTACCTCCGATACGACGTTGGTACTCACCTTCCCTGAATCCCACCTAGAGTATTACGACCAAGAGGGGGCTGCGGAGGCCTTTGCTCGCCTTGAAAATATCTTTGGCCGTGTGCAGGCGGTGCGCGTCCCTGTCCAAGGGGAAGAGATCTACGAAGTAATTCGCCGACGCCTCTTTGAGCAGGTGGATGAGAGGGGGGTAGAGGCGGTGATCAATCGCTATGTCAATCTCTACCGCGCCACCAAAGGTCTCTATGAGGATGCCTATCGCCCTGAATATCACCAGCAGTTGCGACGCGCCTTTCCCTTTCATCCCGAATTGATTCGTACCCTGTATGAACGCTGGGGCACGCTGCAGGGGTTTCAACGCACGCGGGGGGTGTTGCGCCTCTTGGCACGGGTGGTCGAGGAAAACTACCGATCGCCCATTGCTCGTCCCTTGATTGGCCTTGGCGACATTCACTTTGAAAATCCTGATTTGCGGGCGATGGTCGTCAGTGTCCTACGGGAGGCCAATTGGGAAGCGGTGATTACCAGCGACATTATCGGCAAGGCCGCCCAGAGCGATCGCGACCACAGCGGCGAACAGGCTCGCCAACGCATCGCTCAAACAGTGGCAACCGCCATTTTCATGTACAGCCACTCCGGGGGTGCCCACGAAGGGATGCCCAAACCCCTGCTTGACTTGGCCTTGATGGCACCGGAGGCCATTAGCCGCGAACTCATTAGCGATGCCCTCGAAAAACTGCGCGCCAAACTCTTTTACCTCTATGAAGAAAACGGTCGCTTCCTCTTTCGCGCCCAACCCAACCTCAACGCCGTGTTGACCAATGAAATGGCAAGTGTGTCTGAGATGGCTATTCGCGAGAAGCTGCGGGAGTATGTTGCCGAGGTTGCGGGGCGTGGAGAACTGCGCCCGATTGTTTGGCCCTATGAACCCCGTGATGTGACAGACGATCGCAGCCTCAAGCTGGTTCTTTACAGCCCAGACCCAGACTATAGTGGAGAACAGTTTCGCCAGCTCATTCAACAACAGGCCACTGGCTCGCCGCGGCTGTACAAAAACACCCTGCTGCACCTGCACCCTCGACGAGAAACTTGGGCACGGGTTGAACAGGAAGCCCGCCGTGAACTCGCCCTCGAAGCAATTCGTGCCAACCTCCAGAGCACCTTGGCGCCCTCACAGCAAACGGAATTGCGCGATCGCCTCCAACAAGTGAAATCCGCCCTGCCCAACCTTGTCCGTGCGAGCTACAGTGAGTTCGCCAGAGCCACAGATGCCAAGGGAACCTTCCTCACGGAGCCCATCCAAGCCTACGTGCAGACCTCTTCAACCCTCGTGCAGGCAGTGGTCAAGATCCTCGAGCGGGACGATTTGCTCCCCAACGCCCTTGATCCTGCCCTGATGGTACAAGCCTATGGTCTGTGGCCAGAGGAAGAGAACTTTTTGCCCCTTGGCACGCTGCGGGATTACTTTTTCCGGCTGCCCGGCCTGCCCATGCTCAAGGATCAAAAAATTATTGCCGAAGCCGTGATTCAAGGAGTGAGGATGGGGCTATTTACCCTTGGCCTCAAGGACGGCGAGCGTGTTTCCCAGATCTGGGATAAAGACCAACCGCCCAGCCTAGGGGACATTCAGTGGATAGACAATTGTGTCCTCGCCCGTCCGGGGGTGTTGCAACGCCCTGAAGCTCAGGAGGATAGAGCCAAGCCTAATCAAGGAGGCACAGGTCAAATCTACGAACCCACGGATCCAACAGAACAGCAAACGTGGCAAGATGCCCCGACAACAGGTTATGCCACGGCAATCAGGCGGCTGCGGATTCACCTAGAACCGGTGGAAATGCCCCAAGTTCCTGCCCTTGTTGATTTACTACAAGCCCTCAAGGATGCTGGCGGCACTGTGACATTGAGAGCCGAACTGGTTACTGAAAGTACCACTGGCCTCGACAAGAGTAAGCTGGCGCTAGTCGTCAAGGAACTACTTGCCCAACACGGCTTTGGCTACGACTGGCACGAAGAAAACTAAGGCTCAGGCGCTGAAATATTTGGCAGTGGGGTGGTAGCAGATGATTGCCGTCGTGGATTGCTCAGGGTAGAGCTGTTCACTCTCGTCCATATACATCCCCATGCGATCGCTCTGGAGGAGTCGGAGCAGCGTATATTGATCCTGCATATTGGGGCAGGCAGGATAGCCAAAGCTGTAGCGGGAGCCTTGGTAGCGCTGGGCAAGAATATCGCGAATCGACTCTGGATCGGGAGTGCAGCCCAATTCGCGGCGAATGCGGGCATGACACCACTCCGCAAGGGCTTCAGCGGTTTGCACCGCCATGCCATGGAAGTAGAGGTAGTCACTGTATTGATTAGTAGCAAATAGCTGCTGTGCCACTTGGGTGGCAATTTCACCAACAGTGACCGCCTGCATCGGAAATACATCAATGATGCCCGATTCTACAGGGGCAAAGAAGTCAGCAATACAGAGACGGCGACCTTGCTTCTGGCGGGGGAAGGTAAACTGGGCGATCGCTCGCTCAGGGACGCAGGCACTTTTGTCACCGACCTGCTGCGGATCGTAGAGATAGACCGTGTTACCTTCACTTTGGCAGGGAAAGTAGCCATAAATGAGTTCGGGATGGAGCAGGTTTTCAGCGAGGATGCGCTGTTTCCATTCCTCAAGGATGGGATAGACTTTCTCGGCAAGAAAGGCCTCGTAGGCGGCGCGGTCTTGATCCTTGGGTTTGCGAAACTGCCACTGGCCCACAATCAGGGCTTGGAGATCCAGATAGGCAAAGACCTCTGACAGGGGAATCTGATCGGCTTTGAGGTGACAAGTGCCCCAGAAGGGCGGGGTAGGCCGAGGAATCTCCACCGCAACCGCTTCAGAGCGACGGGTATCAACCACCTCTGGTACCTCTGGTTCCACAACTGGGGTGGATTCGGGGGCGATCGCTGGCGTGCTCACTTCCTCTAGAGATGGGGTAGGGGTACCATCCAAAAATCCCCGGCGATCGTCCCATTGCCCTGCGGCCTTAGCACTCATCAGCCGATCCATAAAATGCAAATCGGCAAAGGCATCCTTACCGTAGATCACTTGACCGTGGTAGGTGGACTGGCAATCCTCATAGACAAATTTGGGTGTTAACGCTGCCCCCCCCAAAATCACCGGCACTGTAATGCCGCGTTCATTAAAGACCTCGAGGTTTTCCTTCATAAAAGCGGTGGATTTCACCAAGAGGCCACTCATGGCAATGCAATCTGCCTGATGCTCTTCATAGGCTTGGATGATATTTTCGACGGGTTGCTTAATCCCCAAGTTAATCACCCGATAGCCGTTGTTGGTGAGGATAATATCCACCAAGTTTTTGCCAATATCATGGACATCCCCCTTCACCGTGGCAATGACGACAGTGCCCTTGGCGGTACCCCCCTTGGCGGATTTCTCCATAAAGGGTTCGAGGTAGGCAACCGCGGCCTTCATCGTTTCTGCCGACTGCAAAACAAAGGGCAGCTGCATCTGTCCAGAGCCAAAGAGTTCGCCCACCACCCTCATGCCATCGAGCAAGAACGTATTGATAATTTCTAGGGGGGGATAGGTTTCAAGGGCTTTGGCCAAAGTTTCCTCCAAGCCAAGGCGATCGCCATCAATAATGTGGCGTTTGAGTCGCTCCTCAATGGGTAGGTTCTCCACCTGCGAGCGATCCTGTTTGGTGGTTTTGCCCTCAAAGAGACGGGTCAGTTCCGCAAGGGGGTCATAAACGCACACCTCCCCCTCAAATCGCCGCCGGTCATAGATGAGATCCCGGCATACTTCTTGGTGCTCTGGCTCAATTTTGGCCAAGGGGAGAATCTTGGCAGCACTGACAATGGCCGCATCCATCCCCGCTTGCATGGCCTCATGGAGAAACATCGAGTTGAGGACTTGGCGAGCCGCCGGGTTCAAACCAAAGGAGATATTCGAGACCCCCAGCAAAATATGACAGTCGGGCAGTTCAGCGCGGATACGACCAATGGCCGCAATCGTTTCCCGACCGTTGACCCGATCCGCCTCAATCCCTGTAGAAATCGGTAGAGCCAAGGGGTCAAAAAAAATCTCGTAGGGGGGAATCCCGTAGTCAAGGGCAGCCCTATAGGCACGCTGGGCAATGGCAAACTTTTTCTCGGCCGTCCGCGCCATCCCCTCCTCATCAATGGTGCCGACAACAACGCCGGCACCATAGGTTTTCGCCAGTTCCAAGACTTTATAAAAGCGGGGTTCACCATCCTCAAAGTTAGTGGAGTTGAGCAGGCATTTGCCCCCCGCCACCTTTAAGCCGGCCTCCATCTTTTGCCACTCCGTAGAGTCGAGCATGAGGGGCAGGGTGACATTGGTAACCAGTCGCGAGACCAACTCGCGCATATCCCGCACGCCATCGCGCCCCACATAGTCCACATTGACATCGAGGATGTGGGCACCTTCACGCACTTGGGCACGGGCAAGGGCAACGAGGCCATCCCAATCTTCGGCATTGAGGAGATCGCGGCATTTTTTCGAGCCACTGGCATTGAGTCGCTCACCAATAATCAGGAAGGAATTCTCTTGGTCGTAGGGCTGAGGGCTGTAAATCGAGGCGGCAGCAGGAATCCGTTGGGGCGATCGCGCCTTGGGGGTCAAGGTCGCTGCAATCTCCGCCAGAGCGGCAATATGATCCGGCCGAGTACCACAACAGCCGCCAATCACTTGCACCCCAAAGTCTTCGACAAAGCGGGTCAGGGCCAGCCGCAATTCCATCGGCGTCAATTTATAGTGGGCGTGGCCACCGATATTCTCAGGCAAGCCGGCATTGGGAATACAGGAAATCACAAAGGGAGAGTGCTGCGAGAGGTAGCGGATATGCTCCGTCATTAGGTCAGGGCCAGTGGCGCAGTTGAGTCCTAAAATATCAATGGGATAGGGTTCAAGAATCGTCAGGGCAGCGCCAATTTCCGAGCCAACAAGCATCGTGCCCTGTTGCTCCATCGTTACCGAGACCATCAGCGGTCGGCGTTCTCCCCGCTCTCGCAAGACAGCCATCACCCCATTGAGCGCTGCTTTGATTTGCAGCACGTCTTGGCAGGTTTCAATAATAAATAGATCAACTCCGCCGTCAAAAAGGCCTGCCGCTTGCTCGCGAAAAGCCGTGTAGAGGGTGTCGTAGTCAATGTGGCCAAGGGTGGGGAGTTTGGTGCCCGGTCCCATCGAGCCAGCAACAAAGCGGGGTTTTTCGGGAGTGCTAAATTCAGCGGCCACGGACTTGGCCAGTTCAGCAGCTTTCTTGCTAATTTCGTAGGCGCGATCGCCCAAATTGTACTCACTGAGAACAATCGAGGATGAGCCAAAAGTATCCGTTTCAATGACATCCGCCCCCGCTGCCAAAAAATCACGATGCACCTTGGCCACCGCCTCTGGCTTACTGATGACCAGATATTCATTGCAGCCTTCGTACTCCTTGCCACCAAAGTCTTCTGCCGTCAGGTTTTGTGCCTGAAGATTCGTGCCCATTGCGCCGTCAAAGACAATCACGCGCCGGGGTTCTGCATGAAGATACTCAAGAAACGACATAGACATCCACCAAGGCCAGCCGATTTGCACCAGAGGGTTCTTCTGATTTTAATCTGTCGGAGCAAGGTACAGCCCTTTTCCCAAGGATGACACTGACAGCTAAGCCTTGACGCCTCTTGCCACAAAAATAGGGGTGCTGAAAAACCAGAATCCAACACCCCCCTCAAAGAAATTGACTAGTGAACCTATTTTTGATGACAGTATTTCTCTACTCTTCCTACCAAAACCAATGTTGACGCATGGCTGTTAGAAAATCGTCGTCAACGGGATAGCCCGACGCAGAACCGATCACAGAATCAATACCGCAGAAGGGACAGCGGGCTGTATCGTCCCCGTCAATCCAGTCATAAATGTCAGACGGGTCAAAGACTCGAAGACAGTAGAAACAGCCGCAATACTCACTTTTTTCTAACTCTTCGCGATTGTAAATCGAGTGTCCAGTTTCCGTTGTTTTTTCTGTTCCAGTCACTTCCTTGGGCGGCTTAACAGTATTAAGACAAATAGATTTGTGTATGTCAATGCTGAGTTGTCAAGCGGATATGACTGCCTGTTTGTCGGACTATTTCATACTCTAATGACTTGAGAGTGCTGGCTAATTCTGCCCCTGTGATGTCCCGAGGTGGCTCATAGAGTACAACACTCATCTCGGACAAATGCAAACGGACGAGTTGGGGGCGTTCTCCTGAATTGGGGAAATGGCACTCCAGCGCATCCTTGATCATCTCTCGCAGGGAATCCAGGTCATTGGCCTGAGTAAAATTGTCGGCAGGGAAAATTCACTAGGGTAATGCGCTCCTCGCCGCAGATTGTGCAGTCTGGGAGGCGGCTAACTCCTGAGCCAACAGTTGCTGGTAGATCTCCTTGAGGTGGGGGGTGATGCGGTTGCTTTCAATGCCGTAGCCCAGACTTGTCCATGTATCTGACAGTAGGGCAAAGACTTCCTGCACGCGACCCTCCCGCAAGAGTTGGGGAATATCGGCATTCCAAGCGGCGGGATCTGTCAGCCAGCGATAGACCACCTGATCTTGATATTCTGGGGCAAAGCTATAGTCCTGCCAAAACCAGCTTGGCGGTTGGGGATGATACTGGGCGGCTTTTTCTTCCCAAGTGGTGGTGAGAAATTGATAGCGACCGGCGGCGGTGGTACACAGGTGCTGATTGGGGCCGCGGTGAATGGGAATACAGCGATCGGGATGCTGGCTGAGGTCTTGGACGTGTTCGCCACCATAGAGGAGGGTGTAGGGATTGGCGTCGTTGGCCTCACTGGCAGAAATGGTGCGCATCAGCGCTCGCACATAGGGGTCTCCTCCCTGCATCACCAAGGGGGCAATCTGACTAGGTTGCCAGCGGTACCAGTACCACCACAGGGCGCTCGAACGATGGGCCAACAAGGCATACCCCATGCCCCCAAGCAGGGCGATCGCCAGTAACGAACGGGAAAACCGCACCGAAGTTGTCCTCACACTGCTGCAACTGAGCGGAATAACTCTGGATAGGCCACTGGGGGCTGATCGGGACGGCTCACCACCTCAAAAATTTTGTTGTAGGCACTCGGCTCGCCCAAGGCGGCGACACAGATTTCCGCCACCCGCGATCGGGCGATACTGCCCTCAAAGAGGGTATCTGCTGGGGCGATGATTGGAAAGCCACCGTCATCGGTTTCCTTCAGACCCCCCGGCCGCACAATGGTGTATGTTAGACCGCTCTCTTGGAGATAACGTTCTGCCTGCTGTTTCCAATACAAAATCAGCCAAAAAAGATTTAGGGGATGGAAAAATTGGGAAACGCACAGCGACGAGACGAGAATAAACTGCTGCACATGGGCAGCCTTGGCAGCATCCACTAGATTCTTGGTGCCGAGATAGTCGACACTTAGGGGTTCCAAGGGGTTGAGGCTGGGGCTGACTCCTGTGGCACAGATGACCGCTTCACACTCTTTGAGCGCGGGGGGCAGGGTCTGGGGTTGGGTGACATCGGCGGTACGAATCTCCACTGTTGGCCAGCGCCCTTGGGCTTTGGCGGGGTTACGCACGACCGCGATCGCCTGATGCTCAGAGGATTGAAGGGCACTGACAATGCGCTGACCTGTACGCCCTGTGGCACCAATCACTGCAACTTTCACAACGCATCCCTCCGATGGCAACGCCTATGATCATAGGGGAATGTCCCAGTCTTCATCATCCTGAGGGGTGGAGTCTTTGGGGGGCGGCGGCGTCAGAATGCGATATTCCGCATCCACAACCTCTTCTGGGGGCGGTGGGGCTTTGGCGGTGGCTTTGCGGGAAGGGCGATATTGGTAGGCGTAGGGAGCACTGGGACGGGGTCGGTCTTGAACCTCAATCTCTGGTTCGCGGGGGGCTGGCCCTGGCTCACTAAACCAATCTTCGACATCGCTGGTATCTGGCTCTGGCTCATCCTGCGGTGGACGCATTGAGGGATCAAGTTCAGGTTCAGGGGGTTGCGATCGCGGGGTTGGGCGCGCTACTGGGGCTTCTGCCGTGAGCCAAAGTAAACACTGCCCCGCCACGATCCCTGAGAGAGCTGCCACCAGAATCCATGCGGCAAGGGGCAGCGCCGGCGTTTGCTGTCCCAAAAAGCGGAGGGGCACCACTGGCTGCCAATTTTGCACCACCAGTATCGTAAGCAGGGCGATCGCCCCCAGATAAATCCAAGCGCGCATTAGGAAAGGGGTCCTTGCCAACGTTGCAGAGGCACACAATCCAACCCTAACTGATCCAGCGCACGGGCGATCACAAAATCCACTAAGTCCTCAATGGTCTGCGGCCGGTGATACCACGCCGGGATAGCGGGTACAATTCGCGCCCCCGCCATTGCCAATTGGGTCAGGTTTTGCAGGTGAATCAGGCTAAAGGGGGTTTCGCGGGGCACTAGCACCAACGGACGGTGTTCCTTGAGGTGGACATCAGCCACCCGCTCTAGGAGATCGGAACTCAATCCTGCGGCCAACTTCGCCACTGTACTCATGCTACAGGGGAGAATCACCATGCCCAAGGTGCGAAAGGAACCGCTGGCGATCGCCGCTGCCACATCCGTGGGGCGGTGACAGGTGAGGGATCCCGTCCAGACTTGGGCTTGTTCGCGCCAAAAGAGGGTCTGCTTGTCGGGTTGTACGGGCAGGGTGAGGCCATATTCTGCCTGCCACACCTGATGCACGGCCTTTGATGCCACTAATTGAATAGGATAGTCCGCTTGTAATAGAAATTTAATGGCACGTACTGCGTAAATGAGACCAGACGCACCCGTTACACCCAAAACAATCGGTAAAGAAGAGGAGGTCACAACCGCGATCACCAAACAAAACCGTTATAAGGTTAACAAAGTTAGGGCAACTGCCCCCTTTTGATGCACTGCAATCCCGCCCAACGCGACTTGGTAAATGCCCATGACACTCCCCGATCCCTCATTTTCTTCCCCCAGTGAGTGGGCAGCCGTGTCTCCCGAAGTGCTCAGGGAGCTATTTGATGCGGCCTTGTTGGAGGGACTCGTGAGCACTGAAACCCCGGACTTAGAAGCCCTGTTTCAGGATTTGACTCCCCTCGATCTCAAACCAGCAGCGGGTGCGATCGCTCCCGAACAGTGGCAACAACTCCAAGCTCAGCACCAGCAAATTACCCAGCACCTTGAGGAAACCCTGACCTACCTTGCCAAGGTGAAAGCATTGGCCTATCAGCTTCAGGCCGTGGCCAGTGAGTTTGTGCCTACCCCCAAGTATCGGCGCCGCCACCCACCCCCACCTCACCCTTTGGAATATCTCACGGCTGAACTCCTGCGGGCGATCGCCCACACCCAAGCCAGTTTAGAACCCGTCTATGAACCCCTCCATCAACTAGGCGAAACCCTCAATGGTACCTCGACGCCACAGATTAGTGAATTTCCCCTAGAGCCTTAGTGAGGGGGCATGCGGGGTGGCTCCAATTGCGGTTCACTGGGGACGGGAGGGGTAGGCGTTAGCTCAGGACTGGGCAGGCTTTCTGGGGTGGGAAGTGGGCTTGAACTGGGTTGCGGGGTAGGCGTCGGAGGCGGTGTTGGTTCAGAGGTTGGCGTGGGTGTCGGTGTTGGAGTGATTGTCGGTTGAGGCGTGGGTGTTGGTGTCGGTTCAGGCTTCGGCATGGGGGCTTTAACTGCCAGTTGCAGCAGTTCCGGCACAGTAACAAAGTGATAACCTTTTTGCCGCAGGCGACGAATCAGCGTGGGGAGAGCTTGGCGGGTAGTGGCGCGATCGCCGCCGCCATCGTGGAGCAAAATAATACTACCCGGTTTCACTTCCTTAAAGGTGCGCTTAACAATGTCCGCGGCTGTGGTGTTGGGGCGGGTGTCGTGGGTATCCACCGACCACATGATGATGGTGTAGTTTTTCGACTTGGCATAATCCACTAGCCCTGTGGTCAAATTGCCTCCCGGTGGCCGAAAAAGGCGCGTTTGCGCTTGGCTTTGCTTGGCAATGAGCGCAGAGGTGTTTTCAATTTCTTGCTTGGCTACTTCAGGGTCAACGGGCTTGTAGGGATGACTCCAACTATGGTTGCCAACGGCATGACCCGCTTTGACAATGTCAGCAATGACATCGGGATACATGAGGGCGTGCTTGCCAAGGACAAAAAAGGTGGCCTTGACATCCTCCTCCTTGAGAATTTGCAGCACTTGGCGGGTTGAGGTTCCCCAAGGGCCATCATCAAAGGTCAGCGCCACCACTTTTTCAGGCTTTAGGGGTTTGACTTGATAGACCAACTGCCCCCAAAACTTCTGGGGACTGAGAAAGCGCGGCACATCCGCTGCCAGCGTCGCCGATGCTGCAAACAAAGCCAAGACTACCGACAGCTGCCACTGCCGTCCCATGGATGCTCCTTGAGTGAGGGTGAGTTAGGGGGCGATCGACGCCGGCTCCTTGAGCAGTGGAAATCCCAAAGCTTCCCGTTGTTGGACATAGGCTTGGGCAACGCGCCGTGCCAATCCGCGAATGCGACCAATGTAGCGCGTGCGCTCTGCCACCGAAATCACACCACGGGCATCCAGCAGGTTAAAGGTGTGGGAACACTTGAGCACATAATCCAAGCTGGGCAATACCAACTGCTTTTCCAGAAGCTGCTCCGCCTCCTGCTGGTAGAGACTAAAAAGGGTAAACAATCGTTCCGGGTCAGAGGCTTCAAAGTTATAGGTGGACTGTTCAATTTCCCCCTGCAAATGGACATCGCCGTAGGTGAGCGTGGGGTTCCAACGAATGCTGGCGATCGCATCCACCTCTTGGAGATACATCGTCAACCGTTCCAAGCCGTAGGTAATCTCAATGGAGACAGGCCGACAATCCAAGCCACCGCACTGCTGAAAATAGGTAAACTGCGTGACCTCCATGCCATCGAGCCAGACCTCCCAGCCCACACCCCACGCGCCAACGGCGGCATCCTCCCAGTTGTCCTCAACAAAGCGAATGTCATGCTCTTGGGGGCGAATGCCAAGGGCACGCAGCGACTCTAAATAGATCTCTTGGATATTGTCAGGAGAGGGCTTAATCAGCACTTGGTACTGGTAATAGTACTGATAGCGGTTGGGATTCTCGCCATAGCGACCATCTCCAGGTCGTCGACAGGGTTCGACATAGGCTACTGCCCAAGGTTCAGGGCCGAGGGCACGCAAAAAGGTATGGGGGCTTTTGGTACCGGCGCCCTTTTCCACGTCGTAGGGCTGGGCAATCAGGCATCCTTGAGCCGCCCAAAATTGGTGCAATGTAGCAATGACATCTTGAAAATACATGGACTTAGAGATGGATACCACACTCGGTTTTGCCCATGCCGCGCCAGCGACCCGCCCGTTCATCTTCCCCTTCAGCTACAGGGGTAGTGAGGGGTTCATCGCCAATACTGGCATAGCCGCGATCGTGGAGGGGATTGTAAATCACTCCGTGCTCCATCACGTAGGCCCACGTTTGTTTGCGTGTCCAAGCAGCAAGGGGATTAATTTTCAGCCGACCCTCTTTGTCTAGTTCCACGTAGGGCATATTGGCACGGGTGATCGCCTGATCGCGACGCCGTCCCGTAATCCAAGCCACAGTATTCAGTTCTGCCAAGCCCCGTTGCAGCGGTTCAATTTTAGTGAGATGGTGAAACTGCTCAACATTGGTTTCCCAAAGCTTATTGCCATAGCGAGCAGCAAAGGCCTCACGGCTGTCCACATCGGGGGTTTTGTAGGTGCGCAAATCCAGACCGTATTTTTCCTTCGCCCGCTGCACAAATTCAAGGGTCTCTGGAAAGTGATGCAGCGTATCCAAAAAGAGAACGGGCACTGGCGGATTGGGGCGCAGATCACGGTAGAGCAAATCCGTGATCATCATGTCATCCACATTAAAGGCACTGGTCTGCACCAGCCCTTGGGGAATTTCATCCACTGCCCACGCTAGAATTTCGCGGGGATGTGCCCCCTCAAAGCGTTGGTTCAGGGCATCGAGGTCAAAGCTTACGGATGCAGCCATAGGAGGTTTTAGCACGGTTTTAGAAAGTATCCTTTAGCTTACCAAAGAATTGGGTCTAAAGCCCCGCCCTGCGACTCGCGATCGCCTAGCAACGGCAGGGGGATTGTTGTTGGAGAAGACAATTCTTGGTGCCCTCTGGGGTGGACGACAATTAGGTGGGGGCTGGTGCCGCTGGCCGAGTCACCGTAGAATCAGGTTCCATTGTGAAAGAGGTAACGACCCGTTGGGCTGCTTGTCCACCGCTCGCAAATTCTCTATTCATTATCGCTACGGGATTCTCGGGAATCATTTCTATTAGCCCCCCAGTCATCACGTACTCCCCATCTCCAGAACCCACTGGCACCGTCAACGATCGCCCCATTCCTGCAACCCCGACCCTTCCTCTACCTCATGCCCCGCAGACACAACAAACCTTTGTGGCCGAAGCCCCCTTGCACGAAGCACTGACGCGGATTTGGGAGCAGGCACGGGCAACCAATGTGAGGGCATTGGCGAGTCTTGAAATTCGTCTTTACGACCCCAATGATGCCTTTGTGATTCTGGCCTATGTCCGTCAACTACCTGAGACGAAAACAACTGTCTCGTGGCAAGGTAGCTATCAGACGGTGGCGGGCAGTCACCTCGAATTTGAGTACGAGGGCGATTTCAATCGATCTAGGGTCTGTGAAGGACTTTTTGGCAGCACAGATGCGAGCAGCCAGTGAGAAGGAACTTCATGCCACCTACAAGATCGACTTTTCCAAAGGCTTAGAGTTGGCGGGCAATGCCCCAAAGCAGGTCACAGAACGCCATGATGGCCTGTGTGATGGGGATTGAGGAAATGGGACGGGAGGAGGCGGCCTATTGGTTGGGCATGGCACTGCATCGCCCGAATCCTCGGCGGGTCTTGGCAGCACTACGATTGTTGTTGCAGGAATAGAATCTCATCTTCTAGCAATGTGCTGGTAAGCATCAAGAACTTTTGGACAGTTGATAACATGGCTGAGCTAGGATGAGAGGGGAATAACGATCAGGGTGTATGACAACGCCTCAAGGAAAACGACGAATTACCGTAACGATAGATGCTCAGTTACTAGAGGCGATTGATCGCATATCCAAGAATCGCTCAGCAACTATTGAGAAAGCACTTCGACTATGGCATGCACATCAAGTTGAAGAGCAATTGCTGGCTTTTTATCAGCATCGCCCAGAGCGAGATGAGACTGAGGAAATCCAGTGGGCACAAGCAACCCAATTCAATGCTTTTGATGCTTGGCAACAGGAAAGTCCGTGGCATTCCTAGCCAGTCTCTTCCCAAGGCAAGGAGAAATTTATCTGACCAAGGCGCTCCGACAGTCAGGTGACACAAACAAAACGTCCTATCCTTATAGTTTCAATAGATATTCGTAACTCTTATGCTGCTACTGTGTTAGTTGTTCCTTTTTCAACTGATCTTGCAGCGTCCGCAGGAAACCCTTGTCGTATTCACTTTCCAGCAGGTGAAGGTGGACTTGACCATCCCTGTGTAGCAATGTGTGACTTAGTCACGACTGTTCAAAAAAAGTACTTAGAGCGAGGTTCCTATGGGCGTATTACTCAAGAGCTATTGAGGCAGGTACAACAAGGCATTCAAATCGCAATTGGAGTAGATATTTCGCTATTCTCCGCTGGATCAGCTCTAAAGAGAAGACGGCTCCAAAATCTCAACGAGAATCCGCATCAAAGTCTCAAGATCCTCGGGAACGCGGTACAGGATTAGGCCTTGTTGAGTTTGCTTTTGCGCTCGATGCAGTAGGCCAAATTGCCAAATATCCCCTGTGGAACCTGATGGGCTGCGGACTCTCTGTCCATTGGTCAAGGGCAACCAGTTCAACGTTTTAGGGAGAGTTCCAGCTTTGGTCGCCGGGCAGTCCCCTCTTTCCGTCACTGGCGATGATTCCCGAGCCACTCCCTGCCCAGAGCCTTAGTCGTCGTGAATTTCTAGCGTTGCTTGGCGATCGCCAAAAATAGCCGTGCCAATGCGCACCATGGTTGCTCCGGCTTGCACCGCAAGGGGATAGTCCTGCGTCATACCCATGGAATACTCCTGCCACTGAAGCTGCTGCCATGGTTTTGTGCTCAGCACTTCGCCCCAAGCCCGCAATTCTTGAAAGACCTGCAATTGTTCGGAGGGAGACAACCCCAAGGGCAGAATCGTCATTAGACCATAGCAGCGCAGATGGGAGAGGGCATCGAGTTGGGGGAGGGCTGCTTCGAGTTCTGATTTTTCCCAGCCGTGTTTTTGGGGGTCAGGGCGCAGCTTCACCTGCAATAGGCAGTGGGGACTGGGGGTGTCGGTTTCCCTAAGAACGGCATTGATGCGCTCAGCCAACTTCCAGCGGTCAACGGTGTGGATCCAGTCAAAGAGTTGCAGCGCCTGCCGCACTTTATTGGTTTGTAGGTGGCCAATGAGATGCCATGTAATATCCGTGAGATCCGCCAATTCCGCACGTTTGCTGGCCGCTTCCTGGACGCGACTTTCGCCAAAATCCCGAATGCCGGCCTCGTAGGCAGCACGAATGGCGGCCGCTGGCATAAACTTGCTCACGGCAATCAGACGCACATGGGGAGGAAGGGTTGATTTGAGGTGGGCAACGCGATCGCCAATTTCAGCAGCGGATAACACAGGCCATTTGCGGGCAAGGATGCTTTTTGATCGTAAAACCCTGTTGCAAAAATTGAAACCACGGCAGGATTTCTAGTTCCCTTGACTAGGCTAGAGGGTAGGATTCAGAACTGTTCTATGCCTGTGCCCCTCAAGCTCTCCCTCGGCCTCATTGGTTTACTGGCTCTCGGTACCCTTTTAGCGGGGAAGTTGCTCTCCCCAGGAGAAAATCTCATGTCCTCTGCCCAAGGTCAACCCAGTTGGGGAATTGAATCTAGCCCCTCGAGCGCTCCGCCAGCGAGACCCGAACCCCCCCCTCGCGTTTCTGTAGCCGACTACGATCGCTACCGCCAAGTGATTGAGCGCACCCGCAGCATGATCCACAACGCCGAAGCGCAGCGGCTGGCTCAGCAATATGGCTTGAACATTCTTGACATCACATGGGAGGACACGGCTCGCTACCACAACTCTGCCGTCGGCCCCAATATCAGTGACATGACGATTCAGATTCAGCAATACAACCCAGGCACCAAGGGTTATGAACTGAGTCTGATGCCCGTGATTCGCTTTCCCAATTTTAGCGATCGCACCGCGGATATTCCCCTTGAACGCTTTTTTATCCTTGTGGGCAATGAAAAGGGGAAACCGCTCCAACGGGTCAACCTCAAGGAATTTCTCGGCAATTTCCGCAACTATCTCCACAATCCCCGCTCATGGGCGGGTAACCGTCAGTCTCTGCTCGCACCTCGCGACAGCCATGTGCTGGTAAGTGCCCAAGCCTGTTTCCTACCCATTCCACCCCAAGGGGAAGCCACCTTTAACCCTGTGCTGTTTAACTACCAAAGCTACGAAAAAAATCCAGCCGTTTTAGCGATTCTCGTCACGCGCCAAGGCACCAGTGCCACCGTCATTGATAACAAGCGCGATGCCTTTGAAGCCGGCATGACGTGGGGACAGCGATTATTTTTCAACAAGAATGGCGAACGGGCGAGCCTAGTGGGACAACGCGCCAGTGATTTTGGAGTGAGAACCGGCGGTGGCGAGATCACCTCTGCCCAAGCGGAAGCGGCAGGGATGAATATGGTGATGCTGATCCAAGTGCCCCTGAAGCAGGCACCCCCGCCAAGAACCTTTCCCTCATTCTCCATGCCAACGCTGACGCAGGAAGCTGCCCCTTCTGCCGCTCTGAGCCGTTCCAATGTCGAGGCTGCTGTCATTAGTCACGGCAAGGTGGAAGGCCCCTTTACCGAAATTGACAACCTGCCCATCGAGCGAGATCCCCGCTTTCCCATCCGCGTCACGGTGCAATTTTACAAAGCCACGGACAATGGTGTGGTTTCTGCTGCCGATATGCGCCACATCCATGATCAAATTGCCAAAGTCTATAGCAATGCCGATTATGTCGGCAGCCTCGTGATTGATGGCGACACTGGGCGACCCACAGAATACACCGGCAGCAAGCAAGAACCCCCCGGCTGGTGGGACGACTTCTGGCAACGGCACCAACAAAATACCGGGCAAACCCGTGAGGAAGCCCTAGAGATGCTGCGGCGATTGCGGGGCAAAGACTGGATGCCTCGGTCGCAACGGGAACTGGAACAGGCATTGAAGGCGCTACAAAATCCCCCGCAGTAGGGAGGTCTGTCTAACGCCGCTGCTGTTTACTGACCCATTTGCGGCTAAAGCGCAGTTCCATGCCCATATCCTCCGCCCATACCTGTAGTTGCTTGAGAAAGGTTTGGCGATCGCTCGCTTGCAGAACCGCCAACTGATCCGCCGCTTCGAGGGCGTAGGGGTACCCTTGACCGGTAATCAGTTCACCGCAAAGCCAGCGAATCACCTGATCCAGCAAGCCCGCTTCGTAGATCCACAGGGGGAGTTCGAGGCGGACAGGGTAGCCCTGATGGGCTTTGAGGTAGCAAAAGCCAATGCCCTTAGACCAAGAACCATATTTCTCAAGGATACCGCCGCGATCGCAGATAAATAAGGGGGAGCGATCGCCCCACTGGGTCAGCACCGTGTTCAAGAGTTGGGCATCCGAGAGATGGGGACTAGGGGCAAGATGGTCAAGATGTCCCAAGAGCGTCACTAAATCCCGTGCTTGGGAGCTATCAATGTAGGCGACCACTGGAATACGTTGCTGCAAACTGGCCTCTAAGGTTTGGCGCAGAGCTGCCACATATCGCCCCTGCCACTCCGGGGCGTAGGACTCGGCAAAGGTGGCGACAAAGGAGCCATCAAACAGGAGCAACGCGGGTGCTGTGACCTCTGCCATGCGTTCCCGCAGGGTTTTTAGTTCCAGTTCAAAACGGCGCAGGTGAATGTAGCGTTCGTGGAAGCGGTATGTTTGCGGTTGAGCCAGTTCTGTCTCTGCTTGGCGCAGTTCCGCTGGTGTGATCAGTTCAAGAACAATTTCCTTGGCGTAGGGGCGATCGCGCCGATGGGGATTGAGAAACCACCCCGCCTGTACCACACCCACAGGCAAAAATAGCTCTTCACTGGGAACAATCTGGGAACCATCTACAGCAACAGTAGTGACATCCATGAGTTGCGTCATTGCCCACTCCCGCGCCGCCTGACGATGGAGCCACTGCATCCCCAAGGGAATACACCAGCCATGTTGCCAAGGTTCAATGGGGCGCGCTCCCCAATCCCTGATCTCAGGATCAATGGCAGCGGTGATGTCGGGAATGCTTTGTTGCTGCCATCTCCCTAGAGCCTGTTGATAGGCCTGTCGCACCTGAGCCAAGGCGGTGTCATAGCTGAGAAATTCAGCTTTTTTATGATTCAGTTGCTGCACCAGTTGGGAGAGGGGTAACACCATGACTGGGAAAGACTAGAGAAACGCCTCTTGCTATTCTCATCGGAATAGGTATGGGTTTGCCTTGTGTCCCCTCCTGCGGTAGATATTAAGGTGTCCACTGACCCTCCCCCCAAAAACTGTGAAGGCACTCAATCTCCTTGGCTCCACTGGCTCCATTGGCACCCAAACCCTTGACATTGTTGCCCAATATCCCGATCGCTTTCGCGTGGTTGGCCTTGCGGCGGGTCGTAACTTGGAGCGACTCATTCCCCAAATTCGTCAATTTCAGCCGGAGATTGTCAGTATTGCCGATCCTGAACAACTGCCGCAGTTAGAGGCAGCATTAGCCGATCTGCCCCAAAAACCGCAACTGGTGGCTGGTGAAGCGGGTATTGCGACGGTGGCGGCCTATGGGGATGCCGATATTGTAGTGACGGGAATTGTGGGCTGTGCCGGTCTAGTGCCGACGATCGCCGCCATTAAAGCGGGCAAAGATATTGCCTTGGCCAATAAAGAGACACTGATTGCCGGTGGCCCTGTGGTCTTGCCGCTGCTTCAGGAGTACGGTGTCAAGCTTCTGCCCGCCGATTCTGAGCACTCCGCCATTTTTCAGTGCTTGCAAGGGGTACCGGAAGGGGGACTGCGGAAAATCATTCTCACTGCCTCCGGGGGAGCTTTTCGCGATTGGCCGGTGGAGAAACTCTCTCAAGTGACGGTGGCGGATGCCCTGAAGCATCCCAACTGGTCAATGGGGCCGAAAATTACTGTGGACTCGGCAACCCTGATGAATAAAGGCCTAGAGGTCATCGAGGCTCACTACCTCTTTGGCATGGACTACGACAATATCGAGATTGTCATCCATCCCCAAAGCATTATTCACTCCCTCATTGAGTTGCAGGATACCTCGGTGCTGGCACAGTTGGGCTGGCCGGATATGCGCTTGCCGCTGTTGTATGCCCTCTCGTGGCCAGAGCGAATCCCCACGAATTGGTCGGCTCTAGATTTAGTGAAAGCTGGAAATTTAACCTTCCGATCGCCCGATCACCAAAAGTATCCCTGTATGGGACTGGCCTATGCTGCCGGTCGGGCTGGCGGAGCGATGCCAGCGGTGCTGAATGCTGCCAATGAACAGGCGGTGGCGCTCTTTATTGCCGAGGCGATTTCCTTCCTTGACATTCCGCGGCTGATTGAGATGACCTGCGATCGCTACTCTGTCCAAAATATTAGCAACCCCACCCTAGAGGACATTTTGGCTGCCGATCGCTGGGCGCGAGAAACGGTACAGGAGTTGGCACAACGGGATGTCAGCCCCATGGTTGCGCTATAGAGTGTGTCAAAATACCATCAGATTGCTTCAGAGGAGAGCCAATGGATACCCGCGCATTCAAGCGATCGCTACACAGTTCCGAAAACTACCACCGCAAAGGCTTTGGTCACGGTGAGGAAGTCAACCAGCAGCTCCAAGGCGAGTATCAAAGTTCTCTGATTCAGCAAATCCGTGCCAATGGCTATCGCTGGCAGCAGGGGGATGTGACGATTCGCTTGGCGGAGACCTTTGGCTTTTGTTGGGGCGTGGAACGTGCCGTTGCCCTTGCCTATGAAACCCGCACCCACTTTCCCACGGAGCGCATCTGGATTACCAATGAAATTATCCATAACCCCTCGGTCAATGAGCGCCTGCGGCAAATGGCCGTCGAATTTATCCCCGTCGTGAATGGGGTGAAGGATTTTAGCGAGGTACGCCAAGGAGATGTGGTGATTTTGCCCGCCTTTGGCGCCAGTGTCCAAGAAATGCAACTCCTCAGTGAGCGCGGCTGTACGATTGTGGATACCACCTGTCCTTGGGTGTCAAAGGTGTGGCACAGCGTTGAGAAGCACAAAAAAGTTAGCTTCACCTCGATCATTCACGGTAAGTACAACCACGAGGAAACCATTGCCACCAGTTCCTTTGCCGGGACGTATCTGATTGTGCTCAACCTCGAAGAAGCCCGCTATGTCTGCGATTACATCCTCAAGGGGGGCGATCGCGAAGCCTTCATGGCCAAGTTTGCCAAGGCCTGTTCTCCGGGCTTTGATCCCGATCGCGACTTGGTGCGCGTCGGCATTGCCAACCAAACCACCATGCTCAAGGGGGAAACAGAGCAAATTGGCAAATTGTTTGAACGTACGATGATCCAAAAATACGGTCCCGATCGCCTCAATGAGCACTTCATGAGCTTCAATACCATCTGCGACGCCACCCAAGAGCGCCAAGATGCGATGCTGAACTTGGTCAAGGAACCCTTGGATCTGATGGTAGTGATAGGTGGCTACAACTCCTCAAATACGACGCACCTACAAGAGATTGCCATTGAACACGGCATTCCTTCCTACCACATTGATTCTGCCGATCGCATTGGGCCGGGCAATCGCATTGAGCACAAGCCGCTGCATCAGGATCTCACCGTGGTTGAAAATTGGCTCCCCGATTGCCCAGTCACGATTGGTATTACCTCTGGTGCCTCCACTCCCGATAAGGTGGTCGAGGAGGTTCTCAATAAAATTTTTGCCCTGCGGTCTGTGGTAGCGGTTTCCTAGGCCTCTGGTTCTTGGGTCAAATCCCAAGCGGGCGATCGCTGACAACTGATCTCGTAGAGGGCAATGCCCACCGCCACTGAGGCATTTAGGCTATTGGTACGCCCCGCCAAGGGGATGGCGACAATTTCATCGCAGTGCTTTTGCGTTTGCAGGCTAATCCCTTCCCCTTCACTACCAACCACAAAGACCGTGGGGCGATCGAAGGTGATTTTCGGTAGGGGCACCGCTCCACGCTCCGAGAGGCCATAGATCCAATAGCCCGCCGCCTTCAGGGTTTCAAGGGCTTGGTTGAGGTTGATCACCCGTGCCACCGGTAAATACTCTAGGGCGCCTGCGGCGGCTTTGGCCACCGTTGCCGTAATCCCCACTGCCCGTCGTTGGGGAATAATCACCCCCTGCATCCCTAGCGCCTCTGCGGTGCGGATCATGGCACCAAGATTTTGGGGATCCGTAATACCATCGGCAGCCAAGAGTACTGGTTGATTCACGGTTGCGGCCTTGGCCAAGAGATCCTCAAGGGACCAGTATTTATAGGCAGCCACCTGAAGGGCGATCCCCTGATGTCGTCCCCGCTGGCACAGTTGATCGAGGCGTTCGGGGGTGACGGTATCAATGATCGCTCCCTGCTGTTTGGCTTCATTCAAGCGTTGATGAAAACGCGGATCGTAACGCAGCGAGGGAATCACCCAAATACGATTGCAGGGGCGGCCACTTTCAAGGGCTGAGAGCACGGCATGGCGACCATAGAGGAGTTCGGGGGCATCCTCCGTCGGGGCAGTTGGGGGTGCTTTCCGAATTGGTTTAGCTGGGGTGCGTCGCTGGGGGCGAGGAGGGCGGGTCGCTGTCGGGCGATTTTTTTTGCGGGGACGAGGTTTCTCGGTCATGAAGAGTCACTAAGATTGCAGATCTTCCCTAGGGTGTTCGCTGAAACATCGCAAGGGGGCGATCGCCATCATAGAACGTCAATGTATTTCCCTCAATGCGGTAGCGGTTCGTTTGCGCAAGGGTCTGCAAAAACGACATCTCCATCCTTTGAGCCCGTTGACCAATACAGGCGCGCCGCGTTGTCGCCACTGCCGAAAACCGCAATTGCTGGCCATTGACGCTGTAGCCACCGTTAAAGTTATTGCAGCCACTGAAGCCCGTTGCTCGCTGGGCATTGCTATCAAACTCAATAAATGCCGTATCCATGGGATTGCGCGGTGGCATCGGCATATTGGCTAGACGCTGAAGTTGCCAGCGGCCACTGAGCGGACTTTCAGTTGCACCCGCTTCAAAGGTCAACAGCAGGCGATTGCCCTCAAAGAGTTGCAGGGTATTTCCTTGAACGCGGTAGCGGTTGGTGCGGCTCAGCCCCTGTAGCATTTGGGTTTCCACCCTCTGAAGCGGTTCTTGGCTGCAGAGGCGTTGGGTGGTTGCTAAGGGAGCAAAAAGCAGACGCGGGCCGTTGGCGGTGTAGCCACCATTAAAGTTATTACAGCCCGTAAAACCATTGGCACGGCGGTTAGCACTATCAAACTCAATAAAGGCGGTATCCACTGGAACGGCTTGATTGCCAATGCGTCTGAGACGCCACCGTTGACCGCTGAGGCTTAGTTCCGGGGGTTGAGAGGGAGTGTTATTCGCCGTTGGTTGCGTGGAAACGGCTACAGGCACCAAGCGCGGCACAGGCAGTAGTCTCCCTTCGAGGCGATAGGTCACGGTACTGATGCGACTGGGGCAACAGAGGGGATCATTGGGCGTGTAGCGGGCAAAGTCTGCGGTGAAGGTGCCATCGTTTTGGAACTTGACCTCACCTAGGAATGAGCCATCAGTGCGGGAATCCATGAGATTCGGCGATAAGGTTCCCAAGTAGCGTCCCCCGGAAAAGACAAAGGCCTGATACCCCATCGGACGACACATGCCATCAAAGCTACTATTGCCGAGAATAATTTCCACATTCTGATGGCGAATGGGTGTACCCACTAGATGCCAGCCTCGCTGTTGGATCAGGCGATCGGCCATAGATTGGGGGGAGCGCAGGGTGCTGCGACAGCGGTTCAGTTCAGTTGGATTGGGATTGCCCCTTGGGGGAATGTCGAGGATAGGAAGGTTGGGATTCCAGTTACGCAGGGGTTGATCCAGCCAAGACTGAGGTGCGGCAAAACTGACGGGGGCGATCGCCAGCGTTGTGGCCACTGTATAGAGAGTAACTAGGCTAGCCGCTGTGGGAAACTGAATCATTGTTGGCAAAGACCAATAACTATGGCGCTATCTCTAGGGACGTAAGGCCAGTATAAGGGTTCCAAAATGTTTCCCAAGATAAAGATCCAGAAACCTTTAGGCGATTCCCTGAACCAAGCACTCTAGTGCCAAACCTTGCGCACTGCTGTAGTGCCCATAGCTAAAGACGCGGGGCACATCGGGGTGCAGATGCTGGGCAATCTTGCGGTAGGCATAGGGACTGCCATAAACCACCAGACCTGCCAGTTGATTTTGGGTTTGCAGTCGTTCGAGGGTGGCGATCGCTGGCGCGCTTAAACCGGCTTTACCTCTGAAGGGATTGCCGCGACTAAACACTTGGAGGAGTGTGGGTTCACTGGGCAGACCCTCAATCATGGTCAGCGGTGTTTGCTGATCAATCACCAGCCGTTGGCGAAATCCCCAAGTGGGGGGCAGTGTCAATGCGGGACAGGTGCGGTTCAAAAAGCTGGCGTCCAAGGCATCATCCACGATCAGACAATTCACCCCTGAGGTCACGGGTTGCAAGGCTTGGCCGGCACGTTCCATACTCTCTTGGGCAATGGCAGTAGTCACCTCAACTGCTGGTGTGGTTTGGAAATAGTCCAACTGCAATGCCAAAGGCTGAAGGCGCGCCTTAGTGGATTGGATGCGATTCACAGAGGCTTGAATGCGTTCAGGGGAAATGCGGCCTGACTCAACGGCGGCAACCACCGCTTCAATGGCGGCGGGGGGATCTAGGGGCATGAGCAAAATATCAGCACCGGCTTCTACAGCTTTGACAGCGGCTTCGGCGGTACCGTAGGTGTTGGCGATCGCCCCCATGACCAATGCATCGGTCACAATTAGACCATTAAACCCCATCTCTTGGCGCAGGATTCCCGTGAGAATCTGCGAAGACAGGGTAGCGGGTCGCTCGGCATCCAAGGCGGGTAGGTGGACATGGGCGCTCATGACGGTATCCACCCCTGCGGCAATGGCAGCAACAAAGGGCGGCCATTCAATGGCTTGCAGGCGATCGCGATCGTGGGGAATCACCGGCAGTTCCAAGTGGGAGTCCGTGGCTGTATCCCCATGGCCAGGAAAGTGCTTTGCCGTTGTTAGCACTGGATAGGCACGTGCCCCCTGAATAAAAGCGGTTGCGAGGGTACTGACAATGTCTGGTTCCTCACCAAAGGCACGCACATTAATCACCGGGTTCGCGGGGTTATTATTCACATCCACCACCGGAGCAAGAACCCAATTCAAACCAATGGCTAAAGCCTCGGCTGCGGTGGATGCCCCCATTGCCCTTGCAAGGTCAACTGCCCGTTCTCGGTTCTTTTGGGCAATGGCTCCTAAAGCCGCTGGCGGGGGAAATTGTGTCGCACCACTGAAGCGTTGACCAACCCCCTCCTCAATATCCGCCGCTAGTAATAGGGGAATCGTCGCCCAAGATTGAAGTTGCCGACAGCGTTCTGCCGCTTCGACGGCACTGCCCCCCACAAGGATCACCCCGCCAACTCCCCAGTCTTTAAGCCAGTGTTTTAAGGTGTTTTGGGGCGGCTCCCAAGCGGGGTACTGAATCTGGCGATCGTAGAGGTAGCCACTGGCTCGCACAACCACCATCTGCGCTACCTGTGCCCGCAGCGAAAGATCAGCAAGAGGGGGAATAAATGTCATGGGCGTAATCTCATTTAGAACAAAATTTCACAAATCAATAACTTCCTTATTCAGCATATAAAAAATTGTCTCAAACTCTCTCAGGTAACTGGTCTGATTTTTTATACTAAAAGTACAGCCTTTACCTAATGATCTTGAGGCGAAGTCCGATTCCGTTGCTCCGGTAGAGCAAGTTTCAAGTTTTTCCTGCGGTGTTCAATCATTAAGCCAAAGGCTGAAGCCTAAATCGCTTTCTTTAGGAGTTGACCTATGTTAAAAGCACTACGTGAGAAACTGCAAAGTATGATGGTCTTTTTGATGGAGGCATTTGGGCGCATCTTCACCCCTCGCAATGATCACTATCCTTCCACAGGAGCGCAGCCCTTCACGGGAACACCCTCCCGTAAGAGTTAGTTACTGTCTTCCGCAAGCAGAATCCCTGTAGAGACTTTACAGGTAAAAATAACTAGTATTAGTTCGGCATCAGCTCCGCCATAGCGGCAATCATGGGGCTGGTGCAGTTTTTTTGATGAGCTTGGGGCGATCGCCCAAACTGTTAAAACCTAGAGATAACGTTCGGCACTGGAGATACCACTAAAAGGTCACAACCACTGAATCTAACGGCATATTGCAGAATCAATTAAGGAATATTTCAGATATTGAATTTCCCGTTAACATTTGAGCATTCCCCAAGGTCTATGCTAACTTAAAAGTAGGCACAGCAAAGAAGGGTTAACGATAAGAGTGAACTTAAGGCTTGTGCCTCCCAGTCCTTGAGTTCGGGATAAAGCAAAGTTACTCCAAGATAAATTTCACTCCTGTCTTGCGAGTAATATCAAAATCAATCCTTTGAGCTTCACCGTTGTATAGTTGTCCTCTCGCTTTATCCAGCCTTGTCGTTTGTGTGGTTACTGCCGAAGTCCCCATCCTGTCGTCCATGGGAGTTAAGGCAAAGCTAGGTAACCTCCCAGTATCCAAGGTCGTCAACGTTGACAGCAATCCATTACCTAGTGTCCATGCTCCAAGCTTGATCGGTTGAGATCGCCTAGTGGGGGTTTGGATCGCCAGCTAAAACCACATTTTGTCCACGTTAGTTGTTGAGTTGATTCGTCATTGCTAACTTCGTTAGGGGTCTTGCTGCCGTCAGCTTGACCCCCTCGTTTTATTCTTAGGCTATTGAGTCAGTTGGGGTTGTCGCATCGCCCGTGCCAGTTCTGCGGCTACTTCTGGCCGCGAAAACTCTGGGGGGGGCAATTCTCCGCGACGCAGCATTTCCCGTACCTTGGTGCCTGAGAGGTGAATGCGTTCTTCAGGTTGGCTGGGACTGGTTTTACTGGTGGCCATAGACTGGGTGCGGGTGCAGTAGAAGGCATGCTCAAACTTTAGAGGAATAATGCCCAAGGCTGCTGGATCAAATTCATCAAAGATATGTTGGGCATCATAGGTACCATAGTAGTCCCCGACGCCCGCGTGATCGCGACCCACAATGAAATGGGTACAGCCGTAATTCTTGCGTACTAACGCATGGAAAATCGCTTCCCGTGGCCCTGCATAGCGCATGGCTGCCGGATTAATGGCCAGAATCACCCGATCTTTGGGGAAGTAGTGCTCCAGCATAATTTCATAGCAGCGCATCCGTACATCGGCAGGAATGTCATCCTCCTTAGTGGCACCCACCAAGGGATGCAAAAAGAGGCCGTCCACAATTTCAAGGGCACATTTTTGGATATATTCATGGGCACGGTGGATGGGGTTGCGGGTCTGGAAACCGACGATCGTGCGCCACCCTTTTGCACGGAAGAGGGCACGGGAATCCACCGGATCAATGCAGTAGTTGGGGAATTGAGGATGAGGATGCCGCTCTAGGAGCCAAATCGAGCCTGCAAGGTTGATTTCTCCCTGTTCATAGACCACTTTGACGCCGGGGTGTTTGTCATCTTCGGTGCGATAGACACAGCGCGCCTCACGGCGTTTGTCATAGGTGTATTTTTCGGTGAGTTCAAGAATGCCCAAAAACTGACCCGCTGCATTATCGAGGCGAATGGTTTGGCCAATTTCTAGGCGAGCAGCCACCTCAGTACTGACCGAGAGGGTAATGGGAATTGACCAAGGTAAGCCATTGGCAAGGTACATTTCCTCAACCACCCGCTCGTAGTCGGCCTGTCCCATAAACCCCGTCAGCGGACTAAAGCCACCAATGGCAATGAGTTCTAAGTCAGAGACAGCGCGCTCATCGAGGGTAATGCGGGGCAATTGATCGGCACGGGCCAGCCACGCCTGTTTTTGTTCAGGGGAGAGGATTCGATTTACAAGGATACCGCCGTGGGGGGCGATCGCATCCTTTGTCTGTACTGTTGCTGATGGACTCAATGTGGAACTCCTTTTTGGGGCTGGATGAACCTGTTGCAAAACTTCATAACTAAGATAGAAGTCATTATTGGACGAATGGGTGCATGAGACAACTGGTCGAACCCTATCGTTATGGCGTCGAGCGGGAGTGGTGCTGGCGGGGGTGGCAGAGTCGCTATAGTTTTTGGCGATCCACTCATGGGGGGTCTCCTGTGATCTTGCTGCACGGCTTTGGGGCCTCTCTACGGCATTGGCGATACAATCTTCGGGCTTTGGGAGAGCATCAGCCGACGTATGCCCTTGATTTGATGGGGTTGGGAGCGTCAGAAAAACCCATTGCTGCCTATGGAGCTGAGTTTTGGGCGGCTCAGGTTCATGCCTTTTGGCAAGGAATTGTTGGGCAACCAGCCGTGCTTGTTGGCAACTCCATTGGTGCTTTGATTGCCCTTACCTGTGCTTATCGCTACCCAGAGATGGTGTCGGGGGTAGTGATGTTGAGCCTGCCGGATCCAGCCGTGCGCGAGGAGTTGATTCCGAGGGCGATCGCCCCCCTTGTGAGCGGAATTGAACAGATATTTACGGCTCCTTGGCTGCTGCGCACCCTTTTTTACACGATTCGCCGTCCCTTCATTGTCAAGGGTTGGGCACAACTGGCCTACGCCAACCCCGATTGTGTGAATGATGAATTGCTAGAAATCTTGCTCACGCCTGCCTATGACCGTGATAGCGATCGCGCCTTTGTGCACATCATCCGCGCCATGAGCCGCACGGATTTTGGACCGAGTGCCAAGACCATGCTCAAAAGTGTGTCCCAACCCCTATTGCTGATCTGGGGCAAGCAGGATCGCTTCATCCCGCCGATACTGAGCCAGCAGTTTCAACAGGTACAGCCAATGATGCAGGTGGTGGAGTTGGATCACACGGGTCACTGTCCCCACGATGAGCAACCCGATCGCGTGAATGCCTTGCTTTTGGATTGGTTGCGCCGCCACAAACTTGCGCAGAGTTGAGTCTTGCCGTTGCAGGCTCTATGATCACCACAACCTTAGGAGTTGGCGGGGTTCATGTTTAGGCTGATTACGGTTTTCTGGGCGTTTATTTTTATTGGTGTTTTGCTGCTGTTGGGGCGCATTGTGCGGCAGCGCTGGGCACTGATGCGATCGCTCTATATGCCCAGTTCAGTGATTGCGGGCGTCTTGGGACTCATCCTTGGTCCTAGTGTGCTGGGGGCGATCGCCAGTCAAATTGCACCCGACTCTGGTCTGGCCAATGGTCTTTTTGCCGAAGACATTCGGGAAGTCTGGAAACAGTCTCCCAGTATTTTCATCAATATCGTTTTTGCCTGTCTATTCTTGGGTGAAATCATTCCCACGCCGCGGGACATTTGGCAGAAAGCCTCACCGCAGGTGGCCTTTGGTCAGATTCTGGCTTGGGGACAATACGTGGTCGGTCTGCTGCTGGTCTTGCTCGTTCTAAGCCCCCTGTTTGGCATGGATGCCATTGCTGGTACGCTCATTGAAATTACCTTTGAGGGTGGACATGGGACTGCCGCTGGCATGGCTGAGACCTTCAAGGAGTTGGGTTTTGCAGCCGGCGCCGATATGGCGTTGGGCTTGGCCACTGTGGGTTTAGTCTCTGGGGTAGTTTTTGGGGTGACACTGATCAACTGGGCGCGGCGCACAGGACGCTTGCAGGTGAAACCTTTACTGAACTGGGAAGAACAGGAGAAGGCAGACCCCCATCCCCAGGATGACCCGGAGACACGGGCACGACGACAACAACTGCTGCGGGATTTGCTCATTGATCCCCTGTCATTGAATTTCTGTTTTGTGGGCTTGGCGATTATTGTGGGCTGGGTGATTCTCGAAGCCCTGCGGCTATTGGAGCGTGTCACTTGGGGACAAACGAGTTTGACCTTAATGCCTTACGTGCCCCTGTTTCCCCTTGCCCTGATTGGTGGCATTATTGTTCAGTTAATCCTGACCCGTTGGCGCAAACAGTACTTGATTAGTCGGCCATTGATTAACCACATCGGCGGTGTGGCTTTGGACGTAACCATTGTTACCGCTTTAGCAACCCTTTCGTTGGCAGCTATCGGTGAGAACCTGATCCCCTTTATTCTTTTGAGCTTGGGGGGAATTGCTTGGAATCTCTTTGTCATGCTGTATCTAGCGCCGCGAATTTTCCCCACCTTTTGGTTTGAGCGCGGTATTGGCGACATGGGACAATCGATGGGGGTGACCTCCACGGGGTTGTTACTGATTCGCATGGTGGATCCGCATAATCAATCGGGCGCCTTGGAAAGTTTTGCCTACAAACAAATTCTCTTCGAGCCGATTGTCGGGGGTGGTTTATTTACAGCAGCAGCACCCATTCTCATCCGTAATTTTGGTGTCGTGCCCGTACTGGCACTTACGGGTGGGCTGTTAGGCCTGTGGTTAGTGTTTGGCTTATGGAACTGTCGGCACATCCGGCGATCGCTCCTGCAAAATTGACCCCATCTAAGGAGATACCTAGAATGGAAACGAGCTTTGCCCGTGGGCTGTCTCAAGTAAAAGCCGTGTTCTGAGTTTACCGATGACCTCTGTCCTCCTCAAATCCGTTGTTGAAAGTGACGAACGTACCGATCTGCGTCAGTTTTCACGCATTTTGCAATTGGGGGAAAAGCGCTATCTCCTGCGCAACGAGATTCTGACCGCGTTTGCCGATTACTGTCGGGACAACGATCGCTTGGTGCCTACGCCCTTAGAATCCCGCCTCAGCAAGCTGGTGTTTTACACCCAAGAGATCATTGTTGACAATGAAAGTCTCTGTTGGATCATTCGGCCACGCATTGCCCAGCAGGAGGTGTGTCGGCTGCTGGTGGAGGATTTGACGATTGTGCCAATGACGATTCCGGAGCTATTGGATCTGCGCGATCGCTTGGTCAACCGCTACCATCCCAACGAAGGGGATGTTTTTGAAATTGATGTCCAGCCCTTTTACGACTATTCCCCGATCATCCGCGATGCCAAGAATATCGGTAAGGGGGTGGAATTCCTCAATCGTTATCTATCTAGTAAACTCTTCCAAGATCCGCGGCAGTGGCAGCAAAATCTTTTTAACTTCCTGAAAATTCATCGCTACAACGGCTATCAACTGCTGCTAAACGATCGCATTCGTTCTCCTCAACAGCTGTCGGAACAAGTCAAACAAGCCCTCGTAGCACTGAGCGATCGCGCCCCCGACGAGGCCTACAGTGAGTTTCGCTTTGAACTGCAAAATCTCGGCTTTGAACCGGGTTGGGGCAATACCGCCGCACGGGTGCGGGAGACTCTAGAAATTCTCGATCAACTCCTCGACTCGCCGGATCACCAAGTACTAGAGGCCTTTGTCTCGCGGATTCCGATGCTCTTTCGCATTGCCCTGATTTCTCCCCACGGTTGGTTTGGCCAAGAGGGGGTGCTGGGGCGACCCGACACCGGTGGGCAGGTGGTCTATATCCTCGACCAAGTGAAAAACCTCGAAAAACAAATGCGGGAGGATTTAGAACTGGCGGGGTTGGGGGTACTGGAGGCACGGCCTAAAATTATTGTCCTGACTCGTCTGATTCCCAATGCCGAGGGCACACTGTGCAACCAACGCCTTGAGAAAATCTATGGCACCAACGATGCGTGGATCCTACGGGTGCCCTTCCGCGAATTTAATCCGAAGGTGACGCAAAACTGGATTTCTCGCTTTGAGATCTGGCCCTATTTGGAAACCTTTGCCATTGATGCAGAGCGGGAGTTGCGGGCAGAATTTGGCCATGTCCCTGATTTGATTATTGGTAATTATTCCGATGGCAATTTAGTGGCCTTTTTGCTGGCACGGCGCCTGAAGGTGACCCAGTGTAACATTGCCCATGCCTTGGAGAAATCGAAATACCTCTTTAGTAACCTCTACTGGCAGGATTTGGAGGACAAGTATCACTTCTCACTGCAATTTACGGCGGATCTGATTGCCATGAATGCCGCCAACTTTATCATCAGCAGTACCTACCAAGAGATTGTGGGGACGCCGGACAGTATTGGCCAGTATGAGTCCTACCAATCCTTCACCATGCCTGACCTTTACCATGTGGTGAATGGTATTGAACTCTTTAGCCCCAAATTTAATGTGGTGCCACCGGGAGTGAATGAACAGGTTTACTTTCCCTACTACCACTACACAGAGCGACTGGAGGGCGATCGCCAGCGGTTGGAGGAACTGCTCTTTACCCTTGAGGATCCGCAGCAAATTTATGGTTACCTAGAGGATCCGAACAAACGCCCTCTCTTTTCGATGGCACGGCTGGATCGGATTAAAAACCTCACAGGACTGGCAGAAGCTTTTGGCCGCAGTCAAGAACTCCAAGACCGCTGCAATTTGATTTTGGTGGCGGGTAAGTTGCGTGCCGAAGACTCTAGCGATCGCGAGGAAATTGCCGAAATTGAGAAGCTCTATCAAATTATTCACAAGTACAACCTCCATGGCAAAATTCGCTGGCTAGGGATTCGTTTGCCCAAGGCAGACTCCGGCGAAGTTTATCGCATTATTGCCGATCGCCAAGGGATGTTTGTCCAGCCGGCGTTGTTTGAAGCCTTTGGCCTGACGATTCTGGAAGCCATGATCAGTGGTCTGCCCACCTTTGGGACTCGTTTTGGTGGGCCTCTGGAAATTATCCAAGATGGGGTGAATGGCTTTTATATCAATCCCCCCCACTTAGAAGAAATGGCTGAAACCATTGTCCGCTTTTTAGACGCTTGCGATCGCGATCCCGAACAGTGGCAGCGGATTTCCAAAGCCGGTATTGAGCGGGTCTATAGCACCTACACTTGGAAAATTCACTGTACACGCCTGCTCTCCCTCGCCAAGATCTACGGCTTTTGGAACTTCTCTTCCCAAGAAAATCGCGAAGACATGATGCGCTACATGGAAGCCCTGTTCTACTTGCTCTATAAACCCCGTGCCCAAGCCCTATTGGCAGAGCACATGCAGCGGTGATACAGGATATGCCCATGGACTAAGGTGTTTGAGATATAGACTTAAAAAGCGCGGGGAAGAAGCTCACACGTAATGGTAATCGATCGCCCAGCGAGCCAATTCGGTGCGATTATGGCATCCCGTTTTCCCTAACATGTTACTAACGTGACTTTCCACTGTGCGCTGACTCACATGTAGCTCCGCCGCAATTTCACGGTTGGACATGCCACGGGCAACGTACCACAGAATTCGTGTTTCTGTGGGGGTGAGTTCGACACCGGGGGGCGGGGTGGGCACCGCAGGCGGTTGAAGTCCTTGAGTCTCTCGCAAGCGAGCCGTTTGTTTGAGGAGAGCTTGAATTTGAGCCAAGAGTTCGTCGGGTTCAAAGGGCTTGACAAGGTAGACATCACCCCCCGTTTGCAACCCCTTAATGCGATCGTGGGTTTGACCCTTCGCCGAGAGAAAGAGCACCGGTAACCAACTCAGGTGTGTCTGTTGTCGGACAGCACTGACAAAGCTATAGCCATCCATCTGGGGCATCATCACATCACAAATGATTAAATCTGGCGTCTGCTGCTGTAAGATAGCCAGCCCCTCATTGCCATGGGCTGCCGTCAGCACTCGGTACCCCTGCATCTCAAGGTAATCCTTCACCAAGAGCACAAGGTTAGGATCGTCATCTACTAGGAGAATGGTGGCATTTTGGGCAGGGGACGCCTCAAGGCTCATAGATCTAGAGAACTCAACAATACCAGTGGAAGGTTTTACAGAGAATCAGGTGCTCCTTTAGGATAGCTTATGATTCTTGGGGGGAAGTATTGGCAAGCTCTGGGGGCATCTCCTTGGGTGCTGTTGCAATCTGGGAACGTCCTGCGGCTTTAGCAGCATAGAGGGCATCATCGGCTATCTTCACCAGTTGCAGTAAGGTCTCCCCATGGTTGGGAAATTGACTAATACCGGCACTAAAACTCACCTTGAAGCTGTCGTGGTTGGGGGCATGGAAGGTATGGTTGCGCAATCGCTGTAAACAGATAGCAAGGCGGTGCTTGGCCACATCAAGGGAAATGCCATAGAGGGCAATTAAAAACTCCTCGCCTCCCCAGCGAGCCACCACGTCCTCCATCCGCAGGGACTGTCGCAACATTCGAGCGGTGGTCACCAGCACCTGATCACCGACATCGTGGCCATAGGTGTCATTGATGCGTTTGAAGTAATCTAAATCCAAAACGGCGATGCAGAGGGTTTGCTGTTGGCGGCTGGCAAGGGTTAGAAAGCGTTCAATATCTTCTGTGGCTTTACGACGATTGCTCAATCCCGTGAGGGGATCTACTTCTGCCAAGCGTTTCAGGAGGCGGGTACGCTCTAGGCGGTTAATGATCCGCGTCATCAGCTCAGGGCCAACAATTGGTTTATTGACGAAATCATCGGCACCCGCGGCAAAGAGTTGGGTAACGAGGGCGGGGTCAGTGGTCGCGGTGAGAAAGAGAATTGGCAGCTGGTTCCAGCGGGGATCATTGCGCACCACTTGGCAGAGTTCTAAGCCGTTAATACCGGGCATTTGGACATCAAGAATCACCAATTCAGGGTTGGTGGCCTCTAGGACATCCCAAAATTGATCGGGGTTCTGAAGGGCGGTGACATTCATCCCCCAAGGTTCCAAGAGTCGTTTCAAGATAGCCAACGTGACAGCATCGTCATCCACGGTCAGGATATTGGCAGAGGTGATCTCTTGCGGTTGCAACAACTGTTCGAGCGTTTGCAGGAGCCGCTCAACATCCACAGGCTTACTCAGGGTCATCCGCGAGCCAAGGCGAATGGCTGCTAGGCGATCGCGCCATGTGTCATGGGCGGTAAACACAAGGGCGGGGATGGGGGGACGATGTTGCCGCAACTGCTGTAAAAATTCGCGGGTAGTGACCTCATCGGGCATCACTTCAGGATTGAGAATGACGGCATTCGGCCAGCACTCTTGCAGGAAGGTATTGACTAGGGGCCAGCTATCCATGGCCACGTAGCGAAACCCTCCATCCGCAGAATGCTCCTCAAGGGAGTGGATTAACTCGGTGTCGTTGTCAATGTGGAGGACAAGGGGCAGTCCCGAATCAGTATTGTTCTCGGGTTGGGAGGTGGCGATCGCGCTCAGGAGTTGCTGGACAATTTCGAGGAGGGCGGCTGGCGAGCAAGGATAGTGGTAATAAATGACTTGGCTTTCCGGCTGAGTTGGCCAATCTTGTTGGGTGAGGATCAAAATCGGTTCTTGGAATCCAAGATCGCGCACCTGTTGGCAAAAGGCATCCGCTGCTGTGCCCAAATGGGACTCATCCACAATCAAGAGGTGATAGCGACTACTGGCCAATAATCCCCAGAGGTCTTCCGATCGGGCAACCACATCCACCCGATGATCGGCATTGGTCAGGATGGAGACCAACATTGCCGCCGTTGCCACATCGTCGTGATAAAGCAAAATGGCCATACCTGCCTGCCAATAGCCTATTGCTATTACCCTACTGCCTTGACAGGATTCTGCTCAAGTTCTTAGAGATACAGAGTACTACCGGAGGCTAGTTACATATCTTTACGTTTGTATCCTTATTAAATGCTACTAATTCTCAATAGTGATGCTATAGTATGCCTAGGCTTTATTGAGACTTATACTCAATAAGCTTGACATTGATGGCATGTTTTTATCAAAGGAGGAATGTATGGCGATCGCCAGTGAACCCTCAACTTCTAGGACTGGGTCACCCCCAACAGGTGCCGGCTTGCAAACCTACGGTCAGGCCAATGTCAAGTACGACTGGTGGGCGGGCAATGCTCGATTTGTGAACCTGTCCGGCCTATTCATTGCTGCCCATGTAGCCCAAGCAGCCCTAACTGTATTTTGGGCGGGTGCCTTTACGCTCTACGAAATTTCACAGTACAACCCCAATCTACCCATGGGTGAGCAAGGCTTGATTTTGCTGCCCCATCTGGCAACATTGGGATTCGGCATCGGTGAGGGGGGTAAAGTTGTAGATCTATACCCCTACTTTGTGATTGGGGCAGTGCATCTCATTTCCTCGGCAGTGCTCGGTGCGGGTGCCCTCTTCCACACATTTCGTGCTCCTCATGATCTCAGTACCGCCACAGGGCGGGCGCGGCGCTTCCATTTCCGCTGGGACGATCCGAAACAACTGGGGATTATTCTGGGGCATCATTTGCTCTTTTTGGGATTCGGTGCCCTGCTATTGGTACTCAAAGCAACAATCTGGGGTGGACTCTACGATACCAATTTGCAAACCGTACGCCTTGTTACTCAACCCACGTTGGATCCCTTTGTCATTTACGGCTACCAAACCCACTTTGCCACTATTGACAATCTGGAAGACCTCGTGGGCGGTCATATCTACGTCGCGATTTTGCTCATTGCAGGTGGCATTTGGCATATCCTTGTGCCGCCGCTGAACTGGGCACGGAAAGTGCTGATGTTTAATGCTGAAGCTATCCTTTCCTACTCCCTTGGCGGTATTGCCCTCGCGGGATTTGTGGCGGCCTATTTCTGTGCAGTCAATACCCTCGCCTATCCTGTAGAGTTTTACGGGCCACCCCTAGAAGTGAAACTGGGAATTGCCCCCTACTTTGCAGACACCATTGATCTGCCCCTTGGGCAGCATACTCCTCGTGCTTGGTTAGCCAATGCTCACTTCTTCCTTGCTTTTTTCTTCCTACAGGGGCATCTTTGGCACGCTCTACGAGCCATGGGCTTCAATTTCAAGGAATTAGAAAATTTTCTCAATCCAGCTGTTGAAAGCTAATCGCAATAGTTGTCCTGTTGAGCCATAGGTGCTGCCCTCGGTCAGAGCGATCGAGGGTTTTTTATGAATGCAGGCTTTCATTCTTTTGGGAACGTTTGGCACCCCTGAGCTGTCGCGCGATCGCTGGCGCAAAGAAAATCAAAAAAGCAATTTGAGCCGTGAAGACCCAGCCATAGTAGCGCAGGACAGGATGTAACTCCCACTGCGCCATAAAACCTAGACTCGCCACTGTCCATAGGAGAATGATGGTTGGTAGCAGCAGTTGGCGTTTTGGCCGAGCCATGATCAGGATTCGCCTTGGGGTTCGTTTTGCATCGCCTGCATGCGGGCTTTCGCTTTGGCCGCACTCTTTTTCAGGGCTTGCAGACGCAGTTCATAGCGTTTGCGCTGGCGGCGATTCGGGGCTTGCTCAATCAAGAACTTAAGGGCGCTGCCGAGACTTTTGTAGGCATTAGGGAGTTCATAACCAAAGCGGGTGGCGAGGGCGATCGCCCGCTCATCGGCAGCAATGGCTTCCTTGAGAACCTTTTCACCATTATTGCGCTGGTAAAGCCGCCAGCCCGAAAAGCCACACAGCCCAAGGGCGAGCAGCAGCAGTAGGCCATCTTGAACCCAGAGTTCCCCTACTGCACCCCCCAGACCAATGGCCAAGGCGGCCATCTCCCAGCCATCACGGGGAATGGTGTCATTTTGAATGCGGGCGACCTCATGCCAAAAGAGGAGATTGCGCTGATCCTTGGCCAATTGATCCCAACGGGCTAAATCAATTTGAATTTCCACCTCATCCTTGCCAATTTCCTCACAGGTAATCAGAGGAGGATTCACCCCACTGGCCGGTTCGATCGTCACCCAGCTTTGCAGCTCTGGTGGCAAGAGAGACTTGAGACGACGCAGCTCTGCTAAGTCAGAACGGGCAACTGAGGATGCAGCCGAGGTCATAGCACAAGAAAATCCAAGGGTATTTCTTACCTATCTTAACAGCTTAAGGCTAGTGAATCGGGATGACAGGATTTGAACCTGCGACCCCTTCGTCCCGAACGAAGTGCGCTACCAAGCTGCGCTACATCCCGACAACTTATCTAAGATAACACTTGCTAGGGTTTTCCTCAATCGCGATGGAGCAGTTGGGGCAAGAAAAAAATTTAGTCCAGTTTTAGTCCATAGTCTAAACTAGGGCAGTAAAAACCCTTTTTAGAAGCGAGTTTGAAAAATCTGCTCTATTGTGGCACCCACAATCGGTCAGAGAGAACCAGTCAGGTGGAGCCGTTTTCCAAGTGTTCGATGCCAACCGTTGTCTCTAGTGATGGCAACTGTAAACCTTGATGAAGACTCCATGACAAAATTCCTTCCTAGGAACGAGTAAGATGCGCTTCTTTGCGGTTCTCTTGCGATCCACGGCCAATGTTTCTACGGCAAAGCTAAAAGCAGCACGGCTTCAGCACGATAACCTACCGCAAACGACCTATGGCCAAGGAGAAAAGCATCCTCCCGCTCGAGGGCGGTCAGACTTTGAGATCACCGTAGATCGAGTGTTTGCCCTGATGCGTCTTGTTCATCTGCTTACAGCAGAACATTGTCCGCCGAGACAGCTCTACCGCACCAGAAAGGCTATCCTAGTCGCTCTCCTGCATCTGATTAGCAACGCTCGGCTCTTTCCCGACATGGAAGATCCAGAGGTTTAGTACACCGATTACTACGATTGAATCGTTGCTGCCAAAGCCCTAGGCATGGGCGATGACACGCTACCCCACTGGCCTGAGGAACCCAATGAGTTCAAACGCTACTTGCGCTACTTGGAAATCAAAAGCGTTGACCTCGCTCGTCTGTTTATTTGTTTCATTGAGGCGGAGATGACCCAAGCTCAGAAAAAGACCATCAAAACTTGGCTGACGACAAAACTCAGGCAACTTTTCAAACTGCCTCTATGAGATAAGGGTGGTTTCTAAACCCATAGGGACTTTCGTGGTTTTGAGCACGTTTGATCCCCGTGCCCTAACGCTGAGGTGATATTACAGCAGCTTTGCCCGTCCCTTCAGGCTAGTTTTTTATAATATCTCTTATGAGATTAAGTGTCTCATAAAAAGAATTATTGTAAGTCTAATTATCTCATTCAAGACGAACGCTACACCAAAACTTTCAAATAGCTCCAGCTCTCAGGATGATCGCAGACAGATTAAGATTTGCTAAAGTCGTAGTTTCATTGCAAAACCGTGCTATAAATTGAGAATTATCCGCAACAAGAAGCTTCCAAAGAATTATCAAATGCAATATGTCATCACCCTTGTGGTCCCCCTTTACCTATATCGCCGACCTCCATTCTCAAAGGCAGCGCTGGAGACGCAGCGTGTCTAACCTGATTTCCCTTGCTGAAGCTAAGGTGGGCGATCGCTATTGCCTTGTGAAATTAATGTGCAGCAATACTCAGCAACTGTTGGGGATGGGTCTGGCACCGGGGGCAATAATCAGTATCCTACATCGGAGCGATCGCGGGGCAGTCATGGTGGCTCTTGACTCAAAGCGGTTTTGCATTAACCATGAGCTAGCCCAAAGCATCTTCCTCAAGCTACTAGAACTACCAGTGGTGAACCTACGCACTGCCCCCATTGGGACTCGCCTACGCATTATTGGCTATGCCTCCACTGCCCCCAGCTACAAACGCAAATTATTAGCAATGGGCTTAACCCCTGGCACCGAAGTTGAGGTTGTCCGCCATGCCCCCTTGGGTGATCCCACAGAGATTAGGGTGCGAGGCTTTCATTTGAGCTTGCGTAAGGATGAAGCTGATGCTCTCAAAGTTCATCTGCTCTAGCAAAGGAGTGTGACGTGGCAGCAACAATTGCTCTGATTGGCAACCCAAATTGTGGCAAAACAACCATTTTCAATGGTCTTACAGGGGCAAATCAGCGGGTGGGAAACTGGCCAGGAGTTACTGTTGAGCGCAAGGAAGGCCGCTATCGCGATCGCGACCTCACTGTCCAAGTCGTGGATCTACCGGGGGTCTATGCCCTCGATGCTGAGGATAGCACTGGCTTAGACGAGCAAATTGCCCGCAAGTTTCTGTTGGCGGGGGAATATGACTTGGTAGTGAATATTCTGGATGCCGCTAACTTAGAGCGCAATTTTTACCTCACATCGCAGTTGCTTGATCTGGGAGTCCCCCTCATCCTTGTCCTCAACATGATGGATGTGGCTCGTGCCGCCAAAATCAAGATTGATATCAAGGCCTTGAGCCAGCGCTTAGGTCTTCCAGTTCTACCCTTTTGTGCCAAACAACAACAGCATTTTGCTCAACTGCGGCAAGCCATTCGCACAGGCTTGGAGGCGCCCCCCATCTCCCCTGCCAAAGTGCCCCAACCCGCTGTGATTGAAGAGGCTATTGCTGATTTGCTGACTCAAGGTGTCAAAGATCGGGCACAGGCCTTGGCTTGGCTGCAATATGTTGAATCAGTTCCCAATGATGTTGTCGCACCACTGCGCAAATGGCGAGAGCGAATTCACCGCACCCTAGGAGAAGACATTGACCTTCTGATTGCCGATAGTCGTTATCGCTGGATTCAGCAGTTGATGACTGGCGTTTTGGAACAGGGCGATCGCCTGACAGCAACAGTCTCTGATCGTATTGACCGCATTGTGCTCAACCGCTGGTTGGGAATTCCCATTTTCCTAGCCGTCATGTACTTGGTGTTTCTCATCTCAATTAACGTGGGGGGTGCCTTTATTGACTTTTTTGATATTGGTGTAGGAACGCTGGTCGTGGGTTGGCCGACACAGGTGCTGGAAACATTAAATGCCCCCGGTTGGCTCATTGGTCTTCTGGCAGAGGGTGTGGGGGGCGGTATCCAAACAACGGCAACATTTATTCCCCAAATTGGTTTGCTCTTTATCTTTCTCACGCTTCTTGAGGACTCCGGTTACTTGGCACGGGCAGCCTTTGTCATGGATCGGCTGATGCGCTGGCTGGGCTTACCCGGTAAGTCCTTTGTACCGATGATGGTCTCCTTTGGCTGCAATATCCCCGGCATTATGGCCACCCGCACACTGGAGAATCGGCGCGATCGCCTAATGACGATTCTGATGAATCCCTTTATGTCCTGTGGTGCCCGCCTACCGGTCTATGCCCTGTTTGTTGCTGCTTTCTTCCCCCACAACGGCCAAAATATCGTGTTTTTGCTTTATGTGTTGGGAATTGCAGCAGCCATCTTCACAGGGTTCCTGATGAAGTGCACCCTCTTTCAAGGAGAGATTGCCCCTTTTGTGATGGAATTGCCCCCGTACCATTTACCTACCTTCAGGGGGATACTCCTGCGGGCTTGGGAGCGGCTAAAAACCTTTATTAGTCGAGCGGGCAAGATGATTGTTGTCCTTGTGGTCATCCTCGGACTTCTCAACTCTGTCGGCACCGATGGTAGCTTTGGCCAAAAGGATAGTACTCAATCGATTTTGAGCGCCTTTAGTCGCCAAATCGCACCCATTTTTTCACCCATGGGGATTCAGTCTGAGAACTGGCCAGCAACCGTGGGACTCTTTACGGGGATCTTTGCCAAGGAGGTGATGGTGGGAACAATGGATGCCCTCTATACAGAGTTAGCTCGCCAAGAAGCTCAAAGCACTGAAGCTGGGGATACACCAGAAGAACCCTTTTCAGTTTTGGGGGGATTGAAGGAAGCAGTGCTCAGCATTCCCAAAAATCTCAGTGAGCTGGGGCAACGGGTGCTTGATCCTTTAGGGTTCCATGTGTTGCAAAAGGCGGATAACCCCGAAGCAGCGGCTGAAATTCAGAATGTGCACTACACGACCTTTGGCCAGATGGCACGGCGGTTCGGTACGCCCGCGGCGGCGATCGCCTTCCTACTCTTTGTTTTACTCTACTTCCCCTGTGTGTCGGCCACTGCCGCTGTCTATCGAGAAACCAATTTGGGCTGGACCATGTTTGTATCGGTTTGGACAACGGGATTGGCCTACTGGGTCGCCACTGCCTACTACCAACTCATGACATTTGCAGCGCATCCAATGTTCTCGCTGGTCTGGTTATTAGGCCTAGGGGCAGTGATGGGGGTGGTGATCATGGCCCTGAAGTATTGGGGCGATCGCCAGCGGGTTTCCTCGCCACAGGGGACATGATGATGCTCTTGCAACTACAGGACTATATTCAGAAGCACCACGTGGTTTCCTTGGAAGAATTGGTTGCCCATTTTCAGGTACCGCCAGCGATGATTGAACTGATCCTTAGCCAACTCATCCGAAAAGGACGTGTGAAAAAAATCATCCCTAGCCGCTGTGGAAGCTGTCATCAGTGCGGCTCCCACGCTCTTGTACTTTACGAATGGAGAATAAACAATGCTATCCCTAGCAATGACCAATCGGCTCAATGAACAAATCAACCTTGAGGTTTACTCGGCACATCTCTACTTGCAGATGAGTTCTTGGTGTGCCCACAAAGCCCTCGAGGGTTGTGCGGCGTTCCTCAGTCAACATGCTGATGAGGAAATGGCACACATGCGGCAGCTCTTGAACTACATGCATGAAACCGGTGCCTTGGCAATCCTAGGCGGTATGGAGGCTCCCCCCCACACATTTCAGTCCCTGAAGGAGATGTTCAGTAAAGTTTATGAGCATGAACAGTTTGTGACTCGCAAGATTAATGAGTTAGTACAGTTAGCGGATACGGAGCCTGACTATGCGACGTTGCAATTTTTGCAGTGGTATGTGGCCGAGCAGCATCAAGAAGAGTTTTTGTTCAAGAGTATCCTTGACAAAATTGAACTGATTGGCATACAGGGGCAAGGACTCTTCTTTATTGATCAGGAAATCGGCAAGCTAGCTCAAACCAAAGCAACCACTACAATGCAGTCAACACCCGCAGCCCAAAGAGAAAAGGGTGCCGCTTGAGAAAGTGTCATGTGTCGCTATAGGCATTCCCAAGGACTCAGCGTATCTTTTAGGTAGTGAGGAGTGATTCGCAAACAAAAGTCCTGGGGTCGAAACACGGCAAGACTCCCGGGGCTTTTTATTTGGGGCGAAAACCGCTACGTTAAAAAATATGCCCTTGCGAATTTCTGGCCAGCGATCGCTCAAAACGCTGCCGGGTCACAGCACCCGCCCCACGAGTGCCAAAGTCCGCCAAGCCATTTTCAATATCTGGCAGGGTCGCCTTCAGGGATGTCATTGGCTCGATTTGTGTGCCGGCACTGGTGCAATGGGAGCAGAAGCCCTGCTGCGTGGTGCCCAATGGGTGGTGGCGATCGAACAGTCTCCCCAAGCCTGTCAAGTCATCCGTCAAAACTGGTCAGCCCTTGCCCAACCCCACCAGCACACCTTGGTTTTGCGGGGGGATGTACGCCAGAAATTGCCCCAAGTCCCTGTGCCTCAGTTTGACTTTATCTACTTTGACCCCCCCTACAATAGTGACCTATATCTACCCGTTCTCCAGTTGCTTTGGCAGGAGGAGCGTCTCAGCCCTGAGGGGGAAATTGCTGTTGAGTGCCGCACAAAAAATCCACCAGATTTGGAGGCGATTCTAGCGATCGGTTGGCAGCAGCAACGCATTAAAACTTATGGCAGCACGACAGTACTCTTCTTGGCTTGTTGCAAAAATTGACATTCAAGGAGCGAACTTGATAGCAAAGAATACGGAAGATGATCACTCTCCTAGGCTATGGTAAGTAAAGTTTCCTCAGTACCCTTCAAAAGCTCCTACACATATTGCCCACCCCCGTGAAAAATCAACCAATACACCGTAAGCCTGTTGTCATCTGTGTGGATGATGAGCCAGCCGTACTTGAGAGCTTAAGGATTGAACTGCGGCGTGCTCTCGGAGAGGAGTGCATTGTGGAAACCGCAGAAGATGGTGCAGATGCCCTTGCCTTGATGAGTGAGCTACAGCAAGAGGAGTACGAGATTGCCTTGGTGCTCTTCGGCTACATCATGCCAAATATCAAGGGGGACGAACTCCTAGCACGGATGCACCAATTATGGCCACCATGCAGGCGATCGATGCTTGCAGCAGGTGGCAGAGGCTTTGCGGGAGGGGGTACGCCGTCCCCGTAATTTTGTTGCCCGCTATGGCGGTGAAGAGTTTGTGATCATCTTGCCGAATACAGACATTGGCGGTGCGGAGTTGGTGGCGCGGCAGTTGCAGGAGGTTATTCAAGGGAGATACATTGTCCATGAATATTCTTCAGTGGGCTGTTGTGTGAGTCTGAGCTTTGGGGTAGCAGTTCTGATTCCGAGGGGCAGTGATTCTCCTTTAGAGCTTTTTAATGCAGCGGATCAGGCGCTTTATGATGCCAAACGCCAAGGGCGCAACCGCGTTGTCGTCAAACCCATTGTGCAGTCTCCCACCGTCCCTCACTAGCTGTTCCTTTAAGGGAAGAATTTTATGCAAACTCGTCTCCTCGGCCGCACAGAAATTCAAATCACACCGCTGATTCTTGGCACTTGGCAAGCGGGCAAACGTTGGTGGGTCAGTATTGAAGATGAGGAGTCCATTCGCACGATTCGTACCGCTGTCGAAGCAGGGATGACCACCATTGATACGGCTGAGGTCTATGGGGATGGTCATTCAGAGCGGATTGTGGCTGCTGCTGTGGGCAACTTGCGCGATCGCTGTGTCTATGCGACGAAGGTCTTTGCCAATCACTTGCGCTACAAAGACGTGATTGCCGCCTGCGAGCGATCACTCCGCAACCTCAACACCGACTACATTGATCTCTACCAAATTCACTGGCCAGCCGGTTCCTTTGGCTCAGAAATCGTGCCCATTGCGGAAACCATGCAGGCAATGGTGGAGTTGAAAGTCGCCGGCAAAATCCGTGCCATTGGTGTCTCCAACTTCTCCCGTGCCCAACTGGCCGAAGCAATGCAGTACGGACGCATTGACAGTATCCAGCCCCCCTATTCCCTCTTTTGGCGCTGGGCAGAAACAGAATTAATTCCTTTTTGTATTGAGCATGAGATTACGGTTTTGGCCTACTCCTCCCTTGCCCAAGGGTTACTCACGGGTCGCTTTGGCCCCGGCCACCAGTTTGATCCTGAAGATAACCGTGCCAAAAACCAACTCTTTCAGGGGGAAACCTACGCCCGTGCCCTCGAAGCCATTGAGTTGATGAAACCCATTGCCACCAGCTTGGGCACAACGGTAGGGAATTTAGCCTTGGCGTGGCTACTCCATCAACCGCAAACCTGTGCCATTGTCGGTGCCCGCCATCCAGAGCAGGTGCTAGAAAATATCAAAGCGGCTGACCTCCACTTGGATGAGTCGATTTTGGCCATGCTCGATGAAATTAGCCAGCCGGTCATCGCCACCCTTGATCTGGAAAATCCAGTAATGTGGAAGTGGTAGTTCAGATTCACCAATGTCTTTATGGAACTCCTTGGTCTGGGTGCAATTGTTCTCTACTTCTTGATTGCCCTGCGCTTTTGGCAAGGGTTTCACCGCACCTACTACACACAATCGCGCTTTGTCCTCAGTGTGCTGTGGCTACCGCTGCTCATAAATAAGTCCTATCGGGAAAACTTTCGCCGCGCACTGCTGGGCTAGGTGAGGGGGGCGATTTGGCTGATTGGCGGCACCCATGAGAGTCGCTGGATTGCTGATTTAATCCTATGCCAAGGGTTTCCTTGCTGGGTGAGCGTAACCACACCAGCCGCCTCTGAGCTTTATGCAGCCCATCCCTTGCTCACGTGCCATGTGGAGCGCCTGACTCCTGACCGCGTCCGCCAGTTAATTCAGCAACACGCCATTCAAGGGATTGTGGATGCCTCCCACCCCTTTGCAGTTGACATTTCTGCCCTTGCCATTGAGATCAGTCAAGAACTGGGGCTGCCTTACCTGCGGTTTGAACGCCCAGATTTGCCCCAAGCAGCGGGTATCTATACAGATGTAGCGACGCTGCTGCAAGGTAAGCTCTTGGTGGGTGAGCGGGTGTTGTTAACCTTGGGGGTAAAACTGTTGGCGGCCTTTGCCCCTCTCCAGCGTCAAGCAACGCTCTTTGCACGGATTTTGCCCACAGTCACTGCCTTGGAAGCTGCCCTAGCGGCGGGGTTCGATCGCCAGCGCTTAATTGCCATTTTCCCACCCGTGTCCCTCGAGCTAGAGCGTGCCCTCTGGCAACAGTGGCAGATTACAACGGTGGTCACCAAGGCCTCAGGCACCGAGAGTGAGCAGATCAAGCAGACCCTTGCCCGTGAGCTGGGGGTGAAGCTGATTACGCTGCAACGCCCGCCTATGATTTATCCACGCCAAACGAGGGATCTCGCTGGTATCGAGGCCTTTTTACAGGAATTAGCCGGCTCTAGACAAAGCGATCAGTCACCGCCCCAAGGCTACTAGAAGACACCAATTTGGCATATTTGGCCAATACCCCACGGGTATAGCGGGGAGCAGGGGGCTGCCATTTAGCCCGCCGCGCCGCCAATTCTTCCTCACTGACATTCAGTTGCAGCAGCCGCTGGTGGGCATCAATGGTGATCGAGTCTCCCTCCTCCACAAGGGCGATTGTCCCACCCACCGCCGCCTCCGGAGCCACGTGACCCACGACCATGCCATAGGTCCCACCAGAGAAGCGACCATCGGTAATGAGGCCGACGCTATCCCCTAAACCGGCACCAATAATAGCAGAGGTGGGAGCCAGCATTTCCCGCATCCCCGGACCACCCACAGGGCCTTCATAGCGAATGACAATGACATCGCCGGGATTGATCTTGCCGGCAAGAATGGCATCAAGACAGGCTTCCTCGGAGTCAAAGACGCGAGCCGGCCCAGTAATTTGGGGATTTTTCACCCCGGAGATTTTGGCCACAGCCCCCTCACTGGCTAAATTGCCCTTGAGAATGGTCAGGTGACCCGTGGCATACAAGGGCTGATCGAAAGGACGAATCACATCTTGCTTGGGGTCAGGGGTATCGGGCACATCCCGCAGCCGCTCGGCAATGGTTTCCCCCGTAATTGTCAGGCAATCCCCGTGGAGCAAGCCGGCATTGAGGAGTATTTTCATCACTTGGGGAATACCCCCTGCCTGATGTAGATCGGCGGTGACGTATTTACCGGAGGGCTTGAGGTCGCAGAGAACGGGCACCCGTTGGCGAATGGTTTCAAAGTCATCAATGGTGAGAGGTACCTCGGCACTGTGGGCGATCGCCAGAAAGTGCAGCACGGCATTCGTCGAGCCACCGATCGCCATAATCACACTGAGGGCATTTTCAATGGATTTGCGGGTGATAATATCGCGCGGTCGAATATTCTTGCGAATCGCCTCCACCAGCACCTTGCCCGCTAGCTCTGTATTGTCAGCCTTTTCAGCATCCTCTGCCGTCATTGTTGAGGAGTACATCAGGCTCATGCCCATGGCTTCAAAAGCTGAGGACATGGTGTTTGCGGTAAACATGCCACCACAGGAACCCGCCCCCGGACAAGCATGGTGCTCGATGGCATGGAGCGTCGCCTCATCCATTTTGCCGGCACTAAACTGACCCACCGCTTCAAAGGCGCTAACAACCGTAAGGTCTTGACCCTGCCAATGACCAGGCTTAATCGTGCCCCCATAGACAAAAATGGCGGGAATGTTCATCCGTGCCATGGCAATCATCGCGCCGGGCATATTTTTGTCGCAGCCACCGATCGCCAGCACCCCATCCATACTTTGGGCATTACAGGCGGTCTCAATCGAATCAGCAATCACATCCCGCGAGACCAAGGAGTATTTCATCCCCTCCGTGCCCATGGAAATCCCATCGCTGACCGTAATTGTGCCAAACAACTGCGGCATCCCCCCCGCTGCCCGAATGCCTGCTTCGGCGCGACTGGCAAGGGCGGCAATCCCCATATTGCAAGGGGTAATCGTACTGTGGGCACTGGCCACCCCAACAATGGGCTTGTTGAAATCCTCATCCCTAAAGCCAACGGCTCGCAACATCGCACGGTTGGGGGTGCGTTGAATGCCTTCTGTGATGATGCGACTGCGCCAGTTTTCTGCCATAGTGTTCTCGCGATCGGCCTAAACGTCAATAAAGCATTCTTCTATTTTCCCTCACCCGTGGGCGATCGCTCTAGAGGCCAAGCCAAATAAAACCCTAAAGCAGCAAACAAGCCTAGACCAGAAAGATACTTCACACTGTTGGGAATTAACGGATTGGGCGACCAAAACCCCTCAATAATACCCGCAATCACCAAGAGCGGGACAATCCCAAACATCAGTTGCGCGGCTAAGGCACCATTGCGTTTCAAAGCCCTAAAGCGGGGGTATCGCCCCGGCAAGAGAATCGCCTGCCCCAGCAATAGACCCGCAGCACCGGCTAGAAAAATGGCGGGCAACTCCAAAGCACCATGGGGACTGACAAAGGCCCAAAAGGGATACTCTAGGTTGTTTTGCGCCACAAGGGCAGCGATTGCTCCGATGTGCAGACCGTTGTTCCAGAGGATATAAAGCGTTCCTAGTCCCCCAAGAATGCCTCCCGCTAACATTGCAAAGGCAACACTCAGGTTATTGGTCATAATGGCACTAGAGGCCAAGGGTTCAACCCCCACGATCGATCCCATCCATAGCTTGCCCTCCTCTTCCACAAGGGAAAGGATGTCTGCGGGCACCAGCAGTTCCAAAAACGGGCGATCGCGCCAAGCATACCACCAAGCAATCGCAGCCGCCACCAGAAACACCCCCAAAGCAAAGGCCGTATAGACCCATGTTTGCTGGACAACTGCCGGGAAACCCCCCTGGAAAAACCACCAGACCTTGCGCCAATCTTGGGAGCGCTGACCCTGATAGACTTGGCTGTAGCTCCGCAAGGTGAGACCCTGCAAATAGTTGACGATGCTGCTGCCCAAGCGGCGCGTTTTTGCCCGTGCTAAATCGGCACTGACAAGGCGGTACAACTGACTGAGGCGGCAAATTTCAGCGGCGGATAACCTCTGAATCCCCTCCGTCTCCGCACGGTTGAGGAGTTGCTCCAGCTCTAGCCATTGTGGCTCTTGGCGGATCAGCCAGCGTTCAACATTCATGCTGATGGGATTCCTCTTGAATCGCCCCCAAAAAGGACTCTAGGCGTTTGCGGGGAATATAGGGCCAGCCGCCATTGGTTTCAATATCCCGCAGGAGTTTATACAGAGCTTGGCGGTTGGTGGGCAAAGCCGCCTGAAACCGATTGTCACAAATTTCGCGATGCAATTGCTCCAAAAGCCGCAGCAGGGCTAAAAGAGCATGAACATCTCCATTCGCTTGGGCAGCCGCCATACGAATGCGTTCGGCGAGGGCGTTGAGGTCGGTTGTGCTTAAGGAGGATGGCGAGGAAATCATCTTTATCTATAAAGCTTTTTGAATTGGGAATAACGATTTTCTAGCACAGTTGCTAGGATGGCGACACAACAAGATAAATGAGGTTTTAAAACGATGTCTCGTACATCTGTTGCTTTTGTGGGGGCAGCAACGTTGAGCCTTGGTCTGGCGATCGCCCCCCCTGTTTTAGCAGAAATGGAAGTGCAAGTGGCTCGCGACAGTAAAGGTCGTGTTTACACTGTGGATATGGATTCCCGTCGCTTTTATAGAAACAGCAATGGCATTATCCAAGTGGATTTTAGCCTCTCAACCCTTGGCGACGATTACTGGCATCGGGCAACGGCCTCCTGTAATCCCTACGATGTTAAGAGTGATTATTACGGCTGGGATTGGACGGGAACCAAAAGCTATCCTGCCGGGACGATAGCGGGTGATATTGCCCGTGCGGTCTGCCGCCGTTAACCTGCTGCGCCAATACCCCGTGCGAGGTCAGCGGGAGCAAAAACCCCTAGCTCTGTGATAATGCCACTAATTAAATGGGCAGGGGTAACATCAAAGGCAGGATTGTAAAAATCTACCCCAGCAGGGGTAATGCGGCTAAACCCCACCTGATAAATTTCTTGGGGGTGTCGCTCCTCAATGGGAATTTCCGCTCCAGTGGCAATTTTGGTGTCAATTGTTGAAAGGGGTGCGGCGACAAAGAAGGGAATGTTGTGGGCTTTGGCGGCTAGGGCAACGCTGTAGGTACCGATTTTGTTGGCGGTATCGCCATTCAGGGCAATGCGATCGGCACCCACCACCACCGCATCAATCATCCCCCGCTGCATACAGTGCGCCGCCATCGTATCGGCAAGCACGGTGACGGGAATGCCCTCTTGGACACATTCCCAAGCGGTTAACTTAGCCCCTTGAAGGCGGGGACGGGTTTCATCGGCATAGACCCGCTCTAAGCGACCCGCTGCCCAAGCCGCACGCACCACTCCTAGGGCAGTGCCATAGCCCGCCGTTGCTAGGGCCCCGGCATTGCAGTGGGTAAGCAGGCGTAATTTCTCAGGGGTTTTCGGCAGGACATGAAGACCATTTGCACCAATGGCTTGACAGGTTTGCACATCTTCACGGGCAATGGTTTGGGCGGTTTCTAGAAGGTGGTTCTGGAGTTCCTCAACAGTGGCTGTGGGCTGTTGGGCTGCTGCTAGCATGCGATCGATGGCCCAAAATAAATTCACGGCTGTTGGGCGGGTTTGCCGCAATTCTGAGGCAACCTTTTCAAGGTGTGCCAAGAACCCCTCGCGATCGCTCCCCCTGTATTCCCGTGCCCCTAAAACCATACCAAAAGCTGCTGCTACACCAATCGCTGGTGCACCCCGTACAATCATCGTCCGAATGGCGGTGGCCATCTCTGCTGCGGTGGTGATGTCCCTAAGTTCATACTGCTCTGGCAAGCGGGTTTGATCAATTAATTGCACGCGATCGCCCGCCCACACCACGGGAAAGATCGTTCCAATACCAATATTTGCCGTAACAGCCACAACAGCCTCCGTGCTCACTAAAATTGAATACAAATCATAACCCAAGGGAGAGCCTATTCAGGCTAGAATTTAGCCCCCTAGGCAAAGGTCAGTTCACCATTCACCTCGAGACGGGTAAATTGGTTGGGAATCAGAAACTGCTCTCCCAAGGCTTCCGCCACACTGGGAGTAATCCAGCCCAGTTGCTTCAATAGTTGAATGGCAACGGCATATTTAGCACGCTTAGCACCATCACTGACTTTAATTGCCAATCCCATCCCTTCACCGACACGACCTACACACTGAATCCCCTCAGCCCCGGACTTACTGAGGATTTCCCCCTCCGTAAGGCGCATCAGCTCGCTATCAAAGGCACCAGGACCGGCAACAAAATCAGGGTGATGGGTCATGGCACGAACGACGCGCTCCATTGCCCAGTCATTGCCCGAGGCCAGTTGGCCGTAAAGGGTAGCCATCTGCACCAGTTGCATCAAGTACGTGGGCGCCCCACAGTCGTCGTGGGCACAGATAAACTCGGCCGCTGGCATCTTCAGCAGTTCCGCCACCTTCGAGAGGATTAAGGTCTGGACGGGGTGATTTTTGTGGAGATAACTTGCCAATGGCCAATTGCGCTGTTGACAAACCGCCAGCATTCCCGCGTGTTTACCCGAACAGTTGTGCTGAAGTGCCCCTTGACGGCCGGGGGGAACGGGACATTGCAAAGCGGTGGGATCCACATCGGCACGCCAGAGGATGTTAAAGACTTGGCGGACTTGCTCAATACGGCCTTGGTGAGAGCTACAGATAATCGCAAGGTCGCGATCGCTCAAATCAAACCGCTCCATCGTTCCCGTGGTGGTCACTGCCAAGGCTTGAAAGGGCTTGAGGGCAGAGCGAATAAACGCAGCGGTTTCAGCATTTCCCGCAAGGGCAAGAATTCGACCTCGGACATCACAGACAACGGCATGGGCATGATGGCGCGACTCAACAATCCCTTCCCGCAGTAAGCAAATATCGAGGGCAGGGGCTTGGGTGCGTTTGGACATAGGTTCGGTCATGCGGGTAAATGAGCAACAATATCAGCAACAGCTACAGGAGTGCCCAAGAAAGGGCCAGTCCCAACGAAAAGATCACAAGCGCCAAAAGGGTCATCTGTAACCGTTGCAAAATCGGGCGCAACTCGTAGGTATAGATCAGGCGATCTTGGGCCAATTCAGCTTCGGGTTTTTGCCACTCTTGACCGTCATACCAGCCCGTTTCTTCATAGACCACGGTGGGACGTTGCAGGCGATCGCCGACGTAGGCCCAACCCAACACAAGGCGCAGGAGAATGAGTAACAGCAGGAAATTGGCGCCTAGGGCACCGGCCAAGAACGTCTGAATGGGTGCCTCTTTCAGAGAAAAGCTGGCGATCGCCACCGGTCCACTGACCAGCCAAGCCATCCCCCACAGCAGTAGCAAACGCCGTTGAAAACGCGGACGCGGCCAACTCGACCATTCAAAAAACCAAGAGGCTTTGAGGTCACGATATTCGTTGATCGGTCGTTGATCTGCCGGGACAGGACAGAGAATCTGAGACACAGTGGCACAAGTTCAAGGACGCTGTTTCCAGCATACCAGTCTCGCTGAAATCGTGGATCGCCACAGTATGCATGAAATCGGGCGATCGCCCCGTACACTAGAGGGTGTCACTTTCGCCTAGTGGGGCGGAAACTTTGTTGCTATATTGATTATTCCCTAACTCCCTTGCGGCACCGTTGATGGAATGGCACCAATCTGATGTTGCGCAATTACGGCTGATTGACCAGTTGCTGGCCGGGCACAACCTGAGTCCAGCACAGTACGATATTACGCGCCGTGTGATTTATGCGACGGGGGATTTAGAATATCTGAATTTGATTGTCTATTCAGAGCAGGCTCTGCAATCCGGTGTAGCTGCCCTTGCCGCTCATACCCCGATTGTGGTCGATGTCACGATGGTGCAGGTGGGGGTGCTCTCCTACACCCAAAACACCTTTGGCAACCCCATCTACTGCGGTGCTGAAACCTTTACCCGTCCGCAGCAGGAGAAGTCTCGCATTGCCTTTGGCATTGAAACCTTGGCACGGCGCCATCCCACAGCCATTTTTGTCCTCAGTAGTGATCATTCAGCCCTAGAACCCCTACTGACCCTAGTGGAAGCTCAGGAAATTCGTCCTGCCTTAATTATTGACGCTGCCCCCAATTTTCTCCCCCCCATTTTGGATCGGCTGCAAAAGTCTTGGGTGCCCCACATCTCCATTAAGGGTTGCAAGGGGGGTGTGAGCGTTGCCACAGCCATTATGAACGGTTTACTGAAGTTAGCTTGGACGGCCTATGGTGACCCCCTGCCCTGAGGCGAGTGACTGGCTCTGTATTGGCCAAATTGTCGGCGCCCACGGCCTGCGGGGGGAGGTCAAGGTCAAGCCCTTGAGTGATTTTCCCGAACGCTTTACAGTGGCGGGTTCTCGTTGGTTGCGATCGCCCCGGCAGCCCCAACCCTATGCTGTTACGCTCTTGCGCGGGCGATTTTTACCCCGTGCCGAACAGTTTGTGGTTACCTTTGCGGAAGTCAGCGATCGCAGCGCAGCGGAGGCGCTCAAGGGGGCAGAAATTTTAGTCCCCGCCAGCGATCGCCCACCCCTTGCGGCTAATGAATACCACCTCATGGACTTGATTGGACTCGCCGTGTATCACCAAGGTCAGAGGGTTGGCGAAGTGGTGGGCTTGGTCAATGCGGGCAATGACTTACTAGAAGTGCAGTTACTCGACCCAGCGCAAGAAGCCCCCCGATCGGTGTATATTCCCTTTGTGCCAGCCATCGTGCCGGTGGTTGATCTAGCAGCCCGAAGAATTGAAATTGATCCCCCCTTGGGGCTGTTGCCCTGATCAATCCCTACCAAAATCGTTAATAATAGGGATACTTCTATTTTTTTAGCCCCGACTCTTGAGATTGTTGTTGAGTGAGTTGCCCCAACCCATCCCTTAAAACCCGTTAATTCCACCTTGACGGTAGCCTTTACCTGAGCGATCGCGATCGCCCTACCGTTTGCCCTTTCGTAGAGATTTCAGAGCCTTTGAGAGACAGCATGAGCATTGGTAAAGTTCGCATTTATGACCTATCAAAAGAACTCAACCTAGATAATCGAGATTTATTGGCGATCTGTGAACAGTTGGGAATTGCCTATAAGAGTCACAGCAGCACAATTTCCGATGCCGATGCCGATCGCATTCGCGACGCTGCCAAAACCTATCAACCCCATAGTGCCCCTCCCCGTAAAGTTTCAAAAACACCGCCTCCAGTGAAGAAAGCCTCAGCCCCTCCAAAAACACAGCAGATTGTTGCTGTGCACACTCAACCCCGCTCTGAGATGCCAGAAGCGCCCAAGCCTCAATTACAACAACCTCCCGCTCGCCCCCAACCGCCGCAACCCCCTGCGCGACCCACTCCCCCTGAACCTGTTGCCACGAAGCCAGTGGAACCTGTGGCGCCCAAGCCCCCTACACCCCCCACAAAACCCGAACCGACACCACCGCGCCCAGCCCCTGCTTTAGTCCCTCCGCCCGCCCGCCCCACGAAGAAAGTGGAAAAAGTCGCTGCGGCTCCCCCGCCCCGCAAGGAGCTAAAGGAACCCCCTAAAAAAGAAAAGGTGGCGATCGCTCCCGCCAAACCCAGCAGTCAAGATCGCATTGAAATTGTCCAGCGGGCAGTTCCCCTTGCACCCGTCAAGCCTTCGGAAATAGCGCCCAAGCCCTCCATGCCGGAGCTACAACCGCCACCAGCAAAACCCATTCCCCCAGTCCTGCGGCCACCGAATCCACCGAAGCCCGTCATAGAGACCGTTGAGGTACTCGATGACAAGTCCGTTAGCAAAGTTATCAAAGACCGCCACCGTCACAAAGACTTTGATGATGAGGAAAACAAACGGAAATCCTCCCGCGTCGTCAAGTTGCGGGAAGAAGTTATTGATGAAGAAGAAGAACTCGAACTCACCAGCCGTTTGGTCGGGGTACACCAAGTAACGGTCGATGTCAGTCAATCACTGCAACGGCCACCCAAGCCCAAGGCGCCTCGTCCCGCCCGCCCCGTCACGCCAGCGGCGAAAACCGAAAAAAGCAGCGAGAAAAAACAACCCCGCCACCGCGATCGCCGTCACGAAGAGCCAGCCGAAGCACCACCGCCCGATCACATTACGATTGAAGGCCCGATGTCAGTGCAGGAGTTGGCCAGTTTAGTGCGTCGACCCGAAGCGGAAATCATTAAAATTCTCTTCTTTAAGGGGATTGCTGCCACCATCAACCAAACCCTTGAGGTGGAAACGATTGAACTCGTGGCCAAAGAATTAGGGATCACGGTGGAAACGGCACAGCACAAAGCCGAGGCCACAAAAGTCACCGAAATGCTGGAGTCGAGCGACCTCGATCACCTGCAACGGCGTCCGCCCGTGGTTACGATTATGGGTCACGTGGATCATGGCAAAACCAGCCTTCTCGATGCCATCCGCAATGCCAAGGTTGCCCAAGGGGAAGCAGGCGGTATCACCCAACACATTGGCGCCTACCACGTGGATGTCGAACACAACGGCGAGAAACATCAGGTGGTCTTTCTCGATACCCCCGGTCACGAAGCCTTTACCGCTATGCGGGCACGGGGGGCACGGGTCACCGATATTGCCGTTCTTGTTGTTGCTGCCGATGATGGGGTACAACCCCAAACCATTGAAGCCATTAGTCACGCCAAAGCAGCCAAAGTTCCGATCATTGTCGCCATCAACAAAATTGACAAAGAGTCTGCCCAACCGGAGCGGGTCAAGCAGGAACTCACTGAATACGGTCTGGTGCCCGAAGAGTGGGGCGGCGACACGATTATGGTGCCCGTCAGTGCCCTGCAACAGCAAAATCTCGATACGCTCCTAGAAATGATCCTGCTTGTGGCTGAAGTGGAGGATCTCTACGCCAATCCCGATCGCCCCGCCAAAGGCACCGTCATTGAAGCCCACTTGGATCGGGCACGCGGACCTGTGGCCACATTGCTGGTACAAAACGGTACCCTGCGGGTCGGTGATATTCTGGTGGCAGGTGCCTGTTTTGGTCGAGTTCGCGCCATGATTGACGATCGCGGGCAGCGTGTCGAGGCAGCAACCCCCTCCTTTGCAGTCGAAGTCTTGGGTCTGGCGGATGTCCCTGCTGCCGGGGATGAATTTGAAGTCCTCAGCGATGAAAAAGCCGCCCGTGCCCTTGCGGAGGAGCGAGCTGCCGCCCAACGCCAATCCCGCCTTGCCCAAGCCGCAGCCGCCCGACGGGTCTCCCTTACCTCGTTGTCCAGTCAAGCCCGCGAAGGGGAACTCAAAGAACTCAATCTCATTCTCAAAGCCGACGTTCAAGGTTCCGTCGAGGCGATTTTGGCGGCCCTCAACCAACTGCCTCAAGATCAAGTACAGTTGCGAGTCTTGTTGGCTGCCCCCGGCGAAATTACTGAAACTGATGTTGACCTTGCCGCCGCTAGTAGTGCTGTCATCATTGGCTTTAATACTACCCTTGCCTCAGGGGCACGCCAGGCAGCAGAACAGCACAACGTTGATATTCGCGAATACAACATCATCTATAAGCTCCTCGATGATATTCAAGGGGCAATGGAGGGGATGCTGGAACCCGAACTGGTTGAGGAAGAACTGGGTCAAGCTGAAGTGCGAGCTATCTTCCCCCTCAGCAAAGGGGCTGTGGCCGGTTGTTATGTCCTCAATGGCAAGCTCGTGCGCAACTGCAAAGTGCGGGTGCTGCGCCAGCAAAATGTCATTCACACGGGCATCTTGAGTTCGCTTAAACGGATGAAGGACGACGTCCGCGAAGTTGCGGCGGGCTACGAATGTGGTGTGCGCTTGGATGATTTCCAACAATGGCAAGAAGGAGATATTATTTACGCCTTCCAAACAGTGACAAAACGTCGTAGTCTTGGCAGCGGTAGCGATAGAAACTAAACTGAGTCAGAGTTGATCAATTGATAACTCTAAATTCATGATCAACCTGATGTGAGGAGAGCGCTATGGGACTGCACCGTCGTACATTTTTGCGCCGTATGGCACAGGGGATGGTGGCGATCGCGATCGCCACCACTAGTAAAACCCTACTTACGGCCTGTGCTGGCAACGTAGATTCAACCTCTGGAACCTCAACTACGGGCACCGTCTCCAGCAATGGTCTCCTCAATCCCGGTACATTGGCTTGGGGGGCTGAGGCCATTAGTGGTGCTCCCTACGTTTTTTACGACCCAGTTGATCCCAGTAAGTTGATTGGCTTTGAGGTGGAAATTGCCGACGCGATCGCCCACTTAATGGGGGTGAATGCGGTTTTTGTGGCCACTGCCTATGATCAACTGTCGGCTGCCCTTGCCGCCAACCGCTTTGATATGATTCTCAACGGTTGGGAAATTACCGCGGATCGCGAGCGCACGCAACTTTTTTCCCAGCCCTACTATCGCTATGGCCAACAGATTGTGGTGCGAGCAGATGATCCCCGTTTTCAGCAATACACTGCCACCAGTGAAGTCACACTTGCGAATCTGGCAGGCATGACTGTTGGCACTGGCATTGGCTACAAAGCCCAAGAAATTCTTGAGAAAGACCCCAAGATTAAAACCCGTGCCTACGATGGCAACTTACCCTTTGATGATCTAGCTCAGGGGCGCATTGATGCAGTGATGCTGGACTACCCGATTATTGCCTACTATATTCTAGGTTCAGGCCCTGGGGGAACCGTCAATCCTGCTTTGCGTCCGATTGGTGCCCCAATCTTTTTGAATAACTATGTGATTGCCTTTAACGCCAATAGTCCTAAGGGGGAAACCCTAAAAACGGAGGTCAACCAAGCCCTCGACCTCCTCAAAAAAGACGGCACATTGCGACGCATTTATGAAAACTGGAAACTATGGAATGATCAACAGACTCAAATTGGTATTGTTTAGGCAGTAACTTATAGGCGTAACCCAGAAGTTTCAATGGAACTCATCCAAGCCGCCCTACCGGCCTTTTTGCGGGGGGCACTGAATACGCTAATTTACTGTGGCATTTCCTTTCCCCTAGCCGTGTTGCTAGGCATTGTCCTCGCAGCCATGACCACCTCACCCTTTCTGTTTCTGCGTTGGCCGGCCGTAGGCTTTATTGAATTGATGCGCAACACCCCAATGATTACCCAACTCTTGCTCCTGTACTACGGTGTCGGTGCAGTATTGGCCCAAATGAACCTTGCCTCTTGGGTGAATGCGTGGACAGCAGGGGTGACGGCCTTGGCTTTGAACTATGGCGCCTATGAAGCAGAGGTCTTTCGGGCGGGGTTGCAGGCGGTGGACGTGGGTCAACGGGAAGCTGCCCTCTCTTTAGGCATGAGCCAGCAACAGGGATTTGTCCGCATTATTCTCCCCCAAGCGATTCAGATTGTGATCCCACCGTTGATTAATGACTTTATCTACATGCTGAAGGATTCAGCCATTGTCAGTGTGATTGCTGGGGTCGACTTGACGTCTGTGATGCGGGTATGGGTGATTCGCAACAGTAGCAATCCCTTTCCCCTCTATACTCTCGCCTTAATCCTCTACCTGTTGATGAGTTTGCCGATTGCGTCGTGGGGGCGACGTTTGGAGCAACGGCTAAAGGCTAAAATGTCCTAGAGCCTATATCATTCTGGAGCTGCTTTCTCTGTGAGCGATCGCCTGCACCTCACCCATTTACCCAGCCTCTCCACCGCAGGAGACGGCCAAGATGTGATCCGAGGTCTCACTCAGCAGCTCAAGTCTCTTCCCTCCTACTACTTCTACGATGCAGCGGGATCGCGCCTTTTTGAGCAAATCTGTGAGCTACCGGAATACTATCCTACGCGGACAGAATTGGGCATTTTAGAGACTGCCGCCGCGGCGATCGCCCAATTGACGGGAGCCTGTGAACTCGTGGAACTAGGCAGTGGCAGCGATCGCAAAATTCGCCTCCTCCTGTCCGCCTATGCCCATGTACAACCTCGGCTTTACTATCGTCCCATCGATGTCAGTGGCTCGATCCTCAAAACCAGTGCCATGGCTCTCCTTGCTGACTATCCCCAGCTCACCATTCATGGCCTTGTTGGCACTTATCAAGTGGGATTAGAACACTTACCACCGTCCTTAGCGCCGCGGCGCTTGCTCTGCTTTCTTGGCAGTACCATTGGCAACCTCTCCCCTGAAGACTGTCAAAATCTGTTTCAGCAAATTCACCACGTCCTCAAGGCTGGGGACTATTTCTTGTTAGGCGTCGATCTCATCAAAGATACCAGCATTTTGCTCCCCGCCTACAACGATGCCCAAGGAGTGACGGCTGCGTTTAACCGCAATATCCTCCATCACCTCAACTGGCGATTCCAAGGAAACTTTCAGCCCGAAGCCTTTGCCCACCGCGCCATCTATAACCCGATTGCCCAGCAAATTGAGATGTATCTCGACTCACAGCAGCAGCAAACCATCACTTTGGCTGCCCTTGATTTTCAGTGCACACTGGCCGCCAGTGAACCCATCCTCACTGAAATCTCCCGTAAGTTTGACCTTGCTGCCCTCAAGGAGGCATTAACCGCTGCTGGATTTCGATGGATCAACGCCTTTACTGATCCGCAGCAGTGGTTTGCCCTCTGCCTCTGCCAGGTTTAGAGCGAAGGCCTTTGGAATAGGTTAGAATCAGGGAGAAAAGCCGCCTTCATGGCTCAGGTTGCGGCGTTGATAGCTCAGCGTGGAAGGATTCTATGCCCATCGGAGTACCCAAAGTCCCCTACCGGATGCCCGGTGAACCCTACACCCAATGGATTGACATCTACAACCGTCTCTATCGCGAGCGGATTATTTTTCTTGGTAAAGAAGTCGATGATGAGATTGCCAACCAAATTGTGGCGGTGATGCTCTACCTTGACTCCGAAGATCCGGGCAAAGACATCATGCTTTACATCAACTCCCCCGGTGGCTCCGTCACCGCTGGCATGGCAATCTATGACACCATGCAACATATTAAATCCGACGTCGTCACCATTTGTGTGGGTCTGGCTGCCTCGATGGGGTCTTTCCTCCTTGCAGCCGGCACCAAAGGCAAACGGTTGGCACTGCCCCACTCCCGCATCATGATCCACCAGCCCTCTGGTGGCACCCGTGGTCAAGCCACGGATATTGAAATCGAAGCGCGCGAAATTTTACGGGTACGGCGGCAACTCAATGAGCTATATGCCTACCATACCGGCCAGCCCCTCGAAAAAATTGAGCGGGATATGGATCGCGACTTCTTCATGTCTGCCGAAGAGGCAAAAAACTACGGCTTGATTGATCGGGTGATTGAGGAGCGTCCCAACTAGTTTGCCTGCACTAGTGACATAAAACATTATTGAAATATTGAGGTTTACTATGTTGCAAGTCGCGCAAGCGTGCTGTAGGTATTCGCCAAAGCGTGCCGTAGGCATTAGCTTATCTGCTAGCAGCCTCCCTCTCCTGGCGGGTGCCCTCATCACCTTGGGAACGAGTCAGCCCGTGCGTGCCCAAGCCGCTAGCCCTCTGCCACCAGAAATGATGAAGACCACGGTTCAGCAGGTGAGTGACTCCCTTGCCAAATACGTGTCGGGAGCTAGTTGTACTGACATTGCCCAGTTGATCAAAATGCTCCCCACCAATGGCAGCAATCCAGCACCCGATCCCAACTCGATCATTGGTGCGGTCATGCTCTCAATTAAAAACAGCCCCGATCTGCAATCCATCATTGCCTCGCGGGTTGGACCACCGCTGATTAGCAAAGCAGTGGAATGCAATATGATTGCCCCTGAGCTAATTATGCAGGTGATGAGCCGATAACTGTCACAACTACAAGGAGAACCCCATGACTTGGCGTGCCACCACCACCGTCCCAGATCGGATTTTTGCCAGCTTGGCGTATTTGCTACCGCTCTTTTACGTCATGCCCTTTGGCGGCTTTTTATTTGAGTTGTTTCCGCCGCTGCAAGCACTGGTGTTGGTGGTACTGCCCGTTGCCTTGATCTACTCAATTCCCTTTGCGGGGCTACTTGTTTTTATGCTGTTGTACCTGCTAGTGGTACGCAACAACCGTATGAGTCTCTTTATTCGCTACAACACCATGCAGGCACTGTTGATGGGGATTGTGCTGTTTATTGTCCAACTACTGGTACAATTGCTGATCCGCGTTGCTAGTTTTGACCTGCTGATTAAAGTGCTCTTCAACTTTGTCTTTATTGCCACGGTGATTGGCGTCGTCTATGCGGTGGTGCAGTCTGTGCGGGGTATCTATGCCGAAATTCCCACGCTGTCGGATGCCACAAAAAGCCAAGTGTTTTAGGGGATGCGAGGGAGTCCCTCATCCCGTATGATCAGAAGTTGACGCTACGAGAAACGACAACATCATGGAAACACTCAAAATCACTGTTTATATCGTTGTGACCTTCTTTGTCCTGCTGTTTGTTTTCGGGTTCCTTTCGGGTGACCCAGCGCGTAACCCCAAACGTAAGGATCTTGAGTAATCCTCGCCAAAGGGGGTGGGCATCGGGTAACGTAACTAGGCAGTGGTCGTGAGGAAGTTTGGCCGTTGTTGTTCTTACCCCTTTTTGCTAGTCTGCCCCCCCCGACACAACCCGCAGAAATTACTGAGGTCATCGGCGCATCACAAGCGGATTTACTGGGAACGACAGTAGCCCCTGATCTCAGCAGTACAACGCCGATCAGCCCTAGGCCAACACCGGATTTTAAATCCCCCCTCCGCCTTGGGGAGGCCAATGCTGAAACGCCCGTTGTCCGTGATCAACCCTTAGAGGTGACGGCCGATCGCCAAGAGTTTGACCTGATGCGGCGATTGTTTAATGCCATTGGCAATGTCTTTCTCCGCTTCAAGGAAGCCGAACTCACCGCTGATCGTATTCAAACCGACATTGACGCCCAAATTCTGGTGGCGGAAGGCAATGTGACGATTACACGCGGTGATCAGGTCTTGCAAGGCGATCGCTTGGAATATAACCTCAGACTCGATCAAGGCTCTCTCACAAATGCCCGCGGCGTGGTCAATACCGCGCGGGTGGATCAAGACTTCAGCCTCACTCGTTCTCCTGACCCTCTACCCATTAGTACCCTTCTTGGCTTTGGCGCACAGGGCACAGCTCCCCAAGCAGAAGTAACGGAAACATTTGATCGGTTGCGCTTTGAGGCCGATCGCCTAGAATTTGATGGCCGTCGCTGGTTGGCGACCAATCTGCGGATTACCAATGATCCCTTTAGTCCGCCGGAACTGGAAGCACGGGCACAGGAAGCCACCGCCGAACCCCTCAGTGCCGATGAAACCGTGCTGAACGTACAACGGGGCAGAGTCGTTTTTGATCAGCGCGTGGCCTTACCAATTGTGCTTCGGCGATTTGTTGTCGGTCGCCCCTACGAAGTGTTGCCCTTTGAGTTTGGCTATGATGAGCAAGACCGGGGCGGGGTGTTTCTTGCCTATCGGTACAGAGCAATCAATACCCCCAATACCCAAGTTACCTTCCTGCCATCCATTTACTTAGAGCGCATCATTAACAACGACTTTGATCTCTTTGATGCCAAAAGTTATGGAGGGGCGATCGAGCTAGGGCATCGGTTCACTCCGCAGACTCGTGTACGCGGTTACGGCTTCTTGAATACACTAAACCCTAACGACTGGCCGAGTACGTCACGGGCAGGGGCAGACTTATTCCACAATCTTGATGCCCGCAATCTGCTGACCGTCTCTGCCATTTATCGTCAGCGCGTCTTTAATCGTTCCCTTGGGGAGCAGGAAATTACCAGTAGCTTTGGGGGCACGTTTAGCGGTACAGGCATTCCCTTAACTCAAGGCCTAGCACTCAGTTATCTTCTGGGAGGTCAATACGTCACGGCGGCCAGTGATGATCCATCCCTACCTCCTAAGCCAAGCCTAGGTCGTCTTCAAGCTGCCGCAAGTCTTAACTGGGCCATGCCCATTTGGCGGGGCACTCCCTTACCGCCTACGCGAACCCAAGGCCTGCGCTATAGCCCCCGTCCTGTACAACCCTTCTTGCAGTTTTATAGTCAGTTGGGCGGTGTAGCGAACTACTATACCAATGGCAGTACCCAACCCGCGTTAGTTGCAGGGGCAGGTTTTCGTGGTCAAGTGGGTCATTTTTCCCGTAATTGGTTTGACTACACCAGTTTTGATGTGGGATTTACACAGACATTGAGTGAGCCATCCTCACCTTTTCTTTTTGATCGGATTACGGACTTTAGTGTGCTCAATGTGGGATTGTTGCAGCAGATTTACGGTCCGCTGCGAGCGGGTGCCCAAATGCAGATTAATGTGGATACTGGCACAGTTTTCGATACCGACATTATTGTGGAATATAGCCGTCGCACCTATGGGGTGGTGTTTCGCTATAACCTCGATCGCCAGTTAGCGACGATTCTTTTGCGCATTAATGGTTTTAACTGGCGTGGCAATGCTGATCCCTTTTCCAGTCCTGGACTGGGCAGGGCGACTGATGGTGTGATTCGCTCCAATTAGGGTTGTTCTTCTATGCCTACAGCCAACGTACGTGTTTTTCCAGATTTGGCTGCTCTGACGGCGGCGGCAAAGCAGTTTGTTCTTGAGCAGGCCACTGGGGCGATCGCTCAACGGGGACAATTCATGCTTGCTTTGGCCGGTGGCAACACGCCTAAACCGTTGTATGAGAGCCTTGTCTCTGCCGATACCCCTTGGTCACAGTGGCACATTTTTTGGGGCGATGAACGCTATGTTCCCCCTGATCATCCCGATAGCAATGCGGGGATGGCCTTTCAGGCATGGCTCAATCATGTACCGATTCCCAAAACTCAGATTCACCCAATGCCCACAGAGGATGCCGATCCACAGACCGCTGCCGATCGCTATGAGCAAATCCTGCGCCACACCTTTGGTGTCCGTGAAGGGGAGTTTCCCAGTTTTGATCTGATTTTGCTAGGCATGGGACCCGATGGGCATACGGCCTCGCTTTTTCCCCACACCGCAGCGCTGACGGTGAGCGATCGCCTGATTACTGTGGGCAACAAAGATGGCCAACCCCGCCTCACCTTCGCGGTTCCCCTCATTAACCATGGGCGTCAAATTCTCTTTCTCGTGACGGGTGCCAATAAACAAACCGCCCTGCGTCATATTCTCTCTGGAACGGGTGATCCGCAGCAGTATCCGGCGCGGCTAATTACGGGGAATGCCCTTTGGTTTTTAGATCAGTCAGCAGCTGAGGGTGTGGTTGAGCATACCTAGTCAAGTGATCATGAGCCATGTCCTTTCGTTTGACTAGTTTGAGTCTGTCCAAACATTGTGACAAGGGCTGCATTTGACGAAAGGGGATGTTGAACAGACATTAACGAGTTCACTAATCGTTTTATTGACCATGAGTCTTTCAAAAAGGTAAACTAGGCTGGATCAATTCCGGTGCAGATAAAATACGCTCTTTAGCTAATTCACAATACTGAGGATCAATTTCTACACCGATTCCAGTTCTGTTCAGCATTGATGCAGCGATCAAAGTAGTGCCACTACCAGCAAAAGGGTCTAGTACAGAGTCGCCAACAAAACTGAAGAGCTTTATACAACGACGTGGCAATTCAAGGGGAAATGGCGCTGGATGTCCTATCTTTTTCTTGCTTTCGCCGCTAAATGTCCAAAGACCATTCGTCCAGTTCATAAACTCAGATCTGGTGATATCTGACTTTCTAGTGCCATTGGCTTTGCGCCAGCTTTTCTTATACAGAACAATGATCAGTTCGACAGGGGCAATGACAAATGGAGCAGTCGCACTCATCCAAGAACCCCACGCTGTGCGCCGCGAGATATTGCCTTCGTTCCATATGATGGTGGAGTGATATTGAAAGCCGATTTGCTTAGCAAGCGTGGTAACGTCGGCTCCTACACTTTGTTGCCCTCCCTTATTTTTGTCCAGTGGAACGTTCAAGCAAAATCTGCCATCATCTTTTAAGAATTGCAGGCACCTTGATAGCCAAGCGCGAGTAAATTCTAAATATTCAGGGTATGAAATATCATCCCGATGGGAATTGTATTGAATGTCAACGTTGTAAGGTGGAGAAGTGACAATCAGATCGATGCTATTTGGTTCAATAGCGCTCGTCGTCAGAATATCATCATTAATAATGATAATGTTTTCACTAGAATAAAATGTTTTTGATGTTTCCAATGCAAATGCTCCTCAGTGCGTCAATTATACTCCTCGTTTTTGATCCAACGAGTACTAGCTGGGGATGCCCCGCTCGTGAATGGCCTGAATAATTGCAGTATTGGCCTTCGGAAAGGGAAACTGATCTAATTCCTCAGGGGTGACCCAACGGATGGCATCGCACCCCAAGGGCTGAGGAGTTCCTGAAAGATACTGGCAGTAATAGACATGGAGCGTCACCCGAAAATGGGTGTAGGCATGATCAATGTCAATGAGATGCTCACCCACACTAATCTCAATGCCCAATTCCTCACGAATTTCCCGTTGAATACATTCTTGAACGGTCTCGCCGGGTTCAATTTTGCCCCCCGGAAATTCCCAGAGTCCTCCCAATAAACCCGTGGGTGGCCGGCGATCAATAAGAATCTGACCCGCAGTATTCCAGATAACAGCGACACCAATTTTTTTATGGGGTAAGGGGGAACGACTCATTTTGCGGGGAATTTCATGGGTTAACTGGTGGCGATGCGCCACGCAATGGTGTTGCCAAGGACAAGCATGACACAGGGGTTGACGGGGTGTACAGATGGTTGCCCCTAGATCCATCAGCGCTTGATTAAAATCACGAGGGGACTGGGGACAGAGCAGTTGTGCTGACCACTGCCACAGTTGGGCTTCTGCTTGCTTGGGAGGGATAGTGAGTCCATAGAGACGGGCAAGCACCCGTTTGACATTGCCATCGAGAATCGGCTGTGGCTGATTAAAGGCAGCACTGAGGATGGCTCCTGCGGTACTGCGACCAATCCCCGGCAAGGCCACAACTGCTTCGTAGGTACGGGGAAATTCACCCCCATGGTTTGTCACGATTTGCTGGGCAGCTTGGTGCAAATGACGTGCCCGCGCATAGTAGCCCAATCCCTGCCACAGTTTCAGGACAGTTTCTAGATCCGCAGCGGCTAAATCGGCAATTGTGGGAAAGGTGGCTAGCCAACGCTGGTAGTAGGGAATCACGGTGGCCACTTGGGTTTGCTGGAGCATGATTTCTGAGACCCAGATGGCGTAGGGATCGCGAGTGTGCCGCCAAGGTAAATCCCGTCCCTGCTGCTGGTACCACTGTAAAAGCGCAAAACGAAGGGCAGGTCCTGCATACCCGCCCTCACTGTCTTGGATTGTTGGCATGGGTTATTTGCCGTCTTCTGCTTGGGCAGCCGCTTGGAGCGATCGCTCGAATTCAAGGCGTTGTTCGGCACCTCGCAAGAAGTAACCGCTCATCATCGCTGAAGCCAAAAGACGCCCAAGGTGCTCCCGATTGGTCGTAATGGAAACCTCAAACCCCTCCGGTGGCAAGTAGCCCAGCAGGTTACCAATGTGACGTTCCATCACAATAGCCATTTCTGGCGACGCGGGACGGGACAGGCGAGCCACCACTTCTGCATCCAAACTTTGCAGATAGTTCCAGAGGGAATCAGCACTTTCCTGAAGATTGCGAGGGTTCATGGTTGGCTCCATAGAGTGTCCTCCCAAAAAGGTAGTTCGGCGCACAGGTGTTTTTGCCTGTGATAGCCTAGATTTAATCTAGCAAGGGTAAATTTTCAGTGGGGGGTGGGAGAACCGATCTCCCAAGGTCTCATTTTCCGTCCCCATTTTTATTATTATTCAAGTACTAAAAATAGGGTTGTTCTTGGTAAGTCCGTATGACGGAACATGATTTGTTTGACCTTGCACCCTACATTGATCATACCCAGCTTCACCCCTTGGCAACCACCGCTGACATTGAACGTTGCTGTGCAGAAGCGGAACAATGGAAATTTGCCGCCGTCTGTGTCATGCCCGTATGGGTGAAAACGGCAGTCCAGTTGCTCCATCGCACACCCGTGAAAGTCTGTACTGTGATTGGCTTTCCCAGTGGTGCCCACACCAGTCCGACCAAACTTTATGAGGCTCAAGAGGCGGTTGACAGTGGTGCGACTGAGTTGGATGTGGTAATCAACTTGGGTTGGCTGAAGGAGGGAAACACGGAGGCCGTCTATCGCGATATTGCCCAAATTTGTGCTGAAACGGGTGTAACGGTTAAAGCGATTTTAGAAACGACGGTGCTGACGGAAGAGGAAAAACAACTGGCCGTAGATATTTGCCTAGATGCGGGGGTGGCTTTCTTGAAAACCAGTACGGGCTGGCGCGGGGGCGCAACGGCTGCCGATGTGCGTCTTCTCAAACATTTGAGTCGCGATCGCGTGGGCATTAAGGCTTCTGGTGGCATTCGTACCCGGGAACAAGCCCTTGAACTGATTAATGCGGGTGCCACTCGCTTGGGCACGTCCCGCAGTCTTGACTTGATGCAGGTCTAGCTATTCACCGGTAATGGCAAGGGGACTCACCCATACTGGGGGACAGCAGCCGTAGGGGGTGACTTCAACCTCAGTGCCCAGATGGAGAATATTTTTCAGCAGGCTGCGAATGTCTCCAGCCACTGTGGCGGCTTCAATGCTAATGGCTTCACCGTTGCGCCATAGCCAGCCGTCAAAGGGTAGGGAAAATGACCCTTGCAAGGCTTTGACACCGGCGTGGAGGGCATGGAGTTCGTCAATCCAAACAAGGCCATCGGGGCGATCGCCCCCCCCACCCGCTGGGACATCGTAGAAGTGACCACTGACGGTGACTTTTGCCCCCAAGTTGGCATGACCCGTGGGCTGGGTTTGAAAGCGACGGGCAGTACCGGCACTGTGGTAGAGACCTGTGAGAATCCCCTGCTCAATCAAGGGGGTGCGGCGGGTGGGCGTACCTTCGCCGTCAAAGAGGGGCTGACCCACATTCTGGGGGTGGCGGGCGTCATCGTACACGCTCAAAAGGGGGCTGGCGATCGCCTGATTGAGGGACTCCGGCGTTGAAAGGCTCTGGCGATCCAAAATGTTTTGGGCATTGAAGAGATTACTAAAGGCATTGAGCAAGCTGAGGAACGCTGAAGGCGAAAAGAGCACTGGGTACTGGCCAGAGGCAATCGGTTCATAGGCCAAGTGGCGAATGGTTTTGTCGGCCACCTCATCAATACAACCCGTAATATCTAAGTGTTCAAGGTCGGCACTGATGCGAATGGCAGCGGCACTGCGGGGCTTGCGGCCGGCCTCCTCGGTTTTGCTGTAGAGGTAGAGCGTGGTCGTGGTGGTGGTTTGCTGACGATTGGCCCCCTCACTGTTGAGATAAAACCGTTCTAACCGCCGCTGGCTGAGACCATTGTAGGGAACACTGGCGATCGCTGGGTGGCGTCCCAACAGCTCCCGTTCCGCAGCAATCAGTTGATCCAAGAGAGTTTTTGCCGAGGCAAGGGGCAAATCCGCCATCATGACCGTTGAGTCACCAAGGGGCGCTGTGGCCAAGGGGCTAAAGTTGGGGATGTCCTCTGTGACGCCAAAGGCACTGGCCTCTTTTGCCATTTCTAGGGCTGTTTCCAGACCGCGATCATCGAGTTGTGTTGTACTGGCCACGCCCAAGCGACCCGTTGCGTTCCACACCCGTACGGTAATTCCTGAACGCTGGGAGGCCTTCACCTGTTTAGGTTCCCCCTGCTGCACTTGAACACTGATCTCATCCACATGGGAGCCACCAAGGTCAAATTTTTCAATACCAAGGCGGCGGGCGATCATGGCGACCCGCTCATGGAGGGTTAAGGCAGGGGTCAAAGTTACCGTCATGGCGCTTGGATCCACTAATTAACAAATCTTAAGCTTATTCTAGCCCTATCCTTGGCACTGGGGGCGATCGTGAACACTGCCACAAGTCCAGCAATCAACCGTTTCACAAGGATTGAGCACGGTCAGCAAACCCTCAAAATTGGCAAAAAGCTCTGGGTGTGGCGAATATCTTAGAAAAGGGGTGTATGCGCGGGGTGGCCAACGTGAAGTGGTTCAGTAGAAAACACCAAAGGATGATTCTTTTTGGCCTTTTGCTGGGGTGGGGACTGTGGATCAGCAGCGCAACGGCCATTCCCAAGGAATTGACGATGGGAACCTCAGCAGACTATAAACCCTTTGCCTTTTACGAAACAACGGCAGGTAGCGAGCAAATCGTTGGCTTTGATATTGATGTCGCCAAACACATTGCGGCTGAGTTGGGGTTTGCCCTGCAAATTAAGGATATGGACTTTAATGGCCTCATTCCTGCGTTGAGTGCCAAACGGGTGGATTTTGTCCTTGCGGGAATGACCCCTACTCCGGAGCGGCGCCAAAATGTGGACTTTTCAGAGCTGTACTACGAGGTGTACGACACGATTGTGACGCCAAAAGACCGCCCCCTCACCACCTTGGCTAGCCTTGAGGGTAAAACAGTGGGGGTACAGTTGGGCAGTACGCAACAGGAGCTAGCTAGCCGCATTCCCCAAGCGCAAGTGCGGGTTTACAATCGTATCCCGGATTTAATTCAAGAGGTGAAAGCCGGTCGTGTTGATGCTGCCCTGATTGAGGAATCGGTTGCCCTAGGCTACACTCAGGCCTTTCCAGATCTGATGTTTACCGTGTTACCGCAGAGCAGTGGGGGGTATGCCATTGCGTTTCCCAAGGGGTCACCCCTTGTGGCGCCCTTTAATCAGGTCATTGCCAAAATGAAAGCGGATGGCACACTGACAAGGTTGACCCAAAAATGGCTTACGGATACTGACGCCCAACGCCCAAGCGGTTGGCAGCAGATTGCCAGCTCAATTCCATATATTTTAGGAGGTCTCCCTGTAACGCTCTCCTTTACCGTAGTGTCTGCCATTGGTGGGTTTCTTTGGGCGATCGTGCTCGTGCTAGCGAAAATTAGCAAAGTCGCTCCTTTGCGCTGGTTGGCCACAGCCTATACCTCGGTTTTTCGCGGTACACCCTTGATCTTGCAAATTGCCCTTGTTTATTTTGCCACTCCCCAACTGACGGGCTACAATATTCCAGCCTTCCAAGCGGGAGTCATTGCTTTTACCCTCAATTCAGGCGCCTACGTCTCTGAAACGCTACGCGGTGGCATTTTGGCCGTGGATCGGGGGCAGTGGGAGGCCGCTCAGTCCCTTGGGGTGGACTATTGGCTGATGATGCAGGACATTATCATGCCCCAAGCACTTAAAAATATCTTGCCTGCCCTTGCCAATGAACTCATTAACTTACTCAAGGATTCGGCACTCGTGTCAACGATTGGAGCTGCGGATCTATTGCGCCGTGCCAATGTGGTCGGGGCAGAAACGTACCTGTACTTTGAGCCATTGATTCTGGTGGGCGCTATCTACTATGGAATGGTGATGCTGTTGACCTTCGCCACTAGCCGTCTAGAACAAAGGATGAATCGTAGTGCTTCGGGTTGAGAATTTGCACAAATGCTATGGGCCGCTGCCGGTATTGCGGGGCTTGAGTACGGAGATTCATGCAGGGGAAGTGGTGGCGATTTTGGGACCTTCAGGCTCCGGCAAATCAACGTTTTTGCGCTGTCTCAATCGGCTCGAGGAACCCACCCAAGGACGAATTTTTTTTAATGGGGTCAACATTCTCGAACCCGGTCTAAATATTCGCCAGATTCGTCAGCGGTTGGGGATGGTGTTTCAGCATTTTAATTTGTTTCCCCATATGACGGTGCTGCAAAACCTCACCTATGCACCCATCAAGGTGCGCAAACTCAAACCCGCTGTTGCTGAAGAACTGGCTATGAGGCTCTTGAGCCAAGTGGGACTGGCAGATAAGGCAATGGTCTATCCCGCTATGCTCTCTGGCGGACAAAAACAACGGGTGGCGATCGCCCGCGCTTTGGCGATGGAACCGGAGATGGTACTGTTTGATGAACCCACGTCTGCTTTGGATCCAGAAATGGTGAAGGAAGTGCTAGAGGTGATGCGATCGCTCGCCGAACAGGGAATGACCATGGCCATTGTGACCCATGAAATGGGCTTTGCCCGGCAAGTGGCCAGCCGAATTCTCTTTTTGGATCGCGGCGTTGTGGCTGAAGATTCGCCTCCTGAAATTTTTTTCCGTTCTCCCCAGAGCGATCGCGCCCGCCAATTTTTAGAGCAAATGCTGACCTGAGCAGGGAGTCACCTTGGTGAACGCGCCATTTCTCGCTAAGATTTTTGGAGCAAGGTTGATCGCGAGAAAAGAGCCATGGTGCAACCATCCTTGGGGCTTGATGGTGACGGTGAATGGTTGGGGGGAAAATCACCCCAGTGGTCTGAGCGCCGTTCCCGCCTTGAAGAACTAATTGTGACCCTGCGGATTGCCGATGAACTGGCCGCTGGTAAGTATTTGATTACCAGTGGGGAATTGGCAGAGTTAATGGATGTACACGCTAGTGCGGTGACAAGCCGCGGTGAAGAATGGACATGGCGCAACTGGCAGATCTCCCGCGTTCGCCGCGAAAGCAATCAAATTCTTTGGCAGTTGGAACGGATTGATGTATCCAAAGAGCCGTCCTCAGAAGTGCCCCCCACATAGTTTGCGAGCGAGTCATGGAGCTGGATTTCCCTTTGGAGTGTTTTGACTACGATTTAAGTGCTACGGCCTTAGCTCACTTTCTCAATGCGGATCAGTTGGCCGTGGATACGGAAACCATGGGCTTGAATATCCCCCGCGATCGCCTGTGCTTGGTACAGTTGTGCGATCCAGAGGGGCAAGTGGCGGTCGTCAAAATTGGCCGTGGGCAGCGGGAGGCACCCCACCTTCAGCAACTCCTAGAGCATCCCCGCATTACCAAAGTGTTTCACTATGCCCGCTTTGATATGGCCACGTTGCGCTACCACTTGGGCATTCGGGTTCACCCCGTCTTCTGCACGAAAATTGCCAGTAAAATTGCCCGCACCTATTCACCCCGCCATGGCCTCAAGGATTTGGTCTTGGACTTGCTGGGCATAGAGATTGATAAATCTGCCCAAAGCTCGGACTGGGGCAATGCGATGGCACTGCGGGAAGATCAAATCCGCTATGCCGCTAATGATGTGCGCTATCTAATTCCCCTGCGCCAGCACCTCACAGCCATGCTGAAGCGGGAGGAACGGTTTGAGTTAGTCCAAACAGCCCTGAGCTGCCTACCCGCCATTGTGGATCTGGACTTAGCGGGTTATACCCAAGTCTTTGAACATGGCTAGAAACGGATCAAGGGTCGAGACAGCACTTGCACTTGGCTCACACCGTTGGCACCGTTCACAAAAGGCGCACTCATAGCAGTATTTCGACCTCTGGGCTTCGGGAACTTGAGGGAGGTTTTGCCCTTGTGCATAGGCTTGCAGCCATTGGCGCAGTTGGGTGAGGGACTGCTCTAAAGTCTGGTGGATTTGCTGGTGGATAGCCTCACTGTAGGTAAATGTGTAGGCATTGGCACCCTTCTCTCCTTGGGCAAACCAATAGGTCATAGAAATCTGGCTGGGGGAGTAGCGACTGGTGGCTGCTAGGAGATAACAGTAAAGGCGAGTTTGCCAATGGCGGGTGAATGTTTCTGGGGCGGGGGGGTGGGCATAGGTTTTCCAGTCAAGAATTTGGGCTTGCCCTTGGCCAAAAATGATGTAGTCGTAAACGCCGACAAGGGTGAACTCCTGCCAACCCAGACTGCGGACATGCTCTGCTTCCCCTTGGCCCTCAATCATCGGCGGTGGCATGGTTTGAAAGGCCTCGAACCACGGTTGCAATTTGGGCTGCGCCTCAAGAATCGGGGAAATATCCAGTCCTTGGAAGTGCTGCTGCATTAAGCGGTGGAAATCGCGACCGCGCTTTTGGGCTGTCGTCTCTGTCAACTGCGTGGCGTCTGGCAGGATTAAGCTATCGAGATAGCGGTATTGATATTGCCGTGGGCAGGTTTGGAGGGTGCGCAAGTGGGCTTGGGAAAGTTGCATCGTTCAGAGCCAACCCAATAGTGTCATGATGCCGTAGAGGATCCAGAGCGTGGCAATGGCGATCGCCCAATAGGGGGCTGCCCAGGATCGTTGGTGCTGTTGGTCGAGGGTGTGCCACTCCTTCACTTCAACAAAGGGCACCGTACCCCGTCGAAACCAACCGTGGATGACCAGCGATCGCCCCCCTAAGTTTTTGAGATAGGCTGGCTCAAGCAGTGGCCAAATCGATCCCCAACTTCTGTAGCAGCGCAGCGGAAACAGACCCGCTTTTGTATCGAGCCAGAGGTGCTGTCCTAAGCCATTGCGCAGTCCTTTAGCGGCACACAAAACCCCCTCTAGCTTAACGACGGTACTATCGAGGGGCAAAGCTAAAGGATGATAGAGGAGTTGACCAAGGGTGTAGGTTTGGGGTTGCCGGGGTGGGTAGTAGGCATTGAACCGCAGAAATAGACCTAAACCAATGCCAATGGAAATGAAGCTGCGCACCAAGGTTGACCCATCTGCTAACCACCAAAGGGGAGATGCGATCGTCCCCGCCCGCAGCGCAAATTGACCAATGCTCGTGAGGATAATCGTCATGATGACTCCCGCGATCGCTCCCCAGAAGGGTGCCAGTTGTTGCCCAGCCCGTTGACAGCGAGGGGAGGAAAGGGTAGGCAGTGAGAGGAGGGGGCGCAGTCCCCATTGACGGGCATCGGTCATGAGGGCTTGCAGGCGCAGTCCAAGGGGACGATGGGAGGAGGTCAGGCGAAACCAATACCGCAGTGGATGGGCGGTATCCCAGCGGATCAGCGTTGGCCAATCGAGGGGTTGATCGCCCCAAAGGGCGGCTTGGGTGGGGTTGAGAGGGAGAAGGAGACGCAAGGACTCTAGGGGAGCACCAATTTCCCCTTGGGCACGCGCCGTCGTTGCTGTGGCTTCCATGAGGCGAAACCAAGCCATCACAAGGGTATTGGGATTACTGATCAGGGCAGCGCCGTGGCGATCGCTATAGGACTGGCGCAGTTGATTGCTCGAGAAACAGAGCATTTCTAGGCCGCGAAAGAGGAGGTAGCTGCTTTGACTAACGAGGGCACAGAGGAGATAGGCTACACCTTTGACAAACCACGCGCCCCAATCCTTGCCGTAAGGCGGTGCAAGGCGATCGCCCCAACGGCTACACCAACAGTAGAGGTCATAGGGCAGTTGCAACAGCAGAACCAAGGGGGTTACTAGGGTATTCAGCCCCAATCGCACTTGGGCAATCTCACTGGCCATTAAGGCCAACAGTTCCTCGCTAGAGAGCGATCGCAATAGGCCTTCACTGACAATAATTCGGGGTTGCCAGCGTCCATAGCTAAAAATGATTGGTGCTGCCGTCACCAGACAGCCTACTTGAGGACGGGGTTGCCACCACGACCACTGTAAGCGTCCCAACAATGTTACTGTTTCGGGGCTGTACTCCTCTAACTCTCCAAGACTGACGGGACGCAGGCCATAGCAGGTTCGCAATCGCCACGACCAGAACCAACTGCCACCACTGAGTAGCCCCACCCCCAAGCAGCCCAGCAGAAACCACGCTATTACCCCTTCCCAACCCCGCAGGAGCATTAGTTGATCATTGGGGTAGCTAAGGAGACTGGCGATCAGTCCCTGTAGCGGTTTTTGGAGCAGCCAAGCGATTAGCAGCAGCGTTGCCCCCTGACTCAGCCATAGATAGAGGCGAGGCACTCGCCGCAGTTGAATAGGCGGTCTTGAACTAGGCGTTGGGACAAACTCAAGATGGGGGGAGGTGGGTTCCTCATCCAAGCAGCGTTCTAACTCTGGTAGATGCTTTTGTGCCCAAGCCTGAATGGGGGGGAGGGGCGATCGCGCTAGGAGTTGACACAGATCAATGGCCTCTTGCCACTGGTGGGTGTGGGCATAGGCTTTAATCAGGTGTAGGTGAGCCTTGAGACCTTCACGGCGTTGACCATGGGTGGCAATCACGGCTTTGAAGGCAGCGATCGCCAGTTGATAATCGCCGCGGTTGAAGGCCGCTAAACCGGCAACATAGCGAGGATCTAGGCGAAAATCCGCTGCTGGGTCGGGCATACCTCAGTATTTCCCCGATCACGGTTGCTGGCGACCACCAAGGGCGTGGGCTTTCAAATCCTCTAGAGAGACGTACTCAAGGGCACTGACATGGGTCGCCTCTAGAATGACGGGTGGTGCTACGCCAGCCTCTAGGGCTTCACGCCAACGGGAGGCACACAGACACCAGCGATCGCCCGGTTTCAGACCGGGAAATTGGTAGGCAGGTACCGGAGTGGAAAGATCATTGCCCCGCGAGCGGGTAAAGGTGAGAAATTCGGCGGTCATTTCGGCGCAAACCACATGGGCACCCACATCCCCTGCCCCTGTTCGACAAAAACCATCGCGATAGAATCCTGTGAGTGGATTTTGACAGCAGCACACCAAGGGTGTTCCCAACACGTTCAATGCCGTCATTACAGATGCCCCCAAGTCCTCAACCCTAAGTTTAGCTATAGCATAGCCATTCGCCCAACGTGCTAGTCGCAGCCAATCTGTGCCCTATGAGCTAAACTAGGAGGCAGTACTGCTATCGTCCTGTTTGACCTATGCCTAGCGTTGTTCCCCAAGAGCGGCAACAGGTTACTCGCAAGCACTACCCCAACTATAAAGTCATTGTCCTGAACGACGACTTCAACACGTTTCAGCACGTGGCTGCCTGTTTGATGAAATATATTCCCAACATGACGAGCGATCGCGCTTGGGAATTAACCAATCAGGTGCACTATGAAGGCCAAGCCATTGTTTGGATAGGGCCGCAAGAACAGGCTGAACTGTACCATGAGCAGCTCCTACGGGCGGGTCTGACGATGGCGCCCCTCGAACCCGAATAGGCACTGCCGTTTGTAACGAGTATTATCACCGCCATTAAAAACTTTGAATCCTGTTACCTTTCTTCATATGTCAGGATAAAAGGTAGTTTCATAACGTTGAGGAACTACCGATGGCCGTCAGTACGCCTAAGCGTCCACTGCGCTTAACCCTTCAGGTGTTGGAGATCGCCACTGATACGACGGCAATTCGTTGCCTGGATTGGGATCGCGATCGTTTTGATATTGAGTTTGCCCTGGAAAATGGCACCACGTACAATTCGTTTCTCATCAGGGGTGACCACATTGCCCTTGTGGATACTTCCCATGCCAAGTTTGGCGATCGCTACCTAGAGCAACTGTGGCAACTAGTGGATCCCAATGACCTTGAGTATTTGATTGTCAGCCATACAGAGCCAGACCACAGTGGCTTGGTCAAGGAGGTGTTGGCCAAAGCACCCCATGTGACCGTGGTGGCCTCAAAGGTGGCGTTACAGTTTCTTGGGGATCTGATCCACCAGCCCTTTAGTCAGCGCCAAGTGAAAAATGGCGATCGCCTTGACTTGGGCAAAGGGCATACCCTCGAATTCATCATGGCGCCCAATCTCCACTGGCCGGATACCATCCTCACCTATGACCACGGCACCCAGACTCTATTTACCTGCGATGTCTTTGGTGCCCACTTCTGCAATGATGATCCCTTTGACACCGAGCCAGAACTGCTAGAACCCGATTTCAAGTTTTACTACGACTGTCTGATGGGGCCCAATGCCCGCTCCGTGCTCTCCGCCTTCAAGCGCTTGGAACCGCTTCCCCCAGTACAACTGGTCGCCACAGGCCATGGCCCTCTTTTGCGCCATCATTTGGAGCAATGGCTAGAGTCTTACCGCAGTTGGAGTCAAGAGCAGGCCAAAGCTGCGACCACGGTGGCCATTTTCTATGCGGCCAACTATGGCTATGCCAATGCCCTAGCAGAAGCGATCGAACGGGGGGCAGCCAAAACCGGTGTGGTGGTTGAAAAAATGGATCTACTCACCGCTGAACCCCAAGATATTCGCGAACTCACCGAGATTGCCGCTGGGATTATTATTGGCACCCCCCCCACCACCGCTGTGGCTAAAACTGCTTTGAGTACGATTCGCGCCGCTGCCCATGCCAAACAGGCGATTGGTGTTTTTGAAAGTGGCGTGGCTGATGCTGAACCCGCCTATCCCCTACTCAACCAGTTTCGGGATGCCGGTTTGACGCCCTCGTTTCCTGTGATTCGAGTAACAGCAACTCCCACCGATGCCCTCTTTCAAGAGGCGGAAGAAGCGGGTACCGACATGGGTCAATGGCTGTTGCGCGATCGCACGGTCAAGCAGATGAAAGCCTTGGACACTGACCTCGATAAAGCCCTTGGGCGGCTGAGTGGTGGGCTGTACATTATCACCGCCCAAAAAGGTGCTATCAACAGTGCCATGTTGGCCTCTTGGGTGGCGCAGGCCAGTACCGAACCCCTTGGCGTTTCCATTGCAGTGGCCAAGGATCGGGCCATTGAGTCCTTTCTGCACGTGGGGGATACCTTTGTGCTCAACGTTCTCGAAGAAGGGAACTACCAGCCCCTGATGCGCCACTTCCTGAAGCGATTCCCACCGGGAGCTGATCGCTTTGCCCATGTGAAGACCTATCCGGCCAGTAATGGCAGTCCCATTTTGGCTGATGCCCTTGCCTATATGGAATGTACCGTTGTCAGCCGTCTGGATGCCCACGATCACTGGATTGTCTATAGTACTGTGGACAATGGCCGTGTCTCAAAGCCCGATGGCATGACCGCTGTTCACCATCGCAAAGTGGGGAATCATTACTAAACTTCGGCCATGAGGGCGATCGTCCCCTACCAAAAGTGCGCTAAACTAGGTTTGCTGCGGACGTGGCGGAATTGGCAGACGCGCTAGATTTAGGTTCTAGTACCGCAAGGTGTGTGGGTTCAAGTCCCTCCGTCCGCATTCAAAAGATCAGCACTTAAGGGCAAAGTTTACAGTTAGCAGCCAAGAAAGCGTTGGCAAAAGCCTTCCCTGAATCCTCTTGGGAGCTTGAAGATTTTGTAAAGATGGACACAACTGGACTCGAACCAGTGACCCCCACGATGTCAACGTGGTGCTCTAACCAACTGAGCTATGCGTCCTCGGACTTACTAATATACCACACCTGCGGTTAGGTTTTAAGTAGTCTAACCGTTACATTTGTATCGGTGCGATCGCTCAAGGAACGGGTGGCCACCCCTAAAATGACGGGTTCAGTCACCCCCGGTTCAGGATGTTCGATGGTTCGGGCAATCACGGTCAGGCGATCGCCCCCTCGGCCTAGCCGTCCCAAGGAAAATAAATCATTAGCGGCCTGTACCAGCGTTGCCTCAAGGGTAGGGCTGTCAATGTCAGCCGGCACTTTAATGACCACTTGAGTCGCCCCATTGTCATAGACGAGGGTGTATTTGCCGGCGCCGGGTACAGGGGAGTGAACAATGGGCACAATACTCAGGGCAAACAAGCCTACGGTCACTACCCCTAAGAAACCCGTGATACCAACAAAGCGAAAGCGCACGCCCCAGCGGAAAACAAAGGTGAGGACAGTCAAAGCCGCCATGACAAGGGTGGCAATTCCTGCCCAACGGCTATAGGTGGCAAAATCGGCGGGCGTCAGCACTACTCTTCCTCCTCATTACTGACAAAGCCATTCACCGGGGCTTGATCTTGCTGCAATGCTGCGCGCAGGGTATGCCATGTCAATGTGGCACATTTAATGCGCACGGGAAACTGCGCCACTCCCTGCATCACGTTCAGCTTGCGGAATTCGCGGGGAAACTCAAATTGCCCCTTCATCATTGCTTGGAACTGCTCCACCATTTGTAGGGCGCGACTCACGGGTTGTCCTCGCAGGGCATCGGCCATCAAATCTGCTGAGGCCATGGCGATCGCGCAGCCTTCCCCCTCAAACTGAATATCCTTAATGATCGTTTCCCCCTGCTCATTGGTCTCTAGGGCAACGGTTAAATCAATCGTGTCTCCACAGGAGGGGTTATGCCCCCGCTGTTGGCGATCCACCGGCTGCGTGCGGCCACGGTGGCGGGGTTTTTTGTAGTGCTCTAGAATGACCTGCTGGTAGAGGGTGCGGAGATTATCAAGAGACATTTAGAATACTCTATGCTCAGTGCATTTCCTCAAGGGTTTTATAAACGATATTAACGGGCAAGGGTGGTGAGACTTTGCCAAAAGAGCGTCAGCGTTGCCGCGGTTCCCACCCCAAACATGAGCGAGCGACCAAGGGGAAAATTGGCAATGTAGCAGATACTGTACAAAAAGCGGGCAACAACAAAACTGAGGCTGGCGATCGCCACCATTGAATTATTCACCCCTGCAAAGAGAGTCAGCAACACCGCCGCTGCAAAGGGCATAAACGTTTCAAAGCTATTTTCGTGTGCCCACACCGCCCGCTGGGCAAAGGGAGGCAACTTCTCAAAAAGGGCACGGGGAGCCGCCATATCAAAGCCCGCCTGTAAGCGACCGACCACAACAAAAATGTAGGGAAAATAGATCAACAACGTTGCTGTGAGTAAACTTACTGCCAGTAGCCAAGGGATATTGCTCAGCATCACCTAAACTCGCTCCAAGACTGGTAGGGCACCACTGAGAACCCCCTCCCTAGAGGGCAATTCCTCACAGAGGATTTCACAGGCGTTATTGGGGCTTTCGATCAACTTCACCTTGTGGAGTGTCGCTCCCAACTGGCGAATCGGCTCCTGCAACAACTGGGCAATGTAAATGGCAATGTTCTCTGCCGTCGGCACCACCGTCGCAAAGTAGGGAATATCTTTATTCAAAAATGTGTGATCTAGAGGTTCGATCACCTGTTCCTTGAGAACTTCCTCGAGCTTGACCAAATCAACAATCATGCCCGTCCGCGGATGGATTGCCCCTTTAACCGTAATCTCCACGTGGTAGTTGTGGCCATGGCCGTGGGGGCGGGCACATTTGCCATAGATGCGGCAGTTTTCTTCGTAGCTAAGATCTTCAAGGGCAAGGCGATGCGCCGCACTAAAGTGAGTACCAACAGAAAGATAGGCTTCCATAGGGTCTCCCGTGTAGTCCGCCCAAAGGCGGGGATGTTCAAACAGGCGAATGCGCACAAGGGGTAGATGGGGGGTCAATCGATCCCAAATCACCCGCGCAATGTGTTCCGTGGTTGGTAACGTGGCTTGAAACTCTGGCCACACTTCATTGAGGTAGGAAAAATTCAGGGGTTCAATGACTTCACGGCGAATGATGTGCTTGACATCCGATAGATTCAACACCATGCCCAACTCATCCACTGCGCCCCCCATGGAAACAAACAGTTCATAGTTGTGGCCGTGACCGGGGAAGCGACTATTGGCACCAAACCGAGCCAAATTCTCCACTTCAGACCACTCCGGCAACCAGTAGCGATGACTGGCGGCAAACTCAGCGCGGCGGTGAATAATGCAATCCATGTCGGGTTATGAAGATTTGTAACAATTCAGCCATCCTCCCCTATCCTAGCGGATTCTGGTTCCTCCAACCATTGGCTTTTTTAACGCATTTCCCTAAAGTCCGCCAAGGATGAAGGGTTTTTGCCGCACTTGGCCAATCAGCCAGCGGAGGCTGTGGTTGCTGAGAATGGACAGAGGCCCCATGACCATCAGCGATTTTACCTCTGAGCGACTGATTTTAACGACCCCGCCGGGTTGGAGCATGGCGGTCGAATGGGTTAGCTCCCGCAACGTGGCATAGGCAAACAATAGTGGTAAGACGCAAAAGAGACGAATGGGAATAGCGGCTTTGGGTACCGATAGTAAGTAGGCTTGAGCTTCATCCAAATCGTGCCAAGCGAGGGCAATCAATTCCTTAATGGCCGCATGATTTTGTTGAAGGTACTCGGCACTGAGGATGGACTGGTGGCTACTGCCTTGAAGCAGTAAAGATTCATTGGGGATATAAATCGAGTTTTCGTGCTCCGCATCCCAAGCAATATCCTTGAGAATATTCACGGTTTGCAGAGCTTCGCCAAAGGCTCCACAGCGCTTGAGCAGCACCTGATATTCTTCGGTGCCAATGCTGGGGGAATGCTCGTACCACAAATCCGTGAGCAGATAGCCAACGGTTCCAGCAACGTAATAACAGTACTCTTTATATTCCTCAAGGGTTTGAATACGGATGCCATTGGGATAGAGGTTGACAAACTTTTTCATCCCATGCACCATTTCGCTCACCCAGCGTTGGACATGCTGTTGAGAGGTGAGCGGTAAAGACCGGTAGAGGGCAAAGACAAGGCCGGTATTTTTCACCAGTTCTACATGGGCTGGCTCCCCCTGAACCCCCCGTGCCGTTTCACCATAGCTATTGGCCAGATCGGGACTGTCAAAGCACTCCAATAAGTGATCCAAGAGGGCGGTTTTCGCGGGGACGCTGGCGACGGGATCATCCTCAACGGTATCGGCAATGCGACAAATCAGATAGGCAACCAGAACCGCCCGACCCAGATTTCCGGGGAGAAAGCGAATACTGAGGGCAAATGTGCGCGAGACTTGGGGTAATATCTCTTGACAAAAGCGCTCGGCATCCTTGACGGAAACTGGGTTCTCCAGCACCATTTGAATCATATGGGGGTTCACTCCTACACATAATTGATCGATAGTTGAGTCAATCCTCGACCCTTACTCAAGCCAACGCTTTAAGACACTCCACTCGCGATTCTCTGAAGAGGTCTCGCGATCGCAACCCAACAGGACACACTTTCCACAAACAAGGATTGAGCAAAATCTATAGCTATCATACTCATATTTGTTTGTCTAGGTGGCCTGTGACAGTTGCCCAGATTGTCTCCAGTCGCATAGGGGATAGGTAACGAGTTGCCAGAACAATAACATAGCTTCAACAATTAACGGTATCAGATTTGGCGGAAACTGCCTTTCGTCCACCATAGCGGACGCTTGAGTGTGACACTCTTTCTATTGGTCAGTTTCTAAATTGCCCGCGATCGGCCTATCCAAAAGTTAAGACGTTGGTCAGCTCGAAAAGGTGTACTCCCAGCGTAGCGGGTTCTGTTAGCAGGGCAGCACAGCAAAGTTCATCGACATGGAGTGATCTATGAATTGGCAACTCGCTTTTAGTCTCTTTCTCATGGCGCTGCCGGGGAGCATTGTGACCGCTACCTTGGCTCTGCCTGTACTCTTGGATGGGCGCAGTTTGCCCCTTTCGCTGACGAGTTTGCAAATCATAACGCTGGCACAAAGTGCGTTTCTGACAGCGACTGCTGCGGTTGTGGGCACAAGGCTAGCGGATGACGTCGGACTGCGCTGCCCCCTATTGTTTGCCTTGCTGAAGGACCAAGACATTTTAATGCCTCTGCACTCTCAAGTCTTACCTGTTTTTGTCGGCGGGGTAATGGGGGGTGTAATTATCTGGGGCTTTTCGCAGCTTTTACCAGCATCGCGATCGCTCCCCTTAATTGTGGGTTTGCTCTATGGCGGCATTACCGAAGAAGTCTTGATGCGCTGGGGAGTGATGACATTTTTGGCTTGGCTAGGGTGGCGGATGGGTCAAGGGGGAGTTGGTCAAATCTCGGTGGTTTGGATGGGTACGGCTATTTTCCTGAGTGCGGTCATTTTTGGGCTATCCCATTTGCCAGTCTTCGATAGTTCAGGAAGTCACCCAAGCTTAACAAGCGTGTCTTTAATGCTCAGCGGCAATACGCTCTTTGGCCTTTTGGCGGGGTACTTGTTTTGGCAGTATGGTCTAGAAGCAGCGATGTTGACCCACGCGCTTGCCCATGTCCTAGCAGTAGCGCTCCCTATGACCAAACAATGAGTCCATGCCTTGTCCTTGTGCCCCAAGGAGCAGAATCCCAAGCGGTACAGCGGGGCTTACAGCCGTACAGCATCCCTATTATTCCCCTACGAGCCGGAGCAGCTGTCGTGACCACACCTGCCTTCATCGCTGCCCTCAAAAATCCGCCGCCAATGGTGCTGGTCTTGGGGGTCTGTGGGGGCTTGCATCCTGATGATCGAGTTGGTGACATTGTCGTCTATACAACTTGTCAGGATGAGGCTGGGCAGGCCTATCCCTTGGACGAGAGGTTGGTGGCAAAGTTAGAGCCGGCGTGGCGACGGGTCAAGGCAATTACAACTGAGAAAACCCTTTCTAGGGTGCAGGAAAAGCAAGATCTTGCTGCCCGCTGGGGGGTGGAGGTGGTGGATATGGAGGGGGTACCGCTGCTCAAGGCTTTAGCGGGGATTCCAGTGGTCATGGTGCGTGTCATTAGTGATGGGGGCGATCGCGACCTGCCGGATTTGAGTCAAGCCTTTGATGTAAAGGGCAATTTGCGCCCGTGGGCACTCACTATGGCAATGGTTCGCAACCCCGTTGCGGCGGCACGGTTAATTCAAGGGAGTCTTCAAGCCCTCAAGGTGCTAGAAAGAATTGCGCCGGCGATTGTGCAGCAACTCAATAGCTAAGATAGGGGTGGCCAGTTTGGAGAATGCTGTGGGGCAGCTCGTCGGTGAAATTTTGGGCGATCGCTATGAACTGCTGCGGGAACTGGGGTCTCATCCAGGGCGGCGGACGTATCTCGCTTTGGATCGGCGGCGCTATGAACCGGTGGTGCTGAAGCTCCTGCTCTTTGGGGGTGGAATGACGTGGGAGGACTTTAAGCTCTTTGAACGAGAGGCCGCTGTCCTGCAAACATTAGATCATCCAGCTATTCCCCGTTATCTCGACTATTTTGAAATCAATACCCCTGATCTCAAGGGCTTTGCCCTCGTCCAAACCTACATTGAGGCAAAATCCCTCGCGACTTGGCAAGTGGAAGGGCGCGTTTTTAGTGAAGAGGATTTGCGGCTACTGGCCGATCGCCTGCTCGACATTTTGATCTATCTCCATAGCCGCCAGCCACCAGTGATTCACCGCGATATTAAGCCGACGAATATTCTCTTGGGCGATCGCTCCGGTCATGATCTTGGCCAAGTCTATCTTGTGGATTTTGGGGCGGTACAAACCGCGATCGCCGGCAATACCCGAACCGTGGTCGGTACCTACGGCTATATGCCCCCCGAACAATTTGGTGGCAAAACCCTGCCCGCCAGTGATCTCTATGCCTTGGGGATGACGCTGATTCACTTGGCAACGGGCACGCCCCCCGCTGAGTTGCCGCAAAAGGAACTGCGGGTTCAGTTTCAACCCTTGGTTTCCCTCAGTCCTCCTTTTGTTCGTTGGTTAGAAAAAATGGTCGCCCCTGCCCTTGAGGAACGGTTTGATTCAGCCACAGCGGCACGCCAAGCCCTCAAGCAACTGGAGGATGCTCCTGCGAGTCTATCCTTGACCACCACAGATTCCCCTTATGGTTGCCGCCTGCGGGTTCAAGAAACACCGCAACGCTTACTTGTCCGCATTCCACCCTTGGGGTTTCATCCTGGCCTTTTCTTTTTAATTCCCTTTGCCCTAGGATGGAATGCCTTTTTGGTGGTCTGGTACAGCTTGGCCATTAGCTCCGGCTTTTGGTTGATGGCTGTTTTTGCCATTGGCCACCTTGCCGTTGGCTTGAGTCTGATTGGCACGATTCTCTACACCCTCTTGGGATGGCAGGTACTGACGGTGACAGCAAAAGAGGTGCGATTCCAAGAACACATCCTAGGCCTGTGCTGGCATCCGCCAAAAGTCTTACCCCTTGATGTGATTGACCACATTGAATTTCAGCCTCGGCACATCCGCCGCAGTAGGGAGGGCGATCGCGAGGAGGTACCTAGTAAACTGGTGATTCGGGCCGGCAGCCAAGCCATTGAACTGGTAGAAAGCTCCGTGTACTTAACACCAAGGGATTTAGAGTGGTTGGCCTATACTCTTGGGCGGTATGTAGGGCGACAGGTCATTCAGCCTTCTTAGAACTTGCCAAACGCTGGAGTGGTTCACCATTGAGACGACAGATGCGCCAGTCTGGTAGAACGGTGGCACCGATGCGTTCATAGAACTGAATTGCCGTCGTGTTCCAGTCTAAAACACTCCACTCGATGCGGCCATAGTCGCGATCGCTGGCTAGTTGTGCTAGGGCTTTGAGTAATGCTGTGCCCACCCCTTGGCGACGATAGGCGGGTAGGACAAACAAATCCTCTAACCAAAGACCGGGGCGAGTCAGGAACGTGGAGTAGGTGGTGAAAAAGAGGGCGTAGCCAATGACATCTGAGGGGGTGTGGGCAAGGAGTACCTCGGCATAGGGGCGATCGCCAAACAAGTGCTGCCGCAGCGCCTCCTCTGTACCGCTTAGCGCATGGCTGAGCTTTTCATAGGCGGCAAGCGCCTGAATCAGTTGGAAAATAGTGGGCACATCCGCTGGTGTAGCGGCGCGAATCGCAAAGGAGAGAGACACCCGACTTCAGCTAAATCGAGCGCAACCAACCGGCACTCAGGGCAACCGTAAGTGCCATGAACAACACTGTCAATGTCCAAGTGGCACGGTTTAATGTGGTTTCTGCACTTCTGGTGCTGGTAAAGAGCTGTGCCTGACCACCAATACCACCAAGGCCATCCCCCTTCGGACTGTGGAGCAAGACCAAGACAATCAGGCCGACTGCTGAAAACGCCCACAGACCCATGGCAATTTTTTCAACCATCCTCAACCTCGCTGGCAATGCCAACCCGTACAACTTGATATCCTTCTCATCTTAACCCAAGCCTAGGAGGCGGTGGCACAATACAAGATAGGCGTTTTGAACGTGCCCCATGAACCAGCACAATCTGCTTCAGCAATTGCTTTTAATTGGTGTTGGCACCACTTCCCTCGTGGCCGAAAAGTTGCGTCAAGTGAGCGACCAATGGGTAAAGGAGGGACGCCTCAATGCCGACCAAGCCAAGGCAATGGTGGAGGATGTCCTTGCTCACCTCAGGGAAGATGCCGCCTCCCTCGATGAAGCCGTACAACGGCAAACGCGCCAATTTTTAGAAAGCTTGGGGGTGCCAAAGCAGTCGGAAATTGACGAACTGCGGGGACGTATTGACCGCCTAGAACGGGATGTTAGGGAGTTAAGAAATCGCTCATGGTAAGACAACAGGTGCATCGAGCCTACGGCTGGCTTCTCTGTGGTATTGTCCTAGTGGTGGTATGGATGGTGGCCGCTCCGAGCGCGATCGCCAGTGTACCGCTAGAGGCGTCAACGGAGGCTGCGGGACTGATGGGTTCTTCAAAGGTGGTGACTACCCCCTCAGGTTTGCAATACGAGGACATTGTTGTTGGTTCAGGGGTACAGCCCCAAGTGGGCGATCGGGTGACAGTGCACTACACAGGGATGCTCACCGATGGCCGCATTTTTGATAGCTCCCGCGATCGCGGTCAACCCTTCCAGTTCCAAATTGGTGTCGGTCAAGTCATCAAAGGCTGGGATGAAGGAGTTGGCTCGATGCAGGTGGGGGGGCAGCGGCGGCTGATTATTCCCCCAAACTTAGGCTATGGTGCACGCGGTGCCGGCGGGGTGATTCCACCCAATGCGACACTGATTTTTGACGTTGAACTGTTGGCTGTGCAATAGGGCAAGGAATGCCCAAGCCTAAAGTACTGTACATCTGCCGCGAGTGTGGTGCCGAGTCTCTGCAATACTTTGGTCGCTGTCCCAATTGTGGTCAGTGGAATACCCTTGATGAGCAGGTGGTTACCCCAGTAGAGACCGCTGCTCGACGCACAACCCCCCGAAAATCGACAACTCCCCAACCCCTCAGTGCCAAAGCTCTAGGAGAGATTAGCGAACAGGCACAAAGTCGTTCTTCCTCTGGATTTGCCGAGTTGGATCGCGTCTTGGGAGGGGGAATTGTTGCTGGCTCACTGGTGTTGGTGGCAGGGGAACCGGGGATTGGCAAGTCCACACTGTTGTTGCAAATGGCAGCCTCTTTGGGGCAAGAGTGGCGGGTGCTCTATGTTTGTGCTGAGGAATCGGCGCAACAGGTGAAATTGCGATCGCAACGCTTGGGCATTGCTGCCCCCCCTTCCCTTTACCTTTTGGCAGAAACGGATTTAGACGTTATTTTGCAGGAACTGAGCCATCTGCAACCCCATCTGGCGATTCTTGATAGCATCCAAGCAGTTTATCTGCCCCAGCTGACGGCAGCTCCCGGATCAGTATCTCAGGTGCGCGAGGGAACGGCAGCCTTGATGCGCTTGGCCAAGCGGGAGCAGATGAGTCTCTTTATTGTGGGTCATGTCACAAAGGAGGGGGCGATCGCTGGCCCCAAGGTGCTGGAACATCTCGTGGATACTGTCCTCTACTTTGAGGGCGATCGCTTTGCCAGTCACCGCCTCGTACGCGCCGTAAAAAACCGCTTTGGTGCCAGTCAAGAAATTGGTGTTTTTGAAATGGGAGCGCAGGGCTTAGTAGAAGTAACCAATCCTTCCGCACTGTTTTTGGGCGATCGCGAGCCTACCCCTGGTACCGCCACCATTGTCGCCTGTGAAGGCACCCGTCCTCTGGTGGTTGAATTGCAAAGTTTGGTCAGTCCCACCAGTTATGCCTCTCCTCGCCGCACGGCCACGGGCATTGAGTACAACCGCTTTTTGCAAATTTTAGCGGTCTTGGAAAAGCGCTTAGGGGTTCCCCTCTCAAAGCTGGATGCTTATGTCGCGTCCTCTGGGGGGCTGAATGTGGCGGAACCCGCTGCTGATCTGGGGGTGGCGGTGGCTGTTGTGGCTAGTTTTCGCGATCGCTGGGTACAACCCCAAACGGTGATTATTGGTGAAGTCGGCTTGGGGGGTCAGGTGCGGGCAGTCTCCCAGTTGGAGTTACGGCTGCGGGAGGCGCTGAAGTTGGGCTTTCGCCGTGCCATTATTCCCGAAAGCCAAGCCTGTGCGATCGCTGGCTTAGATATTTATCCGGTGCGTCGTGTCAGTGATGCCATTGTTGCTGCCCTTGCACCGCTCACCTCTGATGAATCCTCGTGAAAAGGTATTTAGGGCAACAAGTCGCGATTGCTCCCAAGACGTTTGAGGGGAATTGCCCATTTGTGCAGCGGCAGCGCAAACCCAGCAGTGACGAGATAAACTGCCGCCATCAGGGGACTCAGGGACTGACAGAGTTCGCCAAGGCGATCGCGAAAACAGCGACCACTGGCATAGGCAGGAACAACGCCCCAGCCCACCTCTTCGGCGACAAAAATGAGTTGAGCTGCACACCCTTGGACACTCGCTAGCAATTCAGTAACGGTTTCTTGCCATTGATCTTGGGATTGCTCTAGACAATTCGCCACCCATGTTCCCAGCGAGTCCACTAGGGCGCAGGCATTGGACGGCAGCTCACGCAGGAGAGGAGCAAGCCCATGGGGACACTCCCGCAATTCCCACTCAGGGGGGCGGCGAGCACGGTGCTGTTCAATCCGCTGCAGCCATTCCGTGTCCTCTGGGGGGGCGATCGCCGTCGCAATATAAATCACTGGTTGTTGGCTTTGGGCAGCAAGGCATTCTGCCCACTCACTTTTGCCACTGCGACTGGGTCCAGTCACCAAGACATGATCAGGCATTGTTGGTAATTCACGTTAATTCAAGTGTCGCGGATCGAGACGCTCCCCTAGCCCCTCGCCAAGGAGTGAGAGACCCACCACCAGTAAGCTCATGGCTAGTCCAGGAAAGAGGGTGGTCCACCAAATGCCCACGGATAACCCATCCAAGGCCTGTCGCAAATCGTGCCCCCACTCCGCCACCTCAGGTGGTAGCCCCAAGCCCAAGAACCCTAGTCCCGCTAATGTCAGGATGGCATCTGCAGCATTGAGGGTGAAGAGCACAGGAATACTGGGAAGGACATTGACAAAGAGATACCGTTGAAGAATTCGCGGTGTAGAAGCACCAAGGGCGCGGGCAGCTTCAATAAAGACCTCATTTTTCAGGCTCACCGTGTGGTTGCGGACAACACGATAGTACTGGGGAATGTAGGCGACACTGAGGGCGATCGCGGCATTGAGAATCCCCTTGCCCACGACAAAGGCAACCGTGACTGCCAGCAGTAGCCCCGGCAACGTATAGATCGTATCCATCACAAAGAGCAGCCCGCGATCGAGCCAGCCCCCGCGGTAGCCACTGAGCAATCCTAGGGGTACGCCTATCCCTAAGCTGAGGAGGGTTGCGACAAAGACCACCTGTAGAGCCGCTTGAGCACCAAAGATCGTGCGGGAAAAGACATCATAGCCCAAGCGATTCGTGCCAAACCAATGCTGTGGCGAAGGCGGCGCGTGAATGGGAAAGTCAAGAAATTCCTGGGGATTGGCAATCCAACCGAGGGCTTGGCCAAGGGGAGCAAGAACCGCCAGCAGCACAAAAGTTCCACAAATAACCGCTCCCACCAGCAATAGCCGATCCGAGAGGCTGAATTTCTGCCAACGGTAGTAGAGCATCACCCTATCCCAAGAGACTGGCAAGCAAAGCCTTCTGGGCATGGAGACGATTTTCCGCCTGCTCCCAAACGCGAGACTGTGGCCCTTCAAGGACACTGGCGGTAATTTCCTCCTCGCGGTGAGCCGGCAGGCAGTGGAGAACAACCGCTCGAGGGTCGGCAAGGGCTAGCAGTTGATCATTAATTTGGTAGGGCTGAAAAATGGGCTGGCGATCGCCCGCTTCTGCTTCCTGTCCCATGCTTGCCCACACATCGGTATAAAGCGCATGGGCACCCCTCGCCGCCTCTTGGGGATCCGTGAGAACAGTCACTTCACTCTTACCGCCACTCAATGCCTTGGCTTGCGCCACAATATCAGGCAAGGGTGCAAACTGCGGTGGTGAAGCTACACGAATATTTACCCCCAACAGGGCACAGCCCAGTAGTAAAGAATGCGCCACATTGTTGCCATCGCCAATGTAGCAGAGGGTCAGTCCTGCCAGTGTGCCAAAGGATTCCCGCAGCGTCAGCAGATCCGCCAAAATTTGACAGGGATGCTCGCGATCCGTGAGGGCATTAATGACAGGCATCCGTGCATAGTCGGCAAAGAGTTGCAGTTCTGCTTGACCATAGGTGCGGATCGCCACCGCATCTAGATAGCGATCCAGTACCCGTGCCGTATCGGCTAATGGTTCACCGCGCCCTACTTGCGTGGATTGGGGGTTGAGATCAATCACCTGCCCTCCCAGTTGGTACATTGCCACCGTAAAGCTGACGCGCGTGCGGGTTGAAGCCTTTTGAAACAATAGCCCCAGCACCTTGGGACAATGGGGAGCCACCTTGCCGATTTTCATCTGTGCTGCTAAATCCAGCAGATACTCCGCCTCTGCCCGTGAAAGGTCAGCAATGCTCAGCAAATCACGCCCCCGCAGTGTTTCCATCACAAATCTCCCCACCACAACTGGTATCCACTCATGGTAGCAACCTCAGAGGCCTTCCAAATGTACAAATACAACCCTTTTCTCAAATGTGGGGGGCAAACTCCGAACCTGTCCAAAAGTGACCTTCTCAGAGGTCTATCCCTCCGAGGCACCCAACCGTGGTTCTGTCCCTGCAAGGAGGCGCTGAATATTACTCTGGTGTCGCCAAATCACAAAGACACCTGCAATCACGCTAAAGCCGACAAACGGCCACGACTGCGTAAAGAACCAAAACCAGAAGGGCAAGGCGATAGCAGCAGTGATTGAACTTAGGGAGACAATGCGGCTGGCCGCCAAGACTACTAGAAACACCCCAAAGGTGGCCAAAGCCGTGGGGGCATTGAGGGCAAGGAGCACCCCTAAACTAGTGGCAACGGACTTACCACCGCGCCAGCCCAACCAAATTGGCTTACTGTGGGCTAGAACTGCAATGAAGGCGATCGCCAGCAGCACAAATTCAACCCCACTGGCCGGTACTGTATTCCACGATTGCCCCAAGACCCATCGCGCCAAAAGAACTGCCCCTAGCCCTTTGCCCACATCGACTAAAAACGTCACCAGTCCGGGGCCTTTGCCCACCACCCGCAGCACATTGGTCGCCCCCGTTGAGCCAGAGCCATGATCACGAATATCAATTCCCCGCAGTGCTTTCGCCAAGAGGTAGCCTGTGGGAATCGAGCCGAGCAGGTAACTAATGAGCGCCAGTAGTCCAAGGATCAATGCAGTGGTCACGGGAGCCTCCAAGGGTGACTGAAACTACTCAAAGAAATCAGAACTACGGCTAGGACGTAACTGGGGTCCAGGGGCAAAGCCCAAGAGCAAGGGATATTGCAGCAGAGAAAGGCTGACTTGGGGTTGGGAATCATCAATGAGAATTAGGGGAATGTAATCCTCCTGCTCGAGGCGATCGGCCCGAAAGGCCAAAGCATCCGCAGATTCAAAGAGCGCCACCCCCTGATCGGGGCCAAAATCTTGACGGTTAATTCCTAAGCAGTCCTGCAAGCCCCGTCGCCAGTCTCCTAGACGCTCTGGCGAGTCTGCCAAGACTAAGACCCGCAGCATATCACCATAGAAGTTCCGCAGGATTGAGATGATCGCCGAGGCAACAAGGATGTTCTGCAAACGACTGGGGAGCGATCGCAGAGCACCCCGTCCTCCGAGATCAAAGAACCAACTTTCTACCCGCTCAGCGTGAACTTGCTCAAACGTGCGTCGCAACTGCCAAGGGGGGCCATAGTAGTTGGGGCTACTGCGATATTGCTCTAGCAAACGGCGAATCCGATCCGCTTCCTCCTGAAATCCCTCATCAAGAACTAACTTGGGCGGCGTTGTCGCTGTTTCTTCTGGAGCAGGGGCAGTTTCCGCTATAGCCGGCGTCGGGGGCAGCAATTCCATTTCCTCAACCGTGGCCGCCAACTCCTGCATGCTCTTGACTAGAAATTCCTTGAACCCCTGCACTCGAATCGCGAGTTCTTGGGAGGCACCCACAAAGTTGCGGCGTAGCTCCTGTTCAATGCGTTCCTTGCGCCGTTCTAGTTGCTCAATGGTGAGTTGCAGACTTTGTTGCCGCTCTTCAAGGGACTTGAGGCGATCGTGGACGAGACGATGAAACTCAGCATCGAGGGCTTGAATTTCAGCTTTGAGGGCATCGCGTTGAGCTTTGAGGGCAGTTAGTTCCTCTGGGGTGGGTTCAGAGGGAGCGGTCACCGTAGGGTCATCCGTCATTGCGAACCGTGGAAATAAAGGCTGTGCGTGGGCAGCGTTCTTGCAGGCATTGTACTAAAGTTTTGGCGTCAAACAGAATCGGCAGAAAGTGGATATTCTTGACCTCCCGAAAATAAAAGAGGACGGGAAAGGCTGGCCAAAAGACCTCCCAGTGCTGCCATTGTTGATAGGGAAAGTGGCGAATCTGTTGGCTGCCGCGATAGACATCGAGAGCGGTTGCCGTAAACTCCAAGCGCAGCGTCGCCGCCTGCACAGCCAAGAATAGCGCAAACAGGGCAAGGGGCAAGCCCAGCCACCAGCGCAGCCACCACAGGGGCAAACTCAACAGCAGAACCCCCATAGGGACAGCAAATGAGGGTTGAAGACGAACAGTGGCCAAGGAGGTTCCTTGCATGGTTTTACTCTACTCCTGAGGGGTAGTTGGCTCTTCTAATTTTGGCAAATCCGCTGCAGTGGCAGCAGTTTCCTGTTCAGTAACCTCAGGCGCAGTGGTCGCTGGAGTCGGTTGTTCCAAAGGTGGGGACTGCTTGGATAGAGCTCGCGGGCTGACAAGAACAGAACGAGTCGGGCTTTCTGCTTTCTTGAAGGGATTCAGGCGCTGCCAGAAGGGTTTTTGCGGCGTGGGGGGCGGTGTCTCCTCGGCTGCTTTGACGGCGGGTTCTGGCGTTGGCTCTGGTGCAACGGGCGTTTCCTCTACAGGTTCAACAGTGGGTGTCGGTGCCTCTACCGCTGACGTTGGTGCAGATTCCTCAGCAACGGGGGTCTGAGCGGCAGATTCTTCAACGATGGGTGGTGGCTCTGGGGTCGCTTCGGAGGGAGGGGGAGATGTCTCAACGACAGGTGGTGGCTCTGGGGTCGGTTCAGGGGGTAGGTTGCTGGGGAGATCCGGACTGAGGCTACTTTGGAGATTTTTGGCTGCCAGTTCTCCCCGCAGTAAGCGTGAGAGGACATCCTTACCATTGGGCTGATAGGTCACGAGGCGGGTAATGGGATTGTAGGGAGAGGGGATACGCTGACCATTGCCATCAAGGAGTTCGAGGCGCACCCAGTTGTCTCCCGGCTTGAGTCCGGTGAGATAGTACGCCTGCCAGCGATCGACGGTGAAGGATTGACCATTAATCGTGCACCGCACCTGCCATACTTTTTCATTGTTCAATTGCTGATCTAAAGGCAGGTTACTGAGATAAAAATCGAGGAGCACCGGCTCAGCCCCGTAGGTGCCGGCGGGTTGGTTGTAGGTGAGGAGAGGCAGCTTGGCAATTCGAGTGTCCTCATCTGCGGTGTAAAGATGAAAGACGGTTTGGGCGTAGGCAAGGGGATTTTTCAGGCTTTCACCCCACGGATAGACGACAAAAGCACGGAGAAGGTGCGTTCCCGGCTCAAGATTAGTAAATTCAATGGGGGTGCTCAGGTCATAGACACTGCGGCTGGGCAGATCATCGAGTACCACCTCCACATGGGGACCTAGACTGGTGCGTTCATCTCGAAAAAGGCGTAGCCCTTGGACACTCAGCTTGACGGTGACGTCGCGGCTTTCGAGGGTTTGGTTAGCGGCGGGGGTGAGAATTTTTAGCCGAGGTTCGTAGCGATCGAACCAATCCTTCATATCCTCAATAGCCACAGGAGCCGCCACCTCTGCCAGCGAGCCACTGGATTTTGCCGCGGCGATGCCTCCCACTGACCACAGGAGAACGATGCTGAGAACGAAAGCGATCGCCCGTTGCCAACAGACCTGCCAACCCTTCATGCCAACCTCAGACTGTTGTAGTACCAAGGACAATTTTCGCAGACGGACTACCCACTTCAGCAATCAATTCTAGGGGTTGTAGATCACATGGCCACTGCTAAATTCCCGCACTTCGCCATTGCTGAGGCGCACCTGTAATGTCCCGCGATCGCTAATGCCCACGCCGATTCCTTGCCATTCCTGTTCTCCTTGGACAAGGGTGAGCGATCGCCCGCGTAAAAAATCGCGTTCCGCCGAGATCCCCGCCCACTGTAACCCTTGCCAGCACCAAAGGAGTTCAGCGCGAATTGCTGCTAAGAGTTCCAAATCCGTAGGAACCTCCTGAGACGGATAGAGGAGCGTGTGGAGGCTAATGGCCTGAGGAAGACCCATTGCTGCAACATCAACACAGCGGTTGAGACCAATTCCCACCACCAGCCAAGGGGAGCGACTTTCACAGAGAATCCCCGCGAGTTTTTTGCCCCGTGCTATCACATCATTTGGCCACTTCAGTTGTAACTCCCGATCCACCTGCGGTCGCAATGCACTTAGCGCTCGCATCACGGCTATTCCTGCTTGAAGACTTGGGGCGGCGATCGTCCGCGATTGGGGGAGGATAAATGAGGCTGTTAACACCCCCTTCGGAGATTGCCAAGAGCGGTTGTACTGACCGCGGCCGTGGGTTTGAGCCTGAGTATAGATGACTTGACCACCATAGAGTTGATCGGCATGCTGCAATGCCCACGTATTCGTGCTCTCACAGGTTTCTAGCCACACCAACCAAGGAAAGGTCATGGCTCACCTACTTAGGAACGGAAACCGATGGCTCAATTAATGCCCGCAAGAGTTCTGGTTTCGGCTGTCCCCCCACCCGTTCAAAAAACACCCGAAGGGTCTGATCTAGCCACTGCGCCAGTGCTGCATAGCCTTCGGGGAGTGTTGTGATTTTCGCAGCGACAAAATAGCGATCGCCCGTGTGGGGAGCTGGCACGAGAATATTCGCCGCTTGGCAGTTATTCAAAGCAATCTCAATTTGACTGCGACTAAGCTCCGTTGGCGCGGTTTTCTCAATCATGGTGGCCAGTTCTTCTAGAGTAGCAGCGCGATCGCGATGGTCAAGGAGGCAAGCCAAAACATAGGCCAAGGTGTGCGGCGGGGCGATCGCCACCCGTGCGTGACTCAAGAGCGCGCGATAGGTTGCCAGACTATGGAGGGGACGCTTTTCAAAATTGGCCATCACCACAGCAGCAGGGGGTAAATGCTCCCGTAGGCCAAGACGCAGTTGATTGGCACTGCCCTGACGATGAAAAACGCAGAAGATCGTGTTTTTGCAGACGTAGCGCAAGTATTCCGAGAACTTGACCATCCCCAACAGCAAAATGTCAAAGTTGGGCAGTAGGGCTTGCACCGCCCCTTGGACTTTGCTAATGGGTAGCCCTTCTTCCCGCAGGAGTTTACTGCACTCTGGATCACGGCGATACCAATCGAGAATCTCCCGCGTTTTGGCGATCGCCCCCTCGGCATGGCGAGCCAAGCTGACACTCAAATCCGCACACAAACGACGATTATCGGGATCTAAGGGAATGGCGGAGGGTGGGATGCTCGGCGGCGGAGCTTCAATGGGGGAAGCGGGACTAGGGACAGGCGGGCGGGGTTTTAGGGTTGGATCAGGGATGTGGACAAAGGCATCACAAATGGCCTGAAAACTCTTGCCCGCCGCATCTTCGTAGGCACAGCCAATGACTGTTTTGCCGTACTGCCGTAACTTCTTGGCAAGGGAGCCAAAGCCACCATCGCCGGAGACAATCACAAACGTATCAAAGCGGTCATCCTGAAAAATCAAATCCACCACATCAATGGCCAATTGAATATCAGCAGCATTTTTGCGATTTTCGTAGGAAAAACCAAAGACCTGTACAGGTTCAATGCCCAATTGGTGCATCTCCCGGCGCAGCGACCCAAGGCGGGCATCACTCCAGTTGGCATAGGCACGTTGCAGCAGCACCCGCTCAATGGGATACGCTTGGCGAATATGGGCTTGGATGGCAGCGAGGGAGATTTTGGCCACATCTGCGGCTTTGATGTTGTAGCCTTTGATCAGGTTTTCAATGTCGTAGAAAATAGCGGTACAACGCGAGCCATTCCCAGAAGTTTGGGTTTCAAGGTGTTCCAGTCTTTCCTCTAAACGTTGGAGGAGGTCTTCAATCTGGGGGGTTAGGGAATGACGTTGACGATCTTGCACCCATGTGCCCACCAAGGCCCCCGCAGAACTGACCACCACCACAGGCAGTGGTTCACGGGTTAGAGTAACGGCGAGCGAACCCGCCACAATCGCCCCCAAAGGCGGTATGTACCAGTGCTGCCATGTCATCGTTCTACAGCGCCTTAGCAAACTCCCCTCAAAAGCTAGTTTCCTTCAGCAGTGCCATCCCGCGATCGCAAATCGTTTTTGCATAGTCTGTCCAGCGACCACTCCCCCAGTAGCGAAAACAACTCGTTTGTGACGTGAGCACATAGAGCAGTGCCTCCCGATAGGCAGGGGTTTGGGTGATTTGGGGATTGGCCGCCACTAAAGGATCATAGATGCGGTGAAACTCGGCACTCAGGCGTTCCATCGGTTGCAGAACTGTCTCATAGCCCTTGACCCAACTGAGGTGATTCGTCCAAGAGACACCCTCCATGGAGAAGTGGGGATTGGTTTGTTCGAGGTGGGCGATCGCCGCCGCAACCCTTTCTGGCGTCATTGGGCTATCCCCTAAGGTCTGCCAGAGTAGAGGTTGGTGTACCGCTTGACAGCGAGGAAATTGATCACTAGTCACCCCCTGAGCCGCCAAGAGGGCAAGGTACTCACTGCCATTGAGACCCACCACACCCGCCTGTGGATTGGCCTTGATTTCATGCCACACCGGCATAAAATCGCGGGGATATTCATTCATCATTACACCGCCATTTTCACCATCGGCAATTTGACTCACACAGGGGGGAGACAGGGGGGCTTGCCAGTGAGTGGCCAGCTGCCTAGCTTCGTGATAAGGCTGCATTTGCGCCACAAGTTTCGTATCCGAGCCTTGGGTTTTAATCAGCACCGGGATTTCCGCCACCTGCCCTTGGGAGTTACGAGCCACCAACACATTGGGCACATATTTAGCAGCATCGGGCAGGGGTGAACCGTCCAACTGTTCGACACTGTGCTCCTGTACCAGCAACCAACTGTATCCACAGCGTTTGAGGCAGGTCACCAAGGTAAAGAGCATATCCGGATGGTTCGGGAGGTGCATTTCTGGCAGCGAAAAGCCCTGTACCCGTTGCAGCGCCTTAACGCCAAAGAGTGCCACAAATTGATGCTGCCAAGCGCGAATATGCAACTCAATGTCGGCGATTGGAGTGGAGGGAATCACCGCATGTCCCCAGCAGGTGCCCAGCCATTCCACGTAGGGAGCATAAGCATCGACGGTAATCCGCCGCAGGGCGTCGAGCACATCCTCCTGTCCCATTTGCTCTAGACCCCAGAGAAGGTTGCCAGAGTAATCCAGCATAATGCGGGGTTGACAACCTTCAGCCACTAACTGGGGAATCCAGTCCCCCATGCGCCGATAACACCAGAGAAATTGAGTCGCGTTGTGATTGTCTCCCTCTTCGGGATGCAGCAGCATATACTGCAAGTGACTGATCAGGCGTTCTCCTTCCCCCGCCGGAATGGTTGGTTGGTGCATGTGGAGCGCACAGGCAAAGGCGGCGCGAATGGGGGCGATCGTTTGAGGCGGCAAAGGAGATTGGCGAGGGAGCTGGCTCAGCTGCTGTTCCCAACCACTGAGAACAGGTTCCCCTTGAGGCGGACAGGTTGACCAAGGGAGGGTAGGGCGGGGCATGATTCAAGCTCGAAAAACTTGGGCGGGATCAAGACGCATCACTTTTTGAATCGCCAATAGCGAAGCACTGACACACATGGCCACGGTGGCACTAAAAACGGCTAAGGCAAGTTGGGGTGTAATGACAATTTGGATGGCACGGGCGTGCATGGTCCAGATGCCGAGTCCCCAGCAGAGGCCTAGGCCGGGTAGGTACCCCAGTACAGCCATCCAGAGAGCTTGTTCAATAATGATTCGATACAAATACCAGTCAGAGGCACCCATGGCTTTGAGCGTGCCATATTCCTGGAGGCGATCGCTCACCGAGGAATAGAGAATCTGACTAACAATCACGACCCCTACAACCATGCCCACCCCTGCTCCTAGTCCCAAAATGAACCCCACACTGGTACTGGCCAACCAATAGCGCCGCGTCATTTCAGTCAGGGCAGCACGACTGAGCACTTGATAGTTGGGAAAGGCTGCCCGCAATCGCTCCTGTACCTTTGCTAAATCTTCTCCCGGCTTAGCTTTCACCATGACATAGGTGATACGGGTACTAGGGGAGACAAGGGGCAAAAATTCCGGTATCGGTTCACTCGTGTCAAATCGAGGAAAATTTAGATAAAGATTGGCAGTTTCTAGGGAAGTAAAGACATAGGGGCTAGAGACAATTGATTTCACACCACGGCTCCAGCCAATGACCGTCGCTGGGTAGTTATTCACGCGACCTTGCTCCCCTAGAGCTGTGAGGGAAAGGGCATTGAGGTCAATGCGATCCACAATGACACTGTAGGGTTTCTCTAGCTCCGTCAGGGCTGCACCAGCAACGGTTGTCAAAGGCAGCAACGTTCCCCTAGGTTCAAGGCCAACCACTTGCACCGGATCGATCGCCTCTGTCTCTGAACGCCGCCACATAGCTGATTGGATCAGGAGCGGTTCTGCGGCTGCAACCCCTTCAACTGCTTGGGCATCGAGGACAACTTGATACTCAATGGGTAACGTCAGGCCAAAATAACGCAGCTCGTTCGAGGCAATCCAGAAATCCGCTTGGCTTCTATTCACCAAGAGAGTGGCGGAGCGACCAAATCCCTCAAGGAGTCCAGTTTGAACCGTGACGAGGCTAACGGCAAACGTAATACCTAGTTGGGCAACAAGAAAGCGGCTAAAGTCTTCTAAGAGATTTTTGCGGGCAAGGGAGACCATTTTTCTATCTTAAGTTTGCGGTGGGGGCATGTCTAGACCCTGCTAGGCAGTTGGGGCAATAACGGCCACCTTAGGCGGCTAGTAGAAAATCCCTCGTTAAAAACTCTGCCGGCACCTCTTGTTCTTGGGGCAAGTAAATAGCAACTTGAATCTGCATTTGTGAAAGATAACGACACATCAGTGGTCCTATTTCTCTCCAGTCTAGACCCCCCAAGCCGCAGCCAAGGGCGGGAACAGCAAGAGATTGAATGCCTTCTGCTTGATAGCTATCCACTAACCATTGCAAGCCTCGCTCAATTCCTGTAATGTCAGACGATTGTTTCCAGTGAGTTTTAGTCGGAAAGAGTAAAAACCATTTATTAGCATTCAAGTTGGGTAAGCTCAAAGGCTCATCCGCTAAATCGCTGTCTAGGGAAGCTTCACGTTTATACAAATATGGTTTGCCCATTGTAAGTTGCTTTTTCTTGCAGACATCTTGATAGACGACGTACATATCCGGAAATTGATATTTTGCCCGTGAGGCTAATCCCTTACCCATCACACCGACAGTATTGACACTAATTGTTAAGGTTTGCATTTGGGAGAAGAACATATCTCCATCCACCCAAGATAGATGGCTCGTAATTGCAGCACGTCGTCGGGGCTGGAAAAACATGTGTGGTTCAACTACGACTTCGACAGAACTGAACTGTTGTCGAAGGCGCTCTGCCATCTCTTGATTTACAACATAGACAGAATGAATCTCAGTGGGGGGAACCACTTTTGGAATCAGGCATTCTGCCATAATTTTTCGTTTTGTGCCATCTTCAGTTTTCCACCAGTCATTATAGAGAATGCTCCAATAATCGCGATAGATGATTTGTAATCCAGTTTTAACATCGCGGATTTCAGTAACTGAGTGGGCTGCATTCCCTAAAGCAATCAAGGTTCCTTTGGTATCTAGGACACGGGGTTTAATTCCTAAAATGACAACATTGCTTTTATTGATTTCACTGAGTACTTTATAAAGCATGGGATTTCGGGGTTGAAAATAGAGGTTGGCATACTGCCATAGACTCTGACCATTTGGCGTGAGACGGTGTTGCCGACGCGCAACGATTTCTGCGTTATAGATGGGTGTGGGGGAAAGACCGCGTTCTACGACTTGCTCATGTGCAAGGATTCCATGTTGGAAGATAGAGGGAAGGTTGTTCACATGGGTAATGTAATACAAGCTTTTGATCTTGAATTCAGGCATTCTTAACCTCTAGAGATTTTTTGAGTTTGGTCTTTGATCCAACTCAAGTAGGTAGGAGAACCGGCAATAATTGGCAGGGCAATGATTTCTGGAACTTCATAACTGTGTAATGTCAGGAGGCGATCGCGCACCTGCTCAAACAGGGCAGTACGGGTTTTAATCAGCAGTTGCCATTCGGAATCGCGATGCACTGCCCCCTGCCAGCGGTATATTGATCGAATAGGTAGAACCTGCACACAGGCGGCTAGGTGCTCAGCCACCAGTTGATCGGCTAAAGAGAGTGCTTCAGTTTCCGTAGCAGTGGTAACAATCACCACACAGTACTCTGTTGCCGTTTCCAAGCCTACTGTCCTCGCGTCACCCTTGATGATGTCGATCATATCCTGAACAAATCTTCAATAAAATCGTGCAGTGAATGTTGTTATTACTGGCATTGGGCTGTGGACAGCGCTGGGGGAGAGTGCGATCGCCACGTGGCAGCGCTATTGTCAGGGGAAAACGGCACTGATAGCCACGCCTGACGGGCTGGTGGGAGCAACAACCTTGGCGGTCGAGAAAATCATTGCAACGACGACGACTCAAGCGCTCAACGATGCAAAATTAACAGCTCCCCTGGGCGGTGCTGGGGTAGTGGTCGGATCCAGTCGGGGCTTTCAAGCTCAGTGGGAAAGATGGTTACGGCAGCCTTCTCTTTCGCGACAGACTTGGTTACAAACCTTACCCGCCGCTGTATCTCAGCAAGTGGCACAAATTGCCGGCATTCAAGGGATAGTTCTCAACCCCACAGCCGCCTGTGCCACAGGATTATGGGCGATTGCCCAAGGGGCATTCCTCATTGAACAGGGCAGGTGTGATCTAGTGTTGGCGGGCGGGGTCGAGTCGGCGGTCTCGCCCTTAACCTTAGCCGGGTTTCGCCAGTTGGGGGTATTGGCTCAGGAGCGGGCAGCTCCCTTCGATCGCCAGCGGCAGGGATTTGGCTTAGCGGCCGGCGGTGCCATTGTGGTTTTAGAGTCCGAGGCACGGGCGCGATCGCGAGGCATTGAACCCTATGCCCGAATTGTTGGGGTGGGTCTAAGTGCCGATGCCGAGAATATCGCCGCTCCCAGCGTCAACCAGACAGGTGCCCTCCTTGCCATTCAAAAAGCCTTGGCTCAGGCTCAGCTGACACCGCCAGACATTGACTGTATCCATAGTCACGGTACGGGCACACTGCGCAATGATGCTGCTGAAGCGGCTTGGATTCAGACCCTCTTTGGCCAAGCCATTCCCGTCACCAGTCACAAAGGTGCCCTTGGGCACACCCTCGGTGCTGCGGGCGCGATCGCGATTGCCCTCTCATGCTTATCCTTACGGGAGCAGCAAATTCCCCCCTGCGTTGGCTGTCAGACCCCCGACTTCAACTTGGACATTGTCCAACAGACACGTTCTGCCCATTTAGAGCACATTCTCTGCTGTAGTTATGGCTTTGGCGGGCAAAACGCCGTGATTGTCCTCGCCCATCCCTAAGAGGCAGTGACAACCGTTGGTTGAGCAACCCCAAACTTTTGCATGATCGTTTTAGCCATTTGTGGGGGTGTGAGTCCTAAGTCAGCTTTTGATTCATCGGGGCTAGCGTGTTCCACCAAGATATCCGGTACTCCCAAACGCAACACCGGCACCAGAATATCCGCCTCTTGGAGCGCCTCGAGTACCGCTGAGCCGAAGCCCCCCATCAGACAGCCTTCTTCTAAAGTGACCACGCGGCCAATTTGTTTCGCCAAAGGCAGAATCAACTCAGTATCTAGCGGTTTGGCAAAGCGGGCATTGATCACTGCGGCACTCATGCCGTGTTCCTTGAGGATTTCCGCCACTTGCATCGCCGGATAGACCATTGAGCCGTAGGCCACCAAGAGAATATCTTCACCAGGGCGTAGGAGTTCCCCTTTGCCGATTTCGAGGGGTTCCCAGCCTTCCTCCATGAGGGCGACACCATAGCCATTGCCGCGTGGGTAGCGCAGGGCGATCGGGCCCTCGATGTAGTTGATCCCGGTCACAATCATCCGTTGCAGTTCCGCCTCGTCCTTGGGTGCCATCAGCACCATATTGGGCAGGCAGCGCAAATAGGCAATGTCGTACATCCCTTGGTGGGTTGGGCCATCGGCACCGACAATCCCCGCCCGATCCATACAGAAAAAGACTGGCAGTTTTTGGATGCAGACATCGTGGACAATTTGATCGTAGGCGCGCTGCAAGAAAGTGGAGTAAATCGCAGCGACAGGGCGCATTCCTTGGGTGGCCATGCCTGCGGCCATCGTGACAGCGTGTTGCTCGGCAATCCCAACATCAATGTACTGCTTCGGTACCCGTTTTTGCAGAATATCTAAACCCGTTCCCGTCGCCATGGCTGCCGTAATCCCAATAATGCGCGGGTCATTTTCCGCCAATTTGGTCAGGGTTTCACCAAAGACCTTGGAATAGCTAGGGGGCTTGGGTTTGCTGGAGGGCTTGGCTTTGCCCGTCACTAGGTCAAAGGGATTTTGGGCATGGTAGCCCACCTTGTCTTTTTCGGCGATCGCGTAGCCTTTGCCCTTAACCGTTGCCACGTGAACCAGCACAGGACCGGGAATCGTATGGGCATGTTGGAATGTGGTAATGAGTTCTTCCAAATTGTGGCCGTCCACCGGACCAACGTAGGTAAAGCCCAATTCCTCAAAGACGGCACCCACCTTAGGAACCGCAAGGCGTTTCATGCCCTCCTTAATGCGCTGCATCTCCGGGGTTAGATTTTCACCAAAGAAGGGGATATGTTTGAACTGCTCTTCGAGGTTATCAGTAATAAATTGCACCTGCGGTGAGAGGCGGATTTTATTCAGATAGCGGGGAATCGCGCCCACATTGGGGGAAATGGACATCTCATTGTCGTTGAGCACCACCATCAGGTTAGTGTGGGGCAAGTGGCCGGCATGGTTAATCGCTTCTAGCGCCATTCCCCCCGTCAGCGCACCATCGCCAATAATGGCCACGACTTTGAACTTCTCTCCTTTGAGATCGCGGGCGATCGCCATCCCCAAAGCTGCCGAAATACTCGTGGAGGCATGACCTGCCCCAAAGTGATCAAAGGGACTTTCCCGTAGATTGAGATAGCCAGCAATCCCCCCTTTTTGCCGCAGGGTATGGAAATTGTTGTAGCGACCCGTTAGCATCTTGTGGGGGTAGGCTTGATGTCCCACATCCCAAACCACGCGATCTCTGTCTAAGTCAAGGGTTTGGTAGAGTGCGAGGGTGAGTTCGACAACCCCCAAGCCCGGTCCAAGGTGTCCCCCCGTTGCTGCCACCGTTTCCAAATGTTTGTCACGGATTTGGGCGGCAATTTGGGTTAATTGGGCAATAGACAACCCATGCAACTGGTTGGGATGGGTGAGTTCACTTAAGTGCATAGAAACCCGACCTCGCAAGATACCTAGGGGGGATAGCTTACCACTGACCACAGAAAAACTATCTGTTGACTGATTCTAGCAAAGTCCCCCACCGAAGTTGGGCATTATTTCGCCCCTAGACGTGGTGAAAAGCCGCAATAATCCCGAAACAACTGATCATAAATTTCTAAGGCTGTTTCATAGAGTTCGCTCAATTCACGAATTTCTTCCGTCGATTCATTGGTGTAATTTTCCACGAGCCACATTGCCCATTGGTAAAAACGCTCTTGGCTCCAGTCCTGCCAATAATTGGCCAAAATGCCCCGTGCTAAGTCAGTGCCCAACCGTCGCGGATAGCCATGGCCAGTTGCCAACTCGTGCAAGTCCGCTAGGAAGCGTTCGGTCATCGCACTGAGGTGACTCAGGGACATCTGAGCACATTGACAAGCCCGCTCAAAGGAGGCGCTCATTTCAAGGGAACTGGGCTTGACCGTTTCGGCAATCAAGCGACCATTGCTGTCAGTGTGGCGCTCGACACTACAGTAGGGCACTGTCGTTAAGGGATACCCCCTACAGGCTAAATAAACCCGAAATTTGCCCTCCAAACGATCCACCGCTTCTGGACTAAGGTGAATGTCAAGGTCAAGAAGGAGCTGACCAAAGGTGCGCTGGTCGGTGTCAGTCATGGTTGGGGAGTAAGTTATTGTCCTTCTATCACAGGTGGTCAAAAGATTATCCTGTGCTGTTTCCTTGGTTATGCACCTGACTTGAGAATACCCCCCACCTAGGCCTAAGCCCGCAGCAATGTATCCTCGAAGGTGATTAGTTCATCGCGATGTCCCTCTAGGGTGACTTGGGTGATATCCGATTGGGGTTGCAACGAGAGCCTAACCGTTTCAAGTCGCTGGGCACCTCGCCAATAAAACCAAGGGGCAATGGGGGTCAGACCAATCAGGCCAAAGGCAAGAATGCCGCGATCGGGAAAGAGAACGGTCAGTACAAGGGCAATGGCGGTGGCACTGGAAACGGCCAAGGCAAGGAGCAATGCGGCCACAAAGGGACTGGCGGCAACATTTCCCTGAAAGGTCACTTCACTGCCATCGGCACTGACGCTGTGCAGGCGGTAGCCACGCTGCTGAAAATACTGCTTGAGACGGGGAGCTAGCTCGGCAATGGGCTGGGCAATGAGCCATTCTTTGGTTTCAATGCGTTCTTTCGTAGAGGCACGAATAAAAAACACAAATCCGACGGCCAGGAGGCTGGTGAGCAAGAGGGTGGAAGGGTAAATGAAATCGCTGGACATGGGCGCTTGAGGGATTTTGGTTCATAGGCTGTCTATCCCTCATTCTCAAGCATTTATTGGAGTCTGCAAAGAGATATTGCACCGCGATCGCCCCCTGCGGTTCTGCGGAATACTAAACCCTAGCCATTGTTGTTGTGCTGCTCCATGATGCGGTCTCAAGCTTCTCCCCGTGATATTCGGGCACCTCGCTGCCGTCGGATGTGGTTGCGCTCAGAAACCGCCTTTGCCCTGTTGCTATTGGCAAGTGATTTAGTGGGGTTGGTGCTAGCTTGGAAACTCGGGCTGCAACTGAATCGCTTTTATGCGCCGTTACCTCCTGATCTGGCGGCTTGGTACTGGCTGGGATTGCCCAGTGTTTTTTGGTTCTTTGCAGCGGGTCTGTTGTTTTTGATTGCCGTGAGTGGGCTGTATCACCCGCGCGGCCATTGGAAAAATTATCTGCGGCTGGCCAAGGTGCTGAGCTTGGGCTATTTGTTGGCGCTGGCGATCGCCTACTTCTATGATCCCAAGGTAGATTTGCCGCGCTCGCTGTTTTTTAGTGCTTGGAGTCTCAGTGTTCTATTCCCCGTGATCCTGCGTTTAGGCGTGAGTTTAGCCTTCAAAATTTGGACCCTACGGCGACCGATACGGGCTTTTCTCGTAGCGCCTCCAGAGCGGCAGGCGTATCTCAGTAGCCTGCTGGAGCAACGTTCCAATTACAAAATTGTCGGCAGCGCGATCGCCACCATGGCCAATGAACCAGAAACCTTGACCGAGATTCTCAACTGTCAAGCCCAAGAGGTGATTGTGGAAGGCCTCCCCCCAGCCCATCTTGCTTCAGCACTCTATTGGCAACTACGACAACATGGCATTGCCCTACGCTTAATCCCCTCCAGCTTGGAAATGCTCTACCGCCGTGGTACGCCAGAAATTGTTGCCGCTTTGCCGACCCTACGGGTGGATATGACCTACCTCAATGGCTGGGAGTATCGGCTGAAGCGCTATTTGGATGTGATCTTGGCACTCATTGGCATTGTCGTGCTCGCGCCTTTATTTATCGTGGTGGCGATCGCCATCAAACTCACCTCCCCTGGCCCTATCTTCTTCCGCCAAGAGCGGGTGGGACTCCATGGACAGGTCTTTCAGATGTGGAAATTTCGCACCATGCGTGCCGATGCACCCCAACTCCAAGCTCAGTTGGAGGCACAAAATGAATCCGCCGATGGCATTCTCTTTAAGGTGAAAAACGACCCCCGCCGCACCCGCCTCGGCAGTTTCCTGCGCAAGACCAGCATTGATGAACTGCCGCAACTGTTTAATGTCCTCTGGGGAGACATGAGTTTGGTGGGGCCGCGTCCGCTTCCCCTGCGGGATGTTGCCCGTTTTCATTCTTGGCATCATATTCGCCATCAGGTCATGCCGGGAATTACGGGGCTGTGGCAAATTTCTGGCCGCTCTGAGATTGGTAACTTTGATGAAGCGGCGTGCCTTGATCTCTACTACATTGACAATTGGTCTCTTAATCTGGATTTGGAAATTCTAGTGGAGACCGTGCGTATTGTGCTTTTTGGCAGCGGAGCGTACTAGGTGCGGCAAAGATTGGCTCGCAAATAATTGTTCCACCTGTTGGGCGGAAAGGGGGCGGGCAAAGAAATAGCCTTGACCATAGTTGCACCCTAGGGCTTGGAGAACGCGATACTGTTGACGGGTTTCAATCCCCTCCGCCACCACCTTCAGGCGCAAGGAGTGAGCCAACATAAGAATAGTGTGTACAATTGTTGCCGAAGATTCCTCATTATTGAGGGCTGCAATAAACGTGCGATCAATTTTTAGCGTGTCAATGGGAAAACGGTGCAAATAGCTCAGGGAAGAATAGCCCGTGCCAAAATCATCCATATACAAGCCAATGCCCATGGCACGAATTTCCTCAAGGGTGGCGATCGCCACTTCCTTGTTATCAATGAGAATCCCTTCCGTCACCTCAAGGCGCAGCCGCTCAGCTGGAAATCCAGTTTCTGACAAAATGGATCTTAAATTAAGTAGCAGATCTGCCTGTTGGAAATGACGACCACTGAGGTTGACACTAATACTTAGACTTCGACTGCGGGGAAAGACCGCTGCCCAGCGTTGCATTTGGCGACAGGCCTCTGCCATCACCCACCAACTAATGGGTAGGATCAGCCCCGTTTCTTCGGCCACAGTCATGAATTCACCGGGGGAGACAATCCCTCGTTCGGGATGTTGCCAGCGCAGCAGCGTTTCAAAGCCAACAATATTGAGGGTTGACAGATCGACAATTGGTTGATAGTATACCAAGAATTCATCCCGCTCTGCTGCCCGTCGTAGATCCGTTTCCATTTGCATCAGGGCAACACTCTGGGCACGCATCGTCATACTGAAGACCTCATAGCGAGCTTTGCCAAGGGATTTAGCGCGGTACATCGCCGTATCTGCATCCCGCAGTAAGTCCTCAGCTGTCTTACTTTCCTCACTAAGGAAGGCAATGCCAATACTGGCACTTGTAAAAACTTCATGCCCCTCAAGGAGAAAAGGACGGCTCAAGGCCGCCAGCACTCGTTCTGCCACTTCGATCGCTTGAGCGGGATTCGTTAACTCCTCCAAGAGAATGGCAAATTCATCCCCCCCAAGGCGGGCGATCGTATCCTCAGCGCGAGTACAGGTCGTGAGTCGCTGGCCAATGCCAATCAGGAGTTGATCCCCTGCCAAGTGCCCCAAACTATCGTTGATCACCTTAAAGCGATCCACATCCAAAAACAGCACCGCAAAGAGGGAGTTGGGACGCCGCACCCGGCGGGTAATGGCTTGAGTCAGCCGATCCATAAAGAGAACGCGGTTGGGCAGACCCGTCATCGCATCGTGCAGCGCGTCGTGGAGAATTTGCTCCTGAATCAGGTGGTACTCCGTGACATCGGTCATTGAACCAGCCATGCGGTAGGGCTGGCCTTTCTCATCGCGCAGGGCTTTGCCCCGCGATCGCATCCAGCGGTAACTGCCATCGCGATGTTTAATCCGAAATTCACACTCGAAGTAGGGACGGGTGCCCAAGAGGTGTTCCTTTATGTTCAGGCGCAACCGCTCTAGGTCATCGGGGTGGACACGCCGCCACCATTCCTCGATGGTGGGTTGTAGGGTACCGGGGGTTTCGCCAATCAGCAGTTCCCAGCGGGGGGAATAGTACATTGAGCGATCGCTAATCTGCCAATCCCAAAGACCATCATTTGCCGCTTCAGCCGCAAGGGCGTAGCGTTCCTCACTAATGCGCAGAGCCAGTTCTGAACGTTTACGCTCGGTAATGTCGGTGATATAGCAGCGAATTAACTGACTCTCCCGCAGGATATGAATGGTCACTTCGTAGGTGCGATCGCCAACGTTGATTTCTTCAACAGAAAATCGCTTTTCCTGCAACGACCAGCTTTTGAGGCGCGATAGCAGCGGATGTTTCACATCTGGTTCCCCTAGATCGGGAAATTCCTGAATGGCGGCTGGGTTGAGATAGGTAATTTGGCCGTTGGGAGCCAGTTCAATGATGGGATAGGGGCTTAACTCTGGAAAGGAGGACAACCGTAGCAGTTGGATTTCGGTCACCTCAGACATTTCACTGCTGATGAAGGCGCCCCCCAAAGAGGCCACGTCTTGATCCGAGATGCTTGATGCTTCAAGGGCACGGGTGTAGCGATTGAATCCGGAGTCAGAAATATTCGCGATCGCGTGGTAGCGGGCACGCACATCACCGCCAAAGACGATCAAATCCTTATGCTGGAGAATGTGGGATTGACAGGGCTTGCCATTGACTGTCAGACCATTGACACTGCGCTTCCCTTGTAAATCGCCATCAATCAGGCGAAAGAAAAAATTACCACTGCTGGGATCCAACACCCGTAGCAACACAGCGTGCTGACGGGAAACCATCGGCGACTTGAGGACAATCGTGTTGCTGGGATGTCGCCCAATCGTATAGGTGCTGGCTTCTAGGGGAATGGTACGCCGACCCTCCTGATCCTCAATAACGAGGAGATGGCGCCACTTCTTCGGGGGATCAGACTTCACATCAATGGCCTCGGCAAGTTGGAGTTGAGGGAACCGTTTTGGCTAGAAACTTCCCAAGTAAAAAACATTGAGAAGAGACCCACTTGACTATTCTAGGGCGTGAGATTTTATCCTGTTTGCAGGAAATTTTCTTGATTGTAATGCAATGTTTTCTTAACACTACACTTCCTATAAAGACAGCCCTGTTCACAAGGATGGAACAGACTCGAAGCGGTGAAAGCCATTGCCTGAAAGCATTTTATTCGCTTGATGGATCTCCTATTTCAGAAAAGGGCTGTAAGTTAGCCGTTCTCTAGTAGAGTCATCTTCGCTTACCATATCGATACTGAATTGACTTCACCCGATTGTATTGTTTTCATTCCTCGCCGATGCTCACCATGGCTGTCCGTGCCCAACCCTACCGCTCCTTGGGGCGATCGCTTTGCCTTTTTGTTCTCTCTACTTTACTGCTATGTTTGATCCCACCGCCAGCGGCCACAGCCATGACCCCCAAGCACTACACCGAGCTGACATTTCCCCCCTTACCAGACATTCAGCTCCCGCCCTATGAGCGGCGTCAGTTGACCAATGGCATGGTGGTCTATCTCCTTGAGGATCACGAGTGGCCCCTCGTGCGCGGAACCTTAGTTTTTCGGGCAGGTAGTCGCTGGGATCCACCCGATCAAGTGGGTTTGGCAGAAGTGAGTGGCGATCTGATTCGCACAGGGGGCACCCAAGTTCACCGTGCTGCCGAAATTGACCAGTGGCTTGAGGATCGAGCAGCAGCCATTGAATCGGGTGTCGGCAAAAGCTTAGGACGGATCAATTTCAACAGCCTCAAGGAACACAGTGAAGCGGTTCTAAACCAACTGGCGGAGATGCTCCAAGCGCCAGCAGTAGAACCAGAGCGATTTGAACTGGCCATTCGCCGACGGCAAGGGATGGTTCAACGCCGCGATGATCAACCCAATGCCCAAGCAGAACGGGAATTTTCCAAGCTGATCTACGGTGCTGAGAGTCCCTATGCCCGCACCCAAGAGTTAGAGACCCTTGCCAAGATCACACCAGCGGATGTGCAGCAGTTTTACCGCAGGTACCTCGCTCCCTCCCGCTGTATTTTGGGCTTGGTGGGCGATTTTGATGCCTCGCAAATGGGCGATCGCCTTGAAGCGATTTTTGGCTCATGGCAGGATTTGCCGGACTTACCGCCCTTGCCCCCTGTACCGACTGTAACCGTGGATACCTCGCCCACAACGGTGGTGATCAATCGCCCCTATCTCTCCCAAAGCTATATCTACACGGGGCAGTTGGGAGGGACGCTCAAGGATGCGGACGTGTTTAACCTCTATGTCCTCAATGGGGTTCTCAATGGCTTTGGCGGGCGTCTCTTCAATGAAGTGCGATCGCGCCAAGGCTTGGCCTACAGTGTCTATGCCGCTTGGAGTCCTGAATTTGACTATCCGGGAGTCTTCTATGGGGTGGGACAAACCCAAACCCAGACCACAGCCAAGTTTCTCAACGCCCTACGGCAGGAAATCCAGCGACTGCAACAAGAACCCGTGAGTGCCGCAGAACTAAACTACGCCAAGGATAGTATTCTCAATTCCTTTGTTTTTAATTTTCGCGATCGCCTACAAATTTTGAATCGCCTCCTACGCTACGAATACTATGATTTGCCCAAGGATTTTATCTTCCGCTATCAGCGAGCCGTCAAAGCAGCAACAGCAGCGGATCTGCAACGGGTGGCACAAACCCGCTTAAAGCCAGAACAGTGGCGTACCCTGATTGTGGGCGCTCCTATCCCCTGCCCTACGACAAATTGCCAGCAACGACAACATCAATCCTAAGGGCACGATGAGTCTTGGCATTCAGAATATTGCGCGGGTGCACCAAATCAAGCAATCATCGTTAGACTAGCGGTACGGACCTTTTCCAAAATATGCGGTACTGCTGAACACGCTCTACCGTTGCGAAAAGGGTCGTAACTTACATTGCTCATCATCAAGTAACAAGTTGTGAGGAAAACCTATGTCAGCTTTGCGTCTGGCTTTTTTAGTCAGCCCTACCTTTTTGGGATCCGTCCTCAGCTTGGTCGCATTGATTGCACCTGCCCATGCCCAACTCAGCACGCCTATTCCCGTGCTACCCCCAGAAACGGGCGAATGTATTTCAAATCCTCACCAAAAATTTCAATTGGTCTGCACCCGCCTAGGTGCTCAGGAAACAACTCTGCAAGCTAGCCGTGATAATGGTTCACTACCACCTCCTGTGCTGGAGTTTACGGAGGAGGAGAGCAATGCCGCGATCGCGCTATTTGGCTGTGATTGTCCCCTGTGTCTAAATGCCCTACGGCAACTGCGTGGCCAGCCTCCCCTCAATCAACTGGGGTAATGCTGAATACAAGGGAGTAGGATCCGAGTATGAGCCGTTGGGTTAACCTGCTTGCCCTGCTCCCTAATACCATCCTCACGATTTTAGTCATCAGCATTGCTTTTCTGAGATTTTATGACCAAACCGACTTCACCCTCCTCGGATACCTTGCCCACCCCCGCATCTGGAGCAACCGACTCACCGTGGCAGCCCTCCTAGTGGCAGTGGTTAATCTCGGCGTTGAGTGGAACCGTCGAAATCGAGAAACAGATCGCTGGGCACGAGCAGAAGCTCAAAGAATTGCAGAAGAGCAACGAAGAATTATTGAGGAACAACGCCGAATTGCAGAAGCAGAACGAGCGGCTCGCCGAGCTAGAATCCAAGCTGAACGCGATCTTGCATTCCTCAACTTTCTAGTTGACCCCTCGCCCCATAACGGAGAGGTGCTGATGCAGGTCATTGCCCTACTAGCTCAGTATCGGCAGAGCCTCTGGGATATACCAAGCCTGAATGGTTATTAAGAATTGAGGCTTACCTCGATCATTTGCGGGTGATCTACAGCTGTAGAAGTCGGAAAGTTGACCACAACCCCCACCGGAATTTTTAGGGTCTCCATGTACTTCTTGACTTGCTTGACTTCCTTATCGCCAATATTCTGAACAGCCTTGAGTTCAATCACAACAACCGCTTGGCCATTGTCACGCACAATCAGATCGGGAATGGCCTCACCCACAAAATAGCCGTGGAAGAAAATCGGTACCTTGCGCTGTTCTTCGTACTCAATTTGCCGCTCCCGCAGGGCAACCTCAAAGGCCTTTTGGTAGATGGCTTCGCTAAAACCACTTCCCAGTTCTTGGAAGATGTCTTCGGCAATCTCTTGAATGAGCTGGAGCCAGTGTCTCATAGCGATGCAGCCTGCTGACGGTACCAAGCAATTGTCCGTTCTAGGCCTTCCTTGAGGGAAACTTGGGCACGAAACCCAAAAGCCTCTTTTGCCTTAGTGGTGTCAAGGCAGCGGCGGGGCTGGCCATTGGGCTTATCCGTTTGCCATTCAATCTGCCCTTGAAAGTCCATTAGGTTGCAGATGAGTTCAACTAACTTCTTAATGGTGATTTCCTCGCCTGTACCGAGGTTAATCGGATCGGGATGATCGTAGGCTTGAGTGGCCATGACAATGCCGCGGGCAGCATCCTCAACATAGAGAAATTCGCGGCTAGGACTACCATCCCCCCACACGGGAATCACCCTCTCCGCGTGTTGCTGAGCAATGTAAACTTTGCGAATTAAAGCAGGAATCACATGGGAACTCAAGGGGTCAAAGTTATCCCCCGGCCCATAGAGATTCACCGGCAAGAGATAGATGCCATTAAAGCCATACTGCTGCCGATAGGCTTGCAACTGCACGAGAAGGGCTTTTTTAGCAATCCCGTAGGGGGCGTTGGTTTCTTCGGGGTAGCCGTTCCAAAGATCGCTTTCTTTGAAGGGAACGGGGGTGAATTTGGGATAAGCACAAATTGTGCCCACACAGACAAATTTTTCGACGCCAGCGCGATAAGCACAGTCAATGAGTTGTGCCCCCATCATCAAGTTGTCATAAAACAGCTCAGCCGGCTTGGCTTGGTTGAGGCCAATCCCTCCCACATGGGCAGCAAGGTGAATGACAATATCTTGGTTTTGAACAACCGCTTGACAGGCAGATAGTTGGCGTAGGTCGTAGTCGCGCGATCGCACTACGGTAATCTGCTCAGGCACGGCTCCTGCTTTTTGCAATTGCGCCACCACTTGGCGTCCCAAAAATCCCGCCCCACCCGTGACGAGAATCCTTTTTTCACTGAGATCCATGGCTAGTCTGCCTTACTGATAAACTGCCGCTGGGCAATGAGATCCAGCACAGTGTCGGAGGTGGTTTTGGGGCTTGTTCCTTGGATGCCCACAGCATGGAGATCCGCTTCCACCATCAACGCCACCAGTTCAGGAAAGGTAACCGAGGGCTGCCAGCCCAACACCGTTTTTGCCTTGGTCGGATCCCCCAAAAGTAAGTCCACCTCCGTAGGACGCAGATAACGCGGGTCAAATTCCACATAGTCCTGCCAGTTGAGACCCACATACCCAAAGGCCAGCTCTAGAAATTCCCGCACGGAGTGGGTTTCTCCTGTTGCCACTACATAGTCATCCGGTTGCTCCTGTTGCAGCATTAGCCACATCGCCCGCACATAGTCCTTGGCGTAGCCCCAGTCCCGCTTGGCATCTAGGTTGCCCAAATAGAGCTTGTTTTGCTGGCCAGCGACAATGCGGGCAACGGCACGGGTAATTTTGCGGGTCACAAACGTTTCACCCCGCCGCGGGCTTTCGTGGTTGAAAAGAATCCCATTACAAGCAAAAAGGTTGTAGGCTTCCCGATAGTTCACCGTCTGCCAGTGGGCATACACTTTGGCACAGGCATAGGGACTGCGGGGATAAAATGGGGTTGTTTCCCGCTGCGGCACTTCCTGCACCAAGCCAAACATTTCGGAAGATCCCGCTTGGTAAAATTTCACCTGTTTGCCCGTGCGCTCTTGGTATTCCCGAATCGCCTCTAGGAGTCGCAGCGTGCCCATGGCCACTGTTTCTACGGTGTATTGCGGAGCGTCAAAGCTCACCCGCACATGGGATTGCGCCCCCAAGTTGTAAATTTCATCCGGCTGGCTCAGCTCTAAAATCCGCCGTAGAGTACCGCCATCGGTGAGATCACCGTAGTGCAGGCGTAGAGCCGCGCCCTCTTGGTGGGGGTCAACGTAAATGTGATCAATGCGATCGGTATTGAAGGTCGAGGTACGGCGAATAATGCCATGAACTTCGTAGCCTTTCTCTAGGAGCAGCTCACTCAAATAGGAGCCATCTTGACCGGTGATACCTGTGATTAATGCCCGCTTGCGATCGCCCATCCGCTATTGTCTTCCACCTAAACGTGTTTGTTCTGGATAACCGACAGCACGCTTTAGTGCTGCTAGGGAGCGATTGTAGTTCAAAATGGCGGCGAGAAGATTCCCTTGGGCTTGGGTCAAATTGGTTTCCGCATTGGTCACCTCCTGTTGCGTCCCTACCCCCGCTTGAAAACGCAACCGCGCTAGACGCAGTCCTTCTGTAGCCTGGGTAACGGCAGTTCGGGCGGTGGCAATGTTTTTCTGATTGGCTCTGAGATTGGTGTAAGCTGTTTCCACCTCTAGACGGATGCGATCCTTTTGGTTGGCATATTGTTCCTCAGCACTGGCGGCAAGCGCTTCTTGACGAGCTGCACTGGCACGGGCATCCCCACCATCAAAGAGGGCTAATTGCATTTGTAGCCCCACCCCATAGCCAAAACGAGGTGCCAGCTCATCGGTGACCTTGTCCAGCAGATTGCCACTGGCAAAGAGACTCAGTTGAGGACGGCTGGCCGCCAATGCCACCTGACGATTTTTCAGGGCAATCGTGCGCTGGAGTAACCGCTGCTCTAACTCAACACGGTTTTCGTAGGCAAGGATAATACTTTCCTCTAGAGAAAGGTTCCACTCCCCTGTGGGTTCAACACGCTCAGCGATCGCCACATCCACCGTCTGATTCACATTCAATCGCTGTGCCAACTGTCGCCGGGTCGTGATTTCCAAATTGCGAGCTTGGCTCAAGTTTTGCTGAGCATTGGCAAGGCTCACCTCCGCGGTCAACACATCCAATAGCGTACCAATCCCTGCTTGCTCAAAGGCTCTCGCGTCCCGCAGAGTCACTTGGGCATTGGCCACTGCTGCTTCAGCAATTTGCACCTGAACCTTGGCCTGTTGCGCCAAGTAATAGTCATTGGTTACATCAAGGATCAGTTGTTGGAGTTGACGCTGCACCTCCAGTTCACTGAAGCGCACTTGGTCACGGGCCGCCTGAACGGCCGCCGATCGCCCGCCCCCAGCAAAAAGCGTATAGTTCATCACCAAGGCTGCGTTAGCAGTTGCGCCACTGGTGGCACCAAAAAGGTTAGTGAAAAAATTTCTGTAGTTCAGCTGATTGACTGGTGCAAGGGTAATTGGGCTGAAGTTGGTGGGCGTAGCCGCTTGGCTGGCACTGTTTTGTAGTTGTTGCAGTTGCTGTTGCAATTCAAGATTCTGCTGATCCGTAAACGCCGTTAGTTGGGGGCCTTGAAATCGCTGTTGCAGCCGTTGCACCTGAGTATTCAAAATACTGCTGGCGGCCAGTTGCTGAGCGAGAAGCTGTTGTTGGGCTTGTTGCTGTTGCTGCTGTTGCAGGGAGAGCTGCTGCTGAAAGTTGAGGGGAAGGTAGGCAGGCTGGCCACCGGGGGAGGTATTTTGGCCAATGCTGGCTTGAAACGCAAGGGTGGGATAAAGCTGTGCTTGCACCTGTCGCAGTTGTGCCCGTGCCCGTTGCAGTTGTAGCTCACTAATTTGTAGGCCAACGTTATTGCGAATGGCCACCTCAATCGCTTGCTCGAGGGTGAGGGGTTGATTGAGATCAATCTTGACCGTCTCAGGAAGCGCCAGTCTATCGGGATTGGGGTTGAGAGGCGTGAGGGCATCCGAGGTTGGTGTTTGGGAAGATGCCTGTGCCACTGGAGTCGTTGTGGGTGTAGCTTGAACAAGGCTAGGCAACGTCATGGGGGCGATCGCGAGGAGTCCCGCCATCAGGATTTTCTTGGGATTCAAGGCCAGATCATTCATCATGAGGACTTAGACGCACAACCTACTCAACTCAACCCCTGTAGGAATTCGCCCAAGCACCGCTGAAGATTGCCAGCATCCAGCCATCTGCTTCACTCCCACAACACACCCATTCTGCAAAACTCTAGCATGGATTCTCGATTGCGATCGCCCCCTAGAGCAACAGCCGCAGACCACGAGGATTGAAAAGGGGGAGAAAACTGATCTAGAATAAGGAACCCTCAAAAAGGAGAGGTGGCTGAGTGGTCGAAAGCGGCAGATTGCTAATCTGTTGATAGGCAGGTAACTCCTATCCGAGGGTTCGAATCCCTCCCTCTCCGTTAAAGAAAATATCATCAAACCAATAGCTGACACTTATCCTTGGCTACCCCTCAGCAAAGCACGAACGGGGCAGGGGCAGGAGATAATAAATTCACATAAACATCTTTGGGATAAGACGATGGCCAGCGACTTAGCAATGACGATTCTCCCCGGTATGACCGTGAAGGTCACCAATCCCAACGATACCTACTACCAATTTCAGGGGATTGTACAGCGGGTCACTGATGGTAAAGTGGCGGTGCTCTTTGAGGGAGGAAACTGGGATAAATTGGTTACTTTTCAGACCAGTGAGCTAGAGCCAGTCGTGACCACGCCCAAGGAAAAAGCGAAAGCCAAAAAGTAAACGATGGCGCGGCGATCGCCTCCCCCCCAGCCCTTTGCGGAAATTATCCAGACAGCGACGGATCACTGCATTGCCCAGTGCCACGAACCCGCTAGCCTCGATTTTCCCGTGGTGCCAGCCTTGGGTAGTTGGGTGCGGATTCCTGACGGCGATCGCGTCATTTATGGTATTGTTGCCTATGTGGTGACGGCTCCCATTGACACCATTCACCGTGCCACCGCCTTGGGGCTATCCCTAGAGCAACTACGGCAAGAGCAGCCCCATATTTTTGCCCTGTTGAAAACTGAGATCACGATCGCCCTCATTGGCTTTCAGGAACAGGAACGCTTTTATCACCATTTGCCCCCCCGCCCCCCCCAAATGCACCAGCAGGTCTATGGGTGTCCCGCTGAGGAAGTGATTGCCTTGAGTGGCACATTGACCTTTTTGCGAACGCTGTTGACCCTGCGCTATGGTCCCGGCGATGCCTTGGTAGCGGCAACGTTGCGTTCCTTGTATCAACTCCGCCAGCGCGATCGCCAATGGCTGGTGCAGGCAGCCCAATACCTGAACCGACTCCTCAAGGATGACTACGATCGCCTGCGGGGCATTATCGAGCAGTTATGATAGCGGGCAAAACAAAAGCGATCACAATCCCCAGAAAAATAATGATTTCTAGACCCAACAACAGTTGATTGGAAGGCCTGAGCCTACCGCCACGCCACCAGTTTCCGATCCGCCGATCCTCTGGGCGGATTGCAAAACTTACCATTGAGACCAAAAGTGGGCTCCCCCCTGCCTTTGCCCCCAGAATCAAGTGAGATAGCAAACTCAGGAGCACCACACTCCAAGCCCCTAAATGAGCCAAGTACCAGCCTCGATTTAGCTCGCCTGTGGGCAACCACTCCTCCTGCATCATCCGCCCGGTGATGAGGGCAAACGTGACGGCCACCAGCATTAGGGTATTTGCCAACCGTTGCCAAGCGCGCCAATTCCCTTGGGAAAGTTGCGCCAAGGATTTCTTGTGCAAGAGCCGGCGATCGCCCCAATGAAAGCAGTAGAGCGCAAAGAAGGGAAACAGCAATAAAAGGACGAGGGCAATCGTCCCGTGGAGGCCTTGAATATCGGGAATCTTTGGTAGGGGCAGTGCTCCCCAGCGGCCATCGTAGGTGTTATAGACCCAAAATCCTGAGATGAGAGCGAGGAGTGCCAAAATCGCGATCGCCCCATGGGCAAGGCGCAGCAGAAGGGGTTGATAGGGAGTGGACTTGGCCATCGTTATTCACGAGCGGAGTGTAATTGCTTGACGAGGTAATCGTACTGCTGGGTTTCCGCCCAATCCAGAATTTCCCGTGCCCGCAGAACTGGCAGTGGGTGGGTGAGTTGACTGGCTTGCAATTCCTTGAAGAGGTAATACCAACCCCGATCAGCGGCCTCATAGTCGCGGGCTTGGGCAATGAAGGCGTCGAGATTCAGGCGATCGCTCCACTGGGGGGAGCCACCACAGAGTTTCATTAGCACCGAGGCCACAGTACGCGGGTCTTGGGTCACCAACAAGGCAGCGCGATCGCAGGTCAGTTCAGCACAGCGCAGCCAATGCATCAATTGGGTTTGTAGTCCTTGCGCCAAGAGCAAGCCCCAAGGGGAGAGTTGACTGGTGGCAAACAGCAGTAGGTTGGCGATCGTCAGATACACCCCATGTTCGCACTTCAGGTGTCCCAACTCATGCGCCAGCACCGCCTGCAATTCCTTTGGCGTCAGCAGTTCCACCAGCGAAGAGTGCAAGACCACAAAGGGCTGCTTACCCCGCATGGCAAAGGTATAGGCATTGGGAACTGGGTGTTGTTTAAGATACAGTTGGGGTGGCTCTAAGCCTAAAATACGGCAAGCCTCCATATGCAGGGCATAAATCTCCGGCAGTTGCTGCTCACTCAGGCGAAGGCTACTGCCAATGTTTTCAAGATAAAACGCCTGCTCCGCCACCGAGCCTAAGAGCGTTCGCACCAGAATATCCAAGCCCGGCACTTGTTGTAGCGCTTGCGTGGCCTCGCGATCGCGGGGATGACGAAACTGATCAGCCCTGAGGCTGGAATACGCTGAAACAGGCATGAAATAGTAACTTTTACTTTGACCCCTCTACTGCCAATTTTAGGGCATGGCACAGGTTTCTCGCATCCCTGCCAAAACGTTCGGCGGTGCTCGGCATGATCTCCGACCTGAGACCAAAAGAAGCTACGGCAAGTGCACCTATAGCTTGTCCTCAGGACACTCCTAGATTAGGTGCTAACCTCTACCGTAGCCTTCTGCAATCAAGGGAATTTGAGTTAGAGGGCGTCATCCTCCTCTTCATCCCCATAGTCATCGTCCTCGTCTGTGAAGTCATCCTCCTCATCGTCAGCATCACTACTGGCGAATTCAAAATCGCGAGTCCGTCCAGTGATTTTTTCAATCACGTGGGGCGCCGTTTCATCGTCAATGAGGACATCCTCACCGAGGTCAGCGGTCACATTGACCGTCATTGAAGGGGGTTCAGGTTCAGGGCTGATGACATGGGTTTGCCCCAAGCGATCTTCACCCTCTTCCCACTCTTCGTCGCCGTTAGTGCTTTCCTCGTAGCTATTGAAGCCCGTGCCCGCTGGGATGAGACGGCCAATGATCACGTTTTCCTTGAGTCCCCGCAGCCAATCGGACTTGCCTTCAATAGCCGCTTCCGTGAGCACCCGTGTCGTTTCTTGGAAACTGGCCGCTGAAATAAAGCTATCGGTATTCAGGGAGGCCTTGGTAATCCCCAAGAGGACAGGGGTATATTGGGCAGGTGCACCACCGGTGAGTGCCATGGGTTCGTTGGCTTGCTCCGCTTGACGCAGACTCATGAGTTCCCCGGAGAGAACGATTGTATCGCCCGCATCATCAATCCGCACCTTGGAGGTCATCTGGCGGACGACCACCTCAATGTGTTTATCGGCAATCTCAATACCTTGGGTGAGATATACCGACTGCACCTCATTGACCAAGAAGGATTGCACCTTCTCAAGGCTAATTTGGGCGGCTTTGAGTAACCCTTGGGGTTTGTAGTACTCAAAGTAAATGGAGAGGATGTCGTGAGGATCCACAGGGCCATCGGTGAGGGGGTCAGCGAGATTGACCTTTTGACCATCCACCACCAAGGGGTTTTGACCCGGCAGGACAGGGTATTCCTGAATTGTGCCATCCTCTTCAATGACTTTGATATCTACGCTGTCATCACTATTGTAGGTGACTTGACAGGTGCCGGGGCGCACAGCCAGCACGCATTTTTCTTTGGGATGGCGAGCTTCAAGGAGTTCTTCAATCCGAGGTAACCCCTGAATGATGTCGCCCGTTTTCGCCCGCTCAAACACCAACAGGGCGAGGTTATCCCCCCGCTGCACAAGGTCACCGTCCTCAATTTGCAGCACTGCCCCCGGCGAGACAAGGTAGGGACGGGCTAAGCGCAGGATCACGTGGCCATCGGCCACCACCATTACCGCTGCTGTTTCTGGGGCACTCACCCCCGTGGCAAGTTCATCGCCGGGACGCACGAGATCGCCAACTTTAACCGTGGGTTTAGCCCCGTTGGTCTCGATCCGCAAGCGATCGCTCTCAGTAACGACCAGAATGCGGCGAACAGATTCCCCACTGCGCAAGATCCCCTGCACCTCACCCGCCTGCTTGGCTTTGATGTCCGTGCGGGCAATCACGGCACCGGGGCCAATGTGATCGCCATCTTTGACCAAGAGGGAAGTAAACGTACTGCCTTGGGTTTGATCCGCAGCAATGTCACGGCGAATCACCAAGGATTCCAAAATCACCAGTTGGAGGCGCTGGGCTTCTGGATCCACCTCATCCGTCACAATTTCAATGTCAGCGGCCAGTTGTGGGGCTTCGCTGCCAATTTCAAGGACTAACTGCGTCCGCAGCAGATCAACGCCATCAACGGATTTAACTCGCTCATCGTGTTTGTAGGGCAACCGCTGTACGGCCCGCAGGCGAATGGACTGCCCTGAGCTATCACTGGAGTCTTGGCTGGGTACCGATGGCTCATCAGGCACGCTAAATTCTTGGACGGGGCGCAGCAGAATCGCTGGTCCTTCGGGGGTGTCCTCAAGATAGTCCACTTGCGAGAGGGTTTCGACCACAAGGCCGGGGAGTACCTCTTCACCGGGACGCACCAACACACCATGCTTCAGCCGCGCGGCTTCCGGATCATCCACAAGGTGTAGTTCGCCGGGCTTGATAATAATTTCCCGCAGGATGTCGTTTTTCTGGATGACTTCGACGACACCGCTGTTTTGACAGAAGATGTCCTTGACAACCTCAGTCCCCGCTTCGACGTATTGGTTGTCCTCGACCATCAGTAGGGAAATATCCTTATTCACCTCATGGGTTTCTTCGGGGATCCACAGGAGCGTCCCCCCCTTGAGGACTTCATAGCCCTGCTTGGCTTTGCCTTTTTTGGCCACTTCGATGTCGGCATATTTGAGAATACCGCCGGTCGTGGTGTGGTAGCGATCGTCAATGAGTTCAGCCACCACTTGACCATTGGCGACTTTCGTACCGGGGGCAGCCTTCAGGGAGAACCGCTGACCGGTAGCGGTTTCAATAATGTAATGCTCGCGTCCCTGCTGCGTTTCTTTGAGCACCTTGGCTTTATCGAGCATCACCGAGGCGGTAATAATTTCCACCTCGCGACCCCCTTTGCTGTCCTGTTGTTCAGGGAGACGAACCACGCCCCCATGCTCAGTTTTCACCGTGGTTTCTGCTAGCACTGCTCCCGCTTCAATGCGATCGCCATTTTTCACAACCGGCTCAGCACCGGGGGGTAGGTTATAGACTTCCCCAGACAGCACCCAAATCAACCCACCTTTGGGGGCAATGCGCGTTGTGGTGCCTTGGCGATCGCGCTTCTCCTCTGCCTCGAGGTTGACGAACTTCACTTGACCCGCCAAATCCGAGGCCACATCCTTGGTTACTTTCTCCGTGGACTTGCGGACACTGCGGGAGGCCTGCGCCACTTCCGCCAACAATTGACCGGCTTCAACGGTTTCACCATCCGCCACTAGCACAATTGACCCTTGGGAGAGGTCAAATTCTTGGCTTTGCTGACCACCTTTGATCACAAGCTTGCCAGCGGTTTCGACAATAAAGGCATCATCACCGTGACGAGTGCGGTAGGGACGTACCCGTAATTTCTTGCCGTACTCCACCGTGCCAGCAAAGGGAGCACGTTCTTGGCGAGCCACTTCCCCCGTAAACACCCCGCCGGTGTGGAACGTACGCATAGTCAACTGCGTGCCGGGTTCACCAATGGATTGAGCAGCAATAATCCCTACGGCTTCCCCCATATCCACTAGTTGGGCATGGGCAAGGCTCCAACCGTAGCAGAGACGACATACAGAGCCAGTAGCCTCGCAAGTGAGGGGCGATCGCACCACTACTTCTTCGATACCAGCATCAACAATTTTCTTCGCCAGATCAGCAGAGATGGCTTGATTTTTGGCCACCAGCACTTCGCCTGTTTCCGGATGGCAGACATCATTGAGCACCACCCGACCCAAAAGGCGGTCTTCTAGCGCCAGTACCTTATCCCCCACCATCATACTGCGCAGCGTAATGCCCCGCTCCGTTTCACAATCCTCTTCGCGGATAATCACATCTTGGGAGACATCCACCAAGCGACGGGTCAGGTAACCGGAGTCCGCTGTCCGCAGGGCGGTATCCACCAGTCCTTTACGCGCACCGTAGGAGGAGATAATGTACTCCGTTACCGTCAGCCCTTCGCGGAAATTGGTTTTAATCGGCAGGTCAATGATTTCCCCTTGGGGATTGGCCATCAACCCCCGCATTCCGACCAACTGACGCACCTGCGAGAGATTCCCCCGTGCCCCTGAGAAGGCCATCATGTACACGGAGTTGAGGACATCGGTACTGCGGAAGTGGCGTACCACCTCGTTTTTCAGTTCTTCGTTGGTGGTGTTCCAAGTGTCAATCACCTTTTGGAAGCGTTCCACCTCCGTAATTTCACCCCGCGAGTAGCGCTCCTGAGCGGTTTTAATTTCCTTTTCGGCGGCTTCGAGGAGTTCCTGTTTTTTCGGGGGCACGAGCAGGTCATCCACACTAATGGAGACGCCGGCGCGGGTGGCATAGCGAAAGCCAAGGTCTTTGACTTTGTCGGCCATTTCCGCTGTGCGGGCGGTGCCAAAGTTGCTAAACGACCAAGCAATCAGGTTCCGCAAGCCTTTTTTGTCAATGATGCGGTTAAAGAAAACAGGCTTTTTCTCAGTCATGGTGTTGGGGTCTCCCAAATTAACTGGCTAGGGCTTCTTGAATCGTTTGGTTGTAGATGATGCGACCCGGAGTGGTGCGGATGTATTGGGAAATCAGTTGACCGTTGGCATCCTCCTTGACCCGCCGCAGGGGATACTCCAGCAAACGGGAACCATCTTCATAGGTCGTAATTTGGGGTTCACTGGTGTCGCCATCGTCCACCTCACCGTCGTAGCGCACCCAGACAAAGGCATGGAGCGGCAAGTGTCCCTGTTCGTAGGCCATGACCACATCTTGAAAGTTGGCATAGTAGCGATCGCTATAATCCGGCAGCTTCGGATTTTCTGCTGTCAAGTAATAGCAGCCCAAAACCATATCTTGGCTGGGGGTAATAATCGGCTTGCCCGTGGCCGGCGACAGAATATTATTTGAGGCTAGCATCAGCATCCGCGCCTCCGCTTGGGCCTCAATCGAGAGGGGCACGTGCACTGCCATTTGGTCACCGTCAAAGTCCGCGTTGAAGGCAGGACACACCAAGGGGTGCAGTTGAATGGCACGCCCTTCTACCAGAATTGGCTCAAAGGCCTGAATCCCCAAACGGTGGAGTGTCGGCGCACGGTTGAGCAGCACCGGGTGACCCTCAATCACCTCCTCCAGCACATCCCAAATTTGGGGGTCGTTGCGCTGGATCATCCGCTTCGCTGCCTTAATGTTGTTGACAATTTGTTGGCGAATCAAGCGGTGAATCACAAAGGGCTGGAAGAGTTCAATGGCCATTTCCCGAGGCAGGCCGCACTGGTGCATTTGCAGTTTTGGCCCCACCACAATCACCGAACGACCAGAGTAGTCCACCCGTTTCCCAAGCAGGTTTTGGCGGAAGCGACCCTGTTTCCCCTCAATAATGTCGGAAAGGGACTTCAGGGGACGGTTATTGGCGCCCACCACCGTACGACCGCGACGACCATTGTCAATCAGGGCATCCACAGCCTCTTGGAGCATCCGCTTCTCATTGCGGACAATAATTTCTGGCGCAAGGATCTCTTGCAGCCGGGCAAGGCGGTTGTTGCGGTTAATGACGCGGCGGTACAAGTCATTGAGGTCAGAGGTAGCAAAGCGCCCCCCGTCCAACTGCACCATTGGCCGCAGATCCGGTGGAATCACGGGAATCACCGTCAAGACCATCCATTCCGGCTTGGAACCAGTGGCAATAAAGTTATCAATGACCCGCAGCCGTTTGATCAGCTTGGCGCGTTTTTGACCCTTGGAGTTGAGGATTTCCTGCCGCAGTTGGTCGGCCTCCGCTTGCAGATCTAAATCCTGAAGCAGGCGTTGAATGGCTTCAGCCCCAATGCCCACCTCAATGCCCTCTAGCTCCGAGTCTTCGCTGTAGATCTCTTCTTCAATCTCCTGCCACTGATCTTCGCTCAGGAGCTGCTTGTAGCTGAGGGCGGGGTGATTGCCCGGATCTAGCACTACGTAGGAGTTGAAATAGACAATTTGTTCTACATCCCGCAGGGGCATATCGAGCAGGATCGCCATGTAGCTGGGAATCCCCTTGAGGTACCAGACATGGGTCACTGGAGCAGCCAATTTAATGTAGCCCATGCGATGGCGGCGCACCCGCGATTCGGTGACTTCAACGCCACAGCGCTCGCAGACAATGCCGCGATGGCGCACTCGCTTGTATTTACCGCAGTGGCACTCCCAATCCTTAGCAGGACCAAAAATCCGCTCACAGAAGAGGCCATCCATCTCTGGCTTGAGCGTGCGATAGTTAATCGTTTCTGGCTTGGTGACCTCGCCCACCACTTGACCGTTGGGGAGGGTGCGCTGTCCCCATTGGATGATGCGCTCCGGTGATGCGAGAGACACTTTTACATAATCAAAGCGTTGCTCGATTCTGGGCATAAACTCACAAATCCTTTGGCGGTGAATGGATCAAGGGGGCGATCGCCCCCAAACAAGCTGACTCAGTTCTGAGTGTTTAGAATGTCGTTGCCCCTTCTTTGTCGTCCGTGTCGTCGAGGGCACTGTAGTCAATTGTGGGTCGTGCCGGTGTACGGCGAGGGCTGACATCCACCATCAAATCCACCTCGGGGTCAGGTTTCATTTCGCCATCCTCATCAAAGCTGGGAATACTGGCCTTGCGCACAGAAATATCCAAGCACAGGGATTGCAACTCCCGCATCAGCACCTTGAAGGACTCTGGCGTGCCCGGTCGGGGAATCGATTGCCCTTTGACAATGGCATTGAGGGCTTCATTGCGTCCTTGCATATCATCGGACTTGACCGTCAGCAACTCTTGGAGAATATAGGCGGCACCATAGGCCTCCAGTGCCCACACCTCCATTTCGCCAAAGCGTTGACCACCTTGCTGGGCTTTACCACCGAGGGGCTGTTGCGTGACCAAGGAGTAGGGCCCCGTGGAGCGGGCGTGGATCTTATCGTCCACCAAGTGCACGAGCTTCAGCATATAGGCCATCCCTACGGTAACGGGGCGGTCAAAGGGTTCACCCGTGCGGCCATCATAGACCACCATTTTGCCGGGATCATTGGGGTTAAAGACCCAATCCTTGCCCGTGACCTCCCTGGCCTCTTGGAGCTTGGCATGGACGGTTTCGCGGGATTTTTCTTTGCCGTGCATTTCATCAAAGGGGGTGATTTTGAAGCGACGACCAAGGCACTCCCCAGCCCAGCCCAGCAAACACTCATAGACTTGCCCCACATTCATCCGAGAGGGCACCCCCAAGGGATTGAGGACAATATCCACGGGGCGACCATCGGGCAGGAAGGGCATATCCTCTACAGGGAGAATGCGGGAAATAATCCCCTTGTTGCCGTGGCGGCCAGCCATTTTATCTCCCACTTGGATTTTGCGCTTCTGGGCCACATAGACCCGCACCACCATATTGGCACCGGGGGGTAGCTCATCTCCTTGCTCACGGGTAAAGACGCGCACATCAACAACGCGACCTTTTTCACCATTGGGCACCCGCAGGGAGTTATCCCGCACATCCCGCGCTTTTTCACCAAAGATGGCACGCAGGAGTTTTTCTTCGGGGGGCTGATCCGATTCCCCTTTGGGGGTGACTTTACCGACAAGAATATCCCCCGCCTCTACAAAAGCACCGATGCGGATAATGCCGTTTTCATCCAACTGCCGCAGGGCATCTTCAGAGACGTTGGGCACTTCGCGGGTAATTTCCTCAGGACCTAGTTTAGTTTGCCGCGCCTCAATCTCGTACTTCTCAATGTGGATGGAGGTATAGACATCCTCTTGCACCAGCCGTTCACTGATCAGGATCGCGTCTTCGTAGTTGTAGCCCTCCCAAGGCATATAGGCGACAAGGATGTTTTGGCCAAGGGCAAGTTCACCCCCCTCAGTGGCGGAGCCATCGGCAATCACTTGCCCCGCTTGGACGCGATCGCCGACAAAGACAATTGGTCGCTGATTCAAGCAGGTATCTTGGTTGGAGCGCTGGTACTTTTGCAGCGTGTAGGTCATCTCAGGGCCATTATCGGTTTTGACACGAATTTGATTGGCATCCACATAGGTGACCACGCCATTGGTCTGGCTAAGAATCACCATCCCAGAGTCCCGTGCTGCTTGAGCCTCTAGGCCGGTACCCACCAAGGGACGGTGCGATCGCAACAGGGGGACTGCCTGCCGCTGCATGTTCGATCCCATCAGGGCACGGTTGGCGTCATCGTGCTCCAAGAAAGGAATTAGCGATGTGGCCACAGAGATGATCTGCACTGGCGAAACCGCCACGTAGTCCACCTGATCGGGGGTTGTGGTCGTAAAATCTTGGCGATAGCGCACCGGCACCACATCCCCAAGGATGTAGCCATTTTCATCGGTGGGCACATCCCCCGGTGCTACCCGCTTATCATCCTCTTCGTCGGCAGTCATGTAAATAGGCGGCTGATCCCTCAGGACGCGACCATCTTTTACCGGATAGAAAGGCGTCTCAATAAAGCCATATTCATTGACGCGGGCATGGGTCGCCAAGGAGCCAATCAACCCGGCGTTGGGACCTTCAGGGGTTTCAATGGGACAGATGCGACCATAGTGGCTAGGGTGAATATCCCGCACTGCAAAGCCTGCCCGCTCACGGGTGAGACCACCGGGGCCTAGGGCACTCAAGCGCCGTTTGTGGGTCAGTTCCGCGAGGGGGTTGGTCTGATCCATAAATTGGGAAAGCTGGCTAGAGCCAAAGAATTCCTTGATGGCCGCCACTAAGGGCTTCGGGTTGACCAGTGAAGTGGGCGTCAAAGAATCTGTGTCAGACACCGTCATCCGCTCGCGAATAATGCGCTCTAGGCGATTGAGGCCAACGCGCACTTGGTTTTGCAGCAATTCACCGACAGAACGGACGCGGCGATTGCCCAAGTGGTCAATGTCATCAATCGTTCCCAGATCAAACTCTAGGTTAATCAGATAGTCAATGGACGCAAGAATATCCTCTGGGGTGAGGATGCGCACCGAGTCAGGAATATTCAACTGCAACTTGCGGTTGAGCTTGTAGCGACCCACCCGGCCAAGGTCGTAGCGTTTGGGATCAAAGAAGCGCGACTCCAGAAGCTGTTGTCCCCCTGAAACCGTGGGTGGCTCCCCTGGCCGCAGTTTTTTGTACAGTTCAATGAGCGCGTCTTCCTCAGAGAACTTCCCTTCTTTTTCTACGGTTTTTTGGTAGTACTCAGGGTGACGCAGCCGCTCTAGGATTTCGCTATCAGTTAATCCCAAGGCTTTGAGGAGAACGTGCGCTGAGAGCTTACGGGTTTTGTCAATGCGTACCCAGAGCAGATCGTTTTTATCGGTTTCAAATTTCAGCCAAGCGCCCCGGTTGGGAATCAGGCTGGCATTGTAGGTACGGCGACCATTTTTGTCGGTTTCTGATTTGTAGTAAACGCCGGGACTGCGGACAATCTGGTTGACAATGACGCGCTCTGCACCATTGATAATAAACGTCCCGCGATCGGTCATCAGGGGCAGATCGCCGATGAACACATCTTGGTCAATGATATTGCCGTTTTCTTTGTTAATGAGGCGAGTTGGGACATACATTTGCATTGAGTAGGTGGCATCCCGCCGCTTGGCCTCATCGACGCTATACTTCGGCTCCTTGAGTCGGTAGTCTTTGGCCAAAAAGTGCAACTCAATTTTGCCGGTATAATCAGTAATGGGGGAGAAACTCTCTAGCTCTTCAATGAGTCCTTCTTCAAGAAACCATCGGAAGCTGGCCCGCTGAATCTCGACAAGGTCTGGCAAGGTAAAAGCGGGTGGCGTGTAAATCTGATTACTAGCCATGTATATCCTCTAGAGGGTATCGCTAAAACGCGGATCTTGCATCTTAAAGGAAAGGGCATTGCACTGTCAAGCACACCAAAAGCCCCGCTTACGGCAAATACTGCCGCCGGAGACCTCTGGCAAGATGAAGCTGTTGGAGACGAGAAGAGTTGACAAGTGCCACTGCCGCGCTTGCAAGCCGCTACCTATGACCATAGCACAGAGTTCTTACAGTTAAGCGACAGTTTACTAATAGTTATGGGGTTTGCCGCAATTTCAATCCTGTTTGCAAGGTTTCCAGCACTAGGGGTAAATGACCCTCTCGCAGGGCTGGCCAGTGTAGCCACAATCCAGAGAAGTGCCCACTGCGAAAAATGCCGTGGTCATCGGGCGCTTGACGGTGGTAGCTTGTTCCTTCTTTGAGATACCAGTGAAAATCCTGCTCCAGTACCACCCAGACCAAGTATTCCTGAACCCCCCAGCGACAATAAACCTCTAGTTTGTCGTGGAGGTCGTAGGCGGCACTGCGACTGGCAATTTGGACAATGAGTTCAGGTGCCCCTTCAAGATAATCATCCTCACTGATACGAGAGGTGCCATTGACATGGCGCAGCAGGGCATCGGGTTGCACCACTGTTTGGGCATCTAAGCGGACGGTGGCATTATCGAGCACCATGACGTTTGCCGTTGCTACTTCAAAGGCCATCAACCAGCCCATGACGAGACTGTGGGGACGGATGTGGGAATCCACCCGCACAGGGGAGGCCACGTACACGACTCCGTTAATCAGTTCCGCTTTTTTAATGTGGGGACATTGGGCATACAGGCGCTCAAAGGCCTCGCGACTGAGGCGATCGCCACTCTCCAACATTGGCACTGTCCCCTGCGGAGCTGCAAACATGATCAGCGGATTTGCCCTGCACTGCCTGCCTCTATTCTAGGCTAGGCGGAAATGCCAATCGTGGTTTCTGAGAGGCGGCCATCTTCCATGTGAATAATGCGATCGGCGACATCGAGAATACGGTTATCGTGGGTCACAATTAAAATGGTGCAGCCCTGTTCGCGGGCAAGGGTACGCATGATTTCCACCACGTCGCGACCAGATTTTTTATCGAGGGCAGCCGTGGGTTCATCTGCTAGAACAATTTTGGGGTGTCCCACAAGAGCGCGGGCGATCGCCACCCGTTGCTTTTGCCCCCCCGAGAGTTCATGGGGATAGTAATCGAGGCGGTCTCCAAGGCCGACGGCACAGAGCATTGCTTCCACTCGTTCTCGAACTTCCTGTGGACTCAGCTGGGGTTGCAAATCCAGCGCCATCTGCACATTTTGGCGAGCGGTCAGGGCATGGAGCAGATTGTGACCTTGGAAGATGTAGCCTGTTTGGCGACGAATTTGAATCTGTTGCTCTTTGGTGGCGTTACGGAGTTCCTGACCCAGAACCCGCAGACTGCCCTCTTGGGCCGATCGCAAGGCGCCAATCAGAGTTAGAAGTGTGGTTTTCCCTGACCCCGAAGGCCCGGTCATAATCACAATTTCACCCGCCTCAATGCGAGCATACAGATCAAAGAGAATTTGCTTGCGCAGTTGCCCTTGACCAAAGTAGTGATTGAGGCCTTGGATGTGAATCACTGGCTCCATAACACCATCCTAGAAAATATCGGCAGGATCAGCCGCTTGGATTCGCCGCATAGCGATCGCCCCTGAAAGGGTACACATCAGCACCGTGAGGGTAAAGACCAAGCTGGCGCGCTCTACTGTCATCCACACTGGCAGTGATGTGGCATCGGCAATGACGATATAGAGTAAAAACGAAACGATGAATCCGGGAATATAGCCCATACAGGAAAGAATCAAGGACTCCTGCATGACTACGCCATAGAAGAACAGATCGCGGTAGCCCATGGCCTTGAGGGTGGCATACTCCGCCAAGTGATCCGTGACATCGGTGTAGAGAATTTGATAGACAATCACAGAGCCAACGATAAATCCCATCAGGGCACCAAGGGAGAAAATAAAGCCAATGGAGGTACTGTTTTCCCAATACCTACGCTCAAACGCAGCAAACTCCTCACGGGTCATCACCAGCACATCATTCCCGAGGGAAGCATTCATCCGCCGTGCCAGTGCCTTGGTATTTACCCCCGGCTGCACCCGTACTAAACCCACATCAATCAGCCCCGGATTACGTTCGGGGAAAAGGCGCAAAAAGTTCAAATCGCTCGTGAGCAAATTACCATCGGCACCAAAGTTGGCTCCCATGCGAAACAAGCCTGCCACAGTGATTTTGCGGCCAGAGACTTCAGTCGTGACCTCTTCCCCTTGGCGGTATAGCTCAGGAATCGGACCAAACTCGGCTCGCGATTGGGCATCAAAAAGAACGTGATCCGCTAGCTTAATGGCATCCTGCCAATGGGGGGTATCGGAGACGGAAATGGACACCGCCATCGGATCCACGCCAATTACCATCAGTTGGCGAGTACTTTTGTTAATGGGATTGCGCCAGAGACCAAAACTCAGGTAAAGGGGAGAAACGGACTTGACCCCTTCAAAGCCCGCTGCTTGGTAGAGTCGCCGCCGGGGAAAGCTGCGCATGGCAATCAGCGCGGTGGATTGGGGACTAATGAGGACAATATCGGTGTTTAAGCTCTCGTGGAAGCGCACTGCCGCCTTAAAGAGAGCATCACGAAAGCCAAACTGCATCAGCATCAGCACCACCGCAAAGGCAATGCCAGCGATCGCCACCAAGAGGCGAATTCGCTCCCGAATCAGTTGTAACCAACCCAAGGGAATTGCAAAAATCATCCTTGAACCTCAGCGCGGATCCATGGCAATTTCCACTTGCATATTCGTCAGACCTGCCACTGGCTCACTGTTATCAAGGCGAATTTTCACTTCCACAACTCGCGCATCTGTTTTTGCGGCTGGATCGGTATCGGTTACATCATTTTTAGCCACCACCAGACCCACTTGCGCTACACGGCCAGTAATGGGGGCACTCAGTGCACTGCTGCGGATTTCAGCCCGCTGACCCACCCGCACACGGGGGACATCGGTTTCATAGACTTCAGCAACGGCATACATTTGATCGGTATTGCCCAGTTCGAGAATGCCGCGTTCGTTAATGGTTTCGCCAGCACGGGTGTGGATGCGCAGAACACGGCCATTCTGCGGCGCCCGAATAATAGTACGCTCAAGGCGGGCTTCCGCCAGTTGCAAATTCCGTTCCGCTGAGAGGAGTTGCACTTGGGTTTGCACCCGTTCGAGATTGGCTTGAGCCGCTTCGATCTGAGCGGTTGTAGTGGCGAGTTCGGTGCGGCGCTCTTCCTGCAGGCGAACAAGGTTGGCTTGGGCGTTGCGTAGTTCTTCCTGTAGGCTACGGACGCGGACAGTGCGATCGTCGAGATCCTGTTGCGACACTGCCCCATCGGCAAAGAGTTGGGCAAAGCGCTGATACTCCCGATTGGCGGTCTCAAGTTCCGCTTGGATGCGTTGAATCGTGGCCTGCTGGGCTTGAATGGCGGCAATCGCCGGTTCATTGGCGCGATCGCGACGGCGTTCGGCTTCGGCAATTTGAGCAAGGGCTAAGCGGGTTTCGGCTTCATAGCGTAGGCGGGCTTCCTGCAACTGACTGGCGGCCAAATCGCGTTCGGCTTTGCGCTCCGGATAGGTATCTAAATAGGCAAGGGGTTGACCGGCCACCACGCGATCGCCCTCGCGTACTAGCAATTGCCCTAATCGTTCGGTCATCGAGGGGGCACTGATAGCGACAACTTCCCCTTCCGGTTCCAAGCGACCCAGCGCTGTAATGCGATCGCTCATAGGATTGGCAAGGGCTGCCTGAATTTCTTGTTCTTCATTGGCACGTTGAAGCTGCTGCCAATAGTTCAAACTGAATACTAAACTTCCTAATCCGACGGAGATCGCCCCCCCGATCAGCCATGGACGACCAATTTTGCTGAGAAACGGATGTCCCATGGAACGACCTCGTGAATGCAGTGAAGTTAAAAATAACAACTATTACCTCATCCTAATTTAATATAGACGCCTTAAGTGATTAAGGAATGCTCAGCAAATCGAGCCGGTCGCCGACCGCAGGATTGCCAAAGGGCTTGCCGTTCTTGGGGCAAAATCTCTCGCCATTCGCCGGGGGCAAGGTCACCCAATTGCAGGTTGGCGATCGCCACCCGTACCAAGCGCAGAGTGGGTAACCCCACCGCAGCCGTCATGCGGCGAACTTGGCGATTGCGACCTTCCCGCAATGTCAGACTCAACCAGTGGGTAGGAATAGAACGGCGATAACGAATGGGCGGCTCCCTAGGGGGTAAGGGTGGCTCTTGTTCTAGGAGTTCTACAATGGCAGGTCGCGTGCGATAGCCTTGGATGACAACGCCTGCTGCTAATTGAGTCAAGGCTGCTGGGCTGGGGTCACCTTCCACTTGCACCCAATAGGTGCGCGGATGGCCATAGCGGGGAGCCGTCAAGCGGTGTTGCAACCAGCCATCGTTAGTCAGCAAAACCAGTCCCTCACTGTCATAGTCCAATCGTCCGGCGGGATAGATATTGGGAACTGGCACGTAATCCTTGAGGGTAGACCGCCCCTCTTGATCTTGAAACTGGCACAAAACCCGATAGGGCTTGTACAGAAGAATGTAGCGATGATTCATGGTTAGGAAAAGTCTAACCGCGACGCCGTTTTACCTCAGTTTATGACCTAGTAAAGACTAGGGGGGAATGCTAACCGCAGACTTAGAAGTTTCTGGCTCGAAGACCAGTTTACTGCCGCCCACAGTGTTGATTCCCAAATGTTTTGCAATTGTAGATCACAAAACAATATTGGCAGTCACCAACGTCGCAGCCAAACTAGAGCTACTATAGCACATCTATTCTGGAGGCTCAGCGTTAGATATCGAGGTTCTCTAGGGCCAACTGCGGGCCATAGGTTTCAATGAACTCGCGCCGCGGTGCCACGCGATCGCCCATCAGGATGGTGAAAATGCGATCGGCCTCAGCGGCATCTTCAATTTCTACTCGTTTGAGAATGCGCGTCTCTGGGTTCATCGTTGTTTCCCACAACTGCTCTGGCATCATTTCCCCTAGCCCCTTAAAGCGCTGGATTGTGTAATTGGCATTTTCTGGGAAGGAGGCAATCTGCTGTTGCAGCTCGCGATCGCTATAACAATAGAAGTGCTGGCGGCCGCGTTCAACTTTGTACAGGGGTGGGCAGGCAATATAGACAAAGCCTTGGTTAATCAGTTCCTGCTGATAGCGATAGAAAAAGGTCAGTAGTAGGGTGCGGATATGCGAGCCATCCACATCAGCGTCCGTATTGTGGGCACACAAGCCACCTACACCGCAAATAAAGTTTTCATCCCCCTCCACTGAGAAGTCATAGACATACTCGCCGACCGGTGGAATTTCCGTGACTTGGGTCACCTCTAGCGCCATTAAGTCCTCACTAATGGGGGTAAAAGCCAATGACTTGCGGTGGGGCGAAGCCACATAGGCTTTCAGGGGTTTACTGTGAGGATGACGATACCACATGGGCAGCGCCGCTTCCAGTTGGGGCTTGCCGCTCAGAGTGAGGCAATAGACTTCGTGGCGGGTTTGTACCCGTGAATTCGCCACTGCTTCTGCTGGTAAGGTTGTGCAGCCTGCCACCCAGCCCAATTGGCCAAACAGATAGAGAAGGCCATCCTTGAGCGTGGGAGAGGTGGTGGTCATAGAAATGTGGCTGCGGGCGATCGCCCCATCGCCGAGGAAATACCCCTCCAAAAAGGCCAACTGTAGCTCTAGTGGAACCCGCCACACCAAGGAGGGAAGGCACCTCTCGTGGGCTTTGCCCCCCACCCCCAGGGCTTTGAGTAAGCAGGCTGCCAAGACACTGTGGACGTAGAGTTTTTGCCCTTGACTTTCAGGGTCAGCATAGCAGCGGGGAGACTCGCCAAAGAGGGTTTCAATGGTACGGCAGAGTTCAGGGATAAAGGGCTGGTCTTTTCGCCCTAGGCTCAGGCTCACCTGATGTTGACTCAGGCTTCCCTCGGCCACATACCAGCCCAAAAACCACAGTAACTCCCGATTGACCGCTAAATACCGATCAAAGGCTTTGTCATGGTGGGCTACGAGTTGCACATCCCCAGTGAGGTACGCTAGTTCCGCAAGGGTAAAGCTATCGAGGGGCTTATAACCGCTGATTTGGCAGTAGGGGGCATTTCGGCTGTCGTCACTTTGATTTTGAATACTCTCAAGCCCTGACGGTAGTGTTTGGTATTGCAGTGGGTGCTGCCACTGAATGGCGTCTAGATAATTGAGGAAGTGTTCTAGGGTCGGCGTGGTTTGACCCCGTTCCCATTGGGAAATAGTGATGGCCTGTTTTACCCCGACTTGGGCAGCAACGGCCTGTTGACTTAGCCCTTGGACTTGACGAGCTTGCCGTAGGAGTTCCCACAGATGGGGATCATAGGCAACACGCGGTTCTTGCCACTCCGAGGAGCACTCGACCCGTGCCAGCAGTTGTTGGCCACACAGGGCTTTGACACCTTCCCCCTTGAGATACAGTCCCTCCGTCAGACCCGCTTGGTAAAACAAGTGCAGCAGATCAATGCGCTCAACGACTGGAGGACGCGGTAAACGACGACTGGCAACGAGGCGATCGCCCACCCGAATCTCATTGCCCTTTTTTAACTTGATCTGGCCGTCTTCATAGACATAAACACTGTGGGAGGCTGTCACCTTAATGGAGCGATGGTAGCGGGTTTGAATCGCATACATTGGTTCCTCATGGGAATGGCGAATCACCGCCTTCAGGGGCTGAAAGCGAGTTTGCCCCGTCTGTGGATCAAAGGACATCACCTGATAGTGCTGGGCAATCCGCTGTCCCTCAATGCACTGGTCAATAAACTCACCGATTTTGACCAATTCCACCTGCCCGTAGGCATTCATGACAAGGGTCGGTTCATCCCCAGCCACACTCATAATAATGATGCGGTGATAGCGCAACTTAGCAGGGTCAAACTCCTCCCCCTTCACCCCTAAACCAAGGGCAGTAATTAAGGACTGCACCTCGTTATTCTTGTAGATTTTGGCATCATCGGTCTTCTCAATGTTGAGAATCTTGCCCCGCAGCGGCAAAATTGCTTGGAAGCGGCGATCGCGCCCTTGCTTGGCACTGTTGTGAACAAACACACCGCTAGCTAAAGCAAAGTTGTGGGTTCCCGGCACTTCCAAATCATAAACATCAATGGTTTCATTCACAGCCTCAATTGAGACAACACGATGGTTATAATTTTTGACTGCTTCTAAGGCGCGGCTTGAATCCCCATCAAAGTAACGATGACAGAAGGTTTCAAAGTGTAAGAGCGACGTATAACGTGTTTGGCAACGATATTCATGATAAGACTCTGAATCAATATTACCTTGTTCTAACTCAATTTTCTTGAGGGCTTTAATTGTCTTGTCAAAGTAGGTCTTTGATAGTGCTTCTTTCCCCTTCTGACGGAACTCAGGAGTCCATTGTTCAGAGGTTTTTTGAGATCGCCACTGACGCAGCTCAGGATTACTCCATTGGGCAGCTGCCACCTTAGAATACCAAAGTTTAAATTCAGGATGTTCAGCAAAGTAAGCAGAAACTCGCTCAGAATGAGCTTGGCGATGAGCTGAACTACTCCAGTAGGTCTTCTGATTTTGATTTAACTGGTTTCGGTTTGCAGCTTGATACTCAGGATGGGTTAGATAAAACTGTTGCCATTTTGATTTCACAAATTCCTTATACTCAGGATCTTGCCACTGCTGCTGGGGATTGTGAGACAGCTTAGTCGCAGTCTCAGTGTGCTTCATTCGCTGACTCATGTAGAGGCGAAATTCATCTGTTTTTCGCAGTTGACGGCACTTCTCCTTAACTTCAGGACGATGTAAGGTTTTATCAATGTGCTGGCGATAAAGTTCAAGATGTGCATCAGCAGATAGACGAATCAGATTCGTGGGATTATTGTTCCGCTTATTGAAGTCAACATGATGACAATGCTCACCACTTTCTAAGGTGTATTTTCCTTGCCAGCGGTTATACCAATCTGCAAGCATGTGGGTAAACAGCCAAGAATTTGATCGAGGATCCCAAACCATTTCGTAGCCATCGATCGTCATTCCCGAATCAGCGCTGCTAGATACTTTTCGATAAAGTGGCATTAGGGAATCATCAGGAGTTAACGCCTGTGCCTCTTTATACTGACCATTACGGAGCATGAAACGGTGATCGGGGGTGCAAATAATCACCTCACCGTTATCAAGGGTGAGCTTAATGACTTCAGCATTTGTTTTGGTTTTGCGGACGTTGATCAGTCGCTCAATACCAATTGTGCCATCGTGGCGAATCGTGTAGCCAAAATGCTCCTTGCCTGCCGCTTGTTCTGCTATTAACTCCACAAAACTGAGGTAGCGGCCATCGGCGAGAGCCACCTTTGTATCACCAGCAAAGCAGCCACCGGCAGAATCACCTTCGACAATAAAGATTTCTGAGACAGCTGGATCCCGCGAACTGCAATCTGCTAATTTCCCCGGCAGCGTTGAGGACTCCAACACCGACTTGCGCCGCACCATTTCCCGTGCCCGCCGCGCTGCTTCAGCCGCATTAAAGGCTTGGATGGCTTTTTCCAAAATCGTGTCGGTGACTGTCGGATGAAAGTCAAGGTATTCCGTTAGAGCTTCGCCCACAATGGCATCGACAATCCCCCGCACTTCTGTATTACCCAGCTTGGTTTTTGTTTGCCCTTCAAATTCGGGATTGGGCACCTTGACGGAAATGATGGCTGTCAGACCTTCACGAATGTTTTCGCCGGCAAGGTTGGCATCGTTTTCCTTGAGTTTATTGCGCTTGCGGCCAAGGGCATTGAGCGTCCGCGTCAGCACCGCCTTTAGTCCTTCCATGTGGGTACCGCCATCAATGGTGCGGATATTATTGGCAAATCCCAGCAGGTTTTCACTGTAGGCATCGGCACACCACTGTAGGGCTGCTTCTACTTGCACATCGTTTTTTTCCCCCTGAATGTAGATGATCTCTGGGTGAAGCGGTTCCTTTTCCTGCACCATGTAGCGGACATATTCACGGATGCCGCCTTCATAGCAGTAGGTTTCACTCAGAGGGGGTGTAACGCGCAAATCCTTGAAGTCAATGCGGATGCCAGCATTGAGGTAGGCCAGTTCCCGCAGCCGTGTCATCAGCACTTTGGCGTCAAATTCAATCGTTTCTGTGAAAATCTGGCGATCGGGAAAGAATGTCACTGACGTACCCCGCTGTTCCTCAGTATCGGGGGTCTTTTCGAGAGGCGTGATGGGAACCCCCCGTTCATAGCGCTGATGATGGACAAAACCATTGCGCCACACCGTTACCTCTAACCATTCCGAGAGGGCGTTGACCACAGAGACACCAACCCCGTGCAACCCCCCTGAAACTTTATAGCCGCCATCGCCAAATTTGCCCCCTGCGTGGAGCACCGTCATCACCGTTTCAACTCCAGAAACCCCTGTATCGGGGTGAATATCCGTCGGAATACCGCGCCCATTGTCGGTGATAGTGACGGAGCCATCGGCATTGATCTGGACTAAAATAGTGGAGCAGTATCCTGCTAAGGCTTCATCAACGGAGTTGTCCACGACTTCATAGACCAAGTGGTGGAGTCCCTTGGGGCCGGTGCTGCCGATGTACATCCCCGGTCGTGTCCGCACGGGTTCAAGGCCTTTTAGCACCCGCAACTGGGCAGAGGAATACTCGGCGGTCATGGCAACTCCCTAACTGCTATAGAATCGAGGCAAATGCGTCTTTACTTGCCTAAATGTCAAATCTGACCTAAATTTTAGCACATAAGGGTTATAGGCGATTCTAGGAAATTTTCAGGCTGTATTTGAGTGGGGGATGCAGGGCTAATTGTTATCGGGGGGGCAACGGCCACAGGTAAAACGGTGCTGGCGATCGCCCTCGCGCAGCAATTGAACAGTGTGATTTTGAGTGCCGACTCCCGCCAAGTCTATCGCGGCTTTGATATTGGCACCGCCAAGCCCACCCCAGCCCAGCAACAGCAGGTGCCTCACCACCTCATTGATATTTGTGACCCCCGCGATACTTTGACCCTAGCGATTTACCAAGCCAAAGCCCAAGCCCTGATTGCCCACTACCACGCCCAAGGAATCACGCCCCTCTTGGTGGGGGGGACAGGCTTGTACATCCGCAGTATTACCCAGGGGCTGACGATGCCCCAAGTCCCACCGCAACCACATCTACGGGCACAGTTGATGGCGCTGGGGCAGCAGGAATGCTATCAATGGCTCCAGCAGGTGGATCCTCTGGCGGCGCAACGCATCCATGCCCACGATCAAGTGCGTACCCTGCGGGCCTTGGAAGTCTATTACGTAACGGGGGTGCCCCTCAGCCAGCAGCAGCGACGTGAACCGCCTCCCTACCCGATTTGGTACTTTGCCCTAGCGGGGGGCGATCGCCAACAGCAGCGGGCACGGATTGAAGAACGCACCCACCAGATGCTAGCCATGGGATGGCTCGATGAAATTCGGCAACTGCAAGCACAGTACGGTGATGAACTGCCCCTATTAGATACACTGGGCTATCGCGAAATGCGCCAATATCTGCGGGGAGAAGTCACACTCGCGGAGGCTATTGCCCTCACAGTGCAGCACACACAGCAATTTGCTAAACGTCAGCGGACATGGTTTCGAGCAGAACCGGGGATTCATTGGCTGCAAGCCACCACCCTAGAGGAGCAACTGGCAGAGGTTCACAGCCAACGGCACAGTTCTGCGGCAGAAGATAACTTTTAAGCATCAAGAGAGTTCAAGGCAATCGAACACCGCCGACTCAGTTCTAGTTGCACATATCGCAATTTATCTAACACCTTTCTCGCAAAATATTCAGGTATATCCCTCTTGAGTCACATTAAGAGAAGAAATTTAGAATAGGCAGAAACTATCGAGGAACCTATGTCTACCAGCAGACCTGCTCAACCCACCCTTCAGTTTGTAGAAAAGATGCCTTGGCGGACTTTCGCATGACCCGTTATGAGCAAATCGAGCAATGGTGGGAGTTAGTCATGAGGGCGTTTCTGATGGCCAGTTTATTTGCTGAGCAATTTCAACGAGTCGTGTCCGCTCACCCAGCAGCAGTTTGCGCAGCATCCTGGGTGGAATAACCAACGGAGGTGGAAGAACTTATTAAACAACCTGCGACTGATTATCCAACCCCTAATTTGCTTCAATGGGCTGAAGCGCTGGTTAGGGGTCTTTCCGATGCCATCGTTACAGTTTGGCTTTGCCCAACTCATTCATCAGATGAATGCCTTTATTTGTCCACTTTTGCATCAATGGAACCAGCAACGTATCTTTTCATCTGCCTAAAGTGACTAAAGACGGTTAGAGAGGGTATAAAGAGCGGATTTACCGACTCCCTGATGATCCATCCAGTAGCGAATGCACTTGTTGCGAATGAACTGTGCAGTGCGGATAGCTTCATCGAGGGTTTGGTATTGCGCTGGAGACCGGTGCAGGAGCTTGGCTTCTTTGACTAGCATGGGTTTATTTTATCCCATAAAAGACTATATAAAGCCACCCTATAGACCGTTAGGTTGTGCGTAGCAGGGCAGGGCTTTAGACCCAATTTTTTTGGTAAATTTTTACGGGCTTGGAGGGACTCGAACCCCCGACCTGCTGATCCGTAGTCAGCCGCTCTAATCCACTAAGCTACAAGCCCAAGTCAGGAACATTATCCTAGCATGAATTCTCAGAGATATCAAAGGGGGAACAGAAAATTTGTCCCTTGGTGTGCCATAGTCGGGAACGGAGACCCTTGACCCAAACGGATAGATGCTGAAGCAACTCCGCCGCTGGTTCCTGACCACTCCCCATCTGCCGCGATCGCTGGTGGCCTTTGGTCTGAGTCTGACTGCCCTTGCCCTGTTGGATAGCGGTGCTAACCTTGTCCTCGCTCATCTGAAAGCAACTGCCCCAAGGCTCTTTGCTGGCTTGGTTGCCGGTACCTTTGACACTGGCTTTGCCCCAGAGGTGTGGCTGTCGGTGATTGGCCTTACCCTCGGCACGTTAATCATTGTGATTTCCATTGCGGCGCAAAATATTCCCAAGATTACTGAACTGTACATGCAGGACTGGACGAGCCTGATCTATGTCTGGTGTTTGGTTTTGGGGGGTGCCCATATCTTCTACATCAAGATTTTGCAGGACTTGGGCAGGCATCCCGTTGGCAGCATCCTGTTGAATTTATACGGCCTCTTGCCCTTGGCAATTTTGACAGCGCTGCCCTACATCTTTTACATCCTTAAGTCCATCCAACCGGAAAGTGTCGTGCAGCAAATTTACCACCACCAGTATCGCTACATGACGCAACTCGGAGTTGTTCTTAAGGATGGGGTGTCCTATCAACCGCAGTTTTTGCGCCGTAGTCAAGCCCACCTGATCGCGGGATTGAACCAATTAGATGATTTGCTGGCCTATGTGGCGTTTCGGGGAGCGCAGGCCGAGATTATTGGCGCAGTCAGTGAACTGCTTCAGCACTACATCAGTTGCAAGCCCAACTATCCAGCCTATTTCTTTCGCCTCAGCGGTGCGGTGATGGGGGATATTGCCTTCAAGACGATGTTTGACCAATTTAGCCAGATTGAGGAGAACCATACCTTCTATGAGCAAAAGTGTTTTCGGCTACTAGGAAATGCCTATGTGCGCTTTTTGGAGGAGGAGCAGTTTCCTCTAGCGTCGCTGTGTGGGTCTGAGATGTGCGCGATCGCCCACCGCATTCTCAGTATGGGGGATGACACTTTGCTGGATTTAATCATTATTCGTTTCAATACGATGATGCGCTTTGCCATCAAACATGGTAGCCGTCACAATGAGGCACGCAATCTTTATAACTTGGCCTTTCACTATCGGCGGTTTATCGAAAGTCTTGTCCATTACCAGCGGCCACAGCTCACTCAAAAATGTGTGAATTATCTGCGGGCTTATGGCAATGAGGTGTATGAGTTGGCGCAAAACAGTCCTGCCCTCTACTTCATTGTTGATGTCTTTGCGGCGGAGCTAAAAAAGGTCTTGATCCTCGTGAACGAGCAGCAGTGGGAGGAACAGCTTCAACTAGAACTTCTGGAGGAAATGCTCCGCCTAGATAACCCACCGGAACTGCGGCACCCCCAAAATGGCGATCGCCCCTATGGTAAAAGCACAGGCGTCCGCCTTCTGCAAATGGGGCTAGCCCTGTTTTACCTAGCGCGGCAGCAAGCGCACTTTGCTCAGCGGATCGTTGAAGACATGGTGGAGGATGCAGCGATTCTCGGATTGGCGGGGTTTAAGCGTCTCTTTCAGCAAAATTGCGATCGCCTGCGCCACGCTCAGCCAAAGTTTTGGGAGGACACCGATCGCGGCAATGCCAATTTGTACTACTCAGAACACACCGAGCACCTTCCTGCCCTACAGACCCTTGTGGATCGCGCTTGTCACGCTCTGGAGATGGCTCAGTCGTCCTAAAGCATGGTATAGTAATAAATCTGAGGGCGAGTGGCGAAATGGTAGACGCACTACACTCAAAATGTAGCGGGGTTTCCCCATGTCAGTTCGAGTCTGACCTCGCCCATTGACTAACCACCACCAAAGACTTGGATATTGGCAAAAGCACAGACGGGGGAAGCATGACCCACACGAATGGCTTGGTTGGGTTCGCCTTTGCCACAAAATGGTGTACCAAAAATACCAAAGGTGGAGGCATCGCCCACGGCAATGAGACTGTGCCAAAATTCGGGCGTAGTACCGCGGTAGTTGGGATTGCGCAGTGTGCGGCTGAGGCGGCCATTTTCAATGAGCTTGGCATATTCACAGCCAAACTGAAATTTGAGCCGATAATCATCAATTGACCAAGAGCGATTGGACTCCATGTACACCCCTGACTCAATGTTGCCGATGATCTCGGCAAAGGACTGTGTGCCCGGCTCGATATTCAGATTGGCCATACGGTCAATGGGGGGACGATTCCAAGAACAGGCACGGGCATTGGCAACTCCGGCAACCCCGGCTCGCTGCTGACTTTCAAGGCTGCCCAAACCCCGCAGCAGGCGTCCTTCCTTGATGAGATAGATGCGTTCAGCCGGCACCCCCAAGTCATCAAAGGCGTAGCTGGCCAGCTCACCGGCAACGGTCGGATCAAACGTGACATTCAAGAGGGGGGAACCGTACTGCCGCTGACCAAAGTCCTCAAGGCGAATAAAGCTACTGCCGGCATAGTTGCGTTCATCGCCCAAAATGCGGTCTAGCTCTAGGGGGTGGCCGATGCTCTCGTGGATTTGCAGCATCATTTGATCGGGGGCAAGTACCAGCGTTGTTGTTGTTTCTGGGCACTCTTGGGCACTGAGGAGTTCAACGGCCTGCTCGCCAATGTGGCGGGCGCGATCGCTCAATTGATCAGCAGTGAGCCACTCTAGCCCCCCTTGATAGCAGCGGGCTAGCCAACCATGATCGGTTCGCTGCTGAACCACCCCTGCCCCCTGAGCCGTGGCGCTCATGTCAGTGAGCACTTGATAAAACTGCTGTTCAACTTCACCGCCATCACTAGTGAGCCACTGGCTGGTGGTTTCTACGGTTTGCACAAAGGCACGGGTTTGCACAATCTCATCACTCACCTTGAGGCTATGGCAAATGTCCTTGAGGAGGTGATTCAACTCAGCTGCTGAAAGGTGATCAAAGGGCTGCTGTTGGGGCGATCGATAGTGTCCTTTGCCCTTGCCCCGTGCAGCGGGGGTAAAGTTAAAGACTCGCCAATGGGCAGCAGTTTTCGCCTGTTGATAGGCTTGCTGAATCGCCCGATGGATAACACTGGGGTGCAAATCTGGGGTTGCGGTATAGGCAAATTGACCATTGACGAGCACCTCGACCATGACACCCCGTTGGCGCGATCGCTGGTTCACTTCAGGATGACCATCCCGAGCACTGCGAGTCGTAACAATCTCCTCAACGTAACGCAGCCCTAGCCAATCGAGGGGTAAATCAATCTGATTCAAAATAGCAGTCAAATTCGGTGCAGTCATGGCAGCGTGCTACTTTAAGGAATGGTGAAATCTGCTTCTTTTCCTATGCTAACGGCTTTTACTGCGGGGCTGACCCTAATCACGATTTCTGAGCTAGGCGACAAGACTTTCTTTATTGCCATGATTCTAGCGACCCGTCATAGCAAGCGGTGGGTCTTCCTTGGGTCATGGGCAGCTCTCATTGTGATGACGCTGCTCTCAGTGGCCGTGGGCAAGGTTTTTCAGCTTTTACCTAAATCGTTTACCTTTTACGCCGCAATTCTCCTATTCACGGTTTTTGGTCTCAAGATGTTGTTCCAAGGCTGGCGGATGGGAAATAGCCCCTGTGAGGACGAGTGTGAAGCGGCAGTGGAAACAGTTGAAAAAGCGGAAGCCAATCTCAGCCGTTGGGGCAGTAACCCTGCTTGGGCAACTTTTGTGGAGGCCTTTAGTCTCACCTTTGTTGCTGAATGGGGCGATCGCACCCAAATCACCACGATTACCCTTGCGGCCGCTAGCCATGCTTTGGGCGTTGCCGTCGGTGCCATTGTTGGCCACGGGATTTGTGCCGCGATCGCTGTCCTCGGCGGCGGCCTCATGGCTGGACGCATCTCAGAGCGGACACTGACATTGGGGGGTGGTGCTTTATTTTTAATCTTTGCGATTGTCACCGCCTTGCAAGGGATGCCAGAGCTTTCTTGAGCCTTAATGATGCTGCTGCCAATTCAGGATCTGTCATCAGTTAGAGGAGACGGCCAGAGGTGGCAAACTCCTGCACCGCAGTGAGAATAAAGTCCTCAAGGGAGCGCACCCCCGTTAAATCCTCAAGCACTTTTGGTAGGTTGTCTTGGATTTTTTCACGGATGAACTGGTGATAGTCAGCGTTTTGACCTAGTTCAATGGCCTTTTGAATATAGGTAGAGACATCTGGAGCAATTAATTCGGGTAGCCCTAAGAGTGTGAGAATGGCAGCGGTATGCCGCCCCCGCATAAAGCGTCCCGGTGTGGTCACCATAGGGACTTGAGCATAGTACAAGGCTTCGAGGGTAGAGTTTCCCCCCGACCATTCTAGACTGTCTAAAAAAATATCAAGACAATGCAACATGGACGTAAAACCGTAGAAGTTTAGGGGGCGTGAGAAAAAGCAGTACTCCCTATAGTCAAAGTTTCTGGCTGCAAAGGCACGTTCTAGACGTTGTTCAAACCGCTGGCGGCTATTTTTGGTCATCAAGTGGCTAATAAAGACAAATTGGCAATTGCCTACCGCTGCGGCAATTTCTGGGTAGATGTTGTCAAACTGTGGCAGGTACTTAAAGACACTTTGAAGGCAACCGTAGATAACGCCATCACCTTTGAGGCCAAATTCCTCGCGGGTAATGGGCGATCGTGGGTCTGGCGGCAGCGGACTAAAGGCAATTCCCAGATTTTTCAGCCTCACCAGCTTTTCTGTGTAATGCTTGTCTCCATCAGGCGGCTCCATCAACTCACTGCTGAGGAAATAGTCAATCGTCGGCAGGCCAGAGGTGTCGGGATGCCCCCAAGACATACATTGAATCGGCGCTAGTTTTAGAGCAGCAATCTTCATCAGTTCCAGATCCATCCCCAGTTCCGGGAAAATCACCAGATGCAATTGATCAGCACGGATTTGCTCAAACCATTCTTGGGGTGATTTGCTGCCCATGACAAAGCGATGACAGTAGGTTTTTGCTTGCTCCGTACAGCGATCGCGATAATCTCGCACGTAGTAGCCATAAAGCTGAAATTGTTTTCGATCAAGATGTTTAAGCCAGCCGTGAAGCATCAATTTCCAAACCGTATGCTCACGAAAGTGACCAGAAACAAATCCAATCCGCAATGGCTCATTGGCCTTCACTGGTGGCATTGGTGGGCATTCTTTGGCAGATGGAATGACACTGGTCATAATTTCATGGAGCATCTGCCCGTACTGCTGCTGGACATCACGGGTTTCCTCCCCTTGGTAGGGCAATAAAAATGTGCCCACATTCCCTAGCCATTTAGAGAGATATTGTTTTTTATCTAGAGATAAATTTTGAAATGTTTGATAGAACTCGGCAACCGATTCTCGGATTCTTTGGCGGCAATCCTGTAGCTCTTCTACATCTTTATAAACGTAAATCAAGTACCTCGTACACTTGAGAAAGTCAATGCCAATTTGCCAGTCAGGTCTGATTTCAATAGCTTTTTCATAGGCTGCGATAGCCTTTTCAAAATCACTATCAATCCCATTAATGATTCCCAGAAGGTACCAACATCTGGCTAGACTGGGATCTATCGCTAAGGCATGCTTGAGAGCTGCGATCACTGCTCGATAGTAGTTCTGATGCCACTTAGTTAATCGCTAGCTTTTCCCATCCTTTGGCAAAGGCAAGATGACTTTTTTGCTGAGCCGTCTGTTGAATAAATGCCTCGATGCACCCCATCGTTAAAATCCTAGCAATCCCGACGGTATAAGCGCAGATATTTGAGGATGATCTCCCGTGCTTTGGGGCGGAAATCTCGCTTTAGTTGCCGATTTTCATCCACCCGATTGACAGCTTGCCACACTTGGCACCAACTCACGTCAAATAGGGTTTGTGCCTCCACAAGGCCGCGTACTAGAGCGATCGTGTAGCTCTGGGGGTCACGTTCCTGTGCTGCATTCAAAAAAGGCATCCCCCGTTGCGGTTGAAAATAGTTATCCATTGCGGTTAGATACCCTAGAGCCATCAACTCATCAGCGGTAAGGCTCTCCAGTGGGATATGTTCAGGAGTGGTGCCGTGTCTTAGGGCAAGATAGGCGCGGTAGGCTTGGCCATTGGTTTTGCCGTTAAAATCCCAGCCGAGGGCGTTGATCAGGGCAGCTTTGTGATCTGTGGGCACCTGCGGCGAGGAGAGCCACTCCGACATTTTCAAATCAAGGCGGCCACTGCGCTTGGCTCGCATCACCATGGGCACATCGGTATAGGCTTCGTAGAAGGGAGTGGAGGTTAAGGGTGAATCTGCTCGACCACTGTGCTGAAGGCAGACCACCGTTGTCAGGGCAAGGGCAGTCGCTAAAAGAGGAGATTTCATGGACTTGGCCTCTATACAGTTATTGGGTTTGCAGTTGCGATAGACCCGCCCCCGGATAGTAGGTGCCTAAAATTTGCAGGTAGTTGTAGCCGCGCTTGCCCAGTTCATAGGCACCGGTCTGACTCATCCCACGTCCGGCAAACACATCCCGCACAATGTCGTTGGTTGCTGCATACATCGAAACCATCACTCGTCCACTTTTGGTGAGAACAATACCCCGCGTGGCTTGCACTGCTGCTTGAGTGGTGTTCCACTCCGTTTCAATCCCACGATACACTTGCCAACGCTCATCGTTTCCTAGATCAAAAAAGCGGCTGGCGGGTTGAAACATTTGGGCAAGGGCGTAGGAACGGGCGGCGATCGCTTGGGCTTTGAGGGTCTCCATCGGCCAGTCGGGATAGACCTCTGCACCCACAACACTCACGAGGTATTGTTCCAAGTCCACTTGATTGACGGCTGTAACCGTGTTTCCCTGAGCAATGAGGCGGACAACCCCACGATACCATTTATCGCCAACAAACGTGAGGTAATTACTGGGGCGAATCCAGAGGGAGGGGGCAAGGGGTTGGCCATTCCAGAGCAAAAGACCCGCCTGAGCCATCACTACGACCCCTTGGGAAGGGGCAAGCTGGGTCATTACTTGCTGTTGATCATTCGTAACGGCGGCGGCCACTGTAGTGCCAACGGTCAGTTGATGTTGATCGCGGGCGATCGCCACCCGCACTTGAGGGGCAGGGCCTTGGCTAGGGGGTACCGGTTGCAGCGCCGCTGGGGGCGTTATCGGTAGCATCGTCTTGGCGTAGTTGGAGGCAGCGACTGCGTGCTGAGGGGGGTTGCTGGGCAGGGGAGCCAGTAAGGGATCGCGGCCATCTAAAATTCGTCGGGGCAGAGGCCGTTGGGGTTTAACGGGATCCGGTAAAGGAAGGGGTTCCGACAGGGAAACAGGTGGGGGGGATAAACTTCGCAACAACCCGACGCCTAAGCCAGCACTAGTCGCAGTGGCCATCACCAATGAAATGAGCAAGGGTGCGTGTCCTTGCTTTGTCCCATGGAACAGAACCCAGCCCATTTAGGTTTTATCTCCACTAGCACCTCGCCTATTGTATAGGGGAGTATGGAATTTGCCATACAGGTTTGCTGATTTAGGACAGAGACTGGGCGGCCACCTGCTGGAGCCACTGCTCAACCCTATCCCCATACACGCCCAAGCTGTACTCCTGTTCTGCCTGCTGCCGACAGGCTGCCCGATCAATTTGCTCAATTTTGCCAATGGCAGTAATCAAGGCCTCGACCGAATCAGGCGTCACGAGAAAGCCAGTTTCACCATTGCGGACAATTTCGCTCGGCCCACCGCGATCGTAGGCGATGACGGGGACACCACAGGCAAGGCTTTCAATGATAACGTTGCCAAAGGCTTCGACCCAGCGGGAGGTGAGCAGGAGGGCGCGACACCGCCGCAAGCGTGCTTGCATTTCCCGTGTCGGGAAAAACCCCAGATATTCAATGGGGGCATCGGGGTAGTCGGCTTGAATGCGCTGCCAATAGTCCATATCTTGCAGTTGCCCCATGATTTTCAAAGGGGTACCGGTGACATTGACCGCAGCAACGGCATCTTCTAAGCCCTTTTCGGGAGCAATCCGCCCCAGCCAGCACAGGGCATCCTCTGGCTCTGCACAAAAGTCATAGAGGGAAAGATCAAGACCACTGCCCAAACAGACACAGCGATCGCCAAAGGGAAAAGTAGCGGCTTGGGTACGGGTATAGACGCTAATGGTTCCCGGATATTCGTCAATGACACGGGCGATCGCCTGATCCATGACATCAGAAACCGAGGCCATGCTCACTAGATGCGCCACAGGACGGCTGAGAAAAGGCGTCAGGTAAAAAGGCAGCCAGTCGTAGGCAAAATTGACAATGACATCAAATTGATGCTGGCGCTGTCGCACCCGTGCCCACATGTTGGCTAACACACTATTGACTGGCAGGGTAATGGGTTGATCGCGGCTTTGATGCTGCGCCGGCACTTGAAGAGTACCCGGCACCGGTTCAATAGTAGCCATCACCGGCAAGTGGGAACCCTCCGGGGCAAGGATATGGATTGAGTGCTGGCGATCGCCCAAGGCCTGAGCCATATTGAGGATCGTCAGTTCCACACCGCCCCCTTTTCCTGTTCCCAGAGGGCCGACCGAGGTGGAGACAAAAAGCAGCTTCAGAGGTCAACTCCTAGCGAAGAGCCTCAGCACCCGCCACCACTTCGAGAATCTCTTGGGTAATGGCAGCTTGACGCGCTTTGTTGTAGGAGAGAGTCAGGGTACCAATCAGTGCTTGGGCATTGTCACTGGCGTTATTCATTGCCGTCATCCGTGCTGCCAATTCCGAGGCGGCGGCCTCTTGCAGTGCCCGTAGCAACTGGTTATTCAAGTACAGGGGCAGCAGGGCGTCGAGAATTTGCACTGGATCCTGCTCAAAAATCATGTCGGGGGGTAGAGCGGGCAGCGTCGAGGTCACTTTCTCGCGGTTGACTTCCAAATGGGAGCCACGGGTGGTCAGGCGGAAAATTTCATCATCCGCAGTCTCTAGTCCTTGGGGATCCAAGGGCAACAGGGTTTGGACAACGGGTTTTGAACTGATGAGGGAGACAAACTTGGTGTAGATTAGCTCTACCCGATCCACCGTTTCCGAAAGAAACAGGGAGAGCAACTCACTGGCAATTTGACCCGCTTCACTGGCGGAGGGGATTTGCTCTAGGCCAGAATAGACTGCATCAATGGGATAATCACGGCGCTGGAAGTATTGAGCGGCCTTGCGACCAACAATCACCAGAATATATTTGATGCCCTCGGCTTCCAGTTCTTGGGTGCGTTCTTTAGCCCGCCGAATGACATTGGTGTTATAACCGCCGCAGAGTCCGCGATCGCCCGTCACCACCAAGAGCGCCACCGTCTTCACAGGACGCTTGGCCAATAGCGGTAAATTGGCATCCTCAAAGCGGAGTCGGGTCTGCAAGCCATAGAGTACCTGCGCCAAGCGATCGGCAAAGGGACGGCTCGCCATCACTTGCTCTTGAGCACGGCGAACTTTTGCTGCTGCCACGAGGCGCATAGCTTCGGTGATTTTGCGGGTATCTTTAATCGTTTTGATGCGATCGCGAATAGCTTTGAGATTGGGCACGGTAATTTAAACTCCTAAGCAAAGCGTCCCTGCCCTAAGATTTTAGCCCAGAGGGGGATCGCCTAAGCAGTCTTTTGCTCGGCGGTTGACCCCCCCTTACCAGCCAGCGTTGTGATCACGGGAATGGCCAAAGCGGCGATCGGGGGAATGAGGCGGCCAATGGGCTGCGGTAGATTCAAGCTCACGCTCAAGGCGCAGACGACTGTTGCTGCAATGCCACTGATCCACAGTACCTTTTCTCGCTGCTGTTGTTGTCGCTTCAGTTGGCGATTTTCCTGCGCTGCAAGGGTGAGTTCGGTGGGAACAGCGGTTGCGGATTGGTTGCGCAGCACCTCTAAATCGTGCTGCAGACCGTACAGTTCATTTTGCGCTTGGGCAAGTTCCTCTTGCAGGCGATCGCGCTCCCCTTCCACTTGGGTTAATTGGCGTGTCACTTCTGCCAATCGTTGAGCAAGGCCTACGTCAGGTGGATTGCTTAGGAGTGCTGTATCTTCCAAGGGAGCGGGTGGTGAAGCAGCCAAGAGCGTTTGAATTTGCTGTTCGAGAGCGGCCTTTTCTGTTTGCAGTGAGGCAAGCTGGTTTTGGAGTTCCTGCACTTGGGAGGCTTGAAGTTGCAGTGCAGCCAGTTGCTGCTGAAGTTCCTCTTGCTGAATGAGTGCTTGAGCCAGTTCCTGTTCGAGGGTTTGCCGGAGGCCACTCAAGGTGGTATTTTCCTCCCTGAGGCGAGCAATTTCAGTTTCAAGGGAGGCGGCTGCTACAGTTGGCGGTGTTGCGTGCGTCTCTAATTCTTTGAGCTTGGCTAGGAGGGCTTCATGATCCTGCCGAAGACGGTCAAGCTCTTGGCTCAGGTGATCCCGCTGCTGTTGAACGTTGTTCAGTTCTGCGGTGAGCTGGCTAATTTGCTCCTGTAGGGCTTGGTTTTGGGCGATCGCTCGCTGTTCTGCGGTAAGGGTGAGCGACTCCAATTCAGCCGTCAGGGAGTTTAGATCAATATCCTGTGCGGGAGGCTCGTCCAACTCACCCAAATCACTGATGATGTTTTCTAGGAGGTCGTCGGGTTGGTTGCTAGGGGGTTCTGGACTGGCCATGATCCTAATACCTGCGCAAGTGCTAAGAATTGCTCCAATTATAGCGATCGCTGCCTCTATCCTCTAGGCTAGAAGGCGTGCATTCCTGAACCAACTAGACCAAAATGCTCAAACGCGAACTGGGACTGCGGGGCGCCATTTTAATGGGGCTAGGCTCAATGATTGGTACGGGGCTGTTTGTCAGTTTAGGCATTGCCACTGACCTCGCCGGCCCTTGGGTGTTGATAGCCCTGATCCTAGCAGCAACGATCGCTCTGTGTAATGGCCTCAGTAGTGCCCGATTGGCCGCCTCCCATCCTGTGAGTGGGGGCACTTACGAGTATGGGTATCGCTATCTTTCTCCCCCTTTCGGCTTTACAGCGGGGTGGATGTTTTTACTGGCTAAATGCGCTTCCGCAGCCACTGCTGCCCTTGGATCTATGGCTTATCTCTTCCAATGGCTCGGCCTAGAAGACAACAGCGGGCGCTGGCAAGTCATGGCTGCTCTGGGGCTACTGGCGGTCTTGACCTGCGTGGTGCTTTTGGGGATCCGGCGATCGGCTCAAGTGAATTTCGTGATTCTCCTTGTCACGTTCACCAGCGTGTTGCTCTTTGTCCTACTAGGCATTGGCCATCTCCAACAGCAAGGAGGGTCACTTTGGTCGGCAGCATCGCAACCGCTCTCGCTCAAGAATCTTCTCCAAGCAACGGCACTGCTCTTTGTCGCCTATGCCGGCTATGCCCGTATTGCTGTGCTGGCGGAGGAGGTCAAGACCCCCCGTCGAACCATTCCCCGCGCTATTTTGCTCACCATTGCCATTGTTTTGCTGTTGTACCTGAGTGTCACCTTCGTTGTCCTCGGCAGTCACGATCTAGCGAACCGCACAACTGCTGCCTCCCTAGAGGTTGTAGCTAGTACCTTTGGCGTGCCTTGGCTACGCCCTTTCATTGCTTTGGGGGCGATCGCTGCCATGGTGGGGATTTTGCTGAACCTATTGCTGGGTCTCTCCCGCGTGGTTTTGGCAATGGCAAGACGGCGAGACTTACCTCCCCTGCTGGCTCAGATTCCAGCTAAGGGAAAACAACCTATCGCTGCCATCCTGACTGTCAGTGGGGGCATTGCCCTATTGATCTTGATTGGCAATGTGAAAACGACGTGGTCGTTTAGTGCCTTTAGCGTCCTGATTTACTACGCCATTACCAACCTTGCCACACTGCAACTGGAGGAGCCACAATTTCCCCGCTGGCTTGCCGTTGCAGGTTTAATCAGCTGTCTAGGGCTGGCCTTTTGGGTCGAAGTCGAGGTGTGGCTATCGGGGTGTGGTCTCATTCTTCTTGGACTTGCTTGGCACTATTGGGTGCGGAGGGCAAAGGCCGTTTGAAAGTCGCGACGGGTCATCGGTTGCGTCACCTCTAGGCCTTCACCCCCCAAGACGCGCAGGGGTTCACCGCCAATGGAAATCCAAACCGGTGCATTGGGATCATTCACTGTGGCTGTGTACAGTACCTGCCCTAACCGCGCTTGCATCGAAGCACTTCCCCCGCCCTTTGTAAATTCTGGGGAGAGATCCACATGGATGCCATCGGCTTTGACTTCTACACGATTGACGCGGGTATCTTCTGGAATGCTGGTGGTGACATCTTGATTGGCAGGACCTGCCAAGAGCCGCTCCAGACGGGATTGGATAAAGAGTTCCGGTCGAGCTGCCGCGCTATTAATACGTACCGTTGAGGGGACTAAAACCAACCTGTCTCCCTCATTTTTTACCCAAAAGATTTGGGTTTCCTGTTGCTGAGCAACTTCGGCCGGATTGGGCACCGAATCTCCCTGTCGGGGAGGATTTAGGGTTAGCCATGCTGCTGTGCCAGCCGAGGCCAGACCAATGACAGTCAGCACAATCAAGGTGGGGCGGGAGCGGGTGACTTTTGATACCATCACTATCTCTCCTTGGCGGGATGCACCTGCCTTTAGTCTAGACGCCATCATTGAAGGGCAAGGTTCCAGTGTTCAGGGCGTTAAGGCAAGCTAGAAACTTTCTAAACTAATAGGGGTAGAGTTTCCTTTTAATCCACATTTATGGTGCCAACGACCTCTCGTGCAGAAGAACTAGCTAGTGCTCTCCTTGATGCGGTTAAAATTACTCCCCAAGATTGGCATCGCCTCAAGGGGAATCGCCGTGCCCGTGCCCTCGAACAAGCAGCCGCGGCTCTTGTCTATCTCCTCAAGGAAAATGAGGCTGAAGCGTTGGCGCATCTCCAACAGGCAGTGGGTTGGCTCGATCGCTCCATTAATGCGCCTCCTTGCCCTACGCACCACCATTAACGCTGCCAGCGCCGCCACTGGGAAACCATCAGATCACTGATTACGTGCACCAGCGCCGATAGCTCCAAGCCAAGGGCGATCGCGAGTCCCCAGTGCCAGTCGATTTCCTGCCAGCGATGTAGCCATTCTTGCATGAGGGGAAGGTGTCCTGTAAATGCGGCAACCCCGGCCACAAGACCTAGTCCTAACCCCAGCCAAAGGCTCAGATAGAGCAACCGAATCATCGTGCCCACTACTGGGCCATGGGTCCAAAAGGAGCGGTGACGAAAAGCTTTTTGATAGGGTAGCCATATTCCCCGTAGCCAGCCCCAACGGTAGTAGGGCAAGGAGAGCGTATCGAGATCAGGGCTAAGGAGAAAACCACCAATACCAAAGCTACTACTGGCAATTGCCCCCCACAGCCAGTCACGGGTAAGGGCGCTCGTGGTAAAGCCAATAATTGGCATTCCGATCCACGTCAGGCGATCGTGGGTGCGACCACTGGCCATCCATTGCTCCGAAAACGCTATCTGTCCAAAGCTACGGGCTGGCACGCTGGATCATGCAATCGGAGAACCCATTGCGGGTGGTGTGCGTCTAAGTGAGCTTGAAGCAACTCGGCTGAAATTTGAATCTAACCGAGGGCGATCGCGCAAAACTAAATCGCAGGATGTGCCAGTTCACATACCTGTCCCTGATCGAGTATGCTGAGCACGTTTGAGCGAGCGGCTTGGCAAGCCAACTTGACAGTATCATAGTGCATCGCTGGTGGAGGAAGGTGAATGGATCAACCATGGCGTTCTTGGCAATTTCGAGCTGTGGTGAGCTGCCTATGGGCACCCGCTGCTGCCTTAGTTATGGCTCAACCTGCTTTGGCCAGCCGCCTCCAATTTTGGCGACTCAACCCTGCCACTAATCAACTGGAGATTCGCACAGAGCGCGCTGTGCAACCTCGTGCTGAGTTGGTCTATAACCCGACCCGTCTTGTCATTGACTTGCCCGGCGTAGTTCTCGGTAGCCCCCAGATTAGTCAAAACTACAGTGGTGCCATTCGCCAAGTGCGAGTTGCCCAGTTTGACCCCCAGACCACACGGATTGTGGTGGAATATGCGGCCGGTTTTACGATTGACCCGCAGCAGGTGCGCTTTCGCGGCATAACCGCCAATAACTGGCTGGTGCAACTGCCCCCACCCCAGCAGCAAACAGTATCACTACCGACGCCAACGCCACCGTCTCCTCCTTCCACTCCTTCAGTAACGCCCACAGGTTCACTGCAAATCCGCAGTTGGCGTGCCGATGCCACCGGTTTTTTAGTTTTGACCGATCGCCCCCTGCCCGAAGGAAGTTACACCATTCGCCGCCCTCGGCGCGATCGCATTGAAATTCTCCTCAGCAATAGTGAACTGATTCGCAACTTTAGTCCTCGGCGCTTGGAACTGCGCCGCTTTGGTCGCGATCGCGTCCGTGCAGAAATGCGTGCCCAAGGCAATCGCCAAGTCCAAATTACCCTCGACATTGACCCTCAAGATGCCGATTGGCAAGTGACGCCCCGTAATGATGGCTTTGTGATTGTGCCTTCAACTACGGCAATTACACCCCCACCTCCCCCGCCACCGCTGCCGCGCCCTAGTGTGATTCCTCCCGCCAGCGCTCAAACACCCCTGACCACGATTCAACGCATTGATTTGGGGGGACGAGAGTTACTGATTCAGGGCGATCGCACCCTTTTCTATAACGTGGGTTGGGAGGGCAATCGCTATCGCATTCGCCTACGGCAAGCCCAGTTGGACAGTAATCTGCGCGAACCCCGCCTTGTCACCGGCAGTCCCCTGAGCAATATTGAATTTCGCCAAGAGGATAATCAAACGGTCTCGATTCTTCTGACGCCAGCACCCAATTTTCGCATCCTTGGCCCCCGTCCCCTATCGGCTGAAGCCTTTGTTGTCCAACTTCAAGGGGCAAATGATCCTCCTAGGAGTACGCCCACCCCAATTGATGTCCCCCCCACAGCCACAACTCAACCCCCCAGTCAACCCCTTCCCCGTGGCCGTTTTGTCGTCGTCATTGATCCCGGACATGGCGGACGGGATCCGGGGGCGGTTGGCATTGGCGGCATTCGCGAAAAGGATATTGTGCTAGATATTGGCCTGCAAGTGGCTCAATTTTTACAGCAGCAAGGGGTGCAGGTGATTATGACCCGCACCAGCGATATTGATTTAGACTTGGCTCCCCGTGTGGCCATTGCGGAACGGGCACGGGCAAATGCCTTTGTGAGTATTCACGCCAATGCGATTAGTATGGCTCGCCCCGATGTGAATGGCTTGGAAACCTACTTTGCCCCTGGACGCTCCAGTCGCCTAGCGGCTGCCATTCACAATAGTATTCTCAGTTCCTTGAACATTCGCGATCGCGGAGTACGCTCGGCGCGATTTTATGTGATCCGTAACACCTCAATGGATTCTACCCTTGTGGAGACAGGGTTTGTCACCGGCGCCGAGGATGCTGCCAACTTCCAGAATCCGGCGTGGCGAACGCAGATGGCGCGGGCGATCGCCCAAGGCATTTTGAACTTTTTGAGTGGAAGATGATGGAGCTGACGGGAGTCGAACCCGTGTCCGCCCTAGCTATTCATCGACTGCTCATTCACAGGTTTAGCCTTTCTGACCCTCAGGCGGGGACTGTTCCTTATCCCGAACAGTAGGATGCTCTGGTCAAGTCTTTGCTAAACAGCCCACCAGAGAGAACTGTCTAGCGCATCCGTTGGGGTTAACCCGCTGCCCTTAACGGAGTCGGACAACGAGTGCTCGAACCTGTATAGAGGTCTTAGGCTACCGCAGCAGCTTTACGAGCGAAAGGAACGATGTTGTTCGCAGTTACTTTTGGTTTGGACTCTGGATTAACGAGAGATAGCCCACTCTCGACCTGCCTCACAGTCCAACTTTCACTAGGACGTCGAAGCCGTTTCAGCCCCTTGTATAGAGCTACTCCTAAGCTAGCGTATTTTTTTGGAGTTGACAACGGCTAATTATTCGAGCGATCGCCGGCCAATGGTTCGCGGTTTAGGACGCGGCGCCGGATTGGCCATCGCCACCATGCGATCCAACTGTTTATGCTTGTCAAAATAGGCTTGCCACAGAGCCGGCGCATCCAATGTCTCACCACCATGGGCAGTCAAGCGTTGCCGCACGCGACAGAGCACGGGGGTGTTCACACAGGCACCGGCAATAATCACTTGACCCTTGCTGAGGGCAGGCAGTTCTTTGAGGAGATCTCGACCGGCGGCCTCGACGCCATGCTTAAGGCTCTCTTGATCGACGGGGTTGACAATCCGCAGCATGAACTGGCTCATACACTGGGAAAGCACATCGCTATCGAGTTTGCCGGGACGCTGGGTAATCAGTCCCACCCCAAGGCCAAATTTGCGGCCTTCGCTGAGAATGGTGCGCAGCACCCGCTTACATTGGGAAGGTTCATGGGCAGGGGCAAAGCGGTGCGCCTCTTCAATCAAGATAAACACCGGGTAGGGTAGGTACTGCTCATCCCCCTCAGACACGCGGCCTTTGTGGGTGTTGATGCGGGCATGGTTGGTTTGGCGCAAAATCGCCGTGGCAACCACCTGCTGCTCCTCAAGGGGAATCTCATTCATTTGCAGGATGGTCACTTGGCCGGGGGCAAATAACTCTCGTGGTGGCAAATGTTCATAGGCATGGAAATAGTCGGAGCGTTGCATTTTTTCCAGTTTCCAAGCCAAGGCATCGGCAGAGGATCCCTGCTTGACATTGCCCTCTTCGTCTTCAACGCGATCCACGGCATAGACCGCCGTAATTAAGTCCTGCGTACTCCAATGGCCATTTTTGTGGAGGCGGCGCACTTCATCGTGGGCTTTTTTGAGAATGGCCTGCTGGCGATCGCTCATTTGCGGGAGCAGTGTCAGAATATCGTGAAACTCGAGGGAGGAGACGCGAATTTTTACATTTTCTGGGGTAATGATCTTCACTTGGGGTTGATAGCCATCCGCCCCTTGAAAAGCGGGATGTCCCCTCAGGTGCGCCAGCGTGTGGTATTCCCCATGGGGGTCGAGGATCAGCACCGCGGCGCGATTTTTCGGCGACAGCAATTCCTCCACCAATACCCCTGCGGTATAGGATTTGCCGGAACCTGTGCCAGCAAGGATGGCCACGTGGGTGCTGACTAGTTCCTTGACATCAAGAGCAATGGGGACAGCGCCTTCCTGCCGCAACAACAGTGAACCGATATGGGCAGCCCCCGGCTCCTCTGGCTTTTTCTTATTGAGGACGTGCCGCAGCAGCGCATCGTCAGCCAAATAGACCTTGGCACCGGGCAGGGGCAGTCGCCGCAAATTATTGAAGCCAAAAACCGAATGAAATTCCCCCATCACTTCTACGGTTATTTCGTAGAGTTCCGCCGGTTCACAGGTAAAACCAATCAGGGCAGCCACTGCACCGGGATTGAGTTCATGATCGGCAAACATGCGATCCGGCAGATGCTCAATCAGACGGCAGCCGCTAATCTTGCCGAGGACTTGGTGAACCGTCTCGGTGTGAGAATTCAATGAGACATTTGGGCGATCGCTGAACTCATAATAGACAAATTCACCAATGCGCACGGGCTGAGCATCGGCGGTAATAAAGACGTACTCGCTACCGCTGTCACCGGGGCCTTTGACAATGCCGACAATGTGGCGAGAAGAAGGGTGGCTACTGTTCATCGCACAGGACGGGTACCCCAAAGAGAGTCAAGAGAGCTAATGTCGTTAACCTCAATCCTACGCGATTTTCCAATTAAGAGCCTGACGGCGCCTATTCTTCTAGAACGGGCGGGGGACCACTAGGGGCAGGAATTAAAAAGGCAACAATGGCACCGAGGGCAAAACCAGCCACATTACGGAGAACGGGTAGCCATTCTTGGGTGCGTACCAATACTGGCCCTAAACCAAAAGCAAAGAAAAGCATGCCCCACAGCGGTGAAAAAAGAAGAATCCATGTCCAAGCCACTTTTTGATCAGCCCGGCGGGGACGCGCCACAAAGCCCAAAATGATGCCGCCAAAGATGGAGGTGGCAAGGGTGAGAAGCCATTGCTCTTGGGGTAATCCTGGGACAGCGCGGCAGCCCCCTTGGGCGAGGCAGGTTTCAATGGCTTGGAGAGATTGCAGGATGGCTTGGTCTTCGCCGTTGTCGCGGACAAAGTATTGATTACCAAAGCGGGTTTGCAACTCAACCCAAAAGGTGCGCTGGAGCACTCGGTAGGCGGTGTCGCCAACATTAAAGTTCAAGAGATTGCCCCCGCGGGTATCGGCCACCAAGAGAATACTGCGATCGTCCAAGTTCCAAAAATCTCGCACTGCGAGGCCGGGGGTGCGATCGTACTGGGTGAGAACCCGTAATTTCCAGCCGGTCTGGGCTTCAAACTCTGCTAGCTCGCTGTCAAGGCGTTCCTTTTGCACAGGAGTGAGGATTTGGGCTAGGTCAATAACGTTGGTCGGTTCTGCCGGCAACAATTCAGGATTATTGAAGCTGTGGGCAGGCGCGATCGCTCCCAACCAACAGAGGCTGACCAGCACCATCACTAAACCAATTTGGCGAAACCAGCGGCGGAATTGCTGAAGCATCGTAATAAAAATTTACAAATAGGGCATCTTTTTTAATTATCTTAAGGGTATGCTGCGAAACATTGCAATCAGCGCTGCCGTCTTCTCAGACAATATGCAGCTTTTGTTAAACTCGCCCTATCCTGCGCATCCCGTTGTTATACTGCAAGTCTAAATACTTAACCCGTTCTCCCTGTTTCATCAGTCACTCCTCACCTGCGATGCCCTACTCTCCTCAACTACTGCACTATCTTGAACAGGAGCTGGCACTCCCCCCAGAGAGCATTGCAATGGCGGTGCGTCAATGGCAACAGCAGCGGGGATCGCTGCCGATTATTCTTTGGCAGTATGGCTTCATTACCTTGGAGCAGCTAGATCGGATTTTTGAGTGGCTGGATCAAACGCGAGGCGATCGCCTGCCTAAGGCTCCATAAGTCGCAAACTAAGTATTCGACAACAATCCTCGGTGCCGTAGTAGAGGTTCAGTGATCGGCTCACGACCGCGGAAGGCTTTGAAGATCTCCATCGGAGGTTGGCTACCGCCAAGGGCAAGTACGGTTTCGCGATAGCGTCGTCCCATTTCAGCAACGGCTTGCTCATTCTCTAGGCCAACTTCTTCAAAGGCAGCAAAGGCATCGGCACTGAGCACTTCTGCCCACAGATAGCTGTAATAACCCGCTGCGTAGCCACCGGCAAAAATGTGGCCAAAGCTACAGAGAAACGCATCCTCTGGTAGAGGGGGCAAAATTGTTGTCGTCTGGGCTATGCGATCGCGCACCTGTTGGGGTGTTTCCCCCTGACCCGGTCGATAGCGGTGGTGCAGTTCCAAATCCAACAAACTAAAGTGCAACTGGCGCAAGAGAGCACTGCCAGCGCGATAGGTTCGGGCGGCAACCAGTTTTTCGTAGTAATGTTCTGGCAGCGGTTCCCCAGTTTCATAGTGGCACGCCATGCCAAAAAGGGTCGGCCGATGGTAGCACCAATTTTCCATAAATTGGCTAGGGAGTTCAACCGCATCCCACTCCACATTGTTAATCCCTGCTGCGCCCGCTTCATCGACCCGCGTCAGCATGTGGTGCAGGCCATGACCAAATTCGTGGAAGAGGGTTTCCACTTCGCTAAAGGTCATTAGGCTGGGCTTGCCATCCACTGGCGGGGTTTGATTGCAGACAAGATAGGTAACGGGCAAGCGGGTGCGCCATTCCCCCTGAATGCGATATTTGGCGCGGCCAAGGCAATCGTCCATCCATGCGCCACCCCGTTTTTCCGCAGGACGGCTGTAGGGGTCAAGGTAAAAGTGGGCGATCGTCAGATTGTTTTCATCAAGGATGGCAAAAAAGCGCACATCAGGATGCCAAACGGGCACTTGCCCATCCGCAGGCACCACCGTCACGCCAAACAGTCGCTTCACTAGCCCAAATAAGCCCTCAAGCACTTGGGGCAAAGGAAAATAGGGACGCAGTTCCTCATCATTGAAGTCAAAGAGCGCCTTCCGCTGCCGTTCTGCCCAATAGACAATGTCCCAGTGCTGAAGATCATTCGCTTCGGATGCCCCTTGAGCGGCGGCAAAGGCTTTGAGTTCTTCGAGTTCCCGCGCAGCCGCACTATAGCTAACTTGACGCAGCTCTTCTAGGAGTTTTTCCACACTGGCCACACTGTCGGCCATTTTGCTCGCAAGACTGAGTTCCGCATAGGTATTAAACCCAAGGAGCTGTGCCTCTTCCACCCGTAGGGCAAGGATGCGCTCTAGGATGGGGCGGTTATCCCATTCGCCACTGCTGGCACGGGAAACGTAGGCGCGATAGAGTTGTTCCCGCAGATCCCGCCGTTGGCTGTGCTGCATAAAGGGGCCATAGCTGGGAAAGTCGAGGGTAATGTGCCATGGACCTGTTTCGGGTGTAGCATTCTCAATACCATCTTGGCGAGCCGTTTGGGCAGCGAGAGCGAGGAGGCTGGGGGGGAGTCCTGCCACTTCATCGGGTTGCGTGAGCTTGAGGCGAAAAGCCTTGGTGGCATCCAAAAGGTTGTTGGCAAACTGGGTGGATAGCTCGGCTAATTCCAGTTGAATGGCATTGAAGCGCTCCTTGGCAGCCCCCGTTAGACTCACACCACTGTGTTCGGCATTGCGAATGGCAGCTTCGACAATGCGTTTGCGAGCAGGGGAAAAGGTTTGGAATTCAGGACTGGCAGCAAGGGTCTTAAAGCCTTCATAGAGGGGGCGGGATTGTCCCAACCGGGTGTAGAACTCGACCACTTGAGGTTGGACGGCTTCGTAGGCTTGGCGCAGTTCGGGACTGTTTTTGACCCCGGTTAGATGGCTAACTATGCCCCACGTCCAACCGAGGCGATCGCTCAAACGTTCAAGGGGTTCCACCAACCCCTCCCATGTGGGGGTGAAGGATTGCTCAAGGGTCTCTAATTCTTGGGTGAGTTCCTGCAACAGTTGGCGCACGGCTGGCTCAACATGGCTCACCTGAATCTGGTCAAAGGGGGGAAAGCCATCGCCCCGCAAAAGCGGATTATCGGTCTGAGGGGAGGTCGCAATAACCATGGGTATCCTATCTAACTGCGATTTGACTGCTGACGCGCTTGGGCGATCGCCTGCTTTAACTGTGCTAATGCCAATTCTAACCGCGCTTCAGGAGCCACGGGAATCAACCCTTGGGCCGTCATTTCGTGGATCTCAAAATGGAGGTGGGGTCCCGTGGAGTTGCCTGTACTACCCACAAGGCCAATGACATCCCCTTGCTTGACCCACTGACCGGAATTGACAAAGCGCTGTGAAAGGTGGGCATAGAGGGTTTGGTGTTGCGCTGGTGGGTGCTGCAAAATCACGGTGAGGCCATAGCCCCCTAGCCAGTTGGACTCAACCACGCGGCCATCAAAAACCGCCAGCACCGGTGTGCCTTCAGGAGCGCCCAAATCCGTGCCCGAATGGAAGCGGCGATCGCCAAAAATGGGATGGATGCGCCAGCCAAAGGTTGAGGTAATGGGCACCGGAAAAGGCAAGGGAAAGAGCATTTGACCATTGTTGACTTTCAGCCAACGCAAGGGATTGGCTCCCGGAAAGGGCTGGCGTACATAGGCCGGCGCAGCCGCTGGGGCAGATGACACAAAACTTCTTGGCTTTGCAGCAACCACAGGGCGATGGGAGACTGGAGCAGACGGTTGGCGGGCGGCAGGGGTGACGGGGGGTTGTTGAGTACCTTGGGCTTGACAAATGTTATTAGGAATGCCTTCGCTAACGATCGCTTGACAGCCTGTAGAGCGCTCTTGGATCACCACGGGGATGGAGCGGGCGGGCTTCAGGTTTTCGAGGGGTTCACTGCCGGGGGGTGGATCCACCGGTTCTGTGGAGAAAACAAGGGGGTCACTTTCAACCGGTTGGACAGGATTCACCAAAAGAGGGGCAGCCGCTGCAGGCGCTTCTGCTTCGATAGGCGCCGTTTCTGCAAGACTCTGGCGAGTAGCTAAGCCTGTTGCCAATAGCCCCACAGTTAGCCCAAAGGCGATAACGCGCTGCTCCATCATGATTAATCTCACCACACGCATTCCTTCAAATTCTAGGCGCAACCTTGGGGAATGACAATCTTCTAGCGGGCAAGGGGCTAGCGATCGCGAATCTTCATGTAGGTTTGAATGACCTTGACCACCATTGGCCCCGCGACGGAAGCGCCACCGCCGCCAGAGTTTTCAGCAAAGGCAACAACAACAATTTCCGGTTTATCTGCAGGGGCATAGGCGCCAAACCAAGTATGGTGAGGGCGAGGTGGATCTTCCCCCGTACCACTTTTGCCAGCGATCGCCACCTCAGGAACATTCAGGGCAGCCCCTGTGCCGCTCGTCACCACTTGGCGTAGGCCTTGACGCAAGACTTGAATGGTAGAGGGCTTTAGGTTCAGGGATTGCCGCCAGCGATGGGGATTGTCGGAAGCAATGAGGTGCGGACGCACTTTGTAACCCCCATTCGCAGGTACTGCAAACATGACCGCGGCTTGAAGCGGACTCACCTGCAAGGCTCCTTGGCCAATCGACGTAATCAAAGAGTCGCCATCATACCACCCCTCGCCAAAGGTTTCCTGCTTCCACTGAGGCGTTGGCACAAATCCGGGGGCTTCGCCGGGTAAGTCAATACCCGTTTTCGACCCCATACCAAAGCGATGGGCCCAATGAATGAGGGTTTCAGGTCCAATGCGTCGTGCCACTTGGCCAAAAAAGGTGTTACTACTCCACGCCATGGCACCGGCAAAGCCCAGAGGGCCAAAGCCCGCCCGGTTCCAATCGTGGAAGGCAAAGCCCCCTGTGTAGAGGGCAGGATATGTCATTAGTACGGTATCGGGGCTGAACTTCCCCGACTCCAAGCCGGCCACCGTTGTCACGATTTTGAACGTACTGGCGGGAGGAAAGCCCTGAAGGGCACGGTTAACAAAGGGAAACTGCCGCCGTTGCAGTTCCTCCCACTGAGCTTGGGTCATGCGGCGGGCAAACCAGTTGGGATCAAAGGCGGGGTAACTGGCCAGAGCCAGAATTGCGCCATCACGGGGATCCATGGCCACGATCGCCCCCGGTCGACTCCCTAGGGCTGCTTCCGCCGCTTTTTGCAAGTCTAAATCCACTGAAAGCGTAATGTCATTGCCGGGTCGCGCCACCTTTTGCCCCAGAATGCGGATCACTTTGCCTTGGCCATCCACCTCCACCTGCTGACCGCCCCAAGTTCCCCGCAGCACCTGTTCATAGCTGGCCTCCACGCCCATTTTGCCCATGACATCGCCAAGACGGTAACCCTGATCTCGACGAGCCGCTAGTTCTTCCTCATTCAGTTCACCGATGTAGCCAATGATGTGGGCAGCAGTTTCGCCGTGGGGATAAAAGCGGATGGCTTCGCGGTCAATTTCCACCCCCGTCAGGAAATTGCGGTGTTCTTCAAGGGCAACAATTTGGGCTTGGCTAATCCCTTGGGCAATGCGAATCAGAGAGGGAGAATTGACACCCGCTTGCTTCACCCGCGCTTCGATCTCACTGGCAGGGATATTGAGCACCCGCGAGAGAATTTTCACGGTTCGCGGCCATTCGGGCTTTTTGGCTGCAAGGGGCCAGAGAAATACCGAGTAGGAAAATTTATTTCCCGCCAGAATCCGCCCTTTGCGATCCAGAATTTTTCCTCGCTCTGGGGGCTTGGGAATGAGGCGAATGCGGTTTTCATCAGCCATTTGGCGGTTGCGATCGCCTTCAACAATTTGCAGGTAGGCCAAGCGACTCCCAATGCCCCCCAGCAAAAACAATGTCATGAGTGAGAGCAGCACCAAGACCCGACCCTGTTTGCCAACCCCGCGATCGTAGGCTTGGTAGGTCAGGGGACGAGAAGGGGGCGTTTTCAGCATTGCCATAGGTGGGAGGAGTTGAGGACTAAATCTATATCAATTGCCACTGTATCAGATGCGTTGAGACAGGCGTTCAAGAATTCCGATAACCTAGAAGAAGTCTTGAGTATTGCAGTATATTGCGGGTTCATGAGGCGATCGCGCTCCCGTCCCCAAGTCCAAGCCCCCAGTCAAAATCTGGACTCGTTCCTCGATGTCCTCACCAATACGGTGGGGGTGATGATCTTTGTCTGCCTCTTTGCTAGCTTGACGGCGGCAGTGTCCCCTGCTCTGGTACGTACACCCATTGCCCGCGAAACCCGCAAGCAGGTGTATTTCTTTGAGTGTCGTGAAAATCGCGCCCTGCCCCTTGAGGAGGATCAAGCCAGTGAGGCGATTGATCGCCATCTCAGACGGCTCAGTGAAAACCCCTTTGCGGATTCCCGCCAAATTCAGCAACAACTGGAATCCTTTCGCCACCGTACCCGCTATTACGATGTGCGTCTGAGTCTAGGGCGCAGCCAAGGGCAACCCATTTTACAGACCCTCTTTGAACCCCGCGATCGCAGCGGTGGTGAATCCTTTAGCACGCTGGAAAAACCTTCGTCCAACTTTCGCCGTACCCTTGATCGCCTCTCCCCCAGCCGGCATTCCCTCGTCTTCTTTGTGCGTCCCGATAGCTTTGATTGTTTTCGCGCAGCCCGTGCCATTGCTTGGCGCAGTGGCTTTGATGTGGGTTGGGAACCGATGGCGGAGGGGCGTGCCATTATCTTTGTCAGTGGCGGTGGTCGCCGTGTTACTGTGCAGTAGCCCCAAGGAGGCATAATGCTGGCAAAACGAATTTTGCCCTGTTTAGATGTGAAGGCAGGTCGCGTCGTCAAGGGCGTGAACTTTGTCAACCTGCGAGATGCTGGAGATCCCGTAGAACTGGCTCAAGCCTACAATGCAGCGGGTGCCGATGAGCTAGTGTTTTTGGATATTACGGCCACCCATGAAGAGCGCAACATCATTATTGATGTCGTCTATCGCACAGCGGATCAAGTGTTTATTCCCCTGACGGTGGGGGGCGGCATTCAGTCTCTGACGATGATCAAAGACCTCCTGCGGGCAGGAGCAGACAAAGTCAGCCTGAACTCGGCAGCAGTGCGGCAACCAGATCTGGTGAATCAGGCGAGCGATCGCTTTGGTGCCCAGTGTATTGTTGTTGCCATTGATGCGCGTCGCGAACCCCATTGTGATCCTGACCAACCCCGTTGGCAAGTCTATGTCCGTGGTGGCCGCGAAGCCACAGGGTTAGATGCCGTGGAGTGGGCTGTGGAAGTTGCTAAGCGCGGGGCAGGGGAACTATTGGTGACGAGTATGGATGCCGATGGCACCCAAGCGGGCTATGATTTAGCGCTGACGCGGGCGATCGCCGAACGAGTCGAAATTCCCGTCATTGCCTCCGGGGGGGCGGGCACCTGTGAGCATATTCGCGCTGCTCTTGTGGAAGGGAAAGCCGAAGCGGCACTCCTTGCTTCACTCTTGCACTATGGCCAACTGACGATCGCCCAAATTAAGGACTATTTGCATCAGCATCAAGTGCCCGTGCGCCAAGAAGAACCCCTCCCTTGCCGATAAGCGAAGAGAGGGGCAGAGCCTCAACTTAGACAATTAGCTAGAACGGCCACGTCCAGTGGCTAAACTCCGGCTTGTCCACACCGTACTCGTAGGCATAGTTGCGGGCTTCAATTTGCATGTTGCGGAATTTCTCCTTGGCATGGGCACCCGCTACTTGAAGAGCCGGCAGACGATCAATGGCATCGATCGCCAGACTAAAGCGATCAATCTCATTATTAATGGCCAACTCAAGGGGCGTATTGATATTGCCCTTTTCCTTGTAGCCGCGCACGTGCAAATTACGGTGATTGTGGCGGCGGTAGGTGAGACGGTGGATCAACCAAGGGTAGCCATGGAAGTTAAAGATAATCGGGCGATCGAGGGTAAAGAGACTATCAAAGTCGCGATCGCTGAGGCCGTGGGGGTGTTCGGTTTCCGGTTGCAGCTTAAACAGATCCACCACGTTAATGTAGCGAATCTTCAGCTCTGGGAACTCCTGCCGCAGCAAGGCAACCGCTGCCAATGCCTCTTGGGTGGGAATATCCCCGGCACTTGCCATCACCAGATCGGGTTCTTGGCCTTGATCATTGCTGGCCCAATCCCAAATGCCGACTCCCTTGGTGCAGTGGATAATCGCCTGATCCATCCTCAGGTACTGCAAGTGCAACTGCTTGTCGGAAACAATCACATTCACATAATTTTTGCTCCGCAGGCAGTGATCTGCCACCGACAGCAGTGAATTCACATCAGGAGGTAAGTAAATGCGCGTAACCTTGGCACTCTTGTTGCAGACAATATCCAAAAATCCCGGATCTTGGTGGGTGAAGCCATTGTGATCCTGCCGCCACACCGTGGACGTAATCAGTAGGTTCAACGAGGCCACATCCGCCCGCCACGACAGCTCATTGCAAATGCTCAACCACTTGGCGTGTTGGTTAAACATCGAGTCAATCACATGGACGAAGGACTCATAGGTGGAGAAGAACCCATGGCGCCCCGTCAGCAGGTAGCCTTCCAGCATCCCCTCCATGGTGTGCTCGCTGAGCATTTCAATGACGCGACCATTGGGGGACAATTCACCGCCATCGGCATCCTCTTCAAAGTACTCGGCAATCCAAAACTTCTTACTGGCCTCGTAAACAGCATTGAGTTTGTTCGAGGTATTTTCATCGGGACCAAAGATGCGGAAATTCGTCATGTTATTGCGCATCACATCCCGCAGAAAGACGCCGAGGTGACGGGTGTTTTCCACCTCAATTTGGCCGGGTTTGTCAAATGTAATGCCATATTCACGAAAGTCTGGCATTTTCAGGTCTTTGCGCAACAGACCCCCGTTGGCGTGGGGATTCATGCCCATACGGTAGTTGCCCGTCGGCGCTAAAGCCTTGAGTTCGGGGCGGAAGGTGCCATTGTCATCAAAGAGTTCTTCGGGGCGGTAGCTACGCAGCCAGTTTTCCAGCAGCTTTAGATTGTTGGGGTTGGTGTGAACATCAGCTAAGGGAACTTGGTGTGCTCGCCAAGAACCTTCTACCTTGTGACCATTGACTTCGGCAGGGCCTGTCCACCCCTTGGGCGTGCGCAGAATAATCATCGGCCAACGGGGTAAAGTCGTCACGCCCTCCTCACGGGCGGCTCGCTGAATCTCCTTAATTTTAGTGACGCAATAATCGAGGGTGGCCGCCATTGCTTGGTGCATCGAGGGGCGATCGGAGCCTTCAACAAAGCAGGGTTCGTACCCTAGACCGCGGAAGTAGCTTTCCAAATCTTGGTGGGGAATGCGTGCCAAAATCGTTGGGTTGTTAATCTTGTAGCCATTCAAGTTCAAAATGGGCAAGACTGCCCCATCCCGCGCTGGGTTCAAGAACTTATTGATGTGCCATGAGGTGGCCAAAGGTCCCGTTTCGGCTTCGCCATCACCCACAACCGCGGCCACAATCAAATCAGGGTTATCAAAGGCAGCGCCACAGGCATGGGAGAGGACATAACCCAGTTCTCCCCCTTCATGGATCGATCCGGGGGTTTCGGGGGTGCAATGGCTACCAATACCCCCAGGGAAGGAAAATTGCTTAAAGAATTTTTTTAGCCCTTGGGCATCTTCACTGATATTGGGATAGATCTCGGTGTAACTGCCCTCCAAATAGACGGGAGCCAATACACCCGGCGCCCCATGGCCAGGCCCCGCCAAAAAAATCACTTCCTGTTGATATTTTTTAATAATCCGGTTCAGGTGCAGATAGCAAAAGGCCAGACCCGGACTCGATCCCCAGTGACCAAGGAGGCGCTTTTTAATGTGTTCGGGCTTCAGGGGTTCTTTGAGCAGGGGATTATCCAGTAAATAGATCATGCCCACTGCCAGATAGTTACAGGCGCGGAAGAAGGCATCCATGGCCTCAACTTCACTGGCACTCAGGGGCTGTCCCTGAATCGTGGCGCGAGCTGGCCCAAAGGCATGAATATCATCGGTGAGTTGGGTGGGACGGGGAGGAGAGCTTACCATACAGGATCCTCGTCAAGTCGGCATGAGTATTTAGAAAACAGAAAATCCACCTCGATCCATCGATCAAGGTTCAACGGCATTCAAAGGCGTTCAAAAGCGTCCAGAGGTTACCCAAAGCATGTGTGATGAAGACACATCCTAAACCGCCGTCTTTAACTTATAGCCCCATCCTAAGGTGCTCAAAAGGGATGGCCAGCAAATGCGCTAGATTTTTTAATATGAATGCGTTGAATTTGCCAGTTCGGCTGTGACAATCCTTAAAAGTTAGGGCGCTAGTTCTGCGGGCAGGGGCAGACGAAAGAGGTGACAGGCATTGAGGGTCGTTTGCCGTTCTAAGTCCAAGAGGTCACACTGTCGCAGACGGGCGACGGCTTCGGCCACAAAGCGCACATAGCTGGGTTCATTACGTTTTTCACCCCGCTTGGGTACAGGAGCAAGGAAGGGGCAATCCGTCTCAACCAGCAGGCGATCGCTGGGAACTATTTGTGCTGAGGCGTGAATTTGTTTGGCGTTCTTAAACGTGACGGTGCCGCTAAAGCTAATGTAGAAACCCAAGTCAAGGAACCATTCTGTCTCTTCGGGGGTACCGCCCCAGCAGTGCATCACCCCTTGTACTTGCCCGCGATCGCGAATAAACTGTTGAAGCAAATCCCGTGCGGCAGCAGCAGCCTCCCGACAGTGAACGATGACCGGCAAATTCAGTGTGTGGGCGACCTCTAACTGTGCCCAAAAGGCTGCTTCCTGTTGCTCGCGGTTGGTGGCTTTGTAAAAATCTAAACCCGTTTCGCCAATGGCAACCACCTTGGGATCGCTGGCGGCAAGGCTGGCAATTTTCTCCTTGAGATCGGGCTGCCATTGTTCGGTATCCAAGGGATGGAGACCCACTGCCATAAACAGCTCTGGAAACCGCGCTGCAAGGCTCTGGATGGTGGGAAATTCACCGGGTTCGACACAGGAATGAACGAGCCGCACCACTCCCGCTGATCGCCAGCGCTCAGCTACTGATTCCAGATCGGGTGCGTACTCTGGAAAGTTGAGATGGACGTGGGTATCCACCAACATGGGGATTAGGCAGCGGGTTGCAAGGTCTTATTCAGGATTCGGGTTAGCCGTGCTTTACGCCGAGCGCCAGTGTTGCGATGGAGAACGCCACGCTTAACGGCTTTGTCAATTTTGCTAAAGGCCAAGTTGAGTCGCCGCTGGACTTCCGCCAAGTTTTCCGGCGTGGGGTCGGCGCTGTACTGACTAATGGCATTCAAGTAGTTTTTAATTAGCGTCCGCACTGCCGAGCGATAGGCTTTGTTGCGAAGACGGTTGCGCTCAGCAATTTGGGCACGTTTAGCGGCAGATTTGATGTTAGCCACAGGTCACCTGATGATCAATCACACGTTAAGAACAAATAATCATTATAACCGTTGACGGAGCGATCGCAAGATCTTGGCTGCCAGCATTGCCGCCCCAAAGCCATTGTCAATATTGACGACACCAATGCCGGGAGCACAGGAGTTGAGCATTGTCAGCAGCGCCGCCAAACCGCCAAAGTTCGCGCCATAACCAATACTGGTGGGCACCGCAATCACGGGCACTGAGACCAGCCCCGCCACCACACTGGGGAGTGCCCCCTCCATCCCCGCAACCACGATCAGCACGGCCATCTCCTCCAGGCGATCGCGGACACTCAACAGCCGATGAATCCCCGCCACCCCCACATCCCAAAACCGCTCAACGCCAAATCCTGAGAGCTGCAACGTCACTGCTGCCTCTTCAGCCACGGGCAGATCCGCTGTACCCGCACAGACCAAGCCCACCTGAAGGGGAAACTGAGGGGGCAAAATGGGGGCTGTACTGCAAATCCGTGCTTTTTCAAAATAGTGCAGTCCCCCGACGCGCGATCGCACGGCCTCAAACACCTCTGGAGAAATCCGCGTCGCCATCACACAGGGATAGTGGGGACGCATCCGCTCCAAAATCTCGGCAATCTGCTGCGGGGTTTTGCCGGGTCCCCAAATCACCTCTGGAAAGCCGGTGCGCTGCTGCCGCTGGTGATCAATGCGCGCAAAATCACCGATAGGCTCGTAGGAAAGGTGTTGCAGTTGGCGATAGGCGGTTTCTACGCTCAGTTGCCCTTGGGCGATCGCCGTTAAAATTTGCCGCAGTGAATCGGGCATTTAGCCTCCAATTCCCAAGCGACCCGCCAGCCCCGGCGCCATCGGGATCAGGGTGGCTGCCATCAAGAACAACAGCAGCAGACCAAGACCCGCACGGGTATCATCAGGTTCGGTGATCTCATCGAGACTGGGCTGATCCACATCTCGCTGCAACAGCAGGATCACCAACGCCCAATACAAGGCCAAGGGGTTGACGATCGCCACCAAGCCCAACACCACAAGCGTAATAATTGTGAGTCGTTTGGCGGTTTTCGTACCGTAAATGGCTTGAATAATCCGCCCGCCATCCAGTTGCCCTGCCGGCATCAAATTCAAGGCAGTCATGATCAACCCCAGCCAGCCCAGAATGACGAGGGGATGTACCATCACTACCTCGCTTTGCAGTTGTGACCCCAAAAAGAGCTTGGCAATCGTCCCCACCAAAATTGATCCTTGGAAAAAGAGGGTCGGCACCTCTAACCCTTGACTCGTGGGCGAGAGGACAAGGCCAATGGCCAACAGCAGCAGCGAAACACTACCGGCGGCGATCGCCCCCGCGGCACCAATGTCAAAGAGTTGACTGCGGTTTCTCAAGAAGGACTCTAGCCGAGTCATTGCCCCAAAGGTACCCAACTGCCACGCTGGCAAAAAGATGGGCGGCCCCAAGCGTGCCTGATAGCGTTTCGCCATGAACCAGTGGCCAAGTTCCCGCACAGCAGCAATTCCAAAGAGTCCAAGGGCAAAAGGGAGGGATCGCTGAAAGAGGCCAGTGGTGGGATTCCCTAGTAAACTAAACCCCTGCAAAATGGCACTGGTCTCCAAACAGGTTCCGAGGGTGGCCACCGCCAAGAAAACCGCTGCTAGCTTCTGGAGATTGCCAGAGCGAATCGGTTCGGTCGTCATGGGCAAAATCACAACCATGGGCTTGCCGTCACTATTGGGTACCATAAAGAGGCGATAGCGACTGGGCAAGGCGGCCTGTAGGCGCTCGGTGAGTTGCTGATGCACTACTTTGGCCTCTCCCCGCAGATTCCCTGGGCAGATCACACCCCCTTTGTAGGGAATGTAGTCGGTGGCAAAGTAGGTATCAACGCTAAAGATGCTTTGAATGGCTTGCAAATCTTCAGCAGGGAGGCTGGGTTTTTCGGCAGGCGGCGCGGGAGAAGTCTGTTCGGTGGTGGCTTGCTCCAGTTCAGAACGGCCAGAGGGGGCAGAGGGCAAGGGAAGTTCTGCGGTGGCCGCTAGCGATCGCAACCAACGGCCAAGGGCAACATAGGCCACGATCGAGACCACCAGCCCAAAGAGCACGGCAGCAAAGTTGATCACAATCCCAAAGCTGAGGCTGCCAAAAACCACTAGCCAAGGGAGCATGAGAACCAAGGTTTGCAGCCAAGCCACAATCCCCAGCTTGCCGTAGGGCAGGTTGCGGTACAGTCCCCAAGCCAGTAGGGCGATCGCTCCCGCCAATAAGCCTACCGTAATAATCATGCGTTACCTCCCACGTCTGCAAACGTTAGCGCGTGGCCATAGTTGTCAGTTGGGTGAGCACTTGACTGGCACGCTCCGTAAATTGCTGCATACCATTGGCATCAAAGGCCCGCTGTGACATCAAGGCCAAATCGTAGATATACTGACACAGCTTCTCCACCAATGCACCCGTTTCCGAGGGGCCGCTGGTTTGAATAATCGTTCCTTGGTTGAGGCTGAGGAGATTTTGCACCAAGGGATGAGCGGTATTGACAACAAGGGTATGCTCCTCAGGCAACTGGACATTGGGTTGCTGCTGCATCATCGCCATCATTTCCTGCATCCGCCGACTGGTTTCGGGCAACAGGATTATTGCCGGTGGTGCATCGGCTTTGAGGGCTTCAGGGCGAATCGTCAGTTTCGGCTTTTTCAGCACGGATTCAAAGAGAGCCTTGATCTGCTCACTGCGGGTTTTGTTGGTGGCTGGGTCAATGATTTCGCTCTCTTTGCTCTTGTCAATCAGGGTTTCATCGAGTTCAGCATCCACCCGCAGGAACTTGACATCGCGGTAGTTCTGCTCCAGCCACGGCACAAAGTGGGTATCAATGAAACTGTCCATAAAGAGGACTTCAATCCCTTGGCTCTTGAGAAGCTGCACGTACGTGGCTTGGTTCACCTCATCGGTGCAGTAATAGACGCGATTGCCTTGGCGCTCTTTGTTGCGCTCTAAGTACTCCTTCAGGGTTGTGTAGGTTTTGCCATCGACGTGAATGCCCCCCTCACTGGCCCAGACATCCTCACTTTCTTTAGAGGTCAGTTCAGCGGTGGTGCGGTAGATGAGAATGTCCTCCACCTGCTTTTTGAACTTTTCGTCATTGATCGAGCCGAATTTGACAAAGGTGCCCAAGTCTTGCCAAGAGCGCACATAGGCCGCCGGGTCTTCGCGGTACAGCTCCTTCAGGCGATCGCCCACCTTTTTGGCAATGTAGTCGGCAATTTTGCGCACCGTGCGATCATTTTGCAGGAAACTGCGGGACACATTCAGGGGAATGTCGCTACTGTCAATGACCCCTCGCAAAGGCAACAAGAAGCGAGGAATGATCTCTTCGCAGTTATCGCTGACAAAAACCTGATTGCAGTAGAGCTTAATTTGCCCCTTGGTGACGTCAATATCGGGGCGCAGCTTGGGAAAGTAGAGAATGCCATTGACCACAAAGGGATAGTCGGTATTGAGGTGAACCCAGAGCAGAGGGTCTTCTTGGAAGGGATAGAGATAGCGATAAAACTCTAGGTAGTCCTCTTTGCTGAGGCTATTGGGGGAACTCTTCCAAGGGGCAATTTGCTTATTGATTTGCTCGCCTTCGAGCTTGATGGGCACAGGCAAGAAGTCACAGTACTTGCGGATGAGTTCACGGATGCGCCCCGGCTCTAGATACTCCAATTCACTGTCTTGGAGCGTGAGGGTCACGGTTGTACCCACAGTAGTGCGCTGGCCATCGGAGAGGGTAAATTCGGTCGAACCATCACAGATCCAATGCACCGAGACGGCACCTTCGCGGTAGGAGAGGGTATCAATTTCCACCCGTTCTGAGACCATGAAGGCGGAGTAAAAACCAAGGCCAAAGTGACCAATGATTGCGTCTTCCCCTTCGCCTTTGTATTTTTGAACAAATTCCTCGGCACTGGAGAAGGCCACTTGGGTAATATACTTTTTCACTTCCTCAGCGGTCATGCCAATGCCATTGTCGGCGATCGCCAGCTTTTTATTCTCCTTGTCAATTGTGATCGTGACTTCGGGGTGATCCACATCGCCGCTATATTCCCCAGAGCGAGCCACCATCCGCAGCTTTTGGATGGCATCCACGGCATTGGAGACCAGTTCCCGCAGGAAAATCTCATGATCGGAGTAGAGCCACTTTTTAATAATTGGAAAAATGTTCTCAGTGTGGATTGAAATGGTTCCCTGTTCCAACATGATGCTTCCCGTGAGTGTATTCTTGGTCAGACACCCTCTAGTGTATCGGTAGCGACTGCCCTTGCTGTTGGTGGAAAACCGATCTCTCCATTTCCTCCCAGAGGGTGACAATGACGGTATTGGCCATCAGAAATCCTGCTGGCTGGGTCAAGTGCAGGCGATCGCCCGCCAAAGAAAGCGTCTCTGGAGACATTTTTGCGGCTACCCTTTGCAAAGCCTCAACCCACGACGTTGGAAATTCATCCGCTAAAGCAACTAAAGAGAGGCCATCTCTGAGGCGCAAGCCCAGCATCAGGGTTTCCAACCAGCGATCCCACAGGGAATCTGGACTGACTTGATTGAGGCTCTCTGGTAAGCTTTGCAGCCATTGATAGTATTCACGGCGGGTACGCGGACGGCTGAGGCGACGATGCCTGAGATAACTGGTGGCGCCCATGCCAAAGCCATAGTAGGGTTGATTGTGCCAGTAGACTTGATTGTGGCGACAGCGAAACCCCGGTCGGGCATAGTTGGAAATTTCGTAGTGGTCGTAGCCCGCTGCGCTTAACATCTCGTGGCCAAGACAATAGGCAGTGGCGGCCTGCTCTTGGGTCGGTAGGGGGGCAGCTTCCGGTTGATAGCGTTTGCTGAAGACGGTTTTTGGCTCAATGATGAGGTCATAGATAGAGAGATGCTTTGGGTTGAGGGCGATCGCTTGCTCTAGGGAGAACTGCCAATCCGCTAAGGATTGTTGTGGCAATCCTGAAATCAAATCTATACTCCAATTTTCTACCCCCGCCCTATGAATCATCTCAACTGCCCGCTCAACATCGGCCACATCGTGACTGCGGCCACACACGCGCAATAGCTCATTATCAAAGGCCTGGACACCCAAACTGACACGATTCACCCCCACCCTGAGATAGCCCTGCAATTGTTCTAAGTCAAAGGTGCCCGGATCCATTTCCATGGAAATTTCTGCCCCTAGGATAATACCGATCTGGCGATCGAGGGCTTCCAGCAGTTGGCCAATGTATTGAGGCGGTACTAGAGACGGTGTTCCCCCCCCAAAAAAGATCGTTTGAAGCGGTAGCGGCTCAGCAGGGGTGTGGGCAATTTCTTGACGCAGCGCAGCCACATACTCTTGGATGAGTGATTCTGCGAGCGTCGGAGAATCTCCCACTACCGTAATCGGAAAGTCACAGTAGAAGCAGCGGCGCCGACAAAAGGGCAGATGAATGTATGCGGCTGTAGTCATTGTTTTCCTAGCTGCTTTGTATCGTTCACTTTTGTAGTCATGAAGGATTTCAGGACTTTACCTATTTGGGAAAGAGTTGTTGCAGGGCTTCCTCTAGGGTGGGCGCCATGACGATTCGCTGATTGTCCATGACAATGACTCGCGCTAACGTAGGCAGCTGGTTTTGATCGGCTTCAAGGTAAATGGGTTCGACATAGAGGAGCGATCGCTCAATGGGGATAATGAGGAGATTGCCCTGAACCGATCTGGATCCTTGGCGATTCCAGAGAGAGATTTGTTGTGAAATCACTGGATCTTGATTGATCCGCGCCTCCATTTGTTCGGGGCCAAACACCAGTTCTTGCTTGGGAAAAACGTAGAGGAGGAGCTTACCGTAGTTTTGACCATCGGAGCGAGCCGCCAGCCAACCAATCAGATTCGGACGATTCACGGGCGTGAAGGGCACCAAGAGAATAAACTCCTCAGTGTAGCCAATGGGTAGTTTGGTAATCAAGTAGTAGGGAGCAACGGCTTGGGATTTTTCGCGGTAAATCTCCTTGGGAATTTGCCAGAGGTCTTCGCGGTTGTAAAAGACCACGGGATCTGTCATGTGGTATTTCAGGAGCTGCTCCGACTGCACCTGCATCAGGTCAATGGGATAGCGAATGTGGCGGTAGAGGCGGTGGGGCATGGCACTCAGGGGATGAAAGAGCGTTGGAAAAACCCGCTGCCATGTGCGAATCATGACATCGTCGGGTTCCACCACATAAAATGTGACGTTGCCGTTATAGGCATCCACAACGACTTTGACAGAGTTGCGAATGTAGTTAAATGAGTGCTCGCCCGGATCGCTATAGGGATAGTAGCGACTGACCGTATAAGCATCAATAATCCAGTAGAGATAGCTGACCCCCGCAGTGCTCGGACTAGTTGCAATGTCGTGTTCAGAGCGTGGATCGGCGACGACAAGATAGGGTTCACTGTCGAAACGTAAAAAAGGGGCGATCGCCCGCACCCGGTCTTGAATCAACCGCCGAAAGAGAACCCGTGAGTCTGGTCGCAAATTGGGAGTCAAAAGCAGTTGCCAGTCACCAAAATAGACACTATAGACCAAGCGGCGCCACCAACTGGCAATGGGAACCCCCCCGGTGCCGTCATAGTGGTTATAGACATTTTCAGCTCCACGAGGAAAATCGAGTTCGGGAACATCGGAGGGGGCAAAGATATAGGTATTGGTGAGTTCACCGTAGTAAATCCGTGGATAGAAAAAAGGAATGCTCTCACGAATTTGCGGGGGATTGACCAGTAGCTCACCCGTGTCGCCAATATCGCGAACAAAGTATTTGGGCAAACCATTGGCTTCGGCGGTATTGACAGGACTCATCGTGAAGCCATAACCGTGGGTAAAGACCAAGTGCTCGTTAATCCAACTGCGGGCAAATCGCTGAACAGCACCGTAGTCCACTTCACGGGCGGCAATGAGGACTTGGCGAATTTCTGATTGGTCTTGCTCAGAATCCAGTTTCAGATAGTAGCGATCCAAAAAGGCCGCTGGGAACCGATAGTAGGAGCGCAGTTGTTGCAGTTGGCGGTTCGTTTCCAAAAGGGGGCGCGTATCCCAAAGGCGGATATTGCGCGTGGTGGCGGCGTTGGCGGCAATGATCTCGGCATTGAGGTTATTTTCGGGTTGGAAAGGTTCCACCCGCATTTTTTCGAGATCAAAGCCTTCGCGGGTGTGGGTAATGGTGCGTTGAATGTAGGGGAGTTCCCGTTCTAGTTGATTAGGCTGAACAATGGCTGCTTCAACCGCTGTGGGCAAGAGCCAGTCTGCCACAACAATCAAGATCAAATAGCCCAATGTAAAGCCAAACAGTCCGGGGGCGATGGGGCCGAGCCGTCGCTGTCGTTCTCCACCCCGTCGAATGGCTGACCAAGCAAGCAAACAAGCCACTCCTAAAGCGGAGGCTGAGAGCCAACCATAGAGGGGTAAGCGCACCGTGATGTCGGTATAACCTGCCCCAAAAGCAGCGCCATTTGTGGAGTAGAGGAGTTTGTAGCGTTCTAGCCAAAAACTCAAAGCCACTGTGGCAAAAACAAAGGCACTCAAGCCCTGTAAATGTCGCCGTTGCGATCGCCCGAAGCCAAGGAACTTGCCATGACTGAGACTTTCATTGGCGAGCAGGTAACCGAGAGCTGTGCCCGCTAAACCCACAACACTGAGGTTGACCAACCAGAGGCGCAGCAGTTCCCACAGCGGGATTTGAAACAGGTAAAAGCTAATCGAATGGTGAAAGAGCGGCTCTGTGTGGGGATCACTGGCGGCAAACAGTCCCTTGAGAACCACTGACCAACTGAGGCTAGCGATCGCCCCCATGGCGAGGCTTAAAAGAATGCCTATTCCCTGAAAGAGGTGCAGGGGCAACCACAGCCCCACTACCAAGGCCGCTAAACTCGGCACCAGTAGCCAAGGATTCTGTACCACTTGCAGCGATAGGTCCGCCACCCGCCAAACACTCAATTGCGGTAGCAGAGGGCTGTTAAACGTAATTTCTGAGCGCTGATACCACAGTTGCAGGGCGATCGCCCCAATGTGATAAGTCGCCACGATGAGTAGCCAAATGAGACCGCTAGCACACAGCAAGAGTCGCCATAGCCCCAGTCCGCGGTAAGTACTCTGTGCTGTCAGGGTGGGATCGAAGGTTACTATGCGTTGACGCCGCAGCCAGTGTTGTTGCCAGCTATAAAATAGCCCCGATAAACCCGTAATCACAATAAACAGGAGGGCTTGGACACTCCAGCGCTGCCATACGACCTCTAGATACCCCAGTTGTTCAAACCAGAGGCTTTCGGCAATTAGGCGACACAACCCCACCCCAAGGGCGATCGCCAGCACTAGGGCACAGAGCCAGCGCAGCCAACAGGGCATAAAGTGTACAAGAGGCAGTGACGGCATCAACCTCGAAAAAGCGCTAAAACTACGGTACAGTGCTGCTAGATGTTGTCCTAACGCCAGTTTAGCGATTCAACCATGTTCTTACGCTCCCTACTTGTTGGCCTTTTGAGTTTCATTTTGCTTTTCAGCTCTACTGCTCCGAGTTTGGCACTTGGAGGGGAGCTGCCGCCCTTGAATGCTCCCGCACCCGATTTTTCCCTCCCTAGCAGTATTGATGGTCAGCCTATTTCTCTGAAAGACTATCGCGGCAAGTGGGTGGTGCTGTATTTTTACCCCAAGGATTTTACCTCTGGCTGTACCCTCGAAGCCCAACGCTTTCAGCGGGATATTGAGCAGTTCCATGCCCACAATGCTGAAGTGATTGGCGTCAGTGCCGACTCTGTGGATTCCCATGAGGATTTCTGTGACAGTGAAGGCCTGACCTTTCCATTACTGTCTGACCCTGATGGCCGCGTCAGCAAGGCCTATGGTTCTTGGTTGGGGTTTGTCTCACTGCGCCACAGCTTTATCATCGATCCTGAGGGGATATTACGAGAGCGGTTTGTCAAAGTGAATCCCGCAATTCATAGTCAAGAGGTCTTAGAGCACCTAAAAAAACTGCAGGAGCAAATATAGAGAAGTCACGAAACAAGGAGAAGCTTATCGTCATTCATCATGAGACTTTCGTCATTTCCCGATATGACTGCTGATTCCCTTCCTAATACTCAAGGGTGCGAATGAGCAACTTACCTAAAGTTTCCATCTTGATTCCCACCTATAATCAAGAACAATTTATTCTTGAGGCAGTTCATTCAGCCTTACGTCAAACTTATCCAAATTTAGAGGTCATTGTCGGTGATGATAACTCTTCCGACAAAACTCCCTTTTTAATTCGTCAAATCACTGATCCTCGATTAATTTACATTCGTAATCAGCAAAACTTAGGTCGGGTGAGAAATTATCAGAATTTACTCTACAACTATGCCTCTGGGGAATGGGTTCTCTGCCTTGATGGCGATGACTATTTAATTGATGATCACTTTGTAAGTGACGCTATAGACCTGATTGATGAACGGGTTGTTATTATTGCGGCAAATATCTTCAAATTGTTGCCCAACGGAGAGACAGTCAGTTATCGTTTACCAGCAGAAAGTGAGATTTTAGGGCAGGAGCTACTTAAAAAGCTGCCAGACAGCCGTTACTTTTTCAAACATGCAGCAACTCTTTATCAAAGAAAAGAAGCGACCTTAATCAACTTTTACTCTTTTGATAGCCCTAGTTCTGATTGGGAATCTCTCTATCGCCTAGCTCAACATGGCAGGGTTAGGTACCTAAAAAAAACTGTAGCCATATGGCGTATTCACGGTGCTAATGCTTCAAAGCAGTTGGATGTATATGAACTTCTTGAAAACCTACAGATTTGGGATCGCATTTTTAATTACGCTAGAGATTTGGGCTTTAGCAAATGGTTAGCTGTCTATCTATGCAGAAAGTGTGTTTTGAGAATGTTTAACGGTTTTTTGTTTGACCTGATGAAAAACATTGGTGATGAAGCTGCTGTTTCTTTCAAGACCGTTTTTACGTTGAGTCTAAAAATGAAAGAAAAATACCCGTTCTTTTGGTTAAGCTGGATTTTTTATCCGGTACTTGCTACTCAAGCCCTAGTGCTCATCATTGGTTTTACGGTTGGCATGACCTTAAGAAAAAGTGTGACTACTAAGCTCCTTTAGGAGGGTAAGTTAAGGTTGCTGAATCTTCTGAGCAGCTTGCTGAATCGCATCTTTATACTTGGCAGGTGCAAGTTCCACTGCCTTGGCATACAGGGGAGCAGCTTCTGTCTTTTTCCCCTGTTCCGTTAGCGCCATTGCTTGGGCAAGAACCGGGCGAAAATCGTTGGGGTTTTCTTTGCCCAGATTTTGGAAGAGGGTCAGGGCCTCATCGTAGCGTTTTTGCGCCATATAGACATCGCCAAGGAGAAGCTGCACCGCCGTAATATCCACACTCCCCGGCTGGAGTTTGTTGGCTTGCTCCGCCCCTTGAAGGGTCTCTTCAATCAGACCAATGGCCGCTTGGGGACGATTTTCCTTGAGGTAGAGATCCACCAGACCCCGCAGAGCATTGAGGTTACCGGGGGATTTGGCAAGAACCCCCTGAAAGGTTTGGGCAGCCCCCTCGCGATCGCCCGTTTGTTGTTGCGCTTGTGCCAGCAAGATCGCATAATCTGTTTGTTCGGGTCGCTGAGCAGCCAAGCGTCGCAGGGGGTCAATGACACTGGCAATTTCCCCTTTGCCCAGTTGAATCAATTGCAGTCGAGCCAGCACTAAGCCTTCCAATGCCGTGGCATTGTTAGGTTCACGCTCTAGCACCAGTTGGTAGCCCTTTTCTTGAGCTTGCAGTTCGGCAACTTTGTCACCCGCAGGGGGGCTGGCCACAGGACTAGGGGTGGTTTGTGGTGCCGTAAAGGCACTGGTGAGCAGGGGCATCACAGAAATGGCAATGAAAGGAATCATGCCCAACACCAACACTAACAGGGTGATCCATTTCTTGCGCATTTCGCCTCCTACTGCATGCCCAACGTTGCCTGTGCCAGTATGATTTTAGCCTAGGGAATCAGAGGAATTGTTGCCAATTTTCATGTCGGCGGCCTTCCCCTTGTTAAAATTTGAGCAATTTCTTGGAGAGGTGTCATGAGCGAACTAACGCCGGAAACCATCAATTGTGCGGAGGCCTGTGTCAATGGCTGTGTCTTGGGCGATCGCTGTCCCAACCGCGAGTACATTGCTGCCGCCAGCAAATTTATGAATGAGACGCCTCTAGATCAAATTTTGCAAATTGCAGCGGATAGCTATCCCAAACGGCTCTTGGCCTCAATTGAGCGCGATCGCCAGCGAGCGGCTAACCCGCCCCAAGAATAGGTATTTCCAGATGCTTTGATCATGTCTCGTCTGCGTGCGTTGCAGGGCTACTTGCTTCTGCGTCTTTTACTGGCTCCGCTAATGCTGTGGACGATTGTCACCGTCGTCTTTTTGCTGCTGCGAGCTACCCCCGGTGATCCTGTGGATGCCATTTTGGGACCGCGTGCACCGACTGCCGTCAAGGAGGCCTTGCGAGAGCAATTGGGTTTAGCTCAACCCCTGTGGCAGCAATACTTGAACTATCTTGGACAACTCCTACGCTTGGACTTGGGGACTTCTTTAACCAGTCAGGGGGAAGCAGTAACTGGGATTATTGCCAAGCATTTTCCGGCCACAGCAGAATTAGGCCTCGCCAGTCTGGCGATCGCCTTTGCCTTAGGAGTGCTCATTGGCAGTCTGGCTGCGGTTAAGTCTGGAACCGCTTGGGATATGGGTGGGCGTCTCTTTGGCATCATCACCTATGCCTTGCCGCTCTTTTGGTTAGGGATGCTACTACAACTGCTTTTTGCCGTGAATCTACGCTGGCTTCCCTTGGGCACCCGCTACCCCATCACCGAAACACCCCCCCAAGGTCCTACGGGCTTGTACATTGTTGATGCCCTTCTCAACGGCAATCTCCATCAATTCCTAACGGCTGCTACCTACTTGCTCCTGCCTGCCCTCACGCTGGCGATCGTCCTCAGTGGCATCTTTGAGCGGATTGTGCGAGTAAATCTCAAGCAAACCTTAGTGGCAGATTATGTCGAGGCTGCCCGTGCCCGTGGCATCCCTGAACATCGGATTCTCATTCACCATGCCCTCAAGAATGCCCTGATTCCCGTGATCACGGTTTTGGGTCTGACCCTTGCCAGTCTTTTGGGGGGAGCAGTTTTGACCGAGGTGACGTTTTCTTGGCCGGGGCTAGGTCAACGACTCTACGAAGCCATTACTCTGCGGGACTATCCCACCGTACAGGGGATTGTGGTTTTCTTTGCTGTGATTGTGGTCGCCGCCAGTATTCTCATTGATCTGCTGAATGCTTGGATTGACCCTCGCATTCACTACTAACTTTTTGGCACCTGCCGATAGAATAAAGAACGAAACAACGTAACAAATCTTAACGTTAGGAGGTTATCCGTCATGGCTCTAGCCGTTGGTACACCCGCACCGGCCTTTACTGCCAAAGACACCCATGGCAACACCGTATCCCTCAGCGACTTCGCAGGCAAAACCGTGGTGCTATACTTCTACCCCAAGGATGACACCCCCGGCTGCACCAAAGAGGCCTGTAGCTTCCGCGACAACTATGCGGCTTATCAGGGCAAAGACATTGTCGTTTTGGGCGTCAGCACCGATGACGAAACCTCACACCAAAAGTTCACTGAGAAATTCAACCTCCCCTTCCCACTGCTGGCAGATGTCGATAAATCCATCATCAAAGCCTATGACGTGGATGGGGGCGGCTATGCCAAGCGAGTCACCTATGTGATTGACGGCAATGGCATCATTTCCCATGTTTATACCAACGTGAAAACCGACACCCACGCCAGCGACATTTTGGCGGATCTGGGTCTTTAGGTCGTTCCCAAAGTCAGGGTTAAGTGAGGCGGCTGGAGGAGTTCTAGCTGCCTTTTTGCTAACTAGACGGAGAGAGAGGGATTCGAACCCTCGGTGACATCACTGCCACACTCGATTTCAAGTCGAGCGCATTCGACCACTCTGCCATCTCTCCCAGTATTCTATATTTTACGTTAGCGATCGCTTTCGACAAATCTAGCCGCTGCCAACTCTGCCTAAAATGATTCTTCCGACTTCGCTGATGGCGACAATTTGGCGATCGCGCCCAAACAAGGCACAGCCTACCTGTAATGACCGGCCGATGGGAGCGGCACAATGGGCATGGATATAGACAATGGCACGCTGATCAATGCGGTTGGCAACTTGGCTAAGAATCTCAGGTAAGGCTTGGGGAGCCATTGTTTCTAAAAATTTGAGGGCAGCTTCAACCGTTGGTGCTTGCCACACCTGCTGTAGAATCTCTGGGTTTAAGCCTGCAAGGGCACAAAAAGCGGTGAGAATTTCTTGGCGAGCATCCGCAAGGTGGTGATGGGTATGGAAAATACCGCCGGCGAGTTTAATTAATTTGCCGTGGTAACCCAAGAGGAGCAACTGTTGCACTTTGTGCTGTGCGGCGGCCACGAGCATTGGCCCTAGCCAATTGGCGGTTTTCACGCAAAGAGAAGGGGGAATCTGAAGTTGTTGCGCTACCTGAAGGCCATTCTCACCAATGCAAAAGACGAGGGTGGGCGATTGAGCGGCTTTCTCGGCTAAGTCCTTGCGATAGCGATCCAGTTGCTCAGGGGCTGTGAGGGGTTGGGCTAAGGCAGTTGTGCCCAAGAGGGATAGTCCGTCAACAATGCCAAAGGCTGCATTGGAGGTGCGCTCTGCCAAGTCTCGCCCTTGGGGCAGGAGAATCGTAACAGCGATCGCCCGATCCTTAGGACAGTAAAAAAGTAGGTTGGTGGTTAGCAACAAGCGGGCATAGCGATAGATAGCCGCCTCGCCCGTGGCGCGATCGCGCCCAACCCCAAAGCCTCCTTCAATGTGAATTTTGGGAGAAGTTGCGGGGTCTTGCCAGCGTACCCAAGCCCAAATAGGGGTATGGTGGGTGAGATCAAGGGGATCACTGGGTTCACTATAGGTAATAGCTAGAGCCTGCTGGTCATCTAAGGGTGCCCCTTGGGCAATGGGTAACCTGTCACAGCAATTCGGGCGCAGCAGCGCAAGGGTGACCTCTTGAGGACAGGTGCCTTCGGTCAGGCATCGTAGGGCAGCGACAGCAGCAGCAGTAGCAAAAACCGGTAGCGTGTAACCCACAGATGCTAAGCAGTGAACTGCGCCAAACTAGTGCGAGCCGCTTCAGCAACTGCTTCGGCAGGGTCAGTGGCTAATTGTTCAAGCAAGGGGCAAACCTCTGGAGTGCCAATTTGCCCGAGGGCGATCGCCAGCCGATGGCGGACTTGCCAATCAGGATACTCAACAAATGGCCGCAAGTGCTCAATACTTTCAGGTTGTTTTAGTTCACCCAAGGAACCAATGGCGGCTAATTTCACCAATTCTTGGGGACTGTGGAGCGCTTCGATCAGCAGATCAACAGCGGCAGGATTCCCAAGGGCACCCAAGGCGGCAATGATACTGAATTGCAGCAGCCAATCGTTGGTACTGTGGTAGGCCGTTTCTAAATCTTCGAGGGCAAAGGGAACCTGTAATACAGCCATGGCATCCGCTGCGGCAGCACGGACATCAATTTCACTGTCATGGAGCAGGCGATCGCGCAACAGCTCATGGGCGAGATCACGGTTGACGTGCCCTAGGGTGGCAATTTGACTGACAGCAGCATAGCGGACACGGGAATTTTCATCTTGGCTGAGGGGTTGGATCAGTCGAAAGGCATCATTGGGATCAAGGCTGCGCAGTTGATTGATGCCCCGCAGGCGATCGCCCACATCCGCTGAGGCAATGAGTTCCTGAATTGCCGCTGTGTCCACGCCAACGTCCTCAACTTGATTCTTTTGATCCTACTGGGTTGCGTTACCCACAGAAAAGGGCAGAGCGATCGTGGCTGTGATTCCCTGCCCTCAAGCTTAGGAGTTGTCACTGGGTTGTGCGTTCTAGGCTTGTTTTTCAGCCTCAGCAATTTGCAGCATGGTCTTCAGGACGGAATCGGGGTTGAGACTAATGGAGTCAATCCCTTGAGCCACCAAGAATTGGGCAAACTCAGGATAGTCACTGGGGGCTTGACCACAGATGCCAATTTTGCGCCCCTTGGCCTTCGCCGTTTGAATGGCTTGCGCCACCATCCGTTTGACTGCCTCATTGCGCTCATCAAACAAGTGCGCCACCAAGGCGGAATCGCGATCCAACCCCAATGTGAGTTGAGTGAGGTCATTGGAGCCAATGGAGAAGCCATCAAAGACTTCGGCAAAGGCATCCGCTAGCACCACGTTACTGGGGAGTTCGCACATCACATAGACTTGAAGAGCATTTTCCCCTTGCTTCAGCCCATGTTTGGCCATCTCTGCCAGCACTCGCCGTCCTTCCTCTGGGGTGCGACAGAAGGGAATCATCAAAATCACGTTCGTCAGACCCATCTCATCGCGGACTTTCTTCATGGCGCGGCATTCAAGGGCAAAGCCTTCGGCATAGTTGGGGTCGTAGTAACGGGAAGCACCCCGCCAGCCAATCATTGGGTTTTCTTCATGGGGTTCAAACTGCCGCCCACCAAGGAGATTGGCGTACTCATTGCTCTTGAAGTCCGACATCCGCACCACCACGGGCTTGGGATAAAAGGCAGCAGCGATCGACCCAATGCCTTGAGCCAACTTATCGACAAAGTACTCCGCCTTATCGGTGTAGTTCTGGGTTAGCTCGGCAATTTTCAGCTTCGCCACCTCATCGGTGAGTTCATCGTAGTGGAGCAATGCCAAGGGGTGCGCTTGAATGTGGTTGGCAATAATAAACTCCATACGTGCCAAACCCACCCCATCATTGGGAATTGCCGCCAAGCTAAAGGCTTCTTCTGGGTTACCCACATTCATCAGGATTTGGGTGCGGGTACGCGGCAGATTTTCAAGAGCCACTTCCTCCACATGGAAGGGCAGCAATCCCTGATAGACATGACCCTCTTCGCCTTCGGCACAGGAGACCGTCACCTCTGCACCGTTGGGGATCGTTTCTGTAGCGTCACCACAACCGACAATGGCAGGAATGCCCAACTCACGAGCAATAATCGCCGCATGGCAGGTGCGTCCCCCCTGATCGGTGACAATGGCACTGGCTTTTTTCATGATTGGCTCCCAGTCGGGATCCGTGCGGTGGGTCACCAACACTTCCCCCGCTTGGAACTGATCGATATTGCTGACATTGAGAATGACGCGGGCACGGCCTTGGCCAATCATTTCCCCCACAGCACGCCCCGTGGCAAGGAGCGTTCCTTTTTCTTCGAGATGGTATGTGCGTAGGACGTTCGTGGCTTTTTGGGATTGGACGGTTTCAGGACGCGCCTGCACGATAAAGAGTTCACCCGTGATGCCATCTTTTGCCCACTCAATGTCCATGGGGGTGTAGGTTCCCCGCAGGGCAGAGTAGTGCTCCTCAATGAGACAGGCCCAACGACCGAGGGTGAGGATTTCTTCGTCAGTGAGGGCAAATTGTTTCCGCAGCGTGTCCGGTACAGGTTCATTGCGCGTGAGCTTGGTACCGCCGAGGTCATAGACCATACGGATTTCTTTGGTACCGAGGGCTTTTTTCAGGATGGGTTTATAGCCCGCCTTCAATGTGGGCTTAAAGACCAAGTACTCATCGGGGTTGACGGCGCCTTGAACAACGTTTTCGCCCAACCCATAGGCAGCCGTGATCAGGGCAGTGTCCTTAAAGCCCGTTTCCGTGTCAATGGAGAACATCACCCCAGAGCAGGCCAAGTCGGAGCGCACCATTTTTTGCACCCCCACCGACAGCGCCACACTGAAGTGGTCAAAACCTTTGATTTGGCGATAGGAAATCGCGCGATCCGTAAAGAGTGAGGCAAAGCAGCGATGACAGGCATCGAGCACGCCCTTGAGGCCATGGACATTGAGGTAGGTTTCCTGCTGACCCGCAAAGCTAGCATCGGGCAAATCTTCAGCGGTGGCACTGGAGCGAACCGCTACGTCGGTATTCGAGCCATAGCGATCGCACATTTTTTGGTAGGCGGCAGCAATCGCATCCGTCAATTCTTGGGGAAAGGGCGTGTGCAAAATCAGCGAGCGAATCGCTTGCCCCACCCGGTGGAGTTCTGTTACATCCTCGACATCGAGGCCTTCAAGGAGCCGCCGCAGTTGTGTGTCGAGATTGCCCGACTGGATAAAGTAGCGGTAGGCATAGGCCGTGGTTGCAAAACCATCGGGGACATTAATGCCTTTGGGCGTGAGTTGTTGGAGCATTTCCCCCAAGGAAGAGTTTTTGCCTCCCACCAAGGGCAGGTCTTTGCAGCTGAGGGAATTCAGTTCTAAAACAAATGCTGTTTCCCGATTGGTAATTTCACTGGTCGGTCTAGGGATGGATTGAGTCATTGTTATGCTCCCAAACATTAAGTTTCATTGATTAAATTGCCGTTTGCTGTCCCTCTGGGGAGGCAACAGCAGTGCTTGAGCCGTTAAAGTTTTGAGTGTCTTTGGCTCCCTTTGCTATCGTGAATCTGTCAATCACCTAACTGCACGCAATTCCCAAGTCCCACTTATCCGTTGACAGACACCAGCCCCCCCTTTTGCAGGACAGTGGGTAAAGCCATTGCGGTCTGGTTCGCAATTGATTCCCAACGGAGACTTTATGGGTAGGGTTTGCAGCCGCCTCTATTTGCTAAGGTGGTAAATCCCTATTGCCCTACATCTCCATTCTGAAACAGAAAAATTGGCTTTGTTTGTTGCTTAACAATCCCTTAAATTGGTCAGGATTCCAAATCACGATGGGTAAAGGGTTTGGCATTGGCGCCGCTATAGGTCGCCACAATGTGGCCATTCCCGACCAGTTGGTATTTGTAGGTCACTAATCCCTCTAGCCCTACCGGTCCTCGCGGCGGTAATTTGTGGGTGCTGATACCGACTTCAGCGCCAAAGCCATAGCGGAAGCCATCGGCAAAGCGGGTGGAGCAATTGTGAAAAACGCCAGCGGCATCCACCTCTTGGAGAAAACGGGTGGCGGCGGCTGCATCCTCGGTAACAATGGCTTCGGTGTGTCCCGATCCATAGGTGGCAATGTGGCTCAAGGCAGCATCGAGATCGGGAATGACTTTGATGGAGAGGATCAAATCGCAGTATTCTGTCGCCCAGTCGGCTTCACTGGCAAGGGTCATGGGCACAAGGTGACAGGCGATCGCATCGCCGCGGAGTTCAACACCGGCTTTTTGCAGCGCCACGGCAACCTTAGGTAAAAATGCTTCGGCAATGCCGCGGTGGACAAGGAGGGTCTCAATGGCATTACAGGCGGCAGGGTACTGGGTTTTGGCATCAAGGGTAATGGCGATCGCCTTCTCGAGATCCGCTGCCACATCCACATAGAGATGACACAGACCATCGGCATGCCCCAGCACGGGAATCCGCGTGTTGTTCTGGATATAACGCACAAATTCATTGGATCCCCGAGGAATGATGAGATCAACCCATTGATCCAGTTGCAGCAATTCCGTAATTTCTGCCCGCCGCATCAGGAGGGCGATCGCCCCAGCGGGCACCGCCGACTTCTCTAGCCCTCTGTGAATGGCCTGCATAATCGTTTGGCAAGAGCGACTGGCCTCTTGGCCTCCCTTGAGAATGGCGCCATTCCCCGACTTAATTGCCAAGGAAGCGATTTGTACGACGGCATCGGGACGCGCTTCAAAAATCACCCCTAACACTCCCAAGGGACAAGTAACGCGACTCAGAACTAGCCCTGTGTCCAATTCTCGATGGAGTTGGCGCTGACCAAGGGGATCGGGGAGGGCAGCCACTTGCCGTACGCCGGCGATCGCCGCCGCTAGTTTACTAGGACTCAGTTCCAACCGTGCATAGAGAGAGGGATTGAGCTGATTAGCCTTGGCCTGCTCACAGTCGGCAGCATTGGCAGCCAGAATCTCTTCCCTCGCATCCTCAAGGGCACAGGCGACCTGTTCTAGGGCATCATTGCGGGCAGCAGTATCTAGGGTGGCCAACAGACGCGCCTGCTCATGAACTTCTTTGACCCGTTGCACGAGGGGAGAATCTGCCATAGGGGTTGCCAATTCCAAAGACCTATAAGGGCGATCGTACGCCAAATTGTCCCGCACTTGTGGTAGGTTAACGGCAATTACGTTGCCCTAGAATTGGCCAAAGGACAGGTTCAGGAGGATCATGCGAATTCTATTTGTGGCTGCTGAGGCAGCACCGCTTGCGAAAGTGGGGGGAATGGGAGATGTGGTTGGCTCCCTGCCAAAGGTGTTGCGCCGCATGGGGCATGATGTGCGCATTTTTATGCCCTACTATGGCTTCTTGCCAGACAAGGTGGAGATTCCCAAGGATCCCATCTGGATTGGCCATGCCATGTTTCAGACGTTCCATGTCTATGAAACCATGTTGCCGGGGTCGGATGTTCCCCTTTACCTTTTTGGCCATCCCTGCTTTAATCCCCGCCGCATCTACTATGGGGAGGATGAGGACTGGCGGTTCACTTTCTTTGCCAATGGGGCAGCAGAATTTGCTTGGAACTACTGGAAGCCGCAGATTATCCACTGCCATGACTGGCACACGGGAATGATCCCAGTGTGGATGCATCAGGATCCCGACATTACCACTGTGTTTACGATCCATAACTTGGCCTATCAAGGACCTTGGCGGTGGCGCCTCGAGCAAATTACGTGGTGCCCGTGGTATATGCAGGGGCACAATACAATGGCCGCAGCGGTGCAGTATGCCGATCGCGTGAATACCGTTTCCCCCACCTATGCCGAGCAGATTAAAACCCCGGAATATGGCGAGAAGTTGGAGGGGCTGCTGTCCTTTATTAGCGGTAAGCTTTCGGGGATTCTCAATGGCATTGATACAGAGGTCTTTGATCCCACTACCGATCGCGCCCTTGTGCAAAACTACACCGCCGATACCCTAGAGCGGCGTAAGGCCAACAAAATCGCCCTCCAAGAGGAACTGGGACTAGAGGTGAACTCCGGTGCTTTCTTGGTGGGGATGGTCACCCGCTTGGTGGAGCAAAAGGGGCTGGATCTGCTCATTCAGGTCTTGGATCGCTTTTTAGCCTACACCGATAGCCAGTTTGTTCTCTTGGGCACGGGCGATCGCTACTATGAGACCCAGATGTGGCAAATTGCCTCCCGTTTTCCCGGTCGCTGTAGTGTGCAGTTGCTCTACAGTGATGTCCTCTCGCGGCGGATTTATGGCGGTGCCGATGCCTTCATCATGCCAAGTCGCTTTGAACCGTGTGGCATTGCCCAGATGATTGCCTTGCGCTATGGCTGTGTGCCGATTGTCCGTCGCACCGGTGGCCTTGTCGATACCGTTTCTCACCATGATCCAGAGAGGCAAACGGGAACGGGCTACTGCTTTGACCGCTATGAACCCCTTGACTTCTATACCTGTCTAGTGCGGGCATGGGAGGGGTATCGCTACAAACGGGAGTGGCACACCCTCCAGCAGCGGGGCATGCGCGAGGACTTCAGCTGGACAAAATCAGCACGAGCCTACAATGCACTGTATAACTCGATTTATGGGTTGCCCCCAGACGCCATGCCCAATCCTAGTCCAACCTTAGTACCGGCAATGACCGGATAATGGCTGTGTAGAGTGTGGTCATTCTTGCCTACGAGTACATTGATCCCCTCTGGCAGCCCCTACCTGATCCCCAGGCGTGGGGGCAGGAGATTGACTACTGGCTACTGGATGTGGAGGCTAGCCGTCCGCACTTGCGGTACTGGTTGCAGCGACTAGAGCCGGGCTATTGGCTGTTACAGCAGTTAAGCGCCTTGGGTCGAACTGTTACCGAAGTGAGCGATCGCCTGCGGCATCTAGAGGTAGCGGGTATTACCGTGATTGCCCTAGCCGAAGGCTACGTGAGCGATCGCCCCCCCACTGGGGATCAACTGTTATCCCTTTGGGAGCAGGTCAAGCAGCAACTCCACCAGCAAACTCTTTGCCATGGCCATGCCCGCAATCGCCTGAAGCACCGTCCTCCCCCTGGGCGTGCCCCCTATGGCTATCGCCGCGGCAAGGAGCACTATGTGATTGATCGAGCAGCAGCAGCTGTTGTCAAGGATTTTGTCGAGCATTTTCTCCTCTATGGCTCCCTCAGTGCCGCGGTGCGCTTTATTGCCAATACCCATCACAAGCGGATTAGCATTGCAACGGGTCGCCGCTGGTTGACGCATCCTGTCTATCGGGGACATCTCTACTACCAAGGGCATACGGTGATTCCCCAAACCCATCCCCCCCTCATTGCCCCTGAGGAAGCGGCTCAGGTGGATCGGTTATTGCGGCGGCAACGCTCTTTACCCCGTCGCAGTGCCAGTGCCCCCCATCCGCTGGCAGGCTTGGTAGTTTGCCGCGAGTGTCAGCAACGCTTTGGGCGGACTCAGGTGCAACCCTATCGTCAACCCAGTCAATACGCCTATTTGCGTCCCCTGCACTGTCCCCTCTCCCCCAAGTGTCGCAGCATCCCCTACAACGCAGCCCTGACTGCTGTGATTGATCAAATTGCCCAACGCCTGCCGCGCGCGATCGCCCAACTGTCGGTGCCGACGCCACCGCTGACCGCTGAAATTCAGGCGATTGAAGCCCAACTGCACCACCTTGGCGAACTAGAAACCCAAGGCCTTTTGGATACCGAAACTGCTCAACTGCGCCGCTATAAACTGGCGGGGGAACGGGCACAGCTTGAGGCTCAACGGTTACAATTGCCCCCTAGCAATCTGTTGCAACTGGCGGTTACCCTTGGTCAGCCGCAATTTTGGTACCAACTCTCGGCAGCAGAGCAACGGTTCTATCTACGGGAGTTTTTACATGCCATAGAGGTCACCAGCCGCCCCCCACAGCCTTGGTCTATCCATCTGCGATTTATTTGGGAATCCCCTATTGGCAGTGTTTCTTAACCATTTCCAGTGCCGTGTTTGGCTCCCAAGAGAGGAGATAGGCTTCCCGCTCCTGTGGCAGTTCTGCGGTTTCATAGGGTTGGCTGAGCAACCTTTCTAAATCAGGGTACAAAAGCAGCGGCAGCTTGTACTTAGGTGATCCTAGCGACTGAGAATTTTCGCTGACTTAGCATAAAAAACTTCACAATCTTAATTGATATACTTTAATAGTCTCATTATTTTTGGTTACAAAAACCCGATCGCCCCCCGCAGTCGTTGCAGGGCATCATTGCTGAAATGGGAAGGCTAGTTTATAGATAAATAAAATAAATAAAAAACAGCAATAAGAAATCGCAGGTGTAAGGGGTTATGACGATTGAACTCAGCGATCGCCAAAAGCAAATTCTTGGCGCCACGATTAACCATTACATTGCCACGGCAGAACCTGTCGGTTCAAAAGCGATCGCCACCGAATACAACCTCAACGTCAGCCCGGCCACGGTGCGCAATACGATGCTGCTGCTAGAGAAAAGTGGCCTGCTCTATCAACCCCACACCTCCGCAGGACGAGTCCCTTCTGATTCTGGCTATCGCGTTTATGTGGATGAACTTGTCCAGCCCATTCCCGATGTCGCCCGTAAAGCTGAGAGTCTTTTGAGTGAGCGGTTTATCTGGGGACAACAACGCCTTGAGGTGATCTTGCGGCAAGCCGCGCAGTTACTCTCGGATCTCAGTGGTTACATTACGCTGATTACGCTGCCCAATCGTTTGGAGCGGCAGATTCGGGTGATTCAACTGGTCGCTTTGGATCCCCATCAGGTGATGGTGATTCTTGTTCTCGATACCTACGAAACCCAATCCGCCCTCATCCAATTGGGTCAAGGGGAAGAAAACCCTGAGCTACGGGAGCGCACCCTACAGGTACTGACCAACTTCCTCAACCATCAGTTGCAGGGGCGATCGCTAGTGGAACTCAGTGCCATTGACTGGCAAAAACTGGACTTGGAGTTTCAGGCCTACGGCCAGCAGCTGCAAACCCTGCTTCAGCAATTGAGCGATCGCTACAGCCACCAAGGAACCTCCTTTGTCATGAGTGGTCTTGCCGGTGTTCTCCAGCAGCCGGAGTTCTCCCAAGTGGAGCAGGTACAAATGCTGCTGCATCTTCTTGAGGATCAACAGGATCAACTCGCCCCGCTAATCGGTGCAAATAGCCAAGCCCCCTCGCAGGTGCAAATTCGCATTGGCAGCGAAAATACCCTAGCTCCCATGCAGTCTTGTACATTGGTGTATTCTTGCTATTGCTACGGGAACTCGCCCGTGGGCAGTATTGGCATTCTAGGGCCGACCCGGATGCCCTATGCACGGATTATTCCCCTAGTGGCCACAGCGGCAGATTATTTAACTGAGCAGGTGAGTCGCCGCAAGTAAAGAAATCAAAACATCAGAGAATTCTTGTGCAGTCAACGGCTGACTTTATCATGCACAATAAACTATTGGGCTTTCCCAGTTGGAGATATTGAAATGCCTACACCCGCCTTGCTGGTTCTTGCCGATGGTTCCGTCTTTCGCGGTTTTTCCTTTGGGGCACCGGGAACGGCCATTGGCGAAGTGGTTTTTAACACCGGCATAACGGGCTATCAAGAGGTGCTCACCGACCCTAGCTATTGTGGACAAATTGTGACATTTACCTACCCTGAGCTAGGCAATACCGGAACCACCCCCGAAGATGATGAGTCGGATCGGCCGCAAGTGCGGGGTGCGGTTGCTCGCAACATCTGTGACGTGCCTAGTAACTGGCGATCGCAACAATCCTTACCTGATTACCTCAAAGCCCATCGCATTCCTGCAATTTATGGCATTGACACCCGCGCCCTCACCCGCAAAATTCGCACCGTCGGTGCCATGAATGGCGGCATCTCCACGGAAATCCTTGACCCCGTTGAACTGCTGCAAAAAGTCCTTGCCGCTCCCAGTATGCAGGGACAAAACCTCGCCAAGGTGGTGACCACTCGCACCCCCTATGAATGGACAGAACCGACGCCCCCAGCTTGGGAATTTCGTCCCCAAACGGCCACCGAAGAGCCACCCTTGACGGTTGTGGCCATTGATTTTGGCGTGAAGCGCAACATTCTCCGTCGCTTGGCCAGCTATGGCTGCCGTGTGATTGTCGTGCCGGCGGATACACCAGCAGAAACCATTCTCAGCTATGACCCCGATGGTATTTTCCTCTCGAATGGTCCGGGTGATCCTGCTGCTGTTCAAGAGGGCATTGAGACAGCACGAAAATTATTGGCCGCTCAGCGTCCCATGTTTGGCATTTGTCTGGGGCATCAGTTGTTGGGACTTTCTTTGGGGGCGGAAACCTTCAAGCTGAAGTTTGGTCACCGAGGGTTGAACCAGCCCGCTGGCCTGACGCGGGAAGTGGAAATTACCAGCCAAAACCACGGCTTTGCCATTACTGAAGAATCCCTTGCCCAAACGCCCGTTGAGATTACCCACTTTAACCTTAATGACAAAACCGTTGCCGGTCTGAAGCACCAAACATTACCGATTTTCTCAGTGCAGTATCACCCGGAGGCCAGCCCCGGGCCGCATGATGCTGATTATCTCTTTGGCGAGTTTGTGGCGCAAATGCGCGCTTACCGTCAACAACATCCCCGCAACCAATGAAAGGGCGATCGCTCACCCCTTACCTCTTTCTTGCCCCTGCCTTGGGGTTACTCACACTGACGGTCTTTTGGCCAGCGCTACAGGCCTTTTTCCTCAGTTTCACCCGCTATGAGACGGATCTCCTGAGTCCGCCCGTGTGGGTGGGATGGGCCAATTTTGTCCAATTGTGGCGCGATGGCGTCTTCTGGAAAACCCTAGGCAATACCTTTTTGTATCTCGTGGTGGTGGTGCCAATTCTGGCGATCGCGCCCCTGCTGCTGGCCATTCTGGTCAATCAGCCCCTGCGGGGCATCCGCTGGTTTCGTGCTGCCTACTACAGCCCCGTGATTATCTCAATGGTGGTGGCGGGGATTGCCTGGCGCTGGCTCTATGCCCCTAATGGCCTCCTAAACCAACTGGTACAGGGTCTGCATCTGCGGGACACCCCCATTCCTTGGCTGACAAGTCCCCACTTGGCGCTCTTTAGTGTCATGGCGGTTACGGTTTGGAAAGGCTTGGGCTACTACATGGTGATCTACCTAGCGGGGCTTCAGGGGATTAGCGGTGAACTCTACGAAGCGGCGGCGCTCGATGGCAGTGAGGGCTGGCAACAACACTGGGACATTACCTTACCGCTGATGCGTCCCTATATCTTTTTGGTGAGCATTATCTCAGCAATTTCTGCCACGAAGGTCTTTGAAGAAGTCTATGTGATGACCCAGGGGGGGCCCCTCAATAGCTCCAAGACGATTGTTTATTACATTTATGAAACTGCCTTTCAGCGGTTGGAGATTAACTACGCCTGTACGATGGGACTGGTCTTATTCCTGTTTATCCTGTCGTTGTCCCTCTTCAATCTCAAGTTTGGCCGACGGCTAGACATGCCCCTTAGCTAACCACCTGCATCCGTTGAATCAGCCAACGATCGCCCCGCCGAGTAAAAGTGTAGATCACGCGGTAGGGATCGCTATAGGAAATATCATTGCGCAGTGTCCCCTGTTCATAAAAACGGGCATCCTCATCCACTTCTGCCAACACCTCCACGCGATCGCCCCCTTGAGGACGCACTGCCTTCACCTCTAGGTTCCGCAGAGTATACACCCAATGGCTACCCTCAGATTTAAGGCTTTGTGCCCGCGATCGCCAGCGGCTGAGTTCTGGTTCTGCCAAAATGGTTGCGAGTTTGTCCACTTGAAACGTCCTACCCAAGGCTTGGGCTTTAATTTGCTGCCACGTACGGAGGCGAGCGCGCGTCATCTCGGGCGTTAAGGTGGTGGCTAAGGTCGTTGGTTGTGGCGTCGGGGTCGGCGTTGCCACAGGAGTTGGCATCGGGGTCACTGGCAGTGGCGGGGTGGGGGCTTCAGCCGTTTTGGCTGGCCAATAGACTTTTGCTAAAGCTCCTAACCCAACAAGAACAACCCCTGCACCCATCCAAAAACAAGCCTGACGTTTTTTATGGCAACTGGTTGGAGGGCTGCGCCGTTTGCGAGTGGATGCTGGGGGCGTGACTGTCTGCGTTGCGGTTGAAGAAGCGGTAGCAGCCGATGCCGACAAGCCTTGACCCAGCCCAGTATGATACTCTAAGGGCAACGTTTCCGCTGTGAAGGAGACGGGCGGCGGCACAGCCACCGTGGGTCTAATGACTTCGGGTAGGGCAGAGGCAGTGGTGCTAGTTGGCTCAGGGGCAATAGAGTCGTCACTGAGAGCCTCTAGGTAAGTTTGGATATTGGGATCAGCAAAGTAGGTCTCCAAGGCAACGGGGGTTTCGCCTAAATCCTGAAAGGCTGGATAAATTTCCTCCCTCAGCCATTGTTCGGTGTAGTAGTAAAGCCCCGGCAGTAGATCTGGGGAATCACTGGAATGGCGGCGGATAAAGGCGAGGCTCTGCTGATCCTGACTTTTTTCAAGGGCTGCCAATGCCTCAGTGGGTTGTCCCAATAGCAACAGGCAACTGGCCAGTTCGAGATAGATATCTTGATTGGGGAGAAGCCGCTCTAGTAAATCCTTGGCGCGACGGATATAGCTTGGCTGAAGTTCATGCACCCCCCGTGCCACCAAGGCATGCACCGCTAGATAGGTCGCCACCGCTGACGGACGCCGCGATTCCCGCTCAAAGAGTTCCTGCTGTTCTGCGGTGGTCAAATGGCTGCGCAGTTGCAAAATAAACTTGAGAAAATCCTCCACCCCTAGGCCAGAGTAGTCATCATGGCGACCTTCAATGCCTCCGCGATCGCTGAGCATCTCCCGCAGCAATAAAATACCCCGCTGTCGATTGACACTATCGGATAGAGGCAGAGCCAGTAACTCCAGAATTCGGTAGGGACGTAGGCGATTCAGTTCCGTCTGAAATTGCTCCTGGAGGTCGGGAAAAAGGTTCGCCCGCTGAAGTACCCTGAGACCAGCTTCTAGGCGAGAGGCGGCTGCTTGGTAGGACTGCCGCTGCCATTCCTCGCGTCCCAATTCTAGATAGGCCAAAGCCACAGTGAGGGTAATGTCGGCAACGGCGGCAGAGGAAGTATAGGGGCGGTTGAGATCAAAAGCATCCCCCTTCAGAAATTGTTCTCCCAGTTTGACCACTTGGGAGTAGTTCCCCAGTTCATAGAGCAGGAGGAGTGCCCCCGAAAATTGCTGATCACTGATTTCAAGTTGGGGAGCAGTGGCATCGGAATCCAACTGGGCAATCAAATCATCGGAATCAACGGTGCGGCACTGGCGATCGTAGGCATGGCGCTGCTCAGGTTCCCGCAGAACTGCATAGGCTTGCTCAATGAGTTCACGACGGGTGGCAACGGTGGTGGGGGAGTGCTGATGGGTGGGCAGTTGCAACAGCCGATCCTGAAACGCTTGCTCAATTTGCTCCGGCGTTGCCTGAATTGGCACACCCAACACTTGGTAGTAATCGAGGGGAATGCGCACCTGAACCCAAACCTCTATAGATGAACCAGTCCAGCAACCACAACATTGGCACTCAAAGAACAGGGAACCCCTCCCAAAATGGCTAAGCGTTTAGAAATCACACGCGATCCTTTGGGAATATAACTACAAAGTATTCCCAGAAAAAAGGGAGCATCAAGCGTTCTAGGGTATCACAATTTTTACCCGTCAGCGCGAGTTTGTGGAGGCACTCAGTGGCTTAACCCCGTACTTTTGCCGTAAAGCCAGAGGCCTTAAATTGCTCCAGTTGTAAAGGTGGCGGTTGGTCGTAGGGGACACTAATGCGAATTTCAAAATCGCTGATCCCCGGTGGAATCACCTCAATGGTGCCAACCCGTGTGCGGTTTTGCAGGACAGGATTGCCATTGGCATCATAAATGCGACCAAAGACATCAGCATCCACCACCGTCTTACCTGATTTATTTTCTGCTTTGCCCGTAATCAAATAGCAGTTGGCCTTGAGGGTGGTGCCTCCGGGTGTGACTGAACCTTCACCAATCTCCGGCGGGCATCCGTGGTAACTTAGGTCAAAAAGTCGCACTTGAATGGTGGCGATCGCCGGCAAAGTTGCAATACTAGACCAGCACAACACACTTAGGAGCACACACAGCAGCCCCCGGCGCAGGTATGCCACAAACCGATTCGCACTCATGGTTATCGCTCAGCACTTCAACACGCCCCTATTATCCCACAGTGGTCAAAACCCACAGATCAACCGCTGCCAACAGTAGGGTAAAAATTGCCAAAATACCGTACATCCATGGCTGAGCAAGGGGTTTAACACCCTCTGTAGGCAACCCCGTATGGGCTTCGATGGCACGCATCATTTGGGCAAACCCCGCCACTCGCATCGGCAAGAGATACCCCTGACCTGTGGCAGTCACAAGGTAATAAACCAAGCCCCCTTGGCTAGTACGGCGGGGCTGAAGACCCTGAATGTCTGACCAAGCCAGTTGCCACTGCCGCCGCAAGAAGGGGGGGACCCAGCGGGGATAGGTGAGACGGATGCCCTCAGCATCTAGCTCTACCCGTTGACTCAGCGCACCCCAGAGCAAAAGGCCGCCAAGGGCGATCGCTCCCCAAAGCAGCTGAGGTGACACCGGAGCCGCCGTCTGCACTGCCAGCAGGGGGAGGGGAAGCGTGAGGGCACCATAAAGGGCAATGAGCGTTCCAGAAATCAAGGGCGAGGTTTTGAAGCGCAGGGGTTTAGTCATTGTCGTTGCCTAGTTATTGCCTAAAGGGTTCATCATTCATCCATCAATAGAATAACCAAGTGGCAAAGGCATATTTGGTGCCCTGCACCACTGGTAAAGCCGTATGGGGATGGGTGTAGTAGGCGGGAAAAACAACGACATCACCGGTGCGAGGCGTGACCTTCACCCCTTGGCGATCGAAGTAGGTTTCTCCCCCTTGAAAGTCCTCGTTCAGGTAGCCCACAAGACTCACATCCCGCGTGGGAATACCTTGTGCCAGTTCCATTTGCCGACTGGCCAGCAATAGGTTGTCCACATGGCGGCGATAGCCCTCACCCACCCGATAGCGCAGGATCGAGAAGTTCTCAATTTCAGGAAAGCGAATGCCATAGTGCTGGTAGAGGACGATTTGAATCGTTTGTGTGGCTTGGAGAAGAATCTGCCGCATCTTGTCCTGTTGAGGGTCTTGGGGATCAAAGCGTAGTAGGCCGCCACCGCGCACCGAGCGATCCACCGTCCCCATGAGAATTTGCGCATCCTCAAACCCCACCTTCTCAGCCGTAGCAATCACTTGCTGACACTGGCGAGCCGGAATCAAACGCTGGAAGAGGAGAATCTCACCCCCCAAGTCAAGAATTTGCAATGGTGCAGCACTCATAGGGCAAAGATTGTCGCTATCTCTACCATAGGTTTAGGGGAGGCGTAGTTGCACCGGCACTTCACTTTGAACATTGCCACTGACAATCACCTCCTGACGATCGAGCCACCCTTTTGCCCGCTGTCCCTGAACTTGGAGACGGGGATGGCTCTGGCGGTAAAAGACCCCCCCTTGGGCTTCCACTTCCTGTTGGGGAATGCGCCAGATCAGTTGAGCGGTGCGTAGGTGGGCATTGGGGCGCTGGATTTCCACTTGACCACTGGCTTCCACCCGCTGTTGAGGAATCCACCAATTGAGGCGTTGGGCACGCAGTTGCGCCTGTTGGGGTTGGCTATTGATTTGGGCATTGTCAAAGATGGCGCGGTTTTCAGCAATCAGGAAGACACCGCGATTGGCCTGTCCTTGAATTCCTTGGGTGGGGTACGCTACGCGCAGGGGGCGATCGCTCACCAATTGCTGCTGGGGAATCAACCAGCGCACCATTTCTCCATCAACCCGTAGGGCAGGGTCAGGAAGTTGCACCTGTACGCCCCCCTCAAGGGTGACCACTTGATCACTAATTGACCAAATCGCCCTTTGGGCTTGTAGCCGCTGCCCTTGGCGATCGCCCGCCACACCGACAACTGTGACGCCCCCTTCACCCACAACCCCTGCCAATAGGCGATTGGGCTGCTGCTGCCAGACTAGACTCTCGGTGTTGAGCCGCAGATCTTTAACCTCCTTGGCTGCTGAAGTCACCTGAACAGCATTGAGGGCACGCAGTTCTTGGCGTTGGCTATCGGCTTCGAGGCGCTTGGCGGTAACGGTGACTTGGGGATAGCGGGCTTGTAGGTTTTTCTGGGCAATGAGCACCCCGCGATCGCCCTGCCAAACCAATTGATCGGCCACAATCCTGCCCTTGTGCTGGAGATCGGTGAGCGTGGTGCGGCCCTCAATCCAGAGCTGTCCCTGCCGCTGTCGCACCTTGACCACCTTGGCTGCCACCTTGTAGGCGGGCTTGCCCTCTGCCTTTAATTCTCCCGTTAAGTTTTGAATCTCCAGTTGCTGGCGATCGTCATCTTGGTAGCGTGCTCCCGCCGCTTGCAGAAGCCAGAGGAGTTGACCTTTTTCATTGGTCTGGCGCAGGGTGAGATTCTGGAGCTGCACCTCACCCGTAATCTCTGGTTCTGGCGATGGCTCCTCGCCTACCCATTGATCCACCCAACCACAGCCGGCTAAGGCCAGCAAAAGACAGAGTGGTAGGGTGCTTCTAAGCAGACGCATTGTTATTGTCGAGGTTGTCTAGGGTCTCTGGTGAGTCTTCAGCAGCAGACGTCTCTTGGGTTTCAGGAGGTTCTTGACCCCAATGGGGAGTCACAATGGGGGGTGGCGTCAGGCTACCCGTGACGGGGCGGTAGGTATAGGTCGGTCGGGGTGCTTTTTGGATTTCTTCGCGAATGCTCTCCAGATCAATGTAGCGATCAGCAACGTTAATGAGGCTATCGCTCGTCATCGATCGCAAGCTCACCACCTCAACCCGTGCCCCGCGATAACTCACCGCATCCACCGCATAGGCCAAATCGCCATCGCCGCTGACCAAGATGGCAGTATCATAGCAGCCCACCAGTGCCATCATATCCACGGCAATTTCCACGTCAAGATTCGCCTTTTTAGAACCATCGGGGAGTTGGACGAGTTCCTTGGAGACAACACGATAGCCATTGCGGCGCATCCACAGCAAAAACCCCTGCTGTTTTTCATTGGTGGGGTCAACCCCCGTGTAGAAGAAGGAGCGAAAGAGCCGCGAGCCTTGGGTCAGGTGGCAGAGGAGCTTTGAATAGTCAATTTCGATACCCAGTTGCAGTGCTGCATAGAAGAGGTTCGAGCCATCAATAAAGATGGCAACGCGCCCGCGATTTTGTAACACCTGTTCTGGTGTGTAAATAACTGAAGACGAAGATGTAACCATGTAGAAATCATCTCAAAAAAAGTGTGTTATCGAAATATGAAGTCATACCTCTAGCGTATCGCGCGTCAAGGGGAATCGGCGACGGTTGCAGGGAGCGACAGTTTTTGGAAAATCGGCTCTGGATTGGCCAGAGATTGTGACGCAGGTAAAACACCCCACTGGGCTTGGCGATCGCCCAAAAGGTCTGGGGCAACTGATCCTTTAAATTTCACATTGTAGCCCAACTGTCCATAGATGGCCTCACTCAGTTGGGGGATAATCGGGGCCAGGACATAGGCCACAAGGCGCACTGACTCCAAGACACAATAGAGGATTTCCGCAACTGCTTGAGTTTCTCCAGCCTTATAGCGTTTCCAAGGTGCCTCTTCATCAAGGAACTTATTCCCTGCCCGTGCCAGCGTCAGTGCCTGTTGACACACCTCATGGAAGGCCAGTTGCCGATACCCTTGGCCATAGGTTTGGCAGAGGTGTTCTGCCAGTTGCCGCAGGGGATGCTCGCGTGGAATCGCTGACCCTTGGACATTGGGCACCTTCCCATCGGTATATTTCCACGCCATTTTCAGCGTGCGATTGAGCAAATTCCCTAGATCATTGGCCAGATCCGCATTGAGGATATTGACAAAGCGGGTCTCACTAAAGTCCCCATCGCGACCAAACTCCACCTCCTTCATGAAGTAGTAGCGCACCGCATCGGCACCGTATTGTGCCACCAAGCCAAAGGGATCAAGGGTATTCCCCAGACTTTTGCCCATTTTTTGACCATCCTTCGTGAGAAAGCCATGGACAAAGATCTGCTGCGGTAACGCTAAACCCGCAGACATCAACATTGCAGGCCAAGAAATCGCATGGAAGCGCAGAATATCCTTACCAATCATGTGCAGGTTAATTGGCCACCACGTTTTGAGGGCATTGGCGAGGGTTGGCTCATCCTCCGGTTCAAGGAGCGCCGTGACATAGCCCAAGAGGGCATCAAACCAGACATAGAGGGTTTGCTCTGGGTCTGTAGGCACGGGAAAGCCCCAGGCCAAGTTCACCCGCGAAATGGAAAAGTCCTGAAGCCCCCGCTCAATAAAACTCAGCACCTCATTGCGACGGCTAGGGGGCTGCACAAAGTCAGGATGTTCAGCGTAGTAGTCCAGCAGCGCTTGCTGATACTTCGAGAGACGGAAAAAATAGTTGCGCTCGTCTCGCCATTCCACCGCGCGGTTGACATGAATGGGACAGCGCTGACCGTCAAGTAACTCCCGTTCTTCCTTGAACTCCTCGCACTCGACGCAGTACCAACCCTGCTGCTGACCGAGGTAAATGTCGCCGTTGTCCCAGACCCGCTGAAAAAACTCAGTGACAATTGCCTGATGGCGAGGACTAGTGGTGCGGCTAAAGCGATCGTACTGGATATGCAGTTGCTGCCAGAGGGTTTGAAAGCCAGCGGCAATTTCATCACAGTGGGCTTGAGGACTGAGACCTCGCTGTTGTGCTGTACGCTCAATTTTCTGGCCATGCTCATCGGTACCGGTAATGAACCGCACCTGATAGCCCTGCAACCGATAAAAACGAGCCAGTACATCGGCAGCAATTGTGGTGTAGGCACTGCCAATGTGGGGAAGAGCATTGACGTAGTACAGGGGGGTAGTCAGTGAAAAGCGCGGTGACAAGCGGTGTTTCTCCCTATGGGGTTGAGCAAATCGCGTTATTTATCATAGTGCCATCAGTGCCGAGGGTCGTAGCTTGGGCTTGATCCTCTTGAGAATCGGGGAGGCGATCGCCCACCGCCAGATCCACCCATATACTCAGGGAGCCTTCCTGTTCTCTCCCGTTGGCCGCCAAATCACTGTGGCACAGGTACAGGCGATCGCTCACCCGTGAGCATAAATCCACCAATAGATGCGCTAGACGTTCCGATTCTAATTGCCACAGCCGCGCACTAGGACTGGCCGCTCCTTGACGCAAAAAGATCGGTGCCTGCCAAAGGCATTGCAAACCGCCCTCCTGCCAGCGCGGACTTCCAACATCTAACCAAAAATGCCAGCGATGAGCCAGTTGGGCACTGCGGTATTGAAACGTGGTGGCAAGGAGCACCCCTTGGGATTGCCGCAATGGCGGTGCTGGATCTGCCGTCACTGTTCCCCGCCGTAGCAGATAAATCCATTCCCGCAGTCGCTCAGCCGTTGGCGTGGCTCGGTGCTCTGGGAGGTGATCATAAATTTGCCAGTAGGCGGCGGTGCTCTCAAGGAGCGATCGCAGGGGAGTCAATTCACTGGTCGTTAGATTTTGCGGCCAGAGATAGCGCTGAATGGCAGCCTCAAGGAGATACACAGGGAGCTGCTGGGGATCAAGGTTCCTCAGCCAATGGCGAAAGTCCTCATAGGCCGCGGTGGCACGATGGCCAAAGCGATCCCAGTGGCGATACTGCGTGGCCGGCAGCAGTTGGGGTTGCTCGAGATCCGGCTGAAAACAATAGTGGGAGAGCAAGCCAGCACGTACTGGATCGATCTCGCGGGGCCGAAACACGGTGAGCATCTCCGCAACTGCCGTAGCTTCTGGGTAAATGCCCGTTCGCGGATAAACAAAAATCAACAGAGTCAACAGGGCACGCACGTGGGGGGATTGAATTAAGGGGCGTTGCTCATTGAAGATCACAAGGGGAATGCCGCGTTTTTTTAGCTCAGTGCTGAGGACATAGCGGGCAATACTATCTAAACCCGGCGCAAGGATAGCAATCTCCGTCGGCTGCACTATCCCCTGATGAACGGCAGTGGCAATGGTTTCAACAACCTCCTGTAACAGTTGCATCCGCGAGGTGGTTTGAATTGCCGTAATTTTCTCAGGCAGGGTGGATTGGGGGGTCATCAGCCGTGCTTGAATTTCAGCTTGGAGATTGGTCTTGCCAAAAATGGTTTCTGAGCAGTGGGGTCGTTCAGTCACCGTCGCTTGGTTTTTTAGGCTGAGAAAGGCATTGGGATCGGCTCCGAGGCCAAGACGTACGGCGCCCACGGGTTGGTAGGTGAGGACAATTTTAATCCCCTGTTCCTTGAGACGTTCTAGCAAGTCTGCCATCACCGCTGGATAGTTGTGGGTGTTGTCGGCAAAGAGACACTGAAACCGTTGCCCCAAGGAGGTTTGGTATCGGGGATGGTCAAGGAGAACCCGCCCGAATAAATCCGTGGTGATGCCGTAGGTGAGCAGGCTGTGGGCAGTACACCAACTTTGCCACTGTTTCAGGACACTGACGATCGCCCCCACGGTTTCTGAAGGCATCTCAAGCTGCTGATCCCAAATGAGTTGGGGCAGGTCATCAAGGCTAAGGCGAGCAAAGGCAGCCAGTTGAAAAATATCGAGGAGATGGCGAGTGGCGCGATCGCGATTTTCACTGAGGACAGCAAAGGTATTCTTCTCAAGCCAAGGCTGCCACAGCCGCTGTGCCCACACCAGTTCCGTTTCCGGCGGAAGATGCAAAGGCGGATGGGGATGAACCGCACCCACTTGCACCAACAGGGGCCAAAAGTGTTCCACTTCGTCCTGCATGAATCCCACGGGTGTAGCGATGTAGGGAGCGTAGCCACTGCCCAATTGAGACTGAATTTCCCTCTGAATTGCTTGGCGACCCTCCACCGTATCCGTCAAAAAGAGGAGCGATCGCTCGCGGGGAATAACCGATTGGGAAGTGTCCTGCCCTTCATGGAGCCACTCAGCAAACTCCCTCACGAGGGCATAGGTTTTGCCACTGCGACTACCGCCACTAATCCACTGCAACACCGCCAACAAAGCCCGCAAAGTCAATTTGCTACGATTTTATCTATCCTATCGATTTATTGCTTTTGCGGTAGCCGTTAAGAACAACAGCAATGTCCAGCAATCCCTTTATTCGCCTCAGAGACTGGATCAAGCGTGCAGAACAGTGGTATCTCACAACTCCTAACCGCGCCCTACAGGAAGCCTATGAAGCCGCTCTGAAAATTCGCGCCATTGAACTGGAACACTTTGACGGTCAACCCATTAGTCCCCTCAATCTACCCGTGGGCGAAGTCTCTAGCTATTTCGAGACAGAGCTAAAACAACTGCTGAAAACCATTCGTATACGGATGACGGAGTTTCGCGCGAGCCGTCAAATTTTGCCCCTTGCCCCCCCCCAAAGTTCCCCCACTCCTGTGAATGGCAGTATCAATGACGCAACGGCAACCTATACGGTGACGGCTACCGTCAGTAGCACGACGGCGGAACCCAGCGTTTATGAAAAGCTGCGGGTCATTGACGCCACTCTCAACCGCTATAAACGGCAGCACAAAAAGGAACTCAATGCCCTCGCCCGTCCCAGCCTCAGTCGCCAAGACCCCCAACAACGCCAGCAGGCGGATGCCCTCGACAAAATTGAGGACGATTCTCTCTACCTATCGGAATATATCAGTGATGATCTCACCGATGATTCCAAGCTGGACAGCAGCAGTTTTATTCCCCGCTCGATTTTGCGCACCGCCGATCGCTTTCGGCGTGAACTCAATTCTGATGAAACCACCGAAGCTGAAGTCGTTCGCGACTTTCGCACCTCCAAGCTGCGCACCCGTCTGGCAGTGCGCTTTATGCTGTTGCTGGTAATTCTGCCATTGTTAACTCAGCAAATTTCCAAAGCACTGATTGTCAGTCCCTTGGTCAACCACTTTAAGGCAGTAGGGCAGATTGAACGCATCATTAACTCACAATTGGAAGACAACATTCTCGATGAACTGGCTCGCTTTGAAAATAAAATTCGCTTTGAAAGTCTGGTGAGCAATGTCCCTGTTTCCGCCGAGGAAATTCAAGCCCGCATCCGCGAGAAGGCAATCGAGCTATCCACAGAGTATCAAAAGGAACTTATTGAACCCCTCAAAAATATCCTCTCCGATGCCTTGGGGTTTACCGTCTTTCTAGTGCTGGTTTTCACAGGTCAGCGGCAACTGGCCATTGTCAAGGCCTTTTTGGATGAAGTCGTCTATGGCCTCAGTGACAGTGCCAAAGCCTTTATCATTATCCTGTTCACCGATGTATTTGTCGGATTCCACTCCCCCCATGGCTGGGAAGTATTGGTCAACAATACCCTCGAGCACTTTGGCTTTCCTCGCAATGAGGACTTTATCAATATGTTTATTGCCACGTTTCCGGTGATGCTCGATACGGTGTTTAAGTACTGGATTTTCCGCTATCTCAACCAGATTTCCCCTTCAGCGGTGGCCACTTACAAGAATATGAACGAATAGCTTAGGACGGAACGATGGGTTGCAGGATGGGACAGATGGTACCCTCTAGGGGTTGCGCGGGCGATCGCCAGCCGGACAGGAGGCCTTGGAGTTCCTGCTTGAGAATGTGCAACTGCTGAATTTGCGCCTCAATCGCCGCCAATTTTTCCCCTAACTTTTCCTTGATGCGGTCACAGGGAATCTCACCACGATCGTACACCTCAAGAAAAACTTTGATTTCACTCAGGGTGAGGCCGAGGGACTGGGCGCGCTTAATAAAACTCAGGCGAGCAAAAACATCCTCAGCAAAGAGGCGATAGCCACCACTAGTTCTGCCAACAGTTCGCAACAGCCCCAATTCTTCGTAGTAGCGAATGGTCTTGACGGGCAGGCCACTGCTGTGGGCAACAGTACCAATTCGATAGGCGGCAGCATTCATCGCCGTTTTCCCAAGATCAATCCTAAAGTGATTTCATAGAAGACCCACTCTTGATCCTAAATTTTTTGCCCCCTAGCAGCTAGGTCACCCCTTTAAGAAATTGCCTAATCTGCGCTATAATCATGAAGCTACGCGGATGTGGCGGAATTGGTATACGCGCACGTTTGAGGGGCGTGTGGCTTTGCCTTGCGAGTTCGAGTCTCGCCATCCGCATTTTTTATGGGTGAATAAAGAAGGCGATTGCCAGCACGAGGTAGGTGATCATCAGCAAAACACCCTCTAGCCAATTCGTGCGCCCATCATTGCTAATGGAGTTGGTGATGGCAACTGCGGCCATAACGGCCAACAACTCAAAAACATTAAAGCTCAGGTTCATCTGCGGTTGACCCAAGAACCAGCCCACCAGCACAAGCACTGGCGTCACAAAAAGGATGATCTGCAAGCTAGACCCAATCGCCACCGCCACTGCCCCTTCCATACAATTATTGAGGGCAAACTTGATACAGGTGATGAACTCGACAACACTGCTGAACACGGGAATGAGAAATACGCCTATAAATAACTGCGTCAGTCCCATTTCACTAATGCTGTCCTGCAAGCTATCCACGAGGATGTCGGAAACAAAGACCAGCAAAATCGTACCCACCAGCAGAATGGCAACGGCCACCTTGAGATTGACGGCGGGGGAGGGTTCCTGGCCAGCGATCGTCTCATCCAGCAAGTAGAGGTGACGATGGGTTTTCATGGAAAAGAGCAACATCAGACCGTAAAAAATCAGCAGTAAAATTGCCGACGCATAGGAAAAGCGATCAATCAAGTGAAGCTGCACACTGGGCGCTACCGCCTGAATCGCCGTCGGGGTCATCAGCACAATCACCGAGAGGGTGAGGGCAGAGGCATTAATGCGTGCCACAGGTGCCGAGAACTGCTGCTCTGGAAACCGGATGCCCCCCACAACAATGGCCAGCCCCAATCCCAAAAGCAAATTGGCAATAATGGCACCGCTGAGACTGGCTTTCACCACCTCTGCAAGACCCTGACGCAGGGCGACAATGGCAATAATCATCTCCGTCACATTACCGAAGGTGGCATTCAAGAGTCCCCCAAGGGCAGGGCCAATGACTTCAGCGATTGCCTCTGTAGAATTGGCAATCCAAGCCGCAAGGGGCACAATGGCAAGGCCACTGAGGATAAAGCTCACCATTGGCGGCATTTTGACGATAAAGTTAAGGAGAGCAAGGGGTACAAAAATCAGTAGGCCTAGCAGAATTTTTTCCTGTGTTGTCATGGATCCATGCCCTTGAGCGAATCATCAACTGACTGTCTCCACCTCTCGGGAATTCGCTACTACGGCTATACGGGCGCCCTACCAGAGGAACAAATTCTCGGCCAGTGGTTTGAGATTGATATTAAGCTCTGGTTTGATATGACACAAGCAGCGGCCAGCGATCGCCTAGAGGACACTCTTGACTATCGCCCCCTTTTGCAGGCCATTGAACAGTTAATGCAGCAGCAGCGCTTTCAGTTAATCGAGACCCTAGCGGCAGCGATTCTGAACCTTTGCCTTGCCCCTTCCCAAGTGCAGCGGGCTGCTGTGCGTGTGACGAAACTTGCCCCGCCAGTGCCCAACTTTACGGGTCAAATTAGTGTCGAAATGGTACGCCCCCATGCCAAATCGCCTTAGCCAGTGCCAAAGTCTTTATTTGCGCAAGCATGCCGAAAACCCCATTGACTGGTGGCCGTGGTGTGATGAAGCCCTCGCCAAGGCGGCTGCGGAGGATCGGGTGATTTTTCTCTCGATTGGCTATTCTAGTTGCCACTGGTGCACCGTCATGGAGGGGGAAGCCTTTTCGGATCTGGAGATTGCCGCCTATCTCAATGCTTATTTCTTGCCGATTAAGGTGGATCGCGAGGAGCGTCCCGATATTGACAGCATCTATATGCAGGCCTTGCAACTGATGACGGGTCAAGGGGGCTGGCCGCTGAATATCTTTCTCACGCCTCAGGATCGCCGTCCGTTTTATGGCGGTACCTATTTTCCTGTGCAACCGCGCTACGGTCGTCCGGGCTTTTTACAGGTGTTGCAGGCAGTGCGCCGCTTCTATGACCAAGAAAAGGACAAGCTCGCTGCCCAACAGGCCACCCTCTGGCAATATCTCGCCCCCCCCGCTGAGATGGGAGAGGCCGTCCCCCTGACTGAAGAACTCCTAAGGGCAGGGATTCGCCAAGTAACGCCGATTTTGCGCGATCGCCCCCAAGGCACCTGCTTTCCGATGATGCCCTATGCCCAAATGCTGCTCCAGGACTTGGCTTTCAGTCCCAACCCTCCCGAACTATTGCACCTGTGTCGGCTGCGGGGATACAACCTCTTGCAGGGGGGCATCTATGACCATGTGGGCGGTGGTTGGCATCGCTACACCGTGGATCCCCAATGGACAGTGCCCCACTTTGAAAAAATGCTCTATGACAATGGCCAGATTGTGACGTATCTGGCGCGGCTGTGGCAGCAGGGCGATCGCTCCCCCCAAATTCTGGCGGCAATTGCCCAAACCATTCAGTGGCTCGATCGCGAAATGACTGCCCCTGAGGGCTACTTCTATGCGGCGCAAGATGCCGATAGCTTCGTTAGTGCTCATGATCCGGAACCCGAGGAGGGTGCCTTTTACTGCTGGCAGTATGCAGAATTAGAGGCAGTTTTAACCTCCACAGAATTTGCGCAACTGCAAACCTATTTTGACATTTCTCCTCAGGGCAACTTCGAGGGCAAGATTGTGCTCAAGCAAGTGCGCCCCCCGGAGAATCCTGAGGTACTGGTGCCAATTTTGCGCAACCTCTTTGCCCGCCGCTATGGTGCCGATACGCCCATGGATCAGCCCTTTCCCGTGGCCACCGATAATGCAAGCGCAAAAGAGCGGGCTTGGCCAGGACGGATTCCTCCGGTCACCGATACAAAAATGATTTTGGCGTGGAATGGCCTGATGATTACTGGCTTAGCCACGGCAGCCCAAGTCTGGAGACAGCATGCCTACTGGCAACGAGCGGCCAAAGCAGCCCAATGGCTCCACGAGCACCAATATCAACAGGGCAAACTTTACCGCCTCAACTATGGCGGCACTGTGGCCGAGGTGGCTCAGGCCGAGGATTATGCCTACTGGATCCAAGCCCTCCTTGCCTTGCATCAAGCCAGTTTAGCCGTGGGAGAAGCGGCGCAGCCGTGGCTGGAGCTGGCCTGTCGGTATCAAACGCTGTTGGATCAGGAATTGGGAGCTAGGGATGGTGGCTACTACAATGCACCCGAGCGAGCCGACTTGATCGTCCGCCAGCGGGAAGGCGTGGATAATGCGACCCCCTCTGCCAATGGGGTGGCGATCGCTAACCTGATCCAACTCTTTTTGCTCACGGAGAATGCTGCGTATCTCGAACAGGCAGAACAGGGACTGCGCTTTTTTAGCCAACTCATACAGGACTCCCCCCAGAGCTGTCCCAGCCTATTGGCAGCGTTGCAGTGGTATCTCCACCCTGTCTGTGTCCAAGCCCGCCCTGAGCAGGTGACTTCACTCTTAGATCGGTATCTACCCACTGCTGTGCTCAAGGTTCGCGATGACCTAGCGCCTGTGGCTCTCGTCTGTGAAGGATTGCGCTGCCGTGAACCGGCGCTGACCCCCACCCAACTGCAACAACAACTGGAGACTCTATTTCCTGCGGTGAACTATGGCTGAGTCCTTGCGTCGTACGCCCCTCTATCCCCTGCATCAAGGAGCACGATTTACCCCCTTTGGCGAGTGGGAGATGCCCTTGCAGTACAGCAGCATTTTGCAGGAACACCAAGCGGTGCGGCAGCGGGTGGGGATGTTTGATATTTCCCACATGGGCAAGTTTCTCCTGCGCGGCCCTGAGGCGATTGCCGCACTGCAAGAACGGGTGCCCACCAATCTCAGCCGTCTGCAACCCGGCCAAGCAAAATACACCGTTCTCCTCAATGAGGCTGGGGGCATTGTCGATGATGTCATTCTCTACATTGGTGATGACCAAGTGCGCTGTATTGTCAATGCGTCCACCACTGCCAAGGACTGGGCATGGTTTCAGAAGTACTTGCCCCCTAGCATTGAGTTCATTGATGAGTCGGCAACACAGGTGCTCATTGCGCTCCAAGGCCCGGCGGCAACGGCAACGCTGGCTCCCTTGTGCGATCGCCCCCTAGGGGAGATCAAAACCTATCGCCACTGCGAGGTCAAGCTCTTGGAACAGCCCGCTTGGATTGCGCGTACGGGCTACACGGGCGAAGAGGGTTGGGAAATTCTTGTCGCACCAGAACTGGGGCAACAGTTGTGGCAAACACTATTGGCGGCGGGGGTTAGTCCCTGCGGTTTGGGGGCACGGGATACGCTGCGGCTAGAGGCAGCCATGCTCCTCTACGGCCAAGACATGGATGAGCAAACAACGCCCCTAGAGGCGGGTCTCGATTGGCTGATTGATTGGCAAAAGCCCGATTTTGTCGGTCGTGACGCCCTCTTGACGCAAAAGCAGCAGGGGATTGAACGCCAATTGGTGGGTTTAGAACTGCTGGGCAAAGGCATTGCTCGCCACGGCTATCCTATCTATGCGGAGGCACAGGCCGTGGGGGAGGTCACCAGTGGCACATTGTCTCCCACCTTGGGGAAGGCGATCGCCCTTGGCTATGTTTTTCCAGAGTTTGCCCACATCGGTCGTGAACTGGAGGTGCAGGTGCGCGATCGCCGCGTGCCAGCCGTGGTGGTTCCTCGCCCTTTCTATCGCCGTCCTCGGTAGCCGCTGCAATTCCGCTAAAATTTGATTCAACTTTGATTCATCAGGGGTCAAGCGCAACGAATGCTGGAAACCTGCCCTCGCTGTTCTGCCCGTTTAGGAAAGCCGCTGTCTTCTGGCCGTCAAGTGTGTAGTGCCTGCGGTTGGAGTATGGTGGTCATTGAGCGATCGCCGCCACCGCCACCCACGGGATTGCACCTGCTTTTGAGTCAGATCGGGCGGTTGATCAAGCGTTTTTTCCAGTATCTAGGAGTACAACTGCAACTCTTGCGGCGATCCCTGACCTCCCGTTCTCAGCAGCAACAACCTCGGCGCAACCTATGGGAAAGCCTCGTCATCAAACTCAAACACCTAGAGGAGAAAATTCCCACTGGTGACCCCAACAAAGAGTGGTTGACTCCTGAAGAGGCTTTTCAACTGTTGGGGGGAGACCCAGCGAATCCCCGTTCAAAGGTTAGCACCCTCGATGGCAAGCGGCGGATTGGCTTATCGGCCTTTCGACGACTGGTGAATACCGCAGAGTACGCAGATTTTGGCTTTCAATACTCTAGCGATCGCCACCTAAAAAATTTACCCTATCTGCGCCGTCTGCCTCGCCAACCCTAGGGCGATCGTAGGCTGAGAATAATCTGCCACTCCTGTTCAGTGACCGGTTGTACCGAGAGACGACAGCCCTTTTGCAGCAGCAGCATCCCCTCTAGGCCGGGGGTTTGCCGGAGTTCCGCAAGCGTAATCGGGGGCACAAAGTCACGGCGATATTGGATATCCACCATAAACCAGCGGGGATTGTCAGGGGTGCTTTTCGGATCAAAGTAGCGACTGTCGGGGTTCCAAGCAAAATGATCGGGATAGGCGGGCTTAACGACTTCGGCAATCCCCATGATTGCTGTCGGCTGAGCATTGCTGTGATAAAAAAGCACGCGATCGCCCACCTGCATCTGATCGCGAATAAAATTGCGCGCTTGGTAGTTGCGTACCCCTTCCCAACAAGTGGTCTGTTGGGGTGCTGCCTGCAAATCCTGCCAAGAAAAAACGCTTGGCTCCGACTTTAGTAACCAAATCCCTGCCATGAAACCATTGGTAAGCGTCGGTTTAGAGGTCTGCCGTCCCCAAGCTACAGCGTAGCAAATCCTCAACGGTTGCACAGTAAGGAGTCAGGCCCAAGACTTGAGGATTGAGCACCGTCTCATAGGTAAAGTTGCGATAGTTCAAGCAAAAATAATCCCACGGCGACATCTGCACTCGAAATACTCGCACAAAGAAGTTGATCACTGGCAATGTCAAAGGGATTTGCAGATAAATGGGAAGTTTTGCAGCAGCGCACAACTGGGCCAACATCTCATTGACAGTAATTGGCGGGTTACCCAGAGCCACCCGCCGCGGCACCGGATAGTCAGGATGCTGCAACAGGTAGAGAACCACTTGGGCAATATCGCGGGCATGGATAAAGTGAAAACTGGCATCAGCGCGGAAAAAGCGAGCCAACCACAACCACTTGAGGATTTCGCGGATGCCTTCGGTGATAAACGAGGGACGCTTGCCATCAGGACCACCGCCAAACACCATTGTTGGAAACAGTTCAATCACGCGATCGCCCACAGGCAACTGCTCAATCGCATGAAGACACTTGTACTTGGAGCGAATATACTCTGTGCCTAGGGTACCTGCCTCTGGCAGCGGCTGCATCTGATGATTGAGAATACTCGCCGTTGAAAAATAAAATACCCGCTGGCAGCGTTGCGGATCCAATTGCTTGAGGAGATGGCAGGTTTGCTCGTAGTTGATGGCAAAGACATTGTCCCCACCCCAAGCAGTTGCCGTTAGGATCGCAATATCGAGGGTTGGCAGCAAGGGTTCCAAGGGGGTCAAATCCATCAAATCCCCCTGAATCACGTTCACCCCGGCTCTTTGGTGAGGATTAATTTGCAGCCGTGCCGGATCTCGCACCAGCAAAAAAAGCTGGTGATCCGTCTCTTGGATCAGCGCCTCAGCGATGTATTGACCAATGCAACCACTGGCACCCGTGATCAAGATGCGCATTAGCCGAGGGACTTCACCAGATCAAAGAGAAAACCCACATTCTCCTCAGGGGTTCCTTGGAGAACGCCATGGCCAAGGTTAAAGATATATTTGCCCTTGCGACCCGCTTCAATAATCTCCAAAGCACGTTCCTTGAGCACCGGCTGCGGGGCAAAGAGCATCACGGGGTCTAAATTTCCCTGAAGGCCAACACTGGCAGGAAACTGCTGCCGAATCGTGCCAATATCCACGGTCCAATCAAGGCTGACGATGTCCACCCCCGCTGCCGCCATGCGATCTACAACTGCCGCACTGCCATTGATGTAGAGGATGATGGGCACATCGGGATAGACGGCCTTGACCTGTTGTATCACCTGCTTTTGGTAGGGGAAGGCAAAGGTATCGTAGTCCCGGCGGCTGAGTTGACCTGCCCACGAATCAAAGAGCTGCACCACCTGAGCACCACAGTCAATTTGATAGCACAGGTAGTCGGCAATTGCAGTGGCCAAATGGTTCAGGAACTTGTGGAGCAGGTCTGGCTCGCGGTAGGCCATGGTTTTAATTTCAATGTAGTCCTTGGAGCTTTTGCCCTCAATGGCGTAGGCCGCAAGGGTCCAAGGGGCACCGGCAAATCCCAGCACCGTGGCGCGATCGCCCACCTCTTGGCGCAGGGTCGCGAGAATCGGACGAATAAAGGGACAAGCCGCCTCCACTTCCAAGGGATGGAGTTGTTGCACCTGCTCAAGGGTGCGGATCGGTGGATCGATGATTGGGCCTTTACTCTCAACAATGTCAAAGGGAATACCAATCCCCGGCAAGGGCGTAAGAATATCCGAAAAGAGAATCACGCCGTCGGGAGCAAAAGCACGGAAAGGTTGGAGCGAAATTTCAATGGCGAGTTCAGGAATTTCCGATCGCTCGCGAAAGGAGGGGTAGCGATCGCGCAGGTCACGATAGACCTTCATGTAGCGTCCAGCCTGCCGCATCAGCCAGATGGGGGGACGCTCAACACTTTCACCACGGGCAGCACGTAGAAGTAAAGGGGTGGTCATCCTAAAATGTGTAATTCCAATCATTTTCAATGGCTCTGGAAGACTCGCTCAGCAAGCCCTATTGAAGTCAGGTGTTGCCTGCGATTCACAGAGTTTAACCCTACAATCATACCGTAGGGGGTGATCGCTCCCACACCTCAGAAGAGAATTCCCTTGCCTTACCATGCGCGGGGCTGAAACTGCGGCTCGTTGAGAATCGCCACGCCATCTGCCGACTGTGCCAACACAAATAGCCCCCTTGAATGGCCGCAGGAACCTAGACAAGCTCAGATTGCGTTGCTCGATGAATCATAGTTGAAGGGAGTGTACCTAGCCACATCATCAGCTACGCTGTTTCTCTGCCCTTCCTGAAGCTCATCGGAGGGAGTAAAGGAAATTTTTAGCAGGGGTGTTAATTTTGTCGCAGAAGGTGGGTATGTTGATTGCTAGAGGCGAATATGTCTTGACCTAAGGAGTCTCAACAATATGAAAACCGAACTGAAAGCGAAATTCCTCCAGCACCTGCTGGCCAAGAAAAAAGCCAACGAAGGCTTCACCCTAATTGAACTACTGGTGGTGGTCATCATCATCGGTATTTTGGCCGCCATTGCCCTGCCCTCCATGCTCAACCAAGCCGCCAAAGCCCGCCTATCTGCTGCCAAAAACGCGGCTGGTGCCGTCAACCGTGCTCAGCAGGCCTATCGTCTGGAGAAGACCGCCTTTGCTAACAACGTAACTGAATTGGGTGTAGGTACCTCCATTACTGCTGTTGATGGATATAGTGTATCCATGGCTGGTGGCAACCCGACAACAGCACAAATTTCTCTCACTGCCACTGACACTGCTGGTACAGGTGTTCAAGGCTGCGTTACTGCTACTACCGGCACGACAAGTGCAACTGTGGTAACAGGTAGTAACAATAATGCACCAACTAACTGCACCTAAAGCTAGTTAAACCAGTCAAGAATAAAATAACTCTTAAGCTTAGCTAGGAATATTTTTCCTAGCTTTTTTGTTTATCATATGTTTACCACTACTTAGTAATATCTATGCGCTTACTGTTCGTTGATCCTTCATCACTCTCTTATACAGTTGAGACACCAAAAAAAGATCCTTTGGGAGGATCACAATCGGCACTCTGCTACTTGCTATCTACCCTCCATGAGAAAGGGCAGGAGGTCTTTCTAGCTAATAACTGTCAAAAGATAGCTGTTGTTGATGGAATTCTCCATCTACCACTATCTGCTCTTTCTAAGGCAACTTTGACTTTTATTCAACCTGATGTTTGTATTGTGCTCAACAGCACTTCTTCTATTCAAGATTTACGAACAGTACTACCCACAAGTACTAGCTTGGTTTTGTGGACGCAGCATCACGTTGATCAACCAGGAGTGCAAGACTTAAGTGATCCTGTAGTTGTATCTTTAATAGATCGTATTGTTGTTGTCAGCGAATGGCAGCGGCAGCAATACCTAACTAAGTTTAAGCTTGAGCCTGACCTGCTCGTTGTCTTACGTAATGCAGTTAGCCCGTATTTTGAACATCTATTTTCTCCAGAAGAATCCATCTTAGAACAAAAGCTACCTAACATAAGGCTTGCTTACACAAGTACCCCTTTTCGTGGACTAGAGCAGTTATTAGAGATTTATCCAAGGCTGTACCAGAGGTACCCAAATCTAGAGTTACAAGTTTACTCTAGTATGAATGTTTATCAAGTCAGCCCTGCCGAAGACAGGTGGCAGGCACTCTATGAAAAATTCAAAAATCTTCCAGGAGTCAACTACCATGGCTCGTGTTCCCAAAGAACATTAGCGGAAGCCTTAAAGAAGATTGCTATTTTAAGTTATCCCAATACTTTTCCTGAAACTTCCTGTATTTCTGCCCTTGAAGCAATGGCTAGTGGTTGCTTTATTGTTACATCTACACTAGGTGCACTTCCAGAAACAACAGCAGGCTTTGCAGAATTGGTGGAATTCACAACTGACTGGCCAACTTACCAAGCAAGGTATGGTCAGGCTCTAGCACGAATTGTAGAGCGATTCTACTGCCCAGAGAATCATATCAAGTTAGAAAGTCATTTACGAAGTCAGGTCGAATATATCCATGATCACTATACTTGGCAACGTCGTGCAGATGAGTGGATCAATTGCTTAGAGTCCTTAATAAATAGTCAACCTGTTATATTAACTGCTGAGAGTTGGAAAAGCCGTCTTGAATTTCACCTTAAAAGTGGGCACTATCAACTAGTTATTGATACTTGTATTCAGTTGATTGAGAAATTTCCCGAAGATTCTGTTTGGTTTGCATATCAAGGTGCTGCGTACATTCTACAAGGAAAAGAAACAGAAGCACAATTGTTATGGTCTCTCTGTATGACTGAATATCCTGAGGAGCAGTATCTTAATGCTAGTCATAATTGGTCTAAAATCTTAATTAATTTAGCAAATTATGAAAAGTTTTCATTGGAAAATAGATTTGCTTTTGCGAGCTATGCTTATGAGTTCCAAGCTACTCTTGAAACATCCGCTACTCTTTTGGATTTATTTATTAAACTATCTTTACCGCCTGATGATATTAAGTCTCTGATTAGTAGTTTGAACAGTGTTCGCTTTGAAAATAGTGAAATAACAGAAGATGATAAAATATTTGTTTTAGAAATATTAAGAAAACTATTAGTTGATTATGAAATTGATGAAGAAACTAATAAATTGATCGAAAACTGGGCAGAGCAGCTAAACTTACAAAAAGAAATGAGCCATTTGCTATTTGAGCTGATCTTAAATAATCCAGAGAAAATCGCAAAAAGTATAGCGAAAACCTATATGAAAATCTCAGTGGTTGACTTTGCTGCCTATCATTTTCTGGCTTCAGCTCTCATTAGGTCAAAGTCACCAGAGCTAGCGTTAGTGTGTGTTAACTCACTTCTAGAAGATTCCTTGAATTTAACTCCAATTGGTAAAGATTTGGCCTTGACCCGTAAAATAGAAGTTTTGCAGACTTATAAATACAATATAAAGTTGTTGCAAGAAATTGATTATTTGTGCAGGCAGTGGCTAGATAACATTGATAATTTTAATAGCTATTATGAACATTTAAATAGCGAGAATATTACTCTTCCTACTTTGTTTTATACCGTTTCTTCTTATTTTGCATTAACACATCATATTGATCAGCCAGATTTTCTAAAACCAATTTTCAACCACAGAAACCAATTAGCTCAGGAAAAAGTTCCTCTCTTTTACCAGCTTGATAAGTATCAACGCATAAAGAAAAGTTCCTTATACAACATTTCTAAACTTGAAAAAATAAAAGTGGGCTTTATTGGTGTTTGTTTCAAAACACATCCCGCTGGAAATCAAATCCGCTCTTTTATCCGCATGCGCAATAGAGATACCCTTACATTATACGCCTACAGCATTGAGTACAGAAAAGAATCATCTGATAGCATGCGTGAATGGTTCAAGGCTTCTTTTGATTACTTTCGACCTCTTACGGAACCTGATCCAGAAAAAATTGCTACTATCATACATGATGACGACTTGGATGTCTTGATTGACCTTGATAGCTGCACTATTGATATGTCTTGGATGGCTCTCCATCTGAAGCCAGCGCCTGTACAAGCAACATGGGTAGGTTTTGATGCTAGCGGAATACCAACAGTAGATTACTTTATTGTTGACCCCTACATTCTCCCTGAGGGGGCGCAAGCATGGTATACAGAGACGCTGTGGCGACTGCCGGCTTGTTATCTCTCCCTTGATGGCTATGAGGTCGCTAATAAAACAGGAATTCGCGATCAATTGGGGCTGAGTGCCGATACAGTAATCTTTCTCTGTGCCCAGCGAGCTAGCAAAATTCAACCAGAAATGCTTAAGCTGCAATTTGCCATTGTTGAAGCAGTTCCTAATGCCGTACTCATTATCAAGTACCATGCTAGCAGCTCGGTTTTTGAAGAGTGGTGCCGCAGTGTTGCGGAAGCTTATGGCTTTGACCTTAACAAACTTTATTTTCTGACCCCAAATCCAAGCGAGATCCACCGCGCCAATCTCTACGATGTAGATGTGGTACTCGACACCTATCCCTATGCAGGTGGGGCAATGAGTCTCGAAGCCCTGTGGTTAGAGGTGCCGATTGTTACGAAGGTGGGTCAGCAGTTTGTAGCGCGTCACACCTACACCTTCCTGAAAAATGTCGGGGTTGAGGAGGGGATTGCCTTCAATGATGAGGAGTATGTGAATTGGGGGATTCGTTTTGGAACAGAGCCAGAACTGCGACAGCGGGTGAGCTGGAAACTGCGGCAGGCTAAGCGCCATGCGCCCCTGTGGAACCCGCAACGGTTTAGCCGCGAGATGGAGAAGGCGCTAGCTGCAATGGTAAATCGGTATCGGACAGGGGAGATGGTTGTGCCACCACGGCATCGAGTGGGGGAGTAGCTCATGCTATCGAGTTTGTTTAATTTTCGCCATAGAGTTCAATGTCTATAAGTATTTCAGATACCTTGGGAGCCTCAAATTACGAAAACGATACAAAGAGTGACTTGAATCCAACCATCAAGGCTGAGGTTTTCCCCTAGTATCTAAATTGGAGCGTGATGGCTCCCTGCCTTTTCCATACATGAGAGGACAAGATTCATGGCAACTTACAAAGTAACGCTAGTGCGTCCTGATGGAAGTGAAACGACTATTGATGTGCCTGAAGATGAGTACATTCTGGATGTGGCCGAGGAGCAAGGTCTAGACTTGCCCTTCTCCTGCCGTGCCGGTGCTTGCTCCACCTGTGCTGGGAAGCTGCTGGAAGGGGAAGTCGATCAGTCGGATCAGTCCTTCCTGGATGATGATCAAATTGAAAAGGGCTTTGTGCTCACCTGTGTGGCCTATCCCCGCTCTGACTGCAAAATCCTCACCAACCAAGAGGAAGAACTCTACTAGGGCAATTTTGCACAATGTATCTTGCTGGGGCGGTTGTCGTTGGGCATCGCCCCTTTATTTTGAGGCTGGAGTCCTTAAGATAGAGGTAGTGATTGGTGCCCGCTAATGGTTTCCGACTTGCCCCCCACTGGTGATTTGATTATCCGTCCCTTGACCTATCGGGATGTGGAGGTGGTGGAACAGCGGCTGTGCCATGAAGGGGTACACGATCAGCCTTTTGGTCTGCCGTCCTTGGCGGGCGGACTGATGACCTCACCGCTGCATCTCCTGCAGTGGCTAACGGGGATGAGCAAGCAGCGCATCTATGTTGCGGAGCGGGACAACCAAGTGTTAGGCGTTGTGCAGGTGGCTCCCTTTAATGAAAGTCGCACCACATGGCAGGTGCAGCAATTGGCCGCCCAAGAGTTTACGGAGGTGGGTACACAACTCCTACGCCACTGTTTTAGTACCCTTGTGGAAGCCCGTACGTGGATGGTGGAAATCAATATTGACCACCGTGAGGCACTAGACCTCTACCGCCAAAATGGCTTTCAACCCTTGGCACATCTCACCTACTGGCAGATTTCAGCGGATCAGTTGGCAGAACTGGCACAGGGCACGCCTTGCTTGCCTAATTTGCTCAAGGTCACGAATGCCGATGCACGGTTGCTACATGAGTTGGATACGATGTCGATGCCGGCATTGGTGCGCCAAGTCTTTAATCGCCATTATCGGGACTTTCAAACGAGTCTTTTGGATTGGCTACACCACGGTTTGGCCAGTTGGTCACAACAGGTACAAGTGCATCGTGCCTACGTGTTTGAACCGCAGCGGAAGGTGGCGATCGCCTCCTACACACTCCATACCAGCCAAGATGGACACACGCCCCACTGGCTAGACTTAACGGTGCATCCTGCCTATACAAATCTGTATCCAAGGGTACTAACCCACATTGCTCGCTTGGTGCAGGCCTATTCGCCCGTACCTCTACTGCTGTCTTCGACGGATTACCAAGGGGAGCGAGAAGCCTACCTTGAACGCTGGGCTGAGCCTATCCGCCGCAGTTTAATGATGTCGCGCTCGGTGTGGCACAAGGTACGGGAAGTGCGATCGCCCCTGCCGGAAGGCTTGACCTTATCAGAAGTCCTCCAAGGCCTGCAAACCCATCGCCGTCCTCAACCGGGTCAGATTAATACCAAAGAGGGAGCACAGGCCTACTACCACGAGCATCCCCCCGAAAACACGTCGCCCCCAGAAGCCCAATCCTAATCTTGGGAGAGGGAAATTTCTGAGGTTTCAGTATAGCCTTGGAGGGCTTGCAGGAGACGCTGGATTGCGGTTTCATTGTCGAGGGGTAGCCGTTCAGGCTCAGCAACAGCGGTGCGCTGCGGGAGCTGCGGTAGATTTTCGAGGGGTTGACCGTAGGTATTGCCCTTGGTGGCCAGCGGTGTACTTTGGGGTAGCGGATTGAGGAAGCTAATCTGCTCGGGCAAGTAGAAGATGGGTTGTAGTTGCTCTAGGGGGAAGGTGCCATAGCCTTGGGCATCCGCTGGATGGTGTTGCCAGTAGTCCAAGAGCGTCTGGCGATCGCAAAAACCCAGCATCTGTGCCTGACGGCGATCGCGATCCAAACCAACAGCAACCGCCAAATCGGCGTTAATCACCCCCAAAAATGTCGGGCAATGAATCCACAGGGACTCTGCCGTCTCGACAGGATAGATAGATAACTGCACCCCTTCCAAATTGAGATCCGCAATGTTCACAAGGTCAAGAACCTCTGGCCGCTCGCACCATGTGGTACTTAACGTGAGAGCGTCTAACAGTTCCTCAAAATCATCCTGCTTGCTAGGAACTCCCTCATTTTCCCACCAGTCAATGAACGCATAGAGGGCAACCAAATAGGGCAGCACCTGCCGTTGCCGAGTGGGACGACATCCCTGAAGCACCGCATGGGCGGCATCCAATATCAGGGAACGAATGGGAACCGTCGGTGCCAAAAAGGAAGTCATAGCTGTCGTTATCCAAAGCAAGTACGAAAAAGCGAGGCTGCCTAGGGCAGGTAGTAAATGCCGTTCAGCTCACACCACTGGGCAAGTTTGGCTTCTATTTGCTCATCGATTTGTTTTGCTGTGCAGGTGCCACGGGCATAGTCAGGGTGAATTTCACGGCGGGCTTGCCGTCGTTGGTGGGGACTCGGAATTGATTGGGTTTCATACCATCGCCTCATCCATTGCGGAATCTGGGGATCCTGAAAGAATTTACGGTAAAGCCAAAGGCGATATTCACGACCAAGGCAGCGAGAAATCGTGGGCTGGCTGACAAAGAGTTCGCGAGCAATTTCTGCTTGGGTACGGCGACGCTCACACCAATCCCTGACCCACGTGGGCGTCTGCGGATCATTGAGAAACTCCACCATGCACTCCACTCCTTGGCCATTGGCACTTGGCAGGGTGCGAGCATCGGGGTAGTTGTCAATCCACTCTTGGTTGCTGTCGGTGGAGCAAATGTTCAGAGAGCGGGTGGACTGGACATAGCGTCCGAGAATTCGTCGTACCTGTTGATGAGTCTCCCGCGTGTATTCAATCGTCCAGCCCAAGAGTTGGGCAATTTGCTGGCGCAAACGAGCCGTTGAAGCGCGGATGCGGGGATCGGTAATCTCCGTTTGCACAATCGTAATCAACTGACAGCAAGCTTGGGGATCAATTTCCCGCTTTATCTCAGGCGGAGCCGCTCGATAGCGATCCTGAAAAACTTGGAGAGCGCGGTTGTCATAAAAGAGCAGTTCATCCGCCTCCCGTTTGAGGAGTTTGCGTTTTTCATCTGCGAGTTTGTTGCTGATAACTGTGCGCACCCATGCTTCAAAGGTGGGACGACCATGGCCGGTGGCTCCAAAGGGTTTGAGGGGATCAAAGGATTTCATCGCTTCCCAGAGCCAGCCCGTGAGGTTATTTTGGCACTGTTCCGGATCAGGACTAGCCAAACACACGCTACGGAGCAAATCGCGGTACTCGTTGCGAAATTGGGGTGCAAGGAGAACGGTTGCTCCCAGTTCTTGGCGCAGGCACTGAATAAAAAAGGCAAGGAAACACTCGGCCTCGGTCAGTGCGGGGGTGGGATTGCGGTTGGCTAGCGCTGGACGACTAAAGGCAAGCACCAGTTGCTTGAGGGGCTGGTTGTACTGAGCACGATTCAGGCGATCGTACTCATCTTGAATGACGGTGGCAGGAATTTGCAGTAGCCGCTGTACCGTTTTTTGCACCGCCTGCTGTTGAAGTTGATCGCGGCTCAGGTTTTCTAGGCAGCGGGGAAAGAGACGAAAATAGGCTTCCACTAGGCGTTGGAGATAGCCGCCGCGTTGACTAAGCTGGGCATCAATGTTGCGCTCGAGGATGGCTCGCAGGGCTTGAGAGAGGGGCTTCATCACAGCGGCCGATCGCTCCCCAGCCAAATAACGAGACCGAGCCGCCTGCAATAACTGCGGCAGTTGTTCCACCTCAAGATCAGGACTGCGGGTCAAGAGACTCATCCGAAATCGGCAACATGAAAATAGTTACTGAACATAGTAGCGGTTTTTGCCGAGACCCTTGGGGGAATCCTAAGAATACCTTAAGACCGCTCTTCCTCATGGGATAAGGGAGTTTTCACCGCCTCAGGAATCATGGTGCCGAGGTGTGAGGGTAAGCGGGCGATCGCCTGCTGCACAAAGGAACGAATAAATTCATCACGGCGATTGAGTTGAAACTGCCGTTGCACCACTTCACCGATACCACCATCCCCCCAGTCTTGGTTGTGGCGAAAGTACTCAATAAAACTTTTGCCGGCAATGCGAGTGAGGTAGGCGGCTGTAATCCCTTGGACTGCTTTGCCAACCACCAGCCCCCCGACACTCAACTGTAGAGCCGTCCCCACCAGATTCATGGCACCTTTGACTATGCCGAGACTGACCAAGGTTTTGCCCAAAGAAAGGGCTAATTCGCGGGCGCGATCGCGATTCAGGTCACAGCCATAGACCTTGCCAATTTCCATCACCATTTGCGCATTCACAGCGGCGGCAGCCAGCAGATCTACTCCGGGAATCGGCGTGACACAGACCACACCCGCACTGATCCACTGGTAGCGCTCCACCACCTTATCCGCTTGGCGGCGGCGTTGCTGATCAATGATTTTGCGCGCCTGCTCTCCTAAGCGCTGCGACTGTAAGAGGATATTGTCTGCCACCAAGTCATCTCCTTCCTCGCGGAGAATCGCACTCATCCGCCGAATCAGCGGCCAAATATGGGGTTCGGGTTCTAGCCACTCGCCGGTTTCTAAACGAATGGGTTGAGGACGGGCGGCAATGCCCACCACATCTTGGGGCGGAATCAATCCTTTAACTCGCTGCCGTAAATGGCGCAAAAGGGCGAGTTGATCGGCCTCGGAGCGCAGGTCAATTTTATTGAGGACTAGGAGCGATCGCTTACCCATTTCCACCAAGTTGACCAAGGGGGTATATTCCGACTGGCGCAGGTCATCATCAAGAACAAAAAGGAGTAAGTCTGCTTCTGCGGCGAGTTGTCGAGCCAGTTGCTCGCGGTAGGTTCCCGCAACACCCGCTTCTAAGATACCGGGGGTATCGGTAATGAGAATTTCTTGATCTGTATGGGGTAGCCAAAAGCGATAGGTTTGCCCCACCTCCGTAGTGCCCATCGTTGGTGCCACTTCCCCCACCATCTCCCCAATGAGGGCATTAACGAGAGAGGTTTTACCCGCTGAACCGGTGCCAAAGACAACAATGCGCAATTCTTGGCGGTAAAAATCCTCCTCTAGCTCCCGTGCCCGTGCCAACAGCGCCTGCCGTGCCACCTCATCTTCAATTTGACTCAGTTGCTGCCGTAGGGCTTTGAGGTTTTCAGCGGCGGCCTCTGTTTTATCGAGGGGGGCTTGGGACACAGCGGTGGCGGGCTTGTGGTTGCCCTTGCGTTCAAGTAAATACAGGTAACGAAAGAAGGTATAGAGCAGTCCCCCCAATAGACCAATGAAAATCAGCACCAAGAGATTGGCCAAAAAGGGCGCCGTAAAAGCCACCTGCACATAGAGCCAAGTGAGTGCCGATATTAACCAGAGGATGAGCACCAGAATGGCGCTGAATCCCAATAGTGGCCAAAACCAACGCTTAGGGGTCATGGCAGGTATTTCATCAGACGCTGTAAGAAGGGCAATTTCAGCGATCGGCCCCGCCATAGGCGCACCATTAGCCCCAAGTTCACCAGAAAGTAAGCGGATCCCCAGAGACTATTGAGGAACAGCAACAGGCCATGATGCAGGGACTGGGCTTCACTCACACTGGCAGCCCCATTCAGCAGACCATAGCCCAACAGCCAAATGAGACCAATGAGAACAGCAAGGCGACTCACTTGTCGGGTCTGGCGATCGCTCCCCCGGCGGCTCAACTGCCACAGCGCCGGAATCATGCCAAAAATGGGCAGCAAATAGACAAAGAACCACAATCGCTGCAATGTCGGGTTGGTAAAAGCGTCCCGATCCACGGGGTCGAGCGGTTCCATCAAATACTCCGCAGGGGCATGAGCACCGTCGTCAGGGCTTCTTGATTCCTAATATATCGCTGATTGATTAAGAGACAGCCCCGTGCCGAAGTGCTGGATCTTGGGCGATAAATGATCAGCCACATTGCTAAACTGAAGATTGGCCTGTTTGCGGCCATGCCCGCGATCGCCAGTGTTGCATTGTCACTAGGGAATGTGCATTTATGTCAGTGATTCAGGAGCTACACCGTCAACTCGTTCGCAAAGAACGCTCCGCCACTGAAATTACCCAAGCCTATCTAGACCGTATTGCTCAAGTCGAACCAACACTCCATAGCTTTTTGACGGTGACGGGCGATCGCGCCCTTGCTCAAGCTGCTGAGGTGGATCAACGTCTTGCGGCCGGTGAAGAGATTGGTTTACTCACAGGGATTCCCTTGGCCATCAAGGATAACCTTTGCACCTACGGCGTGCGCACCACTTGTGCTTCTAAGATGCTGGAGCACTTTGTTCCCCCCTATGAATCCACCGTGACCCAAAAATTGCAGGCCGCTGGCGCGATTATGGTGGGCAAAACCAATCTCGATGAATTTGCCATGGGCAGCTCCACTGAAAATTCTGCCTTTGGTTTCACCACCAATCCTTGGAATCCAGAGCGCGTCTCTGGGGGGTCTTCTGGGGGGTCTGCTGCCGCCGTTGCTGCCGGGGAATGTGCTGCTGCCCTTGGTTCCGATACGGGCGGTTCCATTCGTCAACCCGCTGCCTTTTGTGGGGTCGTCGGCCTTAAGCCCACCTATGGTTTAGTCTCGCGCTATGGCCTTGTTGCCTATGCGTCGTCATTAGATCAAATTGGACCTTTGGCACCCACGGTTACCGATGCTGCAATTCTTTTGGGGGCGATCGCGGGGCATGATCCCAAGGATGCCACCAGTCTCAGCGTCTCAATTCCCGACTACACCGAAGCCCTCAAACCCGATCTCAAAGGAAGGCGCATTGGCGTGATTCAAGAAACCGTGGGTGAAGGGTTGCAACCAGAAGTGAAATCTGCCCTTGAGGCCGCCCTAAAAACCCTAGAGGAATTAGGGGCAACGATTGTTGAACTCTCCTGTCCCCGCTTTGCCTACGGCCTGCCCACCTACTACATCATTGCTCCTTCGGAAGCATCGGCGAACCTAGCCCGCTATGATGGCGTGAACTTTGGTTTTCGCGCTGGAGGAGCCAGCGATCTCCTTGAAATGTACATGAAAACTCGTGCCCAAGGCTTTGGGGCTGAGGTGAAGCGGCGGATCATGATTGGCACCTACGCCCTTTCCGCTGGCTACTATGATGCTTACTACCTACGGGCACAAAAGGTACGCACCCTGATCAAAGAAGACTTTGCCCAAGCCTTTGAACAGGTGGATGTTTTGGTTTGTCCCACAGCTCCCACCACTGCCTTCAAAGCTGGGGAGAAAACCGCCGACCCCCTGAGTATGTACCTGTCAGACCTGATGACCATTCCCGTCAACCTTGCCGGGCTACCGGGCTTGAGCCTCCCCTGTGGCTTTGATCAGGAAGGGCTGCCCATTGGTCTGCAATTGATTGGCAACGTCCTAGGAGAAGAGACCCTATTTCACGTTGCCTATGCCTATGAACAGGCAACCCCTTGGCACCAGCAGCAGCCGCAACTTTAGGCTTTAACCAAAGCGGCCACTGACATAATCCATCGTGGCTTGCTCTTTGGGGTTATTGAAGACGACGCTAGTGTAATCATACTCAACGAGGTAGCCCACTCGGTTGCCCCGTTCTGTGGCCTCGGCATTAAAGAAGGCGGTGCGATCGCTCACCCGAGTCGCCTGCTGCATATTGTGGGTCACGATCACAATTGTGTAATTTTGCTTTAATTCATGGATCAATTCTTCCACCTTGAGGGTAGAAATCGGGTCAAGGGCAGAGCAGGGTTCATCCATGAGGATGACATCGGGCTTGGTGGCGATCGTCCGCGCAATACAGAGCCGTTGTTGCTGACCCCCCGATAGAGACAGGCCACTTTCTTTGAGCTTGTCCTTTACTTCATCCCAAAGCGCCGCTTGCCGCAGCGACGTTTCCACAAGCTCGTCTAAGTCTCCCTTGTACTTATTGACCCGTGCCCCAAACACGACATTGTCATAAATAGACTTGGGAAAGGGATTGGGTTTTTGGAACACCATGCCAATGCGCCGCCGCACCTCCACGGGATCCACCTTTGGGGCGTAGAGATCTTTACCGTGGTAGGTAATTTTGCCCTCGACTCGGGCACCCGGCACCAGATCATTCATGCGGTTAAAACAGCGCAGCAGCGTGCTCTTACCACAACCCGATGGGCCAATGAGAGCCGTCACTTCATTGGCATAGATGTCCATCGTCACATCCCGTACTGCCCGAAATGAGCCATAAAAAATCGAGGCATTCTGGACTTGGAGAACCACTTTGGGAGTGGGTTTAGGGTGAGTCGTCATAGAACAGTTACCTTTTAAGTCTTTAGTAGCGTTTCTTACGAGTGACTAAGCGGGAGCCAATACTCACGATCAAAATGATGCTCAGCAACACCAACGCGCCTGCCCATGCCAGTTCCTGCTGGGGTTTGTAGGGAATGATGGCAAAGAAATAAACCTGCACTGAAAGCGTAGAAATGGGGCGAAACAGATCCGTTGACCAGAAATTATTATTCAGAGCCGTAAAGAGTAGAGGTGCCGCCTCGCCACCTGCCCGTGCCACCGCTAGAGTTACCGCAGTAGCGATAGAGGGCAACGCCGCAGGAAGCACGACTCGACTGACAGTTTCAAAACGAGTCGCCCCCAACCCCAATGCCGCCAGACGAACCTCTTCAGGAACCAAGACTAGCCCCTCCTCTGTGGTTCGCATCACGATGGGCAGCATGACAACTGCAAGGGCAACCCCACCTGCAAAGGCACTAAAGGTGCCCATGGTCATTACCACAATCGTATAGGAAAACAAACCCGCAATAATAGCGGGCACCCCACTGAGAACGTTTGCCGAAAACCGCACCCAATAGGCGATTTTACTCCCCCGCCCAAATTCGGACAGCCACACAGCGCCCAAAACACCAATGGGAACACTAATGACGACGGCCACTGCTAAGACAATCAACGTGCCCACAATGGCATTGCCAAGACCCCCACCACTCAAGCCGGGCGGCGGCGGCAGCTTTGTAAACAAGTTCAAGTTAATCAGAGGTAGCCCCTGAGAGGCCACATTAATGATAATGGCGGCGAGGGGAATAATAGCGATCGCCGCAAACAGCCCCGTTAGGCCTGTCATGAAAAAGCCAAAGAGGGTACGTGCCGTCAAAACTAGATCGAGTTGAATATTCTCCGAGCCTGAAGAATGGGGTTGACTGCTCTCTGTCATGGTGGAACCTATCGCTCAACGTTTTGAAACTTCTTAATAATCATTTCTGCCAAGATATTGACGATCAGTGTCAAAATCATCAAGATTAAACCCGCGTAGAGCAGAGCGGCCACCTGATCGCGCCCGGCCTCACCAAACTGAGAAGCAATCAGGGAAGCGATCGTCGAGCCAGGTTGAAGGATAGAAATGTTGATACGGTTAGCATTCCCAACCAGCATGGCTGCGGCCATCGTTTCTCCCATCGCCCGGCCGAGGGCAAGCATAATCGAACCCACAATTCCTGAAAATCCAGCGGGAATCAGCACCCGTAAAATGGTCTCCCAACGGGTGGCGCCTAGAGCCATCGCCCCTTGACGCAGGTGAGGGGGTAGGGAAACTAACGTGCCCCGCGAGATTGAGGTAATCAGGGGCAAGATCATAAAGGCTAGAACGAGGCCTAGTGTCAGCAGACTATTGCCCCGCGGCTCCGTCCCAAAGAGCGGAATCCAGCCGAGGTATTGACGCAGAAAAGCGTAAAATGGCCGCAGAAAGGGAATCAGGACAAAAATACCCCACAGGCCAATAACGACGCTGGGAATGGCCGCCAACAACTCAATGGCAAAGGTAATGGGGGTGCTAACGTAAGTCGGCAGGAAGTCCTCACTTAGAAAAACAGCAATGCCTAGCCCGAGGGGAACAGCGACTACTAGGCCAATAATGGCGCTGACAAGGGTGCCATAGATCTGTGGTAGAATGCCATAAATATTTCGCACCGGATCCCAAGTGGTGCTCGCCAGAAAGTCTAGGCCAAATCTGCTAATAGCGGGGAGTGCTGTAATGCCGATTTGAATAATGATCCACGCCAAGACAACCGCAAGAGCGAGGGCAAAGATCATTGTTGTGTAGTAAAAGGCTTGGTCAAGGTAATAACGTAGATTTTTTCGCGCCTCAATGGCAGCTACATCAGGAGCTTCAGGTGAGTTATCTGAGACAGACATGGTCTTGTGTTGGGGAAGTTAGGATTTCTTAATGCTAAAGATTGGTTTCTTCTTATCCTAGGGGATGAATTTCAACGATGACTAGAGGGGGCATGTTGACCCCCTCCCCTTGGATTAGGCAGTTTTCACTTTCTCCAAGGTTGCTTTAACCCGCTCGACGATGTCGGGAGGCATCGGCACATAGTCCAGTTTTTCAGTAATGGACTTGCCATCGGTTAGTGCCCAAGTCAAGGCACCTTTCAGCGCTTGCCATTTTTTAGCATCAGCATACTCAGGGTACACCATAATCCAAGTCAAACCGGCAATTGGGAAGGCTTCCGGATTTTTGGGGTCAGGCACCAACAAACCAAAGTCCTCAGGAATCGTGGCTCCTTCAAAGGCTTTGGAGGCTGCCTCTGGAGAAGGGTAAATAAATTTGCCGGCCTTATTTTCTACAAGTGCCCGCGAGAGGTTGTTGAGCTTGGCGTAAGCATACTCCACGTAGCCGATGGTGCCTTCATTTTGCTGAATCTGAGCAGCCACCCCTTCATTTCCTTGACCACCAACACCGACAGGCCAATTCACAGAGGTTCCGACACCCGCCGGCCAGCCAGGACAGACAGTATTGATGTGGTTCGTAAAGATAAATGTGGTACCACTGCCGTCAGAGCGGTGAGCAAAGGTGATCGCCTTGTCTGGCAGAGTTTTCCCGGGGTTGGCAGCCACGAGTTTCGCATCATTCCAGCGGGTAATTTTGCCCGTAACAATGCCACAGTAGACTTCACGGGGTAGCTTCAGTTCATCCACACCGGGTAGGTTGTAGGCAAAGACAACGGCACCACCAGTCATGGGAACCTGAATAGGATTCGCCTTGTATTTCTCCTGAAAGGATTTCAGGCGATCGCCTTTCATCGGCGCATCGGAAGCACCAAAATCCACCGTGCCATTGATATACTGCTCTAGGCCAGCCCCACTACCAACGGATTGATAACTGATTTGAACCTTGGGATCAACGTTTTGGGCGTAGGTTTTGAACCAGTTTTGGTAGAGAGGTGCTGGAAATGTTGCTCCTGCACCATTAATGCTAATGACCTCGCCAGTTGGTGCACCGCCATTTCCTTGAGGACCGCAAGCAACAACGATGCCAGCGGTAATAATAGCGGAGAGGATCATAAGAATTCGAGATTTTCTGAGTTTGAAGATCATAAGCGCGATCGCCAGTAAGAACAATGAACAAATGCATTGACGCATCAGTACCTACAGCCCCTCTCGTGAGGATTGAGACTACTCAAAACAGTTAGAACTACTGTGCACTGACAGCAGGCACGAGGATTTCATCCCCGTTCATGTACTCCATCAGAAGTGTTGAAAGATAGTTTAAGAGGCTAGAAAAAAGGGAAGAAATGTCGTATTCTTCCCTCAAAAGAAGAAAAATTAATCAGCTTACTATGGCATCTTTTTCAGTTCTTGTCAAGTCTATTCTCAAGCAGCTCAGCCCTTGCGACTACCCCGTCCTCAACTCTCAATTGTTCTTCAAAATCTGGTTGACCTACATTCTCGACCAAGGATTAACCAGCATGAGAGCCTTATTTTATCGCTTGAATCATTCGGGGATTACAGTGGATATGTCCACGTTTTCCAAGGCGAACAAAACTCGAACAACCACCTTATTTGAGAGGATTTACACTCATCTCATGTCTCAAGCTCGCAAGAGACATCGTTGTTCAAGTCTGATGCTGTTTCCTATTGATTCAACCGTCATTACCCTGACGAGTAAGCTCTTTTGGTTCTACAAATACCATCAAGTGAAGTTAATTACAGGATTTGATTTAACAGAGAACATCCTGGGTAAGGCAGTAGTCTCTTTTGGGGAGAGACATGACCTAAGCTTTCAAGACGAGATTTTAGAAATGATCCCTGAGAATGCCGTTGCCATCATGGATAGAGGGTTTGCGAGTTGGAGATTTTTAGAGCGGCTGAGTGAGAGGAAGTGTTTATTTGTTGTGCGTATCAAGAATAACATGAGAATGAAGCTCAATCATGAGAGATACCGAGTGGTTCAATTTTTTGATGAGCATGGAACAGAGTTTCGTATTGCGACGAATCTAATGCATCTAAGTGATGAGGAAGTGAGTGAGCTGTATCGGCATCGGTGGGGGATTGAGAACTTATGGAAGTTTCTAAAGATGCATTTATCATTAGACAAGCTGATTACGAAGAGTTTGAATGGGGTGATAAATCAGATTTATATGGTTTTGATTGGGTACTTAATTTTAGAGCTAATGGAGATACCTGAATACTTTGGCAGGAAGCTATTAGACAAATTGCGATATTTGCAACTGGAACTGAGTCGCCGCTGCTCGATAGTGCATTGGAGCTTTGATTGGCAGCCAGAGCTACTTGTCACTTAGGATGTTAAGTTTTGTTGCAGAATTCAACACTTCTGGTACTCCATAGTTTTTAGAACAAGGGCTGCATGACAGCTTGCTCGATAGCAACGACAAATCTATCGCAACTCAAAAACAAGCTAGGGAGATAATACCGGAACGATGTAAAGGTTAGGTTAAGAACGACTCTATCTGTTAATTAAGTTTTTTTATTGTTTTGCAGCGCCTATCGCTCCGAACCAAAGCTTGGGTAGGATAGTCTAAGCTTAATTTGTTGTCAAGTGTAGTGAGGAATACTTTCAAGGAAGCAATTTATAAAAATTTTCTTAATCTCTAGGCCACCCAGACCAAAAGCAGCCTAAAATTAGCTCTAGGGTTAGTTTTCTGATGTATTCTCAGCAATACTTTCCTTGGGGAGAAGAGCTAACAAAGTTCTTTAAGATAATATTTGATTAATTCTCAACTTTTTGAATTGAAGCTACTAAATTTAATTTAGAGGGATTTATATCATCAACTCATCTTTGAAGCATTTTTGAAGCATGAATAGAGCGTTTTTTCATTGTTTTTAGTGATTTTTTTAGTGGAAAAATAGTTGAATCTACTAATTTTCTAATTGATACAATACCTGTCATTTTTAGAGTGAGGCTTGAGTTATGAAGTTTCAGGAATTGAGGCGCGGAGTTTTACCCCTTGTGGCCATCACCCTTGTGGGCTGTGCAACAGAGGCCGCCTCCAATGATCCAATGCTGAGGGTGATTCGGGTGGATGGCTCGAGCACGGTTTATCCGATTTCCAAGGCGATCGCGGAAGGGTTTAAGACCACGCCCAATGGTCAAGAGGCCGATATTGCTGTTGCCTTTTCAGGGACATCTGCTGGTTTTCGAGCCTTTTGTAGCGGCAAAACGGATATTAGTGACGCCTCCCGCCCAATCCTCATTACCGAAATGAATGAGTGCATTGCCAATGGTGTCCCCTTTATTGAGTTGCCCATTGCCTTTGATGCGCTGACGATCGCCGTCCATCCCCAAAATACTTGGCTGAAGGAAATTTCTGTCGCTGAGCTGAAAAAACTTTGGGAAAAAGCGGCGGAGAAAAAACTCACTCGCTGGAACCAATTACGCCCCGACTTTCCGAATGCACCCATTGTGCTCTGGGGACCGGGTCAAGATTCAGGTACCTTTGATTATTTCAACGAGGCCATTCTTGGCAATCAGCGCGGCTCTCGCACTGACTACAAAGCTAGTGAAGACGATAACGAAATCGTAGCGGGTATTGCTGGGGATGTGAATGCCCTTGGCTATCTTCCCTATGCTTACTACATGGCCAATCAGAATCGTGTGCGGGCTGTGCCGGTCAGTGATGACCGAGGCGCCATTCTGCCTTCAGTGGAAACGGTGCAAAACAGTACCTATCAGCCCCTCTCGCGCCCTCTCTTCCTCTATGTCAATGCCAAATATGCCCAAGACAAGCCCCTGCTGCGGCAATTTGTGGAGTATTACATCCAGCAGGCACCGACAGTGGTTCCCAAGGTCGGCTATGTCCCCCTTACGCCCGAAGGCTATCGCTTGGCAGGCATTCAGTTTATTCGTCTAGAGGTGGGGACTGCCTTCAAGGGAGTGCCTGAACCCAATGTGACAATTGAAGAGGTGCTGCGGCGTCAGGTGATCTTCCAAGAAGCCCATGCCAATAATCCAACCCCCTAGAATAGGGGCATGGAAATTATTGAAAAATCTCAGCAGCGACTGATTTTGCGCAGTCGCCCTTGGGGAGTGTGGCTGGCAGGTCTGATATTCTGCGTCGGTGCTGCTGTACCGATTTGGTTTGCAGTCCGCTATGAGCTGGTGTGCCGCCATGAGGTTCGCGTTATTGATAGTCGCTGTCGCTGGGTGCGATCTGGGGCAACGGGGGTACAGATCACCCACATTCCCCTGAATCGGCTCCAAGTGGGCATTATCGAGCAGTGGCGCTCTAGTCGCGGACGACGCTACCGTGTCTATCAGGTGCATCTACAAACCACCGGGGGTTCCATTGCCTTTGGTGAATTTACCCGCGATCGCCAGAGTCGGGAAGCCGTTGCTGAACGCATCCGTCGCTTTTTGCAGCAACCGCAACATCCCCCTTTGACATTAGTGGAAGACAACCACTGGTGGGGATTTTTGATCTTAGCTGTTGGCTGGAGCCTAGGCTTACCCCTGATCTTTATCGGTGCCAAGGTGCTGGTGCTGGTTTTTGATAAAAGTGCAGGCGTGGTATCGCTGCAATATAGTAGTCTTCTCAGAACAGAAAAGAAAACCTTCCCTTGGCATGACCTCAAGGATGTCGTCGTACAGCTCTCCCGTGGTAAGAAGGGCAGATTATCAGCTCGTTTGGCTCTGGAATTGCAGAATGGTTGGGTGATTCCCCTGCGGTTCTATTACAGCAGTGATGTCAGGGGCACTCAGGCACTGCAAGCCACGATTCGAGCGTTTCGTGTCGTTCGTGATCAAACGTAACGGGTGCGGCGAAACGGGCATAAATTAGCTAGGCTAGAAGCAAGAAATTTCCCTCAGCAGGGATAGAAATTTTATCTGAGAACAGTAAATTAGAATTTGTTAGCGGTTGTTGACGCAAGCGATCGCTAGCCCTGAATTTCCGAAAAATTTATCCCTTTGCTGTGGGCGATTTCTGTTAGAAAGGCTACAATCAATGAGGTTTTAGTTAAAATTAGTCAAAAGATTCCTGCACAGTCTCAACCGCTCCCTACTGCCTGCTCCCTGACCCCGTGGGTCACACAGGAAATTTTTCAAGATGATCCAGCGGCAGAGCTCCTGAGGATGTGGAATCTAGAGTCTATTCCCCCGTCCAACCGCTTTCCTTAGCTGCATTCCATGATTGAAATGTGGCTGACGATTCTAGCGTCACCGAAGGCAACGGTTGCCGACAACACACTGACAATACACTTTTAGGGAGATTTTACGAGGACAACGGCATGACCCAAGCGAATGTACTTGACGTTTACGACCCCGCAACAGCCCCCCTTGAAGATGAGGTGGCTCTACTCAGTGACTATGGCCTTGATGCGGTAGAGATCGAGGAAGAGGAGAGCGAGGACTTTGAGGAGGTCAGCGATGATCTTGACGGCAAGCCCACAAAAGGTCGTGCCAGCCGACGACGGACACAGGTCAAGAAAAAACATTACACTGAGGACTCAATTCGCCTCTATTTGCAAGAAATTGGCCGCATTCGCCTGTTGCGTGCCGACGAGGAAATTGAACTCGCTCGTAAAATTGCCGATCTCCTAGAAATGGAGCGAGTGCGCGATCGCCTGTGCGAACAACTGGGCTGTACCCCTGAGGAACTAGAGCGCAATCCCGAACCTTGGGCCAAAGAACTGGGGATGACGGTGCAGGCATTTCGCCATCGTCTCTTTGTCGGTCGCAAAGCCAAGGAAAAAATGGTGCAGTCGAACCTGCGACTGGTAGTGTCGATCGCCAAAAAATACATGAACCGGGGGCTATCTTTTCAGGACTTGATTCAAGAGGGCAGCCTAGGGCTAATCCGCGCTGCCGAGAAATTTGACCACGAAAAGGGCTATAAATTTTCCACCTACGCTACATGGTGGATTCGCCAAGCGATTACCCGCGCTATTGCCGATCAATCCCGCACCATCCGTCTGCCCGTGCACCTGTACGAAACCATTTCGCGGATTAAGAAAACCACCAAGCTCCTCTCACAGGAAATGGGGCGCAAACCCACCGAAGAGGAAATTGCCGATCGCATGGAAATGACGATTGAAAAACTGCGCTTCATTGCCAAATCGGCACAACTCCCCATCTCCCTAGAAACCCCCATCGGTAAAGAAGAGGATTCCCGTCTTGGAGACTTCATTGAATCCGACGGTGAAACCCCTGAAGATCAAGTGTCGAAGCACCTGCTGCGCGAAGATTTAGAAACGGTATTGTGCACCCTTAGCCCCCGCGAGCGAGATGTGTTAAAACTGCGGTATGGCTTGGACGATGGTCGCATGAAAACGTTGGAGGAAATTGGTCAACTCTTTAACGTCACCCGTGAGCGCATTCGCCAAATTGAGGCCAAGGCCCTGCGGAAACTGCGCCATCCCAACCGCAACAGTGTCCTCAAAGAATACATTCGTTAAGGAGTCGAGTCATTTATGTTGCGTCCCCTCATTGCCCTGACTGTTGGTCTGTCTGCCACCCTCGTGGCAATGCCGCAACCCAGTTCTGCCCAAGCCTGTGCTTATGCCAAGGGGTTGAGTCAAAGTCTGAGCAATTCCTCATTCTTCGATAGCAACAAGTTGCCGATCGCCCTTGGACTGGGTGCAGGTGCAATTACAGCAGCGGCAGTGGGGGTGACCCTCTGGCAACGGCGGCAGCAAACTGATGCCCCGACCCCTGCTTCTGATGCTGCCTCTTTGGAACTGCCGGTGGTCTTACCGGAGTCTGAAGGTGCAGAGCGTTCTGAAGATGTGACACCCATTGCCTAGTTATCGATTTATCAAATTACTCTCCCTTATGGGGGCGATCGGGGTATTCCTTGGCTGTAGTCCGATGGCGCAGTCAGATACCCCGCTGTCTTTATCAACATCTGAACCACTCTTAGAATCGGAGCCACCACCAACATTAGCGGTACGCATTGAAACCGTTGTCGAAGGATTGGAGCATCCTTGGGCAGTGGCTTGGTTACCCGATGGCAGTGCCTTGATTACAGAGCGCCCTGGACGGTTGCGGCGATTTCACCAAGGGCGTTTGGAAGCCCCCATTCGTGGGGTGCCGCCGGTCTTTGCCCAAGGCCAAGGGGGCTTATTGGATGTCGCCCTTCACCCTCGCTTTGCCGAAAACCAGTGGGTCTATCTTACCTATGCCCATGGCACGGTATCCACTAATCGTACTTGCCTAGCACGGGGGCGTCTAGTGGGCGATCGCCTTGAGGACGTGACAGTTCTTTTTGAAGTCTCGCAAGCGAAAAGTGGGGGACAACATTTTGGCTCCCGCTTGACTTGGCTCTCCGACGGCACATTGCTCATGGCCATTGGCGATGGCGGCAATCCCCCAATTGAACTAGAGGGTAAATTAATTCGCGAGCAAGCCCAAAACCGCCGTAGTCATTTAGGTAAAATTATTCGCCTGCGGGACGATGGCACTGTTCCAGCAGACAATCCCTTTGTGGGTGATCCCACGGCAGCACCCGAACTCTGGAGCTATGGTCATCGCAACATTCAAGGACTGGTCTTTGATCCAGTTACAGAAACAGTGTGGTCAACGGAGCATGGCTCCCTAGGGGGGGATGAACTAAACCGCATTGAACGGGGTGCCAACTACGGTTGGCCAGTGGTCACCCACAGCCGTGAGTATTGGGGCGCAGAAATTACCACAGAGCGGCGCCGTCCGGGCATGATTGATCCGCTGGTGGTGTGGACGCCTGCGATCGCGCCGTCCGGGCTGGCAGTTTATTGGGGCGATCGCGCTCCCCAGTGGCAAGGTGCCCTCTTTGCCGGTGGTCTTGTCTCCCAAGATGTGCGCAAAATTCGGGTCAATGTCAATAACAGGGTCACAAGCCAAGGACGCATCCCCATTGATCAGCGAGTACGGGATGTGCGCCAAGGCCCTGATGGCTACCTATACGTTCTCACTGATGATCCCCAAAATGGCCGACTGTTGCGTCTAATTCCTTAACGTTGAGCTAAGCAGTTCTTTATCGCTCCTTAAATGTAAACCAATACGCTTATCGAGGAATAAAAAGCAGTCGCACATCATCGGCTACCGTCAATTTGGGTGTTGAGGAGTGAATATGGGTTCTTGGGGCAAGCTTTTAGGGAGCTGCTTACTTGGCTTGGGTGTGATTTTAGGGTTCAGCAATGCAGCCATTGGTCAATCTTCAGCAGAGGAAATTTTAGGACCTCGAATTCAGCCCCGTGGAACCATTCGCTTCAACAGTGAAGGCGCTGGCTTTGACCACTACCTCAGTGCAGAGACATTTATTCCTTTCTTTCAGCAGACGGGTGCTAGTGTTGGTTTCTTTGAAGGCAAACTTCTCATGGCCACACCTGATACGGCCTTGGGTTACAATCTGATGCTGGGCTACCGTGGACTGATAGCTAATCAAAAATTTTCCCTTGGTGGCTATGTATCCTATGACTTTCGCAATACGGGAGACGCTGGTTTTAACCAGCTGGGACTTGGTCTAGAACTCTTAGGCGATGTTGATGTTCGTATCAACGGTTATATTCCCCTAGGTACTCGGCAAGTGCTCCTCAACCAAGCAATTGGCTCTATTGGCACCATTCAAAATAACCAGATTCTCCTTGATCGCAATCGTCTTTTCCAAGAAGCACTGACTGGTTTTGACGTGGAAGTAGGCACCCGTTTGGTTCCAGTCGGTAAAGACTATTTGCGGGGTTATGCAGGCTTGTACTACTACAGTGGGGAGAGTATTGCTGATTTTATTGGCGTCCGTGCACGCTTAGCCATGCGCCCCATCGAATATCTGAGCTTAAGTGCGACTGTGCAAAATGATGATCGTTTTGGTACAAAGGCTTGGTTTGGCATTGGGGTTTCTTTTCCGGGCGTGACCGGCAGTCGTCGCCGTGCTCCTGAAATTGGCCAAAATATCGCAGCCCGTTTAGGCGAATCCCCAGAGCGTCTCAGCTTTATTACCGTTGATAACGAACTGGTTCAGGATCAAATTGCGGCAATTAATCCTGCCACGGGTCAACCCTATCGAGTTTTTACAGTTGATACTGGAGCTGGTAGTGCTGCCCGTATTAATGATTTATCCCTTGCTCAAAATGACATTGTCTTGGTTGGTGTTGCTGACACGGATGGTAACACGGGAGGTCAAGGCACCATTAATCTCCAAGATGGAGTTCAACTGCTTGCAGCCACTGTGAACCGACAACTTCCAAGTACACTCGGAACGATTACTATCCCTGCGCTTACACCGAGCAACCAACAGCCTACCATTGCTGCCACTATTGTTTTAGCTAGAAATAATACAATTGATGGCTTTAATATTACACCGCCCCTTGGCCAGCCTGCAATTATTGGTAATAACGTCAACCCACCCCGGATTCTCAACAACCAAATTACGACTATTAATGCAAGCGGTATCAGTATAACGAATAGTACTGGTGTACAAATTACAAATAACCAAATTACGAGTACCAATGGCAGTGGCATCATTTTAGTCAATGCTGAATCGCCAGTCATCCGCAATAACACCGTTACAATTACCAGTACGGCTGCCCCTGCCTTTAACCGCCGTGGCATCAGCCTCACTGAAAGTACCAACGCAACGATTGAAAATAACACTGTCAATGGTGGCATTGGTGAGGGAATTGGTCTAGACAACGCCCTTGGAAACGTCATTATTCGCGGTAATACTGTGCGTAATGTTGGGCAAACGGCAACAGATACCAATCTAGAATCCAGTATCTTCATCCGCAACAACCGCGGGAATGCCAATATCACCATCGAAAATAACGTGACTGAAAACAACCTGACGGCAGGGAATCGTGTGGATGGAATTGAATTCAACCTCTGCCGTGGAGATAGCTTTGCGGTGCCTGACCGCTTCAGTGATAATCAGTTTGCGAACTGTGCGGCTCCCGCGAGTGCAACGGTTACCGTTCGGAACAATCAGATTCGCAACATTGGTACGGGGGCTGATGGCAGTGATGGCATTGACTTCAACATTGGGGATGGCGCTAGCCTCACAGCTGTCTTGGAAAACAACGTGGTTGACAGTATTTCTGATGCGGGGATTACGTTTGATATCGTCAGCAGTGCAGCTCCAATTGCAAATCCCAGTGCGAATATCACGATTCGCAACAATGAGATACGCAATATCTTAAATGATGATGCCATCACCCTAGAGTCGAATAGTGCGGGACAGGTGGTGCTGAACATTGAAAATAATGTGATGCAAAATATTGGTGGTGGTAATGATGGCATTGACATTGAGTTCACGACGACGGCTGCTAGTCCAGCACCGGCACGGGTCAGAATTGTCGGCAATCAGCTGTCTGGTGTCAGCGATCGCGGGATTGAAGTCGATACAAGTAACAATGCTCGTCTAGAGATTGAAATCAGCGACAATACGTTAACGAATACAGGTGAAGCAATTCGCTTACGTGGTCAAAATAACTCTGTGTTAACTCCTCAAGTCAACAATAATACGATCACCGTAACAAATGCCGCAGGTATTGTCTTACAGAATGTCCAATCGCCAGTCATCCGCAATAACACCGTTACAATTACCAGTACGGCTGCCCCTGCCTTTAACCGCCGTGGCATCAGCCTCACTGAAAGTACCAACGCAACGATTGAAAATAACACTGTCAATGGTGGCATTGGTGAGGGAATTGGTCTAGACAACGCCCTTGGAAACGTCATTATTCGCGGTAATACTGTGCGTAATGTTGGGCAAACGGCAACAGATACCAATCTAGAATCCAGTATCTTCATCCGCAACAACCGCGGGAATGCCAATATCACCATCGAAAATAACGTGACTGAAAACAACCTGACGGCAGGGAATCGTGTGGATGGAATTGAATTCAACCTCTGCCGTGGAGATAGCTTTGCGGTGCCTGACCGCTTCAGTGATAATCAGTTTGCGAACTGTGCGGCTCCCGCGAGTGCAACGGTTACCGTTCGGAACAATCAGATTCGCAACATTGGTACGGGGGCTGATGGCAGTGATGGCATTGACTTCAACATTGGGGATGGCGCTAGCCTCACAGCTGTCTTGGAAAACAACGTGGTTGACAGTATTTCTGATGCGGGGATTACGTTTGATATCGTCAGCAGTGCAGCTCCAATTGCAAATCCCAGTGCGAATATCACGATTCGCAACAATGAGATACGCAATATCTTAAATGATGATGCCATCACCCTAGAGTCGAATAGTGCGGGACAGGTGGTGCTGAACATTGAAAATAATGTGATGCAAAATATTGGTGGTGGTAATGATGGCATTGACATTGAGTTCACGACGACGGCTGCTAGTCCAGCACCGGCACGGGTCAGAATTGTCGGCAATCAGCTGTCTGGTGTCAGCGATCGCGGGATAGAAATTGACACCACTAACAATGCTGGCTTGCAACTTGAAGTGAGCAATAACAGTATCCAAACAACGGCTGGCGGTGAAGCAGTGCGACTGCGTGCTCAAAATACTTCTCGCCTCAATGCCACCCTCAGTAACAACACCCTCACTCAAGGGAACCCTGCCACCCGAAGTTTAGAGCTGCGGGCTGATAATAGTGCAACACTGTGTGCAAACGTATTGAGTAATATCCAAACAAGTGGTGCGGGTTTCCGCTTACAACCCCAGAATGTTCCTGTTACCTTCCGTGTTGTTAATGCTCCTAGCCTCAGTTTGAACAATGGTGGCGTGGCTATCAGCACCAGTGGCGCAGGAACAGTCACCAATATCACGACTGCCACATTCAATGCTGCACCTCCTGCTGGCTGTACATTCCCCTAATGCTCAGCAGAATCTTGGTATTCGGTTAAATCGGTCAAGGGGCACTGCCAGCACTGTTCCAGCCAATCTACTAGGGTATCACGGGCAGCAGACATCTGCCGCACGACTGACCATACTTGCAGCGCTGCTAGGGGGGAATTGACCTCCACGGTCAGGGGTTGATAGGGAAGGTACTCACAGGGCACCTCTAGCTCAGTCAACCGTTGGTAAATTGGCCAGCGTAATTGCCACTGAACTGCAATAACGTGGGGGTTTATAGACATTCAATAAGCACTCCATTATTGAAAATGTACAGGTGGGTAGTTTAAGATCGGGCTGTCAGAGCTAAGTTAGTTAGCTCACTAGTGTCCGCAAAGGAGCATCGTGCTATGACGACCAGTGCAGTGCCACGCCAAGCCTTTGGCGAGATGGGTGACACCGTTGTGTTGCTGGAGAAAGCCACCACCACGCCGGTATGCGAGGGGATGAATCGCCTCTTGGCCAGTTTTCAAGCCCTGTATTTGCAGTACCAAAAACATCATTTTGTCGTTGAGGGGGCAGAATTTTATCCCTTGCATCAGTTTTTCCAAGACTGCTATGAGCAGGTGCAAGGTCATGTCCATAACTTGGGAGAACGCCTGAATGGTCTGGGGGGCGTGCCTGTGGCTGGTTTCCAACAGTTGGCTGCTCTCTGCTGCTTTACCCCTGAACCGGAAGGGGCTTTTAACTGCCGGCAAATGCTTAACAATGATTTGCAAGCGGAGCAGACCATTATTAGTATTCTGCGGCAACAGGCGACCCAAGCAGAAAGTTTGGGCGATCGCGCCACGGCTTATCTGTATGATCAAATCCTCCTGCAAACGGAAGAACGCGCTTATCATATTGGCCATTTTCTGGCCAATGACAGCCTGAAGGCGTAGTCTTTCGCAATTTTGGTTAACGAACCCTAACACAAGATGACAGTTATTCATAAAATTCCCCCATCTTGGGGGTTTCTTAATGCAGAATTTTCCTACTGCTTAGCCTAACCTAGTTGCAATTAAATTGCAATAAATTTATCGGATGGAGTTTGTTGCAGGACGCTGGCGAGGATATTGTTGCATCAGGGCACGCACCTGTTCGGCATGGTAGGAACTGCGGGTCAGAGGAGAGGACACCACCTGCAAAAAGCCCATGGATTCGCCAAGTTGGCGCCATGCTTCAAATTGCTCTGGCGGAATAAAAGCTTGCACAGGTAGGTGTTTGGCACTGGGTTGGAGGTACTGGCCAATGGTGAGAATGTCACAGCCCACTTGGCGCAGATCCGCCATCACTGCCGTCACTTCCGCAGGGGTTTCTCCCAAGCCCACCATCATTCCTGACTTGGAGTAAATCCAAGGGGCGCGATCGCGCACCCGTTGCAGCAGTTCCAGACTGCGCTGATAGTTGCCTTGGGGACGCACCCGCCGATAGAGACGCGGCACCGTCTCGGTGTTGTGGTTCAGCACTTCTGGACTGGCGGCGAGAATTTGATCCAAGGCTTGCCAATTGCCACAGAGATCGGGAATCAGCACTTCAATGGTCGTCTGGGGCGATCGCTTCCGCACTGCCTCAATTGTGGCCACAAACTGGGAGGCTCCACCATCGGGTAAATCGTCGCGATTCACCGAGGTAATGACAACATGGTTGAGACGCATCCGCACCACCGCTTCCGCCAGTCGCTGGGGTTCAGTGGGGTCTAAAGGCAGTGGCTTTTTCGCAAAATCAATGTCACAGTAGGGGCAAGATCGGGTACAGGCCGGCCCCATCATTAAAAAGGTGGCCGTTCCCTCATGGAAACACTCGCCAATATTGGGGCAGGAGGCCTCTTCGCAAACGGTATTCAGGTTTAAGTCCCGCAGCAGTTCCTTGACCGAACCCACCCGCTGCCATTGAGGGGCTTTGACCCGTAACCACTCTGGCTTAACAACCACGGCTAACTCCACTGCAAGTTCAAAAATAAACAAAAGGAAAACGTCAATTGTGCCACCAACAGGAAGATGTACATCAGGGCACGGGGACGAAAAATCGTCAGCAATAACCCCAGTCCCTTGAGATCCACCATGGGTCCGAGGACGAGAAAAGCAAGAATTGACCCCGGCGTAAACGTGGCAGCAAAGGCAAGGGCAAAGAAGGCATCAACAGTCGAGCAAATGGAAATTACGGTGCCCAAGATCATCATCGCCACAATGGAGATCACCGGCCCTTGGCCAAGGCCGAGGATGAGTTCACGGGGGGCGGCTACCTGAATGATCGTCGCCACTAGGCTACCAAGGACTAAAATTCCCCCCAGTTCACGAAATTCCTGCACTACATTCTCTAGGACTTGGGGCAGACGCTGCTGCCAAGGAATTGTTGCAGTAGGTGGGGAAAGCGTTAGGGTTTCCATGGCAAGGGGTTGACCGGGAATCCCCAATAGGTAGGTGCCCGACTGGAGCAGGGCCGGCACAGCCGTTGCTTGAGGTTGGGGGCGACGCATCAGACTGGTTACCGTAGGCTGCAAAAAGGGGGTTAGATTCTTTTGGAAACTAAAAACCCAGCTAATAATCGTGGCGATCGCCAGCGAGAAGAGCACCCGAAACACCACAATCTCTGGCTGATCGCGAAAGGCCGTCCAAGTAGCCCAGATCACAATTGGATTGATCGTGGGTGCCGCCAACAAAAAGCCAATGGCCACCGAGGGGGGGAGTCCTTGCACCAATAACCGCCGCGCCACCGGCACATTGCCACACTCGCACACAGGAAACAGAAACCCAATACAACTGCCCACCAACGCTCCCAGCAGGGGCGATCGCGGCAAGCGACGAATGAGCGCCTGCTCATCTACAAACAGCAGCAGCACGCTAGAGAGCAAAATGCCCAGCAGCAAAAAGGGCAGTGCCTCCACCAAGAGGCTGAGAAACAGCGTCAAACCGCTTTGCAACTGATTCGCAAGTGTCATGGGCTTGAGCGGCGTCTAGGACACAATCTCCCTCAATTCAAGGGGACTGGGCTGAATATCCGTTTGGCGCGAATCGGTAATCAGCCAATCAAGGGCAGCAGCCTTTAGATCAATTGTTGTGCCGGTTTTGTCGACACAGTAGCGCCCAAAGACCAATTTGTCCACCAACCGGACATCTGAACCAAGGCGAGAATACTCAAAAATCACACAGTTATCGACGACAGCGCCACTACAAATGTGGCAATTGGGACCAATCATCGTCGGCCCAATAATCGTTGCTCCATCTTCAATCTTGGTCATGCCACCAATGTACACGGGGCCTTGGATCGTGACTTTATCCCAATTGACCGCCACATTCAGCCCAGTGTAAATGCCGGGAAACCGCTCATGGCCGGGAACCGAGACATTCTTGATCGTGCCATTGAGAACGCCGCGCACTGCCTGCCAGTAGTCGGGGACTTTACCAATGTCAATCCATTCAAAGTCCATTGCTAGGCCATAGAAGGGAGCACCCATTTCCACCAATTTAGGGAACAGCTGGCTGCCAATGTCGTACTCTTGATTGGAAGGAATGTAGTCGATAATTTCTGGCTCAAAGATATAAATACCGGTGTTGATATTGTTGCTCAAGGCTTCCTCGACAGCCGGTTTTTCCTGAAAGGCGACAATGCGATCGCTCTCATCGGTAACGACTACGCCATAGCTAGAGACATCCTCTTTAGGCACTGTTTTCATAATCACAGTGGCGATCGCCCCCTTTTTGCGATGCCAAGCCACCGCTGCCGTCAAATCTAAGTCAATGAGGGCGTCCCCACACAGTACCACAAACGTGTCATCAAAAAAGGGGTGAAAATCTTGAATTCGCTTAATGCCACCCGCCGATCCTAGGGCTTTGCCCACGAGTTCCCCATCCTTGATGTAGCCCTCAAAGGAGTAGGCAATCTCTACACCAAAGCGCTGCCCATCCTGAAAATAGCTTTCAATTTCGTGGGCAAGGTGGCTCACGTTCACCATAATCTCAGTAAAGCCATGCTGCCGCAGGAGTTCCACCAAAAACTCCATCACTGGCTTTTGCAGAATTGGGATCATTGGCTTCGGAATGGTGTATGTAATCGGGCGTACCCGCGTGCCTTTTCCAGCCGCCAAGATCATTGCTTTCATAAAACTTTTACCAATCTCCTCAAACGTCGAGGGACATTGTCCCCATGATTATCAATGCCCCTAGCTTACCTCAATCAAGGGCATACACTCGTCCATGGTAGAGCAATCGGGTAATCCCCTTCGACTGAAGATAGCTGCGCACTTTTCGTAACATTTCCCCATCTGGTACTTTAACCACCGTCTTGCGCCACTGCACATCGTTCGCCTTATAGAGACGTTGATTTTGCTGGGAATACCGCAGCGCCACCGGACGACTATCGAAAATAGGCAGGGTGCTTTGTTGAGCCTCTTCACTGGAGAGCGCCCCTAAGCCGCGAAAAGCCTCCAAGGGACGAGTCAGCAATTCCGCTCGCCGATCAACCACAACATAACAGGGACGGGGCAACACCGCTTCCGAAAGGGGAATGACCTCAACCGACTCCACCACTTCCACATCGGCCAAATCCGGCAGGGGAATGTCCCCCTCAAGTTCCTCTTCCTCTTCGTCCTCAAGATCGTCATCCGCGTCATCGCTGTAGTCGTCCTCGCCAAGGACAACGGCCTCTGCCGTCGCTATCTCTACATCCAGCTCCTCCTCCTCAGCTATGGCATCAGCGGTCGCTCCAGCGGGTAAGGGGGCTTCTTGGGCATCAGGAGCAGCGATGTCCTCTTCCATTTGCTTAATGACACGCCGAATGGTGTTTTCACTCACACCAAATGCCGCTGCGAGCGCTTTAATTGTTTGCCCAGCGGTGTACTGTTGAAAGATACACTGGCGTTCGCTGTCACTGAGTCGCTTGTAGGTCATGGATCCAGAGTTGAAGAGAGCAGGTGACAGGATCTATTATCTGTGGTGGCGGTGCCAAAACAGGAGATTTCTTTTTCTAGACGGATTATCCCCTAGCGCAGGCGCACAAACCCTGCCTTTTCAATGGCCGCTTGTCCTTGATCAGTAAGCAAGAGGGCAGCGTAGGCACGACCTGCTTGGGCATCAAGGCTATTGTCCTCCTTGGTAATGACAAATAGGCGGCGGGTGATGGGATAAGTGCCCTCTTGAAAAGCCCGATGATTGAGTTGGTTGCGCTGCTGGGGACACTGTTCAGGGGGAACATAGGGGTCTTGATAGGGAGGCACGTATTCGTTGGCTTGGCGTCCAAGGGGCAGAGGATGGATACGACATTGACCGACTATCTCTGGAGCAGAGGCATAATAAATGCCCCCAAGGGTCGCTGCGACCCGCCGCAGGCCATCAGTGGTATCTCGAACCATGACTACATTCCTGCCAAAGGGCTGCTTGCCTAAAACCTCCTGAATAAAGTATTCGACGGTACCGCCATCCTCAGGACGACGGGAAAAGGGAGTAATCTTGACGTTTGGCCCGCCCACCTGCTGCCAATTGGTCACTTTGCCGGTGTAAATGTCCACCACCTGTTGCACGGTCAGGCCGGGAATCCCCAGCCTCGGGTTGACGGCGATCGCCAGCCCATCAATTGCCACCGGAATAGCCTGTAATTTCAGCCCTTGAGCTTGCGCTTTGGCTAACTCCTCCTCCTTGAGGGGGCGCGAAGACTGGGAAAAGGCCAGTTGATTGTTTAGCAACATGCGAATACCACTCCCCGATCCGGGAGTGCCCGCGGGGGGATCCACGTAGCGCAACTGAAAATTCGGCCAAGCGGCTTGCAGCAGCGGATCGACATCGCGGCGAATGGGTGCCCAAGTGGTGCTACCGCCATAATTGAAAAGACCACTGGGAACATCCTTGACTTGCCTAAAGGTGGATTGACCGCCTGTGCTTGGATTCAAACTCCCATTGAAAGAAATGGTCTGGCCACTATTGAGCAGACGCAGCACCAACACCCCACCAATCCCCAAAAGACCCAGGGTGGCAAACAGGGAAAGAAGTAAGGGTAGAAGAGAATGACTTTTCCCTTGAGACATACCAAAAAATTGCTGTAATTTTTTCTAGCCTAGCCCAAACCAATGGCTGGTGTTGGCGGCTCGGTTGAGTCTTCCTGAGTTAGCCGCTAATGACTAGAGGCTGACAATTCCGACAAAATAGTGAAGGAAGGTTCATTAAGTTCAACATGCGCTACCGTCGCTTTGGTCGCACCCAACTACCGATGCCTGTCTTTTCCTGTGGCGGCATGCGCTATCAGTTTTCATGGCAGGATGTCAGTCCGAGTACAATTCCTGAGGAGAATCAACGCAATTTAGAGGCGACGATTCGCCGTGCCGTGGAGCTGGGGATTAACCATATTGAAACCGCCCGTGGCTATGGCACCTCAGAAGTGCAGTTGGGCAAAATTCTGCCTCGGTTACCTCGGGAAAAACTGATTGTGCAAACCAAAGTGGGTCCGCGACCCACCGCCAAGGAATTTCGGGAAACCTTGGAAACCTCGCTGCGCAATCTGCGGCTGGACTACATTGATTTACTGGGGATCCATGGCATTAACCTACCCGAGCATCTAGAACAGGTGCTGCGACCGCGGGGATGCCTAGAGGTGGCGCGGGAGTTTCAAGCAGCGGGCAAGATTCGCTTCATTGGCTTTTCTACCCACGGCAGCCTAGAGGTGATTCGGCAGGCGATCGCCAGCGATGTGTTTGACTATGTCAACCTGCACTGGTACTACATCAATCAGCAGAATTGGCCGGCGATTCTCGATGCCCAAGCCCGCGATATGGGCGTCTTTATCATTAGCCCTGCCGATAAGGGGGGAATGCTCTACAAACCACCCCAACGCCTTGTGGAACTGTGCGCCCCCTTAAGCCCAATGCTTTTTAACGATCTCTTTTGCCTGTCCCATCCCCAAGTGCATACCCTGAGTATTGGTGCGGCGCGTCCCAGTGATTTTGATGAGCACCTCAAGGCCCTAGATCTGTTGGATCAGGCGGAGGAGATTCTACCGCCGATCTTGGCACAGCTGGAGCAAGCCGCCATTGAGCGCCTAGGGGAAGACTGGTACCGCACTTGGCATCAGGGACTGCCCGACTATCGGCACACTCCCGCTGAAGTGAATATCCCAGTGATCCTCTGGCTGTGGAATCTAGCGCAGGCCTACGATTTGCTCGACTACGCCCGTATGCGCTATAACCTGCTCGGCAACGGCGGCCACTGGTTTCCGGGAGCGAATGCGGCACAGGTGAAACACTTGGATTTAGCGCCCTCTTTACAGAACAGTCCCCATCGCCAGAAGATCCCACAGATTTTGCAAGCGGCTCATGATCTGCTGAGTGGGACTCCCCAGCAGCGATTGTCCCAGTCCTCAGGATAGGGGAGTTTCCCCCAGCAAATCGCGGACAATTCCCCTAGGCGATCGCCCCACCTGCCGCCGACAATGAAAGTATCAAGGGTAAGAGGTCAACACCATGGATTTCATCTATCACCTCAGCAATGCCAGCCTTACCCTGCGGGTTGTGCAATTCTTGCATGAATACGCCAAGCTACCAGTTCAGTTTGTTACAGTGATTCATCAAGTGGATGGGTGGGTGATTCGCATTAAAATGCATTCTCCCCTCTCCGCCGAACAAGCAGGGAATTTCCGCGCCTTCTTGAACGAATTGGGATTCCCCTACACACCAGGGATTTCACTCAAAATGGCTCTCTGGGCACTGGAAACCGGACAGTCAATGGTGGATGTAATGCGCCGTTATCAAGTGGCGATTGTCTCCCATGGCTACCCCAACTACGATGACATCGAAGCATTTCGCAAACAGTTTATTCAAGGCTTGGGCTACTGCCCTGAAACCTTGGCCTAGGGTAGTGTGTCCCTGTGGCCTTGCTCCCGGCGATGCTGCAAGATTCGTTCTGCAAGGGGGAGATCGCTAGGAGTCGTTATCTTGAGATTGGTTTCTTCGCCCAAGACAATGTGTACGGCATAGCCTAAGCGTTCAAAGAGGGCAGCATCGTCTGTGACTTCCCAGCCTTTAGCCACCGCCATTTCATGGGCAATACGCAAAGGTTCGACGCGAAAGCCTTGGGGAGTTTGAGCCGCCCACAGGGAATCTCGCTCTGGAGTCTGGACGACAACCCCTTCACGATTGACAATTTTAATTGTATCTTTAACAGGCACCGCTGCAATCAGTCCCGCATAGGTCTCTAGGGCTTGGGCACAGCGATCAATCAGATCAGGGGTGGCAAGACAACGGGCACCATCGTGGATCAGGACATGGTCAGCCGTTTCGGGGAGCGCCTGTAAACCATTAAAAACGGAGGCTTGGCGGGTCTTGCCCCCTAGGATAAGGTGCACGGGTTGCCGTAGCTTTAGGTCTGCAAGCAGAGCTTTCCAAAGGGGAAAGTCTTCAGGTTGGCCAATGACACCAATCCATTCAATGCGCTCAGCCGCAGCAACCGCTTCCAATGTCCACGCCAAAAGGGGCTTACCAAGCAGCTGCAAACGCAGTTTATTGTGGCTGGCTCCCATGCGTTTTCCCATGCCGGCGGCGGGAATCAGGATGTGCATCTATGCCCCTTTGCAGACTATTTTTATCTTTGCATAGGAAGGGACTATGGCTCACTGGGGCGGCTGGCCAAGTTAATGCGATCGCTGATTTGTCGCAGCAAACTGCCCATTTCCGGATCGGTGCGCTGGAGTTCGGCCACCTTGTCGCAGCTATACATCACAGTGGTGTGATCCTTGCCGCCAAACTCTTCACCGATTTTCGGCAAGCTCAAGCCCGTGTATTGGCGCATCAGATACATCCCCACTTGGCGCGCCATGCTAATTTCGCGACGGCGGGAGTTGCCCTTGAGATCACTGATGGACACGTTCAAGGTTTCAGAGACCACCTTTAGGATCACCTCTGGGGAGGTCTCAATTTTGCGGATGGATGGACTGAGCACTGGGGCAATATTTTCCACCGTCATTGGTAGTCCAGAGATGGAAATGTAGGCCACGGCTCGAATCAGTGCTCCCTCTAGTTCCCGAATGTTGGAGGTGTAGCTGGCGGCAATATACTCAATCACATCGCGGGGCAGGCGGATATTTTCGTACTCCGCTTTTTTCTGGAGAATGGCCATGCGGGTTTCCAAGTCGGGAGGTTGAATATCCGCTATCAGCCCCATGGAAAAGCGGGAGCAGAGGCGCTCTTGCAGGCGGGGAATTTGACTGGGGGGGCGATCGCTGGCCAAGACCACCTGCTTACCGGCCTCGTGCAGCGTGTTGAAGGTGTGAAAAAACTCCTCTTGGGTGTACTCCTTGCCCTCAATAAATTGAATGTCATCCACGAGCATCACATCCACCGCCCGATAGTGCTCGCGAAAGCTCTGCATACTGTCTTTGCGAATGGCGGCAATTAAATCATTCGTAAACTGCTCGGTCGAGACATAGAAAATCTTGGCATTGGGGTCAATTTCCAAGCGATAGTGACCGATCGCCTGCATCAGATGGGTCTTGCCCAAGCCAACACCACCACAGAGAAAGAGGGGATTAAACTCCCGCCCCGGCGATTCTGCCACTGCCAAGCAGGCGGCATGGGCCATGCGGTTATTGGGGCCAACAACATAGCGGGAAAAGACATACTTAGGATTCAGTTCAGTGCCGCGATGGCGAGCGGGTGGGGTGGTGGCCTCTACCTCAGCACGACTGGTCGGGCGAATACTGGTGTCATGCTCTGCCCCTTGGGCGATCGCCAGCTCAATCTCCACCGCCTCACCGACAATTTCCCGTGCCACATCGGCAATAGTTTTCAAATAGTACTTTTGTAGCCAATTGCGGGCAAAGGGATTGGGGGTACAAATGGTCAACGTCTGACCATCAAAGGACTGCACTGTTGCTGTCTTAATCCAAGTTTCAAACGTCGGGCGACTGAGCAATAGTTGCAACCGCTCCAAAATTTGGTGCCAGAGATCTTCGGCAGAGCTAATCAC